>NZ_JBFAYL010000006.1:0-403539 GCF_040681285.1 Nocardia sp. NPDC051832
ACCCGAACACCGATCCTTCGGACAAGCCACAACCCGGACCCACCCAACAGGCTAACCCCGCACCCGCATCCACGGCTTGACAATAAAGGGGTGCCACTATCGTGCGTTCGCCGAGACCGCGATCATCTCTGCCCGTTGAGCTTCCGGCGACCGTGCTGGCCGCGGCGAACCGCGGGGTCGCGGCAGAAGCCCTCGCCGAGTCTGCCGGGCTGGCTGGCGCTGGCCCTCACTCTCGTGACGGGGACGGCCTCCGAGGCTAGCGGGAGGCCATGGACGTGAGCGGGATTCAGTTCCGTCGCCGTTTGCCGATGCCGTCGCAAGTCACGCAAGGCGCGCGCCGCCGGCCGACGGTTCAGAGTCATCGTCGTAGACATCGGTCCCTATGTGTCCAGGCTGGCACGCGCGGCACTCCACCGCTCGATGAACTCCCGGCCGTTGATCCGCGCAAGACCGGCCAGCGTTTCGGCTGGCGTGGCGACCTCGGGGTGAACTCCGTACCGCCGCTCGTAAGCGCGTACCGCATCCAGCCCGCCGTGATCCCGGGCGGCGAGTGCCTCAGTCAGCGACGTGGCAGCGGTGTAGGTCAGGTTCGGACCCACCGCCTCGATATGTCGGGCGACCCAGCCCGCCGAATCGATTTCGTCCCAACACGTGACGTCCTCGAATTGCCAAGTCACATAACGGAAACTGACAGCGATGAGGGTTCGCCATGGTGGGTCTGTCTCGACGGCATCCCACCGCTCGACGCTGGTGTAGTCCTCATCCCACGCCACCAAGGTGCCATAGCGTTCGATGTCTTCGCGCGAATCCTCGTCGCTTTCAGTGTCGCTGTCGATGTGTTCATCGTCGCGATACATGTGAAGTACGCCCGGACTGTGGCGCACGATCCGATACACCGGCTGCTCGATCCCCTCTGACATCGACACAGCCTAATCGAAGCCTGCTCGCCGGCCGGGCCCCTCGAGCCGGGCCGCGCGGGTCGCGAAACATCAACGAGCCGAGGACCTTTTGCGCCAGCCGAACGCACGTCGGCAAAGACTTGCGTTCGGCGGGCGTCAGATGTCCTTCGCCAGTCGATCTTCCCCGCGCCCGCGTTGGCCGATGCGAAACCGCGCGGCGGGTTGCGGCGGAAGAGTGCATTCGCTGTCGAAGGTCATCGCGTCGGTCGCAGGCTCACCGCTAAGGCCAGGCATGATTGGGCTCATGCCTACCGTGTCTGGCGAGCCAGAGGGAGCCGAATCCACTCCGAGTTTCGCCCCGCAGTGTCGCCTGGTAGCCGAGTCGAGCCGGTACACGTCGAAAGCGGTGCGAGATCTGCGCTACGACGGTGATCTCACCATTGCCATTCAGGGGCCCAGCTTCTCGCACGCCCATGTGGTGTTCCGTCGCCCAGTAGGTTTCCGGGTACTGGATGAAGGCGACCTCACCGAATACTGGAACACCTACAGCGAACCGCACGGCTGGTTGTGGGAAGTCCTCCGAGGCGGCTGGCTCGACCTCGAGCGGCAGCGCCCCACCTTTTGGCGGGGTGAGCAAGATGGACTTCGCGAATACTTCCTCGTGGACGAGGACTGCATCAACGTACTCACCTGGGAGCCACCCGAAATCATCGATCTTGGAACCGATCCCACGGTCACCACAGATTGATACTCGACTCGGCTGTGTGCGTTCGTGAGCCCAACCGTTGGCCAACCGAACCGCACGCCCAGCGGCCCAACCCGAGCGTCGGCGCGTCGGCAACGGCCCGTACGGCCGACCCCCGCACTCATCGGGTTCGCTCACCCTCGGCCACCCGGACAGTCCAGTGCAGAGGCTTTCTCCACTACTCGGGAGAGATAAGCAGGCCATCTCGCATCGCCCGCACCGTCACACCCGGCACCGGCTGCCCGCGATCGACAAACGATGCGGCCCACCCGTCCGGGCCGTCCAGCCAATGCAACAACCAGGTCCCCGGATGCCTCGTATCCACGACAACACCCGGCGCGCGCTGCGCGTCATGAAACGTGTAGCCCGGAAACGCTGCCCACACCGCCTGCAACACCTCCCCCGCCTGGTCCGCGGTCACCCGCCGATCCAACCCTGCGAGGAGTGCGGCCTGCTCAACATTCGTGTGCTGCGCCGACCTCCGCAGCTCCTTCCACACCGCAATCACATGATCCGGATCCAGGTCTGGCCATGCCGCACCAATCGCCGCGACAAAGGTGCGCTCCGCCGTCCGCAGCGCCTGCTCCGCCGCCTCATACGCCCGCGATGCCAGCAAGGCGTGTTCGCTCCGACGGTGTTGCTCATCCATAGCGGCAAACCTAGACGATAGGGGTGACACAGCACTGTCGCGAGCCTCGGGCATCGCCCAGTTCCGCATCAACCAAAATCCCGGCCTGGCCGCGGCTCCAGTCCATCGACCCCCAACGCGGTGCCCGCCAAAACCTCCGGGCAGCTGACACACCAGTAGCGAGATCAGCACCGGTCACGGTTCCTCTCTGGTCGGCCAGGCCTGACGAAATCGAGGGCGATCACAACTCCGGCAGGAACTCAGGGAGCTGACCCGTCACAAGCGGGCCTTGCAAGCGGAAATTCAGTTTGTTCGATCGGCCTGTTTCCTACGTGCGCAGGGCGCGTTCGAGTCCGGCGGCCACCCGGTCCAGCGGCTCGGTGGTGCCTTCGGTTCGGCACAGGACGAGTGCACCTTCCAGGCCGGCGATGAGCAGCGTCGCGAGGTTCGTCGCATCGGGTTCCTGAATGCCGTTGCGTTGCAGACAGTCCCGGAAGGGCTGTTGCCAGCGGCGGAAGACGTCACGCGCCGCGCCGAGCAGGCCGGGATCATCGGGACCTGCACCGAGGGCGATGGCGGCGATCGGACAGCCCGGCGGATAGCCGCCACCGGTCATCACCATCTTCGCTCCGGCGAGGATCGCCCGCATCGCCGGAATGGGCTCCTGGCGCGCGCACACCATCTCGATGGCTGGCCCTACCGTGGAATCGGTCAAGGCCAGAACTTCTTCGGCCAGTTCGGTCTTACCGCGCGGGAAGTGGTGATAGATGACCCCGCGCCGGGTTCCCGCACGCTCCACGATCTCGCGAAATCCGGTGGCCGCGTACCCCTGTCCACGAAACAGCAGTGCCGCGTGGCGAACCATTCGCATCCGGGTATCTCGCGCCACCACACTCCTCCGAACCACCGCCGTTTGACTAGGACAGTAGTCCTAGAACATACTCGCACCCTACTTCTAGGACGAGTGGCCTAGAACGGCGGGGAGCATTCCAGCACCCGCACCCACCGAGAGGACCCCCCTTGTCGTTCGCCGATTTCCGTGCCCTGGCCTTGCGTTATGTCAGCGCGGTCCTGGCAACCCCTTTGCAGTTCTTCGTGTTCGCGTTCGGGGCCTGGTTCACCGCCAACGGCGTCATCGCCTTCGGGATCTACCCCGACATGGCCTTCGGGGGCCACATGAACTCGTGCACGATCCAGTTCCTGGGCTTCATCCCGGTCACCGTCAACGGCTGGCACGCCCTCTTCCACCTGCTCACCGGCCTCGCCGGGCTCGCTCTCGCGCCGGTGCGCCGCGGCGCGCTCGCCTACAGCTGGTTCTGCGGGCCGTTCTACCTTCTCGTCGCCGCGCTCGGATTCGCGGGCGGTGACCACGTCTTGCACATGATGGCTGTCGACACCTTCGGCAACATCGTGCACACCGTCGAAGGTGCCCTCATACTCGCCGCCGCCGCACTCGCCACCCGCCGCATCGCCACCCAGCACGCCTGAAGACACGCCATTCGGCAAAATCGCGCGTTCGCCGGCACCAGAAGGCTTCGGCCGTTGCTCTTCCCGCACGCCCGCTCAGGCGAGTTCAAACCGCGCGGGTCGCGGCATTCTCGCTCACTCGCCCTGAATGAAAGTCAGCACACATGAGCGAGGGGTATACAACTGCCGAGTTTGCTCAATGTTCAAACAGCCGAAGCCATTCGCGGCCTATCTCGACGTCCTCGGCGGTGACCAGATGACCAACCGGCAACATGTGATGGCTCACAAGCCCTCCAACAGCACTCAGCTGCTCGGCCAGCTTCTGGCCGTCCCCGGGTGATCGGCGGGCATCCTGCGCGCCGTCGACAATCAGGACCGGAGTGCTGTCCAGGCGGCAACCAGGCTCGTGGATGAATGGTGACAGTGGTCGGAACAAGATCGCTCCAGCCAGTCGACCGGGACGGCTCAGCAGCATCGCCGCCGCCATGATTGCTCCGTTCGAAAAGCCGATGGCGAGGGGTCGTTGGGTGAGTTTGTAGTTGGTGCAAGCGGTTTCGAGGCAATCTGCCAGCACCGGAACCCGGGCCGCGATGTCCGTCTCGTCCACCCGGCGATCCGGAAGCCGATGAAAGAAGGCGTAGCCCTCGCCCATGTCGACGGTCCCGCGGATGCCGAGCCTGGTTGCGCCAGGTGCCAACTCTCTGGCAAGGGGCATGAGATCGGATTCGTGTCCATGTGAGCCATGCAGCAGAACAACCGGTGTCCGAGTCGTGTCGGCACCGACTGCAAAGCTGACGGTGTGTGCCAGTTTCGACATGACCGCAAGACTATTGGGAGCGATTCGTGCCGGCTCCTCGGCATGATGGGCGCTCGGCGGGCTGCGGCCTAACCGGTTCGGTCAGCGCGATCAGCAGCGGATGAGTGAGTTGGCCTGGCCCGCCGTGGACATTGTCGGCTGTAGGTTCAGTGCATGACGGCAGCCCAGTTCCCACGCCTGGCGGAAGAATTTCCAGATCTCGCCACTGAGATCGCCGAGCTGCTGAAACCCGAGAACACAGATCTGGCGGGGATATCGATCAGCTGGGAATCCCGACACTCGTGGCCGAGGCTTGGCGGTCGTTCAGCGGAATCTACGTGCAGCACGAACGCCTTCCCAGGTCTCTGCCCGAAGCTGCAGCCGCGCTGAAGGCATGGACGTCGATCGAAGGTTTGACCGGTGCTGACAGAGGTTTCGACTACCTGTTCGCACCGGTCACCGCAGATGGCGGGTGCCAGTCGCGGGATCGCAAAAGTGACGATGATCTCCAGGCCGCCTGCCCGGTGAAACATCGACTCGCGATGAACCGATCCGACCAGCATGGATTCCAATCACGCAGATAGCTACCCTATGTACGTTAATCACGCACCTGGCGTAGCTCTGCTCATCGGAATTCTTGTGCTCACCACCCTCGTGGTGGTGACACTTCGGTGGCGCGGCAAGTCCTGGCTCGTGGTGGTGCTCGGTGGTGCGGCCGCGGTGGTCATCGGCTACGTCGTGGGCCAGGCGGCAATCCCTCTGATTTGGTGAAGACCGTTGCCCATCGACTAGCCGGCGAGGAGTTCGGGGTGGTTGACGCGGCGGTGCTCGAGCCAGGGTTCGCCGCGGTCCTGTTCCGACATCGCCAGCAGGGTGCGCAGTTTCGTCCAGGCGGCCTCGTTGGTGGGGGTGTAGATCTGGACCCAGGAGCCCGGGACGGCGGGTAGGGACATGGAAGTGACGAACATGTCGAGGTCGCCGACGGCCAGGTTGCGGACGGTTTTCACGCGGCTGATCGGGACCGCGACATCGTTGCGGGCCCACATGGTCGCGAAATCGGGGCTCTTGGTGCAGAGTTCGTCGATGAACTCCTGCCAGCTCGGGTCGTGCAGGTTCTTGGCGTAGGCGCCGCGCAGGTAGGCGACCATGCGGCGGAGGTCGTCCCAGCTGTGGTGATAGGCGTTGCAGCACTTGGGGGTCAGGAAGACGCGCTTGGCGATGTTGACGTCGGTGATCACGTCGCCGACGGCGCGGATCGGGCACAGTGATTCGTAGGAGTCGTTGTGGGCCAGCAGGTCGTAGCGGGCGCTGAGCAGCACCGCGGGCAGTGGCGCCAGATGATCGAGGATGACCTGAAGTTCCTCGGGCAGGCCGGTTTCGGTGTGCGGGCTCGGGATCGTGGGCACGCCCGCCAGACGGTAGACATGTGAACGTTCGGCGGCGTCCAAGCCGAGCGTGCGGGCCACCGCGTCCAATACCTGCACGCTGACGTTGATTTCGCGCCCCTGCTCCAGCCAGGTATACCAAGTGACGCCCACACCCGAAAGCTGAGCGACCTCTTCCCGCCGCAGCCCGGGCGTCCGCCGTCGCGGGCCCGGCGGCAACCCGACATCCTCCGGAGTGATGCGCGCCCGCCGCGACTTCAGGAAGGCGCCCAACTCGTTTCGCTGCGCCTTATTCAAGGCCCGCGCATCTCCCACTGTCGTCACCCACCGATCGTCGCCGATCCCTCTCGGCTTATCCAGGTGCTGTCAGTACTAGTTTTGCCGGGCACCTGTTACCGGTGCCGGGCTTCAGTGGGAGAGCTTCAGGCCGAGGACGCCGCCGATGATCATGAGCAGGAAGAGGACCTTCAGCACGGACAGGGGTTCTTCGCCGGTGGCCATCGCGTAGACGACCGTGAGGACGGCGCCGATGCCGACCCAGACCGCGTAGGAAGTGCCGACGGGGAGGTCGCGCATGGCGTAGGCCAGGCCGGCCATGCTGCCGAGCAGGGCAACGCCGAACACCACGGAGGGGACGAGCTTGGTGAATGCTTCAGATTTGCCGAGGGCGGTGGCCCAGACGGCTTCGAGGACTCCGGAGAGCGCGAGAACGATCCACGACATGACTGGCCTCCTGGGCCGTCTTGTCGCACACCGGGTACAGCACCCCTCGTCCGGGAGCCCGGTGTTTCGGGCTCATTACCAACTTCTCACAGCCGCCGATGGGGGGCAATGTCAGACCGGTCACCCACACTGCCGCGTTCCAGCGCGGCCACTCACAGCCTTGTAGCAATTATCTAGCAAACAACGATATTGCGAGTAAAACTTAGAACGCACATCCCACAGGAACCACGATGACCACTCTCCCGCTTATCACCGCTTCAGCCTCGCTGCTGGCCGCCGCATCCGTGCTCGCTGGACACGGTGGCAACGTCGACGTCGGGCAGCGGCTCGACATCGCACAAGCTCAGCAGACGTGCCATTCCTCCTACGATCCGTGCGTGCCCGTCACCAGCGACGTGGACTGCGCGAATGGCAACGGGGACGGCCCTGCCTATACCGGCCCGGTGCGGGTGATCGGGCCGGATGTCTACAACCTGGACGACAACGGCAACGGGGTCGGGTGCGAAGCCGTTTAGTCAGAGGATTACGCGCTCCGTCGCTGTACGTTGTCGACTCATATCCAGGTGCTGCCAGTACTAGTTTTATTGGGCTCCTGTTACCGGTGCCGGAATCGGCACATGCTTCGAGGCATGACACAGACTTTGCCGGCGCAGCCCGTGCCGGTTCCGCTGACAGCTCCGGAGGCAGCGCCTGCTCTGGATTCACGACGTACATTCGGCATTCTGGCCATCATTCTCACCGGGCAGTTCATGGCGGTGCTCGATTCCTCGATCGTCAATGTGGCGATACCTTCGATTCGCAGTGACCTGAATACCAGTGGTTCGGCGTTGCAGTTGATTGTTGCCGGGTATGTGATCGCCTATGCGGTGCTGCTGGTGACGGGGGCTCGGCTCGGTGACCGGTTCTCGCAGCGGCGGGCGTTCGTCGCGGGGCTGGCGCTGTTCACGATCGCCTCGCTGGCGTGTGGTCTGGCCTGGGACGAGGCTTCGCTGATCGTGTTCCGGTTCGTGCAGGGTGTGGGTGCGGCGGCGATGGTGCCGCAGGTGATGACGTTGATTCAGCGCACGTTCACCGGCACCGCGCGGGCCAGGGCGCTGAGCATGTATTCGGCGATCATCTCCGGTGGCGTGGTGGTCGGGCAGGTGCTCGGCGGGTTGATCGTGTACCTGGATCTGTTCGGCAGCGGCTGGCGCGGGGTGTTTCTGGTGAATGTCCCGATCGGGGTGGCGCTGCTGGTGCTCGCGCCGCGGGTGCTGCCCGCCGGTGGGCCGCGGTTCCAGCGCAAGGTGGACGTGCCCGGGCTGGTGACGCTGACGGTGTCGGTGCTGCTGCTGGTGTTGCCGCTGGTGCTGGGGCACGAACAGGATTGGCCGTTGTGGACCTGGATTCTGCTGGGCGCCAGCGTGTTCGGGTTCGCCGGGTTCGTCGCGATCGAACGGTGGGTCGCGGCGCGCGGCGGGGCGCCGCTGTTCGCGCAGCGCGCGCTGCGGGCGCCGGGGCTGTTGCTCACGGCGGCAACGCTGTTCGTGATCATGTCGACCTTCGGCGGCTGGATGTTCGTGATGGCGATCCATTTGCAGAGCACGCTCGGATACAGCGCGCTGCACGCGGGGCTGCTGTTCATTCCGATGGGGTTGACGTTCGCGGTGGCGAGTCTGCGCTGGGATCGGATTCCGGCGCGGTTCCACGCGCCGATGATTCCCGCCGGCTTGGTGCTGGCCGCGGCTTCGATGGTGACGCTGGGGATGCTGCTGCGGGACGGGTCCGATTTCGGCCCGGTGGGCTGGATTCTGTTCGGGCTCATGGGAGTCGGCAACGGGCTGGCGTTCAGCCCGCTGATGACGCGGACGCTGGCGAAGGTGCCGATGGAATTGGCGGCCGACGCCAGCGGGATTCTGGTCACCAACGTGCAGCTCGGGGTCGTGGTCGGGATCGCGGTGTTCGGGACGGTGTTCCTGGGCTCGGCGGGGACGACCACGTTGTCGGCGGCGCACGCGCTGGGTGGGACGGCGGTCGCCGAGGGAATCGTCGTGCTCGTCGCGGCGGCCCTCGGAGCCCGCGCCGCCCGCTGACGAAGCGTTCGTGAGCTTCCGGGGGTGCGGTCAGCGCACCCCCGGAAACCCGCTGAACAGGACCTGAAACACCGTGTCCCCGTTGAGATTCACCGAGGTCGACGGAAGAAACGGCGCTCCGACATTCGTATCCGTCACCAGATAGTCCGTATGCGACCCCGGCACGAAGTCGGCAGCCCCGAAACACTGCGGCCCGCCGCTCGCGTTCACCTTCGGTAGATCCTGCGGGTATCGGTAAGGCGCGGAACCCATTTGCAGGTTCGTGTTGAACGACGCCCCGGGCCGCAGGCCGCCCATCAGCCGCTCCCCGAACGGCAAGGTCACCGCGATGCCGTTGATGACGCACGCCAGCGCCGTTCGGTACCCGCTCAGCACCGAGGTGGTCGGCCGCAAGTAGTCGAGCGCCTGCACCAGCGGCCGCTCCCCCTCCCGCAATACCGTCGCTCCGGTGTCGGCGAGCCCGATCAGACTCGCCAGTACCGCGTCCAGATCCGCCGTCCGTTCCACGATGGTCCCGCTGGTACCGGTCACATTCGCGGTGCTTCGCAACAGATCCGCCACCGTCTCCGCATACAACCGGGTCACCTCCGCGGTCGCCGCGAGATCTCGTTGCAGCGCGGGCAAGCTCGGATTCAGCTCGCGCAGTAGCGCATCCGAGCCCGTCAGCAGCTCGCCGAGTTTGTCGCCCCGCCCCTCGAGCGCGACCCGCAGTGCGGTGACAGTCGCGTTCAAATGGACCGGGTCGACCTTGGCGAGCAACGCCGTCAGATGCTCGAACACCGTATTGAACTCGACGGTCACCGATTCCGCGCGCAGCACCGCACCCGGCCGCAACGATTCCCGTGCCGGTTGTTCCGGCGCGGTCATATGCACGAACTTCGCCCCGAAGACGGTGCTCGAGCGAATGTCGACGCGGGCGTTGGCGGGCACCAGCCGCAACTGGTCCGGATCCAGCTCCAGCCGCAACCGCACCCGTCCGTCCACCCGGTCGACCGCCGCCACCCGCCCGATCTGCACACCCCGGAACGCCACTTTCGCATCGGGATTCAGCACCAGCCCACTGCGCGCGGTCTCGACGGTCACCGCGGCCGTCGGCACGAACCGTCCCGAGTACATCGACAGCACCAGCACGACCAGCGCGACGAGAAAGCACACCAACCCCGCGCCCGCGACTTTCAGGCGCAGTACCTGCCAAGTGACACGGGCGAATTCGCGCCACGTTCTGGTCTTCGCTGTCGAACCCATCGGCTCTCCTGGTGAATCACCTTGCCCGCCAATCGGACCCATAGTACTGTCCAGACAGGTGTCCATCTGTCGTTTCGGGCAGTCTTATCGGGAGGATTTCCCATGACCCTGGTCAAACCCCGCCGGGTTTCCCTGCACGACGCGTCCGGGCCGGAGCCCGAGCACGGCCACCTCGACGAATTCCGCGAGGATCCCATCGGCCTGATGCGCCGGGTGCGCGCGGAATGCGGCGATGTCGGGGCGTTCGACCTCGCCGATAAACGCGTGATCCTGCTGTCCGGCGCCGAGGCGAACGAATTCTTCTTCCGTTCCGGCGACGAGGATCTGGATCAGGGCGCGGCCTATCCGTTCATGAAGCCGATCTTCGGTGACGGGGTGGTATTCGACGCCCCACCGGAGCGCCGCAAGGAAATGCTGCACAATTCGGCGCTGCGGGCCGAGCAGATGCGCGGCCATGCCGCGACCATCGCCCGCGAGGTCGAGCAGATGCTCGGGAACTGGGGCGACGAAGGCGAAATCGACCTGCTCGACTTCTTCGCCGAGCTGACCATCTACACGTCGTCGGCGTGCCTGATCGGCAAGAAGTTCCGCGATCAGCTCGACGGCCGTTTCGCCCGGCTCTATCACGACCTGGAGCGCGGCACCGACGCCCTCGCCTACGTGGACCCGTACGCGCCGATCGAAAGCTTCCAGCGCCGCGATGCCGCCCGGATCGAGCTCGTCGCCCTGGTGCAGGAGATCATGGATGGCCGCAAAGCCAATCCGCCTGCGGGCAAGGATGATCGGGACATGCTCGACGTGCTGGTCTCGGTGCCCGGCGACGACGGCGAACCCCGGTTCAGCGCCAGCGAGATCACCGGCATCTTCATCTCGATGATGTTCGCCGGCCACCACACCACCTCCGGCACCGCCGCGTGGTCGATCATCGAACTGCTCCGCCACCCGGACTTGATGCGCACCGTGGTGACCGAATTGGACGAGCTCTACGCCGACGGCTCCGATATCAGTTTCGGCGCCCTGCGCCAGATTCCGAATCTGGAAGCGACGCTGAAGGAGACGCTGCGGCTGCATCCGCCGCTGATCATCCTGATGCGGGTGGCGCGCGGCGATTTCGAAGTGTGCGGACATCGGATCGAGGAAGGCGATCTGGTCGCGGCGACTCCCGCGGTCTCGAATCGGCTCGCCGCGGACTTCCCGGACCCCGAGAGGTTCGATCCCGGCCGCTATATCGACCCGAATCAGGAAGACCTGGTCAACCGCTGGACCTGGATCCCCTTCGGCGCGGGCCGGCACCGCTGCGTCGGGGCTGCCTTCGCGCTCATGCAGCTCAAGGCCATCTTCTCACTCCTGTTGCGCGACTGGGAGTTCGAGATGGCTCAGCCCTCGGAGAGCTACCGCAACGACCACTCCAAGATGGTGGTGCAGCTCCAGCAGCCGTGCCGGGTCAAGTACCGCCGTCGCAGGTAGGCCAGGCGTCTGCACGGCGAACGCACCTCCCGGAAACACCGAACGGGGCAGACTTGTTGGCGGCGAAACATTCCCTCTACTGCCAGCTCGGGAGGACACCGTGCACGATCACAAGCCACAGGCGGAACACGAATGGTTGCGCAAGCTCATCGGCCAGTGGACATTCGCCGGTCTCATGGAAATGGGTCCGGGCGAGGAACCTCAGACCGACACCGGGACCGAGGAATTCGCGGCGTTCGGCGAGTATTGGGTGCGCTCGAGCGGGGTCGGGCAAGGACCGGACGGGGCCCCGGCTCAGTGGAGTCTCAGCCTCGGGTTCGACCCCTGGCGGGAGAAATTCGTGGGGAACTGGGTGTCGTCGATGGGCCCGCACATGTTCGTCTATGAAGGCGTGCTCGACGCGGGTCGCACCGTGCTGACGCTGGACAGCGAGGGACCGTCCATGGTCGACGAGAACACCCTCGCACGCTATCGGGACAGCATCGAGTTCCTCGCAGACGACCATTGGGTGCTGCGCTCACAGACGCTCGGCGACGACGGAGCCTGGACCCAATTCATGGAGGGTCATTACCGGCGGACCACGTGATCGCTCCGTAGCGGAGGTGTCTCCTCCGGATTGAGGTAGCCGGCTACTCATGATCCGGAGCCTGGCCGGGCGCACCGTGGTATCAGCCGCGCGGCGTCTCCCAGGCGCGGTCCTCGCACAGAAAGGACCGACAGACATGTTCAGCACACCGACCTACTCGCTCGGACGTTTGCGTTACGCCGTGATCGTCGCCCTGGCAGGGGCCGCCGTGGCCGGATCGACGGCCGCGGTACACGCCCAGCCGCCCCCGCCCCCGCCCACCACACCGACCGTCTATCTCAGCCTGGTGAACAACACCTCGCGCCGGCTCATTCTGCGCGTAGCCAAGATCGAGAAGGGCGGCCCGTTCGTCGTCTCGCCGCCGCAGATCATCGATCGGGGCGCGCGGGCCGTGTGGCACCAGGGTTCCAGCCACAACGGATTCTTCAGTACCGGTCACGTCAATTACTCGGTGGAGAACGCCGGGCCCGCTTACGCGGATATCCAGTGGAATGTCTCCCATGGCGGCACTTTCGACGGCCGAGCCGGCGGCCTGTTCACGATGCAACGCACTGGAGTGACCCACAATTCGGCGGATTTCCGGCTCAATTGCATTGCGCCGACCTGCTGACCAGCCGGAACGTAGCGCGCCCCGACCCGGGCGCGCCACGTTCGCGGCGGGCGCTCACGCGTAGCGCACCTGCCAGCTCTTGATGCCGTTGATCCAGCCGGACCGCAAGCGCACCGGTTCGGAGACCTCGGTGATGTCGGGCATGACTTCGGCGATGGCGTTGAACATCAGATCGATCTCCAGCCGCGCCAGATTCGCGCCGACGCAGTAGTGCGCGCCGGTGCCGCCGAAACCGACGTGCGGGTTGGGGTCGCGCAGGATGTCGAAGGTGAACGGGTCGGTGAAGGCGTCCTCGTCGAAATTGGCCGAACTGTAGAACAATCCGAGCCGGTCCCCCGCCTTGACCTGCGCGCCGCCGAGTTCGACGTCCTGGGTGGCGGTGCGCTGGAAGGCGTTCACCGGTGTCGCCCAGCGCACCACTTCGTCGGCGGCGGTTCTGGGGCGCTGTTCCCGGTAGAGCTCCCATTGGTCGGGGTGGTCCACGAATGCTTTCATGCCGTGCGTCACCGCATTGCGTGTCGTTTCGTTGCCGGCGATCGCCAGCAGCACCACGAAGAAACCGAATTCGTCGGAGCCGAGCGCCTCGCCGTCCAGGCCCGCGTGCACCAGCGTGCTGACGATATCGCCGACCGGGCTGGCGCGCCGCTGCTCGGCCATGTTCCAGGCGTAACCGATGATTTCAGCGAATGCCATATTCGCGTCGCCGTACTCCGGATCATCGTAGTTCAGCGTCGAATTCGACCAGTCGAACAGTTTGCGCCGGTCCACATCGGGCACCCCCAGCAGCTCCGCGATCGCCTGGAGCGGCAGCTCGCACGCCACCTGCTGCACGAAATCGCCGCCGCCGGACTTCTTGGCCTCGTGCACGATGCGGGCGGCGCGCTCGGTCAGCGCCGCCCGCAAGCCTTCCACCGCCCGCGGCGTGAAGCCCTTGGTGACGATGCGCCGCGTCCGGGAATGCTTGGGCGGGTCCATGTTCACCAGCAGCGCGCCGGTGAGTTCCATTTGTTCCGGGGTGGTGTCGTTGGGCAGCCGGATGATCGCGCCTTTGCGCTGCGCGGAATACAGCTCCGAGTTCCGGGAGATCTCTTTCACGTCCTCGTGCCGGCTCACCACCCAGAAGCCGCCGTCCCGGAAGCCGCCCGAGGTCTCGTCGGGTTGCGCGTTCCACCACACCGGCGCGGTGCGGCGCAGCAACGCGAATTCCTCGACGGGACTTCGCTGTTCCCACAGTTCGGGGTCGGTGAAATCGAAACCGGCCGGAAAAGACGGAGCCGCCATGGCTGCCTCCTTCTAGGGCCCGGCGCACTACGGGCTCAGCGCAAGCGAGTTCGACGCATGAGCCGCAGCGACGCCAGGGTCATCTGCAACTGCTTCGGGTAGGGCATGCCGTCGCGTGCCGCCAGCACCTGGCGTTTCTGCACGCCGACGTTGATGGTGTCGGTGTATTTGAGGAGACCGTCGTCGCCGTGCCGGGCGCCGACCCCGGAGTTCTTGACCCCGCCCGACGGGGTGGCCTTGGACGCGTAGGTGGTGACGAAGCCGTCGTTGATGTTGATGTTGCCGGCTTCGAGCTGGGCGGCGATCCGCCGGGCCCGGGCCGGATCTCCGCTCCAGACGCTGGCGTTGAGCCCATAGTCGGTGTCGTTGGCGAGCCGGATCGCCTCCTGCTCGTCGGCGAACTTGTAGACGGCGGCGACCGGGCCGAAGGTCTCCGCGCGCGCGTGCGTCATCTCCGGGGTGACGCCGGTCAGCACGGTGGCCTCATAGAACGCGGGCCCGATGTCGGGGCGCGGCTTGCCGCCGGTCAGCACGGTGGCGCCCTTGGCGCGCGCGTCCTCGATGTGGGCGGCGACCCGCTCCATGTGCTGCACCGACACCAGCGACCCGAATTCGGGGGTGTAGTCGTAGCTCGCGCCGATCTTGGCGTTCAGATCGGCCGCGGCGGCGACGAATCGGCGCACGAACTCGTCGTAGCGGCTCTCGTGCACGTAGATCCGCTCGATGTGCATGCAGGCCTGCCCGGAGTTGGCGAACACCGCGAAGGTCGCACCTGGAATCACCTCGTCGAGGTTCGCGTCCGCGCACACGATCAGCGGGTTCTTGCCACCGAGTTCCAGGCTGCACCCGATCAGGTTGCGGCCCGCTCCTTCGCCCACGATGCGGCCGGTGGCGGTGGAGCCGGTGAACATCACGAAGTCGGCGTTGTCGATCAGCGTCGGCCCGACCTCCGGGCCTTCACCGCACACCACCTGGAACAGTCCCTCGGGCAGGCCCGCCCGGTAGAGCAACTCCACGCCGAACAGCGCGCAGAGCGCGGTCTTGTTGTCCGGCTTCAGCACCACCCCGTTGCCGGCGATCAGCGCGGGGATCGAATCCGACAGCGCGATCGCGAACGGGAAGTTCCACGGCGCGATCACCGCGACCACACCCTTGGGGCGATGCTCTTCGGTGGAGCTGGTCAGCACCGGCAGCGGGCCGCCGCGACGCTTGGGGCGCAGGGTCTTTCGCGCGGTCTTGAGGTAGTGGCTGATGACCATCGGCACATCGCAGGACTCCTCGACAGCCATCCGCCGGGCCTTGCCGCAGCCGACTTGGATCAAGTCGGCGGTGGTCTCGCATTCGGCGAGCAAGAGTTCGTGCGCGCGTTCGAAGACCGCGAGCCGACGCTTCACTGGCCAGGACGCCCATTCCCTTTGCGCGGCACGGGCCTTGGCGTAGGCGGCGGTGATGTCTTCCGGCGTGGACTGCGGCAGCGAGCCGACGGTCGCGCCGGTGTAGACCTCGATCATTTCGTACGGGTCGGCGTCGCTCGCGACGACCATGCCGGTGAGCCGCGCGATCAGCTCGGGCGTGACCCGAGCCGGTAGGGTGGCCGTGGTTTCGGTGGTGCTCATAGCGTTTGCCTCCATCGGGTACGCGGAAGTCGGGCGCGGATGTCCGCGGATCATTCCACCTGATAGGTCGGCTCGTGCTGTGCCGCAAAGTCTTTGGCCCAGCGATAGTCGGGTTTGCCGCTCGGGGAGCGCACGACCTCCTCGGCCAGCCAGATCCGGCGCGGCACCTTGTATCCCGCCAGATGCTTGCGCACATGCGCTTCCAGATCGCCGAATTCCACCCGCCCCGAAGCCGAGACGACCGCGGCGACCTGCTGACCCCACCGTTCGTGCGGCATACCGATCACCACCGCGTCGTAGACGGCCTCGTGCGCCTTCACCACGGCCTCGACCTCTTCGACGAACACCTTCTCCCCACCGGTATTGACCACCATGTTCCCGCGCCCCAGCAGCGTGATCGACCCGTCGGATTCCTTGCGGGCCCGGTCGTCGGTGATCACCATGCGCGCGCCGTCGACGGTCTTGAACAGCTTCTCGGTCTTGACCGGATCCTTGTAGTAGCCCAGCGGCACCGCGCCGGTCTTGCCCACCCAGCCTTCCGCCCCCGGCCCGACCGGATGACCGTCGTCGTCGACGACGACCGCCCCGCGCCCGGTCTGCACCCGCGGACCCCGACTCGGGTTGTCGTCCTTCTGCGCGACACCGATGCCGCCGAAACCGGTTTCGGAGGACCCGATGGAATCGGTGACCATCGTCGAAGGGAACATCTCCAGCAGGGTGTTCTTCACCGGCTGCGACAGCAGCGCCGCGCCGGACCCGATGGCGAGCACCGAGGATTCGACCGGGCGCACCCGGTAGGCATCGATCAGCGGCCGGGCCATGGCGTCCCCGGTGATGACAAGCACCTGTGGTTTCCGCCGTTCGATCACCTCCCAGATCCGCTGCGGATCGAATTTCGGCTCGAAGACCACCGCGTTGCCGGACCACAGCGCGGTGAAGGTGGGCATCATGGCGGCGGCGTGGATCAGCGGCGGCAGGACGAACCAGGTCATCTGGGGGTTGCCGGAACCCACTCGGGACTGCTGGAACTCGTCGGCGACGGGCTCGTTGGTGTAGAAGTCGATGCCGCCGCCGAGGACCCGCCACATGTCCTCCTGGCGCCACATCACGCCTTTGGGCAGGCCGGTGGTGCCGCCGGTGTACATCATGAACAGATCGTCGGCGCTGCGCGGCCCGAAGTCCCGGTCCGGGGCGCCGGCCGCGAGCGCGTCCGCGTACGGCGTTGTCCCGCCGCTGCTTTCGCCGACGACGATCAGCTCGCGCAGCGACTCGACCTGGGCGGCGGCCGGGCGCACCGCGGCCTCGTAGGTGTCGTGGTAGACGAGCACCTCGAGGTCGGCGTTGTCGTAGACGTAGCGCAGTTCGTCCGCGCCGTACCGGTAGTTGATGTTGATCGGGACCGCCCGGATCTTGAAGCAGGCGATCAGCGTCTCCAGGGTGGCGATGCCGTTGTGCATCTGGAAGCCGACGTGTGTGCCGGCCCGCACGCCGGTCGAGGCCAAATAGTGCGCGAGCCGGTTGGCGTTGGCGTCGAGTTCGGCGAAGCTGACCTGCCGGTCCCCTTCGATCACGGCCACCCGGTCCGGCATCGCGTCGGCGGAGTGCTCGTACAGGTCGGCGAAATTATTGGCCATGGTTCTTCCTTGTCGTGCGTTACCGCACGGTCAGCGGCAACGGAATGCCGCGATCGGTGAAAGTGAAGGCGGCCCCCTTGCTGAACCGGGTGATCGCCACCTCTGTAGCTTCCCGGAAAGGCGCTGTCCCGAGGGCAATTTCGACGCTCCAGCCGAACTCGTCGGCCTCGACCGCACGGACGTAGGCGCACGGGTTCACCCCGCGCACCATCGCCTCCAGCGGTTGCAGGTGGCCGGGGTCGAGCAGGGCGGGCCACACCCCGTCCGATTGCGCGCCGCTGCGGCGCGGCAGCCGGATCGATACCGAGTCGGGGGTGTCGGTAATCTGGATACCGGTGTAGGACAGCGGATTCCACGCCGGATGCACGCGCAGCACAGTGGCAAGCCCGGCGGTGTCGTCACCCAGATCCAGTGCGGCGCGCAGTCGTTCGGAGGTGATCCCGGCGATGCCGGTGAACTGTTTGCGGCCGATCTCGGCCGCACGGTCGGTGCGGGCGCGGACCGCGATGAGAAAGCCCAGGGCCAGCAGGTGCTGCTGCAGGCAGACCTCGTCGGCCAGGCGAATCAGCGCCGATCGGGAGAAGTCCGCGAAACGCAGATCGCTGAGCAGCGGGCCCGCATAGTCGGACCGCCCCTCGTCCTCCGGATCGATATCGGGCAGTTCCAGCTGCGCCGCAAACGAATTCGCGACCTGATCGGAGTTCGCCGGCACCGGCGGCGGTTCGTGCGCCGGATCGATGGTGACCCGCCAGGCGCACATCGGATGCCGGTCGGCCGGGGTCCGCGGCGGCCGATGGATCGGCCGGACCTGGGCGTGCGGATTGGTCGCCAGCGCGGTCGCGTCGAAGGTCGGGTCCTCCATGTCGTGGCACATCGCGACCACGAACTCCTCGCCCATCGGCTCCACATCGAGCAGCGCCCCGCAGTGGTCGAGCCAGAATTCGCCGTGATCGTGGTCCTCGACGCGATACCGGAAGTCCATGAACTGCGGTGGCGCGCCGATGTCGAGCTGCAGGCCCTTGAAGATCGTCTCGACCCCGTCGCCTTCGATACGCAGGGCGCGGCGCATCCGCCGGGTGTAGACCGGGCTGGCCACCTGCCATTCCTCGATCGCGACCGCGGTCATGCCGGGCCGGCCGAACGCGGCGATGCAGTGCGCCATGCCGGACCGGTCGATGAGGTGCCCGCACAGCAGCAGCTCCGGGACCAGGCGTGCGAGAGTGGCCCGGTCGAGCTGGCCAAAACTACTCACCACAGCGGCGCCGGTCCTTCGCCGACCGGATACCAGCCGGGCAGCGGCCCGGCGACCGAGCGCTGGATGCGTTTCTGCATGCCATCCGAGAGCGCGTTGTTCTGGATCATCTCCAAGAACATCGCCGAGACGTTGCCGAAGTCGAAGAAGTCACGCTGCCAGGACCATTGGAAGTCGCCGCCGTAGCGGAACCAGCTGCCGCCGATGCCCTGCGGTGAGTAGTGCGAACCGTCCGGGCGGGTGCGTTCGCTGATCTGCTTCCACAGGCCGATGACGGTGCCGCTGCGTTCGTCGACCACGAACTCCTGATAGGGGTAGGTCCAGCCCTCCAGGCCGAACATCTCCTGGCCGAGGGCGAGCTCGCGGATCTCCGCGCGCCCGACCGCCATGAACTCCTGGGTCGGCCCGTAGTTCCAGCCGTAGGTGGCGTCCTCGGTGTACATCTCGGCGAGCGGTTTCCAGTCGCCCTTCTCCTCGCAGCGCTGGTTCTCCACCAGCCAGCGCTGCACCATGTCGTCGAGTTCGGTGCGGGGGTAACCGGTCATCACCGGGCTCCTTCGGTTCGGTTCTCGGTCACGATCGAGAGCGCTTGGGTCGGGCAGTACCGGACCGCGCGCTGCACGTCGGCGGAATCGGCTGCGGGGTCGGCGATTTCGACCTTGCCGCGCTTGGGGACGCTGAAGACATCGGGCGCTTCGTCCTGGCACACCGCATGCCCCTGGCACAGATCCAGATCAGCGACGATCTTCATGGCTGGTTCCTCCCACGGGGATCAGGCGTCCGCCGGCCGCAGCGGCGCTTCGGGCTGGACTTCGACGAGCACCAGGTGCGCGCCGCGGGGGACGCTGACCACCGCGACCACCGCGGCCGCCAGATCCTGGGCGCGCAGCATGTAGGCGTGGCGGGCGAATCCCCACTCCTTCCAGGCCTCGAGCATCGGGCCGACCACCTCGGGGGTCGAATTCATGCCCATGCCGGTCAGGGTCGGGCCCGGCCGCACCAGCGACGCCCGCACGCCGGTGCCTTCGAGTTCCATGCGCATTTGCAGAGCCATCGCCTCGAGGCCGGATTTCGCGGCGCTGTAGGCACCGGTCCGCGGCCGGGGTTCGGGGGCGCAGTCGGAGCTGATGAGCACGACATCGCCCCGCTGCCTGGCGATCATGCCCGGGAGCACGCGATGGGCTAGACGATGCGCGCCGCCCAAATGCACGGCGATCTGGTGCAGGAACCGCTCAGGATCCATCTCGTGCACCGGGCCGAACTCGATATCGCCCGCGCCGGAGACCAGGATCTCGGTGGGGCCCAGTGCTTTTTCGGCGGCGCTGACGAAGGCGTCGACCGACTCCGCGTCGGTGACATCGAGGCGGTGCGCGAACGCCGTTCCGCCGTCGGCTTCGATCTTCTCGGCCAGTTCCGCGCACTTGTCGACCCGGCGGGCGCCGAGGGCGACCGGATGTCCGAGTTCGGCGAGCGCGACCGCGGTGGCCGCGCCGATACCGGAGGAGGCGCCTGCGACGAGGGCGGGCCGGCGATCCGGGTTGGGTTCGAAACGGGGCATTTACCGGACCTCCACGGTGATGGGTAGTTTCGCGAATCCGCGGACATTGCTGGAGTGCACGCGTTCGATCCCGGCGTCGGCCACGTCGTAGGCGCGGACCCGCGCGGCGAATTCCCGCAGAGCGACATTGGTTTCCAGGCGGGCCAGGTGCGCGCCGAGGCAGAAGTGCACGCCCGCACCGAAACTCGTCAGCGCCGCCTTGTCGGTGCGTTCGATCCGGTAGGCGTCGCCGTCGGCGAAGACCTCGGGATCGCGGTTGGCCGAGCCGATCAGCAGCAGCACCTTCGACCCGGCGGGGATCGTGCCGTACGGGTAGTCGATATCGGTGGTGGCGGTGCGGGCCAGGATCTGGCTGGAGGTGTCGTAGCGCAGGGTCTCCTCGACCCAGTCCGGGACCAGATGGTCCTCGGCGGCCACCTTGGCGTACTCCCCCGGGTGCTTCGCACCCCAATACAGCGCGTTGCCAAGCAGTTTCGTGGTGGTCTCGTTGCCCGCGACGACCATCAGGAACATGAACCCGATGATCTCCTCTTCGGTGAGGTGGTCGCCGTCGGCTTCGGCGCTCAGCAGGGCGGAGGTCAGATCGTCGGCGGGGGTGCGGCGGCGTTCGGCGACCATGTCGGCGTAGTAGCCGATCAGGGTCATCGAGGCTTTGGCGGCGGCCATGGGGATGTCGAGGACGCCGTCTTCGCGGTGCACGACCAGGTCGGCGAGGCGGCGGATCTCGGCGCGGTCCGCGACGGGGACGCCCATCAGTTCCGAGATCACGTCCATCGGGAGTTTGCCCGCGACCTCGTCGATCCAGTCGAAGGACCCGCGCTCGAGCGCGGGTTCCAGATAGGACAGCGTGAGTTCCCTGATGCGGCCTTCCATTTCGGCGACCCGCTTGGGCGTGAAGCCTTTGAAGACCAGCCGGCGCAGCCGCAGATGCCGCGGATCGTCCATCGCCAGGAACGACATCACCCGGTGGGCGTGCGGGCCGTAGGCGGCCGGATCCAGGGAGACGCCGTTGGCGCTCGACAACCGCGCCGCGTCACGAAAACCGTTGGCGACGTCCACATGTCGCGACAAGGCCCAGAAGCCGAGTTCCGGGTTGTGATACAGCGGCGCCTCGGTGCGCAGGCGCTGGTAGGTCGGGTACGGATCCTCGTGGAAGCGATAGTCGTACGGATCGAAGATCAACGGCTCCACCGACGCGGTTGTCATTGCGCGCACCCCACTTTCGAGAACACGTTCTCGCTTATCGACAGGCTCTGACCGCTAGTGGGAGACACATAGCTGGACATGTGTCTGGACGGTACCAGCGGGCCTAGGCTTCGACAACGATTCGACCGGATTCTCAGAAGAATTCGCAGCCGAGACCTGTTTCTGCAACTCGTTCTTGCGCCATTTCCGCAGTCCGGACTATATTCCGTACACATGTCCAGACAGGATCGGAGTGTGCATGAGCAACCTGCTCCCCGCCGGGGGTGCGCCACTGCTGGTCGGCGGCAAGCTGATCGACGGCGGCAACGGCGTTTTCGCCACGACCAACCCCGCCACCGAGGAGGTGCTCGGCCAGGCCGCTGACGGGAACGCCGCCGACCTCGACGCCGCGATCTCCGCCGCGCGCACCGCCTTCGACGACACCGACTGGTCTCGCGAGCACGCCTTCCGCGCGCACTGCCTGCGCCAGCTGCGCACCGCGCTGGAGGCGAATATCGAAGAGCTGCGGTCGATCACGGTCGCCGAGGCGGGCGCACCGCTGATGTTCACCCGCGGCCCGCAGCTGGAAGGACCGGTCGCGGACCTGGAGTACGCGGCCGGACTCGCCGAAACCTACAGCTGGGAAACCGATCTCGGCACCGCGACCCCGATGGGCATCCAGAGCCACCGGGTGCTGCGCCGGGAGCCGGTCGGCGTGGTCGGGGCGATCACGCCGTGGAACTTCCCGCACCAGATCAATTTCGCCAAGCTCGGGCCCGCGCTCGCGGCCGGAAACACGGTGGTGCTCAAGCCCGCTCCGGATACGCCGTGGTGCGCGGCGGCGGTCGGCGCGATCATCGCCGAGCACACCGATATCCCGGCCGGCGTGGTGAACATCGTGACCTCGGCCAACCACGCGCTCGGATCGATCCTCACCGAGGACCCGCGGGTCGACATGATCAGCTTCACCGGGTCCACCCAGACCGGGCGGGCGGTCATGCGGGGCGCGGCGGCGAACCTGAAGAAGGCCTTCCTCGAGCTCGGCGGAAAGTCCGCGGCCATCGTGCTGGACGACGCGAATCTCGCCGCCGCAGTCGGGGTTACGGCATTCTCGGTGAGTGTGCACGCCGGACAGGGCTGCGCGCTGAGCACCCGGCTGCTGGTGCCGCGCGCGGTCTACGACGAGGCGATCGAGGTGGCCGCCACGACCTTGCGCGGCATCGTGCCCGGCGACCCGAGCTCGCCGGGCACGGTCTGCGGGCCGCTCATCTCCGAACGCCAGCGCACCCGGGTCGAGCGGTATCTGCAGATCGCGCGCGCCGAAGGCGGCCGGATCGTGGTGGGCGGCGGCAGGCCCGCCGGACAGGACCGCGGCTTCTTCCTCGAACCCACCCTCATCGCGGACGTCCCGAACAGTGCGACGGTGGCGCGCGAGGAGATCTTCGGGCCGGTGCTGGTCATCATCCCGCACGACGGCGACGACGACGCCATCCGCATCGCCAACGACTCTCCCTACGGCCTGTCCGGTTCGGTGTGGGGCACCGATCCCGCACGCCTGCGCCACGTCACCGACCGGGTGCGCACCGGGACGCTCAGCGTCAACGGCGGCGTCTGGTACTCCGCCGACGCGCCGTTCGGCGGCTACAAACAGTCCGGCATCGGACGCGAGATGGGCATCGCCGGGTTCGAGGAGTACCTGGAAACCAAGCTGATTTCGACCGCAGGATAAGGGAGTACCGCTCATGGCCCGATTTACCGGGAGATCCGCCATCGTCACCGGCGCCGCGCAGGGCATCGGCGCGGCCTACGCCGCCGCCCTGGCGGCCGAGGGCGCGAAAGTCGTTGTCGCCGACCTGAATGCCGAGCGCGGACAGGCGACGGTGGAGAAGATCACCGCCGACGGCGGGACGGCGGTGTTCGCGCGCTGCGACGTCGCCGATCCCGATTCCGCCAAGGAGCTGGCGGAGTTCACCGTCGCCGAATTCGGCGGCATCGACCACGTGGTCAACAATGCCGCTATCTACGGCGACATGAAGCTCAATCTGTTGCTCACCGTGCCGTGGGACTACTACAAGAAGTTCATGTCGGTGAACATGGACGGCGCACTGAACGTGACCCGCGCGGTATGGCCGCACATGCGCAAGAAGGGCGGCTCGATCGTCAACCAATCCTCCACGGCCGCTTGGACATACTCCAGCTTCTACGGGCTGGCCAAGGTCGGGGTGAACGGCCTGACCCAGCAGCTGGCTTTCGAACTCGGCGGCAACAACATCCGGATCAACGCCATCGCGCCCGGACCGATCGACACCGAGGCCACCAAAGCCGTGACCCCGGAACAGATCGTCACCGACATGGTGAGCCGGTTGCCGCTCAAGCGGATGGGCACGCCCCAGGATCTGGTCGGAGCCTGCCTGTACCTGCTCTCCGACGAAGCGAGCTGGGTGACCGGTCAGATCTTCAATATCGATGGCGGACAGGTGTTCCGGGCATGACCGACCGAGTGGGATTCATCGGACTGGGCAATATGGGCGCGCCCATGGCCGAGCGCCTGCTGGGGTGGCGCGGCGGGCTGACGGTCAGCGATGCCCGAGCCGAGACGATGCGGAAATTCGCCGATTCCGGTGCGGCGACGGCGTTCTCCGGCGCACAGCTGGCCGAGCAGTGTCAGGTCATCTCGATCGCGGTGGTCAACGACGAGCAGGTGCGGGCGGTGCTCACCGGACCCGACGGCGTGCTGGACACCGCGAAACCGGGCAGCGTCGTCGCGGTGCACTCGACGATCAGCGACCGGACCGCCGAGCAACTCGCCACCGAATGCGCCGCGCACAGTGTCGAATTCGTGGACGCGCCGATCAGCGGCGGTGCACCCGGGGCGGCCAGCGGGCGGCTGGCGGTCATGGTCGGCGGCAGCGACGGCGCGTTCCAGCGGATCCGGGAACCGTTCGGCGCGTTCGCCGACCTGATCGTGCACGCCGGACCGGTGGGTGCGGGCACCCGGATGAAGCTGGCGCGCAACCTGTTGCACTTCATCGCCTTCACGGCCACTACGGAGGCGCAGCGCCTGGCCGAGGCCGCCGGGCTGGATATCACCGAGCTCGGCAAAGTAGTCCGGCATTCCGATGCAGTCACCGGCGGGCCGGGCGCGATCATGTTGCGCGACAGCACCGCCCCCATCGAGCCCGGCGATTTCTGGCTGCCGATTCTCCAGCACGTCCGCGACCTCGGCGAGAAAGACCTCGCCCTCGCCCTGGAGCTCGGCGCCCGCCTCGGCACCGAACTTCCGCTCGCCGCGCTCGCCCTCGGGCAGCTCGGCACCGGCCTCGGCGTCGGCCCAGGCTCGGCCCCCAGCCCCACCGGCATACCGGCGAACGCCGGAAGCCAGCCGACACCGCACGAAGGCGAACTGTCATGAGCGACAACAGCAACGGGACCTCCGACGCGATCCGCCGGCGCGGCCTGGCCAAGATGGCCGAGGTCTACGGCACCGAATTCCAGAACTTTCCCGGCGACCACTTCGCCATGACCGCCGATCATCTGTTCGCCGACGTCTGGTCCCGGGAGGGCCTCAGTATCCGGGACCGCAGGCTGCTGCTCCTGGGCGCGCTCACCGCGCAGAACCTGATGGACACCGCGGGCATCCAGATCGGCGCCGCCCTGCGCAACAACGAGCTCACCGAGGCCGAACTCCACGAAATCGCCTTGTTCCTGTGCCACTACGTGGGATGGCCCAGCGGCACCAAGCTCGACATTCTGGTAGGCACCATTGTGGGCCAGCAAAAGAAGGCGGCACGGAAAGAGCAGGCCGAACGCGAGGCGAGCTCCGAGACCGAAACCGCCTGACCGGCCCGGTACACCGCGCATCGCACCGACAGTAAGGATTCACCGATCATGGTCGATACCACCACCATTCGCCCCCTGCGCGCCGCCGAGGTCACCGACTGGGATCTGCGGGCCGATGTGGTGATCGCCGGCTACGGCATCGCCGGAGTCTGCGCCGCCATCGAAGCGGCCCGCGCCGGCGCCGACGTGCTGCTGCTGGAGCGCACCGGCGGCTGGGGTGGTGCGGCCGCGATGGCGGGCGGGCACATCTATCTCGGCGGCGGCACCCCGTTGCAGCAGGCACTGGGATTCGAGGACTCTCCGGAGAACATGGAGAAGTTCCTGCTGGCCGCGATCGGCCCCGGCGTCGACAAGGCCCGCATCGCCGACTACTGCAACGGCAGCGTCGAGCATTACAACTGGCTCGTCGCGGCCGGAGTGCCGTTCCGCGAGGCCTTCTGGGGTGAGCCCGGCTGGGAGCCGCCGCACGATGAGGGTCTCAACTACTCCGGCGGCGAGAACGCCGCGCCGTTCAACGCGATCGCCACCCCCGCGCCGCGCGGGCACGTCCCGCAGATGACCGACAAGCGGGTCGGGCAGCGCAGCGGCGGCTACATGCTGATGAAGCCGCTGGCCGAGACCGCCGAATCGCTCGGTGTGCGAGCCGAATACGACACCCGGCTGCGCAGGCTGATCGTCGACGAGACCGATCGCGTGGTGGGCGTGCTCGCCACCCAGTTCGGCAAGGAGGTCACGATCCGCGCCGAACGCGGCGTCGTGCTGGCCACCGGCAGCTTCGCCTACCACCAGCAGATGGTCGAGCAGTACGCACCGCGGCTGATCGGCCGGCCCGCCGCCTCGATCGAGGAACACGACGGCATCGGCATCCGGCTGGCCCAAGCCCTCGGCGCGGACCTGGCGAACATGGACGCCACCGAAGTCGCGTTCTTCGGCGACCCGCAGATGATGGCGCGCGGCCTGCTCGTGAACGCGCGCGGTCAGCGCTATGTCCCCGAGGACACCTACGGCGGGCGCATCGGTCAGCTCACCCTCATCCAGCAGGACAATCAGGCCTACCTCATCCTCGACGAAGCCGCCTACGAGGCCGCGCTGGCCACGGTCACCGCTACCCCGTTCTTCCGCCAGCCCCCGAAGTGGGCCGCCGAGACCGTCGCCGAGCTCGAATCCGACATGGGGCTGCCCGAGCGGTCGTTGCAGTCGACCGTCGACACCTACAACCTGCACGCCGCCCAGGGCGCCGACCCCCTGCTCGGCAAGAAGCCGGAATGGGTTCGGCCACTGAGCGGTTCGCTCGCCGCCTGGGACATGCGCGGCTTCACCGGCGGTTTCACCCTCGGCGGGTTGCGCACCGACCTCGACGCGCGCGTCCTGCACGTGTCCGGCGCACCCATCGCGGGGCTGTTCGCCGCCGGTCGCTGCACCACCGGCATCTGTACCGGCGGCTACGTCAGCGGCGCCTCACTCGGCGACGGCAGCTTCTACGGGCGGCGGGCGGGGCGCGCCGCGGCCGGTGCGGCGCCGAGCAGTGTCCATTCCGAAAACCCGACCGAGTAGGATTCAGGCACATGTCCGAAGCGCAGTCCATCGACGGTACCCCCATGATCATGGAGGCCACCCGCCGCCGCCTCACCGGCAAGCAGGCCGACACCGTCGACAAGCTGACTCGCTCGGCCGTGGAAGTGCTTGCCCGCGAAGGGTTCGCGGGCATGACCATTCGTCTGGTAGCGGCCGCCGCCGGCGTCGGCACGGCGACGGCCTACACCTACTTCTCCTCCAAGGAACACCTGGTCGCCGAAATCTTCTGGCGCCGCCTGGTGTCCAACCCGTCCCCCGCCAGCGAGGACCCGGACCCCACCGTCCGGGTCGTCGCCGAGCTGCGCACCATCGCCATGCTCGTCGCCGACGAACAGGAACTCTCCGGCGCCGTCACCAGCGCCCTGCTCGGGCGCGATCCCGACGTCGAGCACCTTCGCACCCGCATCGGCACCGAGATCCGCAAACGACTCATCCGCGCCCTCGGCCCCGATCCCGATCTCGACATCGTCGAATCCCTGGAACTCATCTACGCCGGCGCCCTGGTCCGCGCCGGCATGGGTTACGCCTCGTACTCCGAAATCGCCGACCTCATCGAGAAATCCGCGCTCCAGATCCTGCGGTAGGTCTCACCGCCCGCCCGCGACATCGATGAACGTGCCGGTCACGTACGAGGCCTGCGCCGACAACAGCCACACGATCGCCTCGGCCACCTCCTCGGGCCGCCCGCCCCGCCCCATCGGCAGACTCGGCGCGATCCGATCGACCCGCCCCGGCTCCCCGCCGTCGGCATGCATTTCGGTATAGATGAACCCCGGCCGCACCGAGTTCACCCGGATCCCCTCCCCGGCGACCTCCAACGCCAGCCCCCGCGTAAACGTATCCAGCGCACCCTTACTCGCCGCGTAATCCACATACTCACCCGGCGACCCGAGCCGCGCCGCAGCCGACGACACGTTCACGATCGCACCCCCCGCACCGCCATGCTTCGTCGACATCCGCCGCACCGCATTTCGCGCGCACAACATCGGCCCGATCACGTTCACCGCCATCACCCGCCGCAGCCGCTCGACTTCCAGTTCCTCAGCCCGGCACTGCTTCTCGAGTATCGCCGCATTGTTCACCAGCCCCCGCAACCCCCCGAACTCCGCATCGACAGCGGCGAACACCCCCTCGATATCCCCCTCCTCCCCCATATCGGCCCGCACCGCCAACGCCACACCCCCACCTCTCCTGATCTCCCCGCAAACCTCCTCCGCCGCCCCCGCATCCCGCCGATACGTCACACAAACGGCCTCCCCCCGCCGCCCCAACTCCACCGCGACCGCCGCCCCGATCCCCCGACTCCCACCGGTAACCACCACACACCCCGAACCCACCACAAACCTCTCTATCCACCGACAAATTCGCACGCCACGCTACCTCCGCCACCCAACCCCCAACCGCTTTTCCCGCCGTCCTTGATCTTCTTTAAGACTCCAGCGTCCAATTCGCCGTCCCTACCCACTGATGCAGGCACATAGCTAGATGCGCATATCTACACTCTGGGATGTCTATTGAGCCCTGCTGGATGACGCCAGCCATTCGTGGCTGCACAGACTGAGTCGTCACCAAACAGCGGCGATCACGCGGGTGTACTCACCTTCAGCGCTGTAATCAGCTCCGCAACAGCTCTGTCCGCGACCCGCGTCTAAACCTCAGCGGACTCTGGGACCACCGCGATGTCGAGGCTGCGCAGGCGTTCGGGGTCGGCGATGACTTCATAGGCGCCGATCTGGTTGCCGGCGAGGGTGACTCGCAGGGCCAGCAGGAGTTTGCCGCGGGGTGCGACCAGGATGCCGACCGCGCCGTCGACGAGGGCGACTGTGGCGACCCGCGAACGGCGTTGCAGGACAACGGTTTCCTTCGCCACGGCCTGGGCGCCCCGAACCACGAGCGCCATCCCGGCGGGGAGGGCGGCCGGGTCGGCGGTGCGGACGACATCCGGGGCGAGGACGGCCAGCAGAGCGGCCAGATCGCCTTCGCGGGCGGCGGCGAGGAACGCCTCCACGACCTCGCGCTGCCGGGTGAGTTCGGAGCCGGGCGTGCTGGATTCGCCGTGCGCGCGCAGGCGGGCCCGGCTGGCGAGTTTCTTGGTGGTCGCGGTGCTGCGGCCGACGATCGGCGCGATCTCGTCGAAGGGGACGGCGAACATGTCGTGCAGGACGAAGGCGACGCGCTCGTCGGGGCCGAGGGTGTCGAGGACGACGAGCAGAGCGCGGCCGACCGAATCGATCAGCACCGCTTCATGTTCCGGGTCGTTGTCGTAGGCGGCCTCCCCCGGCCCGGTCTGATCGAGCGGGTCCTCGCGCCGCGACGCCCGCGAGCGCAGCATGTCCAGGCAGATCCGGGACACCACCGTGGTCAGCCAGCCCCCGAGATTCTCGATCTCCTCAGCGTCCGTTTTCACGAGCCGGAACCAGGCCTCCTGGATCGCGTCGTCGGCTTCGGTCGCCGACCCGAGCATGCGGTAGGCGACAGTCCGCAAGTGCTCGCGCTGCTCCTGAAACCGCCGCGCCAATAATTCCTGCTCGCTCACCTGTCACCTATCGCCGTCGGTATCCGTCATTCCCTATGAGCGGCCATCACCGTGTCCACGCCGGCCGCGTTCACCATCCCAGAAGCCAGCCAGACCGAACCCGGAGGGTCCCATGCACACCGCCTACCTCGTCGTCACCGTCGCAGCGGCGCTATTCGCCGCTGTGGCCGCCTTCATCGATGTCTTTCGCGCCCAGTGGGTTCGGGACAACATGAAGCAGTACGGAATCCCCGAATGGTCCCTTGTCCCCCTCGCCGTCATCAAAGCCGCCGGCGCGATCGGCCTGCTCGCCGGACTCGCCTTCCCTCCCCTGGCATTGGCCGCCGCCCTGGGCCTGACGACCTACTTCCTGCTGGCCGTGGCAACGATCCTGCGCGCACGCTTCTACTCCCACCTCGGCTACCCGATGCCTTACCTGCTCACCGCCGCCGCGTCCGCCGCGCTCTTCGCCGCGGCCTGATCCAAGATCATCCGGAACTGGCTGCGGCTACTCGGCCGACAGATCGCCATGCCCGCCGCACGCTGTCCGCGATTGTTTTGGAGAAACCCGGGCTGCGAGCGGGAGGGGCTCGTATGTTGGGAAGGCGCGGTGCGGATTGGAGTCAGGCTATGACCACGGAGCTAGCTGCGGATTATGTGATCGTGGGGGCCGGGTCGGCGGGGGCGGTGCTCGCGAACCGGCTCAGCGCGGACCACGGGACGAAAGTGGTGCTGCTGGAGGCGGGGCCGCCGGACAAGAACAAGTTCGCGCATATTCCGGCGGCCTTCTCGAAACTGTTTCGCTCCGAGGTGGATTGGGATTATCTGACCGAGCCGCAACCGGAGCTGGACCACCGGCAGATCTATTGGCCGCGCGGGAAGATGTTCGGCGGCTCCTCCTCGATGAACGCGATGATGTGGGTGCGCGGTTTCCGCGCCGACTACGACGAGTGGGGGTTGCTCGCCGGCGACGAGTGGGGGTTCGCGGCGGCGATCGAGCAGTTCCGGCGGATCGAGAACGTCCAGGACGCGCAGTATCCGGACGAGGGCGCGACCGGTCCGCTGCATGTTTCGAAGCAGCGCAGTCCACGGGCCTCGACGGCGGCGTACCTCACCGCGGTGCGAGAAGCGGGGTATTCGGTCGAGTCGCCGAACCGCCCGCAGCCCGACGGGTTCAGCCAGACCATGGTGACCCAGCGCCGCGGCCGCCGCTGGAGCACCGCCGACGCCTACCTGAAACCGGCCATGCGCCGGGCGAACCTCACGGTGCTCCCCGAGGCGCTGGCGACCCGGGTGCTGTTCGACGGGAAACGGGCGGTCGGCGTCGAATACCGCCGAGGCCCCGAGACTTTCACGGTGACCGCCCGCCGCGAGGTGGTGCTGTGCGGCGGCGCGATCAACAGCCCGCAGTTGCTGATGCTGTCGGGCATCGGGGACATGGTGGAGCTCGGCCGCCACGGCATCGCGACCGTCCAGCACAACTCCGAGGTCGGCGCGAACCTACAGGACCACTTGGTCGCGGGCATCGGCTACGGCGTCCCCGCCGACTCCCTCTTCGATGCCGAGAAGCCCCGACAGCTGCTCGATTTCCTGATCCGCCACCGCGGGATGCTCACCTCCAATGTCGGTGAGGCGTACGGTTTCGTGCGGTCCCGGCCGGACCTCGAGCTACCCGATCTGGAGCTGATCTACGCGCCCGCACCGTTCTTCTACGAAGGACTCCAGGACCCGACCGAGCACGGCGTGATCCTGGCGACCGTCCTGCTCCGCCCCTACAGCCGCGGCCGAATCGGTTTGGCCGCGGCCGATCCCACCACCAAACCGGTGATCGATCCCGGTTACCTCACCGACAGCGAAGGCGCGGACCGCGCCGCGATCATGTCGGGCCTGCGCGTCTGCGCGAACATCGCCGCGGCTCCGGCCATGCAGGCGGTCCTCGGCCCGCTGATCTACCCGCCGAAAGCCCCGCCGGAACTCGAAGCCACCCTGGAACTCACCCTCAACGGCTACTCGCACACCCTTTACCACCCGGTCGGCACCTGCCGGATGGGCACCGACCCGGCCAGCGTCGTCGACCCGCACCTGAAAGTCCGCGGCGTCGAAGCCCTCCGAGTCGCCGACGCCTCGGTCATGCCCTTCCTCATCCGCGGCCACACCCACGCCCCCGCTGTCTTCATCGGCGAGCAAGCCGCCAAGTTCCTCCTCGGCGGGGCCGGCTGACCGTGCTCACAGGGTGAGCAGGCGCAGGACCAGCGCGGCGACGGCCAGGGCGAGGATGATGGCCGGCGGGCCCATGGTCTTGTAGTCCTTGGCTTTGGCGTGGTAGCCCAGCGCGCCGAGGAAGTAGAGGATCAGCCCGACGGCGGCGGCGATGCCCAGCGGCGGCCACCAGAGGCCGATGAGCAGACCCGCCGCGCCGGCCAGCAGTGCGGCGGCCAACGGGTTGAGCCAGCTTTCCGGGACGCCGAGGCTCTTGTAGGCCTCGACGAATTCCGGTTTGCGCGAGATCTTGAAGTAAGCCGAGGGGATCAGGCCCACGGCCAGCAGGACAGTCACGATGACGGTTGCGACGAACATAGCGTCTCCTCGAGTGCCACCCCCGTTGACTGTTCCAATGTAGAACGCCACGACCGGCCGAGGGAACGAATCGCCCGGGAATCGGGCTCGGTCACAACGGGTTACGCGTGGCTACAGCGCGGGCACCCGGTCGAATCCGATCGGCGGGGTCGGCGTCGGCCGCGAGTGCAGCACGGGCCGGAAGTCGGGCAGGGCCGTCAGCACGTCGACGTTGCGGGCCGCGTAGCAACGCACCCGCGGCAGCGCCTGGGCGACTTCGGCGCGTTCGATCGGTTCGGCGTCGACGAAGGCGATGGCCTCCAACGGCAGGCCCAGTGTCTGGGCGATCCGGATGATCGCGGAAGACTTCCGGCCCCAGCCGATTTCGACGGCGGAGAACATGTCGTAGAGGCCGTGCCGGTAGAGCGCGTCGAGGGTGAGGGTGCGATCGCTGCGGCTGGCGACGGCATGCCAGATGCCGCGGTCGCTGAGCGCGCGCAACGTGCGCAGCGCGTCCGGCTTCGGCGTGGTGCCGGTGGCGTCGCAGATGACGCCGTCCCACAGGGTGTTGTCCAGTTCCCAGACAAGACATCTCAGAGCCGGTCGCATACGCCTGCCCCCATCCGTTCGTCGCACCACTCCGCTTCCCACCTTGGCTGCCCAGCACATGTTGGGCAAGCCCCCGGTTTTCGGGGTGCCGGCCCGCCGTGGGCGATACTACCGGCACCGGCAGCCGAACGGTCGACTCGAAAACCCCGGGTACCCCGGCTGATTACTCGCAACCTGTGCAAGCTCACAAATTCGCCTGGTGGGCGGCTATTCGATCGCACATTGCCCGCGGATTCGATCCGTGCCAGGCATACTGCGGTTAGTGTGAATGCTTTACACAGCAATCTCGGGGGTGGAAGGAAGTCGCCAATGACTGTCGACAGTTCGGCTCGACCGAGCCTGACTTTGTCCGGCAAACCGATGTCGTCCTCGCTGAAGGACGTCCGCTCACTGTCCCGGCAGATGGTCGGTCACTTCGTGGAGAACGTGGTGCCGTGCGGGACACTACCCGGCGACGCCATCTCCGGTGACGTCACCACGATCACCCGGGTCTGCCTGGAGTTCGCGGTGAGCATGCTGGACGGCAACGACATACCGGCCAAACTCGCCCGGTTGCAGGAGGCCGCGGCGGGCTGGGCCCGGGAGGGCGTGCCGATCGACACCATCCACCACTCCATCCACGAGGGCTTCAAGATCGGGCTGGATCTGGTGGTGTCCAACGCCGGGATCAAGGACTACGACAACCTCGTCGACGGCGCCAAGATGGTGCTGGAGATGCTGGACCAGATCACCTCCGCCATCTCGGTCGCCTACGTGCGGGAGCTGCGCTCGGTGGTCAGCGAACATCACACCGCCGTGCACACCCTGACCTCGGCGCTGCTCGGCGGCCACAGCACCTCGACCATGGCCCGCGAGTGCGGCATCACCGTCGCCCCGTCGTACGACGTTGTGGCCGTGGCGATTCCGCCGCACCGGGAGGAGGCCAACCCGGCCGTGGACAGTCAGGTGGTGGCGCGGCGCAAACTGCGGCGGGTGCAGGCCGAGCTGGCCACGCGCTGTCACAACAACGCGCTCTCGCTGCTCAGCGTGGACGGCGGCACGGTGCTGATTCCCGCGGGCATGTTCGCGAGCGCCGAGCTGGACGCACTGGTGGTGCAGCTGTCCCAGGCCGGGCAGGTCGGCGTCACCGCGACGCTGGTGCAGGCGACGCCGGATCTGATCCCCGACGCCGCCGACCAGGCCCACGAGCTGCTGGACATGGTGCAGCGCCTGCAAGCGGTGCCGGGCCTCTACCGGTTCGACGAACTCGCCCTGGAATACCAGCTGACCCGGCCGGGCCCGGGCCGGGAGTACCTCGGTTCCCTGCTGGACCCGCTCGACGAGCATCCCGAGCTGCTGGAAACCCTGCGGCGCCATATCGCCAACAACCTCAACCGCCAGCGCACCGCCCGGGTGCTGCACGTGCACACCAACACCGTCGACTACCGGCTCAAGCGCATCGCCCAGCTCACCGGTTTCGATCCGGCCCAGCCCTCCGGATTGTGGTATCTGCGTTCGGCTTTGGTGGCCCGCTCCTACCGCGCGGCCTGACCGCTACTCGGGCAGCCCGAGTCCGCGCGCCAGCACCGGCCACGAATCCTTCAGTGCCTGCTGCCAATAGCCCCAGGAGTGCGTCCCGGTGGGCTGGAAATCGAAGGTGGCGGGGATGCCGAGCCGGTCGAGCTTGTCGCGCAGGTTGTGCGTGCACCAGTTCACCGCGGCCTCGATCACCCCGCCCAGCAGCACCTGGTTGACGAAACCCCGTGGCCCGGGCTGCATGTGGGTGCCGTTGTAGACGTCGTACATGCCGGGGACACCGGTTCCGGTGGAGACGTAGAGTTCGGTGCCGCGCAGCTGCTCGGCGTGCAGATACGGGTCGTTGGCGGCCCACATCGGATCATCCGGCGGCCCATACATGTTCACGGTGTTGCCGCCGCCCCAGCTCTCCACCGCCAGCTTGATGAACTCCCGCCCGACCGGGTCGCTGGTCTGCGCGCAGCCGCTGTAGGCGGCGATCGCCCGGTACAGCCCGGGCTTCGCGATCGGCAGTTGCAGCACCGAGGTGCCCGAGGTCGACAGGCCCGCGATCGCGTTCACGCCGGTGGCGCCGAACTCGGCGTCGATGAGCGGCGGCAGCTCCTCGGTGAGGAACGTTTTCCATTTGTAGAGCCCGAGTCTCGGGTCCGGCGACCGCCAGTCGGTGTAGTAGCTCCATTTGCCGCCGACCGGCTGCACCACATTCACCTGCTTGCCCGCCAGGAAGGCGAGCGCGTCGGTGTTCTTCTGCCAGGTCGCCGAATCCTGCCCGCCGCCACCGCCGTTCAGCAGATACAGCGTGGGGCTGGACGCCGACCGATCGGCCGGTCGCAGCACGTCGACCATGATGTCCTGGCGCATGGCGGCGGAGTAGACGCGCAGTTGCACGGTGCGCTCGTCCTTGGGCCAGGCGCCGGTGATCGCGGCCCGGTCCGGTTCGGCGACGGCGGGCGGCGCCACGATCACCGAAGCGGCGACCACCGCGAACACCTGCACCCATGTGCGAACCTTCATCGGAAACTCCTTGCGCGGGGATCGATCGTCTTCCCTCGATAATTCGGGCAACGGACGGCGCGGCCGACAGTACCGATACCACCGGTATTTACCGTCGGCTTACTCGAACCTTCGCCAGGCACACAAGAGCGCCCGCCGTTGAGCTGTGAAATCCCACTAGCCGGGTACGCGAACGCGAACCTCCGGCAATTTGGTGCGATTCACAGCCCGGCCCGGGAACCGCTGTGTACTGCCAAAATCTTGCGGCACAAGAGTTCTCGGGTTTCCCGTCCGTGCGTACCGTGTACCGGATCCGGCCGTCCCGCAATTGCGGGCAGCCATTTACCGGTCTCAACGTCAGCGCTGCGTTGCTGAATTTCCCTTGCCCGAGTTCGGAAGGAACTTCGTGTCGGACATCGCTATTGTCGGTATCGGCTGCCGTTTTGCCGGAGGTATCGATTCGCCGGAGAGTTTCTGGCAGTTCGTCGTCGGCAAACAGGACGCGGTCGTCGAAATTCCGGCGGACCGCTGGGACTATCGCCGCTACTACGACCCCGACCGGCGCACCCCGGGCCGCGCCTACACCAAGCGCGGCGCGTTCCTGACGACCGATCCCTGGGAGTTCGATCCGGACTTCTTCGGCATCTCCCCGCGCGAGGCGACGGGGCTGGACCCGCAACAGCGCCTGCTGCTGGAAGTGACCTGGGAGGCGCTGGACGACGCCGGTATCGCCGGCGCCGCGCCGGGCGCGCCCGTGGGCGTCTATGTCGGCGGTTTCGTGGTCGACCAGTCGGTGGTCGGCGTCGTCGGCCCCGCACTCGCCCATGTCGACATGCACACCGCCGCCAGCGCGTCCTACACCATGCTGTCGAACCGAATCGCCTACGCGCTCAACCTGACCGGGCCCGCCATCACCGTCGACACCGCGTGCTCGTCCTCGCTGGTCGCCCTGCATCTGGCCTGCCAGGCGCTGGACAACGGCGACTGCTCGGTGGCGCTGGCCGGCGGCGTGAACGTCATGCTGCAGCCGGAGACGTTCGTCATGATGTGCAAGGGCGGCTTCCTCGCCACCGACGGCCGCTGCAAGTCCTTCGACGCCGCCGGTGACGGCTACGGCCGCGGCGAGGGCGGCGGCATGGTCGTGCTGAAGAAGCTCGACGACGCGGTGCGCGACGGCGACCGGATCTACGCCGTGGTCAAGGCGACCGGCTCCAACCAGGACGGGCGCACCACCGCCATCACGGTGCCCAACGCCGTCTCGCAGGAATCGCTGGCTCGGGAGGTGTGCACCCGGGCGGGCCTGTCCCCCGACGCCATCACCTATGTGGAGGCGCACGGCACCGGCACGCCGGTGGGCGACCCCATCGAGATCCGGGCGCTCGGCCGGGCCTATGGCGCGGTCGGCCGGCGTTCGGGCACCCTCGGCGTCGGCTCGCTGAAAGCCACACTGGGACATACCGAAGCGGCGTCCGGCATCGCGAGCGTCATCAAATCCGCGCTCGCCATCCGGCATCGCACCATCCCGCCGCAGGGCTGGCTCGACGAGGCCAACCCGGACATTCCGTTCGCCGATCTGGGCCTGCACATCCAACTCGAGCCGGAACCCGTCGCCGCCGAGGTCGACCGAATGACCATCGCGGTCAACGGTTTCGGCTACGGCGGCACCAACGCGCACGCCATCCTCCAGGAGTTCCACCAGGCGCCCGCGGCGTCCACCGAGCCGCCCCGGCACTACGGCGTGCTGCCGCTCTCGGCGCGCAGCGCACCCGCCGTGCGCGCCATGGCCGATCGCTTCGCCGACTTGCTCACCGCGGGCGCCGATCCCGGCCGCCTGGCCGAGGCGGCCTGGACCCGGATGGCGCATCACCCGTTCCGCACCGGCGTCCTGCTCGGCGACACCGGCGAATTGATCCGGCAACTGCGGCATTTCGCCTCCGGGGAAGGGCGTGACGCGACCCGGACCGTCGCCCCCCGCACCGCCGAACCGGTCTTCGTCTTCTCCGGCATGGGCCCGCAGTGGTGGGGCATGGCGCGCGAACTGCTCAGCGCCGAAGGCGCTTTCGCCGAGACCGCGCGCCGGATCGACACCGAATTCCAGGTGATCGCCGGCTGGTCGATCATCGAAGAGCTCATGATGCGGGGCGAGGCCGACTCGCGGGTGAGCTCAACCGAGGTCGCCCAGCCCGCCAACTTCCTGGTGCAGGTGGCGCTCGTCGCCGAGCTGGCCGAGTTCGGCATCCATCCGGCCGCGGTCGTCGGCCACAGCGTCGGCGAGGTCTCGGCCGCCTACGTCACGGGCATGCTGTCGCTGCGAGACGCGGTGCGGGTGGCGTATCACCGCGCCCGGTTGCAGGCCACGACCGCCGGGTCCGGCGGCATGCTGGCGGCCGGCCTCACGCTGGATCAGGCTCGCGCCCTGCTGGCCGAGGAGTCCGCCGTCGATATCGCCGCGATCAACAGCGGCAGCGCCCTCACCTTGTCCGGGGATGCGGATCGACTGGACGAGATCGCCGAGACACTCACCGAGCAGGGCGCTTTCGCGCGCCGCCTGCGCGTCGAGGTGCCCTATCACAGCGCGCTGATGGATCCGATCCTCGACGAGCTGCGCACCGCGCTGGCCGAGCTGTCCCCGCGGCGTCCTCGAATCCCGCTGTACTCCACCGTGACCGGCGCGCCGGTCACCGAGGCGGACTGGGATGCCGAGTACTGGTGCGCCAACGTGCGCCAGCCCGTGCGCTTCGCCGACGCCCTCACCGCGCTGATCGGCGCGGGCAGCCGGGTGTTCCTCGAGGTGGGCCCGCACCCGGTGCTCTCGGGCAATATTCGCGAAATCCTGCTGGACACCGGCGAAACCGGTGCCACGGTCGCGACCCTGGACCGCAAACAACCCGACTCCGAGAGCATCCGCAAGACCCTCGCGGGCCTGTTCAGCGCCGGTGTCCTCGACCTCGAGGCGCTCTTCCCGCCCGATCGCCCGCCGACCGCGCACCAGCCGTTGCCGCGCTACCCGTGGCAACGGACCCGATTGCACGCTCCCCTACCGCTTTTCGAGCAGCTGAAGATGGGGACCCCCGGCGGCTACGCCATGCTCGGCGACCCGGACCTGGAAGGCCGCCCCGGCTGGCTACTCCAGATCGGCACCGAGATCCTGCCGTGGATCACCGATCACGTGGTGGGCGGCGTCCGGATCCTGCCGGGCGCGGCGTATCTGGACGCGGCGCTCAGCGCCGCCGCCAGCCGCATGCCGGACAAGCGGGTCGCCTTGGAGCAGGTGCGGTTCGTCGCGCCGCTGCTCATGAGCGGTCCCGACGTGCCGCTGCTGGAGTTCAGCGTCGAGGATTCCAGCGGCCGGTTCCTGATCCGGTCCCGGTCCGCGACCGGGTCGGTGTGGACGGTGCACGCCGTCGGACGGCTGCTGACCGGCAGCTACGAGACGACGAAAGTCGCGGTGCCCGAACTGGAGTCGGCGGTCGAGTTCTCCCCCGAGCTGTTCTACTCCGCGCTCGGCTCCCGCGGCCTGCAATACGGACCGGCCTTCCAGCGGGTGACCGCGGTGCGGGCCGGCGCCGATACCGCGGTCGCCACCGTCGACGGCGGCATCGCCGCCGGCTCCGGGCATCTCGCGCACCCCGCGGTGGTCGACGCGGCCATGCAGACCGTGGCGCTACTGTTCGCCGACGCCGCCCTCGCCGAGGGCGCGATGGTGCCGGTGGCGGTGTCCGCGGTGCGCATGTTCGGGCCGCTGCCGGAGCAGATCACCGTGGTCGCGCGCCGCGATCCGGCGCAGCGGCTGCGCGCGGACGTCGATCTGCTCGACGCCGATCAGAACCTGTGCCTGCAACTGGTCGGCGTGCAGGTCGGCCCGCTCACTCCCGGTGTCAGCCCGCTGCACCGCATGGCCGATTTCTATTACACCGAAACCATCGAGGAGCGCGCGCCGATCGATCCGAGCGCGCTGCCGGGCGCGGACGTCACCACCGTCATCCTGGCGATCGGCGACACCGACGAGCGCGCGCGGCAGCTCGGCGCGGCCCTGCCCGGTTCGGTGCTGCATCCGGTCGGTCCCGACCTGGAGGCCGAACTCGCCGAGGTGCTGCGAACCGCGGCGTCCTCGCCCCGTTTCGAGCGCCTGCACGTCTGTGTGGTCGCGGGCGAGGGCGACGATCTGGCCGCCCTGTGGACGCTGAAGCAGATCGCCGTCGCCGTGGATCACTTCGTCGAGGGGACGACCACCGAGACCTTGCCCGGCGTGGGTGACGGCTCCTGCCACCTCACCCTGGTCACCGAACGCGCCTTCACCCTGCCCGACAGCCCGATCGCGCCGAATCCGCCGCACGCCGCACTCGCGGGCGCGCGGCGGGTGCTGCTCAACGAGCAGACCCGGCTGCGCTGGCGGCTGATCGACGTGGAACCGGCCACCCCCACCGCCCAGCTGGTCACCGAACTCGCGGTGCCCGGGGCGTTTTCCTACGACAACTCCGATGAGGTGCTGTTGCGGGCGGACAAGCGCTGGGTTCCGGTCGTCACCCGGCCGCTCCAGGAACGCATCGACGAACTCGACACCCCGCGGCCGCTGACCGACCCCGAGGCCGACTTCGCGCTGGAGGTGCCCAAATCCCGGCTGTTGTCCGCGCTGACCTGGCGGAGTGCGACCCGCCGCGACCCGGGTCCCGGTGAGGTCGAGGTCCGGATGCGGCTCATCGGCCTGAACTACAAGGACCCGCTCAAGGTCATGGGACTGCTCGGCGAACGAGAGCTCGCCGGAACGTTTTTCGGGACCTCGCCCGGCATGGAAGGGGTCGGCACCGTGGTGCGGCTCGGGTCCGGCGTGACCGGCGTGGCCGTGGGCGACTCGGTCGCGGTGGCCGCCAAGGGCATGATGCGGCGCTACCACGTCGTCGAGCAGCAGTATCTGGTACCGATGCCCGAGGGCGCGGAACCCGGACTCTGCACCAGCACCACCGCTTTCGCGACCGCCGAGTACGCCCTGATCGACCTGGCCCAGGTGCGGCCCGGGGAAACGGTGCTGATCCACGGCGCCGCCGGCGGCGTCGGTTCGGCGGCGATCCAGGTCGCGAAGGCGGCCGGTGCGCGGATCATCGGCACCGCGGGGACCGATGAGCGGCGCGCGCACATTCTGGAGCTCGGCGCCGATCACGCGCTGAATTCGCGGTCCCTCAACTTCGCCGACGACGTGCTCGCGCGCACCGGCGGCGTGGGCGTCGACGTGGTGGTCAGCACCGCACCCGGCGAGATTCTGCGCCAGAACTTCCATGCGGTAAGAGAATTCGGCCGCATCGTCGAAGTCGGGAAAGCCGACGTCTATACCGGCGGGCTGCTGGAGCTGGCCAACTTCGACAAGAATTTGACCTACTTCTCGATCGACCTGGACCGGATGTGCGCGGTCCGCCCGCTACAGCTCGCGGAACTGCTGCGCCGGGTCTACGACAAGATCATCGCGAGCGTCTACCGTCCGCTGCCGTATGAGGTGTTCGAAACCCACGAGGTGGCCAAGGCTTTCGACGAGGTCATCCGGTCCCAGCGGATCGGGCGGGTGGCGCTCAGCATGGAGGAGAACGCGCCACCCGTCCGGCCGCAGTTGCCCGAACTCGAGATTCACAGCGCCGCGACGTATCTGATCACCGGTGGATTCGGCGGGTTCGGACTGGCCACCGGGCGCTGGCTGGTGAGCAAGGGCGCGCGGCGGCTGGTGCTGGTCGGCCGCAGCGGAGCGAGCACCGAGTCGGCCGTGCAGCAGCTCGCGGCGTGGCGGGCCAAGGGCGTCGAGGTGGTCAAGCAGCGGGCCGACATCGCCGACGCCGACGCGGTGGCCGAGGTAGTCGCCACCGCGCATACCGGGACCCATCCCTTGCGCGGGATCTTCCACGCGGCGGGCACGGTCGCCGACAATCGCGTAGCCGCAATGGATCTCGACCAGCTGAGCCGCGTGTATCGCCCCAAGGTGGACGGAGCGCGCGCCCTGCGCGCAGCTGTGCGCGCGGCGGATATCGAACTCGACATGTTCGTGCTGTACTCCTCGGGCGGTTCGATGTTCGGCATCTTCGGGCAGTACAACTACTGCGCCGCCAATGTCGCGGTCGAAGCACTCGCCGAGCAATGGTCCCGCGAAGGCGACCGCGTGCTCTGCGTCGGCTGGGGCCACATGTCCGGCGCGACCGGCGGCATGGCCAACGACGAGAAGGTCGCCAAGTACCTGGAAGTGGCCGGGTTCGGCCCCATCGACATGGCCGACGGCACCGCCTATTTGGAGCAGGCACTCCGACTGGGCGTGACCCGGGCCGCGATCATCCCCACCGACTGGAACCGACTCACCGCCGCCTTCCCCTCCCTGACCCGCACCGGCCGCCTCACCGCGCTCATCGCCGCGTCGGTGGAAGACAACTCCGCCGCCGCGCAGATGCGGGCCGAACTCGCCGCGCTGGACGAGAGCAAACGCGGGCATGCGGTGGCACGCATGCTCGCCGACCAGCTGGCGGTGGTCATGGGCGTCGCCCCGGAGTCGATCGACCTGACAGTGCCGGTCCCGGAATTGGGGTTGGACTCACTGATGGCCGTCGAATTCGGCGCACGGGTCGGCAAACAACTCGGAATCGAGTTGATGTCGCTACAGATGGGACGCTCGTTCAGCCTGGAGCAGGCAGGCCCGAAGGTAGCCGAACTGATCCTGGCATCGGACCTCGGAGCTGGCCCATCGCCCGCCTTAGAGGAGCCCGAACCCACTGTGGGAGAGCAGGATTCATCGGCGCCGCAACTCCAGCCGGTCGGTGTCTGAGGTGGACAGCGAGGTCGTGGATTCCGGCCGGAAGCGTGTGCCGCGGTGACGAAGAAGACTCACGACGCCGTGGTGACGGACAAGACGCACAGCGCCGGCCCGGCAACCAGCACGCACGACGCCGGTCCGGCAACCAGCACGCATGACGCCGAGGCGGCAGAGGGGTCAGGCGACGCCGGAGTCACGACAGAAACCCGTGGTGCCCGCATGCCGAAGTGGGCCGACCGTGGCGGGGCCCTGGGGCGGCTGCCGTGGCCGGCGAAGGATGAGCTGGCGGCGTGGCTGGCCTTCACCGGGTGCCTGGTCGCGGTGTTCATGCAGATGATCGATGTGACGATCGTTAATACCGCGTTGCCGACAATCACCTCGGATCTGCGAGCTTCGGCGTCGGCGCAGCTGTTGATCGTGTCCGGTTACTCGCTGGCGTTCGCGTGTACCTTGCTCACGGCGGCGCGGCTGGGTGAGCGGGTAGGGCGGCGGCGGATGTTCCTGCTCTCGGTGGTCGCGTTCACCGCGGCCTCGGTGTGGTGTGGAATTTCCACCAGCGCAGTAGAACTGGTTACGGCGCGGGTCGTGCAAGGGGTGACCGGCGCGGGGATGGCGGCGCAGACCATCGCCATTCTCACGGCGAGCTTTCCGCGGGAACGGCATCCGCTGGTGTTCGCGCTATACGGCGGGGTGGCGGGGTTCGCGGGGATGCTCGGCCCGATCGTCGGCGGGGTGCTGGTCACCGCCGATATCGCGGGGACGGGGTGGCATTCGGTGTTCCTGATCAATGTGCCGCTCGGTGTGTTTGCGTTCGGGCTGGCATTCCGGTTCCTGCGGCTCGGCAAACCCGCTCAGCGGGCACCGTTCGATCTGCGTGGGGTGGCGCTGTCGACGATCAGTTTGTTCGGATTGCTCTACGCCCTGGCCGATATTCACCAATACGGCTGGCGGCCGGGGCCTTTGGCGGTGATCGTGGCGTCCGTCGGGCTGGCCCTGCTGTTCCTGCGTTCGGAACGGCGCAGCGCCGGCCCGTTGGTCCGGCTCGATCTGTTCGCCGATCGCGGCTTCGCCGTCGGCGCGCTGCTGGTGGCCTCGTTCTTCGGCCTGTTCACCGCTTTCGTCTTCGCCGTGTCGATCACCCTCCAGGACGAGTTGCACTTCTCCCCGCTGCGCACCGGCCTGGCGATGACGCCGTTCGCGCTCGGCGCGGGCGCGGGCGCGCTCGCCTCGCCGTGGCTCGTGCAGCGCTGGGGGGTACGGACTCTGGCCGTGGGTATCGCCGCCTACGGCGTCTGCGTCGCCATCGGCGCGGCGTATCTGCAGATCACCGGCGGCGTGGTCGACCTGCGGCTCGCGGCCGGGCCGATCTTCCTGTCCGGACTCGGCGTCGGACTGTTCGGTGTGCAACTGCAACCGCTGATGCTCGCAGGGCTGAGTCAACGCCAGATGGACGCGGCGTCCGGCCTGTTGCCGACCATCGAACAGATCGGCAACGGCGTCGGGCTGGCTCTGCTCAGCGCCGTGTTCTTCCGCTCGCACACCCTCTCCGGCAGCATCACCATGTTCGCGGCGATCGCGGTCGTCGCCCTGGCCATGGGTGCGCTCACGCTCGCGCTGCCCGCGCAGGCCGAACCCCGATGAGGAAGGGCGCGGCTCCCTGGCAGGGGCGGTTGTCCGGCGCCGGTCGCCACCGCGCCGCCGACCGCCTGCCCGCGTTCGCCTGGTGGGAGGTTTCGGCGATCGTCCTGGTCACCGGGTCGCTGCTGTTCGTACGCCTCGATCGCTACGACTTCATCGCCGACGAGCTGTATTTCATCGCCGCGGGCCAGCGCCCAGCCGTGAGCTACGCCGATCAGGGGCCGGCGACGCCGCTGCTGGCGGCGTTCGCGGACCAGCTCGCGCCGGGATCCACGGTGGCGGTGCGCCTGCCCGCACTCCTGATGACCCTGGCCGCGATCGTGCTCAGTGCGCTGATCGCCCGCGAGTTCGGCGGCGCGCGAGGCCCGCAGACCCTGGCCGCACTGGCCTACGCCGTGACACCCGCGGCCGTCACACAGTCGGCGATGCTGAGCACCTACGCGCTCGAGGCCACCCTCACCGCACTGATCAGCTGGCTGCTCATCCGCTGGGTCCGCACCCACAGCGACTATCTGCTGGTGCTCGCGGGCGCCGTCGCGGCCCTGGACTTCCAGGTGAAATGGCTGATCCCGCTGGTGTGGGCGGCCTTCGCCCTCGGCTTCGCGCTGCTGGGCCCGCGCGCGGTATTCCGCAGGCCCGCATGGTGGCTGGGCTCGGGCCTGCTCGCCGCCTCCGCCGTTCCGGCCGTGCTCTGGCAGCACGACAACGACTGGCCGCAAGTGGCGATGGGCGCGGTCGTGCGTGACGAGCAGTCGGCCGTCGCCGGGTTGACCGCCATACCGTGGGAGGTCGCCCTCCTGACTGGACCGATCGGCGTGCTGCTCCTGGCGAGCCTGTGGGCGGGCTTCCGGTCACCGCGAATCCAGCCCTACCGCTTCCTGATTCCGGTGGTGGTCGCCGGGCTGGCGGCGATCATCGGCGGTGGGCTGCGGCCCTACTACGTGGTATCGGCGTTTCCCGGCCTGTTCGCCGCGGGCGCGGTCTATCTCGCCGAGGTGGGTGTACCGCGGCCGATCCGGACGACCGGGGTCGTGCTGACCGCCGCCGCCACCGCGCTCTGCGTCACCGCCGTCGTCGCGCTGCCGCTCCCCCAGTCCGGAATGCGCCAGCCCACCGACCAGTACTCCCAAATCGACTGGCGGGTCCGCCTATACGGACCGAGCGGCTGGAACGAACTGGTCGAAGGCGTCGACGACGCCTATCGGCAGGTGCCGGCCGAGCAGTTGCCGGGGCTGGTGCTGGTCACCCAGAACTATTGGCAGGCAGCCGCTCTGGACCACTACGGCCCGCCTCTGGGTTTGCCGGCGGTCTACAGCCCCAACCGCGGCTTCGCCTATTTCGGCGCGCCACCGGACACCGCGACCACGATCCTCTATGTCGGGACCGACCACCCCGAGACCGCGCTCGGACTCGATTTCGCCGAGACCGCCGAGCTCGTCCGACTGGACGACCGGCTCGGCTACCCAGGCGTGAATCGCTTTGTCTCGGTGTGGAAGTGCCGACATCCCGGCACGCTCTGGTCGGCGGCGTGGCCGGGTATGCGCCGGCTGCTGGTGGTCGACGGCACCACGCACTGACACCAGCCCGCACATCAACGAATCGAGGTACACCCGTGGTCAGTTTCGGCCTGATCGAAGAATGGGAACCGGCCCCGGGCCGGCTGGTCAGCTGGCACGCGTCCGCGGCGTCGGTGGCGCGGGCCGCGCGGGCCCCGGCGCACCCCGCGCCGCCGTCGCATCAGCAGGAGGCCTACCTGCGGCTGGCCGATCGCCATGCCGGAGCGGATTTCCGCTACTCCGGGCTGTGCGTGGTCACCGCCGAGGTGCCCGACCGCCTGGACCGGGCCGCCATGACCCGGGCGATCACCGCGTTCCTGTTGCGGCACGACACCTTTCGCACGTGGTTCGCCCTTGAGTCCGGCGGGACGGTGCAGCGGCACCTGGTGCCGCCGGCGGACGTCGAATTCACCTCGGCGGAGCACGGCGAGGTCGACAACGCGGAGGGTCTGCGCCAGCACGTGCAGAAGACCACCCCGGGACCGTTCCAGTGGGACTGCTTCAGCTTCGGCGCGATCGAGCACGACTCCTCGACCACGGTCTACCTCGCGGTCGATCACCTGCACACCGACGGCGTCGCCCAATACCTCTCGTGTTTCGACCTCGCCCACCTCTACGGCCGCGAGATGGGCTGGGACGACATTCCCGAGCTCCCCGCACCCGCCAGCTACCTCGACTACTGCGCCCGCGAACGCCGGCACTCCGCCGCCCTGACCCCCGCCACGCCCGCGGTCCGCAAATGGCTCGAGCTGCTCCGCGGCAACGACGGCGAATTGCCTGCCTTCCCATTGGATCTCGGCAAACGCACGGACGGCTACAACCGCAGCGCGCACCTGACGATCCCGCTGTTCGACGCGGACGCCGCCCAACGCTTCGAGGACCTCTGCCGGGAGCACGGCGCCGAATTCCCCGGCGGCATCTTCGCGGCCGCGGCCCTGGCCGAACGCGAACTCACCGGCAGCGACTACTACTTCGGCATGACCCCGATCAGCACCCGGAGCTCCGTCGCGGAGATCGCCTCGGTCGGCTGGTACGTCACGCTCGTCCCGATCGGCTTCCCGGTGGGCGCCACCGCGCCCTTCGCCCGCACCCTGGCCGGGGCACAACGCGCCTACACCACCGGGTTACGGCTGCTGACGGTCTCGCACCACCGCATCCTGGAACTGGCCCCCGAAGCCGGGATCGAGCTCAGCCCGGACTGGTCCACCCCGATGATCTCCTACGTCGATGCCCGCGACTTCGACGGCAACGAGTTCTTCGACATCGCGCGCGGCGGCGTCTACGCCAACCGCGCCGCCACCGAGGAAGTGCTGATGTGGATCAACCGCTTCCCTTCGGGCACCTCGCTCAGCGTGATCTTCCCCGACACTCCGGTCGCGCACGAATCGGTACGCCGTTACGTCGCGACCTTGAAGTCGGTCTTCCTGGACAGCATCGGCGAGTAGGTCACGCGTCCAGCGCGGCGGCGAACAGCGGCCAGGAGTTGTGCAGATCCTGCTGCCAGTAGCCCCAGGAATGCGTGCCGGCGGGACGGAAGTCGAAGGTGGCCGGAATCGCCAACTCCGCGAAGCGATCTCGCAGCTGCTCGGTGCAGCGCTGGGTCACCGCGTCCAGTACACCGCCGATCAGCAACTGATCGACCAGCTCGAGGGGGTTGAAGTCGATGCCGGGTGCGCCCAAGGTGTCGAGCGGGCCGGGCAGGCCGCTGCTGGTGCTCACGTAGATCGTTGTGCCGCGCAGTTTCCCGGCGTGCAGGTAGGGGTCGTTCGCGGCCCAGGCGGGGTGGGCGGGCGGCCCCCACAGGTTCACCGCGTTGCCCAGGCGCGCGGCGACCACGGCCTGCACCATCGCCTGACCGCGCGCATCGCTGGTGCGGATACAGCCGCTGTAGGACCCGATCGCGCGGTACAACCCCGGCGCGGCCAGCGCGAGCCGGAACCCGGCTCCGCTCGCCATCGACAATCCCGCAACGGCGTTCGCGCCGGTGCCGCTGAACGCGGTGTCGACGATGGGCGGCAGCTCCCGGGTCAGGAAGGTCGTCCAGCGTTGCCGGCCGAGCGCCGGGTCGTCGGCCAGCCAGTCCGCGTAGAAGCTGGCCTGCCCGCCCATCAGGATCACCACGGTGACCTGCTTGTCGGAGAAGAACTGCGCCGCATCGGTTTTGGTGAGCCAGTTGCTGCCCCGGGGCCAGTAGCCGTCGTCGGTGCCGCCGTCGACGCCGTTGAGCAGATACAGCACCGGTGCGGGCCGGGACGGGTCCGCCGCGGGCAGCACCGCCACCGTCACCGGCCGCGCCATCGCGGCCGAGTGCACGGTCAGATCGACCACCCGTCCTTTCCCCTGCGCCGCGGAGATCAGATGTGAGCCGTTCGGCGCGGGCCGAGCGGCCGAGAACGCCCGCGCCGGAATGGGTTCGGCGGGCTCACCGGGCGTCGCGACCCCGGCGCCCTGCGCACTGGCCAGCAGGGCAATCGAAACGGCAGCGACCGCAATGGCTCGCATCGCCTACTCCTAATCTCCGAGAACGAAACAACGCCGGAACCCACCGAGCGGGGAATGTGTGCGGATTCCGCTCGGTGGGCCGGCCGCCGGGATCGTGCGTCCGGAACAGGCGCGAGGGGCAGCCCTGTCCGAGTGCGGCATCCGGCGTCTGGTGCTGCCGCGCAACCCTCGGGGAGTCAGGGTCGATGGAAGCGCGGCGGGCACCGGTCTTTACAGGGAGCCACCACCCCCGATCAGCCACGGGTTGAACGTGCACGTCAGCTGCGGGTGACCCGCCGGGTCGATGGCCCGCAGCGCGATGGACAGCGCCCGCGGCGAGTACATCACCGTGAGGTGGTCGGACAGATCCTGCTCGCAGCCGTCCTGCAGCAGGATGTTGTTGACCGTCGCCCCTGGACCCGGCTTCAGGAAGGTCAGGTCGTAGGGGTTGGTGACCTCGTCGTACCGGGTGGCGACCACGGTGTAGTCGACCCCGGGAACGGTGTCGCCGTTGGCATTGAGCTGGTTCACGAAATCCGAGCCGATGGTCTGCTGGATGCCCGCGTGCCCGACGAAGATCTCGATGAAGCCGAGAATGTCGATGCCGAGATTGTTGATCATCCGGCCGAGCCCGCCGATGCCGATCAGGCTGGTGCCGTGGTGCGTGGCGCCGTAGGTGACGAGGTTCTTCACCTTAGCCGCGCCGCCCTCGAACTTGGTGTACCAGTTCGACATCGAGCCGCCCTGCGAGTGCGCGACGATGTCGACCTCATCCGAGCCGGTCGCGGCCAGCACCCGATCCACGAAGGTGGCCAGTTGCTTGGCCGAATCCTGGATGTAGCCGGTGCCCATCACGCCGGGCAGCACCGAGCCCAGGCCGCCGCCCTCGAGCAGGTTGGAGCGGCCGTAGTTGAAGGTGAACACGCACAAGCCCGCGTCCTTCATCGGCTGGCCCATGTAGGCGAAGCCGTTGTAGGCGTTCATCCAGGTGCCGTGCACCGCGATGACCGGCCGCGGATTGGCCGCGGTGGGCTTGCAATTCCAGTCGTTGGTGCCCGGCGGGGCGACGTCGGGGTTGAGCAACCCGTAGCCGAACGCCGCCAGCCACGAGGACTGCGCCGGGCCGAAACCGACTGTGTCGCTGGAATATCCGCCGGCCGAGCCGGAGCTGGAGCCGGAACCGCCGTAGCAGTCGCCGGACCCGTTGCCCGAGCCGGCGCCGCTGCCGGAGTTGCAGGACGAACCGAGACCGCTGCCCGAATCGGCGACGGGCTGCACCTTCAGACCCGCCTGGATGTATTCGGCCAATGTCTGCTCGGTGGGCGCGGGTTCCGGCTCGGCTTGCGCCGGAACGCCGGCAAAGCTCATGGCGAGGACGGAAACGCCCATCACCACCGCGGCGCCGGTCCCTTTCCAACGGGCCGAGCGGCCGCAGGTACTTCGTTTCATAACTAGCCTTCCTGTGAACGACTGCGGAAGACGCTAGAACTCGGCCACCCGGAAAACGATGTAACAGATCTGTATCTGGACACCTCACGAAGCGGCTCGAGCCGAAACAGGGATCGGGCACAGTCCCGGTTCTGAAGCACCGTTTCTCCGCATATGCGGACGGTCCCAAAACCGATGTCCCGCAACGGTGAATTCTCCTCATATCCGAAAAAGCCGGGTCAACTTCGGCCTGCCCGGCGCAATCATGGGAGCAGTAATTCCTCAGCCATCGCGGCCACTCGGTGGCTAATCAACGGAGATCGCCATGCTCGACTCGTTCACCCTGCGCAACCACCCGGCGCTGTGCGTCGCCGCCGGCCTGGCCGGCGCGACCGCGGTACTGCTGAGCGCCCCGGCCACCTACGCCGAGAACTCCGGTTCCGCGATCACCGATCCCGCGCCGGCCACCACGACCCAGCTCGGGTTCCGCGGGCCCGGCACCGCGATCGTCGTCCTGGGCTACGGCCTGCTGCCCGACGGCGCGATGCGCCCGGAGCTGGTCGCCCGCCTGCACACCGGATTCGTGCAGGCCCTGCTCGCGCCGGCGGCGCCGATCATCGTCACCGGCGGCAACCCGCGCAACGGCGTCACCGAGGCGGGCGCGATGGCCGACTGGCTGATCGCCCACGGCATTCCGGCCGACCGGATCCACCGTGAACCCGACGCCACCTGCACCCTCGAGAACGCCGAGCACTCCGCGCGGATCATGCGCGAGATCGGCGCCCGGGACGCGGTGGTGGTGACCTCCGCCGACCACATCGATCGCGCGGCCGGGGATTTCACCGCCGCCGGGGTCGCGGTGAGCGGCACCCTGACGCCCGAGCAGATCCCGATGCTTGCCCTGCCCTTCGGCCCGGCCTGAAAGAGGAGCAAATAATGAGTGATCTCGCCGCGGCTTTTGCGCATGCGGGCGCACCCGTGACCCTGCGTAACTTCCCCGCCGCCAGCTACCAGGTGACCCGGGAACGTATTCGCGAATTCGCCCTCGCAGTTCATGATTTCCATCCGGCGCATTGGCGCGACAGCGCCGCGTCCGCCCTCGGTTTCCCGGCGCTGATCGCGCCGCCGACTTTCGGGTCGGTCATTCTGACCCAAGCCCAGCGCGAAATTCTGGACTCCCTGGTGCCCGGTTACGACCCGGATCGAATTCTGCACGCCGATCAGGTTCTCGATCCGGTACGGCCGCTGGTCGCGGGCGACCGGCTCACCTGCCGCGCCTATTTCGAATCCTTCCGGCATTTCGCCGCCTACGACGTGCTGGCGATCAAGACCGTGCTCACCGATCAGCGCGGCGCCGTGGTGCAGACCGGTTCCACGGCGCTGCTCGCCCGGACCGGAGACGGCAATCCGGGCCCGGCCCGGCGGGCCGCCCTGGATCCGGTGCGCCCGGCCACCCTCGCACGACCCGTCTCGCTCCGAATGCCTCGCACCACAGTGGATTTCGACGCCCTGTCGGTCGGCTGCGAACTACCCGCCCAGATCATCGACCTGACCCGCACCGACCTGAATCGCTACGCGCGCGTCCTCGGCGGGCCCGGAGATCGCCCCGCCGTGATAGCCCCCGGCATGCTCAAACTCGGTCTCGCGGCCGGATATCTGAGCGCCTGGTCCGGCGATCCGTCGGCGGTACTGCGCTTTCGCGCCCAGTTCGCGCATTACACGCACGCTTTGCGGGTCTCGGTGGAGCAGCCCTGCCCGATCGAGTTCCGCGGCCGGATCACCTCGAAGGATCCGCGCCGCCGCAAGGCCACCGTGTCCCTCGACGCCCGGGCCGAAGGACGCCGGCTCTTCGGGTACGCGGCCGCGGAGATGCGCTTCCCCGCGGCGCAGCTATAGGCCGAGCGTTATGGCGCAGCTACAGCCCGAGCGCCGGGGCACAGCCACAAGCCCGAGCGCCGGGCCACAGCTACAGACCGAGCGCTGTGGCGAGCACCCGCCAGGCGCGTGGCAACTGCGCTTCGAAATCCGGCCAGGTGTGCATGCCCTGCGGCGAATACTCAACGGTCGCAGGGATTTCCAGTTCGCTCAGCCGACCCGCGAACCGCTCGGTGCACTGGCGCGCGCCGGCTTCGAGTGCGGTACCGCCACCCGCCATGCGCAGCGCGTCGACTACCGATGGCGCGTTCGCGATGGCGACCAGATCGGCGGCGGTGGGCGCGCCGCTTGCGGCCGAGAGGTAGATCGCTGTGCCGCGCAGGTTTTCGGCGCCGAGCACCGAATCGTGGGCCGCCCACTCCGGGGAAGTCGGTGGGCCCCAGAGGTTTTCCACGTTGCCGCCGCGGGAGGCGACGGTGATCGTGGTGACAGCGTGGCCCAGTGGATCCGCGGTGGAATAGCAGCCGCTCATCCCGGCGACCGCTCCGTACAGGCCCGGATGACGCTGAGTCAGCATCATCGCGGCCTGCGCGCCCATCGAGACACCGGCGATCGCGCGCTTCCCGTTGGAGCGCAGCAGGGATTCGACGATCGGCGGTAGCTCCTCGGTGAGGAAGGTCTCCCACCGGTTCAATCCGAGCGCCGTGTCGTGGCGCACCCAGTCGGAGTACATGCTGCCGGTGCCGCCGCTGGTCAGCACCACGTCGACGGGTTTGTCGGCGAAGAATTCCGCGGCCCCGCCCTTGGTGATCCAGCCGGAGGTGGGGTCGCCGTCGACGCCGTCGAGCAGGTAGAGCACCGGGCGAGGTGCTGCACCGCTGCCGCGCAGCACGTCGACGGTGATTTCCCGTCGCATCGCCGCCGAAGCGATGTGCAGGCGTTCCCGGCGCGGGCCGACCGGTTCGGTGCGCAGCAGGCCGGTGCGGGTCATCTTGGGGTCGACGGTCGGCGGCGGGGTGGGGGTCGTGATCTGGTCCAGGATCGGATTGTTCGGCTGCGCACCGACTTCCGCGATCACCGGCACGGCGGCAACCGCGGCGATGGCTACGATCGCCGCGGCTGCTCGGGGTAGTCGTCTGTTCATACGCTCGCGGTAGCCCGCTGTTTCTCTCGGGCGGCGGCGCGGTCGCGCTGCTCCTCGAACCGGCGCGCCTTGAGGTCCAGTTCTTCCAGGTAGGCGTGCAGTTCGTCGCGGGCGCGCGCACCGTCATCGGTGAGATCGTTGCGCTCGAAGACATCCCAGGCTCGCAGCACCGGGCGCACCACCACGTCCAGGTGCTGGCGCAGATCGTAGATGCCGTGCTTGGCCAGCAGGACAGCGTGGCGGCGGAAGTTGGGCTGGGTGAGCCCGGGCATCTGGAAGCGCGTGACGATATCGGTGATCGCGCGCAGCATCTCGTTCGGTTGCAGGTCCAGCGCGGCGGCGCTTAGGTTCCGGTAGAAGATCATATGCAAGTTTTCGTCGGCGGCGATCCGCTGCAGCATAGCTTCGGCGACGGGTTCGGCGCAGGCGGTTCCGGTATTGCGGTGACTGATTCGAGTTGCCAACTCCTGCAACGTCACATAGGCCACCGAGCGCAGAAACTGCGGCCCTTTCTCGGGTTTCGCGACGCCGGTGGTCATATGCGCCATGCGCGCCTGCTCCAGGGCTACCGGATCGACCGCGCGGGTGACCACCAGATAGTCCCGCATGACGATCCCGTGACGATTTTCCTCGGCGGTCCAGCGGCCGACCCAGGTACCCCAGACGCCGTCCAGGGAAAACGATTCCGAGATCTCCCGGTGATAGGACGGCAGGTTGTCCTCGGTGAGCAGATTCGTCACCATCGCGACCCGCGCCACCTCCGACAATTGCGATTGCTCCGGCTCCCAATCGCTGCCGCCGAGGGCAGCGAAATTACGCCCGTCATCCCAGGGTACATAGTCGTGCGGATTCCAGGCCTTGGCCTTGCGCAGGTGATCCTCGAGCAGACGTTCCGCGGCTGGTTCGAGTTCGCGCAAGATGTCCAGGTCGGTCAAGCTAGCAGGCACCGAGTAACTCCTTTGTCCCCCGCAGGCTTTCAGGGTGGATCCGAGGCTAGGCCGAATCGCGCCGGACGCCGCCGGTTCGACGCCGGAATCAGGCATGTCACCAGCCGACTTCCCGCGCGTTGGGCGAAATCACAAGCAGATCACGATGATTCACCGGTGCAGAATTACGGATAATGACGCAGCGCCGGCCGCGCAATTCCCGGCGCTGCGTCGCGGACAGACTAAGCCCGCCGACCACGGCCGAGCCGAAATCAGTGGTATCCCCTCACCACGGGCCCGTAACGCTGTGAAGTTCTCCTACGACATCCTTCGAATCCCCGTGCCGGACCCCGGCACACCGCTAGCATCGAGCGGCGCACCCTGGGTTACCGTCGACTCGGCAGCACAGGCGGGCCACCGAGAGTTCGAAGGGCTACACAGAGCACATGAGCGTTACGCGCGACAAGCTGGATCATCTCCGGGACATCCTGGAGCTCGCCGCCGAACCCGCGGGCGAGACCGGCATCGCGAAACGCAAGTCCAAAGGCATACCCAGTGCCCGCGAACGGGTGCAGATGCTGCTCGACCCCGGCTCCTTCATCGAACTCGGCGCGCTGGTGCGCAAGCCCGGCGGCGGTGAGGCCATGTACGGCGACGGCGTGGTCACCGGCCGCGGCGCTATCGACGGCCGCCCGGTGGTGGTGATCTCGCACGATCAGACCGTCTACGGCGGCTCGGTCAGCGAGATGTTCGGCCGCAAGGTCGAGGCCGCCATGGCGTTCGCCTTCAACAACGCCTGCCCCGTGGTCTGCGTCAACGACTCCGGCGGCGCCCGCATCCAGGACGGCGTCACGTCGCTGGCCTGGTACGCGAACATGTGCCGCTGGCAGGAGGACCTCTCCGGCTACGTGCCGATGGTCGCGATCATGCTCGGCAAATGCGCCGCGGGCTCGGTCTACGGGCCCATCAACATGGACGTCCTGGTCGCCACCAAGGATTCCTACATGTTCGTGACCGGCCCGGAGGTGATCCGGGCCGTCACCGGCTCCGAGGTCACCGCCGAGGAGCTCGGCGGCGCCGAGGCGTTGCAGGCCAACGGCACGGTGCACCACGTCGCCGAGACCGAGGAGGCCGCCTTCGCCTGGGCCCGCGACTACCTGAGCTACCTGCCGACCAGCTGCCTGGAGCAGCCGCCGGTGCTCAACCCCGGCCTCGAACCCGAGCTCACCGACTCCGATCGTGAACTGGACCGGTTCATGCCGGACTCGGACAAGGTCGGCTACGACATGCACGACATCCTGCTGCGCATCTTCGACGACGGCGCGTTCCACGAACTCGGCGCCGGCAGCGCGCAGAACCTGATCACCGGATTCGCGCGCGTGGACGGCCGCCCGGTCGGCGTGGTCGCCAACCAGCCGCTGGTGCTCGGCGGCGCGCTGGACGCCGCCTGCTCGGACAAGGCCGCCCACTTCATCCGGCTGTGCGACGCCTTCCACGTCCCGCTGATCTACGTGGTCGACACCCCCGGAGTGCTGCCGGGCGTCGACGAGGAACGCAACCACGTCATCAAGCGCGGCGGCCGGATGTTCCGCGCGCTGATCGAGGCGACCGTGCCGATCGTGACCGTCGTGACGCGCAAGGCCTACGGCGGCGGCTACGCGGTGATGGGCTGCAAGCAGCTCGGCGCGGACATCAGCTTCGCCTGGCCCACCGCCCGGCTGGCGGTGATGGGCGCGGAATCCATGGTGAGCATCGTGGGCCGCAAGCAGCTGGCGGTGACGCCGCCGGACCAGCGGGCGGCGGTGCGCGGTCAGATGATCGACTTCTACAACGCGACCGTGGCGACCCCCTGGACGGCGGCCGAGCGCGGCTACATCGACGCCGTCATCGAGCCGTCGCAGACCCGGCTCGAGATTCGGAAGGCGCTGCGGCTCCTACGCGACAAGACCTCGACCCGGCGGTCGAACCCGCGCAAGCACAATCTGTTTCCGATGTGAACCGAACGAACTGTGGCTGATCACAACGCCGTCGCGGCGGCGTGAGGGAATCTCCGATTTCCCGCCCTCGATCTGCCGAATCCGTTGTGCGTCGCTTACTTTCGTAGTCGAGCCCGATCCTTCGTTCGCCGCGTAGGGGTCGGGCCGGTGGCGGGTCCGCCGCGTTTGTTCCCTACCCAATACTCGGATGGACCCGCCACACCCTGAACCGTTGTTCGCTTTCACGATTCGCCCGATTCGGCGTTGTGACACCGACGCAAACCACTGTGATCCACAGCACAAAAGGTTAAAGTCACCTACTGTCGAAATATGAGTGAAGGAGACGAGCCGGCCACGGTCGTCAGGGAGATTCTGAATTACTTCGGCAAGTGCCCCGCCTGTGGCTATCCGGCGCGGGCGGCCGAGGTCCGCGCACCGTCCGCCAGGAACAGCGGCGAGATCGTGGTGACCGTGTCGGCCACCTGCGACTTACCCTGCGGCTGGTCCGGCCCCGTCCAGCGCACTGTCATGACCAGACAGTGACACACGGCCGCACCGGCTTTCAGCACTCACTGGTGGCGGGAACTCCGCGCATCCGCTCATCGAGCCAGGCGACCGCCTCCGGATAGCCGAGCACCGCGCCGACGATGTGCTCACCGAACACGCTGCGGTACACGGCGTTCGCGCCGAGGGCGCACTGCTCGCGATACAGGTTGCGCGCGCCTTCCGCCGGGATCCAGAACTCCTGCTCGCCGTTGTAGATGTAGAGCGGCACAGCGGATTTCATCCCCTCCATGCGCGTCACCCGAAAGATCTCGGCGGCGAACTCGGAGTTCAGCGGGTCCGGGAAGTTGGCCGCGATGTCGATCGGCAGCATGAACACCCCGGCCGCGCCGAAGATGCTGGCGCACAGGTCCTTCGCCGGGGAGGTGGACACCCACTGCGCGAAATTGTTCATCCGGCCCAGGATCTCGGGGCGTTCCCGGGCCACCCCGAAGGCGCCGGCGATGAACACCGCCGAGGCCAGGTTCGCGTTCATGCTGCGCGCCAGGATCTCGTAGTCGGCGGGCACGCCGCCCAGCGCCGCGCCGGCCACCACCCCGACCAGCTCCGGCGCGTAGCCGGCCAGCAGCTTCACCGCGCCGTGCGTCGCGATGGCGCCGCCGGAGTAGCCGAGCATGCCGAATGCGCTGTCCCCGAACTCGTTCGGCATCCGGCCGCGCACGGCCCGGATTCCGTCGAGAATCGCGTGCCCGGCGACGTACGGTTCGGCGTAGGCCATCCACGGACCCTGATGGTCCGGAATCAGCGCCGCGTAACCGCGCAGCAACGCCAATTGCGTTGTCGGCGGGAGATAGTCGGTCACGCTGATCTCGGCGGCCAAGCCGTGCGCCAGGCTGTAGCCCGGCGTGCAGTCCCGGCCGAGGGCGTCGATCGGCAGATTGTTCACCACCACGGGCCGATCCCCCGGCCCGGTCCAGGCGCCGTGCGGGATCACCAGCGTCGCGGTGGCGAAGGAGGGCCGCCCGTGCGCGTCGGTGGTGCGATACTTCAGCAGCAGCGCCTGCCGGAACGGCACCAGCACCAGTACGCCCGCGGTCGCGGTGACATCACGGACCTCGATCACCTCGCCGGGCGCGTAGTCGGCCAGACCCGGCGGCCACGCGTCGAACATCGCGTCGCCGACGTTACTGGGCAGCGTCGCCTGCCACAGCGCCGCGAGTCCCGGTGCGCCACCGGCGGATTCGACCAGCTCCGGCGCGTTCGGCTGCGGCACCGGATTGATGGGCGGGGGCGGGATGACCTGATCGATCCACTGCTGGATCCCGGGTAGCAAGCCACCGGAGAGATCGGGTATCGGCGGGGCCGGCGGTTGCGCCGCCGCGGGAGCGGCGAACAGCGGGCACAACAACAGCGCTGCGAAAAGCAGTGCGCGCGTACTTTTCATGGCACAAGCCCCTGGGGTGCGACGTCGATGTCCCTGTACCCCGGAACGTCGCGGCCTTCGGATATCTGTGCGGTGCCAGTCCCCCGAAATGCCCCTGCGGAACCGGGCACAGGAAACTCAGGCTAGCGGCAAGAGCTCGCTCGCACAGGCGTTTACACCCCAGTTGGCGTCGCCATGACGCCGAATCGCAACAATGCCACTCGAATCCCGCACACTACGAACGGGATTCGAGCGCCATCGACGCGTTGGTGACTCAGCAGTTACTCGGTGCGGGCTCCCCTCGGAAACGTGCGTCCAGCCAGCCCAGCGCCGCCGGGATACCCAGCACCGCGGCCGTCAGATGATCAGGCACCGGGATCTGCTCGGCCTGGACTTTCGCCCCGCCCGCGCACCAGTGCCTGTTGGTGTTCACGATCGCGTCCACCGGCACCAGGCCGTCGATCGGCGAATGCCATTCGAAGATCGGCGTTTTCGGCACCCCGTCATACAGTTCGAGGCTGTTCTCCTCGACCACCGCGCGCGCCTCGGCGTCGTTGATCATCGACGTGGTCTTCGCGAAGTCCATCGCCCCGCGCCCCGCGCCGGTGGCGATGATGTCGTTGGTGCAGCTGTTGGCGATCGCGGCGCGCGCGGCCAAACCGCGGTCGTTGAGCTGCTCGCTGAGCGGGAACCGCTTCGGGTACTCCCGTTCCAGCCCGAGCCCGGCGGCCAGCGCCAGCCCGAACACCGGATGCGCGCCGAGGCCGAGGCCCTCCATCATCTTCACCAGATTCATCGGCACCCCGCCCATGGCGGCGCCGGCGATCTCCAGTTCGGGTGCGTACTTCGGCTGTAGCGCCGCCGCCCACGCGGTCGCCATGCCGCCGCCGGAGTAGCCGATCATCGTGGTCGGGCTCTTGGCCACCCGCAGCTCGTCCACCCGCTTGACCGCGCGAATGCCGTCCAGGGTGATCTGACCACCCAGTTTGGCCGCGCCGTAGGCGAAGTTCGGGCCGAGGTGATCGGGCAGCGCCACGCTCCAGCCGCGCTGTAGCAGCACGTTCCAGCCGGGCGCCTCGCGCACCAGCAGGTTCGGGTCACTGGTGTAGAGCACCCGCGAGACCGAGCATTCCGCGCCCAGTCCGTTGATGATGTGCTGGAACGACAACAGCGGCCCGTCGGGCTGATGCGAGCGCGGGGTCAGCACCGTGGTGGTGGCCGCGATCGGCTTGCCCTCGGAGTTGGTCGACCGGAATCGCACCAGCGTCACGGTGGTGTCCGGGAAGACCAGCAGCGGCGGCATCGCCCGCACGCCCAGCACGTCACCAGGCTTCTTCTCGGCCAGATCCGCCGGCGTGGCATAGAACGGGTCCGGATCGGGCTCCGGATACAGCGGTGCGCCGTGTGAACCGGCGGCGGTGGCCAGCACCATGACAATCCCCAGCACCAGCGCGCCCACCACCCGCGTCAGTGCTCTCTTTTCCGAACGTAGGGCATACCCCATCGACGTAAGCCTCTCCCATGGTCCGACGATCGAGATCATCCTCGACGACGGTCACCGCCGAGCGGCAGGGTATGGCGGGAATATGTTGGCAATTCACAAGTTTGGCGGATTCGGTCTGTGTACTCGGACCACGCGGTCTCGGAACAGTCCCCTATCGACAGCCGATCAGGGCTGATCGAGCACACGATGCAGGAAGGCCAGGGCGTCCGGGAAGGCTTGCCGGGCCGCGCCGAGATGATCACCCGGGTAGACGCCGACCCGCAGGTCCGCCCCCGCCAGTTCCAGTTCGGCGATCAGTTTGGCGCTCAGCGGCGCCGGCACCTCCAGGTCCGCGACGCCCTGACCGATGAACAGCGGAACGGAATACCCCTCGACGGGGATCCGCAGCATCGAGTGGACGGCCGCGATCAGCGCCGGGTCCAGCAGCGGCCGGTTCAGCATGTCCCCGATCGCCACGTTGCGCACCTGCTCGTCGGCCTCGGTCACACAATTCGACTCGACCACGTCCAGCACCGCGCGTCCGGCGTCGGTCAGGTAACTGTCGACGTCGAGTTCCGGTGCGGTCGCGCGCAGTCCGGCCACGATCATGGCGAAGTACGCGGTCGTCATCCGCAGCGGCAGGCGCGGCACCCACGGGCCCAGCAGCGGCGCGATGAGTTCCAGATTCGACGGCGGCCCGGTGGCCGCGGCCCCGCGCAATTGCAGCTCCGGCGCGTCGGTGGGTGCGAGGTGCGCGGCGAACAGCGCGGATTGCCCACCCTGGGACTGACCGAGCACCGCCCATCGAGTACTCAGCTCCGCAGCCACGGCGCGGGCCGCGCGGACGCCATCGATCACACTGCGCGCCTGTGACGGGCCGTCGAGATAGGGGTGGGTGCCCGGAGTACCGAGTCCGACGTAGTCGGAGACCACCACCGCGAACCCGGCGCGCAGCAGCTGCGGGTACACCTCGGCGAGGTAGTAGTCGCGCGGTTGCAGGGTGAACGCGCATTGATCGGCGATGCCGACGCTGCCGTGCGCGTACGCGACCACCGGCCAGCCGCCCGGCGGCGGTGGACCCGGGGGCAGATACACCATTCCCGTGCTCTGCATCGGCCCGCGCGGCCCGCGCGACCAATAGGTGATCCGCTGCGCCGAAGCCGCCGCGGCCAGCCGCACCCGTTCCGGCGCGGTTACCACCTCGGTCACCGTGCCCGGAGCCGTGGACTGTGCCGAAGCAGGCGGCGCCAAGGCGACGGCGAGAGCGATCACGACGCCCGCCGCACCCGTCATGATCTGAGTCCGCATCACCGACTGACTATTGCCAGGTTCGGCGTGGCCGATCAAGACACCACAATCGGTGGCGTCAAGGCGTGACTACGCTCGGATGTTCGAGCGACAGAAAGGCCGACCCGTGCCCGAACATCTGTGGCCGCGCCTCGCGGGCCTGGCCGGCGTCCTCGCGCTGGCAGGTTGCGGCCCCGGCCCGCAACCGGTCTCCGCGCCGGAAACGACGACCGTTCCGCCGGTGACTACCGCGCCGAGCAGCAGCGCCACCCCCGTCGTCGATCCCTACGCCGGACTCCCCTTGATCGATCGCACCGAGTGGACCGCTGCCCTCGACGGCGACCGGCTGCTCGTCTTCCCGACTGTGGCGGGACGGCAGACCAGCGCTCCCGGATCCGACGAACGCGCCTGGCAGGAGGTGGTCACCGCGACGCCGGACGCCGATTCTCCAGGCATGCGTGATCAGTTCATTTGCCACTGGGTGTGGGCTCGCCTGGTCCAGCCGAACAAACCGAGCTGGAATCTCGAACCGTGGCGACCGGCCGTCGGTTATCAAGCGACGGTTGACGCCTCGTGCAATCCGGGCGGACCGGAGCGATAAATTAACTATTCGATAGCCAGTTAACTTACTGCCAAGTTGGATTGACGCATTCCCTCGAACAACGGGCTCGAACACGTTCAGCGGTATCGACAACCAAGCCCGTGTGACCGGTTTCCGCCCTGGTCAGCAAGGCCATCGCCGACCTAGTCACAAATTCGTCTCGTGGTCTCGGCAACGTCAACAAAACCACCCGGTCGGGACTGTGCGTAAAGCGCCTGGAATCGTGAAAAACGCGTAGTGCGAATGCAATCGATAGTGCAGATGTACTTGCATCTGAAAGGCCGCCAGCCCTAAACTCAGTCTCGCAGGGCTTTACAGGGGACAACCAGGGGAGGCCGCGTGAGCGAGCCGATGGTGATGTTGCCAAAGGTTTGCTGCCGCCAGACCAAAGGGGCGTTCGAATGAACCAACCACACTACGGCGGCCGGCTCGGCTTCGCCGATGCCGCATTGGCCGACCAGCCAGCGAACGGTACAACCATGAGCACATCGTCGGCCCGTAGCGGCCACCGGAAAGCACCATATTCGCGCGATACCGCAGTCGCGTTCGTCATCGATGCCGTCGAGTCCACCGGCGCGGCCACCAGGAACGATTTCGATATCGATCGGATCGTCTCCACGGCCCACGCCATGGCCGACGACTGGGACATGAACGTCCTGCAGCCGTCGGCCTTCTGGCGCATCGCGTCCAGCTGCATCAAGCAGTAGCACGTCGGCTGCGGCACAGCGGACCGAATACCGCTGTGCCACAGTAACTATCGGGTGTACCCGCGCTCACCAGCGCGGGCTGCCACACCCGAGGGACACTTTCGCCGCCGGTACCGTCCACCAGCACAGGTGCCTTTCGGCGGCCCAGTCCGGATCCAGCGCGACGCGACCCGCTCCGGCGGGCGCCGCGGCCGATTCGCTTGGAATAACGGACAATTCACCCGCTCTGCGGTGCCGGTCTCGGCGGCCGGTAGGCGTGCCCTGCGGATCCGGCAGTCAGCCAGACGAATTCGGCCGCGTTGCGGCCCCGCTCACCCATCCCAGCAACACAGCAGTGCGGGCGACCGAATCGGTCGCCCGCACTGTTGCGTTTGTACGGTTTGCGTTGCCACGGGGAGGTTACAGCCCCCTCAGAGCGCCGCCGCGTAGTCGGTGATCAGATCGATGGACTTGTCCGGCGGTAGGGACTGCACGCTCAGCCTGTCCATCACCGTCAGATACATCTCGAGATCCTGCCGGCGGTCCAAATACAGAGCGCTGGTGAGGTGTTCGAGGTAGACGATGTCGGGCAGTTCGCGCTCGGAGAAGCGCAGAATGCTGAACGAGCTACCCGCGGCGGCGTGTTCGCCGGCCGCGTACGGCAGCACCTGGACGGTGACGTTCGGCAGCAGCGCGAGCTTGCACAGGTGCCGCATCTGATCGCGATGCACGCCGGGACCGCCGACCGGCCGATGCAGCGCGGCCTCATCGATCACGGCCCACAGCACCGGCGGATCCACGCGGTACAACAATTCTTGGCGATGCTGCCGCACGGCGACGCGTCGATCGGTGTCGGCGTCGTCGCTGCCGAGCGACAGCACGGCCCGCGCATAGTCGGGCGTCTGTAACAGCCCAGGCACCAAATGCGCTTCGTAGGTACGGATCTTGCTGGCCGCCTGCTCCAAGCCGAGGTAGGTGCCGAACCACGACGGCAGCAGGTCACTGTAGCGATGCCACCAGCCGGGCTCGTTGGCCCGCCTGGCCAGATCCAGGAATCGCTCGCGTTCATCGGGATCGGTGATCCCGTAGAGCGTCAGCAGGTCTCGGATGTCTCGTTCTTTGAAGCCGGTGCGGCCCAACTCGAGACGACTGATTTTGGCGTGCGACCCGCGGATCGCATCGCCCGCGGCCTCCCGGGTGATGTTGCAACTCTCCCGGAGTTTGCGTAACTGTCCGCCGAGCGCGATCCGAAGCACAGTCGGACCACGTTCCGCGACAACCGATTGCACACGACCGTCGTCATCGGGTTCTGCGATCATGGAGTTCGTCTCCGATACTCGAGGTTGCCCACCAGTGTGTCACAAACGCGCCGTCTAGAGACACACCGCACCGACCGCAATGTTACCGCTCAGCAAGTCAGATCGTCGAATTCTCCTGCCTTCGCGCCGCGGACGAACGCGTCGATCTCCGGACGGGTGTAGAAGATCATCGCACCCTCGGGGTCACGCGAATTACGCATGGCCACCAGGCCGCCGGAGGCTTGCGCCAGTTCGACGCAGTTGCCGCCGCTGGGGCCGCTGAACGAGCTCTTACGCCAAGCAGTTTCGATCTTGCGTGCAGTGGTGTCGGACATTTCCCCACTCCTCGGTTCCGCAGTGTAGAGATCCATAGAAGGCCGGTTTTGCAGATGCACTCTCAAATGTTCTTGCATTTGCACCGACATTCGAACGGTAGCACGAAGTTCACCATGGCGCACAAGGAGTTTCATACCTACTGGTCGGCTTTATTGGCACCATTCCCGACACGCCCGAAAAAGCCGTGTTCAGCTCGGCCATCCGCCCCGCTTCGGGAAGCCGAATCTTGTACTGTCACAGTGCACATCGGATGCACCAGCCATTCGCGGCACCCGTTCTCGGCGTGCCGCGGTTACACCGCTCGCTGAGGAGTCAGCCGCCATGCCTGAAGACCACGCCCCACTGATCCGGACCGATATCCCGCATTCGGCCCGAATCTGGAACTACTGGATGGGGGGCAAGGACTATTACGAAATCGATCGAATCGCGGGCGACGCCGGCCTCGAAGTAGATCCCGACATCAGCACCATGGCCGTGCAGTCCCGGCAGTTCCTCATCAGAGCGGTGAAGTTCCTGGCGCAGGAGCACGGAATCTCGCAGTTCCTCGACATCGGCACCGGCCTGCCGACCATGCAGAACACCCACGAAGTGGCCCAAAGCGTCACTCCCACAGCGAAAATCGTCTACGTCGACAACGACCCGCTGGTGCTGACCCACGCGCGCGCGCTACTGACCAGCACCACCGCCGAGGGCGTCACCACCTATATAGACGCCGACTACCACTACCCCGAGCAGATCATCGCCGACGCCAAGAACGTGCTGAATTTCGAAGAGCCGATCGGCGTCATGTTCATGGGCGTGCTCGGCCACGCCCGCACCTACGAGGATCTGCGGCGCATCGTGGACACCGTGATCGGGTCGGTGCCCTCCGGCAGTTATCTGGTGCTGTGGGACGGCACCGACGACAGCAAGGCCTACGTGACGCTCTGCGAGAACTACACGGGCACCGGTGGGACGCCGTATATCCCGCGTCCGCAGGAACAGATCCGCGCGGCCTTCGACGGCTTGGAAATGGTCGAGCCCGGGTTCGTCTCCATCACCCAGTGGCGGGCGGACGCGACCGACATCGGCGAGATCCGGCCGATCTCCGCCTATGGCGGGGTGGCGCGCAAGCGGTAATCGGTATTCCCGAAAAGACAGTTCCGACCAACTGGTCGGAACTGTCTTTTGTTGTGGGCCAGTAAATGTTCAGCGGAGTTGGTCGAGCGTGCAAATGTACTTGCATCTGCAAGGTGCAGACGCATAAACTCGAATGCAGTTAACCGGGGAGGTACGCAGGGAGTTCGCGCCGGCGTTGCCACCGAAATCGCCTCCCCATCGCCAGACGCGAGGGCGGTCGAGATGAACCAGGCATGCAGAACTCCCCACCGGATCGCCACCGCGAGCGCGACGGGTCTTCAAACCCGGCGCCCCGCAGTAGGCTTCGACGCCGAATGCGGAGACGAACCGGGCAGTCTCACTTACCGGCGGGCCCGCGAGATCCTCTACGCCCACGAGGTGCACGGCCCCGCCTGCCGCCAGTGGCTGGCCGCGGCGGCCTACCTGTCCGCGGGACTGGACGACGAGTAGCTTCGTAATCGCTTGGTGCCCTTGACAACCGATAGCCAGGGCTTTTCCCGCTCGTTCGGGTCCCGCACAGTGGGTTTGCGGAGCAATGGATCTGACTGAAGCTTCCCCGGGTTCATAACTTTTTCGTATAGTGATGCAACGATTCGGGCGCAGTTCTATTACGTCCGATGTGGCATTGGAAGCGACACCTATGACCTTCTCCGCGTTGGATCTGACCACCGAACTACCCGCTGCGGCACTGGAAATCGGCGGCCGGCCCGCCTCGGTACCACTGCAGAACACCGATCGGGTGGCCTCGCGAATGGTCGGCTACTTCGCCACCTGTATGGCGCCGTGCCGCACGCTGCCCGGCGAGCAACTGCGCGGCGATGTCACCAAACTGACCCGCAGCGTGCTCACGCTGGCCGCCGAGATGTTCGACCGCCGGGCCGTTCCCGACGACGAACGGCTCACCGAGATCCGCGAGGCCGCCACCCAATGGGCCCGGGAGGCCGTGCCGCTGGGCACCATCCTGCGGGCCTATCACGAAGGCATCCGCATCGCGCTGGGTCTGGTGACCGCACAGGCCAAGGCCGACGACGTCGACGAACTACTGGTCGCCACCGACCTGATGCTGGAACTGCTCGAAGCCATCACCGTCGCGGTCTCCGACGCCTACGTCGAGGAACAGCACCTCGTCGCCCGCGAACATCAGACCGCCGCACAGACTCTCGCCTCGGCCCTGCTCAGCGGGCGCGGCAGTTCGGCGCTGGCACGGCAGGCCGGAATGCCGGTCGCCGAGTCGTATCACGTGGTGGCCCTGTCGGTTCCGCAGCATCCCGACGAGCGCGATCCCCGCGTCGACTCCGAGGTGGCCGCGCGGCGCAAGCTGCGCCGACTACAGTCCGCGCTGGCCACCGTGTTCGAATCCCAGGCGCTGGCGTTGCTCTCCACCAAGGGCGGCACCCTGCTCATCCCGAACGGTGACGACGCGCCCGCGCTCGACTCCGGCACCCTGGATCGTCTGGCCCAGGCCGCCGAGGTCCCGCTCACCGCGACCCTCGTCACCAGCGACACCGATCAGATTCCCGACGCCGCCGACCAGGCGCACGAACTGCTGAATCTGGTCCGGGTCGGCGGCCGTTCGGCCGGCCTCTATCAAATGGCCGACCTGGCCGTGGAATACCAGCTGACCCGTGGCGGCCCGGCGACCCGGCGCATCGCCACCATCCTGGATCCGCTGGACGCCCATCCCGAACTCTTCGACACCATGCGCGCCTACCTCGGCAACGACATGAACCGGCAGCTGACCGCGCGTCAGCTCTATGTGCACCCCAATACCGTCGACTACCGGTTGCGCCGCATCGCCCAGCTCACCTCCATCGATCTGGCGACCTCCGCGGGCATCTCGCAGGCTTCGATCGCACTGCTGGCCCGCGACCTCGATCGCACCGTCGCACGCCGCCTTTAAGCGTCCGCGCGAATCTGTTGTGCAGTCGATGCGCGGAACCGTAGGTCTCGGGCACCTGAACGCGAGATCCTGAAATCCCCGGCCATCTGGAGGAAATGATGCGCATTGCGGAGATCTTGCGGCGCAAGGGCAACGACGTCGCCACGGTCACACCCGAAACCACGGTTCGCACCCTGCTCGGCATTCTGGCTCAGCACAATATCGGGGCGGTGGTGGTCTCCCCCGACGATGCCGCGATCGCGGGCATCGTCTCCGAGCGAGACGTGGTGCGCCGGCTGCACGAATACGGCGCGCAGGTGCTCGACAGCCCGGTGTCGGCCATCATGACCCACGAAGTGCGCACCTGCACGCCCGCCGACCGGGTCGACGGGCTGCGCAAGACGATGACCGAGCACCGGATCCGGCATCTGCCGGTGGTGCAGGAGGGTCGCCTGGTGGGCATCGTGAGCATCGGCGACGTGGTCAAGAGCGCGATCTCCGAACTCGCGACCGAACGTCAGCGCCTCACCGAATACATTCAGGGCCGGTACTAATACTGGTCGCCGCCGCCGAGGTCGGCCGAGAGCCAATGCTCCGGTCGCATGCGCACGGTGACCATGGCGCCGAAAGCCTCGGCCACCTTCAGGTATCCGTCCACCTGTTCGGCGGGCAGATAGCGCGCGGCCATCTCGCGATGCTCGGCTTCGGACATCTCACCGATGCGCAGGATCGGGCCCTCCGCGGACACATAGCGCACGGTCGGCTCGAGCCGCTGCACCAGCATGGTGAACCGGCCGGCCGACCGCAGCGCCCTGATCTTCTGTGAGTCCGCGCCGGTCACGATCCAGAGATCGCCGCCCGGTTCGTACTGATACCAGATCGGCACGGTGAGTGGGCCACGGCCGGGCCCAACGTGCACGGACAGCGCCCCGATATGCGGCTGGGCGAGAAACTCTTGTCGTTCTGCGGGTTTCAGCGGCATGCCAACCAGGCTAGTCACATGAAAGTTATTGTCCACCAGAAACCTTCGAACGACACGCCGGAAGTGCGTATCGTTGGTTGGGTCCACGCGCAACCTGCGAAGGGAGCGTTCGTTGCCCCCATCCGCGCCCGCCCGAGCGCACCGGATTCCGGAATCCGTCCGCACGCTGTTCCCGGCGCTGGCCGAATCCAGCGAGGTCTATCTCGACAGCGCGGCGACCACGCAGAAACCGCGTCCGGTGATCGACACCATCGAGCGCTACCACGCCTCCCGCACCGCCAATGCCGGCCGCGGCACCTACCCGTGGGCCACCGGCCTGAGCACCCGGCTGTCCCGGGTCCGCGCCCGCGCCGCCACTTTCCTCGGCGCCGAGCACCCCGACGAAGTGGTCTTCACCAGCGGCGCGACCGCGGCGCTCAACGCCGTCGCGCTGTCCTGGGGGCTGGCCGAACTCGGCGACGGCGACCAGATCCTCTACAACCCGCGCGACCACGCCTCCAATGTGTATCCGTGGCATCATCTGCGGCAGCTGCTGGCCCGCTTCGGCCGCCACATCGAGCTGGTCGGCTACCGGACCACCGCCACCGGGGAAGCCGACACCGCCGACATCCTCGCCAAGCTGACCCCGCGCACCCGCCTCATCACCACCAGCCATCTGCATCATGTGTTCGGCGGTCTGACCACCCTGGAGGAACTGCGCGGCCGGATCGATCCGGAAGTCCTGCTGTGTTTCGACTGCAGCCAGAGCGGCGGGCATCTGCCGGTGGACGTCACCGAGCTCGGCGCGGACTTCGCGGTCTTCGCCGCGCACAAGATGTTCGGCACGCCCGGCACCGGAATCCTCTACTGCCACCGCCGGGTTCATGACCGGCTGCTGCCGTTCCTGCCGGGCGGCAACTCCGGGGTGCGGCTCACCGAGACCGGGCTCACGCAGTCGGGCATGCCGGAGCTGCTGGAGGGCGGCACCCAGAACATTCCCGGAATCCTCGCCCTCGGCAGCGCGCTGGAGGTGCTCGAGTCCTTCGACATGGCGGTGGTCGCCGCGCACAATCGCGAGCTGACGCTGCGCCTGATCGACGGCTTGCGCCGGGTGCCCGGCTGCGAGTTCCTGCCGGGCCCGGCGTACGCGCCGTGCGCGGTCGGCTACGGCATCGTCTCGTTCACGCTGCCCGGAATCACCGCCACCGACCTGGGTTTCGTGCTCAGCGAGCTCGGCTTCCTGGTGCGCACCGGACTGCACTGTACGACCGCCGAAGGTGCCGACGCCGACTCCGTTCGGGTCAGCACGCACATCTACAACACCTTCGACGAGATCGACCGCTTCACCGCGTGCGTCGAGACGATTGCCGAGGAGGTTTCGTGACCACCGATGTGCCGCGCTACGACCGGCGGGCCGCGTCCCGGGTCCTGGCCTGCCTGGCCCAGCCCGGGCTGTTCGACACCCCGTTGCGGACGCCCGAGCAGCTCCGGGTCGAATACACCAGCGCCGCACTGCGCACCGAGCCGAACAGTCATCTCACCTATTCGCAACGGCTGTACCTTGAGCGGTTCATGCGCCCGTGCCGGCCGTATCAGGTCACCAGCGCCACGCACCGGATCACCTGGACCGACAGCGACGGCGTCCCCAATACCGGGCATTACCGCTCCGACGGGCTGGGGCCGATCATGCCGATCGCGGTGCGCGAGGCCGCGCTCGTGCTCTGGCACGCCATTGCGGCGAATACCGAACTGGCGCGGCGCGTCAGCGCGCTCGGCCCGCGCGATCACGCGGTCCTCAATGGCACCACCACCGATCACGAACCGTTCGAGATCTTCCGGGTGGGCATCGAGGCCACCGGGCGCGCGCTGGCCCAGCACGCGTTGCTGGCCCGGCAGACGCCCTACCGCAGTCCGGCCGAATTCGCCCAGGGCATGCATGATTCCGGCATTTTCGCCGCCGTCGCGACGCGCTGGTACTGGGAACTGCAAGCCTCCACCTATCGGCGCGGGATGATCCCGGTGACGCTGGCATCCCAGCCGGACGGCACCGTGCGCTACACCGCCGAGACCGTGGCGACGCTGCGCGCGATGAAGGACGCCACCATCGACGACGCGCACCTGGTGATGCGCCGCGCCACCACCTCCGAGGGTCTGTCCAGCGCCGAGGCGATCGCCAAGTATCACGAGGAGCTGGACCTCATCTCGCGCCAGTACGCGCTGCTGCCCGCCGGAACTCGTCCCGCCTGCCTGGCCGCCATGCCGCATCAGCTCGACGGCGCGCATTACAGCCTGCTGCCGCTGGTGGTGGATCAGTTCGTCGCGGTCTTCGACCGGATCGCCGCCCGCTGCGAGCTGGTCGAGGTCCCCGGCGACCTCGACGAGCTCACCGCCGACGACCCGGCCTCGGCCGAGGATCAGGTGTTCTACGTCCCGGACATGAACTGCAAGCACTGTGTCCGCACCATCACCGGGGTGCTGGAGAACATGGGCATCAAGGTCGCCGAGATCGATTTGATCAGCAAGCGCGTGGTGGCCGAGTTCCGCAGCCCGCGCAACCGGGCGCGGGCCTTCGAGGCGATCCGCGACGGCGGTTACAACCCGGTGGCCGACAAGCCCGCCCAGCAGCCGACGGAATCCGCGGTATGACCGGTCCGCCCGCGCTGCCGCCGAAGATCCACCCACTGGTCCGCGCCTTCCTCGACACCCGCGACGCTGTGGACGAGACGCTCGTCCGGTTCGGCTCCCCCGTGCATCTGGTGTTCCCGCAGGTCTACGCCGAGAATTTGAAGCGCTTGCGCTCGGTGCTGGAGCGGGAAGTACCTCGCCATCGAATCTGCTATGCGCACAAGGTGAACCGGTCTCGCGCTTTCGTCCGTACCGCAGAGCACGCGGGCGCGTCGGTCGACGTCGCCTCGCCGCAGGAGCTGGCCAGCGCCGTCGGCGCGGGGTTCGGGACCATGCGGATCGAGGCGACCGGCCCCAAAGGCGAGGTGTTCCTGCGCGATCTCATCGATTGCGGCGCGACCATCAACGTCGACAACCTGTGGGAGTTGCGCCGCATCGCGGAGCTGGCCGGCGAGCATGCGCGGGTCCCGGTGTTGCTGCGGGTCTCGGGCTTTCTCGGGACACCGGTCAGCCGATTCGGCGTCCCGCTGCCGCACCTGGACCGCGCCTTCGACCTGCTTTCCGCACATCGAAGCCGGATCTCCTTGCTGGGCTTCGCTTTTCACATCGATTCGGGCGAGACCGCGGAGCGGGTGCGGGCCATCGACGCCTGCCTGGCGCTCATCGAGCAGGCCTACGGTTACGGTCTGAGCCCCACGGTGCTCGATATCGGCGGCGGCTTCCGACAGGTGTTCACCGCCGACGCCGCCGCCTTCGACGGCTACGTGCACGCGCTGCGCGAGGCGCTGCTGGGCCGCGGCGAACCGATGACATGGTCCAGCAACACCTTCGGCTATCACCTCGACGGCGGCGTGGTGCACGGCACGCCGGTCTTCCACAAGTACGCCAATACCGTTGCGGCACATCGGATGTTGTCCGACGTGCTGACCGCGCCGCTGGAGCGGCACGGCGGTCGCACGGTCGCCCAGGTCGCCGCCGACAACCTGCTCGACCTCTGGATCGAACCCGGCAAGGCTCTGGTCGACCACGCCGGGGTGACGGTGGCGCGGGTGGTGTTCGTCAAGGAGCTCGCCGACGGCACCGTGCTGGTGAATCTGGATCTCAGCCGGGATTCGGTGACCCCTGCCGATCAGGAGGTGATGGTCGATCCGGTGATCCTCGCGGGTAGCGCACGTGCCCGGGGACCCGCGCCCCGCGCGAACGCGCACCTCCCCGGGACGGCCCATCCCGGCGGAGCTACCGTCACCCCGTTGCGCGCGTCCTCCGATACCTCGCCCGTGCTCACCCCGGTGGCCGAATCCGGCCCCGTTGGCGTGTATTTCGCGGGCCGGTTGTGCCTGGAACGCGACATGATCACCAATCACAAGGTGTGGCTGCCCGAATGCCCGCACCCCGGCGATCTGGTGATCTTCCCCAATACCGCCGCGTACCACACCGATCTGTCCGCCGCACCGGCCTCCATGCATCCGCTGCCCGCCAAACTCGCGGTCGTGTTGCGGGCGGGCAGTTTTCAGGTGTGCCGCGACGGCGACTACGAGCCGCACCGCAGCGCTCCCCCACCGCAGCGCCGGGTCCCGCCGCGCGCACCCCGGGTGCCGCAACCACCGAGCGGACGGCAGGCGCCACGACGGCCCACCGGTGCGCCGTAATGCCCTACAACCACATCACCGAATTGATCGGTAACACGCCACTGCTGCGCCTGGACCCGGCCGTGCACCGCCTCGCGGGTGTCGAGCTGTACGCGAAATTGGAGTCGCACAACCCTTTCGGCTCGGTCAAAGACCGGGTCGCCTGGGCCATGATCCGGGATGAGGTCGACCGGCTCGGCCCGGCGGGCCGGCGCCTCATCGAAGCCTCCAGCGGCAATACCGCCAAGGCGCTGCGCGTACTCGGCGCGCTGCACGGCATCGGGCTGCGGGCGGTGACCAACCGGATCAAGGTCGCCGAGGTCCGTGATCTCCTGCAACTGCTCGGCACCGAGATCGTGGAGCTCCCTGGGCTTTCCGAATGCCCGGACCCGACCACGCCCAATGATGTCTACTCGGTGATCGCCTCGACCATGGCGGCCGAACCGGGCGCGTATCACCATCCCTCGCAGTACACCAACGAGAAGAACGTGGAGGCGCACTGTCAGGGCACCGGGCGGGAGATCCACGAGGATCTGGCCGCCGACGGCATCACCCGCGTCGACTATCTGATCGGTGGTCTCGGCACCACCGGATCCAGCCGGGGCGCGGCCACCTATCTACGCAAGCACAATCCCGAATTACGCACCATCGCAGTGGTTTCCGAGCGCTCGGACTTCATTCCCGGGATCCGCTCGGAGACCGAGATGTGGGATGTCGGCCTGTTCCAGCCGGATTTCTATGATCACATCGTCACCGTCGAGGCGGGCCGGGCGGTGGACTCGACCATGGCCCTGGTCGACGGCTACGGCGTGCTGGCCGGTCCGACCAGTGGCGCCGCCTACGCCGCGGCCTTGGAAACACTGGGCGCACTGGATCTTTCGGACCGTGAGCAGCCGGTCATCGCTGTCGTCATCGTCTGCGACCGGCTCGAACCGTACCTGTCCTACATCAAGAAGCGCCGTCCCGAACTGTTCGGCCGCACTGACCGCCGCCCGCCCGCCACCGCGGCGGAACTCGCCGCGGTACCGGCCGTCTCACCCGACGGGCTCGCCGAGCTCGACGCCACCGGCCGCCCCGTCATCGTCGACACCCGCGGCGCGATGGCCTATCGGATCGGGCATGTGCCGGGCGCGTTGAACATTCGCGACGACCAGCTCGACGACATGCTCGCCCAGGGCATGCCGTTCCCGCGGTCCCGGCCGGTGGTGTTCGTGTGCCCGGTCGGCGAGGTGTCGCGCCGCTTCGCCGCCCTCGCGCGCCGCGACGGCTACGACGCGGCGAACCTGGCGGGCGGCATCACCGCCTGGCGCGACGCCGGGCTGCCTTTGGAAAGCGGTGCGTAAGCGGGACTTTCAGGCGCCGTTTCCAGCGTGTCATCGCGGCTATACGCGCAGACTATGAGTACCGGCGGCGGCGCTGCCGTCCGGTCCAGGCCCGCGAGGGCTGATCCCGGCGTCGGGGTGTGCGCCAGATTCCCACCGTGATCGGTACCGACCTGCTGGCGCGAGAGGGATGATCCGTGATGTTTCGATCCAAGCGCTCGGCCGCGGCCGCGGCAACCACATTCGGCGCCATGGCGGCGGCACTCGTGCTCACCGCGCCCACTGCACCCGCCCTGGTCTCCAGCATCAACGTGTCGCAGGGGCTCAGCTTCGGCAGTTCGACCGTCTACGGCACCGGGTGCAGCTACACCGTCACCGCTACCGCGAGCAACGGTGAAGCCGTGTTGTTCTGGGACTTCAACGGCGGCGTCTTCGACCCGCCCGGGGTCATCTGGGTGGGCAGCTCCGGCACCGCCGTCGCACAGTGGACGCCCCTGACCAAGGGCACCCACACCTTGATCGCCTGGGGCGCGTTCAACGATCGGCAAACCCAGATCACCGTCGGCACCGGATTCAAGCTCGGCAACGTCTGCCTGGTGACCTCCTGACCCGGTGCGGGGCCCGCATCTCCCCCGGTGATGCGGGCCCCGCACGACCGGGGCATTACTGTGGTGCGGTGCAAACAGGCCAGGAATCAGCCGACGGCGGCCCCCGCATCTGGGGTGGGACGACGCTCAACGAGCGACGGGAGGCGCGTCGCGCCACGTTGCTGGAGGCCGCACTGGACCTGATCGGCGAGTCCGGCGCCGCCGGGGTGACCATGCGCGCGGTGTGCCGGCGCGCGAATCTCACCGACCGTTACTTCTACGAGAGCTTCGGCAGCCGCGACGAACTCCTGGACGTGCTCTACCGCCAGGTCGCCGACGAATTCCTCGGCCCGATGACCACTTTCGCCGAGGCCAACGATCCGGCCCGGGACCGCGAGCTCTCCAACGTGCTCGTCGACAAAGTGCTCGAGGATCCACGCAAATCCCGGCTGTTCCTGGTCGAGCCCTACTCCAGCACCGGCCTGGGCCAGACCACCATCGCCGTCATGCCTGCCTTCACCCGCCTGATCCAGGATCACCTCTTCGCCTACATCGACGACCCGGTCCGCCGCCGCCTCGCCGCCGTCACCATGGCCAGCGGCAACGCGGGCATGTTCTCGGCCTGGCTGAACGGTTCGCTACGCGCGACCCGCGAACAGATCGTCGACCACATCGTCGCCACCATCACCGTCTACCGGTCCGTCTACAAGTAGGCCGAGCAGCTCCCCACACTGTTGAACAAAGATAAAATACCCGCTAGCCTGGATTTTACCTTAGTTCAAATGTTGATTTGGAGATGTTGCCGTGCCGATCCCTGTCGCCCTCGCCGCGCTGTTGCAACTGCTGCTGGCCGGGTTGTTCGTCCTCATGCTTGCCGCCTATCGGACGGCCGGGCCGCGCGCGCAGCGGGCCGCCGAGGCGGAGGTAGCGCAGCAAGGCGCGGAACCCGGCGTGCTCGCCGAGCACGGCATCGAACTGACCGAGGGCCGCTGGGGGTTCGTCGCCGGATACGCGATCGCCGCCGTCCTCACGGCGCTGGCCGCACTCAATCTGACCGGCAGCGAGATCGGGCGGGTATCGACCTGGATCGTGCAGCCGCTGATCCTCCTCGGCGTGGGCTATGTGACCACCATTCAGGTCTTCGCGATTCCGATCACCGCGGCAGCGTTCGCCAAGCTCGACGATCCGCGGACGCGGAGCCTCGATATCCGGGCCGTCCTGCGCGCCGCCGTCACAGCATTGCCGTCGTGGTATCGACCGGCGACGGTGCTGCGCTGGCTGATCGCGACCGTGGGCTCGCTGGCCGTGATCGGCCTGCTCACGCTGCCCGCCGCGGGCAGCTACTTCTCCTGAGCGACCGCCAGCCGCGCTTGCAGACCATCCAGCACGGTGCGCAGCCCGAATTCGAAACCGCTACTGCCGGGCAGGATCTCGACCGCATCCGGTGATTCCAGACGGGCCCGCAGCCGGGGGAACTGCCGAGCCGCTTCGGTGACGAAAGCGAGCACATCGGATTGCCGCGCCGCGATATCACCGCCGTCGCGGCGCAGCCGCGCCTCCCAGGCCCGCTCGGCGGCGGAGCCCTGCGCCGCGCCGATCACATACATCAGCACGGTGGCCGCGGCTCGGTCCGCATCACGTCCGGCGAAACCCGCGCGCTCGAAAATGCCCAGACCGCACTCGTCGAAACGCGCTTTGCCCGGCCCGTAGATCACGTGCGTACTCATCGCCGCCAGCAACCAGAAATGCCGGCCGATCATCGCGTATACCTCGTGCGCCAAAACGGTTGCGGCCGAACGCCAATCATCACCACCCGAGTAGGGCAGCTCGATTTCGTGCCACACCAGGTCGGCGGCCGAGGTGACCAGCTCGTCCTTGTTCTTGACGTAGTAGTACGTCGCCGTCGACGCGACGCCCAGCTGCGCGCCGAGCCGGCGCATGTTCAGCCCCGCCACGCCCTCGGCATCGAGCACCTCCACCGCGGCGCGCAGGATCTGCTCCTTGGTCAACGTCTCTCGTGGCACCTCGCCACCGTACCCAGCGCGCGATCGTGATCCACAACTATCCGGGTTGCGTTCGGCCCGCATCCGAGGTTAACTGGCAACCGCAAGGTGCCGATCGTTCGCTGAGGCTCCTTCACGGATATAGGCCAGCGACCCCGAACGTCGAGAGACGCCCCGGGTCAGGACAGGTCTCCCCGGCTTAAGGGGTGATCCCGATTGGCTCCCAGTTTTCTGGGTTCACGCCGTGAAGTGCCAAAGGTCTTACGAGGAGAGGGCCCCACCGGCGGGTTTGCCGGATTCCCCCACCGCGCTCTGCAACGATTAGCCCATGCGGCGCGTGCTTCGGCGTGCGCGTACAGCCGAAGGAGGTGAGCCGGATGCCCGGCGGTAATAGTCCGAGTTCGCAGATAGCTAGTTATTCGCTCGACCTCACCTTCAGGGCAGCCCCCTAGCCGCTGTTCGATGGTGCGCTCGACTCATTCAGGAGTGCGTGATGTCAACAGTAGAGATGATCGTCCGGCTGGTAGCCGGCGTCGGCCTCGGCGCCGCGATCGGCTTCGAACGCCAATTCCGGGCCCGGGAAGCGGGCCTGCGCACCAATGCCCTCGTCGCCGCCGGATCCACCCTGTTCGTGCTGCTGTCGGCCAACGGCTTCCACGGTGAAGTCGCCGACCCCACCAGGGTCGCCGCCCAGATCGTCTCCGGCATCGGGTTCCTCGGCGCCGGCGTCATCATCCGCGACGGGTTGAACGTGCGCGGCCTCAATACCGCTGCGACACTGTGGTGTTCGGCCGCCGTCGGGGCGCTGGCCGGCGCGGGCATGCTGACCACGGCGGTCATCGGCACGGTCGCGGTGGTCGCGGTCAACGTCGCGCTGCGCGCCGCCGCCCGCGCGGTGGACAAGCGGCCCGAGGCCACCGAGGAGCAGCCCGCCACCTACTCCTTCGCCGCGGTCACCGACGACGAACACGAAGCACACGTGCGCGTGCTGCTGGTCCAAGCGCTGACCCGCACCGACTTCCGGCTCATCTCGGTCTCCAGTGCCAATACCGAGGTGCCCGGCCGGGTGGAAGTGCGCGCCGAACTCACCGGTGATCGGCGCGACGACCGGCAGATGGAATCCGCGGTCAGCCGCATCGGCCTGGAGCCCTCGGTCACCAGCGCCGGCTGGCAGATCACCCTCGACAATGTGGCAGGGCGGGCCTAGCGATGACTGTTCTCGGCTTCCCCACCAGGGACGCGGCCCTGGAACGGCCCCGCAGCCCGCTCGCCGACGTGGTGGTGTTCGTCGGCGCCGCTGTCCTGATCTGGTCACTGGTGCAGCTCTCGCACACCGTCGACGTGCCCTTCGACGAAACCACCGCGCCCGCCGCGATTTCCACCGATCCGGGGCACCTGCCCTATTACGCGGCCAGGTCGCTGCTGCGGATGTTCCTCGCCCTGGCGGCGTCGGTCGTGTTCACCTTCGTCTTCGCGACCGCCGCGGCGCGGCTGCGCCGGGCCCGGATGGTGCTGCTGCCCGCGTTCGACATTCTGCAGTCGATCCCGGTGCTCGGGTTCCTCTCCTTCACCGTCACCGGCTTCATCGCGTTGTTTCCCGGCTCCGAACTCGGGCTCGAATCCGCCGCCATTTTCGCCATCTTCACCGCCCAGGTCTGGAACATGGCGTTCAGCTTCTACGCCAGCCTCAGCGCGCAACCGCCGGAGCTGGACGAGGCGGCCCGCAACCTGAGACTGTCGCGCTGGCAGCGGTTCTGGCGGCTGGACGTGCCCAGCGGCATGATCCCGCTGGTCTGGAACGGCATGATGAGCTTCGGCGGCAGCTGGTTCTTCCTGGTGGCCTCCGAGGCGATCTCGGTGCACAACCGGGAGTACGCGCTGCCCGGCATCGGGTCCTATGTGGCCGCCGCGACCGCCGAGCAGGACCTGTCGAAGGTGCTGCTCGCGGTCGGGGTCATGGTCCTGCTGGTGATCGGCGTGAACTTCCTGTTCTGGCGGCCGATGACGGCCTGGGCCGAACGGTTCCGGATCGGCGACTCCAAGGGCGCCGAGGCCCCGCGCAGCCTGGTGCTGAACCTGTTGCGGCGCTCGCACATTCCCGCACTGCTCGGGCGCCTCTTCGGCCCGCTGGTCGCGCCGCTGGACCGGGTCATGAGCGTCTTCGGGTTGGCCGAGTACCCGCTGCGGACCTCGCTCCCGCGCCGCCGCGCGGGCGACTGGCTCTTCGGCGCGGTCGTGGCCGCGGCCGTCGCCTACGGCGGCTACCGGGTGTGGCAGTACATCGACTCGACGGTCGGCTTCGGCGAAGTGGGGCACGCCTTCGGGCTCGGATCCCTCACGCTGCTGCGCGTGCTCGTGCTGCTGGTGCTCGCCACCCTCATCTGGGTGCCGATCGGCGTGTGGATCGGGCTCAACCCCAAGGTTTCCCGGCTCGCGCAGCCGATCGTGCAGGTGCTGGCCAGCTTCCCGGCCAACTTCCTGTTCCCGATGGTCACCGCCGTCCTGGTCGCCACCGGCATCAGCCTGAACTGGGCCGCCATCCTGCTGATGGCCCTGGGCTCACAGTGGTACATCCTGTTCAACGTGATCGCCGGCGCCAGCGCCGTGCCCAACGACCTGCGCGAGGCCGCGGCCAATCTGCAACTGCCGCGCAAACTGTGGTGGCGCAAGCTGATTCTGCCCGCCATCTTCCCCAGCTATGTGACCGGCGGCCTCACCGCGGCGGGCGGGGCCTGGAACGCCTCCATCGTCTCCGAGATCGTCGAATACGGCTCCACCACCCTGGTCGCCGCCGGTCTGGGCGCCTACATCGCCCAGGCCACCAGCGCCGGTGACTCGCCTCGCGTCCTCATCGGCATTCTCGTCATGAGCGTCTACGTGGTCCTGCTCAACCGGCTGTTCTGGCGGCGCCTCTACGCCCTGGCCGAACGGCGGTACTCGCTGTGAGCCACACACTGTCGACAGGAGATCTTCCGATGACCCACAACGACGTCTTGCTGGACATCCGAGGTGTCAGCAAGTCCTTCACCGGTACCGCGGGCGACGAACTGCGCGTGCTCGACGGTATCGATCTGCAATTGCGCGAGGGCGAAGTCGTTGCGCTGCTGGGCCGTTCGGGGTCCGGCAAGTCCACCCTGCTGCGCATCATCGCCGGGCTGATCGGGCCGAGCAGCGGCACGGTCCGCTACCGTGGCGCGCCGATCAACGGCGCGAATCCCGGTGCGGCGCTGGTCTTCCAGTCCTTCGCGCTGATGCCGTGGCTGACCGTGCAGGACAATGTCGAACTCGGCCTGGCCGCGCGCAACGTCGCACCCGCCGAGCGCAGCAAGCGCGCCCTCGCGGCGATCGACATGATCGGGCTGGACGGCTTCGAAAGCGCCTACCCCAAAGAGCTTTCCGGCGGTATGCGCCAGCGCGTCGGGTTCGCCCGGGCCTTGGTGCTGGAACCCGACCTGCTGCTCATGGACGAGCCGTTCTCGGCCCTGGACGTGCTCACCGCGGAGAATCTGCGCACCGAGCTGGTCAACCTGTGGGCGGGTGACTCGTTCCCGTCCAAGGCGGTCTGCCTGGTCACCCACAACATCGAGGAAGCCGTGCTGCTGGCCGACCGGGTCCTGGTGCTCGGCGCCAATCCGGGACACCTCATCGCCGAGATCCCGATCCCCCAGCCCCGCCCGCGCGACAAGAAATCCGCCGCCTTCGACGCGCTGGTCGATCACATCTACGGTCTGCTCACCGGCCGCGACACCGAACCCGCGGCGCCGGAACCGGATCTCGCCACCCCGACCGCGCGGCCGCTGCCCGACGCCTCGCCCGGCGGCCTGGCCGGTCTGGTGGAACTCGTCTACGCCGCGGGCGGCCGGGCCGACCTGCCGGTCGTCGCCGACGAACTCAACTTCGAGCTCGACGACCTGCTGCCCCTGGTCGATGCCGCCGCGTTGCTCGACTTGGCCACCGTCGAATCCGGCGACGTCGAACTCACCGAGATCGGCCGCCGCTTCACCACCGCCGACATCCAGGAGTCCAAGCAAATCTTCGCCGAGCAGGCCCGGCACCGCGCGCCCCTGGTCCGCACCATCTGCAAAGGGCTGGCCGGCAGCCGCGACGGCTCGCTCAAGGCCGGCTTCTTCCTGGACCTGCTGCGCCGCGGCTTCTCCCCCGACGACGCCCGCCGCCAGCTCGATCTGGCCATCGATTGGGGCCGCTACGCCGAGCTCTACGACTACGAGAAGGACACCGACCGGATCACCGCCGACCCGGCCGCGGAGGTGTACCAGGCGGTGCGCGGCGCCTGGTCCGCCTGACCGGTTTGTTGACAGGCTGCCAATAGAGGTGGAACCTTTGTCATAGACCGGCATCGAGGCCGGCGCAGTCGAGCAGAGGATCGAACACAATGGCACGCGCGGTGTGGAGTGACGACGAGGTCGAGGCGGTACGGGAACTCGCTCGGACGTTCTTCGAAAAAGAGGTCGTCCCGCACGAGGAGAAGTTCGTCGCCCAGGGCCATCCGGATCGCCGGCTCTACAACCGGGCCGGCGAGCTGGGCCTGTTGTGCCCGTCCATCCCGGCCGAATACGGCGGCGGCGGTGGCACCTTCGCGCACGAGGCGGCCGTCATCGAGGCGCAGACCGCCGCCGGCGACGGTTCGCTCGGCATGTCGGTGCACAGCGGCATCATCGCGCCCTACCTGCACCACTTCGGGTCCGAGGAGCTCAAGCGGCGGGTGCTGCCCAAGGCCGCCAGCGGCGAGATGGTGCTCTCCATCGGCATGACCGAACCGGGCACCGGATCGGACCTGCAAGCCATCAAGACCCGCGCCGTGCGCGAAGGCGACGAGTACGTCATCACCGGCTCGAAGATCTTCATCTCCAACGGCTGGCTCTGTGACGGCATCATCCTCGCGGTCAAGACCGATCCGACCAAGGGCGCCGCCGGCGTCTCGCTGATCTTCGCCGAGGTCGGCGACGACACCCCCGGCTTCAAGCGCGGCCGCATCCTCAGCAAGATCGGCGGCAAGGGGCAGGACACCGCGGAGCTGTTCTTCGACGGCCTGCGCGTGCCGGTCTCGAATCTGCTCGGCGCGGCCGAGGGCCAGGGCTTCTATCAGATGATGCAGATGCTGGCCCAGGAACGCCTGGTCACCGGCATTCTCGCGGTCAGCATGATGGAGAAGGCGGTCGCGCTGACCGTCGAATACACCAAGGGCCGTGAGGCTTTCGGCAAGCCGCTGTTCGCCATGCAGAACACCAAGTTCGAGCTCGCCGAATGCGCCACCCTCGCCAAAGTCAGCCGGGTTTTCCTGGACGACTGCATCGGCAAGCATCTGCGTGGCGAACTCGATATCCCCACCGCCGCCATGTCGAAGTACTGGTTGACCGACCAGCTCGGTATCGTTGTCGACCGCTGCCTGCAACTGTTCGGCGGCTACGGCTACATGACGGAGTACCCCATTTCGCAGCTCTACACCGGCGCCCGCGTCCTGCGTATCCTCGCGGGCAGCAACGAGGTCATGAAGGATCTCATTGCCCGGGCTCTCTGACACCGCTCCCGCGTCGCGCCGCCGCCGCCTCGAACCCGACGAGCGGCGCGCGCAGATCTTGGCGTGCGCCATCGACATGTTCGGCGAGCGGCCGTACGCGGCGGTGTCGACCGCCGAGCTGGCCCAGCGGGCCGGGGTGGCCCGCGGCCTGATCAACCACTATTTCGGCAACAAGCGGGACCTCTACCTCGCGGTCGTGCGCCGGATGGTGACGCTGCCGCGCCCGGAGGCCCTGACCGCGCCGACCGGCAGCACCCGGCAGCGCGTGGACGCGAGCGTGCAGTGGCTGCTGGACACCATCTCAGAGCACGGCAGCACCTGGGTGAAGGTGACCAGTCTCGAGGGCGTCGGCAACGACCCCGAGGTGCAGCAGATCCTGGACGAGGCCGACGACGCGGCCGCCGAACGCATGCTGATCATGGTCGGCCTGGCCGATTCGGCACACAGTGCACAATTGCAGGCGCTGGTCCGCGCCTACGGCGGACTGGTGAAAGTGGCGGGGCGCGAATGGATCGTGCGCGGCACGCTTGACCGTCTCCAGGTGCACCAGCTGCTCGCGGACATGCTGATGACCCTGGTCACCGAAACGATGCCCAAGGTCGGCGACGCCTGAATCACCGGTAGGAGCGCCAGTTCTGCTGGTATCGCACCCGCGTCGCGTTGTAGCGCCGGGAGTAGAGCGAATCGGCCGGATGACCGAGCCGTTCGTGTTCGATCTCCATGCGCCCGTGGCGGCGGTGCTCCAAGGTGAGGATGGCGAGCCCGGCCAGCCACAGGGCCACCGCGAGGATGCCGCACATCATCGCCCAGCCTTCGTACCCGTAGCCGGCCGCGGTCAGCGCACAGGCGACGGACACGATGCCCAGGGCGCACAGCACCACACCGGGAACGTTGTGGTTATCGCCCAGCAGATCACCCGCCTGCGCATGCCAGCGCTGCCCCGTCAGCTGGTGTTCTTCCTCCGTATAACTGCGATCACCCCACATGGCGCCCTCCTACGGGATTTGGCAAATGATCGGCAATACCAGGTTAGGCCGCCCGCGCCGGATTGCGCGCGCTGTTACCGAGTTCGTTATTTCCCGCTTCCGCTGAAGTCGTTGCCTTGGGCACCTATTGTGGGTCGAAATCGGGGCGGGGTTCGGTTTAGCCCGAGGCACCTGCGCGAATGGTTCATGCGAGAGGGACCTTGATGGCACGGACACAAGAGTGGCAGCGCGAGCGGCGACGGCAGGAGCTACCGGAGGAGGACCGTTGGGAGCGCGACGCGGCGGCAGCCCGCGCCGACCAGCGCTGGCCGCAGGTGCAGCCCGAGGATCTGGAGTTCGGCGAGGAGCGCCGCCCGGTCGTCAATCCGTATGCCATCGTCGCTCTGGTCGCGGCGCTGCTGCTGTTGTTCCCGGTGGCGATCGTGTTCGGCATGATCGCGTTCACCCACCCCAAGGGCAAGAGCATGGCGACCTTCGCCCTGCTGCTCGGGTTCGCCGAAGCGGCGGCGGTGGCGAGCGTGGTGTTCATGGGGGGAAACACCTTGGACGACTTGATGTCCAAGACCGAGAGTCCCGCCGTCACCCAGTCGATGACGGCGGCGCAGAGCAGCGCCGTGCCGCAGAGCACGGCGGCGCCGGCGACCACCGCACCCACCATCGCGCCGTCGAGCGCTCCGGCGACCACGCCCGCGGTGGTGCGCAAGGGTGCGTCCTGCTCGGAGTCGCAGGCCGGGATGATCGGCGCGAGCTCGGACGGGGGCACGCTGCTGTGCCTGGCCAAGTCGGGCAAGCACGAATGGTCGGGCCCGTACAACGTCGGCACCGGCCGCTACACCGAGGGCGAGACCTGCGATCCGTCCCTCGCCAAGACCGGCCGTAGCGCCGAAGGCCGCGCACTGGTCTGCGAGGCGAGCGGCGACGCGGGCGCGTGGGCCCGCTGGACGTCCTAGGCCTCTTTCTTCGCCTTGCTGGGCTGCACCCGGGGCGGCTCGTTCGGCATCTTCGGGTAGACCGGCGGCCACGGCGCGTCCATGAGACCGGCGGCCATATCTCGCTCCGACATCTCCAGCAGCGGCGCGAGGGATTGCGGTTTCCGGTCGGCCCAGGGGTCACCCCGTTCGGCCAATCGGGCGGGCACGGTGGCGATGGTCAGGTCTTCGGGCACCACGTCCGCCAGATCGGACCAGGCGAGCGGGGTGGAGACCTGCGCGCCGACCTTGGGACGTACGCACCAGGCGCCGAAAACCGTACGGTGCGGGGCGTTCTGGTTGAAGTCGACGAACACCCGGTTGCCGCGCTCTTCTTTCCACCAGGCCGCGGTGATCCGCTCGGTGTGCCGGCGCTCCAATTCCCGGGCGAGGGCCACCGCGGCCGCGCGCACCTGGTAGCCGTCCCACTGCGGTTCCAGCAGGGCATAGATGTGCAGGCCGCGCGACCCCGAGGTTTTGACCCGGGAGTCGATGCCGAGTTCGGCGAGTAGGTCGCGGGTGGCGACGGCCGCGAATCTCAGGTCGTCGAAGGTGATTCCGGGCGACGGGTCCAGGTCGATGCGCAGCTCGTCGGTGACGCCGGTGGGCGGCAGTTCGGTCCCGGCGGCGTCGAAAACCGGCGGGGCCGTGCTCTCCGCAGCCGCGGCGGCGTGTGTCGGCCACACGTGAAAACCCAAGCAGCCCTGGTTGACCGCCCACAGGATGTGCGCGAGATCGTGGGCGACCAGCGCGTCGCTGGTGGTGCCGTTCGGAGTGGATACCTCGACGGTGTGCAGCCAGTCCGGCGCCGTCTTCGGCACGCGCTTCTGGAACCACGACTTGCCCGAGGCGCCGTCGGGGTAGCGCTCCAGCAGTAGCGGCCGGTCTCGCACGATGCCGAGGAACGGCTCGGCGACTGCCTGGTAGTAGCGCACCAGATCCAGCTTGGTCTCACCGCGTTTGGTGAAGTACACCTTGTCCGGGTTGGAGATGGTGACGGTCCGGCCGTCGGCGTCGATCTCGACCGAAGCACTCATTTTCGGGCCTCACTGAAGATGGCGCTCAGCTCGGCGGGCGCGACCTCTTCGAGCTGGGCGTAGGTGCACGATTCGGGGGTGCGGTCGGTGCGGAAGCGCACCAGCCGGCCGCCGTGCCGTAATCGGCCCGACTGCACGTGCTCGTAGCGGACCTCGGCGACCAGTTCGGTGCGCACCGCTTCCCAGGACAGGTCCTTGCCGCCGGTCCAGCGGCTCACTCCGCCGGGCATCTTGCCGTCGGCCTTGGCCTGTGCGGCCATGTCGGCCCAGGTACGCCACGGATGGTTTTCCAAAGCGTTCTCGCGCAACGGTTTCAGCTCGTCGACGAGTTCGGCGCGGCGGGCCTTGGTGAAGCTGCTGGCGACGCCGACGTGGTGCAGGGTGCCCTCCTCGTCGAACAGGCCGAGCAGCAGCGACCCCACGCCCTCGCCGTCTTTGTGCCAGCGGAATCCGGCGACCACGCAGTCGGCGGTGCGTTCGTGTTTCACCTTGAGCATGACGCGCTTGTCCTGCAGATACGCCTCGTCGTCGGCCTTGACCATCACGCCGTCGAAGCCCGCGCCCTCGAACCGGGTGAACCAGTCCTGGGCGACCGCCGGATCCTGGGTGATCGGCGTCAGGTGCACCCGGGCCGGTTCGGTGTCGAGAATCGTCTCCAGTAGCCTTCTGCGCTCGGTGAACGGCTCCTCGGTCAGATCTTTGTCGCCGAGGGCGAGCAGGTCGAAGGCGACGAAGCTGGCGGGCGTCTCGACGGCCAGCTTGGCGACCCGCGAGGCGGCGGGATGCAGCCGGTTCTGCAAGGTGTCGAAATCCAGGCCCGCCTCGGTGACCACCACGATTTCGCCGTCCACCACGCACTTCTCCGGCAGTGCCTGCTTCAGCAGCTCGGCGACCTCCGGGAAATACCGGGTGAGCGGGCGGTCGTTGCGGGAGCCGAGTTCGACCTCGTCGCCGTCGCGGAACACGATGCAGCGGAAACCGTCCCATTTCGGCTCATAACTGAAGCCCGGGCCGTCCGGCACCGACGGCGCGGACTTGGACAACATCGGTTTCACTGGTGGCATCACCGGCAGGTCCACGCGCTCCTCCTCGGATTCGGTGCGTTCGTCTCGATCGTATGTGCCGGGTCCGACACCTGCGACGGAACGTGGTTACCCTGGACGGCGGCAGTACTCCAGAACTCGTCGAAATGCGCGGCAACGCGCGGAGAGGTGGTTCGGAATGTCGCACAACAAGTCGGGGATGTTCAGCACCGCGCTACGCACCCTCGCGGTCACCGGGATCGCGGCGGCGGCCACGAAGTTCTTCAAGAAACGGCAGGCGGAACAGCGCGCCGCCGAACGGCAGGCCTACTCCCGGGCCGCGGCGTCCACCTGACCCCGGAGCGGCTCAGTCCAGCCAGCCGTGCTGGTCGGCGAAGGCGGTCAATCGATCCCGGATGGTGAGGATCTCCCCCGCGGTCAACGCGGGGCTCGCATCCAGCAACAGTTCGGTGATCAGGCGTTTGTGTTCGGCGGCAGTCAGACCCCCGGTGACCGTACGGTCTTTCTTATGGCGGGGAGCGGGGGTAACGGGCTGCCCGCCGACCGCGCTGAGATTGACCGCTTTCGGCCCCCGGTCACCTTCGGTGACATCGAATTCGAATACCCGGCCTTGGCGCAGCTCGTCTTCGTCGAGGCCGATGTCGTTCACATGCACGAACACATCCGGGCCGCCGTCTTCCGGCCGGATGAAACCGAAACCCCGAGAACTGTCGAACGACACCAATTTCCCGATGGACACCAAAACACCCGCTCCTCGCCGCCGTGAACTACCCGGCCACTTTAGCTCCGTTTTTCCTCGTCGTTGTTCGAAAGCGCCTTTTGCAGGGAGTTGAAGACCGTCAATCCCTGGCCGACCATTCCGTTCACCATTTCGCTGACACCGTCCGGTCCGTTCAGCACCGTGAGATTGGCGTTCGACAATCCGACTGAAGCCTGCTTCACAATTTCCGGCAACTGTTCGATCAGCAGCTGATCGAGCGCGATGCGGTTGTTCGACGCCGCCGCCTCGGCCTGAATCCGGGTGCGATCAGCCTCGGCCACCGCCAGAATGCGCACCCGCTCGGCTTCCGCCTCGGCGGGTTTCACGATTTCGGCCTGCAACTGCTGCTCGCGCAGTTCCGCCTCTTTCCGCGCCTGCGCGGCTTTCGCGGTGAGCACCTCTTGCAGTGCGATGGCCTGCGCCAGCGGGCCGGCCTGCGCGGCTTCGGCATTCGCCTTGTCGATATCGCGCTGGTACTGCGCTTTGAGCACCGCGGTTTCGCGTGCGTATTCGGCCTGGCGGCGCTGCGATTCCTGTTCGGCTTCGGCGGCGCGCTGCGCGGCCTGCGCCTGGGCGATCTGCGCGTCGCGCTGCACGGCCGCGTTGTGCGGGGCGGCCAGCGCGTTGATGTAGCCGAGGTTGCCGTCGTCGATGGACTGGATCTGGAACGAATCGACCCACAGGCCGATATTGCTCATCTCCACCTTCGAGGCGACCAGCACCTCGTCGGCCAGCTTCTGGCGCTCCCGGATGATCTCCTCGACCGTCATCGAGCCGACGATGGAACGCAGATGGCCGGAGAAGATGCGGCCCGTCAGCACCGACATCTCCTGCTCCTGCTCGGAGAGGAAGCGTTGCGCCGCGTTCACGATGGATTGCGTGTCGTTGGCGACCTTGAACGCGATCACCGCGCGCACATCGAGCTGGATGGCCTGTTTGGTGACGCAGCGCTCCCGGATCTCGGACTCGAACATCGCCAGCGACAGATACCGCACCTTGCGGAACAGCGGAATCACCCAGGTGCCCCGCCCGATGATCACCCTGAACGGCGCGTTGTCCTTGACCTTGGCGCCGCTGACCAGCATCGCCTCGTCCGGATCCGGCACGTGATAGCCCAGCACCCAAGTCTCCCTTATATTTCCGGTTTCGAACCCAGCTCGATCCAGGGCACCACGTCGACGATGCGCCCAGGATTGACCGAAATGATGAGCACGGTGGCCCCCGCCGGAATCGGCTCGGTAGCCCGCGCGATGTACAGTTCCGTCCCCCCGCGAATCGCCACCAGGACTTCACCCAGCATTCCGGCTCCCCGGATCGGCGATGTCAGCGTACCCGTCAAACCCGCCACGGGGTCGTTCATCGCAGTGAACTCCTCGACTCGACACCAAAAGGCCAGCGTACGTGCGCCCCACGGGTTTTCGATACGAGATTCGGCAGAACCGCCGGGCCCCGGATCAGCCCGCGGACCGGTCGACCGCGTTGAGCACGGTGAGGATCGGGGTGTCCGGATCGGCCGCGATGCCTTGGCGGCGCAGGAAGCCGTCGACCAGGCCCCAGACGAATTCGCCTGCCTGCTCGACGAATTCGGCGGTGCGCTCGGGGCCGGGGCGGCCGGCGTCGCCGAGCCACAGGTCGGTGATCGCCACGACGACGCCCACGACGGCGCGCGCCAAGTAGTCGATACCCGAGGTGTCGATGGCCAGGGATTCGGCGATCTCGCGGGCCTGCGCGGAGAAGCGGCCGGCGGCGGCGCGGCCCAGATCGAATTGCAGCACCGAGCCGTCGGACTGCTGGGTGACCTGCGCCTGCCCCAGGAAGCGGAAGACGTTGGGGTGGGCCAGGATGCTGTCGGCGTAGGCGGTGAGCACGCGGCCCAGCGCGACCCGGGGCGGTTGCAGGATCAAGGTCAGGTCGCTGCCCGCGGCGTTGGCGGCGGATTTGGCCAGCCGGTTGCCGATTTCGGTGTAGAGGTCGGCCTTGTCGGCGAATTGGCGGTACAGGCGCGGTTTGGTGATGCGGGCCTCGCGGGCGATGTCGTCCATGCTCGGGCGCGGGCCGTCGCGGTCGATCACGCGGATCGCGGCGTCGACGATCTCCGAGCGGGTGATGGTGCTCGGTGCGGATCGGGCGGTGGAGCGGGGCACGAGCGGAGCATACACGTACCGGCAGTACGCGATGCTGGACAGCGGACGGGGCGCAGGTCCAGCGGGTGACTCAGGTCATAGCCTTCGACCGGCTTTCCTCTTGATTCCGGGGAATACGTACTGTCAGTATCAACGAACGTACCGGCGGTACGCACGGACCGCACCGGCTCATCGATCGAGGCAAGAACATGACCCAACCGCAGGGCACGATTCGCCCGCAGCGACAGACCCTGGTGCCCGCGGCGGGCGGCGAGCTCGCCGTCTTCGAATGGGGCGATCCAGCCGGTGAACCTCTGGTGCTCGTGCACGGGCTTTCCGACACCCATCTGCTCTGGGCCGAGGTCGCGGCCCTGCTCGCCGACCGGTTCCGCGTCATCGCCTACGACGTGCGCGGGCACGGCCGATCGCCGAAACCCGCTGCGCTGCGCGATTATCGACTGGATCAGCTGGCCGCGGATTTCTTCGCGGTGATCGACGCGGTCAGCCCCGGACGGCCGGTGCACGTCTGCGGACACGGCTGGGGCGCGGTCCAGGCGTGGGAGGCGATCTGCGACGACCGCGCCAACACCCGCATCGCCTCGTTCACCGCGATCTCCGGCCCGAATCTCGACCATGTCGGAATGACGCTGCGCGAGTTGATCTCCCAGCCGGCCCGCGCCGCCCAGCTGATCACCGACCGCAAATTCTGGCGGCACGGCCCCGCCTCGGCCCAGACCGCCGCCCGCCGCATCGCGTACCCGCCCCGGGTCCGGACCTGGCTGATCGAACACCTCGGCGGCATCCCCCGCACTTCCTCCCCGATCGCCCCCACCCTCCGCGCCGATCTCGCCGCGGGCGTCCGCATCGCCCGCGCCAACTTGGCCCATCACCTCCTGCACCCCCGGGTGCGCCGCACGGCGGTCCCGGTCCAACTGGTCGTCGACACCACCGACGTCCTGGTCCCGCCCTTCCTCTACTACAACAGCGCCCAATGGGTGGACCGCCTGTGGCGCTTCGGCATTCCCGCCGACCACTGGCTCCCGTCCACCGAACCTCTGCTGGTCGCCGAGGCCCTCGCCAACTTCATCGACGACCTCCACGACAGCGACGCACCCATCTCCCAGTCCTGAACCTTGTCGCCCGGGCTCCCATCCGGACGTAGTTCCGCAGCCGGCCAGGCTCACCGCTATCCGCAGTTCGGCACACCAGTCGTCCCGAGGCCGGCCCGTCATCCCGGCGCGTTCAGCCGAGATCCACAGCAGAAGGAAATCCGCCTATGTCCGATGCAGCACAGACGCTCTCGAAGACCCTGGGCGCACCCTTGCCCGAGGAGTTCGACCGGCTCACCGACGCCGACCTGACTGCGCTCGACGGTCTGCTCCGCGAAGCTCTGACCGGGCGAGCGCAACGGCTCGAATCGGCGACGGAGGCTTCGTTGCAGTTGATTCCGCGGCTGCTTCGCCCGGCCGTGAAGAAGGTGCTCGGACTATGACAGCGCCGTTGCTGGTTCGCGCTGAGACCACGAAACTGGCACGCCTGCTGGATGTTTCGGATCCGGCGCGGTTGGAGTTCCTGAGCGGGCTTTCCCCCGCCGCGATCCGGGCGTTCCGGGAGCGCGCCACCGATCTGCTCTTCGACCGTGACGCTCAGCGTTTGCAAAGGGTGGCGGCCGCCAGCAAGCTGGTGCCGACGGCGATCAGCGCCAAGGCGGCCGAGCGGGCGTTCGGGCCGGTGCTGTGCGCGGCGGTAGCCGGTTCGGTGGAACCCGCGCAGGCGATCTCGATCGCGAAGGCGCTGCCCGCGCAGTTCCTCGCCGAGACCGCTGTGCAGTTGGATCCGCGCCGGACTGCCGCGGTCATCGCCGAGGTGCCGCCCCGGCTCGTCGCCGCGGTGGCGAAAGAATTGTTCGCGTGTGGCGACCACGTCACGATGGGCCGGTTCGTCGGTGTAGTCCCCGAAGCCTCGATGCGCGCGGCGCTGCCGGAAGCCTCCGACGCCGATCTGCTGCGAATCGGGTTCCTCCTGGAGGACAAGTCCACGATGGACACCCTGCTCGGCATCGTCGAGGACCGCATCCCCGGCGTCATCCGAGCCGCCGGCGAGCACAACCTCTGGGCCGAGGCCATCGACCTGCTCGACACCGTCGACCACGCGAACCGCGCCAAGATCGGCGACGTCGCCGCGAGCCTCGGCGACGACGTCCTCGACGCTCTGATCGAAGCGGTCCGCGAACTGAACGCATGGTCCACCCTGCTCCCGGTCACCAGCGCGATGAACCACGACAGCCTGCGCGCGCTCGCCGCCCGCCCCGTGGTCCACACCGAAGCGGTGCTCGCCCCGATCATGGACGTCGCCTTGGATCACGGCCTCTGGCTGGACCTGCTGCCGCTTTCGGCCCACCTGCCCGCAGCTCCCCTGGCTTTCCTCGCCACCCGCGTCGCCGAAAAACCGGACGACGAACTCGCCGACCTGATCCGCCAGGCCGACACCGCCGGTCGCTGGGACGCCCTGCTCCCGCTCGCCCTGGCCATGTCCGACACCGACCGCCGCCGCATGGCCGGCCTGCCGATAATGCGCGAACCGGAAGTCCTGCGTGCCGTCATCAACACCATCGCCGCCCACGAATTGTGGTCCCAGGGCCTGCCTTTGGTCGACGCCCTCCCCGAATCCACCAAGCCCATCCTCGCCACCTGCATCGGCGACCTGACCCGCGAACAACTGCTCGCAGCACTCCAAACCGCCGCCCGCAGCGCCACCATCGACACCCTCGTCGACATCGCACTCGCCCAAGAACCGGAAGGTCGCGCCCGAGTCCTGGAAATCATCGACCGCATGGACGACCTCGCCGACTTCCTCGAAGCACTGACCCCCGAAACACCAGAGGTCGTCTGGCACGGCCTCATCCAAGTCCGCGACGAAATCCCCGCCCGCCTCCGTGTCCAACTCGCCGACCGAGCAACAACCTGTGGCCACGGCGCGGTCGCCGACCAGCTACACGCCATCTAGCGCTCAGACCCGCGCATCCGGGTGATCTTCGTCATCGGGGCCCGGTCACGGGGTGGGCGGGCAGGCAGTGGTTCGGGTGGGTTTGCGAGAATGGGGGGTCGATTGCCCAGCTCACGAAGGACTCCCTTAACCGCGATGGCCGAAAGCAGTATCGATTCCACCGAGCTCGCTACCTGTTTGCGGGTGCTCGAGCAAGCCGGGCAGCTCGAGAAGGACCATCCGGATTCGCTGGCGGTGCAGCGGGCGGTCGGGCATATGTTCAAGAAGCTGAAGCAGCGGCGGCGGACCGAGGCGCGGGCGGCGGTGTCGGAGGCCGATCGGGCGGTGGTCGCGGCGACGGCGACCGGGTCACCGAATCGGATCGATGACGAGACCGCGGGTATTCCGTTGAGCTCCAATGCCGCCGGCGCGAGCGCGGGTGAGCTGATCCGGGCCCGGCCTTGCTACATCTGCAAGGACAGATACACCCGGGTCGACGCGTTCTATCACCAGCTCTGCCCGGCGTGCGCGGCCGACAGTCATGCCAAGCGGGACGCCCGCACCGATCTGTCCGGCAAGCGCGCGCTGCTGACCGGCGGGCGCGCCAAGATCGGCATGTACATCGCGCTGCGGCTGCTGCGCGACGGGGCGCACACCACCATCACCACGCGGTTCCCGAATGACGCCATCCGCCGGTTCGCCGCGATGGACGACAGCGGCGACTGGATGCACCGGCTGCGCATCGTCGGCATCGATCTCCGGGACCCGGCGCAGGTGGTCGCGCTGGCCGACGACGTCGCCGCGCAGGGGCCGCTCGACATTCTGATCAACAACGCCGCGCAGACCGTGCGCCGCTCCCCCGGCGCCTACAGCGCGCTGGTCGACGCGGAGAGCGGTCCACTGCCGGTGGGCGCGCTGCCCGAGATGGTGACCTTCGGCAAGACCATGCAGGCGCACCCTACCGCGCTGACCGCCTCGCTCGCCCCGGCGCTGACCGCCGCCGAGGTGGCCGAACTCGCGCTGGTCGCGGGATCGGCCACGCCGGAACGGATTTCGGCCGGTATCGCGATCGACGCGGGCGGCCTGGTGCCGGATCTGGCGCACACCAACAGCTGGGTGCAGACGGTCGCGGAGGTGGATCCGACCGAACTGCTCGAGGTGCAGCTGTGCAACTCGGTGGCGCCGTTCATCCTGGTGTCGCGGCTGCGTCCGGCGCTGGCCGCCGCGCCGGCGCGGCGCAAGTACATCGTCAATGTCTCCGCCATGGAGGGCCAGTTCTCGCGCGCCTACAAGGGGCCGGGCCATCCGCACACGAATATGGCCAAGGCCGCGCTGAACATGCTGACCCGCACCAGCGCCAAGGAAATGTTCGACGAGGACAACATCCTGATGACCGCCGTCGACACCGGCTGGATCACCGACGAGCGCCCGCACTACACGAAGATGCGCTTGGCCGAGGAGGGTTTCCACGCGCCGCTGGACCTGGTCGACGGCGCCGCCCGCGTCTACGACCCGATCGTGCAGGGCGAGCACGGCAACGACCTCTTCGGCGTGTTCCTCAAGGACTACCGGCCCTCGCCCTGGTGAAACCCGCATAAACTGGTGCCGTGCTGTACCGGCTGTTGGCCGACGCCACCGCGGCCGTGCACTTCGCGTTCGTGGCCTATGTGGTGGTCGGCGGGTTCTTGGCGTGGCGCTGGCCGCGCACCATCTGGCTGCATTTGATCGCGTTCGGGTGGGGCTTCGGCACGATACTGATCGGATACGACTGCCCGCTCACCCATGTGGAGAATTGGGCGCGGCGCGAAGCCGGGCAGGAGGGGCTGCCGCCGAGCGGGTTCATCGATCACTATCTGACGGGCGTGATCTACCCGGATTCCGCGATCGGGCTGGTGCGCGCGGCGGTCGCGGTCTGCGTCCTGGTCTCGTGGGTGGGATATGCGCGGCGGCTACGAGGAACCCGCACGCCGGCGGGTTCCGCCTGACGGGCCTTGCGGCACAGCTCATCCCAGCGCACCGGCGATCACCTTGGCGACCGCCGCGGATTGCTCGTCGAGATAGAAATGCCCGCCCGAGAAGGTGTGCAGGCGGTATCCGCCGCTGGTGTGCTCGCGCCACTCGGCGGCCTGATCCGGGTGCACCGTCGGGTCACCGGTGCTGACCAGAACCTCGATGTCGCAGTGCAGCGGATCCGCCGAGCGGTGGACATAGGTTTCCACGGCCTGATAGTCGGTCCGCACCGTCGGCAGCACCAGTTCCGCGAGACTCGGTTCCGACCGCAGGATCGCGACCGAAGCCGGATCGTTGGCGAGCCGTTCCAGATCGCCGATGAGCTCGTCGTCGGAACCCAGATGGAATCGCCCGGGTTCGGCGAAGGTCGGTGCGGGACGGCCGGAGACGAACAGGGTGCCCAGCGGTTGCCCGCCGCGTTCGAGGCGGACGGCGGTCTCGTAGGCGACCGTCGCGCCCATGCTGTGCCCGAACAGCGACAGGCCGGCGAGCGGCGCTTGCCGGAGCAGTTCCGCCGCAATGTGATCGGCGAGGTCATGCAGGTCGCCGAGGGCCGGGTCGCCGACCCGGTCCTGGCGGCCGGGCGGCTGCACGGCGGCGATGGTGACGCCGGAACCGAAGTGGCGGGCCAACTCTCGATAGGCGGTTGCCGAACCGCCGCCGGGCGGGAAGCAAACCAGTTGATGGCGCGCTGCCGGATCGGCTCGCAACACCCGCAGCCAGTCCGTGCCGGTGATCGCCTTGTCCACGTCCGAGTCCTCCTGTTCAAGAAAGTAACACGCAAGCATTTCACCAACCCCCGACAGACGCGCGGCACGACTAGTGTCGACCAGGTGATCGCGCACGCACGACTGGTCAACGACTATGAAACCGGAATCGGGGTACCCGGCTCCACTATCGCTCCCGCCCCCGATCCTGGCAGCAATCTCGCTGCGACACTTCCGGTCTGGGCCCTCGCCGCCGGATCGGTGGCCGCGCTGACCGCGGCCGCCAACCGGCACCGGCAGGCGAACCGGCTCGCCCCGGTGCCGCACCGGATCGATCCGGGGCGCATCAACGCCGCCTTCCGCAGCGACCAATTGTTACGGGTCGACGGCCGGCAGGTACCCATGTTCGGCGACCTGTCCGGTTTCTTCCCGACGTTCGACGGCTGGGTCCGCACCCACGCCAACTACCCGCATCACCGCGCCCGCCTGCTGGCCGCCCTCGGCTTGCCGCCCGAGGCGCCGGAGGACCTCGCGGTCGCCATGCTGGCCATGACCCGGGCCGCCGACATCGAGGAGAACGCCGCCGCGGCCGGCGCGATCGCGGTGCGGGTGCGCACCGAAGCGGAATGGGCGGTGGAGCCGCAAGCCCAAGCCGCCGCGGCCGGGCCGCTGGTCGCGATCGATGCGCGCACCGATCGGGCCGCGCCGCGGTACCGCTCGGATCCCACGCCGTTCCAGCCGTTGCGCGGTGTCCGCGTCCTGGATCTGACGCGCGTCATCGCCGGACCGGTCGCGACCCGGGCGCTGGCGCTGCTCGGCGCGGAGGTGCTGCGCATCGATCCCCCGCAGCTGCCCGAAATCCCGTGGCAGTACCTCGATACCTGCCAGGGCAAGCGGTCGGCGCTGCTGGACGTGCGCGCCCAGTGGTCCGCGTTCGACGAACTGCTCGGCTCCGCCGACGTGCTGGTCACCGGCTACCGCCCGGGCGCGCTCGAAGCGGCCGGGCTCAACACCGAGGTCCGGCCCGGCCTGATCCATGGCCGTATCTGCGCCTGGGGTGAATCGGGTCCCTGGGCCGAGCGCCGCGGCTTCGACAGCATCGTGCAGGCGGCCACCGGCATCGCGATCACCGAGGGCGCTCCGTCCGTTCCGGGCTCGCTGCCCGCTCAGGCGCTCGACCACGCGTCGGGCTACCTGCTCGCCGCGGGCATCATCGACGCTCTGGTCGCCCGCGTGTTCGACGGCGTCGGCCGCGACGTCCGGGTCTCCTTGGCGCGCACCGCCTCCTGGCTGCTGACCTCCCCCGAGCGCACACCGAATCATCCGAACCCGACGCCGCCGAGCCCGGCCTCGGCCGTCTACCGCGGTAACACGATCACGGCCGCGCCGGCCCTCGCCGAGTACCCGGACTACCTCTGGGCCGCGCCGGAATACGGAGGTGACGAAGCCGCCTGGCCGGTGTACAGCCGCTGACCGCGGGCCTGGCAAGCGGGGGCAGGGGTGGCGGGGTGGAAAAATGCTTTGCGGAACTTGTCGGTGGGCGATGAGATGGTGGTCCGGAGTTCGTCAGAACAACCGTGAGCCTCATCGATAACCGTCCAGCGGAGGGAATCCTCGTGTCCACCACCAGCGATCGCATTTCCGGTGACGCGGTGGTCGCGCCGCTGGCCGGACGCAAGGAATGGATCGGGCTGTCGGTGCTCGCGCTGGCCTGCCTGGTGTACGCGATGGACATGACGGTGCTGCATTTGGCGGTGCCGATGCTCAGTTCCGATCTGCATCCGACGAGTTCGCAGTTGCTCTGGATCATCGACATCTACGGGTTCATGGTGGCGGGGCTGCTGATCACCATGGGCACGCTCGGCGATCGGATCGGGCGGCGGCGGATGCTGCTGTTCGGGGCCGCCCTGTTCGCGGTGGTGTCGATCGTGGCGGCGTTCGCGCCGAGCGCGGAGACGCTGATCGTCTGCCGGGCGCTGCTCGGCATCGCGGGGGCCACGGTCGCGCCGTCCACGTTGTCGTTGATCTTCAACATGTTTCGTGACTCCCGGCAGCGCTCGGTCGCGGTCGGTGTGTGGGTCGGCGCGTATTCGACCGGCGGCGCGGTGGGCCCGATCTTCGGCGGGTTCCTGCTGGAGAACTTCTGGTGGGGTTCGGTCTTCCTGCTCGCGGTGCCGGTGATGGTGCTGCTGTTGATACTGGGACCGAAAGTGCTGCCCGAATTCCGGGATCCGGAAGTCGGCAAACTCGACCCGGTGAGTGCGGCGCTGTGCGTGCTGACGATGATCACGCTGGTCTTCGGGATGAAGGCGTTCGCACAGGACGGGGTCAGCTGGTCGGCGGTCGGCGCGGTGGCCGGTGGCCTCGCGGTCGGCGCGCTGTTCGTGCGACGCCAGCTCACCCATGACGATCCGATGCTGGATCTGCGGCTGTTCCGGTTGAGCACGTTCCGGATCGCCTTGCTGATCAACATGATCGGGATCTTCGTCGCGTTCGGATACTTCCTGTTCGTCGCGCAGTACTTCCAGTTGGTGCTCGGGATGACACCGCTGGCGACCGGTTTGGTGATGGCGCCCTCGGGTATCGGGTTTATCGTCGGTTCGCAGCTGACGCCGCGCCTGGTCCGGGTGGTGCGCCCGGCCTACCTGATCGGCGGCGGGATGGCGCTGGCCGGCATCGGCTTGCTGATGATGACGCTGCTGACCGCCGACGGCGGATACGGGATGGCGCTGGCCGCCTCCGTCATCTGCTCGCTGGGTCTCGCGCCGGTGTTCGGCATCACCACCGAGATCGTCGTCGGTTCCGCGCCGCCGGAGCAGGCGGGTGCGGCCTCCGGCGTCTCCGAGACCGGCGCCGAGCTCGGCGGCGCGCTGGGTATCTCGATCCTGGGAAGCATCAGCATCGCCATCTATCGCGGCGATCTCGCGTCGACTCTGCCGCCGGACGTGCCCGCCGACGCGGCCGTCTCCGCCCGCGACACCTTGGGCGCGGCGGTCGACGTGGCGGCCGGTCTGCCTGGTGTGGTGGGCGATTCGGTCCTGCAAGCGGCACGGGACGCATTCCTGCACGGCGTGCACATCACCGCGGGCATCGCCGGAATCGCCTCGCTGGTGATCGCGGTGATCGCGTTCCGGCGGCTGTGGTCCCTCCCGCCCGGGGATTACAGCAGCGAAGACTGACGCCCGCCGGTGTCCCGTGGCATGCTCGTCGTATGGCAGGCCAACGGGAACCCGCAAGGGAGCCAGGCGATCTCGGACGCTTCTTCGTCGAACGGGCGAACCAGGGTGACATCGAGGGAGTGGTCGCCCTCTATGAACCCGACGCGGTCATGGCCCTGCCCGACGGCGGTAAAGCCGTCGGGCACCAGGCCATCCACGATTTCCTGACCGAGGCGCTCGCCGACCGCTCCCCACTGCCACCCGGCGACCCGCGACCTACGCTGCGGACTGGAGACCTGGCACTGACCTCTACGCGCCTCGCCACCGGCGACCTCACCGCCGAGGTCGCGCGCAGGCAGCCGGACGGCAACTGGCTCTGGGCGATCGACCAACCCAACCTCCGCTAGTCGTCCGCGCTACCTCTACTGGGCAGCCAGCGCGGTCATGGCCGCGACCAGTTGGGTGCCGCCGGGCATGGCGTTGCCGTCGCTCATCACCCACAGCACCGAGAGTCCCTGGGTCATGGTGAAGTACATGCCCGCAAGGGCTTCTGCTTGGTCGGCGGTCAGGCCGGGGTGCGTATCGGTGAGGGATTGGGCGATGTCGCGGTAGGCGTTCGGCAGGTTGTCGGCCATGAACGCCTGCGACTCCGCGGAGCGGGCGACTCGCAGCATGTTCTCCATGCTCGCCAGGATCGCTTCGCGATTGTCGGCGAAGACCGCGGGCAGGCCGTCGACCATGGCGGCGAACGCTTCCGGGAGCGGACGCCCGGCGGTCTGGCGGATCAGCGCCTCCATCGCGTCGCCGATACCGGTGCCCAGCGCCTCGGCGAGCGCCTCGGTGATCAGGCGCTCCTTGGATCCGAAGTGGTAGCCGATGGCCGCCAGGCTCACACCGGCCGCGGCGGCGATATCGCGGGCCGTGGTTTTCGCGACGCCGCGCTCCATGATCGCCTTGCGCGCGCCCGCCAGTAGATCTTCCCGGTTTCCCATCCGCTCACCCTACTACAGGTCTGAGACATTCGTCCAAGACGTCTGTGCTAGGCTCGCGGGGTGCCGCAGAAGATCATCGTGGATGTCGACACCGGAATCGACGACTCGCTGGCACTGCTGTATCTGCTGGCCTCCCCCGAGGCCGAGATCGCCGGGATCGCGTCGAGCGCCGGAAACGTCTCCGCCGCGCAGGTGGCCGCGAACAATCTCGCCTGGCTGGACGTGTGCCGGGCGCCGCGGATCGAAGTCGCGCTCGGCGCCGCCGAACCCCTCGCGATCCCGTTGCGCACCACCGAGGATACGCACGGCCCGCAAGGCATCGGATACGCCGTCCTGCCGGATTCCGCACGGCCGCTCTCGGATCGGCCGGCCGCGCACCTGTGGGTCGACCTCGCGCGGGCCCATCCCGGCGAGATCGTCGGGCTGTGCACCGGACCGCTGACGAATCTCGCACTGGCACTGCGCCTCGAACCGGACCTGCCGCGCCTGCTGCGGCGTCTGGTGATCATGGGCGGCGCGTTCAACCATCCGGGCAACACCACCCCGACCAACGAGTGGAACGTGCACGTCGACCCGGAGGCGGCCAAGGAGGTGTTCGACGCGTTCAGCGCGGCGCCGGCCCGCCCGATCGTGTGCGCGCTCGATATCACCGAGACCATCGAGATGCGCCCGGAACATCTCGCGCTGCTGGCCGAACGCGCGGGCAGCGTGCCGCCGGAGATCGTGTCCGAGACCGATCCGGACGGCGTCCGGTCGGCGGCGTCGAATCCGATCGTGCGGCACGTCAGCGACGCGGTGCGGTTCTACTTCGAGTTCCATCGGCTCTATGACCAGGGCTATATCGCGCACATGCACGACCCCTTCGCCGCCGCCGTGGCGCTCGACCCGAGCCTGGCCGTGCTGCGGCCCGCGACCGTCGACGTGGAGCTCACCGGCACTCTCACCCGCGCCACCACCGTCGCCGATTGGGCGGGCATGTGGGGCCGGGAACCCAACGCCGATATCGTGATCGGCACCGATCAGGAGCTGTTCTTCGATCGTCTCGTCACCCGGGTCGCCGATTTCGCCCGGACGCTCTACCCAGCCGGCGGGACTTCCCGCCCCGCAGAGGAGGTTCGGTGACCGCCGACAACGAGGACAACTACCTCCCCGAGCTCCGATCCCGCCTCGGGCTGCCCGGATTCGTCGACGTGCACACGCATTTCATGCCGGAGCAGGTCCTGCGCAAGGTGTGGGCGTACTTCGATTCCGCGGGCCCGCTGACCGGGCGCGCATGGCCGATCACCTACCGCGACGACGAGCAGGTGCGCCTGAAGACGTTGCGCGGCTTCGGCGTTCGCGCGTTCACCGCACTGGTGTATCCGCACAAACCGGATATGGCGGCCTGGCTCAACGAGTGGACCGCCGACTTCGCCGCCCGGACTCCGGACTGCCTGCACACCGCCACCTTCTACCCGGAGCACGGCGCGGACTCCTATACCGAGGTCGCGATCGAGGCGGGTGCGCGAATCTTCAAGGTGCACGTGCAGGTCGGCGACTTCCATCCCGGTGACCCGCTGCTGCGACCGGTGTGGGGCCTGCTCGCGGAGGCCGGGATCCCGGCCCTGATCCACTGCGGATCCGGACCGGCGCCGGGTTCGTTCACCGGCCCCGAGCCCATTGCCGCACTGCTGCAGCGCTTCCCGGGCCTCCGGTTGATCATCGCGCACATGGGCAACTCCGAGTACGCCGAATTCCTCGACCTGGCCGAGCGGTACGAAGGCGTACACCTCGACACCACCATGGTCTGGACCGACTTCAGTGAGAACGACGCCCCCTACCCGGTGTCGGAACTTCCGCGCGTGCGCGACCTGGGCGAGCGAATCCTGTTCGGCAGCGACTTCCCGAACATCCCCTACCCGTACGCGCATCAGGTCTACGCCTTGGAGCGCCTCGGCCTCGGCGACGCCTGGTTGCGCAACGTTCTGCACGACAACGGCGTCCGGCTGTTCGACCTGAGCTGACCGGCGTTACCTCGGGATCGCCGAGGGCAGCGGATGGTCGGACTCGAGCGCGGGCAGCCCGTCGATGCTGGCCGCGTTGACGCCGGCGATCCGCTCGGCGAAGTCGTCCTCGGTGCGGCGGGCGTGCAGCGCGTCGAGCACCGGGCGTTCGTCGACGAGTTCGAGGTAGGGCACCGAGTAGCCGCAGGAATCGGCGATCCGGTCGACCGTGACGACGATGGCCGCCCGCAGACCGGGGTGCTGCAAGCCGAAATGCGGTCGCAGCGCGTCGAATTCGGCGGAATCCGGGCGGACCATGCGGCCGGTGCCGAAGAGCCGCAGGATCTTCGACGTGCGGGTGAAGGAGCAGAACATGATGGTGATGCGTCCGTTGTCCCGCAGGTGCGCGATGGTTTCCGCGCCGCTGCCGTACAGGTCCAGGTAGGCGAAGGTGTTGTCGTCGATGACGGCGAAGGTGTCGCGGTAGCCCTTCGGGGACAGGTTGACGCGGCCGCCTTCGGAGGGCGCGGTCGCGACGAAGAACATCGACTGGGCGTCGATGAAAGCCCGCAGCGAGTCGTCGAGATGCGTGAAGACCTTGGCCATAGTGGTCAGCGTAGTGCCGGGGCACACGGCCGACGCGCGGCTGAGTGCGAATTCACTGCCCGGATTTCCGCGACAGGCCGCTGGCGCGCAGGACCCGGCGGGCGATGGCGGCGCGGATCGACTCGTCGGTGCCGATGATGCGGACGTGGCGGCGGGCGCGGGTAATGGCGGTGTAGAGCAGTTCCCTGGTGAGCAGGGTGGACTCGGGTTCGGGGAGGACGACCGAGACGGTGTCGTACTGGCTGCCCTGGCTGCGGTGGATGGTCATCGCGAAGACCGTGACCACGGCCGGGAACTGGGTGGGGTGCACCAGGTACGGTTCGCTGCCGCGCTGCAAGGCGGCGCGCAGGGAGCCGTCGGGGAGCCGGACGATGACGCCGGTGTCGCCGTTGTAGATGCGGGCCTCGTGGTCGTTGGCGGTGACCAGCAGCGGCTGGCCGGGATACCAGGGGACGAGCGGGGACTCGGGTCCCGCGCCCCCGGCCGCCGCCCAGTCCGCGGCCATCCGGTCCCAGCGTTCGACGCCGAACGGACCTTGCCGGTGGGCGCAGAGCAGGCGATGCGATTCCAGGGCGGCGAGCGCGCCGGCGGCGTCGCCCGCCAGGGCCGCGTCGGTGACCGCGCGGGCCGCGGTGATCACCTCCGCGCGGACCGGCTTGGTGTCTTCCGGTGTGCACAAGGACAATTCGGGGCCGCCCGCGCGGAGCAGCTCCAGTGCGGTGTCGGCGTCACCGGCGCGGACCGCGACCGCGAGGTCGGCGATCTTGCCGCCGAAGCGGCGACCGCGGGTGAGGCGGACGATGCCGCCGCGCAGCCGGGTGCGTTCCAGCGCGGTCAGCGATTCCGCGTGCGGCTCGGGCGAATCCGCGCCCAGGATCTGTTCCAGCACCGGATTCGGCGCGCCCGCGACGGGTCCCGCGACGAGGTCGGCGAGCACCGCGCCCGCGTCGACCGAGGCCAGCTGGTCCGGGTCGCCGACCAGTACCAGGCGGGTGTCAGGGCGCAGGGCGGCCAGCAGGCTGCTCATCATGGTCAGCGACACCATCGAGGTTTCGTCGACCACGATCACGTCGTAGGGCAGCCGGTTGAACTCGTGGAATTTGAATCGGGTGCTGCGGCTGCGCTGCCAGCCGAGCAGGCGGTGCAGGGTGGAAGCGGTGAGCTCGGGCAGCCCGAGCGGTTCGGCCTGCTCGCGCACGGCTTCCTGCAGGCGGGCCGCCGCCTTGCCCGTCGGGGCGGCGAGCGCGATGCGCAGGGCGGGCAGTTTGGGGTGCGCCTTCTGGTGGGCGTCCAGCAGCGCCAGGATCCGCGCGATCGTGTGTGTCTTGCCGGTGCCGGGGCCGCCCGCCACCACGGTCGTCCAGTGCGTGGCGGCGAGTGCCGCGGCCAGCCGCTGCCGGTCCGGCGCGACACCGGCCGGGCCGTCGAAGAGCCGATCGAGTTCGTGGCGCACCAGCGCGGGGTCGACCACCGGGTGTCCGGCCGACCGTTCGGTCAGCACCCGCCGGATCGTCTGCTCCTGCTGGAAGTACCGATCCAGGTACAGCAGCGGGCCGCCGTCTTTGTCCCCCGGGACCAGCCGCAGCGGACGCAACGGACCGGCCTGGCCGCCGACCACCAGCGGACTCGCCGTCAACGCGGCGACCACCGCCGCGATGTCCGGCCACGGCAGCGTCGCGGGATCGATCCCGGTCCCGGTATCCCAGCGCTCGTCGGCGTCGACGCCGATCTCGCGCATCCGATCCAATTCCAGGCAGACCGACCCGGAGCGCACCGCGCGCACCGCGAGCGCGGCAGCGAACAGCACATGCTCGGACTCTTCCCGCCCGAGCCGGCCCAGACGGACGGCGACGTGGACGTCCGCCGCGGACAGCACACCCGCCTCGTTGAAGGTGCGCAGCAGGCCGGTGCCCCGCTGAGCGAGCTGAATCGACGTCACCGGTTCGTTTCTCCCGCGAGCAGGTCCGACAGGGCGATGATCAGGGCAGATGGCGGGGTCCAGTCGAAGACGCCGCGGCCCGGAGGGGTTTCGGGCCCGATCATGCCGCGGACGAAGAGGTAGGCGCAGCCGCCGAGGTGCTGGGCGGGGTCGTAGGACGGGAGCCGCCAGCGCAGGTAGCGGTGCAGGGCAACGGAGTACAGCAGCGCCTGCAACGGGTAGTGCGAGCGTTGCATCTCGGCGGACATGCGGTCGCGGGTGTAGTGGTCGACGGTGAGGTCGCCGAGACCGAGGCGGTTGGTCTTGTAGTCGACGATGACGAAACGTGGAGCGGCGGTGGGGGTATCGGTGACGCGCAGGACGGCGTCGATGCTGCCGGTGAGATAGCCGCGCAGCGGGATGTCGTCGAGGGCGGCCAAATGGTCCGCGTAGGAGCGGAATTCGTCGTCCGGCGCGAGGTGTTCGCGCAGCAGGCCGGCGATTTCCCGCAGGGTGGCGGTGTGCGCCGCGGGGGTGTCGCCGCCGGAGAGGGGCAGTTCGAACTCCAGCTCGTTGAGCTGGTCGCCGCCGGAAATACCGGCGAGGGTGCCGAATCCGAGCGGGGTGCGCAGCACCGCGAGGAGGGCGGCGCTCAGCAGGGACGGATCGATGTCGGCCAGCAGTTCGTCGATGGCGGCGCGGCTGCGGGCGTGCACCTCGGCGGCGAGGTCGGGGGCGTCGCGGTCGATCAGCTCGAGGACGCCGTGGACGAGGGTGCCGAATTCCGCGCCGTAGGGCAGGGCGTTCATCAATGAGGGTGCGGCGGTAGGCAGTTCGGTGTCGTCGAGGAGCGGGGTGGTGGGTTCGTCGACGGTGGTCTGCTCGTCCTCCGGTTCGATGCCGGTGGCGATGTCGTGGGCTCCGGCGGTGAGGGCCGAGTACGAGGTGCGCCGCCACTGCTGATCCAAGGTGCGGGCGAAGTGGGCGGCGGCGAGGTCACCGGTGCTCGAGTCTTTGCGGACGCGGCGCGGTTCGACCGCTTCGGCGGTGTCGACCGCGGTGACCGTGATGGCCTCGGGGGCAGACGCCGCCCAGGCCGCGATGTTCTGGACCGCGACCGTGTCCGCGGGCACCGAGGCGCGGTTCGGGACGATGTCGCCGCCGTCGGGGCGGCCGAGGATCATGCGGTGCAGCGGCGCGGCGGCCGTGGTGATCGCGGGCGCCCACCAGGCGACGACCTGGCACATGGCGCGGGTCAGCGCGACGTAGAGCAGGCGCAGCTCCTCCCCGGCTTCCTCGGCCTCGCTGCGCACCTTGCGTTCGGCGTAACCGGTTGCCTCCTGGCCGCCGACATCGAGCACGCGAGCGCCGGTGTCGTCGTGGAACAGCAGCGTCGCCGGGTACGGGTTCTTCGCGCTGTCCCACGCGAAAGGCAGGTAGACGACCGGGAATTCGAGGCCCTTGCTCGCGTGCACGGTAGCGATCTGCACGGCGGCGGCGTCCCGGTCCAGGCGGCGACTGCGGTCGGCCACACTGCCGGAGGCGGGGTCGCGCACTCGATCGGTGAGCCAGCGGGTCAACGCCGTCAGGCCCAGCGCCTCGGTCAGCGCCACCTGATCCAGCAGCTGGGCGATGTGACGCAGGTCGGTGAGCTCGCGCTCCCCGTTCTCGACGGTCAGCAGCCGCTGCGCCAGACCCGTTTCCGCCGAGAGCTTTTCGAAGACGGCAGCGAACCCGGCGCGGATGAACAGCCGCGCCGCGTCGCGCAGTTGTGCGCTGATCCGGCCGACGAGATCGGCACCGCCATTGTCGATTTCGGCGGCGGTGACTCCGAACAGCGGCGTGCAGGCGGCCAGTCGCACTCGATCGGAGCGGTGCGGCTGTTCCAGCGCGCGCAGCACCCACAACCAATCGGTGGCGCTCGCGGTCGCGAACACACTGGTGCCGCCCGCTAGCACGGAGGCGACGCCGACTTTGTCCAAAGCGGCACGCACCACGTCGATCTGCGACCGAGTCCGCACCAGCACCGCGATATCGCCAGGACCGAGCAGGCGATGCCGGGCCCCACTCGACTCCGACAGCCCGGTTGAGCCGGATTCGGCTGTGCCTGGGTAATTGTCGGCGATCGTAGTGCCCGATTCCGCTGTGTCCGGGTGGTTGTCGGCGATCGCAGTGCCGGATTCGGCTGTGCCCAGGTGGTTGTCGGCGATCGAGGTGCCGGATTCGAGCACGCGGACGATGTCGGCGGCGAGGTCTTCGGCGACCTTGGCGCGGAGGCGGCCGACGGCCGGGAAGCCGGACTTGTTGAGCGGGCCCGCGCCGGTGCGGGGCAGGCAGCGCATCCGCAGCGGGGTGATGAGTTCGCCGGGACCGGACAAGCGTGTCCAGGGTCGGGTCGCGGCCACGGGGTAAACGGTGATTTCCTTGTGCCCCAGGGCTGCTTCGCCGTGCAGGTGGTCCAGGGCGGCGAGGAGACCGGCGTCACTGCGCCAGTTGGTGTCGAGTTCGCAGCGGGTGTCGGCGTGCGCGACCGCGTCGAGGTAACTGAGTACCTCCGCGCCGCGGAAGGCGTAGATGGCTTGCTTCGGGTCGCCGACCAGGACCATCGTGGTGTGGCCATGGAATGCGAGGCGCAGGATGTCCCATTGCAAGGGGTCGGTGTCCTGGAATTCGTCGACCAGCGCTACCCGGTAGCGGTCGCGGATGCGCGCGCAAGCCCGGGGGCCGTGTTCCGGATCCGCGAGCACGTCGTGCAGCAGGACCAGCAGATCGTCGAAATCGCGCAATCCCGAAAGTCGTTTGCGGCGTTCGGTTTCGGTGCGCACCGCCGCCGCGAAGGCGACCCGCTGCCCGGCTGCCCCATCGCCCTCGGGAACCAAGCGCGCGTGCCGATCCCGGACCGCCGCCAAGGCGAGCGTATGCGCTTCCTTCACCGAGAACGGCGGTTCGGTCCGGGCGTACCGATGCAGGTACAGATCGTCCGCGACGGTCAGCACTACCTCGTCGACGGTCTCGACGAGCCGTGCCCCGGGATCGTGCTCGCCCGCCAGCCCGAGCTCATCGAGCATCCGCTGACAGAAGCTGTGCGTCGTGACGATCGTGCCCGCGTCGAAATCCGACAGTGCGACCAGCAACCGCTCCCGCCGCAGCCGCACCTCCGCCGAATCCGCTTGCGCCAGATGCCGAACCAGCTCATCACTGTGCGCCCGCGCCAACTCCGGATCCGCCAGCGCCGCCGCCACCACGACGAACCGATCCCGCGCCCGCTCCCGCAGTTCCTGGGTCGCCGCCCGGCTGAACGTCACCAGCAGCAGCTGCGAGACATCGATCCCGACCTCGGCCACATACCGCACCGCCAGCCCCACGATGGCATGCGTCTTCCCGGTGCCCGCACTGGCTTCCAGCACAGTCGTCCCGGTGGGCAGCGCCCCGAACGCGTCGAACCGCCCCGGCTCCGCCAATTCCTCGGCGAACGCCAAATCCTGCACGGTCATCGACGACACCGTCCCGAATCCCGCATGGGCAAACCCACTTCCCGCTCGGCAACGCACAACCCACACCGATCGAACCACTCACGCCCCCACAGACCGGGAACCCCCGCCCGCGTGTCCGTATTGATCATGTGCGGGGCCGTCACGGTTGGCCCTGGGTTTCGGCCGCGAGGAGGGGGGTCCAGAGGCGGCGGGCGAGCGCGCCGAAGCGGGTGGTTTCGGCGGCTTCGCCCGCCGGGGCCGGGGCGGACATGAGGTCGTCGAGGCGGGGGGCCGGGCCCCAGATGTAGCGGAGGTGGCGGTCGGTGTGGTCGCCGAAAGCGCCGGGGCCGTTCGGGCCGCCGTTGAAATCGCGTTCGGCGGAGGTGAAAGCTTCCTCGGCCGAGGAACCGCGCAGGCGGCGTTCGGCGTAAGTGGCGGTTGCTGTGGGAGTGATGGGCAGCGGTTCGCACAAGCCCGCGTCGCGGAGTTTGACGAGATCGCGCAGGACGGTGAGGGCGGCGGGGCGGTCGGGGGCGTTGAGCACCGAACGCCAAGCGGGGCGGTGGAATTGGCCGCGACCGGTGGTGACGGCACGCCAGGAGCGATCTTCGGTGGCGGCGAGGGCGAGCAGCGACACCCAGGCGGTGAGGCGATGTTTCGGTGCGAGGCGGGAGAACGTGGTGCGGACCAGGGTCTCGCCGTGCACTTCCGGGACGGTGCCGGTGAGGCGGCGGCCGCCGCCGAGGTCGATCGCGATATCGACTGCGCGCGCAGGGCTTTGGTATTCCGGGAGCGCGGCGCGCACCAGTTTGTCGACGGTGTGTTCGACCTCGTCGAGAACCGCCCCGCCCAGGCCGAAGGGCGGGAGGGTACCGCGACGCCATTCGGCGGCGCGCAGACCGGCCGGGTCGGCGCCGGTGAGGCGGGCGGTCAGCATGCGTTCGCCGAGGTCCCATTTCGCCAGACCGTCGAGTTCGATGGGCAGGCGGTCGGCGATGTCCTCGTCATGTTCGGGAACGCGCAGGCCCAGACGCTGCCACAGGAACGCGCGGATCGGGTGCTCGGCGAAGGACATCAGGTCGGTCAGCGCGACGTCACCGAGCTCGGGAGTGGGCAGGGGTTCCGGCAGGAACACCGGGCGTGGATTCGGGGGCGCGGCGGCGGCCACCGCGCCCGCCAAGGCGACGGTGTCGAAGCTGAACGGCTTGTCCGCGTGGAAGTTCCGGCGGTCGAAGCCCTGGAGCGGGTGCCTGGTCACCACCGCGTCGGCGGCGTCGCCGAGGTAGCCGCGGACGGCGTCGAGAATCTCGGCGACCGGGATGGCGGGCGGGCGCTTGGTCCCGGTGACGGGGTCCGCGCCGGTGTGGAACAGCAGCAGCTTGTCTTGCGCCGCCATGATCGCGTCCAGCAGCAGCTGGCGGTCCTCGCTGCGCGGATCGCGCTCGCCCAGGAGCGGATCGCGGGCCAGTACGTCGTCGCCGTCGATGCCGCCGGCGCGAGGGAACACATCGTCGTCGAGGCCGAGCAGCACCACCACCCGGTGCGGCACCGACCGCATCGGCGTCATGGTGGCGACGGTCAGCTCGCCGGTGCGGAAGTTCGCGCGGGTGGGGCGGGCGGCGAGCCGATTCGCCAGCAGCACAGCGACATCGGGCAGTCGCAACTGCGCGTCCCCGGCGTGCTCGGTGGCGGCGGTCAGTTCGCGGCGCGCTTCCGCGCGAATCCAGGAGTCGCGGTCCGGCACGTCGGTGAGTAGATCCAGGGCACGCGCCAGCACCGCCGCCCACTCGCTCGCGGGGCGCGGCCCGCGCAGATCGCGCAGGCACACCGCGAGCCGGTCGACGAATTCGGCGAACCGCCCCGCCAAGTCGACATCCCCGGAGTCCACATCGCCGAGCGGCAACGCCAAATCCAGCCAGTCGTCGGCGGATTCGTCGGCGGTGACACCGAGCAGAATCCGGTCGACCGCGGCGTTCAGGGTGTTCTGCGCGAAATCGGCCAGCCCGAATGCCTGCCGCTGCCGCTGTCCGATCCCCCAGCGCGCCCCCGATTCGGCAGCCCACTCCCGCAATCGCTCGATCGCGTCGTCGTCGAAACCGCAACGGCGACAGACGGTTTCCGACGCGGCCAGGTCCAGCACCTGCGTCACGGTGACCCGCCCGTCGGCCAACTCCAGCAGTGTCGCGATCACCGCGAGCATCGGATTGGTGACCCCACGCCCCCGATCGGCCAGCCGCACCCGAAGCAGATGCGCCGGATGCGCCGAATCCCGCGCCCCCTCAGTCGCTCCCGTCGCCCCGAAGGCCGCCCGCACCAGCGGCGCGTACGCCTCCACCTCCGGGCACATGATCAGCACGTCCCGCGGCTCCAGGGTCGGATCGGCCGCGAACAACCCGAGCAAGCTTTCCCGCAGCACCTCCACCTGTCGCGTCGGACCATGACACGCGTGCACCTGGACGCTGCCGTCCACGACATGCGCACCGGGGGCAGGCGGCCACTGGTCATCGCGGATCCCCGCCTGAATCGAGGCCAGCAGCGTCTGCCCGGCAGAGCGCGCGTCGGCAGTTCCGACCGCGACGCCCGGCATCGGAGATCGGCGGTGCAGCGCGCCGTCACCGTCCGCGACGGAGAGGCTCACAAGATCCATCGCTGTGTCGGTAGCGGCGGCAGGTGAGTCCGTCACGTGGGTGTCGGCGACCGCGTGCAAGCGCTGTTGCAACTCCCGCACATCGCGGGCCAGGCCGGCCAGCAGGGGGTGGCGGACCGCGGTGGTCGTGGTGTCGGCCGACCGGGAGGTCGCCGGGGACAGGTTAGCCAGGGTCGACCACATCGCCGGGCTGGGGTGGGCCAGCCACAGGTGAACCTCGCGTCCTTCGCCCAGCGCGGCCAGGATGGCGAGCTGGTCGGCAGGCAGGCGCGTCGCGCCGAAGACCGAAAGGCGTTGTGGCAGTGCGACGGCGGCCGGTTCGGCGCGCAAGCGGGCGCAGGCGGCGTCCAGGCGCTCCGCGGGACTCGGCGCGTCCACCGCGGCCCGGAGGCGACGCCAGAGCTCCGGCTGCCACAGCAGATCGCCGGGAACCGGGTGCCCCGCGCCGTCGGTGTCCGAGCCCGCCGCCCAGGCGTTGATCAGAGCCGGGCGCTGCGCGGCATAACTGTCGAAGAGAGCGGCGAGCCGGGCGGCGGTGGCGTAGCGCCGGCCCGCCCGATAGTCGCGACCGGCCGGTTCCGACGCGCCGAGGTGCCGCGCCAGCACCGCGCACCACGGTTCCGGCAGCGCCGCGTCGATCACGCCCAGCAGCGTCCACACCACACGCTCGCCGGCCCACGGATCGTCCTCGGCCCGCACCCCGCCCGCCGCGGCGAGCACCTCGGCCACCAGCGCGGCAGGCGAAGGGAACCGGATATTGGCCGCCACACCGTCGACGGAACCCCGCGCCCCCGACACCCCCAGCACCGTCGAGAGTCGTTGCGTCACCCAGCGTTCCACGCCTTTGGCCGGGACCGCCACCACTTCCGCGGTGAACGGATCGTCCAGCGGCGTCGCCAGCACCGCGGCGAGCGAATCGGCCAGGATGTCGGCGCGCTCGGCACGGTGGATGTGCAGCGGCATTGGTCGTTTATACGCCAGCGACTCCCCCGCAACCACACCGGCCCACGCCACGCGAGTGAATTAAGCCACACGCGAACGCTTTTCTCGGCCGTGTCACGGCCGTTCGCGCGAATCGATGTGCGACAGTGCTCAACCGGGGAGGACGGGAAGCTGGATCGAAAGGCTGGTTCGCGTCAATGGCAGCGAAGGTGATTCCCCTGGTTCCGAGAGCCGGATTCACAGTCCGCCGAGTCGGTGCTCACTGGGAGTTGGTCAACTCACGTTTCTACGGCCGTACCGTCGTCCTGCACACCTGGCCACGGGACCGGCACACCGAGGCTTTCGAGCACTGCTATCGCCTCAACGGCCGCACCGTCGAAGAGCTGCTGGCCGCCTTCCGCTGAATTCGGCTCGGCCCGAACCGGATTGCCGGATCGTTGGTCTCGCAAATAACACAGCGCCGCGCCGAGCTCAAGACGTGCGTCCAACGGGGCGATGTGCCAATGTGTTCCCTCGTGCGTTACCCCTTGGCCGGCACCGGTGCACTTCCCCGCGTGGCCGCATCAGCTTGTGTCCTCGCCGCCGCGGCGGTACTGATCCCCACCGCGCCCGCGCTGGCGCCCGGCGCCAATGCCGCGCCGCCCGCGCTGACCCGGGCCATTCCCGGTTTCGACGCCGATCTGAGCAACCGCATCGATCGCGTCGACGCCTACCTCAAGTCCCGCCCCGGCGTCACCGGCTACATCATCCGGGATCGCGTCACCGGCGGCGTCTACGCCAACGAACACGCGGAGGACTCGGTCTGGACCGCCTCCACCATCAAGCTCGCCATCGCGGTCGACCTGCTCAATCGCGCCCGCGTCGGCGCGATCGCGCTCGGCCCGGACGACCGCGGCCTGATGGAATCCATGCTGGCCACCTCCAACGACACCGCCACCAACATCCTGTGGCAGAAGTACTCCGGCTTCGACCGGATGGCGTTCAACAACGCCTTCCGCGCCAACGGCATGGTCGGCCTGGTGCCGCAGCCGACCACCACCGCGATGTTCCCGGACTGGTCGTTTCAGAAGTGCACCGTCGCCGACCTCGATCGCCTGATGGATTACGCGCTCACCCGCATGCATCCCGACGACCGCGAATACCTGCTGGACCGGATGCGCTCGGTCGACTTCAACCAGCACTGGGGTGTCTGGGGCGCGGGCGCGAAGATGCGGCCGGGCCTGAAGAACGGCTGGTCCGCCGAACAGGGCGGCTGGGTGGTCAACTCGGTCGGCTTCGCCGGCCCGGAGGAGCGCTACACCCTCGCGATCATGAGCTCGCTCGGCGCGGACGGCGGCTACACCGAGGGCGCCGACACCGACACCAAGGTCGCGGAGATGCTGCTCAAGGGGCGGTAGCCCGTCGGCGCAGCGTCAGGGGCGCGTCGTCGCGCGGGAACGGAATCGTGGTGAACCCCCACGGCATTCGATAGTCCGCGGGCAGGCTCCACTCGTAGGCGCGCACCATTTCGGCGATGAGCGTTTTCACCTCGAACGTTCCGAAGTGCATGCCGATGCATTTGTGCGCCCCGGCCCCGAACGGCACCCAGGCCAGCCGATGCGATTTGTCCTCGCGCCGGTCCGGGGCGAACCGTTCGGGGTCGAACCTTTCCGGGCTCGTCCACAGCTCGGGCAGCAGGTGGTTGACGTGGTAAGCCAGGTCGACCGGGGTCCCAGCGGGAATGTAGTGGCCGAGGATCTCGGTGTCGCGCACCGCGCGCCGCGGGAAACCGGGCACCGGCGGCATCAACCGCAGGCTCTCCTTGATCACCAGGTCCAGGTCCGGCATCCGGTCCAGTCCCGCGATCGTCGCCGGGCCGTCGGCGGCCAGTACCTCGGCCCGCACCCGCTGCTGCCACTCCGGGTGTTTGCCCAGGTAATAGGCGACGGCGGTGGCGGTGGTCGTGGTGGTGTCGTGTGCGGCCAGCATCAGGAAGATCATGTGGTTGACCACGTCGTCGTCGCTGAACACCGCCCCTTCGTCGCTGCGGGCCTGGCACAGGCCGGAGAAGAAGTCGGGCGAATCGCTGCGCCGTTTGTCCGGCAGCATTTCGGCGAAGTACTGCTCGAGCACCTTCCGCCCGCGTAACCCGGCCCGCCACCGTCCGCCCGGCACCGGATGCCGGATCGTGGCAAGCCCCGCATGTGTGCACGCGATGAACGCCTCGATGAGGTCGCGTCGGCGCGCGCCGACGTCGACGGCCATGAACGTCTCCCCCGCGATCTCCAGGGTCAGGTCTTTGATCGTCGGGTACAGCCGCACGGTCGCGCCGGCCAAGCCGGCCGGCACCCACTGCGCGACGGCAGCGCGTGCCACCGGCGTGAGCGCGCCCAAATGCGCCTCCAGCCGCTCCCGGGTGAAGGCCTGCTGCATGATCCGCCGGTGGAACATGTGCTCGTCGAATTCGAGCAGCAGCAGACCGCGCCAGAAGAACGGGCCGATGAAATAGTTCCAGCCCTGCCCGAAATCCCGCCGCCGCATGCCGAGCACCTGGTCGATGCCCTCGGGCCCGGTGACCAGCACCCGTTCCACGCCCAGCGACCGGGACATCGTCACCGGGCCGTAGCGGCGATGCCGGTCCATCATCTCGGCCGGGCCCCAGCGCAGGTATTGCAGCGAACGGCCCAGGTACGGGAGCCCGATATCGCCGTGTACGGCGGTGGTGTCGCTGGCCCGCGGCGGCGAGGCCAGCACGCGCGGCCGCTCCGGAATGCGGCGCAGCACGCGATCGATCAGATGTTCGCCCGGGATGTCGATGAGCGATGTGTTCTCCGAGACACGAGCGTCCGCGACCATGACAAACCTCCAGGAACGAGGGGGTTCATCGTATTCTGTTCAAGCGCCCAGTGGATCGGGTTCACGCACAACCGACTACGGTTGGGCTTGGTCACTAACCGTTCGCGGGGGACGAACCCCAGGTCTTTCGAGGAGCACCGGCGATGAGCACAGAAGCTGTCGAGAACCGTCGTCACAAGGTGGTGGTGATCGGTTCGGGCTTCGGTGGCCTGTTCGGCACCAAGCACCTCAAGCGTGCCGACGTCGACGTCACCCTGATCTCCAAGACCTCCACCCACCTGTTCCAGCCGCTGCTGTACCAGGTGGCCACCGGCATCCTGTCGGTCGGCGAGATCGCCCCCGCCACCCGCTTGGTGCTGCGCAAGCAGCGCAACGCGCAGGTGCTGCTCGGCGACGTCGTCGATATCGATCTGCAGAACAAGACCGTCACCTCCAATCTGCTGAACCAGGCGACGGTCACCCCGTTCGACAGCCTGATCGTCGCGACCGGCGCCCAGCAGTCCTACTTCGGCAACGACCAGTTCGCCACCTACGCGCCGGGCATGAAGACCATCGACGACGCGCTCGAACTACGCGGCCGCATCCTGGGCGCCTTCGAAGGCGCCGAGCTGGCCACCACCCAGGAGATGCGGGACCGGCTGCTCACCTTCGTGGTGATCGGCGCCGGCCCCACCGGCGTCGAATTGGCCGGTCAGATCGCCGAACTCGCCGACCGCACGCTGGAAGGAACCTTCCGCAACATCGATCCGCGCGACGCCCGGGTCATCCTGGTCGAGGGCGCCGGCGCGGTGCTCGGGCCGATGGGCCCCAAGCTCGGCGGCCAGGCCCAGCGCAAGCTGGAGAAGATGGGCGTGGAGATCCAGCTCAACGCCATGGTCACCGATGTCGACGCGCACGGCGTGACGGTGAAGGATTCCGACGGGACCATTCGCCGCATCGAGTCCTCGACCAAGGTGTGGTCGGCCGGTGTGCAGGGCAGCCCGCTGGGCAAGATGCTCGCCGAGCGTTCCGAGGGCACGCAGGTGGACCGCGCGGGCCGCGTCATCGTCGAGCCCGACCTCACCATCAAGGGCCACCCCAACGTCTTCGTCGTCGGCGATCTGATGTCGGTGCCCGATGTGCCCGGCATGGCCCAGGGCGCGATCCAGGGCGCCACCTACGCGGCCAAAGCGATCAACGCCGGGCTCAAAGGCGCACGGCCCGAGGACCGTAAGCCGTTCAAGTACTTCAACAAGGGCTCCATGGCGACGATCTCGCGGTTCAACGCCGTGTGCCAGGTCGGCAAGCTGGAGTTCGGCGGATTCCTGGCCTGGCTGGCCTGGCTGGGCCTGCACCTGTACTACCTGGTCGGCTACCGCAGCCGCCTGATCACCGTGATCCAGTGGTTCGTCTCCTTCCTCGGCCGCACTCGCGGCCAGATGGCGGCGACCGAGCAGTGGGTGTTCGCGCGCCTCGCGCTGGAACAGGTCAACTCCGACGAGGAAGAGGCCGACGAACTCGCGGCCGCGCTCGGAGCGCCGCCGGGCAACGGCCGGGCGCCCGGCCGCGCGACGGCGGAACGCCAAGTCGGCTAGCAAATGCGTGGCAAAGCCACGCTCGAAATCCGCTTCTAGATCGACCAATCCGTGGGCCGAGCTGATCCGAATGTGGGACGTCGAACATGCACGTCTCTCAGGAAAGGTGATTGATGCCCACAGGCAAACACAGAGCTCCGGCCCCGCCGTCCAAGATCGGCCCGGCAGTCGCCGCGGGCGCGGTTCCGCTGGTGCTCGCGCTGGTCGGTTCCGGTACCGCGAACGCCGCGCCCACCGAGGCCGGCACCACGCAGAACGCGCAGTGGCCCGCGGCCGATGTCCCGAATGCGACGCCGTACGAGGGCCTCGACATCCCGGACAACACCCGCAGCTCGCTGCAGTGGTCGCGCCCGATGCCGGACAAGCGGTACCTCGCGCCCGTGGGCGTGCTGCACCCGCCGGTCCCGGTGGCACCCGTGCCGCCGATCGCGCCGCCGCCCGGGCAGTTCCGGTTCGGTGACGTCACGGTGCCCGCGCCGGATTGGATCAACGAAGAACAAGCGATTCAGATCAACGACAACTCGGCCGTGGCCGAGGCGAACATCGCGACGTTCCTCGATTCGATCGGCATGGAACGCAGCCGTTCGGACCGGATCGCCGGTCAGACGGTCGGCACCGCGGCGGTCGGCGCGCTCGCCGGCGCTACCGCGGCGGCTCCGTTCGCGCTCACCTCCGCGCTCGTCGGCGGTGTTGCCGGCCTGGTGGTCGGCGCACCGTTCGTCCCGGTCGGGATCTTCGCCGGTCCGGCGCTCGGCGCCGCGATGGGCGCGGCCGTGATCACCGTTCCAGCGGCGATGGTCGGTGCCGCGGCCGGTGGCGTGGTCGGTGCGGTCAACGCGTTCAACGCTCCGTCGCGGGTCGTCGGCGACTGAGCGAGTTCTACGGCTCGGCTGGTTACAACACAAGTGGTGGGCATCCGACAACGGGGTCGGATCCCACCTTTTGTGTTTGTGCGCAAAGGCGATTCGAGCAAAACCCAAATGTGAAACATGATCGTTCGTTACTGTGCGGCTACCCACGAGGGCTGTGGGTAGACAAGGGAAGACAGCATGAACGCACAGACGAACGGTACGCGCCGGATCGGCATGGGACTCACCGCATTCGGCGCCATGGCCGCCACCATGGTGCTCGCCGCCCCGCAAGCCGGGGCGTGGGTCGGCAACCTCGAAGTATCCGGCAAAGACCACAAAACGGGATGTTCCTACACCCTCACGGCCTCGGTCGAAGTCGACCGGGTGAGCACGGTGAAGTTCACCGACAACGGCGCGGACATCCCCGGCAGCCCGGTGTCACCCTCGCTGCTGAGCAACAAGGTCACCATCAAATGGACGCCCTCGACGCCGGGCGCGCACAAGCTCGAAGCACGGCAGCTGTTGATAAGCGATTCGGTCACCGTGCAGGTCACGGCATCCGGCGGTGGCTCCGGCAGCGCGTCGGGCAGCGCCTGCGGCGGTCTCGGCGGGTTGATCCCGAGTCTGTCGGGCTAGACGAGCTCTGCGGCCAGGGCGTGGGCGAGGCGGGTGTACAGGCTGCCGCCCGCGGCGAGTGGGAGCAGGACGCCGTCGAGTCCGTGGACTTCGGCCGGGCGGGTGTCCGGGTAGACGAGTTCGCTGTCCAGGGCGCGCGGTGCGGAGAGGGCGTCGTCGGTTGCCGAGTCGCGGCCGAGGTGCAGGCGGTGGCGCAGGAGGGGGGTGTCGCCGATATCGGCGAGGAGGTCACCGCGCCATTCGCCATCGTCCTCGCCGGTGCGGCCGATCTGGATGCGTTCGCGGATCCGCAGGCGCGCGTCCGGAGCCACTCGCACCGTGGTGCGCGCGTGATGCTGGGCGCCGCCCGCGATGATGGTCGGTTCCGGGTCGAAGTCCAGCTGACCGCCGGCGCCGACCTCGAAGTGCCAGTGCGCCGACGACAGCGCGGTCGCCGCGCTGGGCAGCGCGATGGTCGCGGCGACCGAGCGCACCGTGAGGCGGGCGCCGGCGCCCACGAGGATGCGGATGTCGAGTTCGTCGCCGCCGAGCGGGGTGGCGGCGGTGCCGATCAGGTGCACCTGGTCCGGGGCCGTGCGGCGGGCGGCCAGCCCGCCGACGGCATGGATCTCCGGTAGCGACCCGGCGGCCGCCACGATCCGTAACTCAGTGCGCAACAGCGGAATCGGAGGCGTGCGCGTCCGCGTGGGCGATCACCCGGAGCTGCTCGCGGACCCAGGCCAGGACCGGAGTCGCGGCCGGGTCGTCGGTGAGCGAGATCAGCGCGGTCGGGCGGTTCTCCCGGACCTTGGCGGCGTCGCGCTCCATGACGCCCAGATCCGCGCCGACCAGCGGGGCGAGGTCGGTCTTGTTGATGACCAGCAGGTCGGAGAAGGTCACGCCGGGCCCGCCCTTGCGCGGCACCTTGTCGCCGCCGGCCACGTCGACCACGAAGATCTGCACGTCGATCAGGCCGGAGGAGAAGGTCGCGGTCAGGTTGTCGCCGCCGGATTCGACCAGGATCAGATCCAGCGGCGGGTTCGCCGCGATCAGGTCGTCGATGGCGTCCAGGTTCGCGGTGATGTCGTCGCGGATGGCGGTGTGCGGGCAGCCGCCGGTCTGCACGGCGGTGATCCGCTCGTCCGGGAGCACCGCGTGCCGGCGCAGGAAGTCGGCGTCCTCGGTGGTGTAGATGTCGTTGGTCAGCACGGCGATGGACAGTTCTTCGCGCAACTGCCGGCACAGCGCGGCCGTGAGCGCGGTCTTGCCGGAGCCGACCGGGCCGCCGATCCCGATCCGCAGCGCCTCCCCCGGCGTGCGCTGCCGCTTCGGGCGATCCTGGGAATGATCGTGCGGTTCACCATCGATCAGGTGCGGGGGCATGGTGCAATCTCCTTCTCTCGGTGCGTGTTTCAGCTTGCGAACAGGGGCATGTCGCGATGCGGATGACGTTCGGCGAGCACGTCCTGCAACGGATCCGACAGCGCCGCGAGGCCGGTGACCGCCGCTGCCGCGGTCTGATCGCAGAGCTCGGCCAGGCGGACCGTGCACATCGCGATGGCCGCCGGATCGAGCGCGAGCAGGCGTTGCGCGGCGGTCGCGGCGCCGGTCAGCGTGGTGTAGACCACGACGCCCGCGATTTCCTGCGCGCTCACCCCGCTGGCCGCGCCGACGACTCCGAAGACGGTGGAAAGGTGCGGGCGAGCTCCCAGCCGGGCCCAATCCTCTTGCGGCCACAGCTGTTTCGCCAAACGCAGCAGCCCCCGCCCTTGCGCTCGCGAGGCGGTGCGCGCGGCGGGCGCGGGCGTGCGCGCATCAGCTTCGAGTTCGGCCCGCTCTACCGAGAGTTCCCCCAGGCACACGGCGGCGGCCAGCGACGCGGCCACCAATCCCGAGGTGCGAATCCGGCGGCGCAGATACAGCTCCACCGACCGCACGTCCCGCACCAGCCCGGACGCGACAGCTTCCTCGACTCCCCCGGAATGCACATGCCCGCCGATCGGCAGCCGCGAATCCGCGAGGGCGAATAACATCGCCAAATTTGTCGCGGAGGTCTTGTGCACCGCCCGATCCTATGCTCCGGCGTGTCGCTGCCGCGCGCCGGTCGGCCTGTGGGCGGCGCCGCACAGGTGGCGGCGGACTACAACCGGCCGAGACGGAAAGCGCGCTCCATGAAACGCGCGGCCTGACTGCGGCCGAGGTCGGTCCACGCTTGTACGGGCGCCTGCCACCACGGGGCGATCTCGCGCGGCCGGGCGGTGACCGCGTGGCAGATCAGGTCGGCCGCTTCGTCGACGGTGAGGCCCGGGATGTTGCTGAAGTCGGTGGGGGCGCTCATGCGGGTGTGCACGAGAGGCATGTAGATGGAGGTGGTGGTGACGCCGTCGCCGGCTATTTCGGTGGCGACCGTGCGTAGCCAGGTGTCGAAGGCGCCCTTCGAAGCCCCGTAGGCCGCCCAGCGGGGGGTCGGCGGCATGAGCAGGCCCCAGGTGGAGACGTTCACGATGTGCCCCTGCTTGCGTTCGCGCATGTGCGGGAGCAAGGACAGCAGCAGGCGCACCGGGCCCAGGTAGTTGATGTCCATGGTGCGCGTGAAATCGTGGAAGCGGTCATAGGATTGGTCGATCGGGCGGCGAATCGACTTGCCCGCGTTGTTGATCACGACGTCGATATGGCCGTGCTCGGCGAGCAGGTTGCGGGCCAGCGTTTCGACCGCGTCGAAATCAGTGAGGTCGGCCGGATAAGCGTGCGCCACACCGCGTTCGGCGCGAATGTCGGCCGCGACCGTCTCCAGATCGTCGACCGTGCGCGCGACCAGCAGCACCACCGCACCGGACGCGGCGAGTTTGCGGGCGCTGGCTTTGCCGATGCCGTGCGAGGCGCCGGTGATCAGGATGACGCGCCCGGAAACCGCCGCCCGCAGGGATTTCTCGCGCGGGCGCGTGGTCGGATAGAGCAGACGGGTGGCGACCCGTTCGGCGAGCGGTCGCCCGTTGGCAGGGGGCTGCGTCTCAGTCACCCGTCAAATGTATTGCATCTTCGGCCGCTGATCAGTGGATGTGGGCGTCGGACAGCACGGTGTTCTTGCGCAACGCCAGCCGCGCCACGACCGCCATCGCCAGCAGGATGATCGCGCCGGCGGTGGTCGCGAGATGCATACCGTTGACGAAGGATTCGCGGGCGCTCTCGGCCAGCGCGGTGTCGTTGCCGGCCTCGTGCAGCGTTTCGCCGAGGGTCTCGGCATAGTCGCCGCCGTTGCGGAAGACCAGCGCCGCAAGCGATCCCAGCAGCGACAGGCCCAGGGCGTTGCCGAGTTCGAAACTGGTTTCGGAGATGCCGACCGCCGAGCCTGCCCGTTCCGGCGGCACCGAGGACACCGCGACATCGGAGACCAGGGTGAAGGCCAGACCGTAGCCGACGCCCGCGATCGTGGATCCGGCGATATACCAGCCGATTCCGCCGTGCACGCCCACGCCGAGCAGCATCAGGTTGCCCAGCGCGGCCAGCAGCAGCGCCAGCACGAAGGTGGATCGCACGCCGATCTGGCGGCCCAGCCGGGCGCCGCTCATCGACACGATGAACACCGCCGCGGCGCTCGGGATGCCGAGCAACGCCGCGGCCAGCGGATCACGCCCGGTGACCGACTGCAAGTACATGCTGGTCAGATAGCCCATCGCGGCCAGCGACATCATGCCGGTGAGGCTGGACCCGATCGCCACGGAGAACGCGGGCCGGGTGAACAACCGCAGATCCAGCAGCGGTTCGGCCAGATGGGTCTGCCGGCGCACGAACAGCGCGAGCACCACCGCGCCGACCAGCGCCAGCACCAGCGCCTCGGGGTCGATCCCCTCGGCCGCGACGTGCTTGATCGCGTAGATCAGCGGCAGGATGCCGCCGATGGACAGCACGACGCTCGGAAGGTCCAGCGGCCCCAGGGCGCTCGCACGATGCTCGGGCAGCAGGACCGGGCCGAGGGCCAGCAGTACCAGCAGGACCGGCAGGTTGATCAGGAACACCGAGCCCCACCAGAAGTGGTGCAGCAACAGCCCGCCGATGATCGGCCCGACCGCCGAGCCGCCCGCGAAGAAGGCGGTCCACACGCCGATCGCGGCGACGCGCTGCCGGGCGTCGGGGAACAGGCTGGAGATGAGCGCGAGACTGGAAGGCAGCAGGGTCGCCCCGCCGACACCCATCAGCGCGCGGGCGGCGATCAGCACCGGGGCGCTCGGCGCGAACGCGGCCAGCACCGTCGCCAGCCCGAATATCGCGGCGCCGGCCAGCAGGATATTGCGCCGCCCGATGCGGTCGCCGAGGTTGCCCATGGTGATGAGCAGGCCGGCGATCATGAAGCCGTAGATGTCGAGGATCCACAGTGCCTGGGTCGCGGAGGGGTCCAGGTCGACCGTCAGCGTCGGCATCGCCAGGAACAACACCGAGACGTCCATCGACACCAGCAGCACCGGTAGCAGCAATACCGCCAATCCGAGCCACGCCCGCCGGGTGGCGGCGGGCGACTGCACCTGTGTCATCGAGGGTTCCTCTCACTGCTCGCGTACGGCGTACGCACGACCAACGGTACAGTGTACGCATGCTCCATCGGACCGAACAAGAAGACATGGGATGACCGAGCCGAAACTCACCCGGGCCGCGATCGTGGACACCGCGATCACCATTGCCGACCTCGAAGGTCTCGACGCCGTGTCGATGCGGCGCCTGGCCGACCGGATGGGCGTCGGCACCATGTCGCTGTACCGGCATGTGGCCAGCAAGGACGAACTGATCGCGGCGATGACCGACGAGGTCTCCCGGCGCAACCCCTACCCGCCCCCCGCGGGCCAGGGCTGGACCTGGCGCGATCGGATCCGCATCGCCGCCGAGATCGATTGGGCGCTCTACCAGCAACACCCGTGGGTACTGCTGACCTTTGCCATGCCGCGCTACAGCTTCGGCCCGCACGGACTGGCCTGCCTGGCCTGGCTGGTCGAAGGGTTCCGCGAACTGGACGTTCCGCCGCGCGAGGCGATGCAGATGTCGTTCACGGTGTGGAACTTCATCTCCGGCGCGACGCTGCCGCACATCAGCTCGGACCTGCTGGAACGCAAGAAGATACAACCCGAGGAGACCAACGGGCTGCGCGCGCTGCTGGAGGGCAGGCCCTCCACCCCGGTGCCGGACGCGCTCGCGGATCTGATCGGGGCGGGTGTCAGCGAACTGACCCAGGAGGACCTGCTCTACGCCGGATTGTCCACGCTCTGCGACGGATTCGAGGCGCGGCTCCGGCAGCCTTGACCGCTAGTCGAGAACCAGGGCGTAGGCGAACCCGTCCCAGCCCTTCGAACCCACGGTCTGCAGCACGGTGGCGTCCAAACGCGGTTCGGCGGACAGCAATTCGACCACCTCGCGGCTACCGCGGATCGCCGGATCGGTCGAGGACGCGTCCGCGAGGCCGCCCTCGCGGACCACATTGTCGACGATGATCACCGAGCCGGGACGGGTCAGCCGCAGCGCCCACCGCACGTAGTTCGGGTTGTTGACCTTGTCCGCGTCGAGGAACACCAGATCGAACGGCTCCGGGTTCTCCTCGGCCAGTACCGGCAGGCTGTCCAGGGCCGCGCCGACGCGGATCTCCACCCGATCGCCGACACCGGCGCTATCCAGGTTCCGGCGCGCCACCTCGGCGTGCTTCGGCTCGTATTCCAGGGTCAGCACCTGCCCGGCCTTCCCGACCGCCCGCGCCAGCCACACCGTGCTGTAGCCACCGAGGGTGCCGACCTCCAGCACCCGCCGCACCCCGGCCGACCGCGCCAGCAGATACAGGAACTTCCCTTGCGGTGCGGACACGTCGATCGCGGGCAGACCCGCCTTCTCGTTCTCGGTCAAGACCGCCGCGGTCTCCGGGTCTCGCACCAACTGCTCCACCAGGTAGCTATCGACTTCCGCCCATTCAGCACTCGTCATGCATGTCAGTCTGCCACCGGAACGCCGCGCTCGGCCGCGGCGATCAGAGCGCCGATGTGACCGGCGAAAACCGGCCACAGTTCACGAGGCAGGCTGTGCCCCATCCCCTCGAACACCACCAGCTTCGATCCCGGGATCGCCGCGGCGGTCGCCCGGCCGCCGCTGATATCGAAGATGCGATCGGCGGTTCCGTGCATGACCAGGGTCGGCACGGCTACGGCCGGCAGCCGTGCGGTGCGGTCGCCGGAGGCCAGGACCGCGACCGCTTGCCGCATCATGCCGGCGAAGTCGACGCCGCGGTCGAAGACGCGTCCGGCGTGCGCGCGCACGAAGGCTTCGTCGAAGGCGAACCCGGGCGAGCCCGATGCGCGCTTGGTCGCCACCGACCAGTCCTGATACGCCGCCCGGTCCGCCGGCGGCGGGCCCGCTTGCCCGAACGCGTCCGGATCCGATTGCCCCACAGCGGGATTGCCGGTCGTGGACATGATCGAAGTCAGCGACCGCACCCGCTGCGGGTATTCCAGCGCGATCGTCTGCGCGATCATCCCGCCCATCGACGCTCCGACCAGGTGCGCACTCTCGATGCCGAGCGCGTCGAGCAGACCGATGGAATCGGCGGCCATCTCCGAGAGCGTGTACGCCGCCGAAGACACGTCACCGGCCATCGCCGCCATGATGTCGGGCGGGGGCGCCGCGCTGAGATGCGTGGATCGCCCGGCATCGCGGCTGTCGAAGCGGATCACCTGCAACCCGCGGCCGATCAGTTCCGCGCACAGTCCGTCCGGCCAGTCGATCAGCTGCCCGGCCGCACCCATGATCAGCAATACCGGCGGATCGCCCGGATCCCCGAGCCGCTCATAGGTGATCTCGATGCCCGCCGGTTCCACTCGCGCCTGCTGTTCAGCCATCCGCACTCGCCTTCCCCTGACCGCCGGATACGGCTCAGACCTGCGATTATGGACCCTGTCCGGGCCCTTGCCGCAAGCCCACCTCGCCGGGTTATGGTGGAAGGGGCGAGGGATCCCCTGTACCACGGCAAACCTGTGGCATATTCGCGGCCATGCGCCTCGGAATGCTCGCTCTCGCCGCCGCACTCGCCATCCTGCCGTTGACGGGCTGCAGCGCGGACCAGTCGGTCGGCGACTCCACCACAACAGCCTCGACCTCTGCCGCCGCGGGCGCCGAACAGTTCGAGATCGACGTGGCCGACAAGGAAGCGCCCTGCACCGGTGTCGCGCCCATGCAATGCCTGCAAGTCCGAACCGAACCGGACGGCCCCTGGGAACTGCACTACTTCGGCATCGAGGGCTTCGATTACCAGCCCGGCTACACCTACCGCCTGCTCGTCGAAGAGCGCCCATGGGTCAACCCGCCCGCTGATGCCCCGTCGCGCACCTGGCACCTGGTGCGGGTCATCACCAAACAGCCCACGTCCTAGCGGATCATCGTCGTTGACGAGTTATGCCGAATCGGTGCCGGTTGGGCGGGACCGGTAGTAGTGTGCCCAAAAGCGGAACCAGCGCGTCTCACTTTGGCGTTCGATGCGGATGGAGCAAGGACATGGGTGGCAGCCGGAAGCTGTGGCGTGCGGGCATTGTGGCAGCGGGTCTGTTGTGCTCGACGGCAACGGCATTCACGCCGACGGCGCTGGCCGCGCCTGCCGACGGCGGGGCGGAGTATGTGGCGCTCGGGGATTCGGGGGCGGCGACGACCGGTGTGCAGAAGTTCGATCCGAGCGCGCCGCTGATGTGCATTCGGTCGACGGCGAATACCCCGAAGCTGGTGGCCGAGGGGCTCGGGCTGCGACTCGACGATCGGACCTGCAGCTCGGCCAAGATCAAGGATCTGACGACGTCTCAAGGGGCCGGTGTCGCACCGCAATTCGACGCGCTCGGGCCGAATACCAAGCTCGTGACGGTGCATATCGGCGCCAACGACACCAATGCGACCAAGTACATCTTGAACTGCCACACCGCGGGTGCGCGACCGTGCGCGGATCCGGCGTGGGACGGCGACATCGACAGCATCGCCGCCGCCTATTCCGCCGCGCTGCGCCGGATTTCGGAGCTCGCGCCGAACGCGAAGGTCTTCGTCGACGGCTGGCCGCTGTACGTGCGTGACGGCGGCTGCCCCGCACTGGTCGGTCTGCGACCGTCCGACGCCGCGACCGTGCAACGCGCGTTCGACCGGCTCAATACCGTGGTCGCCGCAGGCGCCGCCGCCAACGGCGCGACCTATGTCGACACCCGCGCCCGCGCCGCCGGGCACGATATGTGCGCGCCCGAAGGTGAGCGTTGGTTCGACCCGGTCCTGGCCACCGAGACCCTGATCCCCTACCACCCCACCCTCACCGGCATGCGCGGCGTCGCCGACATCATCCTGGATGCGATCCGCGCGAGTCGCTGACTCGAGCCCGAGATCACCACGCCCGGTTGCTCTTTCGATCACACCCGGGAGCGGTAGGCGGGATCGGACTCCGCCCGGTGCGATTCCACCGTGATGGCGAGGATGCGGTCCAGGTCGGCCGCCAGCAAGGAGCGATCAGCTGGTGACGCCTTCAGGGTGCCGCCGTTGCGGACCACATAGCGGCCATCCGGATAGTCCATGATGTGGAAACCCCGCGACGGCGCGGGCCGGTTGTCCCAGGCCGGGCCCGCGTAGACCGCGACATGCACCACCGCGCCGCGCGGGCGCTCGAAGAACCGGGCTGCCAGCTTGCGCGGCGACACCGGGGCGTCGTCGTGGAAACCGCGGAACGGACCGTCCTCGTCCAAGTCGTGGCGCGACACCTCGATCCCCTCGCCGGTCCCCCGCGCCGTATTCGGTAGCTGACCCAGCACCCGGCGTGAAATCTCGTGCGCCGGAACCATTGTCATCCGCACCCTGCCGCCGCGATCCGGGGCGTCGGTCGGCTCCTGCACCAGCAGCACCGCATGCTGATAATGCACCGCCGCGTGCACTCGCAGCTTGTCCCGGCCCAGCTTGCCGGCGACCTCGATGCGCGCTTCCGGTTCCGCGAGAATCCGCAGCGCCCCGAACATCGTCTCGTCGAAATGCTTGTGCAGAGCCGCCGCTTCGGCCTTCCACGCCTTGTCGTAGTCGGCGATCGTGTCCGCGGTCGACCGATACTGCAACGGATACGGCAGTACATCCCGATCCGCCGCCCGCCACAGCACCTTGAACGCCAGCGGCGTGAACGTCCACTCCCGCTTGCTCATTCGCCGATCACCGGCGGAACCGTCTTCACCCGATGCTCCGGATCCAAACCGGTCAGGATCTCGCCGTTCTCCTGATTGATCAGATAGTCCTTGGTCTGGTGTTCCTTGTCGTCATCACCCTGACCGCGGGCGCCACCCATAGCGCCCATGCCCGGCATGCCCGAGGTTCCCGTGCGGGCCGCCGCGGCGCGGTTCGCGCCCTGCGCGGCGGCAGCGGCGGAGCCCGGGGTGCCCGAGATCGTCTTTCCCGCACCGGGATTGGCGGAGCCGGGAGTGCCCGAACCGGGGGTGCCGGAACCTGGGACGTTCGAACCCGGTACTCCGGAACCGGGCACGCTCGAGCCCGGGAGATTCGAGCCCGGCTGACCCGTATTCAGTTTCGGATCAGTCGATTTCGGTGTCTCCGCGGCGGTCGGGACGGTCGATGCCGGAGTGGTCGGCACATCCGTCGTGGCCGGTTTCGTCGACGGATCGTCCGTGTTCTGCGGTTCGGTGCTGGGAACCGACGATGGAGGCAGCGTGGTCTCCGGGTTTTCCTCGGACTTCGGCTCGTCCGTGGTCTTCGGAGCCGACGGGCCGGCGGTCGGGGGCTGCGCGCCGTCCGAAGTCTTGGGAACCACGGTCCCCGGAACATCGGTGTTCTGCACCGGGTTGTACGGCTTGGGAACCAGCGGCACCTTGTCGTCCGCTTCCTTGACCGCCGGATAGAAGACGTTCTTCACGACGTTCGCGGCCGCGGTCTGATACGACTCTTCCCGATGGTCGTTCAGCTTCCAGGTCGGGCCCGGTACCCAGCTGGCGATATTGCTGGTCAGAGTGGTGTCGGGGGCTTCCTGCACGTTGGGTTTGGTGATGTCGATGGCGGAACGCACCAGCTTCACTTTCTCGGAGACCAGCGCGACCGAGTCGATCAGTGTGCTCGACTTCTTCACGTACTCGGTGATGCCCGTGGCAGCCGAACTCGCAGCGTCCCCCTGCCATTTTGCCTCGATGGCCTTCGTCATCTCCAGGCCGAAGTTGACGAATCCGTCGTTGAGCTGGTTGCGTAAGCCTTCCCAACGATCGTGCAATGTCTTAACCGCGCCAGGGTCCATGGCTTGAACGCGCTGGTAGAGATCATCCATGGTCTCCGGATTCTTGAAATTGGAATCTGGTACCTTCGACCCTTGAAAGTCCAAGCCACTGCCGCTGACCAGCTCTTGAATCCGGTTGCGCGCCTGCACTGCTTCGGGACTCTCATCCTTGCCAACGTCCGGCGGCCCGGACTTGCTCGACTCCCAGAGTGCGGCGGCGATACCCGCGAATAGCAGACCCACGTGTCCTCCCCCGATCAGTTCAGTAGTTTGTCTTGTTCGCCCGCGTTGGTCGTGTCCTGAGCTTCGTACTTGTCGACGGAAACCTGGATCGTGTCGCGGATGAGCGTTATTACCGAGATGTGCTCCATGAGTGCGGTGTAGACGTCCCCTTCACCGCCTCGCGCCTTCTGCCCAAGCATCGCCGCCAAGTCGTCAGAACAGTCGAACCGCCCAAAACCTGTAACTCGCTTCATAACGTCAAGCTTGCTGATCAGGCTTTCATACAGCGATATCTGCTTGTTACAGGCATCGCGACAATCCTTTGCTACCGATTGATCCAGATATAGACGACCAGCTTTGGCTTCGCTGGCGAGGTAGCTCCACCGAGTTTTATCTTCCTCGATTGTCATCGTCAGTCCTTCTGGTCAACTCGGCAATAGCGGCACAAGAGCCTCTGCCGCTGTACTGGCACGCAAGCAAGGCGCGACCTTATTCTTCGACGAGATGCGATTGGAAACCATCACATCAAACGACCCTTGCTTCGCGGGGAATATTAGATCGCAGATCCTGTCGTCCTTGTCGTCAACCTGTCGATAGCGCATTCCCGAGCGGCCTCCGACCGTCGTATCCACGAAGTCGACATTTTCGCTCTTCTTTTTGAACTCATCCACGGTTCGGAAGGTCGAGAAGACCACGAGGTTGAAGTCGTCGTTGTTCCACGTGCAGATCTTCCAGCCAGGCTCTTCCACTCCGGCGGCACCGGACGTCTTCGTCGCCGGATCGACCCCGACCTGCCGCAGCACCTGATCCGAAATCTGGGTGCATGGATCCCACAGCACCGTCGTGGCCGCGGAGGTGTCCGTTGTGGTCGGCTCCGGTTTGCCGTCGGTCTTCGAATTGCATCCCGAGGCCAGCAGCACCACCCCTGTCAGCGCCGCTACCGTCGCCGTCATCTGTCGTCCCACCATGCCTCCAGTCCCCGCGGTCAAAGTTGCCCCAAAGTCTAGGCCGCGGTTCGGGTCGTTCGGTTCGCGAAACGGGGCCTGGCGTTCTCGGTGATGCGGTCGTGCAGCGAGTTCAGCACCGATTCCGCGTAGGGCTTCACCAGGGCAACCCCTCGGGGTCAACCTTCACCTCATCAGTGCTCACATGCCCCGTCCTCACACTCGTCCGGCGTCGCCTTCGATCTGGGGGCCGCCCACCGGGCCCACATTAACTTCGACGCGGCCCGGCCAGTTCCGGTTCCATCGGCGGTGGTACGGCCGGCGGCGTTGGTGCCTGCCTACTTCGCTGGTAGCCGCTCCAAAATCGCGTGCAGCAGCTTCGTGTGCTCATCCAGAGTCTTCGAATGATCGCCGACAGTCTTCTCGAGCGCGGCGACAGACTTCTCGAGCCGTCCCAAGGACTCGGTGTGCCCACCAACAGTCTTCTCGAGCCCACCAACAGTCTTCTCGAGCCCACCAACAGTCTTCTCGAGCGCGCCAACCGACTTCTCGAGCGCGCCGACAGACTTCTCGAGCCGACCGAGCGACTTTGTGTGCTCGCCCAGGGTGTCCTTGATGTCGGCCAAGTCGTTGTGGACGTGGCCGAATTCTTCGATCACCTTTGCGTGGTTGCCGTTCATGCGGCGGCGTAGGCCGGGCAGGTCGGCTTGGTCGAACTTGGTCTCGAGCGTGGTGAGGCGTTCCTCGACGGATGGCATTCGTCTCCCCTTCTAGCCGACTGCGCGCAACTCGAACAGGGGAGCGACATTACCTCGATAGCCTTTGTGTATCAATAGGTTTCCGGCGGCTCAGAAGAGGAAGTAGCGCTGGGCCATGGGGAGTTCGGTGGCGGGTTGTTCGGTCCAGACCTCGCCGTCGATGCGGACGGTGAAGGTGTCGGGGTCGACTTCGATGTGGGGCATCGCGTCGTTGTGGGGCATGTCGGTTTTGGTGACGCCGCGAACGTTCTTCACCGGGGCCAGTTTGCGGCGCAGGTTCAGGCGGTCGGCCAGGCCGTCGTCGATCGCGTGTTCGGAGACGAAATGCAGCGAGGTGGCGGCCGCGGCGACGGGGGCGGCGCCGAACATGGGGCGCGGGAGGACCGGTTGCGGGGTGGGGATGGAGGCGTTGGCGTCGCCCATGGCGGCCCAGGCGATCATGCCGCCCTTGAGGACCGCGTGCGGGCGCACGCCGAAGAACGCCGGTTCCCAGAGCACGAGGTCGGCGAGTTTGCCGACCTCGATGGAGCCGACCTCGTGGTCGAGGCCGTGCGCGACCGCGGGCGCGATGGTGTATTTCGCGATGTAGCGCCGCACACGGGCATTGTCGGCGGCGCCGTCGCCGGGCAGGGCCCCACGCCGCTGCTTCATCACGTGCGCGGTCTGCCAGGTGCGCATCACGACTTCGCCGATGCGGCCCATGGCCTGGGAGTCGCTGCCGATCATGGAGATCGCGCCCATGTCGTGCAGCAGGTCCTCGGCGGCGATCGTCGACGGCCGGATGCGGCTTTCGGCGAAGGCCAGGTCCTCCGGGATGGAGGCGCTGAGGTGATGGCACACCATGAGCATGTCCAGATGCTCGTCGAGGGTGTTGACGGTGTGCGGGCGGGTCGGGTTGGTAGAGCTGGGCAGCACGTTGAGATACGAAGCGACAGTGATGATGTCGGGCGCGTGCCCGCCACCCGCACCTTCGGTGTGATAGGCGTGGATGCCGCGACCGGCGATCGCGCCGAGGGTGTCCTCGACGAAGCCGGCCTCGTTCAAGGTGTCGGAGTGCAGCGCCACCTGGACGCCGCTGGCGTCGGCCACGCGCAGGCACGCGTCGATCGCGGCCGGGGTGGAGCCCCAGTCCTCGTGCAGTTTGAAACCCGCCGCGCCGCCGCGCAATTGCTCCCACATGGAGTCGGCGCTGACGGTATTGCCTTTGCCGAGCAGCACGATGTTCATCGGCCAGCCGTCCAGGGCTTCCAGCATCCGGGCCAGGTGCCAGGAGCCGGGCGTGACAGTCGTGGCCTTGCTCCCCTCGGCGGGTCCGGTGCCGCCGCCGATCAGGGTGGTGATGCCGCCGCCGAGCGCTTCCTCCATCAGCTGCGGGCAGATGAAGTGCACGTGGCAGTCGATGGCGCCGGCGGTGACGATGCGACCGTTGCCCGCGATGATCTCCGTCGACGGGCCGACCACCAGATCCGGATGCACCCCGGACATGGTGTCGGGGTTGCCCGCCTTGCCGATACCGCAGATGCGACCGTCGCGAATACCGAGGTCCGCCTTGATGATCCCCCAGTGATCGATGATCACGACGCCGGTGATGACGGTGTCCGGGGCGCCCTCGGCGCGGGTGGCGCGGGACTGGCCCATGGACTCGCGCAGCACCTTGCCACCGCCGAAGACAGCTTCCTCGCCCGCGAGACCCGGTCCGCCGCAACGGTCTTCGGTGATCTCGATCAGCAGGTCGGTGTCCGCCAGCCGGATTCGGTCACCCGTCGTCGGCCCGAACAACTCGGCGTAACGGGCACGGCTCAGTTCGGTCATGTCCTACCTTGTCGAATCCAGGTGACCGGGCGGGGTCAGGCTGATGCCGTGCACTTCCCGGGAGCCGCCCAGGGGCACCAGCGAAACCCGCTGCGCCAGACCGGGTTCGAAGCGCACCGCGGTACCGGCGGGAATGTCGAGGCGATGCCCGTGGGCCGCGGCGCGGTCGAACTCCAGCGCGGCGTTGGCTTGCGGGAAATGTACGTGGCTGCCGACCTGCACCGGGCGGTCGCCGGTGTTGACGACCTCGAGGGCGACGCGCTCGGCGCCCGCGTTCAGCTCGATAACGCCGTCGGCGCACAGGTATTCACCGGGGATCACGGGAGCTATCCGATCGGCTGATGGACGGTGACGAGCTTGGTGCCGTCCGGGAAGGTGGCCTCGACCTGCACGTCGTGGATCATCTCCGGCACACCCGCCATGACGTCGGCGCGCGCGAGCACGGTGCGCCCGGAGGACATGAGCTCGGCGACGGTGCGCCCGTCCCGCGCCCCTTCGAGCACGTGATCGGTGATCAGCGCGACCGCCTCGGGATGATTGAGCTTGAGCCCGCGAGCCTGCCGCCGCCGGGCCAATTCGGCCGCGTAACTCAACAGCAGGCGTTCCTGCTCGTGCGGCGACAAACGCATTCGGGCTCCTCACCGAGTCGCGGGGCGGGTCGTCGGTCATTCTGGCACGCCCCGCGTTACCTGCGTGTTTCGGCGACGCTCAGCCGCGTTTGGGCAGATTCTGCAATCGCACCTGGCCGCGCGCGATCACCCGGTCCTGCTCGTCGGTCACCACGACCTGCCACAGCTGCTGCAACCGCCCGCGATGGATCGGGGTGGCCTCGGCGCGCAGGGTGCCGTCGCTGGCGGCGCGCAGGAAGTCGGTGTTGTTGTTGACGCCGACGACGTTGCCCTGGTCTCCGTACCAGTACTGCCCGCCCGTGCTGGCGAGCGATTCGATGACGGTGCACAGCACGCCGCCGTTCTGAATGCCGGCCGGCTGGTAGAGGTGCGGCTTCACCACCCATTCACCGCAGACCCGGTCGGGACCGAGCTCGGTGAACCGCAGACCGATCAGATCGGTGAAGGTGCCTTCGCTGAACTTGGTCATCATCTCGGGGGTCAGTTCCCCGATCGAGGTGGGCGCGAGCGGTTTGTCGGTCATGCAAGCCAGCCTAAACAGAGCGGCGGACCCCACCCGAAGGTGGAGTCCGCCGCGGCAAGGAACGGGGAGTCGACCGCAGCCCTCGGGACTCCCGCTCGATCCGAACGCCGAGATCGAGTATAGGTCAGGCTTACCTAAGTTGGCAAGCGTCCGGGACGACGGAGGGGCTGCGCCGCACCGGCAACCCGCGTTCCTCCAGCGCCAGCAGCAGACCCTGGCCGTGCCGGGCCGCCTCGACCGGACTGGTACGGGCGAGTTCGGGCACGTAAGTACTTGCCCCCACAATGGATTCACCGACCAGCGCCCAGAACCGGCGCGCACCCAGACCGGCACAGCGCGCCAGCGCGTGCTGAATCAACGTCAGCGAGGAGGCACAGCGATGCGCGAGCCACACATACATCGCCTGCTCGCACGGGAAGGTCACCACACCGGATTCGCCCGCCAGCCGATCGCCGGGCAGCACGCGAATCGTGGTGTCCAGCAGGCCCGCCCAGTCGATCCCGCCGTCGTTGTCGTTGTGGATCCACAGGTTCTCCAACCCCGGATCCCAGGCCCGCCCCTCGGCCATCAGCAATGCGCTGACCCGCCCGATCACCGCGTGAATCAGCGCCGTCGCAACGACTTCCGCCGCGATGTCCGCACTGATCATCTCCGCGGCGTGCCGGCGGTACATCAGCTCGATGCGGCCCTCGGCCAGTCCGGCGGACAGCTTCCACCAGCGCCGCTTGCCCTGATCAGCCATGTCGGCAACGGCGTAGACGCGCGGGTGCTCCGGTTGCAGTGCGCGCAATCGGGCGCAGGCGCGGTCGAACGGCTGCTGCGAGCGGATGGTCATGGGCTCGAGCATCGAACCTCCTCGGTGTCGGCTCCGTTGTGGGTCGCCACAGAACATAGGTTAGCCTTACCAGACCTAGCAAGAGCAAATGTTGAATCAGTCAGGAGAAGTTCGACCCAGTGACACCTCTCGGCACGATCAGGCGACGACGCCTGCTCGGACTTCTCCTCGGCGCCGCGCTGCTCTGTCTCGCGGTGCTCGCCAGCGTTGCCATCGGTACTCGATCCCTGTCCCCCGCAACGGTTTACGATGCCCTGCACAACGCGCTGACCTGCGCGGGCGGCCCGTTCCAATGCCCGGCGCAGTCGACGGCGGAGGAGATCGTGCGCGAACTCCGCCTGCCGCGCACGGCACTCGCCCTGGTCTGCGGAGTGGCGCTGGCTGTCACCGGTGCGCTGATTCAGGGCTACACCCGCAATCCGCTCTCCGACGCCGGGTTGCTCGGATTGAACTCGGGCGCGGCCTTTCTCGCAGCGCTGAGCATCTACCTGTTCAGTTTCACCGCCCCGCAGCAATACATCGCCTTCGCCTTCGCCGGGGCGCTGCTGGCCGGGCTGGTCGTCTTCGGGGCGGCGTCCCTGGGCGGCGGCAAGGCCAGTCCGCTGAGCCTGGTGCTGGCCGGCGCGGCGGTGGCGGCGTTCCTGCAAGCCATGACCAATGCCGTTGTCCTGATGGACCCCACGGCCCTGGACACCTACCGATTCTGGGTGGTCGGCGATGTCGCCGGACGCGACGCACAGGTGTTCTGGCAAGTGCTGCCGTTTTTGGCTGTCGGACTGTTGCTCGCGGTCGCCGCCGCGCCTGGGCTGAATCTGCTCACCCTGGGCGACGACGTGGCGCGCGGACTCGGCGTGCACCTCGGGCGCAGCCGCGCACTGGGCCTGGCCGCGGTCGTCCTGCTCTGCGGCGCGGCCACCGCGGCGGTCGGGCCGATCGTGTTCCTCGGGCTGATCGCGCCGCACCTCGCGCGCATGCTCACCGGACCGGATTATCGCTGGCTGATCCCCTATTCCGGATTGTTCGGCGGACTGCTGCTCCTGCTCGCCGACATCGCGGGCCGGGTGGTCAACCGGCCGGGCGAGCTCCAGGTCGGCGTTATGCTCGCGGCTATCGGGGCACCGTTCTTCATCGCCTATGTGCGCCGCCGGAAGCTGGTGAGCCTGTGATCGATTCGCAAGTGCTCGAACAGGTTCGCCCCGCCGTCCGCCTGGGACCGATGTCCCTGGTGTGGCGGCCGGCGATGGTGGCGATCACCGTCATCCTCGCGGTCGTGCTGTTCGCCGCGTTCTGCTGGGATGTGGCGCAAGGTGATTCGCAGATCCCGATCAGCCGGGTGCTCGATGTGCTGACCGGCGGCGGCACGCGCTCGCAGCGCTACATCATCCTGGAATCGCGACTGCCGCGCGCGCTCACCGCGGTACTCGTCGGTGCGGCGCTGGGGATTTCGGGCGCGCTCACCCAATCGATCCTGCACAACCCGCTGGCCAGCCCGGACATGCTCGGCATCACCACCGGCGCCAGCGTCGGCGCGGTCGCCGTGATCGTCGGCACCGGCGCGACGACCGGTTTCGCGGCCAGCGTCGGCACGCCGCTGGCCGCGCTGGCCTGCGGCCTGCTCACCGCCGTGCTGATCTACGCGCTCGCCTGGGGCCGCAGTCGCACCGGCGAGAGCGGCGCCACCGGTTTGCGTCTGGTGCTCATCGGCATCGGCGTGAACGCGGTGCTGGCCGCCCTGCTGAGCTGGCTGGTCGCGCGCGCGTCACTGCTGGACGCGATGCGCGCCCAGCAGTGGCTGACCGGATCGCTCAACGCCGTCGACAGAACCAAACTGGTGCCGACCGCACTGGCATTGGCGCTGGTAGTCACGGTGGCGATGGTTTCGGCCCGGACCCTGGCCGCGCTGCGCCTCGGCACCGAAACCACCCGGATGCTCGGCGTGCGGATCCAGACCCAGCAGGCGCTGCTGATCGGCGCGGCCGTGGTCGCGGCCTCGGTGGCGACCGCCGCGGTCGGGCCGATCGCCTTCGTCGCGCTGGCCGCGCCGCAAATCGCGCGGCGCCTGCTGCGTACCCCCGGCGAACCGCTCATCGGCTCGGCGCTCATCGGCGCTATCGGTGTGGTGGGCGCGGACGTGGCGTCCCGGACACTGTTTCCCGTCGATCTGCCCGCCGGCATCGTCACCGCCGCGTGCGGCGGACCGTTCCTGTTGTATTTGCTCGTGCGTATGAATCGGAAGGCGACCCTGTCATGACCACCGCGAAGGCCGAGCACCGACTAGCCGCCGAGGACGTCACCCTCGGCTACGGCGACCGCGTCATCGTCGACGGCCTCACCCTGGAAATTCCAGCCGGCGTCGTCACCACCGTCATCGGGCCCAACGGCTGCGGCAAGTCGACGCTGTTGCGTTCGCTGGGCCGGCTGCTCAAGCCGCACGCGGGCCGGGTCGTGCTGGACGGCAAGGCGATCTCGTCGATGAAGACCAAGGACGTGGCGCGAGTCGTCGGCATGCTGCCGCAGACCCCGGTCGCACCCGAGGGCCTGACCGTCGCCGACCTCGTCGCCCGCGGGCGGCATCCGCATCAGTCCTGGCTCCGGCAGTGGTCGGCGACCGACGAGGCCGAGGTGCAGACCGCGCTGGAGCAGACCGGCATCGCCGATCTCGCCGACCGTCCGCTCGACGAACTGTCCGGCGGCCAGCGCCAGCGCGCCTGGATCTCGATGGCGCTGGCCCAGGGCACCGACATCCTGCTGCTCGACGAGCCGACCACCTATCTCGACCTCGCGCACTCCCTGGAGGTGCTCGATCTGGTCGACCGACTGCACGACGACATGGGCCGCACCGTGGTGATGGTGCTGCACGATCTGAATCTGGCGATCCGCTACAGCGACCAGCTGATCGTCATGCGCTCCGGGCGGATCATCGCCCAGGGCGCGCCCTCGGACATCATCAGTGCCGAGTTGTTGCGGGAAGTGTTCGGGCTGAGCGCGACCGTGCTCGAGGATCCGGTCTCCGGGCGCCCCATGATCGTGCCGATCGGTACTCGCCATGTTTTGGCGTCCACGACCACCAAGTAATACAGTCGGACCCCGGGTATGACGAATCCCACACAGCAATCAGGCAGTTACGACATCGTGTAGTACGCAATTGTGTCGTTGAGTCCGTAAACTTGTGGGATGGCAGGACTTGGTGAACTCGAGAAAGCGGTCATGGACCAGCTGTGGTCCAGCGACGAACCGCAAACGGTACGGCAGGTGCACGAGGCATTGGCCGCACGTCGCGAGCTCGCCTACACCACGGTGATGACCGTGCTGCAGCGTCTGGCGAAGAAGAATCTGGTGGTTCAGCGCCGCGACGATCGTGCCCATCGGTACGCCCCCGTGCACACGCGCGACGAGCTGGTCGCGAGCTTGATGTTCGACGCACTCCAGCAGGCCGAGGAAAAGGGCAGTCGCGCAGCGGCACTCGTGCACTTCGTCGAACAGGTCGGACGCGACGAGGCCGACGCGTTGCGTGAGGCACTCGCTAAGCTGGAGGACAACGAGGGGAAGTAGACTCCTCACGTCCAGGCCCCACAACGCAGTGAGCTGAGTCGATGAACGCAACCGCGCCGGTATTCGCCGGACTCGCATTGCTTCTCGCGGGGCCTGCTCCAGCTCTGCTGAGCCGTGCGACCTGGCCCTACCGGGTTCCGCGTGCGGCGCTCGTGTTGTGGCAGGCCATCGCGCTCGCAGCCGTACTCTCGGCGTTCGGGTCGGGGCTGGCCATCGCCTCCGAGCTGCTGGTACCTGGGCCCAACGGTCGCCCCACCACCTCACCCACCCGTGAGATCGACGCGCTCGGCCTGCCGCTGTGGCTGGCCTACGTGACGGTGTTCGCGTTGACCCTGCTGGTCGGTGCGCGGCTGATCTTCTCCATCGTGCGGGTCGGCGTGCACACCCGGCGCCGGCGCAACCGGCATCGGATGCTGGTCGACCTGCTCGATCAAGGCGGGCTGCGCGGCGATCCGACGGCGCGTAGCGGCAATCACCTGCGCGCCGCCGACATCCGGGTGCTCGCCGCCACCGAGCCGATCGCCTACTGCCTGCCGGGCCTGCGGCAGCGCGTGGTGCTCAGCGAGGGCACGCTGACCAACCTCGACGATGCCGAGGTCACCGCGATCGTGAGTCACGAGCGCTCGCATCTGCGGGCCCGGCACGACCTGGTGCTCGAAGCGTTCACCGCGGTGCACGAGGCGTTTCCGCGGGTGGTGCGCTCCAAAGCGGCGCTCGGCTCGGTCAAACTCCTCATCGAACTGCTCGCCGACGACTCCGCGGTCAAGGTCACCGGCCCCAAGCCGCTGGCCCGCGCGCTCGTCGCGTGCGCCAAGTCCACCGCACCGCAGGGCGCGCTCGCCGCGGGCGGGCCCACCACGCTCATCCGGATCCAGCGGTTGAGCGGACAGATCGGTGATCTGCGTCTCGCCTCGGCCGCCTACCTGGGCTCCGCCGCAATCCTGGTGGTGCCGACCCAAGCTGTCGCGGTACCCTGGCTGGTCGAGATCGGCCGGCTTTTCTCCAGCTGACGCAGCTACCACCCCGATCCGCTATCCACCACGAGTGCCCGAAAACGGCGCACCGTGCGGTGAACCCCGACCCGTGTTCACCGACTCCGAACAGTGCGAGTTGCGCTGAACACGAAAGGCACCACTTGACCCCCTCGACTCCTGCCACCACGGCACCCGCCGTGACCTTCGCGGAGCTGGGCTTACCTGCCGTCCTCGTCCAGACGTTGCGCCGCAACGGCATCGAGGCGCCCTTCCCGATCCAAGCCGCCACCTGCCGCGACGCGCTGGCCGGCAAGGACGTCCTCGGCCGCGGTCCGACCGGCTCCGGCAAGACCCTGGCCTTCGGCCTGCCGATGCTGGCCACCCTGGCCGCGAACGCCGGCGCCAAGCCCGGCCGCCCGCGCGGCCTGGTGCTGGTCCCCACCCGCGAGCTGGCCATCCAGATCGAGCGCGCTCTCGACGAGCCCGCGCTCTCCCTCGGCCTGCGGGTCGCCTCCGTCGTCGGCGGCGCGCCCATCAAGCGCCAGGCCGACCGGCTCGCGCGCGGCGTCGACCTGCTCATCGCCACCCCCGGCCGCCTCGAAGACCTGATCAAGCAGCGCGCGGCGGACCTGTCCGACGTGCGCATCACCGCGCTCGACGAGGCCGACCACATGGCCGACATGGGCTTCCTGCCGCAGGTCACCAAGTTGCTCGACCGGACACCCAAAGATGGTCAGCGGCTGCTGTTCTCGGCCACCCTCGACGGTGACGTCGACAAGCTGGTCAAGAAGTACTTGCGCTCACCCGTCACGCATTCCACCGCGCCGCCGTCGGCGTCGGTCGCGACCATGTCGCACCACCTGCTGTTCGTGCGCGACAAGTTCGACAAGCGCGCGGTGGCCACCGAGATCGCCGCCCGCGACGGCCTGACCATCATGTTCGTGCGCACCAAGCACGGCGCCGACCGCCTGGCCAAGCAGCTGCGCGGCGCGGGCGTCAACGCCGGCGCCATGCACGGCGGCAAGGCCCAGAACAATCGCGAACGCACCCTGGCCGCGTTCGCCGACGGCACCACCCCCGTGCTGGTCGTCACCGACGTCGCCGCCCGCGGCATCCACATCGACGGTATTTCCCTTGTCGTGCACGTGGATCCGCCCGCCGAGTCCAAGGCCTACCTGCACCGCGCCGGCCGCACCGCCCGTGCCGGCGAGGACGGCGTCGTCGTCACGCTGGTCACCACCGAAGAGCGCGCCGACGTGGAGAAGATGACCCGCAAGGCGGGCGTCGACGTGGTCGGCGTCACGGTCCGCCCCGGCGACAAGAAACTCATCGAGATCACCGGCGCCAAGCAGCCCTCGGGCACGCCGATCGCACCGGCGAACGCCCCTGCGGCCAGCACTTCTCAGGGCGGCGGACGTCGGGGTGGCGGCGGGCGTCCCCGTCGCGGCGAAGGCACCGAGCGTCCCGGCGGATCCGGCCGCCCCGCAGCAGGCTCTGGCCGCCCCGCAGCAGGCTCTGGCCGCAGCGCAACAAGTTCCGGCCGCCCCGCAGCAGGTTCCGGCCGCAGCACAACAAGTTCCGGCCGCCCCGCAGCAGGCTCTGGCCGCAGCACAACAAGTTCCGGCCGCAGCACAACAGATTCCGGCCGCTCCGCAACAGGCGGTTTGGGCCGCAACACTGCAAGCAGTTCCGACCATGGCGCCACAGGCAATTCGAGCCGTGGGGGCGCGGGCGCGTCCGGCCGCAGCGCTGGATCAGGCCGTGGCGCAACCGCTCCCGCGCGGGGCGAGGGCGCTAGCCGCTCCACCGGCGGTGCGCGCACCGCCACCGCACCCAAATCGACTGGCGCGCACAGCCGTTCCACCGGGGGTGCGTCCACCGGTCGCGCGACGCGCGCGGGCGGCACTGACACGCCCGGAAACGCCCGCCGACGCGCCGGACGACCACAGGGCTCCCCGGCCCACCGCAACCACGGAGCAAACTAGCAATTCACGCTAGGTCTCGAGACCCATATACGGTGCTCTCCAACTCTGAGCGACAAAATCCGTCGCGAGCCGAGATTGTCGCTCAGAGTTGGAGTCACCCATATATGGTCCGAGAGATCTGGCCGGGAAGCCTGCTCAGCTCGTTGGTTGCTGGACGTCCAGGGCACGCAGGCGTGTACGGAGGCGGCAGCACCCAGCTGCGGCATTTCCCTCACCTATCGAGTTCTCGGATGACCCTGCGCGCCCGGCGGACCTCACAGGCCGCATTGGAGGCCGCATTGGAGGCTCAGAGGGGGTCACCCACCCGACATGGGTCGAGAAGCCTAGCCCCTGAGCCTCCTCAGATCGCCGGTTGCTGGCTGTCGAGGGCGCACAGGCGTGTACGGATGTAGTACATGCTCGACTGCGGTATCTCCCCGCACCGATAGCGTCCTCGGCCTATCCGGTACACCCGGCCACGGCGGACCTCACAGCGCAACGCATCGGAGATCGCCTTCGAGGCTCGTCCGGAAGGCGCGAAACCCTTCGCCGCCACGGCAGCCGCGAGCTCGGCCACAGACAGTGGCCCGCACACGAACAATTCGTTGATCAGCACGTAACGCAACTCGGCCCCGGTGAGCGCAATGTATGCCATGCGCAGAGTATTCCGGCAGGCACCGACAGGTAGGCGACATTTGTCAGTCCGGTCGGACGCACCGACCGAGTCCAAGGTCCAGGACCACAGTCCCTAAACAATGAGCAATTGCTCGATGCCCCCGATCTGGAGTAACGCTCAACCAGCCGACGCTCCCGGCGTGCCGAGCGTCGCCGGTGACACCTGCGGGTGGACACTGGCTCGATGTCGCATCATCCGCTGGGTGCCATCATCTGCGCGCTGGTCGCCGCGCTGTTGTTCGCGGTGGCGGCGGTCGCTCAGCAGCGGGCGGCTGCGGCGGTCCCGGAGGGCGCGTCGCTGATGGGGTCTCTGGCGCGGAATCCGCGCTGGTGGGCCGCGCTACTCGGGGACGGGGGCGGTTATGTCATGCAGGTTGTGGCGCTTGCGCTGGGGCCGGTGCTGCTGGTGCAGCCGATACTGGTGAGCGCCTTGGTTTTCGCGTTGCCGTTGTCGGCTCGGCTCAATGGCAGTCGGATCTCCGCTCGCACCTGGGGCACGGCGCTCGCATTGGTGGCCGCACTGGCCTGTTTTCTGATCATCGGTGATCCGACCGAAGGTAATTCCGATGCGCCGCTGGGTGATTGGGTGTGGCCGCTCGCCGTGCTGCTCGGCCTCATCGCCTTCGCGGTGGTCGTCGGGCTGCGGAGTGATCCGACTCGGCGGGCTCTGCTGCTCGGGGCGGCGGGCGGCTCGCTCTATGGGCTGGCGGCGGCTCTCACCGCCTGCGTCGCCGACCAGTTCGCGCGGGGATTCGTTCACCTGCTTACCAATTGGCAGACCTGGGCGCTGGTGGCCGCGGGCCTGATCGGCCTCTACCTCCAGCAGCGCGCGTTCCACGTCGGACCGCTCGCCGCGTCCCTGCCCGCGGTCACCATCACCGAACCGCTCGCCGCGGCCTTCCTCGGCCTCGCCGTCCTCGACGAACGCCTGCGCACCAACGGCTTCGGCGTGCTCGCCATCGGCATCGCGGTAATCGTCATGTGCGTCACCACGATTCGCCTGTCCCGCACGCAGGCCGACGCCGGGCTCAGTGCACCGTGAGGTGATAGGTCGTGTCGACCCAGAATTCGTCCTTGGTGCTCGCTTTGATCTCCAGCACGTACTGACCGGGCGTGAGCGGAGCCAGACCGGCCCACAGTCCCCAGGCGCGACGCCGCAGCAGCGACGCCCAGAGCGGCCGCACTCGCGCCCAGAACGGCGGCGAGACGAATTCGCGTAGTTCCAGCGGCACGCCGTTGAGGTAGGCCTTCGCCGAGGCGACGTCCATGGTCAGCGGTTCCTTCGACACCCGCATCGGATGCACCGTGTTGATCACCGGGAAGAACAGCGGCAGACCAGAGGGCACCGCACACCGCCGCACCACGCGGCCGCCGTAGGTCCCGGCCAGGAACCAGATCTCCGCGGGCTGGTTCCATCCGGCATGCTCGCCGGTCTCGTCGGCCACCGGGCTGCGATCGTCCGGCGCCGACAGCGCCCACTGCCACCAGCGCGCCGCCAGATACCCGCCGTCCTGCTCGTTCAACTCCCAGGAGCTGCCGCTCACCGACCCGATACCCATGCCACACACTCCGCGAACAGCCCGTCGTCGGGCAACAAACTCCAACGCCTAGACCATATCGTTGCGGCTGGGATGCCAGGCGATTGCACGGAACGCGGGCAAGCCGGTTAGTATTGGTCAAGTGCAGTTTCTCCCCGGCCATCAGCCGCCCTACGACCTGACCTACGACGACATCTTCCTCGTCCCGAATCGGACGGATGTGGCGTCCCGGTTCGACGTAGATCTGTCGACCGTCGATGGGTCCGGTACCACCATCCCGATCGTCGTGGCGAACATGACCGCCGTCGCGGGCCGCCGGATGGCCGAGACGGTCGCCCGCCGCGGCGGCATCGTGGTGCTACCGCAGGATCTGCCGATCAGCGCGGCGGCCGACACCATCGCCTTCGTCAAGAGCCGCTCGCTCACCGCCGACACCCCGGTCACGCTCGACCCGGAGCGTTCCGTCTCCGAGGCCGTCGCCCTCATGCACAAGCGCGCCCACGGCGCCGTCGTGGTGCTCGAAGGTGACAAGCCGGTCGGCGTCGTCACCGAAGCCGCTTGCACCGATGTCGACCGCTTCGCCCGCCTGCACGACGTGATGAACACCGACTTCGTCTCCGCGCCGGCCGACACCTCGCCGCGCGAGATCTTCGAACTGCTCGAGGCCGGCCGCGCCAAGTTCGCGGTCCTGACCAACGCCGACGGTTCGCTGGCCGGCGTGATGACCCGCACCGGCACCGTCCGCGCCGGCATCTACCAGCCCAATGTCGACGCCAACGGCCAGCTGCGCATCGCCGCCGCCGTCGGCATCAACGGTGACGTCGCGGCCAAGGCCAAGGCCCTGGTCGACGCGGGCGCCGACCTGCTGGTGCTCGACACCGCGCACGGCCACCAGGAGAAGATGCTGGAATCGCTGCGCACCGTCGCCGATCTCGGTCTCGGCGTCCCGCTGGTCGCCGGCAACGTGGTTTCCGCGCAGGGCGTGCGCGACCTCGCCGCCGCCGGCGCCACCATCATCAAGGTCGGTGTCGGCCCCGGCGCCATGTGCACCACCCGCATGATGACCGGCGTGGGCCGCCCGCAGTTCTCCGCGGTCACCGAATGTGCCGCCGCCGCCAAGGAACTCGGCGTGCACATCTGGGCCGACGGCGGCGTGCGCCACCCGCGCGACGTGGCCCTGGCCCTGGCCGCCGGCGCCGCCAACGTGATGATCGGCTCCTGGTTCGCCGGTACCTACGAATCCCCCGGCGACCTGCGCACGGACCGCGACGGCAACCGCTACAAGGAAAGCTTCGGCATGGCCTCCAAGCGTGCCGTCGCCGCACGCACCGCCACCGACAGCGGTTTCGACCGGGCCCGCAAGGCGCTGTTCGAAGAGGGCATCTCCAGCTCGCGGATGCGCCTGGATCCGGAACGCCCCGGCGTCGAGGACCTGATCGACCACATCACCTCCGGCGTGCGCAGTGCCTGCACCTACGCCGGCGCCCGCAGCCTGCCGGAGTTCCACGACAAGGCGGTGCTCGGTGTGCAGTCCGCGGCCGGTTTCGCCGAAGGCCGCCCGCTGCCGAGCGGCTGGTAGCCTCTCCCCGCAGAATTTCCGGTTACCGGCCCACGCGTTGCCTCGCGTGGGCCGGTAGCATCATTGGCACGCCGGTATTTCCGGCACCCCTGTTTTCCCCCGCCGAAAGGAACAAGTTGTCACCCGCGTCCAAGGGCGCCACCAAGGAGGGCTCCTCTACCGAGCCGGGTGACAAACCCGGCGCTCTCCATCCCGCAGCAGTCCCTGCCGATTCCGACGACCCTTCTCAACCCATCCGCGACGGGTGGTGCTGATCATGTCCGTCGCGCTCACCATCCTCAGTCTGGTCGGGTTCATCGCCCTGACCGCCGGCACCGCGCTGTTCGTCGCCGCCGAATTCTCGCTCACCGCGCTCGAGCGCAGCACCGTCGAATCCCATGCCCGCGACGGCGACCGCCGCGCCCGCATGGTTCGCCAAGCCCATCGCACGCTGTCGTTCCAGCTGTCCGGCGCGCAGCTCGGCATCACCATCACCACACTGATCACCGGTTACATCGCCGAACCCATCCTGGCCCGCCTGCTGTCCCCAGTGTTCCGCGCGGCCGGTCTCAGTACCGGTGTCTCGCAGGGCATTTCGCTGGCGCTGGCGCTGATCCTGGCCACCTCGCTGTCGATGATCTACGGCGAGCTGGTGCCCAAGAACATCGCCATCGCCAAACCACTGGCCACCGCGCGGTTCACCGCGGGTCCCATGGTCGCGTTCTCGGTGGCGTTCAAGTGGATGATCAATTTCCTCAACAACACCGCCAACTGGGTGGTGCGCCGGGTGGGCATCGAGCCCGCCGAGGAACTGCGTTCGGCCCGTTCCCCACAGGAACTGGGTTCGCTGGTGCGCACCTCCGCGTTGCGCGGCGCGCTGGATCAGCGCACCGCGCTGGTCGTGGATCGGTCGCTGCAGTTCGGTGAGCGCAGCGCCGAAGAACTCATGACGCCGCGCGTGAAAATCGAATCGCTGGACCAGGACGACACCATCGCCGACCTGATCGAGGCCGCCGGCCGCACCGGCTACTCCCGATTCCCGGTGATCGACGGCGATCTCGACAACACCCTCGGTGTCGTGCACGTCAAACAGGCGTTCACACATCCGGTGAGCGCCCGGCGCACCATTCCGCTGCGGCAGCTCGCCGCGCCGGTGCCGATCGTCCCCGCCAGCCTGGACGGCGACGAAGTGCTCGAGCGGGTCCGCGCCGACGGCATGCAGGTCGCGCTGGTCGTCGACGAATACGGCGGCACCGCGGGCATCGTCACCATGGAGGACCTGATCGAGGAGATCCTCGGCGACGTGCGCGACGAGCACGACGAAGAGGAGCGCGATGTGCGCCGGGTCGCCGACGGCTGGGACTGCTCGGGTCTGCTGCGGATCGACGAGGTCTCGCGGGCGACCGGATACGACGCGCCCGAGGGCGAGTACGAAACCCTGGGCGGTCTGGTGCTCACCCGCCTGGGCCGGATCCCGGAGGTGAACGACGAGGTCGTCCTGCCGAATTCGCCCGCACATCACCGTCATCCGTACGAGACCGAGGAGGGCGGTTGGATCGCCCGCGTCGAGCGCATGGACGGGCGGCGTATCGATCGGATCCGGTTGATCCCGGTCACCGGCGAGGTCCTCGAGGCCCGGGAACGCAAGGCCGACCGCAAGCTCGCGCCCGCCGCCGAAACCCCCGACGACCTGAACCAGGCGGACCAAGCCGAGTTGACCCAGACCGAGTACAACCACGCGGAGCACAGCCATGGGTGATCTGTTCGGAATCGTGCTCACGGTCGTCCTGCTGGCGGCCAACGCGTTCTTCGTCGCCGCCGAGTTCGCGCTGATCTCGGCCCGCCGTGACCGGCTGGAAGCGCTTGCCGCACAGGGCAAGCGCAATGCCAACACGGTGATCCGGGCCGGGGAGAATCTGTCCATGATGCTGGCCGCGGCGCAGCTCGGCATCACCATCTGCTCGATCCTGCTGGGCCGGGTCGGCGAGCCGGCCGTCGCGCATCTGCTGGAGGGTCCGTTCGACCTGCTCGGCCTGCCGCAGGGTCTGCTGCACCCGGTGGCCTTCGCCGTCGCGCTCACCATCGTGGTGATCCTGCACATCCTCTTCGGCGAGATGATCCCGAAGAACATCGCCCTGGCCGGACCGGAACGCAGTGCGCTGCTGCTGGTTCCGATCCATCTGGCGTGGTTGCGGCTGGCGCGGCCGCTGATCGCGGTCTACAACTTCGCCGCGAACCTCACCCTGCGGATGCTGCGAATCGAACCGAAGGACGAGCTGGAGGCGACAGTGTCCAGCGTGGAGCTCGCCGAGATGATCGGCGAATCCCGCTCGGAGGGCCTGCTCGACGAGGAGGAGCACCGCCGCCTGACACAGGCGCTGGGCACCTCCGACCGGACCATCGCCGATGTGATGGTGCCGTTGGCGACCACGCGTTCGGTACCGCTGCGCGGCAACGGCACCACCCTGGGCGATATCGAGACCGCCGTGGCCGAAACCGGGTTCTCCCGCTACCCGGTGCGCGCGGACGACGGCTCGCTGGTCGGCTATCTGCACGTCAAGGACGTGCTGGACAAGGTCGCCGACGAGAGCGCGGGTCCGAGCACGCCGATCCCGCGCACCGATATCCGTCCACTGCCGACCATGGGCGCGGCGACCACGCTGTACGAGGCGCTGGCCCGGTTGCGCCGGACCAGCAGCCATCTGGGCCGGGTCGTGGACAACCATGGCAACACCATCGGCATCGTGGCGCTGGAGGATCTGGTCGAAGAGTTCGTCGGCACCGTGCGCGACGGGACGCACCGCGTCGTCGAATAATGACCGTCCTGACCGCAGTCGAATGGCGGGCGCGTGCCGCCGTGCACCGCGCCCGCCTCGGCGAGCTCGCCGGCCCGTACCTGGAACGGCGGGCCGCCGGCTCGACGCACCCGGTGATCGACTTCCTGTTCACCTACTACGGGCACAAGCCGGCCCAATTGCGGCGCTGGCACCCGGGTTTCGGCGTCACGCTGGCAGACGCGGGCGAATACGACGGCGCGCGAGGGTATCACCGGGTCGAGGCGGGTTACACCGCCGATCCGGCCTACCTGGCCAAGCGCCGCGACACCATCGAGTTCATCGCGAACCTGCTGCGCGCCACCGCGGTCCGGCCCGCCCAGCTGTCCTGCTTCGGCCTGCACGAGTGGGCCATGGTGTACCGCACCGACGAGGTGCGCCACCAGCAGGTGCCGCTACGCCTGGGCCACGCGGGCACCGACGCCGTGGTCGAGTCGATGTCGTTGCGCTGCACGCATTACGACGCCTTCCGCTTCTTCACCCCCGACGCGATCGGCCGCAACATCGAGACGCTGACCCGCGCCGATCAGGTCGCCCGTGAGCAGCCCGGCTGCCTGCACGCCAACATGGACCTCTACAAGTGGGCGTTCAAGCTGGCCCCCCTCACCTCCTCCGACCTGCTACTGGACTGCTTCGAACTGGCCTGCACCGCACGCGAACTCGACATGCGGGCCAGCCCATACGACCTCACCGAATACGGCTACGAGCCGATCCCCATCGAGATCCCCTCCGGGCGCGCCGAATACGTGCGTCAGCAGGCCGCCATCGCGGAGCACTCGGCCGCCCTCCGAGCCGACCTGCTCGCCGTCTGCACGACCCTGCTCGATCGCGCCTGACATTGCCCTTGAAACGGAATGAATCATTCTGCTACTCTTCGAACAGAACAAATCATTCCGTTCCAAGGAGATCATCATGACCGACATCCGCCCCTTCCGGATCGACATCCCCCAGCCCGACATCGACGACCTCCGCGACCGCCTCACCCGGGCCCGCTGGACCCCGGCCCTGCCCGGCGCCGAGTGGAGCAAGGGCGTTCCGGTCGACTACCTGCGCGAGCTCGCGCAGTACTGGGCGAACGAATTCGATTGGCGCAAGATCGAAGCCGAGCTCAACCAGTTCCCGCAGTTCGTCACCGAAATCCAGGGCCAGCCGATCCACTTCAAGCACATCCGCAGCGAGCGCCCGGACGCGCCGGCGCTGCTGTTGCTGCACGACAACCCGGGCGGCGCGATGGGCCTGCTCGATATCCTCGAGCCGCTGTCGCGGGACTTCCACCTGGTCGTGCCGTTCATGCCGGGCTTCGGCTTCTCCACCCCACTCACCAGCATCGGCTGGACCGTTCCCCGGGTCGCAGCGGTCTTCGCCGAGCTCATGGACCGGCTCGGATACGAGCGCTTCGGCGCGCACGGCGGTGGCGGCGGCGCGAACGTGTCACTGGAACTCGGCCGCCAGGTGCCGGAGCGCCTGATCGGCCTGCACGTCAATGCCTATGTCGCGATGCCCGGCGAGGACGTCGAAGGACTCACCGAGGCCGAGCAGGCGCGCATGGCGACCGTGGAGCGATTCATGCAGGACGGGTTCGGCTTCAACATCATGATGTCGACCCGCCCGCAGACCATCGCGCACAGCCTCAACGACTCCCCCATCGGCCTGCTCGCCTGGGTCGTGGAGAAGTTCGGCGAGTGGAGCGATCCGGCCGCGCAGTTGCCCGAGCAGGCCATCGCCAAGGACCGCATGCTCACCGACGTCAGCATCCAATGGTTCACCGGCACTTCGGGTTCCATCGCGCAGAGCTACCACGATGTCGCGCACGACCCGGGCGCGTGGGGCCCGAAGGACCGGGTCACCGTGCCGACGGCGTTCGTACTGTCGGCCGGGGATGTCACCATCCGGCGCTGGGCCGAGCGGGACGCGAACGTGGCGCGCTGGACCGAATTCGACCGGGGCGGCGCCTATATCGCGCTGGAAGCGCCCGAGCTGGTGATCACCGACATCCGGGAGTTTTTCGAAAACCGTCCCTAAGTTACCGGCAGTTACTACTATTCAGTCAGTTCGATGCCGACTGTCTGAGTCGGTCGATTGCCGAAGAGATTTTGAGGGACGCAACGATGCGCTCACGGACGAGATCGCGCCGCACCAGACCACTGGCCTTGCTCACCGCGGGCGTACTCGCGGCCATGCTGCTGCCGAACAGCGCGACAGCCGACCTGCAGTCCGATATCGGCACCGCCGTCCAAGAACTCCTCGATGTCGGCCGCACCGCACCGCCGCGGGCGGATTGCGGACCGGGCTCGATGCCGGAACCCGGTCTGCAAGGCGATGTTCCGGCCGCAGACCGCGACAGCGGACGCTCCACGCTCGGCTATCGCTGCAATATGACGATGCTCGGCCAGTTCGCCGGCCGCGGCGCGGGCATCACCTCCACCAGCTTCGAGCACTGCGCCTACATGGGCTCGTTCTTCCCGGGTGACCTGATCAGCGAGGGTCGCGGAGTGCAGGTCCTCGACGTCTCCGACCCCGCCAATCCGCGCCCGACCGCCACCCTCACCGAACCCGCCATGCTCGCGGGCACCTGGGAGAGCCTCAAGGTCAACGTGGAACGCAAGCTGCTCATCGGAACGGGTGTCCCAGTCGGTACGGGTGTCGGTTATCTCTCGGTCTACGACATCTCCGATTGCGCGCACCCGCGCCTGCTCAACCCCGGGCCCGGCACCAATCTCCTGATGCCGCTGCCGATTACGACGCACGAGGGCGGCTGGTCGCCCGACGGCCGCACCTACTGGGCCTCGGGCATCGCGCCCGGTTTCGTCAGTGCCGTCGACCTGACCGATCCCGCCAATCCGCGCGTCATCTGGCAGGGGCTCACCGGCATCGAAGCGCACGGCTTCGGCATCAGCCCCGACGGCAACCGCATGTACCTGTCCGCGCTCGCCGGTTTCACCGTGCTCGACATCAGCGCGGTGCAGCGGCGCGATCCGAACCCGCAGGTGCACCACATCGGGCGCACCTTCTGGACCGACGGCTGGGCGACCCAGCACAGCGTCCCAGTCACCTATGACGGCAAGCCGTATCTGTACACGGTGGACGAAGGTGGTTCCGGCGGTGTGAAACTCATCGACATCTCCGCCGACACCAAGCCGAAGGTCGCGGCGAAGATCAAGCTCGAGATCAATCTCCCGCAGCACATCGACAGTAATATCGGCTCCTCGATGGGCGGTTCGGTCTTCGCCTACGAATCGCACTACTGCACCGCCGACCGCCCCGCGAACCCGACCGCGCTGGCCTGTGGCTGGATCTCCTCCGGCATCCGGGTCTTCGACGTCCGCGACCCCTTCGCCATCCGCGAGATCGCCTATTTCAACCCGCCCGCCCGCACCGGACGCAATCTGGAACTGTGGAACTCCCCGCACGCCCTGGCCTCGATCATCGGCATGCCGCTCATGACCGCGCCGCCGCTGGCCCGTTCGGTGCTGGAAGGCCAGTTCAATCCGTGGCAGGCGCTGACCCAGCGCTCCGGCCGCGTGGCCTTCGGCGACGTGTCCACCGACTGGTGCCTCTCGCCACCGGAGTGGCGCGGCGATCAGCTGTTCGTCACCTGCTCCGACAACGGCTTCATGGTGCTGCAGCTGGACAACGACGTGTACACGGCTCCGGCGGACCAGCAGTCCGTCGTCGGGTCGTAGCGTGCGGCGGAACATCCCGGTCCGGCTCCGGATCGCCGCGCTGGCGGCGGCCGCGTTCTCCCTGCTGGTTCTCGGCGCGGCCCTGCGCCCCCTCTTCTTCGCCGAGAACCACACGGCGGCACCGGTTCTCAACAGCATCGAAGTCGGATTCGCGCAGGACATGACCGCACACCATCAGCAGGCCTTGCTCATGGTGCAGCGCCTGGACCCGGCTGCGGGCCCGCCGGTCCGGCGCCTGGCCCAGCAACTCGCCGACACCCAGCGCATGGAGATCGGCACCATGCTCGGCTGGCTGCGCCTGGCCAACGCCTCCCCGATGTCACCCCGCCCCATGGCCTGGATGCAGACTGCCGCACATCATCATTCGGGCACCCCGGCCGCTTCGCCGACCAGCATGCCCGGCATGGCGACCATGCCAGAACTCGACGCCCTCGCGGCAGCCAAAGGCCGCGACGCGGAAATCCTGTTCCTGCAGTTGATGATCCGCCACCACGAAGGCGGCACCGCCATGACCAAAGCCGCCGACGAACTCCTCGAAGCCGGCCCGGTAAAGGAAGCCGCCCGCTCGATGTTCCAATCCCAGAGCCAGGAGATCGGCGTCATGAGCGTCCTGCTGACGCAACTGCTGCCGAAGGACGTTCCGACCGGCTCGAGCACCAGCGACCAACCACCTCCGGCAGGCCGGTGAACGTTTCTCGATGGCAATATTGCTGATAGTCGCAGGAATTGCGACAGCGGCGATTTCAGCTGGGATTCACGGGTCAACGGTGTCTCTCCCTGCCCCACGATGACCGCCGGTCGTCGGTCGTAGAAGCCCGCCTCGCCTGGGTGGCCAGCGTGCCTCCACCTCTGTTCTTGGTCAGCGAGGATCGCGTCATCGCGAGTTCGGGCCACGCGATATCACAGTCCACCTTGGTCGGTAGCGCTGAGCCCATCACCATCCCAGAACTGATTTTCCAGCGACCAGGCCAACGGGAGACGTCGAATCGCGCATTATCGGCCTGCTGGCCCTGGCGGGTGTCAAACTTGGTGTACCACGACCAAATCCAGCCCACATGAGTAAACGGTCACCCGTCCGGACAAGCGAGAACACAGAGTCGATTTACCTTTCTCCGCTGCAGTCGAGCAAACATCAGGGCGCTGCGCTCACACACGCTATCGAGCTTGCGGTGACGAGGGTTGGGCCGAGCGGGGAATCGATGCCTCGGGTGCGGTCGGAAGATCTCGTGGATGGAACGGCCACGGCCGTGGAGGAGGATCCGAGTGGACTCGGTATCGATCGTTCGACCAGACCTCATGCTCGTTGCGGTGCAACGGATTTATCCGACGGTGCGGCAACGAGTGACCCCCGACGAGTGGCGCAAGATTGAAGGTGAGCTCAACCTCGCGCTCGAGACGCTGGCCGACGGCCGCGATTCGCGCGGCCATTCCGCTGCGGTGCTGACCCTCGTCCGGCTGCTCTCGACGACCGAGGCAGGGCGTGAACTCCTCGCTGGCAGACTCGCCGCGCAGGACGCCGTTGCGGCATTGCCCCGAGCCCGGGACAACACAGCGGCGTTGTCGACGGTTCTGGCCGTCCTCGATCTGGATGCGGCACCGGCGTCAACAACAGAACGCGGTATCACTCTCAAGGCGGGCGGTCTCGGCGGTGGCAAGAGCTTCAAACTGAAGAACTTCCGTCTCGACACCGTCGAACTGCTCAAGCTCGGATCGGCCTCGGTCGTCGCCGCACAGGCTGCAGTTGCTGCCGCACTCACTCCGATCGCCCCGCTGGTGATCGTCGCCGGCGTCCTGACTGTCGTGCAGTCGCTGGTCGCCTCGACGACAGTGGCGATCGGCGAGGATGAAGCCAGCCTGTTCTGGAGCTTGATCCAGACCGCGGCTGAGCGTGAGGACAAGACGGCGACTGAGATCGAATTGCGCGCGGCCTCCGACCGGCACCGCCAGGAATTCGGTCTGGATCCGTTCACCCCGGCCGACTTCCTGCGCGCGTTGCGTACGCTCCAAGGTCTGTCCAGCATCACCGCCGCCGGCGAGGGCCGGTGGCGTCTTACCGAGTCCTACCGTGTCTCCTGACGATGACCCGCATGCCCAGATCATCGAGCAGACCATTCAAGACCTCACCGCGGCGTGGCACGCCGATCCGTCGGACCGGATCCGCGCGCAGCTGGCCATCGCCTACGGCCAGCGAGTCCTGGGCTCGCGTGAGGAGAACATCCACCAGATCCTGGTGCACACCGATTCGCTCGACGACCTGGACGACCAGGACAACGAACTCCTCTTGACAGCTCGTGTACTCCGAGGCCGCGCATTCCGCGACCTCGGCGATGCCTCCGGAATGGGCCCCATGAATCTTCAAGTGGCCCTTCACTTCTTCGAGGATGTTGTGCAGCAGCTCGACCCCGGTTCGGTGGAATGGGCCGACGTCGAGGTCGATATCGCGAAGACGCTGCTGCGGATGAATGACGTCTGGACAGACGCGATCGACCATCTTCATTCCGCCCTGCTCACGTATCGGCAGAACAGGTCGGCCCAGGGCGTCGGCGCCGCCCACGAACTGCTCGGCGAGCTCCATCATCGGCTTGCCGAACAAACCCGCACCGCCGCGCCACGATCGACGGCCCTGAACCATTATTCGCAGGCCCTGGCGAACACCGACCGAGTCACCTGCCCGGAACAGTGGGCGAGAATCCAGACCGCGATCGGCCGGCTGACATTGGGAGCAGGACCGGCGGCCTTCGAAATCGCGGAGTCCCACTTCCTCGCAGCCCGTGACGCAACAGCAGGCCTGTCAACTTCAACAGCCCGCCTCGACGCCCTGACGGGACTCGCGCACCTCCATCTCGCCGCCTCTCGCTGGGATGATGCGATCGCTCCGATTCAGGAAGCCCTCGAGATCGCCACCGACGGCCTGCGTATCGCGCGAACGGTGGACGGTATGCGCACGGCTGTCATCGACATCTCGACAATGTCACGCAACCTCGCATTCTGCTACTACAAGACAGGACAACTGGACCTGGCCGCTGTCACCGTGGAGTCAGGCAACGCACTGCTGCTCGCCAGCAGACTGCACTGGAACACAGACAACACCGACCTACCCTCCACCCAGCAGATGCGACAACTGCTGCGCCTGAGTCGAAAGATCCGCAAACTCGAGGCCCGCCAGTACGGCGGCGTGAGCTGGATCGAAGACAGTGATCGACTCACGAGCCTGCGCAATCGTTTCGACGCCGTGTTCGCCGGCGCGGACCCTGAGCACCAGCTAGCAGCAGGACGGGCTCTGACGGTGGCGCAGATTGCGCCCACCGAATCGGCGACCGCGCTGGTCCTGCCGCTCGTCAGCCCCAACGGCGGCGCCTGGTTCATCCTTACCCAGGGTGATCAGCACGTAGCCGCCGAGAACGTGCTGGACTTACCCGAGTTCACCACCGCCGCCGTCGACCGATGGCTGATCGGGGACCAGAACGCGCCCGGCTGGTTGGCGGCGATGCAACACCGCTACGACGCCCCCAACGGCCCTCAACGATGGCGCTCGACCATGGTCGAGGTCTGTGAGCAGGTCGGGGCGACGGTCTTCGACGCGCTGCACAGCCGACTTCTCGAACTGGGCGCGACCCGCGTGGTGCTGGTCCCGGTCGGCGGATTGCAGTTCTTGCCACTCCACGCCGCCGTCGTCGGAACCGGGCCCGGCCAGCAGTTCCTTATCGACGATCTAACCGTCGAATACACGCCCTCCGCCCGAGTCCGCACCTGGGCGAAACGCCGCAGGGAAGGGCTGCAGTTGACCGGCCAGGCACTCGTCGCCGGGGTGGGGCGCTACCAGTCCCACCCGCCGCTGCACGCAGTGCCCGATGAGGTCACGCTGGTCGCCGCAGCGCTCGAGACCACCGCCCTGCTCGATGAGCAGGCGTCCCGCAAGAAGATCTTGCGCCAGATGAGGACTGCGACCGCGATCCATCTGGCCTGCCACGGCGCACAATGGGCCCTGGGCGGAGCGTTGTTCCGGTTGGAGTGGTCACCGCCCGCGGTCCTTCATCTCCACCGCCTCGGGCTGTCGTTCCAGGACATCCTGCTGCAGGATCTGCGCAATGCCCGTCTGGTGTGCCTATCGGCGTGCGACACCGGGCTGGTCGACAAGGGCCTGCCCTGGGACGAGTTCGAGGGACTGGTCAACGTGTTCCTGCAAGCGGGCGCACCCGCCGTTGTGAGCAGCCTCTGGGCCGTGGATGACAGAAGCACCGCGCTGCTCATGGAGCGGTTCTATCGCAACCTCAGCGCCGCCGCAGATGACCCCGCCGCGGCGCTGCGCGACGCCCAGCTGTGGCTGAAGACCAGTACCCGCGCCTCCCTCGCCTCACATTACGAGCAGCACATAGAGCGGGGCATGCACCAGTTCATCGAACCCTATACGCAGCTTCTGCTCGGCGGCGCCCCGGACGAGCGCCCCTACTCCCACCCGGCGCACTGGGCCCCGTTCGTCTTCACCGGAGCGTAGAAAGACCGAGAAAGAGGAAACCCATGGGCCAGGACAGCGAATCCACCGAATCTTTGGCCGCGCGCGAGAACGAATGGGTCCGCGCGGTGCTCCTCAAACCCGACCACCCCATGCGAGACGATGCCCTCGATGTCGCCGAGGACGCACGTGCCATGGCCATGAACGCGCTCGGCGAACACCATCCCGCCTACGCCGAAGCCACCCAAAACCTGGGTATCTACTACTGCGTGCACGCCAACGACATCGCCACCGCGGCGGATTACTTCGACCAGGCACGACAGATCGTCGGCCCCTACCATCCGATCCTCGCACGCGGCTTCTACTTCCTCGGCCTGCACTACCGCGACGTCGGAAACAAAGACAACGCCCGCGAATTCTTCACCGAAGTCCTGAACATCATCCGCCGCGAAGGACACCCCGAGGATCCACGAATCGATCAGGTCACACAACTACTGACCAGCCTCGAAGCCAACTGACAGCGGACCCGATCGCCGGGACGATCAGTCGCCCCCGGACGGCCGGTGAACGTTTTACAGCAGGGTCGCTGAGGCAGGCGCGCCGGCGATCACGACGGTGTTGCCGCCTTGCTGTTTCGCCTGATACATCGCGCCGTCCGCGGCACAGATGGTGCGGCGGAACGGTTCACAACTTCGGGCCGGCCGGCCGGCCGCCGGAATGGGCGCGAGGCCGATGCTGGCGGTGACGGTAATCGCCCCGATCGGCTCGGCTACTGCACGACGCAAACGGTCGGCGACCTCGGCGGCCGGATCGACGGGGAGCCGGACGACGACGGCGAATTCCTCGCCACCGAAACGGGAGACGATGCTGTCGGCGGGCGCGGTGGTCCGCAGGCGGTCGGCGGTGCGGACCAGCACCTCGTCGCCGACAGCGTGGCCGAGGGTGTCGTTGACGGATTTGAAGCGGTCGAGATCGATCATCAGGACACAGGCCGGGACCGGCGCCGGATGCGCGAACCAGATCGCGGAGTAATAGTCGAGGCCACGTCTGCTCAGCAATCTCGTCAAGGGATCGGACAGCATTTCGGCGCGCAGCAATGAATAACAGAACTGCAATCCGGGCGGCACCATGACCGCGGCCGCCATCCCGAGCATCATGATCACCGCGGAGGTGATGTCACCGCCGCGAACGAGCGGTATCGCCAATAGCCCCGCCGACAACAATGACCACACCGTCTGCCCGGCAAGGACTTTCGGACCGTGCAGGGCGCTGACGTAGATGCCGAGGATCAACAGCATCATCATGCCGACCGCGCGCACCACGTAACCGGGGCTCAGCGCACAGACAGCGGTGACACAGACGTCGGCGACGCTGGTCAGGATCAACGACTCGGTCTGTGCGGGCCACGGCCGCAGCCACCAGCGCGCACACCACACCAGCCCCACCCCGACCAGCAGCCACAGCAGCGCCCGCGACCCCGAATCCGCTGGCCGCATGGGTGACAGCAGGATCAGCACGGCGATGATCGGCGTGGCCAGGCCGCACAACCCGACCGCGGTTTTCAGTGCGCCGAGCGCCGAGCGTGCGGCGATCGCGTCCACCACCCACTGGTAGTCGACATCCTCGTGCCACCAGTCTCGAACTAAGCGCAGATCACCGAGCACACCCTGCCCTTTCGGCGAGGAACGGAGCATCCAGCTGTATCGATCACGTCCGCCCGCACCACCTCCGGCCGGAAATCGCAGTCTACTCGCGAGTAATAACCGCATCACCGAATCAGGTGAAATACCGCAGCCACACATAGATCCAGGCCAGGAAGGTGCTCAGGATCGTGACGATGACGCCGGGTTTGGTGAACTGCCAGAACGAGATCGGATGCCCGGATCGCTGCGCGATCCCGAGCGCGACGACGTTGGCGCTCGCGGCGACCGCGGTGCCGTTACCACCGAAGTCGGCGCCGAACGCGAATGCCCACCACAGGCCCTGGCCGTGCACCGGGTCGGGTGTTTGCGCGACCAGCTCTTCGACGGCGGGCGCCATGGTCGCGGTGTAGGGAATGTTGTCGACGAAAGCCCCGACGATGGCGGAGCCGAAGAGGATGGTGGTCATCGCGACGAAGTGATTGTCGCCGAAGGTGTCGACCGCGAAAGCGCCGAGCCCGTCGATCACCCCGGTGTGGACGAGTCCGGCGACCATAACGAACAACCCGGCGAAGAACACCAAGGTCGGCCACTCCACTTCGGCGAGAACCTCGCCCACATCCAGGCCCGAGACCAGCAGCATGACTCCGGCGCCGACCAAGGCGACGATCGAGGGCGCGACATGGAGTACGGAATGCAGTCCGAACCCGATGACCACCCCGAGCAGCACGATCGAGCAGCGGAGCAACAGTCGCGGATCCTTGATCGCGCGACGTTCCTGTAGGGCGAGGACGGTGGTGGAGTTCTGGTGCTCGGCGCGCACCGTGTCGCGGAACAGCAGTCGGGTGAAGACCACGAACAGAAGAAAGATGATCACGACGGCCGGGGCCATATGGATCAGGAAGTCGTTGAAGCTCAACCCCGCTCGGCTGCCGATGATGATGTTGGGCGGATCACCGATCAGGGTCGCCGCACCGCCGATGTTCGCGGCGAGGACTTCGGCGATGATGAACGGTTGGGCGGGTATCTCCAGCCGTTCACACACGACGATCGTCACCGGGGCGACGAGCATGATGATGGTGACGTTGTCCAGCAGCGGCGACGCGATGGCGGTGATCAGCATCAGCATCACCATCAGGCGAAACGGACTGCCGCGGGAACGCTTGGCCGCCCAGATGGCCAGAAAGTCGAAAACACCTGTCTGCTTGATGATTCCGACGATGATCATCATGCCGAGCAAAAGGAATATGACGTTCCAGTCGATCCCTTCGTGCTCGGAATAGAACACCTTCTCCCCCGGCGTGAGGCCGAGCACGGTCATCAAACCCGCGGCGATCAGCACGACCTTCACCTTGTCGGCACGTTCGGTGGCGATGAACCAGAACGCACCGACAAAGATGCCCACGGCGATCAGCCCGTCCATCGGCCCCGCCGCCATCGGGCCGAGATCAGCTGCCGCGCTGGACTATTCATCGTCCGGGCCCGCGACCGCCAAGCTCGCCAGGAGCCGCTCCAAAGTCACCGCGCCGACCAGCGCCCGGCTCTTGTCGACCACAGCCACCAACGGAGTGTGCCGGGCCGCCATCAGCGCGGCGATCTCCAGCAACGTCGCATCGGAGCGAACAGTCGCGGGCTTCAGGGCCTGGGACGGCAGGCAGTCGCCGACGGTGCGGCTGCCGGGCACTTGCCAGAACAGGTCCGCGTGCACCTCGTCGATGGTGCGGACCAGCGCGGAGTCGGACTGGTAGGAGCTGGGGATCGCGAGCCGCAGCACCTGGGTTCCGGGCAGCACCGCCAGCGGACGGCCCGCGTCGTCGACGACGATGATGCCGGGCAGGCGCTTCACCACCATCAACCGGACGGCTTTGGCCACCGGGTCGCCCACCCGGATCGTGGGTAGGGAGATAGCGATCTCGTGTGCTTGCATGGTGTCGCTCCATTGCGGGCGTGCGGGGCTGGTAGTCATGGTGTCGGGGCCCGTCCGTGGGTGAGTTCGGCCAAGCGCCGCTCCAGGCGAGCGACGCGGTCGGTGATCGAGGTGCTGTGCAGCAACTGGGCGCACTCGTCGGCCTCGTCGGGGTCCAGCGCGATCTCCATCGCCGGCTCGTCGGCGTCGCCGTAGATCAGCAGATGCTTGCGGCCGCCGGCGGCGGTACGGATCGCGAAACGCGCGTCGCCGCGCGTTCGCAGATGATGAACAACGCCGAGTCCGGGGATAGTCGTGCGGTCGACCTGCATCCCGAACACCTCCCACCGGTTGCCGACTGAACTCCGAGTGCCTAAGAGTCTTGGGCCGGCGGGCGCGGTTGACTATCGGGGCGAGGCCTCATCTCCTGACCCCGGTGCGGGCTTTCGACGTGCGGAAATGGGGTCCGGACCTCATGGACAGCCGGGATCTCCGGCGCCGAGAATGGTCGGATGGACCGACGTCGCACCGGTGGGCTGGGCCGCCTGCTGCACCACACCCGTACCCCAGCCGGTGCGCTGTTCCGGCGGATCATCCTGATCAACGGCTTGGTGTTCACCTTCGGGACCCTGGTACTGGCGCTGTCGCCCGCCACCGTGTCGACCCGCGTTCGACTCACCGAGATCCCCGTGCTGCTGATCGGTTTGGCAGTCATGCTGGGCGCCAACGCTTTTCTGCTGCGCCGCAGCCTCGCGCCGCTGGATCACCTGATCGCCTCGATGCACCGCTTCGATCCCCTGCACCGCAACGACCGCCTCGACGACATCGACAACGGCGACCTCGGTCACCTCATCGATTCGTTCAACGCGATGACCGAACGACTGGAATCCGAACGCACCGCCGCCAGCGCTTCGGCGCTGGCGGCCCAGGAACGCGAACGGCAGCGCATTGCCCGGGAACTGCACGACGAAATCGGCCAGAGCCTCACCGTCGCCTTGCTGTCGATGAAGCGCGCGGTGGACAAAGCCCCCGACGACGTCGTCGACGTCTTGCACGGCGCCCAGGACGCCGTGCGGCAGTGCTTGGACGAAGTGCGGGGAATCGCGCGGCGGTTACGCCCGGATCTGCTCGACGAACTGGGCTTGCACAGTGCGCTCGCGGCGCTCTGCCAGGAATTCTCGGCCACCGCGGGAATCACGGTGTCCCGCGACATCGATCGCACCCTGGATCGGTTGCCACCCGACGTCGAGCTGGTCTGTTACCGGGTCGTCCAGGAGAGCCTGACCAACGTGGTGCGACATGCCGCCGCCGGCGCGGTCGTCGTCGGATTGCATGCCCGGAACGGGATGCTGGAACTGGGTATCACCGACAACGGGCGCGGCGGGATCTCCCAGGAAGGCGCGGGTATTCGAGGTATGCGGGAACGAGCACTGCTCATCGCGGGGACACTGACCGTGCACTCGCCACCGGATGGCGGTACCGACATCCGGCTGCGCGTCCCCCACGACACCGTCAGGAGCACCTGATGACCAGCCCGGCTCCGGCCCGGATCCTGCTCGCCGACGATCACGCGCTGGTGCGCAGCGGGCTGCGCATGATCCTCGACGCCGAGCCCGACCTCATGGTGGTCGCCGAAGCCGCCAACGGGCAGGAAGCCCTCGATCTGCTCACCGAAGTGCGCGTCGACCTGGCCATCCTGGACATCGCCATGCCGCGCCTGACCGGTATCCAAGCCGCCCGCGAGATCAGCCGCGTCGCACCGCAGGTCCGGATCCTCATGCTCTCGATGTATGACAACGAGCAGTACTTCTTCGAATCCCTCAAGGTCGGCGCCTCGGGATATGTCCTGAAGTCCGTCGCCGACCAGGATCTGATCGAAGCCTGCCGGGCCACCATGCGCGGTGAGCCGTTTCTGTATCCGGGTGCGGCGACCGCGCTGATCCGTGACTATCTGCAGCGTGCCCGCCGCGGATCAGCACTGCCCGACACCATCCTCACGCCGCGCGAAGAGGAGGTGCTCAAACTCGTCGCCGAAGGCCAATCGACGCGCGAGATCGCCGAAACCCTGGTGATCAGCGCCAAGACCGTCGATCGGCACCGCACCAACATTCTGGCCAAACTCGACCTGCGGGACCGAACCGCCCTGACCCGCTACGCGATTCGCGCCGGGCTGATCGAACCCTGAGGATTTCACGCGATGTCCAGGGCAGTGCCGTAGAGCCGGGTGACCCGCAGGGTGATGATCACCCGGTTTTCGCGCGCCTGCTGTTCCAGGTAGCCGGCGGCGTCGGCGGGATGCCCGGCGAAGGCGAGTAATTCCCGCGGGCTCGCCGAGACCTCGGCGTCGCCCTCGGCGACCGCGAACGACCAGACGTCCGGGCCGGAAACATGAAGAGCGACACGGGGATTGTTGCGAATCTGCTTGACCTTGGCGCGGTCGGCGGTGGTCGAGATCCGGATGACGCGCTCGGCGGGATCCCAGCGGTAGAGCACATTGGACATCGCGGGATGGCCCGATCGTTTGACAGTCGCCAGGACACCGAACTGCTGCGCGCCGAGCACCTCGACCAATTCCGCGTCGGTCAGCGATCGGGGGGCGGGTCCGGACTGGTTGTCGCTCATCGTGAATCTCCTGTCGGGCTTGTTAAGTCGGTATTCACACCGTAGAAGCCATCTCGGAGACAAGAAATCATCCATAGTCTCCCATTGATGTCCTATCGTCTTCGGCAGTATCGTTTCGGCATGGACATCCTCAGCGAAGTTCTCGCTACGGCGCGTACCGGGAGCCCGGCCTCTGGGATGTTCGTGCGCCACGCACCCTGGGGCCGCGCCTACCCCCGGATCGAGGGCGCCGGATTCCACGTCGTCCTGCGCGGCTCCTGCTGGCTGACCCGGCCGGAGGCAGATCCGATCGCGCTGGGCGCCGGTGATGCAGTGTTCATGCCGCGCGGGATTGCCCACGGACTCGTCGACCAGCCCGGCACCGCGCTGTCCGAAACCGCCGGACCGGCCGACGTGCGCCATGTCGACGGACCCGGCGCAGCCGCGGTCCTGCTGTGCGGCTCCTATCAACTGGCCGCCGACCGCACCCATCCGATGCTGGCCGAGCTGCCCGAAGTCGTCCACATCCCGGCCCGCCTCGGCGCCCACCCGGCCCTGCGCGCCACCGTCGAGTTGCTCGCCGACGAACTCTCCGACACCCGCCCCGGCAGCGATGCCGCGGTCCCACCCCTGCTGGAACTACTGCTGCTCTACATCCTGCGCGCCTGGCTCAGCGACGCCGCAGCACACGAAATATCCGGCTGGGCAGCGGCTTTCGTCGATCCGGGTATATCGGCGGCGCTGCGCTGCATCCACGAGGATCCCAGCCGCGGCTGGACCGTGGAATCGCTGGGCACCCGCGCCGGGCTCAGCCGCGCCGCCTTCGCCAAGCGCTTCACCGCCCTGGTCGGGGAACCTCCACTGGCATACCTCACCCGATGGCGCATGATCACCGCCGTCCGGCTACTCCGCGATACCGCCGCGCCCTTGGCAGTCATCGCCCGGAACACCGGATACGGTTCGGAATACGCGTTCAGCAAGGCTTTCAAACGCGAATACGGCACCGCACCAGGCCAATATCGCAATTCCGCGGGCGATGTCCTGCTCGCGGGAACCTAGGCGATGCGGCACAATCGCTCGTTCCAGCAAGTCGACGAAAGGATTCAGGTGTCCGGAACGCTCGATGATGGACCGTTCTTCCACGGCACGATCGCGGAACTGCGCGTGGGCGAGTTCCTGACCGCGGGCCGCCGATCCAATTACCGGCCCGAGATCGTGATGAACCACATCTATTTCACCGCCCTCGTCGATGGGGCCGGACTCGCCGCGGAGATCGCCGCGGAACTGTCCGGGGGCGCGGCGATTCCGCGGGTTTACGCGGTCGAGCCGACCGGGGAGTTCGAGAATGACCCGAACGTCACCGACAAAAAGTTTCCCGGCAACCCCACCCGGTCGTACCGCAGCAGCGCACCGTTGCGCATCATCGACGAGATCACCGACTGGACCCGACTCACGCCCGACCAGCTGCAGATCTGGCGGGATCGGTTATCGACCGTGGTGCGAGGCGAAATCCTGAACTGAATCGGCGAACCGAACGTTTTGAGAGCTCAGCTGACGAGGATCGGTTCGGCCGATACCGCCGGCGGCGCGGTGAGACGGCGGCTGCGCAGGTAGCCGGCGGCCACGGTCAGTAGTCCGAGCGCGGACATACCCGCGCCCACCCAGGCGGTGGACGGGTAGCCGAGTCCGGCGGCGACTGCCAGCCCCGCGAGCCATGGGGCGATCGTGTTTCCGACATTGAACGCGGAGGTCACCAGGGCGCCGCCGAGTGTTCGTACCTCCCCTAGGTGCGCGTAGACGCGGGCGTTGACGGCCGGATTGGTGGCCAGTCCGAACATTCCCATCAGGAAGACCAAGAGGATGACCGGGATCGGATGGCTTGCCAGCACCGCGATGCCTACCGAGGTGAGCAGGACTCCGGTCGTCCCGATGTACAGGGTCTGGAAAGGGTGTGCGTCGGCTACTCGGCCGCCGATGGTGATGCCGATCAGCGAGCCGACGCCGAACAGTGCCAGCACGACCGGAACCCAGCTCGCCGCCAGACCGGTGTCGGTGGTCAGCATGGCGCCGAGGTAACTGAACGATGCCATCATCGAGCTGAAGATCAGCGCGCTGGTGCCGTAGACGATCCAGAGTCCGGGGTTGCCGAGGCTGCGCAGTTCGTCGGCGAAACTTGGTATGGCCCTGCTGGTTTCGCCCGTTCGGCGCGGTTCGGTGCGCAAGCTCCACGCGACGCCGACAGCGGCGACGGTAGCCAGTACGGCCACGGTCCAGAATGCGGAGCGCCAGCCGAGGTGCTGACCGATCACGGTGCCCAGCGGGACGCCGAGCACTGTCGACACCGTGATCCCGCCGATCACAATCGACAGCGCCCGGCCGGCCCGGTGCGCGCCGACCAGGTCGACGGCGGTCACCGCCGCGACACCGAAGAAGCCGGCGCACGCGATCGCCCCGAGCACCCGCGTGGCGAACAGCAGCGGATACCCGGTGGCGACCGCGCCCACCACATGGGCGGCGACGAACACGGCGAGGAATGTCAGCAGGGCGCGGCGTTTGGGCCAGCGCAGGGTCGCCATGGCCAGAATGGGCGCTCCGATCACCATGCCGATGGCATAGGCGGAGATCAGCAGACCCGCGTCCGGGATGGAGACACCCAGATCGTGCGCCATGTCGGGCAAGAGCCCGGACAACATGAATTCCGATGTGCCCTGCGCGAAGATCGCGAGTCCAAGCACGTAGATGGCCAACGGCACAGCTATCCCTCTCTCAGTTTTGTATCAATCAGTCCATAACTCGGGCGCGCGCTGACGCGAACATCCGAACCGAATCAGGTCAGAGCGCGGTGAGAGCGTTGGTGGCGATGGCTTCCAGCGTCGCCCGATCGGCGCCACCTCGCGCGGCCACCTGCATCCCACTGATGGTGGCGATCATGAAATGTGCCAATCCGAGCGAATCACGTTCGGCGGCAATCTCTTTCCGGCGACGGCCGGACTCGAACGCCGCCCGGAGCAGCTGCACCCGCTGATCCTGGTCGCGGCGCAGCGAGCGCGCGATCTGCGGGTCGCGCGGCGCCAGTTCCACCATCGAGTTCACCACCAGACACCCGAGTGGTTCCTCGATCTCCTGATCGATCACCCGCCACAGCAGCGCCCGCATCTTGTCCTGGACCGGACCGTCACCGTCCATGAGATCCAGGACCGGCGCGTTCTTGGTGTCCATATAGCGGCGCAGCGCCTTCGCGAACAGCGCGCTCTTGGATTTGAACGTGTTGTAGATGCTGCTGCGCCCCAATCCGGTCGCCGCGCACAGGTCCGCGGTCGAGGTGGCCTCGTAGCCGGACGCCCAGAACGTCCGCATCGCCGCCTCGACCGCCCGGTCCTCATCGAAGTGCCTCGGTCGCGCCATAGGAAGCACGCTAACACAGTTTTGGACCAACCGTTTCAATACCTGACTTGAAGCAATGAGAGACTTCAAGTCTATGCATCTCACCGGCGGCATGCTAGACATGCTGCGGACAGCTAGGAGGAGCTTGTGACACCGCCAGCCCACGATGGCCCGAAGATCGTAGTGTTCGGCGCGACCGGATACACCGGCCGCCTGACCGCCGAAGCCCTTGCCGCCCGCGGGATCTCCCCCGTCCTGGCCGGGCGCAACCCGGCTGCCCTGAACGAACTCGCCGCCGCGCTCGGCGGCGCCCGAACCGCGGTCGCCGATGTCGCCGACCCCGCGTCGGTGCGGGCCCTGCTCGGCCGCGGCGATGTCTTGGTGAGCACCGTCGGCCCGTTCTTGCGCCACGGCCGCCCCGCACTCGACGCGGCGCTCTCCGCGGGCGCCCACTACCTCGACTCCACCGGCGAAGGCCCCTTCATCCGCACGGTCTTCGAGCAGGACGACCGTGCCCGCGCCGCCGGTTCCACCCTCCTGACCGCCTTCGGATTCGACTATGTACCAGGCAATTTGGCCGCCGGGCTGGCCTTGCGCGCGGCGCCGGAGGCGGTACGCGCCGAGGTCGGCTACTTCATGGACCACCCCGGCACCAGCGGCGGCACCCGCGCGTCCATGGCGGGGATGCTGTTCGAATCCGGCTTCGCCCTGCGCTCCGGGCGGGTCGTCACCGAGCGCACCGGAGCACGAATCCGATCCTTCGACGTTGCCGGGACGCCTCGCACGGCGGTATCGATCCCCGGGTCGGAACACTTCGCCCCGACCCGCTCGCACCCGCACCTGCGCGAGGTCGACGTCTACCTCGGCTTGCCCACGCCGGCGGCCCAGGGATTCCGGGCTGGATCCCAGCTGGCCGCGGCGCTCGCGAAGGTGCCCCCGCTCAAACGCGGCCTCGAAGTCGCGCTGACCCGGACGGTCAAGGGCTCGACGGGCGGTCCTGGCGCCGCATCCCGGGGACGCACGCGCGCCTGGGTGGTCGCCGAAGCTCGCGACAACTCCGGAAATCCCTTGGCAACAGTCACTTTCAGCGGCGGCGATCCTTATGACTTCACCGCCGCAATCCTGGCCTGGGCCGCCCAGACAGCGTTGGGCGGCGGGTTACTCGCAGCGGGAGCTCTGGGCCCCGCCGACGCGTTCGGCTTGGACGTGCTCCAAACCGCGGTCGTCGAGGCCGGGTGGACTCGCCACCCGGCCGGCTGATCGCACGCTCGTGCGCGGTCGTGCATATTGGAGGCATGAAGTATGTCTTGCTGATCTGCGATGACGAAGCTTCCATACCCAGCCCTGCCGAGATCGGCGCGGATCCCGCGCATCAGGCGTACACCCGAGAGGTGGAGGGGCGGAACGCGGGACGGGGCGGCGCACGCCTACGTCCGGCCGCCGAGGCGAAAACCATCCGCGTGCGCGACGGTGAAACTCTGGTGACCGACGGCCCTTTCGCCGAGACCAAAGACTTCATCGGCGGCATCGATATCCTCGAGTGCGCGAACCTGGACGAGGCGATCGAGATCGCCTCGCGTCATCCGTACGCACTGCATGGGTCGATCGAGATCCGACCGGTATGGGAGTGACTGCGCCGCAACTCGTTCGGGACGCGGTGGACGCGGCCTATCGCACGGAGTGGGGCCAGATCGTCGCCACACTGATCGGCGCGACCGGGGATTGGGACCTGGCCGAGGATTGCGCGCAGGACGCCTTCGCGACCGCCCTGACGACATGGTCGCGGGACGGCATCCCCGACCGGCCGGGCGCCTGGCTCACCACCACCGCGCGCAATCGCGCTATCGACCGGCTGCGCCGCGATTCGGTCGCCGGCGCGAAGCTGCGCCAGGTCGCCGTGCTCGAACGCACCCAGGTCGAGCCGTCCGTGGAAGCGATCCCCGATGACCGGTTACGGCTCATCTTCACCTGCTGTCATCCGGCGCTGCCGCTTCCCACCCGGGTCGCCCTGACCTTGCGCACGCTGACCGGGCTGAGCACAGCCGAGATCGCGGCGGCCTTCCTGACAGCGGAATCGACTATGGCGCAACGTTTGGTGCGCGCCAAGCGCAAGATCGTCGACGCGGGTATCCCCTACCGAGTGCCTGCGCCGGAGCAACTCCCGCAACGGCTGCCCGCGGTCTCGGCGGTGCTGTACCTGATCTTCAACCAGGGCTACAGCGCGACCGACGACCAGCGCGGGCTGGCTTCGGAGGCGATCTTCCTCGCTCGACTGGTCGCGCGACTGCTGCCCGCCGAGCCGGAACCGGCGGGCCTGCTGGCCCTGATGCTGCTCCTCGAAGCGCGCCGCCCGCAGCGTATCGACGACGGGGTACTGATACCCCTCGAAGAGCAGGACCGATCGCGCTGGGATCACGCGATGATCGCCGAGGGTGTCCAGATATTGGATCGGGCGTTGGCGTCCCAGCGCCCCGGCCCGTACCAGGTACAGGCGGCGATCGCGGCCTGCCACGCGACCGCGCTCGACGCCGCCGATACCGACTGGCCGCAGATCGCGGCCCTGTATCGCGAGCTCTCCCGGCTGACTCCCTCCCCCGTGGTCGAGCTCAACCGTGCGGTAGCGGTGGCGATGGCCGAGGGCATTCCGGCAGGGCTCGAGCTCATCGACGAACTCGCCGACTCCGGGCACCTGGACGGGTATCACCTGTTGCCGGCTACCCGCGCCGATCTGCTGCGCCGCGCCGGGCGCTCCGGGGAGGCCGCCGCCGAGTACGCGACGGCCTTGGAACTGGCGCCCACCGACGCCGAACGGCGGTATCTGGAGAGCCGGCTGCGCCGACTCTGATCAGTCTCGAAAATTTTCTCCGCAGCGTTGTCGATCCAGCCGAAGCCGGTTCGTCGGTGGGGTAAACCACCCGAGGAAAGGAAAAGACAATGCCGAACACCGAGCACCTGACCGCCACGATGTCCGTGAACCGAACCCCGGCCGAGGTGATGGCGGCGATCGCCGACGTGCGTGGCTGGTGGAACGCGAACATCATCGGCAATACCGCCGCCGTCGGCGACGAATTCGTCTTCACCGACGACAGCAAATACCCCGGCGAGACCGCGAAAGAAAAGGAAGGAATCCGCTTCGCCCGCTTCCAGATCACCGAGGTCGTGCCCGATACCCGAATGGTCTGGCAGGTCGTCGATTCGGAACTGACCTTTATCGATGACCACTCCGAATGGACCGACACCACAGTCGTCTTCGACATCAGCGCGACCGACGACGGCGCCACCCTGCATTTCACGCATGTGGGCTTGTCGGCGGCCGAATCCGAGTGCTTCGAGGAATGCTCGCGCGGCTGGACGTTCTACATCACCAAAAGCCTCCCGCAGCTGATGACCACCGGAACCGGCGATCCCATCCCGCACTACAGCACCTGACCCGCCCTATGCGCAGCCCCTTGCGCGAAAGATCCCGATGAATGGGATAGCTCGTAGTCGATCCGCGTGAATAGCTGCTTCTGTGAGACGCGCCACCCCCGAATTCCGATTTTTCGGCATATCTGTAGTGGCGTCGCCACGACGAAAGGCATTCCCACCCATGCGAATCCGATCCCTCCGAGTCTCCCTTGCGGTGGCCGCGACCGCGGTTGCGGCCACAACCGCTACCACCGGCGTCGCGGCCGCCGATATCGACCTCGGAAACTCCGGCAGCGGCTCCGGCAGCAGCTCCGGCGAAATGGTCATCACCCTGGTGCGCCATACCGAGTCCGCCGGTAACGCCTCCGGCCTGATCGACACCAAGGTGCCCGGACCCGACCTGACCGCGCGCGGCCGGACCCAGGCCGACAACGTGGCCCTGCAGCTGGCCGACAAGGACTACGACTGCGCCTTCGCGTCGAACATGGTGCGTACCGAGCAGACGGCGGCGCCGACCGTGGCCAAGCACGGCCTGAACCTCAACATTCAGCCCGGTTTCCGGGAGATCGAGGCCGGCCAGTACGAGGGCACTCCCGAGGCCGAGGCGATGTCGGGGTACCTGCAGGCGCCGATCAAGTGGCTCTCCGGCGACCTGACCGCGCGGATTCCAGGATCCATCGACGGCAAGGAGTTCGACGGCCGCGTCGATCAGGCGCTGGTCGAGGTGCAGCGCCGCAGCTGCGCCAAACCGGTGATCTTCTCGCACGCCGCCACCATCATGTTCTGGTCCATGCTGAACGCAGACAACGCCGACCCGAACAAACTCGGCACCGATCCGATCCGCAACGGCGGGCGCGTCGTCCTCAAGGGCAGCCCGAAGAAGGGCTGGACGATCGTCGAGTGGGTCGGCCGCCCCGACATCGGCTGATTCACCCTTCCGCGCCCGGTGTCACAATCGGTGGCACCGGGCGCGGTTGTGTCTCAGCCGGAGCGTCGAGCGTCCCTTACGCAGGAGCGCTGAGCGGCGGGTGCTCGAGCACTCGGGGCTTGTACTCGACCAACTGGATGCTGTTGTCGAAGGTGCGGTGCTCGATCATCTCGAGCGCCACGTCCGGATAGCCGTCGTAGATGCGTTCCGCACCCGTGGCGCCGGTGATCACCGGAAACATCACCACCCGGAATCGGTCGACGAGTCCGGCACGGAGCAGGGACCGGCACAAGCTCAGGCTGCCGATCGTGCTGAGGAGCCCCGAACCACTCGACTTCATGGCGCGGACCGCCTCGACGGCATCGCCGCGAACGAGCTGGGAGTTGGCCCAGGTCAACGGCTCCGCGAGCGAGTTGGAGAACACCACCTTGGGCGCTTTGGTGAGCCCGTCGACGGACGCCTCTTCTTCGGGCCGGAACTCCGCTTGCCCGTCCGGGACCTCGCCGGCGGCGAAGCCCGACATCAGACGGTAGGTGTTCGCCCCCATCAGCTGCGTGGACTCGGGCTGTTCGCCGAGCCATGCGAGGTACTCCGGGCCTTCCAGACCCCAGAATCCGGGCCATCCCTCGCCCGATGCGTAGCCGTCGAGTGAGGTGATGAAGTCGACGAGAAGTTCCGACATAACACTGTCCTTTCCTCGGGTGTCACAAGTTCTGACCGGCCGGCGGCCGCAAACTCATCGGCCACGCCGACGGCGGGCGGTCATGCGCAACCAGCTAGGGCCACACCGCCCGTGAGGTCTCGTCTACTTGGAGCACGAAGACGTCTTGGCGTGCGTAATGCCCGACTGGATCGAAGTCGAAACGGGCACGGGCGAGTTCACCGAGGTCGAGTTCTGCCAGCAAGATGCCCTCGGTATCGCGCAGCGGCCCGGCCAAGACCGTGCCGAGTGGGGAAATGATTGTGCTGCCGCCACCGATCAGAACGACATCCGCGGCATCGCCTTGAACTGGCGAGACGTCGACGGGCAGATCCGAGCGAAGTAGGTACTGATTCGCGCTCAACACAAAGCAGCGCCCCTCGAGGGCGATGTGCCGCATGGTGGCTTGCCAGGTTTCACGGTCGTCGACGGTCGGCGCACACCAGATGTCGATGCCCTTCTCATACATCGCCGCGCGGAACAGCGGCATATAGTTCTCCCAGCAAATTGCGGCGCCGACCACAACGTCACCGGTCGCCACGACCGACAGCGTGGAACCGTCGCCACATCCCCAGATCAAGCGCTCCGCCGCCGTCGGCATCAACTTGCGATGTTTGCCCTGGAATCCTTCCGGACCAAAATAGAGCGCCACACAATAAAGCGTGCCACCAGCGCGTTCGATCGCCCCCACAACCGCGTGCACACCTAGTTCCCGGCACAGGCCGGCCAGACACTGCGACCCTGGTCCCGGCACGTCGATCGCCGACGCGAAGTATCGACGAAACAGCTCGCGGCCTTCCGCCGTGCGACTTCCGACCGTCACACCGAAGTCGAGCCCCTTGGGGTAGCCGCCCAGAAATGCCTCCGGCAGAACCACGAGTTCGGCACCGCGCCCGGCGGCTTCGCGAATAAGAGCCTCGGCCTTGGCGAGATTGGCAGTGGTGTCGAACAAGCGCGAACCCGCTTGCGCCACGGAAACAACCCGGCTACCGGTGGGAACTGGCATGCCGACACAGTAGGGCTCCAGCGCTCTTCGCTATTTCCATCAACGGGAAGGCCCGGTACGAGAACGCCTTCAGCGTAACGTCGCGGCATGGAGTTCACCGATGAAGACCTGGAGCGGTTCGTGCGGGGCCTGATCGTCCCGGGGTTCCGAACGCTCCCGGAGGTCCTGGAAACCGTCGAGGAATGGGCAGGCGACGAGGGCGTACCCGTAGTCTGGGCGCGCGCGGTGGCATACGAGACCTGGCAGGAGCGGTTGGCCGAACAGCGGGAATGGTCCACCCCCGGCGACTACGACCGGCTGGTCCGCGCCTTCGCCGAGCTGGAGAGCCAGGGATTCCTGGCGCGAATGAACTTCGCCTGCTGCACGAAATGCGCGACCACCGAGATCGCCGCCGAGCGCACCGCCGACCCGAACCCGAAAGACTGGTACCACTACCGCGAATGGGCCTACGTCTTCTTCCACGAACAAGACACCGACCGACTGGGCGGCGATCATCCCCAATTGTTCCTCGGGTACAGCGCGTTCCGAGCCCTCCCGGATACCCCCGACACCCTGCTGGCGGCCGCCAAGGCAGGCGATGAGACCGCGACCCGCGCCATCTTCGCCCGCACCGAACAGGAAGCGGGCCGCCGCGTCACCAATACCCTTGCGCGCCACGGACTCGACGCACTGTGGTCCGGCGACCCCGCCGACCGCATCTCCCTCCGGATCCGCGACTGGCGCAAACCACTTCCCGAGTGATCGATCGCTAGGAAACCTGCAATGTCGCCGAATAGTCCTGCTGATCAATCGAATTCGCAAACTTCCGCCCCGGGGCGAGGGCCTGCAAGGTGACCAGGTGCGGCGCTAGCGTCGCGGCTTTGGCCCCCCAGTCGGTATGCAACTCATAGGTTGCGCCCGACGAGCGGATGACCACGGTGGCATCGCCCGACCAGACACAAGCGACGTCCTGCGCCACCGGGCATCGTGTGTCGTCGACGACCCGGACAAAGGTCAGCGAAATACCGGTGTCCGAGATAATGGCGGTCTGCCCCGGGGACAGGGTGAAGGGCTGGCCCGACGGCACGGTGACAGTCGGCTCGGGTGGAATCGGCGGCGGCACCTTGGCGGCACATGCTGTCGCGCACAACAGCAGCGCCGCGACCGGGAGCCTGCGAATCAGCACCAGCACACCATCTTCCAGCTATTTCGCAGGCCAGGGTGCGCCCAGAACCTGTCCTTCGCGCCGAGGGTCCGCACCGCCGGTCCAGCTGTTGCCGTCGCGCCGTAGCGCGCTCAGGCCACTGATGTGTGGGGCGACCGAGACCTGGTGGCCGAGCTCGCGCAGGGCCCGGACCAAGGGGTCGCGCTCGCCGTTGTCAGCGGTCACGATGAGCGGATGCTCACCGCCGACGCCCGTGGTCGGGGTGTTCCCCGCGCCGAAGGAGACCGCCGAGATCGCCTGCTGCGGATCCAGGCCCCAATCCAACATGTTGACAATCGTTTTGACGACGAACTGGATGATCACCGAGCCGCCGGGTGAGCCGAGGACGTAGGCGAGCCGGCCACGGGCACCGTCCGCGTCGCGGTTGAAGATCAGGGTCGGGCTCATCGAGCTGCGCGGTCGCTTACCGGGTTCCAGGCGGTTGGCAACCGGGTTTCCGTCAGTGCCGATCGGGTTCGCGGCGAAATCGGTGAGCTGGTTGTTGAGCAGGAATCCGCCGACCATCGGGGTCGCGCCGAAGGCGGATTCGATCGAGGTGGTCATCGCCGCCGCGTTGCCGTAGCTGTCCACGACCGAGATATGGCTGGTGCCGTGTTCCGGCGGCTGTGGTCCGCTGCCCAGGGCGATCGGCGCGAAAACGCCCGGGTGCGCGACACCCATGCTGCGGCGCGGATCGATGAGCGCGGCACGGCTCCGCAGATAGTCGTCCCCCAGCAAGGTCTGTGGTGAATTGCCGGGGAGAGCTACGAAATCCGGATCGGCGAGATACTTGTCGCGGTCGGCGTAGGCGAGGCGCTCGGCCTCGGCGATGAGGTGCGCCGCCTGCGGGTGCGGCCGGCCGCCATCACGCTCGACGTGCTCGGGTCGGAGCGTGTACAGGTCGAAGCTTCGCAGCACACCGAGGGTCGCCGCGACGGTGCTGCCTCCGGACGACGGACCGGGCATGCCGCAGATGTCGTGCATGCGATAGGCGATACACAGCGCTGTCCGTTTCTTCGGTTCGTAGGAACTCAGATCCGCGAGTGTCATCACCCCGGGCGTGCGATCACCGGCGGTCGAGGCGGTCGCGTCGACGATGTCCTGCGCTATGGCTCCGGTGTAGAAAGCCTTCGCCCCTTCGGCGGCGAGGGCGTGCAACGTTTTCGAGTAGGCCGGATTGGTGAGAACCGTGCCCGCGGTTTTCGGCTTGGCCTCGGCGTCCAGGAAGTACGCACGAGCGGCGGCATCGCGGGCCAGATCCGCGGCGGAAGCGGAAATCTGTTCCGCCAGCCGGGGACTGATGGCGAATCCGGCATCGGCAAGGTCCGCGGCCGGGGCGAGCAGGTCGCGCCAGGGCTGACGCCCGTGTTCGCGGTGCGCGAGTTCCAGCATTCGCACAACTCCGGGCACCCCGATCGACCGGCCGCTGGCGCGCACTGTGGGTTTCGGCTCGACCTGCTGTTCCGGACTGATCCAGCGCAGATAGTTCTCGGTGGCCGCGAGCGGGGCGACTTCCCGGCCGTCATAGGCGTCGATGGCAGCGCGCTCGGCGTCGTAGTACAGCACGAACGCACCGCCCCCGAGACCCGAGCCCTGTGGTTCGACCAGCCCGAGCACCGTTTGCGCGACAACCAGCGCGTCGGCCGCGGTCCCACCGTCCCGCAGCACCCGGCAGGCGGCCGCGGTGGCAAGCGGGTTCGCGGTCGACACCGCATAACGCCCGGTCCGCACGGCGGTCAACCCGCTGCGGTATCCGGACGCGATCTCGGGATTGGTTGCCAGACTCGAGATGGTCGCGTCCGTGCTGCCGGGCGCCGCCGGCGACGTAGTCCCGATCGCGGCTCTCGGGCAGGGTGGCGCGGAGTCCTCCGCGGCGGCAGTGCATCCGGTGAGCACGCCGAGGGCCAGCAGGGTCGCGGCGGCGGAGTTCCAGAGTGGTCGCAGGCGGCGCATTCGCGAACTCTAAGCGCCGAGTTCGCGACTTCCCGCTGGTGGCAAGGTTTTTCAGAGGATGTCGATCGCGCGGTGGTCGGCCGGGCAGGCAGGCGCGGCGATCATGACGCTGCTCGAGTTTCCGGTGCGCAATGCCCGGATCGCCTGGTATTCCGGTGAGTCGTACCAGGTTCGGACGGCCGCCAGATCGGCGAACTCCACGATGACCGCCATCGCGTCCGAGGGACCTTCCAGAGCGTCCTGCGCACCGCCGTGCACCAGGAATCTTCCGCCGTAGCGCGTCAGCGTCGCGTCGATCTGCCGCAGGTACTCGACCAGCTCCGGCCCAGGCCGGATGGCGTGCAGGTGGGCGATGGCGTAGGCGGGCATGAGAACTCCTGAGGGTGCGGGGACCGGTATTACCAAGTCTGGCAATACATTCGATATCGAGCCGTTGTTCAGCGGTACGTTGCGAGCCAGTATGACCGCTCAGGCTTGAACAAACGAGATAATGATGACCAAGAACAGCGCTCTGACAGTATTCGCTGGAGCCGCTTTGGCGATCGGCTTCGCCACTACCCCTGCGACCGCGGAGTCGCCCGGCGCTGCTTGCCTGTGGGCGGGCGGCGTTCATGCCCAGCAGGCCGAGATCGTCGCGGGCGGCTGGGACTTCGACTGCGGAACCGATCCGCAGGGCATTCCGCAATGGTTCCGTGGCGCGCGGTCCGACCGCGCCGACACCGTGCCGAATCCGGGTGCCCACGCCAACCCGACCGGCGAATTCAGCGCCGGGGCCCTGCAATTCGGCACCGACTACATGGACTACTGCGTGGGTAGTCAGCTGATACCGGGTGTCGAGGATGTCTTCGTCGCGGTTCCTGGCGGGCGCATGCTCTATTGGAAATTCGCCGGTCCGATCTCGCAGTGGCGGTTCGAGAATGCGGCGGCGCGTCCGCGAGCCGGCGGTTCCGCTAGCCAGTGCTATCACTACTGAGACGTTCTCAGTGCACGGCATGGACTTCGTGCCGATAGTGCACCCCCACCACCGCGCTACCATAGGTCGCCACGTCCACGAGACGCAGGCCGGATCGATCGAATGCGCTCGGGAACAACGGGATTCCGCTGCCCAACAGCAGCGGGTGCACGAACAGCCGGAACTCGTCGACCAAGTCGTGCCGGATGAAGGCCGACGCGGTCGCGGCGCCGCCGAACAGCACCATGTCGCAGTTGGGCAGTGCTTTCAGGGCGCGGACCTCCGCGACCAGGTCCTCGCGCACCACCCTGGTGTTCCAGTCCGCCCCGCACAGGCTGCGGGAGAAGACGAGCTTCGGCGTCTGCTTCCAGCAGCGGGAAAAGTCCACGTAGAAGGGGGAAATCGCGGGGTCGGCGTCCGCGGTCGGCCAGAACTCCGACATCAGCTCATAGGTCTTGCGCCCATAAAGGAACAGGTCCGCCTGGCGTAGCTCGTCGAGGAACGCGGCATACAGTTCCTCATCCACGACCGGCCAATGGATCTCGTCGTCCGGCCCTTCGGCGAATCCGTCGAGGGACATCTGCATCCAGAGCGTGACGCTTCCCATAACCCTGCACCTCACCTGCTGAAAACGGGTTTGCGAGGCCCAGACTGTCAGCGTGCGCGCCCGCCCGCATCGGTAGATCGGGTGCGCGTCTACCTAGGTAGGCTCAGATACTTCCGGACCGATGCGCCGACCAGCCCGGCCATCGCCTGCGCCGGAACCATCTGCGCCAGTTCGATCCTCTCCTCGAGCTCGGCGTCGTCGGTCAGCACCGTCCGCTCCAGCAGGTCAGCGAACCGGCGGGCCACACGGTCGGCATCGATCCGTAGCTTCTCCAGCTCCTCGACCATGTCCGCGACCGGAATACCCAGGGCCAGTAGCTGATCGGCGACTCTGGCGAGATCCGGGTCGGCCGATCGATAGGTGGTGGCGTCGACCGGCTCGTAGAGACCCACCGCGACGATCCGGGCGAATCCGTTGGGCACCTCGCGATAGCGGTCGGCCAGCTCGGTCGCCTCGATGGTCTGTCCGGGGGCCGCCTCACCGACGGGCTGCGCGGCCGCGGGCACGCCCACGCCGAGTACGACGCCGAGGTCCTCACCCCGGTCCCACGCTTCGAGCAACTCCCGGATTCCGTTCAGTTTGATGCCGCGCTCGAGCAGCCGGCTGATCGTGCGCACCCGGTTCAGATGGTCCTGGCCGTAGAAACCGGTGCGGCCTTTCACCTGGGGTGGCGGCAGCACGCCGCGTTCATGGTAGACACGCACACTGCGCACGGTGGTTCCCGCTTCCCGCGCCAGCTCATCGATTGTGTACTCTGCACCCGCCACCATGGGACAAGGAAACCATACCGGCGCCTAGCCAGACGGTGCGGCCAGCCGACCCGCGGCCTCGGCCCGATCCTCGGCACGGTGTCGCAGTAATCGCCGTTCCTGCTCCGACATCCCACCCCAGATGCCGTACGGCTGCGCGGTCACCAACGCGAACTGGCGGCATTCGCGTTGCACCGCGCAGGAACGGCAGATCCGTTTGGCGCGCCGCACCCGTGCTTCGCGTTCGTACCCGCGTTCGCCGTCGGGGTGGAAGAACACCGAGGAGTCCAGCCCGCGGCACGACCCGGACAACTGCCAGCCGCCGAGCTCGTATATACCCTCGGACATCGCTCGCTCCTTGCTTTCCGGGCCCTCCGGATCCTGTCGCCGCCAGCCTAAAGGCTTCCCTGAGCTGGGAACTTCCACTGTTCACCGAGGTCATCGCGGCCCTATCGTCGCCCTATGCACGACGACCCGGATACCCGAATCAGCACCGCGCAGCGCGAACAGGCGCTGCGGGAGCTGGTCCGGCATCTCGGCACTGGTCGCCTCGATCTCGACGAATTCGACCGGCGCTGCGCGCGGGCCACGACCGCGACGACCGGGCCGCAGCTGGCCGAACTCTTCACCGATCTCCCCGCGAGCGAGCCCGATGCGCCGCCCGAGCGAACCGCCGGAGCGCTGCCGGTATTCCTGGGCGCTTCAGGCTGCTGGCTCGTAGTCATCGCGAGTGTCGCGGCAACAAGCGGCGAGGTGCGCTGGCTGCTTCTCGTGCTTCTCCTGCCCGGGATATTGCTCCTCGTGGCCCGCGGTCGCTGAGTGTCCAGCATTACCACCAGGTTCGAGGTCGCACGTGGTTGGCCAGGTCGACCAGGCGGTAGCGGTGGATTCGATCCGTCGCGCCGCGGGCGAGCGCGCGCAGACTCGACTCGAGGGCGTTGCCCAGACCCGGCTCGGTACACGGGTGTCCGAACAGAATCGGCTCGACCGGACGCCGGCCCAGCCGCAGCCACTCCAGCGCCGCGCCGATGACGAGCACGCGCATCTGCAATGAGCGCGGCTCGTCGGCCAGTGCCGCCAATCGTCCTGCCGCCGCGGCCAATTCGGCCTCCTGGAGATCCTCGACGGGGCGGGTGATCAGCAGCAGGCAGCCGGTCAGGCTGGCTACCCCGTGATGCCGGGAAGCGAGCGGCACCTCGTCGAGCACCGCGACCGCGCCGGGCAGGTCGCCGTCCGCGGCCAGGCAGCGCGCCGAACCGAACGCCGCGCTCACCACACCATGATTGGTGCGCCACACCGACCGGTAGTAGCCGCCGGCCGCGCGACGCCACAATTCGCCGTCGGCTGACTGATCACTGTCCGCCAAGACCAGCTCGGCCGTCGCCGCCAGCGCCAGCAACGGCGCCAACTCCCCCGGCAGCATGGCGTGCACGATGTCGAACTGCTCGTAAGCGGCACGATGGTTGTGATCGAGAAGCAGGCAAACACCCGTGTACCACACTATCCGCCAGTCGTTTTCGTGCCCGGCGCGCAGTCGCGCAAGGCGCGCCAAGGCGGTGTCGACGGCCCCGAGATCGAGTTCGGCGCGGACCTCGACTAGGCCGCACTCCAGATCGAAAGTTTCCGGGGCGCCGATGATTCCGCCGTCGACGCGGTCCCGGGTACGACCTGCCGCATCGAGGGCATGGCGGGGTTCGGTATGCAACAGGGCCGCGAGCAGCTCGGCGCTGGGATCCTCGCTGTCGATCAGCGGAACCGGCAGCGCCGCAGCGACATCCGCGGCTTGCAGGCGCACGGTCCGGGTACGGCCGTCGGTGATGCCATCGGTGGGGCCGATCAGCGTGTCGATGCCGAAATCGCCCCGCAGCGCGCCGAATTCCATGGAAATCTGTGGATGTTCCCGTCCGGATTCGGCGGCAAGCACCGCGCGCAGCACGCCCGCCAGCTGGTTGTACATCGCGTGTGCGGACGGAAAACGCCGGTCCGGTTCGGCCGCGGTCGCCCGCACCAGCAATCGGTGCAACGCCGGATACCGGCGCAGGACCGGCTGCCCGTCCAGGTCGGGAAAGCCGTCGGCCCGGTCGGCCGGCGGTTCCAGGATCAGCACCGCCAGCGTCCGCCCGACCATATAGAGATCCGAAGCCACGGTCGGACCGGTGCGGGTGATCTCCGGAGCCTGGTAGCCGGGTGTTCCGTAGATGCTGCCGTAGGAGTCGAGCGCGGCGACCGCGCCCAGATCGATCAGGGTGATGCCGTCGTCGTTGACCATCATGTTGTCGGGTTTGAGATCGTTGTAGGCCAGCCCCGCCGCGTGCAGGTAGTCGAAGGCCGGCAGCACCTCCATCAGGTAGGCGAGCGCTTCGGCGACCGGAATCCGTTCCGGTGCGGCGTGTTCGAGCATCGACTTGAGCGAGCGGCCGCCGACGTACTCCATCACGATGTAGCCGTCGGCGATGTCGCGGGTGCTGCCGTGCTTGACGAAGTTGTAGATCTTGACGATGCCGGGACAGGCCACCTCGGACAGGAATTGGCGTTCGGCGAGCGCGACGACGTGGGCCTCGAAGTCGAGCGGATTCTGCAGGCCCTTGAGCACCACCCAGCGATCGCTGACATTGCGGTCGACGGCTAGATAGATCCACCCGAGCCCGCCGTGCGCGATGCATCCTTGAATCTCGTACTGGTCCGCGACCACTTCACCGCGCCGCAACTGCGGCCGGAAGTGGAACGGCGCCGCGCAGCGCGGACATACGCCGGTGACCTCACCCGCGCGCCGCCCGACCGGATCCTGGCATTTCCAGCAGAAGCGTTTGCGCTCAGGCACTTCGGGGTCGGTCAGCAGCACCGAACGCGGATCCCCCGACGGCACCCGCGGCGCGGGCACCAAGCCGCCGCCGAGCCTGCGCACAATGGGCCGGGATCCGGCCGTCCGGCCGGATCCGGTCGCCACGCCGTTCGCCGCGGGTTCAGCGGACCGGAAGGTATCCGGCGAGGTCCGCTTGGCCCACGGCGTCGGGCGGCGCGGCGGCAGGCCGGGACCGGGTGACGTGCGGCTCACCCACATGGGCTGCTCCGGCATGTCCCCCCTTCCACCCTGGCGTTGCTCGCGCGCCCCATTGTGTTCGGCTACGGCGGACGTGCCCAGGGGCTCTTCCCAGAATCGGGAAGAGCCGCACTACTGATCGACGCTTCGCAGCGCCGCCACCCGAGCCACCCGGTTCCGGGTGAGGAACCACCCACCGACGAGCGCGGGCAGCAGGACCACCACGGCCGTGCCGAGCGCCAGCCGCTGTACTTCGTCACCACTGCACGCCATCAGGACAACGACGACGCCGAGGAATCCCAGCGTGGCGATGCTCGTGTACGGAGTGCCGATCAATCGAAACGCCGGTCGCTCCATCGCCCCGCTGCGCCATCGCCGCCACAACTCCAATTGGCACAGCACGATGACGGCCCAGGTCGTGATGATCCCGACCGAGGTCATATTCAGCACGATCTCGAAAGCCTTGTCCGGCACCACCGCATTGAGCCCGACCCCGAGCAACGCGATCGCTCCGGTCGCCAGGATCCCCACGTAGGGCACGCCGCTCTTCGACATCCGGGCGGCGACAGCGGGCGCGCTGCCGTTCATCGACATCGACCGCAGGATGCGCCCGGTCGAATACAGGCCGGCATTGAGACTGGAGAACGCCGCGGTCAGCACGACCAGGTTCATGACCGAACCGGCGCCGCCTACCCCCAGCTTGGCGAAGAAGGTGACGAACGGACTCTCCCCTGACCGGTAGGCGGTGTAGGGCAGCAGCAGTCCGAGCAGAACCAGCGATCCGACATAGAACAGCGCGACGCGGGCGATCACCGAGTTGATCGCCCGGGGCATGATCTTCTCCGGATTCTCGGTCTCCCCCGCCGCGATCCCGACCAATTCGACTGCGCCGTAGGCGAATACCACGCCGGTCGTCACCAGAACCAGCGGCAGCACCCCGGTCGGGAACAGGCCGCCGTTGTCAGCCAGCACACCGGGTCCGGTAGCGGCGCCGTCGATCCGGAAGCGTCCGGCCAGGAAGATCGTGCCGATGACCAGGAACGCCACCAACGCGACGACTTTGATCAACGCGGCCCAGAACTCCAGCTCGCCGAACCATCGAACCGACACCATGTTGATGCTCACGACCACCACCAGCGCGATCAAGGCGATGAGCCACTGCGGTACCGCCTCGAACAGCCCCCAGTAGTGCATGTAGGACGCGATGGCGGTGATATCCACGATCCCGGTCATCGACCACAGGAAGAAGTACATCCAGCCCGCACCGAATGCCAGCTTCTCCCCGTAGAACTCGCGCGCGTAGGACACGAACGATCCCGTGGTCGGGCGATGCAGCACCAACTCGCCCAGGGCGCGCAGGATGAAAAAGACGAACACCCCGCAGACCGCGTAGACCAGGAACAGGCCCGGTCCCGCCCCTGCGAGCCGTCCGCCCGCACCGAGGAACAGGCCGGTGCCGATTGCGCCACCGATAGCCATCATCTGCACTTGACGGGGGCGCAGCGCTTTGTGATACCCCTCGTCCTCGGCGTGCGGAGCGCCCGTGGCCGGGTATGGCTCGGACTGTGGTCGGACTGCGGTCATGGGATGGCCTTTCAGGCGGCAGCAATCATAACGTCGCTCAACGTACCGTTGTACAACGGCACGTTCAACGACATCGGTTCTCAGCCTTGGCAATACGCGCGTCGCCCTGATCGGTACGCTGACCTGGTCAGACCTACCTGGAGCGCGCATGGCATGGTTCGATCGCGAGTTCATCGCGGCTCCCGACGACCGCAAGAACCACTTGGTGTACAAGTGGCCGGACCTGAACATCCGGCGCTACACCCGGGTGATCGTCAACGCCGACCAGGTGGCGCTTTTCGTCAAGACCGGCGCGGTCGTGGCGACCATCGGCCCGGGCCGCCACCGCGTCGACGCCGACGAGCTCCCCGTGCTCGGCACGTTGATCGATGCGCTCACCGGCGGCAACTACTACCGCGCCGAGCTGTATTTCATTGCCAGGCGCGAGGTTTCGGGGCACAAGTTCGGCGGCTACCTGGCCGAGGTGCTCGATCCGGTCAGCCAGCAGGTGGTCACGCTGCGGGTGTACGGCGAGTTCGCGCTGCAGGTGCGCGATCCGGCCGAGTTCGTGACCACCTGCGCCGGAACCGTCGATCTGGCCGACGGCGGCGCCGTCCAGGCCTGGAGCGCGAACCTGTTACTCAAGGCCATGAAGGTGGTTGTCACCCAGGGAGTTTCGAACGGGGACTGGCCGCTGCTCGGGCTCTCGGCACGGCTGCCCGAAATCGAATCCGCAGTGGTTCGGCAGACGAATGTCGCACTCTACGAATACGGTCTGCGTATACCGCGACTGGGCAACTTTGACATCACGCCCGCACCGGAGGACGCCGAACGGCTCAAGCGACTGGCCAAGGACGTCAGGTACATTCACCTGACCGGCGACTTCCAACGGTACGCGGCAGGCGAACTCGCACTCGGCGCCGGACATGGTATGGCGCGCGGCGGCGAGGGCGGCTTCCTGAGCGCGGCGCTCGGCCTGCACGCGGCCGGCCACGGCACATCGCGGGTCGCGCCGACGTCCGGCTGCCCGTCCTGCCGGGCGGAGATTCCAGCGGATGCGCGGTTCTGTTCACACTGCGGCACACAGCTTTCCCCCCTCGGCCCGCAGGGCTGCGCGAAATGTCACGCCCCGTTGCCCGCGGCGGCTAAATTCTGTGCCGAATGCGGCGCGCCCACCAGCGGCGGCTAGCCGATCAGCGGCCCGGTGCCGTCCCCTCCGTATCGGCGCTGCTCACCAATCCGCGAACCTGGCTGGCCGCCACCGACAACGCGGCAAGATCCAAGGTCTGGGCGGCCAGGATGTCGCGCAACGCGGCGTCGACACGGGCGATCCGGGAGCGGTTCGTCGAGGCCCAGTACTCGATCTTCTCGGCGGTGTCCTCCCCCTGCTCGGTCGCAGTGAGCACGCCGATTGTCAAGGCGCGCAGGCAACTACCGAGATCTTCCCGGATCGCGAGGCGAGCCAGTACGCTCCACCGATCGCCGCGGTCCAGTCGTGCCACCGCCGCCAGCAACCGATCGATCTCGAATCGCGTGCTCAGCGCGGAGTAGAGCTGGGCGACCTCGCCGGGATCGCGGTCCCGGATATCGGCGATGTCGAGCACGTCCAGCATCGGATACAAGTGGATGAGCCCGAACACATCGACCGCCAGGTCCGCGGGCGCGCCCGCGGCGCCGGCCTCGGCCTCGGCCTCGGCCTCGATGTTCGCGGCCAGTGCGGCGGGCAGCCAGGCCTGCCGCCGCAGTGCCAGCGTGCGAATACCCTCGCGATAGCGGGCGACCTCCGCGCCGATGGCCAGCGGCTGCGGCCGATTCGCCAGCAGCCACCGCGCGACCCGATCCAGGGTCCGCCGCGTCTCGAGCTCGAGCCGGCCGCGCACCGCGGCGGGGACCGGCGCCTGGCGAATTCGCTCCCACAGCGGCCGCAGATCGAAGATCCGGACCGCCGCGCCGAAGGCCCGCACCGCGTCCTCGGCGTCGGCTCCCGCCTCTTCGGCGAGCCGGAACGCGAAGCTGATGCCGCCATCGTCGACCAGCTCGTTGGCCGCGGCGGTGGCGATGATCTCGCGCCGCAGCGGATGCCGGGAGATCGCGTCGGCATAGTCATCGCGCAACGGCCCCGGAAAGTACCGCAGCAGCACGGCTCCGGAGGCCGGGCTGTCGGGCAGTGAACCGGTGAGCAGATCGGCTTTGAGCGACAACTTCACCTGAGCCATCAGCGTGGCCAGCTCGGGCGAACTGAGTCCGGTTGTGCGCCGGGCCAGTTCCGCGTCCGCGGGCAACGCGTCGCGTTCCCGGTCTACCACCCCGCGCTGCTCCAGCTCACACAGCAGCCTGCGGTGCACGCTCACCATCGCGGACGCACTGGCCCGCGACAATCCCAGGCAGCGGTTCTGCGCGTGATTGTCCTGCAAGACCAACTCGGCAACCGCATCGGTCAGCCCGGCCAGCAGACGGCCGCGCTCGCCGGGCGTGCGCGCCTCGTCCGCGGCCACTGTGTCGAGCAGGATCTTGATGTTGACCTCGCGGTCGGAGCAGTCGACGCCCGCGGAATTGTCCACGGCGTCGGTGTTGATCCGGCCGCCGCGGCGGCTGAACTCGATGCGTCCGAACGGGGTGACGCCCAGGTTGCCGCCCTCGCCGATCACCCTGGCGCGCACCCGGTTCGCGTCCACGCGCACCGCGTCGTTGGCTTTGTCGCCGACCTCGGCGTGCGCCTCGGCACTGGCCTTGATGTAGGTGCCGATGCCGCCGTTCCACAGCAGATCGACCGGTGCGACGAGGATCGCCTGAATCAGCTCCGGGGGCGACAGCGCCTGGATGTCGTCGTCCAGACCCAGCGCGAGGCGGACCTCGGGACCGATCGGCACGGATTTCGCCGTGCGGTCGTAGACGCCGCCGCCGTCGCTCAGCAGCGCACGGTCGTAATCGGCCCAGCTCGAGCGACTGAGCCGGAAGAGCCGCTCGCGTTCGGCGTAGGAGTCCTCCGGGTCGGGGTACGGGTCCAGGAAGATGTGGCGGTGATCGAAGGCCGCCACCAGCCGGATGGTCCGGGACAGCAGCATGCCGTTACCGAACACGTCGCCGCTCATGTCACCGATGCCGGCGACGGTGAACTCCGCGGTCTGGATGTCGATGTCGAGCTCGCCGAAATGCCGGCGCACACTCACCCACGCGCCTCGCGCTGTGATACCCATGATCTTGTGGTCGTAACCCACCGACCCACCGGAGGCGAAGGCATCGCCGAGCCAGTAATCATACTGCGCGGCAACATCATTGGCGATATCAGAGAAGGCTGCGGTGCCCTTGTCCGCGGCCACCACCAGATAGGTATCGGCGTCGTCGTGCCGCACCACCAGGTCGGGCGGCAGCACCGCGCCCGTCGCCCGGTCCACGTTGTCGGTGAGGTCGAGCAGGCCGCAGATGAAGGTCCGATAGCAGCGCACACCCTCGGCCAGCAACGCCTGCCGGTCGGCGTCCGGGACGCCATCCGCGGCCGGCGGCTTCTTGACCACGAAACCGCCCTTCGCGCCGACCGGCACGATGACGGCGTTCTTCACCGCCTGCGCCTTCACCAAGCCGAGGATCTCGGTACGGAAATCGTCCAGGCGATCCGACCAGCGCAAGCCGCCGCGCGCGACCGGCCCGAAGCGCAGGTGCACCCCTTCGAACCGCGGCGAATAGACGAAGATCTCGAATCGTGGTCGTGGCCAAGGCAACTCGGCGATCGATGCCGGATCGAACTTCAGCGACAGATAATCCGGTGCCGCGCCGCCGGCGCCGCGCCGGAAGTAGTTGGTGCGCAACGTCGCCTGGATCAGGCCGAGGAAGGCGCGCAGGACCCGGTCGGCGTCGAGACCCGGGACCGCGTCGATCATCTGCTGTAGCCGGGCGGCGATCTCGTCGGCCGGCGCCACGCCTTCCGGGCGCGGGTGGTCGGGATCGAAACGCGCGTCGAATAATTCGGCGTACAGCCGGGCCGCGGCGGGGTGGGCCAGCAGCACGCGGGTGATGCCCGACAGGCCATAGGCGAAACCGGCCTGCCGCAGATACCGGGCGTAGGCGCGCAGCATCACGATGTGGCGCCACCGCATACCCGCCCGCAACACCAGTTCGTTGAGTCCGTCGGCCTCCGCACGCCCCGACCACATGGCGGTGACCGCGTCCGGCAGTCGCCGGCGGATGTCACCGGCCGAGTCCGGCTCGCCCGGGCCATCCAGCGCCGCTTCCATGTCCGGATCCAGTGAATCGCGCAGCAGCGCGGCGGGAACTCGCAGGCCGAAGTCGTAGATCCAGCGCGGCTCGGCCGCGCGCGGCGACACCGGGTAGGACTGTTCGTCGACCACCTCGAGGCCCAGGCTGTGCAGCAGCGGCAGCAGCTCGCTCAGCGAAACCCCGTGGCCCGCCTTATAGAGCGTGAACCGCCACTCCCCCGGCCGTGCTCCCGCACGCCGATACAGCCGGGTGCCGATCGCACCCTCGGCCAGGCCCTCCAGCCGCCGCACGTCACGCAACGCGGCCTCCGGCCCGAACTGCTCCTGGTAGCCCGCGGGGAAGGCGTCCGCGTAATCGCGGACGGCTGCTCGCAACTCGGTGGAACTGCCTGCGGCAGCGAACATTACCCGATCCGGCCAGGTGCGGGTGGCGGCGAACAACTCCTCCTGGACCCGCTCCCGGTCCACCTCGGCCAGTACGACGGGCGCCGCCTGCGGCGACCGGTACACGGTGAAATAGACCACGGCGAGCTCCGATTCCGTGGCCCGGGCCGAATAGCTGATCCGCTCACCGCCGAATTCGGCGAACAGGATGTCCCGCATGCGATTACGAGATTCGGTGGAGTAGCGATCCCGTGGCAGGTAGACAAGGCAATATACCGCCCGTTCGTCCTGCCGCACGAACAGCCGGACCTGCCTGCGCGCGCCCAGATTCATGACCGCCGAAACGGTTTCGAGCAGTCGGCGCGCGTCGCTCGAGAACAGCTCCCGGCGCGGAAAAGCCTGCAGCACCTCGAGCATCGTCTGCCCGGAGAACGACCTCAGGTCGAATCCGGCCCATTCGATGGCTTGCTGGACGCGGCCGGCGACCACCGGAATGTCCAGGACGTCCTCGTGCAGCGCGGTGACCGTGAAGGTCCCCACGAAAACGTGCTCGCCCTGCAGCAAAGCCGTGGTGTCTCCGGTCGCGCCGGCTCGGCCGGGATCCACGGTCCCGAGATCGGCGACGCTGACGAAGTAGAGGTCGGGCACACCCGGCACGAAGCCGGCCGCCGTCCCGTTGGCCAGCCGCAGCACCGGGCGCGGCGCACCCGAAACCGGTATCGGCAAAGCGGTTTCGGAGCCGTCCCGCAACAACCCCAGGCCGGTGCCCGGCACCAGCCACGGCTCGAACTCGGCGTCGATCGCCGGTCCGGACCGCCGATTCTGGTACTCGCCGTAGCCGAGGATCGTGAAGTGCCCGTCGGCGAGCCAGCGCAGCAGGTCGGCGCAATCCGGCAGTTCGGCATCGGCGGCCCACTCGGCGGCCAGGTTCAGCCGATCCGCCAGGGCCAGCGTAGCCGCGGACATTCGCGGCGTGTCCTCGGTGACGCGCCGCAGGTCGACCAGCAGTGTGCGCAGTGTCTGCTCGATTCCCGCCGCCAGCTCTGAGCTGATCTCGGAGGACAGCTGGATGTGCATCCAGGACTCGGCGAAGACGTGGCGCCCGGTGACCTGGGCCGGCATAGCGCCGTTTCCCGGTTCGATGGTGCACAGCCGCCCGGTGCGATCGCGCACCACCTGGCAGATCGGGTGCACGACCTCGGCGACCTCGACGCCCAGCCAGCGCAGTGCGGCCGTCACGGTGTCGACCAGCAGCGGCATGTCGTCGTTGACGATGTGCACCGCCGCGCCGAGTCCGTGCTCGTCACCGGGCAGGTAGACCCGGACGTTCGCCGTCGCGTGCGCACGGAATTCGGCCAGCCTCAGGTGCTCGGCCAGGATGCGCTCGGGCCGGTTCCTGGATCCCGAATCCGACTGGAACCAGCGTAGATACGTTGCGGCCAGGCCGGCCCGATCCGTGTGATAAGGCCGCGAGGTGACGGCCTGCTGGGTGGTGGCCACTGTGGCACCGTGCTTTCCGAGGTGAGGTGAGTGCGTCATCCGAGGAACCCCGATCGCGCGAGGAAGACCTGGGCGCCTTTGCGATCGCTGAATGTGCCGGTTTCCAGCTGCAATCGGTTGCCGGTGTGCGCGACGTGCAAGGTGGCCGAGCGGCCGATCGCCGCGAAGACCGCACCGTCCGTGACCACCGTCGCGCCGGATCCGCGCCAGCGTTCGATAGCGGCCGCCAGCTGGTCGGCGGCGCCGGTCTGCACGTAGAGGGTCAGGTCGCGACCACCGGTGATGCCTCCTGCCAGCAGCGGATTCGCCGCTCGGATCACACATTTCTGCATGGTCTCGACGTTCAGGGGGGCACAGGACACGGCGCCGCGCAGGGGGCCGGGCAGTTTCTCCGGACCTGCCGCGCTGTGCCCGGGCAGCAGATCCGGCGGCGCCAGCTCGATCGAACACGAGCGCGCCACGAACACACCGGTCAGCACGGTCAGCACGGTGCCGCCGAGCACGGCGGCCCACTGCCACCCCAGGCGCTGTCCAATTCGCCGCTTGCGGCCTTCGGCGCGCGCCGCGCCGGGCTGCGCCGCGGAGTCGCCCGGCTCGGCCGCCGCTGCCCGGCCGGCACCCACGCTCAGCGGAGCGCCGCAGTCGCCGCATTTGGTCGTGGGCGCCGGGTTGCGATGCCCGCAGTACTCGCACGTGCTTTCAGACATTTCAGTGCCCCGTAATCACGATCGAGGAAATGGCGGTGGTATTGATCGAAGGCGGGCCTTTGGATTCCAAGATCGTCACAACGACACCGGACGCCTTGATCGGCGGATCGAATTTCGTGACGACCAAGGTGCGTTGATCGAGGGTCTTCTGCGTATAGGTGGTTTCGTCGGCGTCGTCGAATTGATAGGACAGCCGGCTGACGGTGCGGTATTTCGTCCACTGGTCCTCGCCGGCTGGGTTGACGTGGTCCCAGCCGGGGACGATCCCGATGGTTTCGATGGTGAAGCTGCCGCCGAAGTCGATTCGCAGCAATTGCCCGTCGACTCGGTAGGCGCGTACGCAGGACCAGGCCTTGCCCGGTTCGCCGCCGAACGCGTCCATCCCGTCGGTACTGCCTGGCGGGCAATGCGATTCGGCGGCGCGGACCGCGACCGTACTCGCCTCGACGACCGGACTGCTGGGGGGCGGCGATGACGGGGCGGGCGCCTGCGGGGTCGGCGTGATCACCAGCACCTGGTCGGACTTCCCGGTGTCCTCGCCGCTGGAATTCAACAGCCAGGCGACGAGCACGAGCGATAAAGCCAACAGGGCGAGAGCAACTCTGGGCTTGCGCAGTTGCGCCAGAAACCTGTTCCCGCGAGCCGCGGTGGCACTATGGGCCGCCGGCCATTCCGCCGCCGGGACCGGGGCGTCGGGCTCCGGGCTCCCCTGCAACCGAGCAGCGGGCAGTTCGGCCGAAGCCCCGGAGAACGGGTGCGCGGCGGTACTCGGATCCCGCGCACTGAGGAGTTCGTTGATGCGGTCGGTGGCGGACGGGCCTGGGCCGCGAGTCCGCTCGACGGGGCTCGGCACCGAGGCGGTGTCGAACTCCGGATCGGAGAGGAGCGCGTCGAGGACCGCTTGCCGATGCCGTAGAACGCTGTCGCCGGGATCCTCTTCGGGCATGTTCCGGATGCTATCGGCCTGGACCTGCCCCCTTCGCCGTCACATTCCCCGTGCTGGGAAATGCACTGCTGGAGTGCGATTCAGCGCTTTTCCTCCGGAGTGACGAAGTATTCCGGAGGCACGTCGAATACCCGTGCCAACGCGATGATCAGATCCAAACGCGGAATTGCTTGACCGTGAATCAGCCGATAAAGGCCCGATTGTGAAACCGGCACATCCGGATAGGCCAATTCCAGATGCTGCGCAAGGGAATACAGCGTCAGTCCGCGAGTGGAACCGTCCTCGGTCGACACCACTGATTCGGTTACCAGGGCTGCCAGCCGCCTCGAGAAGATCGCGGCCGCAGTCTGCCGGGGCGTCGGCCCGGCCTCGATCCGACTGCCGAATTCGCCGTTCTCCGACGCTGAATTCGCTACCACATCCGCAGACATTACCGCTCCAGCACAATCGGTCCCATCAGCTCGGCACCGCCGGCGGCACCACCGCGCGCGGCGCCTGGCTCTCCTGCGGTGCGCCGCCGAGATAGCTTGTCTCACCGTGCGGTTCGATCAGGTCGACCCGCACGGTCCGCATCGGGATGCTCACGTCCACGGCGGCCGCACCCACTTGGTCGATCGCCAGGTCCGCCGCGGCGCGGCGCGGACCGCCCGGATCATTGATGGTCATGGTGGTCGGCGCACCGGAGCTGTGCGGCGGCACATGGTCGAAGACCACGATCGTGGCGGCGGACCCGCCGTCCACCTGCCGATCCGGGTCGGCCAGACGCAGCGCCTGCGGATCGCCGACCGCCGCGACCAGCTGCCGCCACCGGTCCGGCCGGGCCGTGTGCACCTCCACGTCCGCGCCGACCGCCATCGCACGCAGGATGATCTGTTGTGCGACCGGCAAATTCGCGTGCACGTCTACTGCGCGCCGCCGCGGTTGATACGGCGCGGGGTCGAACAGCGGTAGCGCCAGGGTGTGCCGGGGCTGCCCGCTGATCGCGCCGAGTATCTGCCCACTGGGGCCGATGGCCACGGCCATCCGCGCCACCAGTTCCGCCGGTGCGCCTCCGGCCTGCGGGGCAGGCAGTGCGGGCATCGAAGCGCCGGTCGGCAACGAGGCGAGCAACGCCTTGGATTGGCACCCACCCAGGAGACGGAGATAGCCGGGCACGTCGGCCATCGCAGGCCCGATGAACCGGACCAGCGCCCGTGGCCCGCTTTCGGGACCGGTGTAGTTGAGCACCACCGTGGTGCGGCCGTTGTTCCAGGTCCAGCAATCGTCGAAGTCCGTGCCAGGCAGCCGATTCCAGTCGATGACGTAGCTGGTGACGAAGCGGCCCGGCACCGCGGTCGCCAGGCTGCCCCATTTCTCCCGCAGCGCCGAGAGCTCGACGCCCTCGTGTAACACCCGCACGGCGTCGCGCAGCGCCACCGCGGGCAGCGCGTGCGCGGCGATGCCGCGCTCCCGGAATCGCCCGGCGATCCGGTGCGCCGCACTCGCCAACGCTTCGGGAGCCGTGCGGGCGACCGGGCCGCGGCGGGCCAGGACGGCCAGATTCCGCTCCGGGTGCAGGCGCAGCACCAGCCAGGTCAGCCGGTCGCCGACCACCGGCTGGGCGCCGATCAGCTGGTCGTAGAGCATGCTGTAGCCACCACCGGCCCGCAGCCGCCGGCCGGTGGTGATGATATCGATATCGATATCGACGCCGAACTGGTCCAGCAGGTCGCCGATCAGCGCGAGCGGGACGGTGTCCTCGGTATAGACGGTCTTGTCACCGACGACGGTGGGCAGATCCAGATCCGGGGCGAGCTGGATCATCGCGGTCAGTACGCCGTCCGCCGCGCCGATCCCACAGACCCCCGCGGCGACCGTCACCTCGGCGACTTGCGGAGTCCGGGCCCGGGCGCGCGCCTGCGCGGGCCGGCGCACCTGGAACTCGACCCAATCGGCCCCCCACCGGAACAGTGTGCGCCCGTTGATCTTCACCGTCGCGGCGGCCAGCAGCACGGCGGCGGCGATCGCGCTGACCCACCACACGGTGAGCCCGGAGAGTGCGACCACCACGACGCTGCCACCGATCACTGTTGCCGCGACGACACCGTGTTCGGTGTTGCCGGTCCGGTTCACCGCGCCCTCCGCGAGGTCCGCCCCGGCAATACCACGCAGAGCCCGAGGGCCGCGATCACCGCGATCACGATCAGTGCCGTGCGGCGCGGGCGGGTATCCGGACCCGGTCGCGGGGGCGGCACCGGTAGCTCGGCGGCCCGGAACAGACCGGCGGGGGCGGCCGGTGGCGTGCGATAGCTCAGTGCCGCAAGCGGATCGATGACGCCCGCTCCCACGGCATTGTCGATCCGCCGGGCGGGCGCGTGCGCTGCGCCCACCAGGCGGGCGATGATGTCGGCCGGGTTCTCGTTCGGATACCGCGAACGCACCAGCGCCGCCACCCCGCCGACGTATGCCGCGGCGAACGCCGGGCCGCCGATCGGCGCCAGCTTCCCCGGGGGGCCGATCCCGTTGACCAGGCCCGCGCCGTCCGGTCCGAGCGATTCGATGCCGGTGCCCGGCGCCGCCGCGAGCACCCAGGGGCCGTTCAGCGACTCCGGTACCGGCGTTCCGTCGGCAGTGGTGAACCCGACGGTCAGCACCGCCGGCGCGAACCAGCCCGGCACCGCGATCGTCTTGACCCCGGCCCAATTCCGCGGGTCGGCCGGGTGGGCGGGATCGATACCCGGATTCTGCGCACAGCTCGATCCCGATCCCGCGGTATCCCCGGCGCCCGCGACGATCAGGGCGCCGCGATCGTAGACGGCGAAGCCGATCGCGGCCGCCAGCGACGTCTGGTCTACCGGCAGATCGACCGGCACGCACAGCGCGCTCGGCACCACGATCACACCTGCGCCGAGGTAGGCGGCGTGGGTGATCGCCCGCGCCAGGGTGCGGACCGGTAGAGCGAGCCGTTCCACCGGATCCTGACCGATCGGCCGTTCCTCGGTGAACGCGGCGGAATGCGCCCGGATGGCGATGATCCGCGCGTCGGGCGCGACACCGGCGAACCCGTCGGCGGGATCGCTCGCGGCACCGATGATTCCGGCGACCAGGGTGCCGTGCGCGTCGCAATCGGTGAGCCCGTCACCGGCCACGACGAAGTCGCCGCCGCCGGACAGGTTGGGCAGGCGCGGGTTCGGGTGCACGCCGGTGTCGACGACCGCGACCGTGACGCCCGCGCCGCGGCTGAGCGCCCGCGCTTGGCGTAGCCGCAGCGCCAGGTCCGCGGGCGGCGGCTGGGCGAGGTCGCTGGCCGGCAGGACGCCCGCGGTCTGACACTGCGTGTTCTGCTTCATCGGAAACTCGGGCGCCACAACCGGATCCGGCGGCGGCGGCCCGGTGACCACATCCGGTGGGCCGATCGCGGCGGCAGGCGCCGGGGCCGCGGCGAACAGCAGCACCGTCAGCGCCAGCCCGATGGCTCTCCCCCGCGTCATCAAATCTGCCGCATCGCGGTGTAGACGCCCATGATCCAGAAGGCGAGCACCGGCACGACGACGAGCAGGGCGTACTCGACCAGGTCGATGACCCGTCGCGTCACCGGCGACAGCCGCTTGTCCGGCAGTCGAACCGCGGCCACGCAGCCGCCGGCCGACGCCAGCGCCACCAGCAGCGCGATCAGCAACCAGACCGGTGGCGCGGCATGGGACGCCGCTGTCACGAACGCCGATCCGGCGGCGGTGACCACGGCGGCGGCGATGAGTGCGATGGCCTGCACCCGGTCCGGGAACCAGCGGGCCCGCATGCCGAGTATCCCGGCTATCGCGAGGGCCAGCACGATTTCCCGGATCCCGCCCGGGAACGCGGCGCAGATGGCAAGCACCGCGAAGGACAGCGCGGTCGCGATCGCGACGATCAATCCGCGCAGGCTGGTCACGGCCAGCCGGGCGCGGCTCTCGATGCTCTGCGGCATACGCGGATCGGGATGTTCCGGATCCTGCCCGGTGGCGGCGTCGAAGATGTCGTTCAACGTCGCAGGCGTGACGTCGCTGCCGGGGTCGGGCAGATCCGGTGGCCGGATCCGCGCGATCACCACCGCGACCCGCGGCGCCGCCGTCAACAGGATCACCGCCACCAGCACCACCCCGGCGGCCACCTTCCCGACGGGAATCTCCGTGTACGCCAGCACAATTGCGGCTACCGCGGCCAGTACACCGAGCATGGTCATCGCCATCAACGTCGCGATGCCGACTCTAGTGAGCCGGATCAGTGCCGCCGCCGCAACGGCCACCGCCACCGCGCCTGCCGCGTTGTTCGGGGCAGCGAACAGGCCGGGGATTCGGTCCGGCGTCGGCACGAGCATCGCGGCGCCCGCGAACAACAGCGGCAGCGACGACAACGCCAGGCCGAGACAGGCCAGGGCCGACTGCTGCCGGGTCCAGGCGACCAGCGCCGCACCCCAGCAACTCGCGCCGAGCAGCAGCGCGGGTAACGCGAACCAGGCGATCGAACCGCTGGCGCTCCAGCCCGCGCACAGCAGCGCCGCGATGACGGTCGCCCCGACGCCGAGCACACCGAGCCCGACCACTCGCGAAGTGGGCGCATCGAATTCGGCGAACTCGCGCTCGTTGATCAACGCGAGGGCGTCGGTGATGTCCTCGACCACCGGAGTGAAAATCTCCGCCGACTCGACCGCCGACAGGGCGAGCACCGCGCCATCGGCGATGCCGTGATCGGCCAGGCTGCGCCAGCGCGGTATCGGCAGCTGCCCGGGCCGGGCCAGGCTCCATTGCCCCTGCGCGGGAACGAAATCGACGCTCTCGTCGGCGATGGCCTCGGCCAGCACGGCCACCAGATCGTCGATGTAGGTCTCGACGGTGAACCTGGTCGGGATCACCACGTCCACCTGATAGGCGGCCACCATCACCGCCACCCGCACCCGCTCGACCTCCGCGGTGGGCGCGGCCGGTGCGGCGGCCGGGGCGCTCACCGCCACCGCCCGTTCTCGGTGAAGCCGTCGGCGCGGCCCACGACGAACCCCGGAAAGTCCTCGGAGACAACAGCGGCCAGCTCCTCCAGCGCCACACGGGTACCCTCGCCGAGCAACCGCAGATCGATCGGTCCGCCCTCGGCCAGATGCGCGTCGTACGGCACGCTCAGCGTAGGCCGCTGCGCAGCCTCGAAAAGGCCCTCGACGACCGACATGTCGACCTGGGGCTTGCGCGACGGCTGCTGCACGATCGCGACAACCGATCTCGCGGCGAGCTCACCGAGCCCATGCGCGCCCAGCCAGTGCAGGGTCGCAAGAGCACCGTTCACACCGCCGACCGTCGCCGGGGTGACCACGATGACGGAGTCACTGCCGAGCAGCACCGAACGTGTAGCCGAATCCATTACGCCCACACCGCAATCCACCAGGATCAGGCTGTAGTGCTTGCGCAGGATATCGGTGCCGACAACGTATTCCGCACCGGTGAGCGCCGTATCGGTCGCCGTGGTCCAGACCGAACCGATGGTCGCGAGATCCGATCGGTTCACCGAAACATAAGCTTGCACTGCGGAGAACGAGTCCAGCCGGGTCGCCCGCGCCAGATCACGCAGCGACAGCCCGTACGGGTGCCGCCGAGTCCGGGTGGCGAGATCGCCGAAGTGCGGGCTGGCATCGACGGCGATCACTCGGTCCGGACGGATGGCCGCGAATACCGAGCCGAGCGCCGCGACCGTAGTCGTGCGGCCCACACCACCTTTCACGCTCAGCACCGCGACCTGGTAGGGATTGATCAGCTGCCGGCGGATCCGTTCGCGCCGCTGCTCGGCCGCCTGCTCGGCCGGCGAGAGCCCGATCCGGAACCCGACCCGGTTCAGCGCACCACGCACCCCGGTGGTCGAGCGCAATGCCGCACCGCCCCCCGAGCCGACCTCGGCCGGCAACTCCGGCGAGTCCAGCACCCGCGTGAGTTCGGCGCGCGGTGGACCGGCCGGTCGTGGCCGGGCCGGGAGCATGGCGAGCGTGCCACTCGACTCCGGAACCTCTTGTGCGACAACCACATCGGGCTCGCGACGCCACCGGTAGCGACGGCCGGATACCTCCGCAGATGGGGCGTCGGCGGCTGACGGTCCGTCCGCCACGACCGGCTCGGACTCCACGATCTGCCGCGGGGCGGTCGCGTTGTCATCCAGGTTCACATAGCGATACGGACCTGATCCCGCGACCTCCTCGTCCTCCGATTCGAAGAACGCGTCGTAGCCACTCGCCAATTTCTCGTTCACGTTTTCAGGCCTCTCGCCACCAGATTTCACAGAGTCGACGGCGTCCGCGTCGAGTCGAACCAACTGCCGCTCGGCAACAGCTCGATCAGCGCCGCCAGACTCGCCCGCAAAGTGGCCTCGTCACCCGGCGCATAGGTGGACCAGGTCTCGCCGTCCGCGGCGACCCGCGGCGTCACCACGATCCGCCCGTCCGGTGTATCCAGCACGCTCACACAGAGATTCGGTTCCGGGGTGACACCGTCGTGGTGTTCGAGCAGCACGATCTCCGCGCGGCGGATGATCGAATCCATCGCCCGGGTCAGTACGGATGCCGTAGCACGTCCCGCACCAAGGTCCCGCAGGGCCGCCTCGCGTTGCCCCGGATCCGCCGGGACCTTCTCGAACTCCGGCAGGGTGGCGGTGAGCGGCTCGAAAGTCAGACCGTCTCGTCCGCCGAGCGCCGCCAGCAGCGCCGTGGTCAGCGGATTCAGCTGCCCCTCCGCGATATCGATCGACTGCACGACCAGGTGGTCGTCGCAACGCGCGGCCAGCACGTGGGTCCGGCCCGCGCGCACGAGCGACAGCCGCAACATCGCGCGCAGTCCGCCTACCTGACTCAGCTCCGAAACACGGACTGCCAGTTCGGCATCCGGCCGCTCCAGACACCGAAGCCATCCCGCCACCGCGGGGTGCACTCGCTTGTCCTCGACGATGCCCGCAACAGCGAGCTCGCCGAGTACAACCTCGTGCACCCGTTGCCGGTCTTCCTCGTTGTCGATGTTCGGCATGAGCGCGAGTACCGAAGGGTAGCTGTCGATTCCGACGATCGATTGCAGGACCAACGCCGCATCGACGTTGAGATCGACAGCCGTCGGATCCGAGTTCACATCGCTCCCGTGTGGTCACAAACCGGACTCTACGTAGAGAAGAACAGATTCCGGTTATTGGTATCCGTAACTTCCATGAGCTTGCCAGCGTCTACGATGGCGCTGCGCAGCCGTGCCAACGTCTCGTCGTACTGCCTCAACTGCGTGTCCAATCGCGACGCGATCTCGTTATATGCTTCGGCGGCCTGACCGGTGAACGCATCCGCTGAGGCGAGCAATTCGGTCTTTAGCTGATGGATGTTGGCGGAATTCGACTGCATTCCATTCACAATCACTTGCAGCCGAGCGCCACTCGCCTCAATTGCTACAAAATTGTATTTGACGACGCTGGACATTGCTTCTCCATTCTGTAGGGTGCCGATCACCAGTTGGTCTGCACCTTGGCCGTGTCTGCGGTCGACCACCCGCCGGCATCGACGACACCGTCTCCACCAAGTGCGGCGTTGACTTTTGCTGCACCCTCCAAGTCCTCGATATTGACCGAGTACCCGGTCTTCTTGAGCTGATCGGAGAGGTGCTGCAACACCGTGGCCAGCGGCCGACCAGCCGCGTGCGCCTGTCCCAGTGCGTTGTAAATCGCGTGGCCGGCCCCTTGGCTCACCACCGCGACGCGCAACTCGTCCTGCACGAACGACAGTGCTTTCAAATGACTCTCCAATTCGCCGAGGCACGCGGCGGTGTTGTTCGCCGTATTCTGCAGGCGCACCTCATCCGAGATCACCCCACTATTGGGACTGGTCATGGTAGAAAATCCTTTCTTTGACTTTTCGTCCACGGCAGGGCGCCGCGTACGTTCAGACAGCTACTCGCTCGTCGTCGGCGAAGTCGATGACACCGACTGCTGGCACGGGCTCGAGTGTCGAGACTTCCTGTCCGGCCGAAGGCGCGAAAACCGCACTCTTCTGGTCCTCGGTGTAGCGGCGGCGCTGCTGAGCGCCGGGTGCACTAGCCCCGCGCGGTGCGGCGTTCTGCATCAATGGCGCGGCCGTATTCGCCTGTGGCGCACCGAAAGTGGTACCGACAGTCCAGTTCGGCGGCATCCGGAGGCCGGCGGCAGCACTGGACACAGCTCCCACGCCACCGCGCAGCATACCGAGCACAACCGCGCTGCCCATGCCCCCTTGCAGTCCGGCCAGGGTCGCAGAACTCGGCGAGGTGCCGAGGAATCCGGTCTCCCTCGGCATGCCTTCGGGGAGCTCGGCGTGCCTCGGATGCATCGACTGATCGGCCGCCGCCAGCTGATCCGCCGGGGACGTGAGCGGTGCGCCTTCTGGCCCGAGGCCGGAGGCGACCGGATCCGTTGCCCCAGTTCCAGGTCCAGTTCCGGGATTGGACGGAGGAGCGGTGCCGTCGGCCATTCCACCGCCCAGCTGGGCCGACCCCGGCATCCGCGAAGCCTCCTGCGAGAGAAAACCTCCGCCGGTGATGGGCGGCGCCACGGTCGGCGGTGGAAGCATCACATTGGGGATAGTTTGGGCGAAGTAGGTGGTCATCGACATAGCCGCCTGCGTCCACATGACCCCGTAAATGGTCTCGTTCACGGCGATGGCAGCCGTGTTCTGGGACATGCTGTTGGTCGCGATCAGGCCTACTGTGACAGCGCGATTCAGCACAATCGCCGGCAATTGTGGCATCGTGGCGCGGGCGGTGGCATTCGCCGCGGCCTGCGCCGTCGCCTTCGCGCAGGCCACATCGGCCACCGCGGCCAGCTCGAGCAGTCCCAGTGTGTGCGTCGTGAACGCCTTCTGCGCCATACTGGCGGTCGGTCCGTGCCAGGTCGTGAGCAATTCCCCCATGTGCGCTTGCCGCGCCGCCGCGCAGGTCCGCAGGCCGTCGGCGAGGGCTCGATACGCGGTCGCGGTGGCGAGCATCGGTGCGGGGCCCGGCCCGAAACTCAGAAGGAAGGAATTGACCTCGGGGGGCCGAGCCGCCCAAATCCAGTACATCGCTGGTTCCTACACAGATACGGGATGGGCGGCGACCATCGCGCCACCCGCGACGTCCGTAGCTCGGTAGGCGGCGCCCGCCACAGCCAAGGCCGCGTCCCCGCACTCCTGTTTGACACCTGCGTCCGCGATAGCCGCGAGAACCAGAGCGCCGAATTCGGTGAACATCGAACTCGCGATTGCGCTCACTTCGTCTAACCCCGCTGGAATCGGCGCCAGCGCCGGTGCGGCGCAGGCAGAACCCGCCGCCATCCCTGCCTGGTCGGTGGCCAGTTGCGCACTGGTCACCGGAAATTGTTCTGTGACAGCCTCGACGAGCATTGACCCACTCCTTTCACAGACTCCGATCGTCACGACCGGTCCTGATCGAAACGGTAGGCCATTCCCAATACCGGGAAGGCGACCGCAAACCTCACTCGGGCAACGGCAGCCACGCCGCCTGGACAAGGTCTTTTCGGCCGTTAAGCGGTTCGACGAACGTGCCGCGCCCAGTGGGTTGCGGGGTCGGGCGAACATCGCCGACGACGACGCCGTCGAATTTCGAACCGTCCATCACGAATCCGGAGGAGTTGATGTTCTTCATCTGACCGAGCACGTTGTCGTACAGCGCCATATCGGCTTGGGCGATATTGCGGGCGGCGATGATGTGCAGGCCAGTGTCGCGAGCGTCGACGATCAAATCCTTCAGCGGCTCTAGCGGATTCAGTGCACCGCGTTTGACGACCATGTGATAGTCGTCGACCACGACGAATATCTCGGGCCCGCTCCACCAGGAGCGCTCACGCAATTGGCGCGAGGTCACCCCATCGGGTGGACGCCGGGTCTGCATCTTCGCGACTAGCGCGGGAAGTCCTTCGGCGACATCTCTTTCACTGGTCAGATGGCCGATCAGCCGGTCATCGGTCACCGCGTCCAGGTGGCGGCGGCGATAGTCGACGAGCACTATCTTCGCTTGGTCCGGCTCGAACTGCGCTTGAATGGAGGACAGCAGCGCGGCCAGCACAGTCGATTTCCCGCAGCCGGAGGAGCCGAGCACGATCAGGTGGGCCGACACTCCGAAGTCGATACTGGCTGGACCGAGGTCGGATTCGCGCACACCGAAAGGAACCACCAGCCGGTCGGCCAAGACGTCGGGGGCCGGCCGATCGGCCCGAACTTCGGCCAGCGTGATCGTAGTTGGCAGCAGCCGCACCTCGGGCGCCTTCACAGCGGGATACTGCGCCATCAGATGCTGCACTGCCGCGGCCAATCCCTCTGCTGCCGTCTGTGATTCGCGAACTCCGTCGATACGAGGCAGCGCGGTCAGCATATGCAGTGCTTCAGTGGAAACGCACCGACCGGGCCGATGCGGCGGGATGGCCGCGACAGTGCCTCGGTGGGTATGGAACACCGTGTCGGTGAGATCGCCTAGCCGCATCTCGATCCGGGTCTGGATCATGTCCTTGATGGCGGGCCGCACCACCGCCCAGCGGGAGCTGGTCAGCACCAAGTGCACGCCGTGGTTGAGACCCTGCACCGCGAGCGCTTCCATTACGCCGAGATAGTCGTCGAAATAGGGTCCGTTGGTGGCGAACCCGATGTCCCAGCCATCGATGACGAGGAAGACGTCGCCGTGCCTATCACGGCCGACCAGCCGTGGATCCGCACTCCCGCGCATCGCGCGGAACTTGCGCATGGTGTCGATGCCGAGCTCGGCGAACAACGCCTGCCTGCTCTCCACGAGCGCGCTGACCAGCGCCAGGGTGCGCCGGATCCGTTCCACCTCGCGCGCGGTCGCGACCGAACCCACATGCGGGATATCACGCAAGGCCGCCAGGGCGCTCCCGGAGAAGTCGATGCAGTAGAACTGCATCTGCTCGGGCGTATGAGTGCACGCCGCCGCGACGACAAAGGTTTGCAGCGCAGTCGATTTGCCCGACTGCGGGCCACCGACCACCGCCACGTGACCGCCCGCACCGGACATGTCCGCCGACCACACCTCCTGGGCTTGCTGTCGCGGTTTGTCGATCAACGCGAGCGGCAGGCGCAGCGCACCCGGGGTCACCGCGGCGACCAGAGTGTCCACGGTCGGCGGGAGACCCAACGGCGGCAACCACATTCGATGGGCCGGCCTGCCGCGACCGGCCAGCTGGCGCAGCACGACTTCCATGACGGTGTCGGTGTCTTCCTCGGGCTCATCGACGACCGGTTCCGGGGGCTGCGACTGCGGGCGGATCTCCGCGATGGCCGCCGCGGTGAAGCGGCGCGGCGGACGATAGCCGCCGATCCCGCGCCGCGCTCGCGCCGTCGAAGCGGCGGCGATCTGTCGCGGCGGGCTGTATGGCGCTCCCACGTAGACAGCTTGAAAGCGTTGCAGCTCGGCGGATCCGGCACGCAGATAGCCCGAGCCCGGTTTCTTGGGCAGGTGGTAGGCGTCCGCGGTGCCGATCGCATCGCGCGAGTCGCTGGTCTGGTTGGTGCGCAACGCCACTCGGTAGGACAGGTGCGCTTCCAGCTCGCCCATGCGATGGGTGGGCACCTTCTGCGAGGACAGCAGCAGGTGGATGCGCAATGACCGCCCCAGGCGGCCGATGGCGACGAACAGTTTGGCGAAATCCGGGTACTGCTCCAGCAGTTCGGCGAACTCGTCGAGAATGATGAACAGGGTGGGCAGTGGTGGCAGGTCCACGCCGGATTCGCGGGCCTTTTCATAGTCCGCGACGCCCGCGAAGTTGCCTGCCTCCCGCAGAATCCTTTGCCTGCGCGCGATTTCGCCGTTGATCACGTCCTCCATACGGGTGACGAGATCGGCCTCCTCCTCCATGTTCGTCACGACCGCGGTGACGTGGGACAGTCGATCGAAGCCCAGAAACGTCGCGCCGCCTTTGAAGTCGACGAGCAGCAGATTCAACACGTCCGGCGGATGCGTCGCCACGGCCGACAGCACCAGCGTGCGCAGGAATTCCGACTTCCCCGCGCCGGTGGCCCCGATACACATCCCGTGCGGGCCCATCCCCTCCTCGGCCGGTTCCTTGATGTCGAGATAGACGACCGCGCCCGCGGTGTCGTAGCCGAAGGGGATGGTGAGCCGGGCCCGATCATGGTCGCGCCGGCGCGGCCACTGGCGAGCGAGGTCGAAGGTGGTGAGATCGGCCAGGCCGACCATGTCCTCCCACGTGGTACCGCCACTGGCCTGATCCGCCGTCACCGCCTCCACCACGGAGGAGAGCCGGTACGGCGAAATATGGCGCGCCAGGGCGGTGATGGCGCGCACCGACATCACGTCCGCGGTGCCCACCGGCCGGGTCCCGCGTGAGTTCAACTCGTCCACGGCACGCTCGTCGTCCACGTGGAATCGCAGCGCCCGCGGCAGCGCCTGTTCGGTCTCGCCGACCCGCAACCAGGTGCAGCCGTCGATGCCGGAGACGTCGCGTTCGTTGGCCAACCCCCCGACAGCGACCAGCAGTACGAAATGCTTGCGGTCAGCCGCGGGTTCGGTATTCGGGGAGAACGGGCCCCGGTTCAGCGGTGCGAGCACCTTGGCGCGCAGCTCCCCGACTGTGCGATAGACCATCCGGCTCGGCCCGATCGCGTCGGTGTCGCTGCGATGCTGGGTATGCGGCAGCCATTTCAGCCATGACCATTCCGGCGCGTCCGGATCCGGCAGCGCGGCGGCGATCGCGACCTGGTCCGGGCCGTGCAGCACGGCGATTTCCGCGATCATCGCCCGCACCAGACTCGCGACGGTCTCGGCATCGCCCTCGATGCCGACCTGCGGCACGGAGAGCAAGTTGATCGCGACCGGCATGCCGCCGACGGTCGAATAGGCCTTCGCGAAGCGGGTCAGTTCCACCACACCCACCGGATCCAGATCCGCGGTGGGCGCGGCCTCGGGCACGATGACCCGCACCTGATTGGCGATGCGGCCACGACCCACCCGCACTCGCAGGAACTGCGGGCTCGCCGCCTGCACCTCCCACATCCGCGGCCCGCCGACCAGTCGGCCGATCTCGGCCGGGCCGGGGTGGATGTAGCGCAGGTACGTATGCAGCTCCACCTCGGATTCGTGCACGGTGGCCCGGTTCTCGGTGATGCTGCGCAGGTAGTCCTTGCGCTCCTCGTTCAGGTTCGCGGCGCCGCCGGTGCCCGCGCCGAACGACCCCATCATGCCGAACATCGACGCCAGCATCATGATCGGAAAGAGCATGGCCATCGGTGACGCACCCATGCCGCCGCGGAACATCATCACCATCATCCCGGCCATGGCGGCGACCATCACGACCGGCAGGATCATCTTCAGCTTCGACAGCGGCACCGACAGCGGCAGTTCGGTGGGCGGCTGCAACCGTAACTCGGTGACCGCGGGCGCCTTCGGGCCCGCGATCATGCGCGCCGGGCGCACGAAACGACGCGTGGTGGTCACCGGGCGCCGCCGAGGCCGGTGGCGGTCAGGTTCGGCGGCAGGCCGTCGTGCTGGATGCGCGCGTCACGCTGAGACAGCGTGGGACCGACTGCGAACAGCGACACGATGCTCCACGGCGCGGGTACCGGACTCTGTAATGCCAACGCGCGCAATGTCTGTTCCAGATCCGAGGCCCGGTCGCCGGCCTCGATGCCGTAGCGCACGCCGCTGTCGGAGATCCAGAACAGCGATTCGCGCAGCGGCGAGGCCGGATCCATGCCGGTCACCTGGACGAACTGGCCGGTGTCACGCGGCAGATAGGCGCTATCGGCGGTACGGCCGCGTGAGGCCGCTGCCGTCACCAAACTCACTGTGCGCGACTGCTCTTCGGTCGAAAGCGGCAGGCGGCGACCAACCACGAGCGTAGTCACGGCCTGCTGCTCGCTGCCCGACCGCGCCCAATGCAGGCAGGTCACCGGCAGGCTCGACGGGTCGAGGATCCGGACCGGTCGCGTCGGAAAGTTGGCGGTCCCGGGCCAGCCACCAGGCCGCAGCGTGGCCGCGACCAAACCCGGTCCCACCCAGCCGGTCTGGGTCTTCTCACCCACATCGCCGAGGCGGATCATGCCCGCCAGCACCGAACTCACCTGCACCACACCGGAATTCGAGACCAGATAGTAGGAAGCGTCGCGGTCGGGTACCGATACCGTCAGGATCGACCCGACCGGCACGGTCAAACCCGTAGGGAAGGTGATCATTTCACCCAATCCGGGCAGCTCCGGCACCCGGATCGGCGGCACCTCCGGAATCGCGTCGATCAAACCACGCGAGGCGGGCAGCACCGGCGCGTCCGTGGCGATGCCGAGGGCCATGAGCACCGGCGCGCTGGCGAGATCGATGGCCGCGCGGACCACGCCGCGTTCGGTGTCGGCATAGATCAGCCAGGTGGTGCCCTCGGCCCGCACCAGGCGGGCCTCGTCGGGACCCAGCATCCGCGTCGCATCCCCGTCGACCCGGAGCTTCGCGCCGATCACGGTGCTGGGCGCCTCCGGTCCCAGCGTCGTCGGCAACCCGGTCCGCGGGTTGATCGCCGCCCCGCCTCGAGGTGTGGTGTCACAGACGGCCCACGATGAATCCCGGTCCGCGCCATCGACGATATGGCCCGGCGCGCCGGAGATCCCCACCCACGGACCGCGCGGGAACTTCGCCAACTCCGCCCGCGAGACCTGCACCGGCTTGTCCGGCGACCCGATGATCAGTCGCGCCGAGGTCAGGTTCAGCGCCGGATGCAGCCGGTCGTCCACGCGGACATAGAGCGCGCCGGTCTCCTTGTCGGCGACGATCCGCGCGTTGCCCATCGTCTTGGCCGGTTTGAAGAAGGCAAGCACCGCCGCACCCGCGATCACCACACAGGCCAGCGCGAACCCGATGGACAGCGCCGTCGACCGGCCGCGTCCCGGGTCGTCTCGCATCGAGGTATCACGGCGCACCAGCGCGTGCTCGATCCGCCGCAACAGGAAGCGCCAGCCCGACACCTGGTGTTTGGTCACCACCCGGAAGCGTGCCATCAGGCCGTGGGCGCCAGACCGGCGAGGGCCGTGGTGATATCGAAGGCATCGATCGTCATCAAGTCCGCGTCCGACAGCTCCGTCATCTCGATGCCGCTGCGGGTGACGCGGTAGTCGCGCTCGGCCTCGGCGGCTTCGATCACATTGCGCACGAACCGGCCGTTACCCACCAGATCGATCAGCCTGCGCCCGTCGCGTTCCCGCTCCGCCAGCTCGCCGCAGCGGTCCCGCAACACCTCCCGGGCCTCCTCGGAGAGAATCGAATCCTTCTTGAGCGCGATATGTTCCGCGATCTGCACCAGCTCGTCGGCCCCATAGCTCGGGAAGCGGATCCGTTTGGTGAACCGGGAGGCGAGCCCCTCGTTGGAGGCCAGGAAGCGGTCGATCTCGTCCTCGTAGCCGGCGATGATCACGATCAGTTTGCTCCGGTCGTTCTCCATCCGGGCCAGCAGCGCGTCCACGGCTTCCTTGCCGAAGGCGTCGCCGCCGAGCAGGCCCTGCTGGATCAGCGTGTAGGCCTCGTCGATGAACAGCACCCCGCCCAGCGCGGAATCCACGAGCGCGTTGGTCTTGGGCGCGGTGTGCCCGAGGTGACCGGCCACCATGTCGGCGCGCGAGGCCTCGACCACCTCCGCATTGTCGACCACACCGAGCCCCGCGAAGATCTTGGCGATCACCCGGGCGATCGTGGTCTTCCCGGTGCCCGGCGGGCCCGAGAAGATCAGGTGCTGCGAGCGCGAATCCACGGCGAGACCGCGTTCGGCGCGCACCTGATCCATCTGGATGCCCGAACGCAGGCGCTCGACCTGCTCTTTCACCGAACCCATCCCGATCTGGGCGCGCAGCAGCTCCGACGCTTCGGCCAGCAGCGCACCCCGCTCGGCGCTGGCGGCGGAGGCCAATACCTCCGCCGGATCGTCGCCGGAGCCGGGATCCCACGGGTCGGTCCGGGACGCGATGACCTCCGCGGTGGTGACCTCCAGCTGAAAGCTCTTGTCCCGCAAGGCCCGCTGCCATTCCGAGCGGTCCGGCCACAGTCCCGAACCTTGCAAGCCCTTCAGTATCTGATCGGCACGTTCGTGCTCGCCGTTGTGCCGCAGCAACATTCCGAGCAGGAAGTGGGCGTCGGCCCAGATGTAGGACAGACTGCCCGACGCGCTGTCCTGGACTATGCGCTCCGCGCGCGGCAACGACTCCCCCGCCCGCCCCAGGTGGGCGAGCGACCGCGCGGTCATCAGTTCCGCGGCGATGTCGAGCAGGCCGTCGTCGAGTTTCGCCCACCGGGCCCGGGCGTCGATGACCTCGGGCCAGCGTCCGGTCCGGAAACACAGTGACATGCGGACGAATTCGACGATCTCGTCCTCCGAGCGCAGGCCGTCGAGAATCGCGGCGGCCTCGCGCCATTCACCGTCGGCGGCGTATGCGCACGCCTGCGCGACGGCGATCTGTTCCCGGTCGGCCATGGGCAGCCGCAGTCCGTATATACCGATCTCGACCTGGCACCACAGCGCCCGGTCGACCAGACCAGCACGCTGCTGGTCGCGGTACAGGTTGTGCAGGGAACGATAGGCGCCGTAGACCACCTCGGGGGTGACCTCGCCGGCCATGGCCCGCCCCAGCCAGGCGTCGCACATATCCGGATCCAGATCCGTGGCGGCCTTGAATGCCGCTATCGCCCGCTCTTCGTTGCGTATTCCCCCGGCCACCAGGCCTAGACATTGCACACCCGTGTAGAACGCGTCCTCGGCCGCTGACACTCGCGCTTCCTTCCGCCGATCTCGCCTGGTCGAAAGATACGACGAGATCCGCGCCGGTCTTCGGCAACTGTTCCCAGCGGTGGGGACAGTCCTGGAGTGCAACGGTTTACGAACAGTATGCGCACCGCCAGACCTCGAGCCGTTGTCGACTCGTTATAGGCGCACTTCGGATCAGTTCCCGCCGCGCCTGAGCGGCTCGGCATCATCGCCGAAATCACTTGCAGCTCAACCATTATGCGAAAATCGAGTGACACCTACGTAGGTATACCTACCGAGGATCCCCTCCCAGGTATGGGAACAAATCGCCGTTCGCCAGCGTATTGCCACTCGTATCGTGAGTCCCGTTCGGAGCCGAGGAATCGGTTCGACTTCTCCAGAGGATTGGCGTCATGTCGTCGAGCCAGCTGATTATCGTTGTGGTGACGCTGATTTCGGGCCTCGCCATCACCGTTCTGTGCGTGCTGCCCAGCCGTCACCCCGATGTGAACATCACCTACCTGCCGGAACGCCGTTCCGCCGGCTATCCGCTCCGCCCGCCCGACACCTGGCCCGGCAGTTGGCAGCACGACGCCCCGGACCATCCCCTCGGCACTCTCGAGGCGCACCATGTAATGCAACGACATCGGGACTGCACGGTCGACGGCTGCCGGCACAAGGCAGCGGCGTTCTACACGCTGGTGGCGGCAGGGCGGATACGCCCGGATTCCTCACGCTCGCACTGATTCCGCCCGCACCCGTCTTCGGCGGTGTCCAGCAGCAGCACTACCCGGGGTTGAGGGTCGCAAGCACCGCCGGGGAGGTCGTCTGCCTGTGGTCGACGGGATTCGTCCGCGAACCGCTGTCGTGCCACTCGCACCGGACGTCGCCTCCGCACCTCGCCTGCCCTGGCACGAGCCTGATCCGGCCCCAGATGGTCACTCGAGCAGACGAATCAGCGCGCGGGCGCGTTCTCCGGTTTCGGCTGCGGATCCGGGGTTGGGGCGGGCGGCGATGGACTTTCCGGCGGCACGGCCGGCTGGGCCGAGGGCGCAGGCGCAACTTCGGCTTTCCGCTCCGACTCCTCTTCGGCCTCCGATTCCTCAGTCTTCTCGCCGTATATGCGGTCGAGAATCAGCGGTAACACGGCGGAACCCGCACCGGCGATGACCTGCACGACACCTGTCAGCCAGCTCATGTCGCCACCGCCGCCACCCTGCTTCGCGGGGGTTTCCTCGGTGGCGCTCGGCTCCTTCGTCTTCCCCGCCATGTCCGCGTTCAACAAGGCGACCGCGGCAAGCTGGTCATAGACTTCCGTGATCGCGGTCTCGATGTCCGCGTACTTCGGGATCTCGGCGGTCGCGTTCGGTTTGCCGCTACCCAATGCGTCCAGCTGACGCTGAAGCTTGGCGATCGCGGCGGTCATATCCAAGTACGCCAGATCCTTCTTCTCGCGCAGCCGTGCGGCATTGCCGACCATCTTGGCGTTCAGTGCGGTCAACCGCTGGTGTTCGGACCGGACATCTTTCAGTGCCTGCTCATATCCGGCCGCACCCTCACCTTTGCCGAGCGCATCCTCGGTCGCGGATTTGAGCAGCTTCGCCAAGGGTTCGGTCAGCTTCGACAATTCGGGTGGCAGGACCGCCTCGCCCCGGCCGAGCAGGTTGAAAGCAAGCAGAAAAGAGTCGTTCGCCAACCCCACATATACTTGCAGCGCCGGAGTCCAGCTGACCGTATTCACTCGCACCGACTCAGAATTCGGCGGACGCTTACGTCCCAACCCGAGACCGGCGAACTCCAACCCTGATGTCATCGACGAGACCTCCTCTGCGCCCGAGTATCCGGCCTTCCCCGAGGTGAGAATGCCGCCCGCTATAGCCAATACTGGGAACGCCCACGACGGCACCGGGCGGGACAATGACATGGCAATCAGACGTGATCGCGCGATGACGACCGGTGGATCGACGAATGGCACCCGAACTGGCAGACGACATCAGCGCCGCGCTGCGGAACCTGCTCGGTCTCTACGGCAATGCTGAGCCCCTGCCCGCACAGTGGGCCGAAATCCCGCAACTCGCCGCACCGCGCCCAGCGGCGCTACCTGGTTCCGCGGCTGCCGGCTACGCCCGCACCGTGACCGCCCTCACCAGCATCGCCGAAACCCACCGGGGTCCAGATCTTTCCGCGCAGCGGGCCCTATCCGGCACGGTCGACGCAACAGCGGGCGGACGGAAGCTGCTCACCGACCGCATCGCGGTCCTGCAATCGCAACTCCAGGCGATCGGCACTGTCGGCGACACCCGCCTCAGCGTTCCGGCAGTGCTCGACGCCGCGAAAGCGACACTTGCCGCCGCCACGAAACAGGTCGACGCCGACTTCGCGGCGGCACGGCAGCGCGCGGGCCAGATCACCGCGCCCACCGCCGTCAAAGCCACGCGCCGCCGCCGCCCGCAACGGCGGCGTCGCACCGAAACTAGTTCTGCCACAAGGCAACGACTGATGCGGCGTACCGGCGCAACAGATACGACCGCGGGCAAGAAAGCCGTATCGGCGGCCACGAACCAGCTGGACATGCCGTACATCTGGGGTGGCGGAGGCCCCAGCGGCCCGACCGGCGGACTCGCGCGCGGATCCGTGCAAGGCTTCGACTGTTCCGGTCTCACCCAGTACGCGATCGCCCAGGCCACCGGCGGCGAGGTGATCCTGCCGCGCACCACCTACGACCAGATCAACAGCGGCGTGCGAGTCGACCCCCGCGATGTCCGCGCCGGGGATCTGATCTTCCCCGGCAGCTCCTTCAACCCCAGCACCGGCCGCCCCGAACACGTCCAACTCGCGGTCGACAAGTACTGGGTCGTCGAAGCCCCGCAACCCGGCCAAACCGTCCGATACACCCCGATGCCGCACGACGCCGTCGTCCGACGAGTCCTGTAGCGCGCGAACGGAGCAGATGTGGCGATCCAGCTACCCCATGAAGTGGCGATGTTCTTGAATTTCTGCGGCGTGCCCTATCCAGACATCAACGAGGATCATGTGCGTGAACTCGCCGGGTATGTACGCACTTTCGCGGGCGACGTCCGCGATGCCCACTCCAGCGCGACCGACGCGGTCAAGGATATGGCAGCCGTCTACGCCGGCAGCTCCTATCAGCAACTGCTGTCCACCTGGGGCGGCATGAGCCGCGACAACATGGAGATCCTCGACAACGCCTGCGGTGTCGTAGCAGCCGCCCTCGAAGTGGCGGCCGAAGTCATCACCGCGGTGAAAACAGCAGTCCTGGCCGGACTCGCAGCTCTCGCCACCAGTTATGCCACCGCCATGGCCGCCTCCGTCGCCACCGCGGGATTCTCGGCCGCCCTCGGCGAAGCCTTCCGCACGGCGGCCCGCCGCCTGTGCAAAGCCATGCTCGAAACCCTGGTCGTGTATATCGGCGCCGAAGTAGTCAGCAAGGCCGTCGAACCTCTCGAAGATGTCGTCGCCGGGATGCTCAACCGCTTCGCGCACGCCGTCCTCGGAGTACCCGCGCCAGCCACCCCCGAGTTGCGGGTCGAACCCGAAGAGGTCCAACACTACGCAGGCGCCATCGAGAAGTTCGGCGATCGAATGATCGGCCATGTAACGGATCTCGCGGACAAGCTGGCTACGCTGGACTTCAGCACCCAGGCAGGCTGAGTCGGCTATGGCTCCGATGATGTCGACGGTGACGACGTGGCGAGAATACTGCCGCGACGATCCGGAAGCGATTGCGATACACCAGTTGGAAGCCAAATGCTGGGCGCCCTTCACACTTCAGCCACGGGGCATCATGAAGGGCAGGATGGACGCGTACCCGGATGGTCAGCTCTGCCTGGTGAACGAAGGGAAGCTCCTCGCTACGATCTCGACCAACCGTATCGACTGGGACGGCGATCCTGCGAGCTTGTCGACGCGGTCCTGGGACAGCATCGCCGGCATCAGCCAAACCTTCGAGGACAGTTACCGTCCTGGCGGCAACACTTTCTGCTTGATGGCGACGAATGTCGACCCGGACGCACGCGGGCAGGATCTGGTCGGCGAACTGATGGGTGCGCTGATGGCGATCGCCGGGACGGCGAACATCGACTACATCATCAGCCCGTTCCGTCCGAACGGCTACGGCGACATGGTCATCCAGGCACACCTTGTGGGCCGGTCGATTCCGTCCTTCGAAGAATATGTAGCGGGCCGCGGGGTGGACGGACTCCCAATAGACCACTGGCTGCACCAGCTCGAAAAGAAGTTCGGGATGGTTCAGATGAATACCGCGCGCGATGCGATGGAAATTCCGATCTCCGGTCGGGAGTTCCAGTCGTTCCGGGCCGCCGCCGACCATCAGGCCGACCGCCGAGGGAAGCCACGGTGGCAAATGATCCGGACGGAACGAGGCCCTGCCTGGTGGTGTGGCGAGACCGGGTTCTTCTATCCGGAGCCTGATGGCCGATTCGTATACCGAGAGGACAACATGTGGGGTCGCATTCGGCGTCCAGATGGGGGTTGGCGATCCTGATCGTCTGACCTACCCGGACCATGGCGTGATGGCGGAAACTCGCGGACGGGTGGGGCGCAACGACGCCGCACCGGTCCAAGCTACCGCTGTAGCGAGTGAGGCGAACGCGATGGTGACGACGAACATCGGTTGGCGCCCTACCCAATCCGCGGCCCAACCCTGAATCACGGTTCCCACAGCGGCACCCAGACCAGTACCGGTCGAGATCCAGGCCAAAGCCACTGTCAGCGATTGCCTCGGACTGATCTGCTCCGCCAATCCCGTCACCACGGCCATCGCAGGAGCCATCGAGGTCCCGCCAATGGCCAGCAGCACAGTCATCGGCCCCAGATCGTGGACGAACAGCAGCGGAACAACCGCCACCCACACGAGAGTTGTAGCGAGAATGAATCGCCGGTTGGTCGCCACTGTCTGCCGCATCGCGCCGTAGATCATGCCGCCGACCACGCTTGCCGCCGTCCACAATGCGAGCGCCACCAGACCGATCAGCTCGTGTCCACGACTGACAGCGAACGCGATAACAGCGACATCGAGGGCGCCGAGCATGCCACCGTAACTGAAGGAAACGACGAAGAGTATCGGCATACCGCGCACCAGCACCGCCAGATTTCGCTGTGGACCCGTCGTGACCAACGGCGGCTCGGTTCCCGGCTGAGCCGCCAACCACAGCATGCCGACCAAATTGATCGCAACCACGATCGGCAATCCAATGGACGGGTTGACAAGGTGTAGAAACCCCATGACAGGTGGGCCGATGGTGAAAAGGGCCTCCTCGAGCGACGACTCCAGCGAGTAGGCGACTCCCAGGCTCGGGGTCTCGGCATGCATTCGGGTCCAGCGCGCTCGAACCATTGCACCGGCCGGCGGTATTCCTACCCCGATGATGACCGCTGCTATCAGCAGGTCCGTTACGGATCCTTTTCTGGAGACAGCGAGGACCATGCCGAAGGCGCCGACCACCAGGATCAGCGCAGTTCGGTGCAGCACCCACCGCTGCCCTCGAATATCAGCCAGCCTGCCCCAATATATCCCACCGATGGCCGCGCAGACCATATACGTTCCACAGGCGACGCCCGCGAGCCAATATCCGCCATATTTGTCGGAGACCAGCTGAAGGATCCCCAGGCCTATCGTGGACAGGCCAGCTCGCGACATTACTCCAGCCACAGTCAAGGCGAATGCGCCCGCTGGAGCAAAAACATGCCGATAGTTATCCCAGGCGAAGAGGCTCAACGCGAGAACTCCTACCCGCCACGGTGATCATTGTTCGGAGACACATTCGGATCATATCCAGTCGAAAACCCCTACTTCGCAGTCCCCTTCCCATAAATGGCGATAGAGGAAAACGCACAGGTTCTATCGTGAAGTGGCGACCGGCGCTTCCGTCAGCAAATTCTGACTTCAACATCCCGTGATCGAACAACGTCGACACCAACCAAGGGACGATATGCAGAATAGTGAATGCAACCACGATACAGACATGCATCAAGCAGATTCGACATCCCGTTCGGTCGGCATCGAGTATGCGCATGTGTACACGGATCAAGAATTCTCCGTTCAACACCTGCTGAGCATCGAAGAGTTGCATGAATTTTCATACGATGCCAGCTTCTCGAGGATTGTCCTCATAGATGACTACAGCACAGGAATCCCTGTGGACGAGTTCGGCTTGAATGAATTCCTGCAACACCTATCCGAGAATCTTGCGCAGCCAGATGCTGTAGTGCTCGAGTCCGAACTGCTTGGTTACTGCCCGATCGTCCTGGACCTGATCGACGACAAGAAGATGAAGCGAGGATTGGAGAGTTATCACAGGACGAAGGGGACCTACCCCTGCTCATTGATGGTGGCAACCTGGTATCTGCTGAGGCTCGGAGCATTCGGCAGGCCGGAGATCGAATGCATCTACGGCACGCCCGGCAAGCTGTTCACCGACACTCTGGTATCCATCTTGCCAGAATATTTCGTATCGCCCGAAACCTATGCCAAGAGGATTATTGAAGCGGCCGGTCACTCGGCACTGCTCGATCGAATCGAGCACGTATATTTCCAGCATCGACCGGAAATTTTCAACGACTGGGACGATTTCGATGCAGAGGAGTATGTGGAGCGAAATTACGGCAGAGGCGTTCTATCCGAGGATCGCCAAATCATAGAATTCGTGACATCGGCATTGCGGGAGATGGAAATCGACATCGATAGCCAATGCACAGTCGCCGATATCGGTTCGGGCCCTAATCTATACCCTTCTTTGCTTATCAGTCCCTACATCTCAGAAGACGGCTCTCTCGAATTGGTTGATATCGCCGCCCAGAATCTCGACCATCTCCAGTGCGTACTCGACGGGATCGACGACCATAGGCTATCCAAATGGAAGAGATTCGAAAAATATATTCATAGCTTGGGCGTTCCCGCCGACCTCCAAAAAGTCAGGAGACTGTCAACCATCAAAAAGGGCAGCATCTACGAACTGGAGCCGACACGTTACGATGCCGTGCTTTCGTTCTTCGTCGGGGATTCGATCACCGACAAGGAGACCCAGTTCGATTTCGCCACCACATCTCTCATGAACTCACTCAAGCCGAGCGGGCTGTTCATTGTCGCGCACATGATCGGATCCACTGGATATTTTGCCGGCGAACAGACTTTCTTCCCCGCGGTGAGCCTCACCATGGAACAGATTCAACGGAAGTACAACCAGTATGGATCGTGCACGTACCGTGCGGTCGTTCGAGGAGATCACGAACAGGCGCGCAGCGGCTACAAAGGGATGGCAGTCGTAGTCGGCCGGAAGGGGCATGGCGGTACGTCATAACCGAGGCGCCGCGGGGCGCTCGACGGTCGGGATCGCGGCATACTCGCGTTCCAGCGCCTTGGCCGGCCCGCTCGCCCAGCCGGCTGCCATGGTTCGCGACATCGCATCGGGAAAGATGTCCTCCTGCCCGGTCTCGACGCCATCGAAGATCGCGCTCGCGACCGACGCCGCAGAAGCCTTCGGAGCGTCGAAGTCCCGAGACATCTCGGTGTCGGTTGGTCCCGTGAACACCGCGTGGACACAGACGCCACGGCCCGCGAAGAGCGTCCGTTGCGACTGCGTCAGGGAATGCGCGGCTGCTTTCGAAATCGAGTACGACGGGATGATGGGCAGCGGGGCAAGCGCCGCGACCGACACATTGTTGACAATCGCCCCACGCGAACGCTCGAGCAGGGGCAGGAACACCTGGGTCACACAATGGACTCCGAAAAGGTTGACAGCTAGGTGGTATTCGACGACTGCGGGATCCGCGAGATCGTCGTAGGCGGCGACGCCGGCGTTGTTGACGAGGATATCGAGTGCGGGCACGCCCTTCGCCGCCTGCTCGATCCCCTCGGAGTCGGTCACGTCCATCAGCAGGGCTGTGACTCGTTCGTCCTCGTGCTCGAACAGGTCCCGCGTGCAGGCATAGACATGTGCGGCGCCACGTCGCAACGCTTCCTCGAGCAACGCCTTTCCGATCCCTCGATTCGCGCCCGTGATCAGGATCGCCGCACCCGCGATGGTTGCCACCTCAGACTCCGCTCGACTTTGCCTCAGCCGCAGCGTTTCGCGGGACGGAAAGCGTGTCACGAGCTGCTGTCGCAGCGGCTTGATGGGAGGGTGCGTCGCCGTTTTCGCGTGGATTGGGTTGACCGAGCCCGGTGCTGATCAAACTCCGCAGACTGCCCTCGAGGTAGCCACCCCACGCGTTGGAACACACGTCGTAGCACTCGTATTGCGGCACCAAGCCGACGTGAGTGAACCGCACCTCGGCACCGCCGTCGGTCGCGACGATGTCGAAAACGATCTCCGTGTCCTTCCATTCGGCCTGGTCGTCGATGAAATTGAAGTAGTTGTCCACGACGCGCCACACCACTTTTCGGCCGGGCACGAGCTCCACGACCCGAATCGTGCAGCGGTGCACATCCTGGTAGCGGTAGTCGAACTCTTCGTCGACCTCATCGGTCACACCGTTGATCTCGCGCGACCACCACCCGCGGACATCGATGATCGCCGAGAAGACATCGTCGGGCGTTCGGTCCACCTGAAACGTCGTAGTGAAATCGGGACTAGCTGCTTGCATCATGCAAGTGATGTTAGCGCCGTCACTTTCATGACGCAAGCTCCCTGGTAGGGTTGTCCCCATGCTGGGGAAGACTTACGACGCACAGGTCTGTTCGATCGCCCGCTCTTTGGAAGTGATCGGCGAGCGCTGGAGTCTGCTGATCGTTCGTGACGCAGCCTTCGCCGGTGCCACCCGCTACAGCGACTTCCAGCGCAGCCTGGGCATCGCAACCAACGTCCTCAAATCCCGGCTCGATCGGTTCGTCGACACCGGGATCATGCGGCGCCACAAATACAGTGAGCAGCCAGAGCTGTACGAGTACCTGCTCACCGACAAAGGCCGTGCATTGGTGCCGGCGCTGGTTGCGCTTACCGAGTGGGGCGACCGATGGGCCACTGAGGGGGACCCGCCGATTCTCTATACCCACTCGGTGTGCGGCGCGGGGATCACCCAGCAGACGATGTGCGCTCAGTGTGGACAGGTAGACGAACCAGCCGAGATTCAGCCCATTATCGGGCCTGGCATGCCGCCGACCCGGTAGCGATCAAGCCCGCGCGGGCGGCGCGGCGCCGGTCGGCTCCGAACCAGACAGGGACGCAGTCGTTCTGGGCCGGAAGAATCCCAGGAACTCACCATAGCTGCCCTGCTCGCCGGTCGGCGATGTGGTCGAATCGACCTGATGGCGTCCGTTGCCGACCAGCACATAAACGACGCCGTTCTCGATCAGAACCTCGGCAGTGCCGTTGGCGTACTTGGCAAGATCGCCGTTTCGGAGCCCGCCCTCCTCCGGTGCGCGGCTGGGGTCGACAGCCACCAGGTCCTCACCGCTCGGCGCGGACGCAAGAGTGGCTGCGGGCGGCGATCCGGCTTGGTCCGCCGGCGGAGGCGGGGGTGTGCCGTCCCCGGGCGCGGTCGCACCGGGCTTGGGACCGAGCGCCAGCGCCGCTTCACTGCGCTCCCGCTCCTTCTTGGTCCGTCGAACCTCGGCCGCGCGCACCTGTTCAGAGTTCTGGGACTGTGCGCGGAGCGAGTACGCGTCTTGTTTCGAGAGCAGGCTGCTCAAGACAGCCTGTTCCATCGCCGAGCCCGCCCCACCCGCGGCGTTCCTTAGAGAGCTCTCGGTTGCCCCGGCCGACAGCGCTTTTCGCAACTCTCCGAACAGTGTGCTCGACAGTGCCGACGCTGCGGTGTTGGCGGTATTCGCGGTATTCGCGTTGGCACCGAACAGACCCGAGTAATCGATGCCTGATCCGGGGACATAGCCCGAGTCGCCGCCACCGCCGTTGTCCTCTCCGTCGCCGGGCTTCACCGGGGTAGTCGGTGGTGGTTTCGGGACGTCACCAGCCAGTTTGGCCAAATCCGCGGTGAGTTGTGTGACCCGTTTCTCGACAGACTTGATCGTCATGGGAACAGCGTCCATCAAACCCCGTTCAGCGGCTTCCTCCAATGATGCCGATCCGAGAGTCGCGGGTATACCTTTCCTGATTTCGCTCCGCAAACCCGCGACATCCTTCTTCACCATGTCTTTCGTATCGAGCACCAGGTTCATCGCCTTGTCTGTCAGCAGCGCGACCTTCTTGGTTTCAGTGTCCAGAATGGTGGTTGCGGAACCCGCCTTCGCCGTGGCATCGCCTGCGGCCTGCGCGCCGTTCCCGGTATCTCCGGCGCCGGGCGCACCACCCGGGATGACCGGCTTCGTCGACGCCGCCGAAGGCACCACGGGCCTCGATTCTATCGCTCCCAGCTGATACCAGAGACCCTTCAATGTCTGGTTTGCATCGATGACCAACGAGCGCAGTTTGGGCGATGCCTCCAGCGGCGCGTACAGATCGTCCCAGGGCGATGTCTTGCCGGTATCCGGCCGGACGATCCGCTCGACCAGCTGCCCGTCGCGGTCGTAGGCGACCAGGCTGCCATCCTTCTCGAGCTTCAGATAAGCGGCGCCACTGTCGCCGGCCTGGGTCGACCAGATCTTCACGGGCGTCACCTGGTACTGCGGCGGCGGCCCATACCCTATTTTGACGATATCAATCGATCCGTCCGCACCAATTTGTGCGTACGAGGCTGTTTGACCGCCGGTCCCGGAGCTCCAAATCCGCCGGTTGCCGGGCCCGTAGAGAACGAGGTTTCCGGTCTCGTCACCGGGCCCAACCATCTCCAGGCGGTATTGCCCGCCCTCCGAGACCAAGGACTGACTGCAATGCAGCTTTTCTCCGACGTTGAGCCGGTCACGAGGAGTGCGCACAACCTCTTGATCTCCGAGTTTCTTCGGAAAAAAGAGGGGAGAAACAGCATTCAGTAGTTCCGATATGGGGTTGTCACCCATGGTCTCGATCCTCCCGCTCAAGCATCGGCCGCCTCATTCCACCCACCGCGTCGCTCGATACCCTTTCGGCAGTGGCGAGATCTGTACAGGGTCACCGGCGTGGATGACGCTCGGAACTCCGTTATAGTTCCCGATAAACATCTGAACGTGCCCCGGCCCGCCGGGTACTCTCTTGTTCCATTGAGCGTCTGGATATATGAGATCTCCTGGCTTGATAGATCTCGGATCGACCGGCCAAGTTTCCCGGTACTGGGCGAACGCGTTATGGGTCACCTTCTTTCCCGCCGCGGCCAACGCAACCTTCGTCAGCCCGGAGCAGTCGAAGTTGATCGGCCCCGTTGTGTTTCTCTTATAGCGCTTGCCCAGATGCTTCATCGCCTCGGCTATCGCTGCTCGGGCGGCCGGATGCATATCGCTCTTCGGCTGCCGGAGATCCGCGCCGTACTGGTCGGTGAGCCGGTCCACCTGGGCGGCGATCTCCGCTGCCTTGGCTTCGCTGCTGCCGACGAGCGCATGCGCCTTCCGTAGACCGCGCGCGACGATCTCGTCCTTCTGTTTCTCGCCGGCAGGGGTCATCGCGCTGTCACCCAGTGCCGCGATCTGGGTGAGCATGTCGATGCGGATCTGTTTGAGCGCTGCCGCGGTGGCCTGGTTTCCCTTAGCCAGGGCCGTCATGTAGGTGTTGAGCTGGCCGTCCAGGTTCCCGATGGCGGCTAGCCGGTTCTGCAGGAACAGTTGCCGGCGGAGGTAGGGGTCGGGGACAGTGCCGTCGGCGGCGATCCCGGCGCCGGTTCCCGCAGCTCCCGCGGCGGCTCCACCACTGCCGTACAGCGCCTCGAGCGCGTCGATAACCTTCAGCACATGGTCCGAGGTCGGCGCGGCCGTGCCGGCGCCACCACCTCCTGCACCACCACCGAGCATGCCCGCGAGCGAGCTCGCGAGCATCGGCGCTGCGGCAAGTGTCGAAAGTGCCATCGGAGCAACGGTTTCGACGAGAGAACGATCGACCAGCGGTGGCACCGCTGTCTTCGGGGCGGCAGGCGGCTTCGGCGGCGCGGGCGTCTCGGGACCGGCCGGCGGAGGAGCAACCGGCGGCTCTGCTTTGGGCAGCGCATTCGGTGGCGCGAAAAGCAGATTCTGCACGCCGACCAACAGCTGGCCTGGGTCCAGGTCCCCTGGCACAGGAATCGGGTGACCCACAATCCCATCGACGGGGACGACCGGAGATCCGGAGGCGGCTGCCGCGGTCACACCCGCACGCGATCCCGCGGCAGGCGACGATTCCGCTTCCTGCCCACGATCTCCAGCGACGACTACCGCGCGCGCCAACCCAGACCAAGGTGTCACCTGGGCCGCGGGCCGATCGACCTCAGGCAGTGTCTCAGCGCTGGTCACGTGTACCTCCCGTCCGGCTCAGACCCTTCCGCGTGACTGTCTCAGGCCCGCTTGGGCGCTGTCGCGCGGTCGGAATCCCCATCTCCTGGCGCGGCTGCGCTCGCGCCTTTCGGCGGACCACTCGCTGCGCGACCCGCAGCGGTGCCGAGGCCCAGTCCAACCGGCCCGCGGTCGAATCCCGGAGCAGTCGCAGTGAGCGGAACGAACTGTGGATGGTTCACGATCTGCTCGTACGCATACACACTGTCGCGCAAGCACTGCCGGGTCGGCTCCTCGGCCAGCAGCAATACCAGTTCGTTGCAACGCCGCTCGAATACAGCTCGGCGCAGCGCGCCGTCGTCGTCGATTCGCAATTCGCCCAGGGGAATTCGGCTCGCGTCTATGCGGCGCACAGCCATCGCCACGCCCAGCACGTCGTTGGCGTCACGTAGTTCGTCCCACCACTGTTGCGGCACCTCGGTTTCGGAATCGACGGCGGCGATGACCCGTTCCCGCAGCCCCCACATTCCGAGCTCGCCACGCCCCGGTTCGTCGCTTCCGAGCAGTTGCTGCGCTTCCGCGGCCAAGCCGTTGCAGCGGACGCCGACCTCCGAATCCGGGGTCTGGGCAACGAACTCCAGCGCGTCGGAGGAACCGGCCAGGCCGAGCCGGTCGGTGGTGTCGGGTGTCCATACCCGAAGGTCCGGTTCCGGGGTGGGGCCGATGTTCCCCTGCGTTGCCACCGCGTGCCGACGCAGGTCAGGGTCGATCGGTCCAGAGGAGACCAGCGCGGTCAAATTCGCACCGGCTCGCGGGCCCCATCGAGTGCCGAACTCCACCAGGATCCGAGCCGGATCGGCGAGTCCCTCCCAGCGCGCCGAGCCGCCGTCCGAGCCGTCGGCAAGCAGGTCGTCCCACACCCAGGGCGTCGACACCTCCTGCGGCACAAACACTCCGGCGGGCAACCAGCCGCGCCCTTCATTCGAGGTGAGGAAGACACCGATGCCGTCCGCACCACGCATGACCGACACCGCCCAGGTCAGCCCAGCCGTCGTGGAGCCAGCCGCGGCCAGGACGGCGCTCAGCAGAGTACGGGCGATCACGAGGTCCTCGTCGACCGCCTCGCCCACGACATGGGCGGGCTCGGCGGCCTTGTCCTTCGCTGCCGATACGGCCGCGGCGAACGGTGTCGGCACCGGCACGGGCGGGATATCCGCGCGGCCCGATGCACCCGTCGGTGGACGTTCGGCTCCGCCGCTTCCAAAGGTTCCCGATCCGCCCGCACCTGGCAGTGCTGACGAAACACCCTGTGGTGCTGCGGTTGCCGCCAAGGGCGTCGACCCAGTCTGTGCGGGGGTTGCGTCCGGCCGGTCTGGAGCCGGCGTGGCGGCGACCGGTGCCGGGCCCGCGGCCTGGACCGGGCCCGAGTGTTCGGGCGCCGTCCCATTCACTCCGCCCGGCGCACCAGTACCACGCGTCGGTTCGGCGTCCGGAGCTCCGGCGGCGTGAATTCGGGCTGAGTTGCCGCTGTCGGTGCGCTCGTATGCGTCCGCGGCATCGCGCAGTGCTTGTGCTGTCTCATCGTGGTCGTCGGCCAGCGCGAAACCGGCTCGTTTCCGCGCGTCGAAGAATTCGTGCACCGATTTATTGACCGGGTCGTTGATCGTGCCGAACATCGATTCGAAATTGCGCAGCCACTCGTGCGGTGGCTCGGCCCATTCTCGGATCTTGTCGGCGACCCGCGAATGGTCGGCTGCCAGCCGACGCATGTCGGCGAGATCGATGTCCAGGCTCTCCGTCACGACGGCTCAGCTCCTCTGCACCTGAGTGCCGACGGCCACGATCGTTGCCGCGCTGTCGCTGTCGTTGCTCAGAACCAATGCCTTGGCGTGGCGCAGCACCTGGCCGATCAATTCGTGGCGGCACGCGAGATCGGCGTAGCCCGAGGCAAGCTCGTTACGATAGGCATTCACGAACTCATGGCGCATAGGTTCCCCGCACTCGCCGTGACTGTCGTGGTAGCGGTCCAGCCACAGCTCCGTTTCCGGTGGCCGCACCAGCTGCCGGAAGTAGCTCGCCGCCTCCAGGTTCACCCTTGCCAGCCGATCTACCGCATCGAGGTCGAACGCAAATTCAGCCGCCACCGCACACCTGCTCTCTCGGAACCCGTTCCGCCCATTGTCGATCGTTCCCACTCGTGGGAGCCCTCGCGCAGACGCCGTTGTAGCTAATACGGCCGAGTACCCTGCATTTCGCGGTCGATGGCCCGGATATTTGCCGACATTTCGCTGTCGGTCTCGTCATACGCGTCAGCGCCCCTGCGCCTGCCGGCGGCGATTCCCTCCCGCGCAACGGCGTTCGCCTCACCTTCCTCGGCACGCCATTCATAGAATCCGCACAGCGCGACATACAGTGCGTGCGCGACGTTTCCGCACTCGGCGGGAAACGCCTCCAGCTCCGCCGGTGGAGCCTTCATGGCTCGGTCCTGCGCGGCCGCGGCGTCCTGTTCCGCGCCGTGCCGCCGCCAGTCGTCGGTGTCGACTCGGAGGTTCACCATGGCACACGTGTCCTTTCATCCCCAGTGGACCTCATTGTCGAGCCTTCCCAACGCCGGGAGCAGGGACCTATCTCGGCCTGACAGCTTGTGCGGCGTTGTCCTGGCCGGCGGCGGGAAGTAGCTGACTGTGCGCGTAGACGGCGTCGCGCAGGGTTTGCCGTGACGGATCCTCGGACAGCAGCAGGACGAGTTCGTTGCGCCGGCGCTCGCAGACCTGTTCGTAGAGCACGGCCACATCGGCATTGGCTGTGCCAGTGCCTGATTCGTTGGCAACAGCTCGGCCGAACACACGCCTCCCCAAGTCAGCCCGATGCGTGCGCAAGGTCGCGGTGAGCAGAATATCCGCGTCCTCGAGTTCATCCCACCAAGCCGCCGCGATCGGCGTGCCCGCGTGGTATGCGTCCAGGATCCGTCGCCGAAGTTGGTGCAGCCCGTTCTCTTTCGAATAGGCCGAACCCATCGGTTCGGCCCGAGCGTGGGCGTCCGAGGCCAGAGCCAGGATCTCGGCAGCGATGTTCGCGGTCGGCGTCCGGGCTACATCCGCCAAGAGGCGCGCAGCCCCTACCAGCCCCAGCCGATCCACCAAACCTGGTGCTGGAGCGCTGAAGTCGACCGTCGTCGGCCCCGGCAGCGGACCGGCCCATGGAACGTCGCGGAGTCGCTGGCGCAAACCGATGCCGATCGGCTCCGACGAGGCGAGCGCCGTCAGCCGGGCGCCCCGCTCACGCCGCACCAACTCGCCGAACTCGAGCAGGATCCATGCCGGATCAGGGTGCCTGTCCCAGCCCGCGGTGTCCGCACTCTCCCACGCCCAGGGCACCGAGAGCTCGCGCGGCAGATACAACCCCCGCGGCAGCCAGCTCCGCCCCTCGTTCGAGGTGACGAAAACGCTCACGCCGGCCGGGTGCCGCATGGCCGACACTGCCCAATTGAGCCCAAGCGTGCCGGTGCCGACGGCCGCAAGCACACCGCTGAGTAGCGTCCGCACCAGGACCAGATCGGCATCGACGTCATCGCCGATCACGAAGTTCGGCGCGGCCGCAGCCAGCATCGCCGCCCCGAGCGCATCGCGCAGGGTGGCGTCGCTGCCCTCATTCGCGGCTGGGCCGTGGACGCCCGCTCCGCCGCGCGAGAGCTGGCCGGGTTGCCCTGTCCCGGTCGGCGCGACGGCCGCGATGCGTTCTCGTCCGTCGTGCCTCGGAGCATCCACCGCCCCACGACCCGGGTGCAGATTACCTGCTGCCGCGCCCGCCGGCCGGATGGGCGACGAAGCAGCCGGGGCCTGAGCGAGGTTCGGCGGGATGCCGGCACCGATCATCGGCGGCGGGCCCAGCACCGGGTCGGTCTTGACGCCCGGCGCACCCAGCTCCGGCGCCACGCCCACCGACTCGTTCTCGCGCTGCTCCCGAGCAGAAGTCGTCGGCTCACTCTGCGAAACCGGCCGCCCAGCGTCGTCGATCCGATCCCCCGAGTTGGTCGCGCCACCCGCCAACGGCGGCTGATAGCGTTCTCGCCCAGGCGATTCCGGTTCCTCGAAACTTCCGACCGGTCCGATCAGAGCCTGCGACATCGCCCCAGGGCCGCTGCCCTCGCGCACGTCACCGGCGACCGGAGTCTGGCTGAAAGCGGGCAATGGTTGCGTCGCTCCGCCCGTCGGCTGCAGCTCCGACCCGCCGGGTGCCGGGCGCCAGCCGGGCACCGGGGTTTGCGCTATCTGCCGTCCCGGCCCGCCGAGCAAGTCGGCCAGCAACATGAGCGCTGGTTGCGCGATCCCTGCGACGTGACGACGGGCGGTGGCCGCGACGTCGGCGACTTCCGAGCCAGCCTGTCGGAGAATGGACTCGATATCCGCCGGTGATTGCTCCGCCGCGGCGATTCTTCGCAGCGCCCGGTCGAGGATGTCGAGCATCTGGTGTCGCGTGCGGCGCACCAGCTCGGCTGACTGACCGAATGCGTTACCCGTGGCGTCCAGCGCCGAGCTCAGGGTTTCGGATCGCCGTTGTTGCCCGCGCAGGTCATCGCCGAGGGCTTCCAGGCCCGCGCTCGCGCGTACCGACGCATCGAATGCTCGCCGCGCACTATCGATTTCGGTATCGCGGCGCAGGTCGCCGGCCGTCGTGCGGGCCACCGATTCCAGCTGCCGCCAGTCCTCCGGCGAGATCGCCGGCCACTGCCCGCGCAGTATCGCGTCGCGATAGGAGTCCTCGGCTCGCCGCTCCCCGGTCACATTCGGATTGCCTTGGCATTCAGTTCGTCTGCCGCGATGAGCGCCGCGAGCGCCGCCCGCACGGCGGCGACCGAGCGGTCCGCGCGTTGTTCCTGCGCGGCCGCGCAGGCGCATAAACGCTCGGACAGCGCATCCCGAACCGCGAGCAGGTCTTCGTCCAGGGTGGAGGCAGGCTTGTTCTGCACAACGAACCGCGCGGTCGTCGACCGGACCTCGTCCGCGTGCGCCGCCAAGGCAGCGCCGAGGCGCTCGACGTTCGCCAGAACAGTTGCGGGATCATCGATATCCAGCACCGGATCGTTCACTCCGGCTGGCTGAACTCGGCGCGCTCGGCCGCGAGATAGGCTGCCTCCGTGGGCAAATCGAACGCGTCGACGGTGTAGGACGGCACGCCCTTGTACTCCATTTCGGCCCGCAGACCTACCCGTGACTTCATGTGCGCCAGGGTGGTGATCCGCAGAATCTCGGCGGACAGCCAGGAGTCACCCTGGTCGCGCGCGGCGTCGGTCAGGTGCAGTCCCCGCACCTGACCTTCGCGGTCACAGGCCACTCCGACGGTGTGATCCGGATTGAACACCTCGTAGGACATCGCACGCCAATCAGGTTCCTCGGAGTTCTGGTCTTCGAAATCCGGCTCGCCGGGTATCTCGCTCATGTGCTGCGCTCCAAATGTGTTCTGTCATCCAGTGTCTCGGTCAAGGCAGCCCAGACCGGCTCGTTCACGCCGAAGACCGTCCGGAGCGCCCAGTACCTTGCACCCAGGTACATCTCGCCGACGCCATCGGCATCCACGTCGAGGTGGTCGGGACCGTCGGAGTTGGAGTTCAAAGCGATCGTGGTGATCGGAGGGTGGCGGTCGTCGACATTGATCACGGTGCCGCCCGTGCCCGGCAGAAACGCGTGTACACACCGATCCCCCGCCGGGACCGCGAAATCCGCGCTGTTGGTGGTGAGCGCGACCTCACGGTTCAGTAGCAACTGCGCCACCCAGGAGCGGATGATCCGCACCGGGTCGAAGGCGTTCACCGAAATATTCTGCGCCACAGCTAGGTCCACGACCAGGATGCTCTCCGTGAGCGTGACTCCCACGACGACAAGCCGTTTTGAAGTACCCACCGGGTACGGCAGGTCGTCAGCGGTCAGCGTAAGCACATCGGAGCCCAGCCCGACTCCGGTGACCGGATGACCGGTCACCGAACCGGTCGCCACATCGATGGTGTACGCGCACAACGGATTCGGCATTCGCTGCGCGATACCGGCCAATCGGGCCAAGCCCTCCTCGTGCAGCCACCGCACAGTCTCGGCGACGGTCACCGCAGCGGGTTCGGTCATGACGGGGCCGCCGCAGGGTCGGCGGCATCGATGAGATCCGACGGGATCGAGTCGTTCATGATCGCGTGATGCTGGCGTGCCGCGTCGGCGGTGCTCTCCCCGATCGCCGCCATGATCTCCGCGGTGAGTTCGGCTGTGGTGAACCGAGCCGCCGTTCCCGGCGCCAGATACAAACCGGTGAGCCGCCCCATCGCGTCGACCTCGGGGATGACCGCACCGCTCGGTGATGGACGGCGGGCCCGGACCTGATCGATCCGCTCCCGCAGATCGGCGATGCGGTTACGCAGGTCGCGCGCCATGTCGAGGGCAGCTTGCACCTCGGGGTGAATCGAACTCATGCGGTACCTCCGGAACGGGTGGGCGACTGCGGCGCCGGAGTCGGCGGTGTCACTGTCGGTGCGATGGTTGGTCTTTCGCCGATGACGAGGTCGGTATGCGGAGTGTCGTCGACATACATCAGGCGATCCGGATGCCAGGCGACGACTCGGTTGCGTTCGTTGTTCGGTCCGGCACCCTGGCCCATACCTGGCGCCATCGGCGCGTACGGCATATACGGCATGCCGGTGCTGCGCATCGCCGAGCTGGTGGGCAGGCTTGCGCGCGGTTCGACAGCGGCGGCTCTCGGCAAGTTCGCACCCGTCGTGGAGGCCGCTGCGCTCACCGCGGCGGCGGGCAGGACTGTCTGCGCGGCCACCGGTCCGGCGGCGGGCGTACCCGATGGGTAATAGCCGGGAGAGGCTGGGCTGTAGGGGTATTCGTCGTCGTAGAGTCCCTCTTCGAGGTAGGGGTCATCGACCGGGGCAAGCTGCTGACCGGCCGAGCTCAAAGCACTGATCAACGGCAGCATCGAGCTGAGCGCGCTGGCGTCGCCGCCACCGTTCTGCCCGTCCGCCGGACTCCGGCTCGCCACCGCGCTCTCGTAGGCGCCGGCCGTCTCCGCTGAGCGGGCATGCAACTCCCGGAACTCGGCCAGCGCCTTCTGTATTGCGACTTCGTCGTCGGCCCGGACCGCCGCCAGCAGCTTTTCCCGCACCGCGCGGATCTCGTCCGGGGTGGGGTGCTTGTCCTTCGCGGTCTCGAAGTCCCGCAGGTACGCGTCGATGTCGTCGGCGACGCCCGCGAAGCGCATACCGGCCTCGCCGAGTTGCGTGCCGTAGCGTGAAAGTTCCTCGGCCGCCGCGTATCCGTGTGGGGTCCAAGCTCGGAGCACGTTCTGCGTCACCGTCAGCTGATCGTTAGCCGCAGCGAAGGGACCCGCGAGGAACGCGCGGATATCCCGAGCGAACTCCGCTGACGCGGTCGGCCCAGGGCCTGCGCGCAACTGCCGTGCGTAGGTCAGCATGTCGACCGGGACGCCGGCCGCCGGACCGATCGCAATCGGTCCCGCCCACAGCCGCCCGGGCCCAGGCTCCGGAACGGGGTTGCTCAGGAGATCCGCGCCCGCACCGCCGATCAAGCGCGCACCGTCGTCATCGGCGCGACTGTATTCCTGTGCGGCCTTGCCGATATCGTGCGCGGTCCGGTGGGCGCCACCCAACAGATCAGTCAAGGCCTGGCGGTCCGAGCCCGCCCGCGCGTCCAACCGGGGCGCCTCCACCGCCGACGTCCGGTCCACACCCGCCGGCACGACCTGACCGGACGGAATCGCGGCCTCGGTCTGGGCGAGTACCCGCGCCAAGGCCGAAGCGGCATCGGCCTGCGCCCGTGGGTCGACGTTGAGCTCCATACCTATGCGTCCCTGTCACGTCGCTGTCGGCATTGCGATCGCCGGCGGCGTCGCCGCAGCCGCGGGCTCGGGCGGTGCGGACGATGCGTTCGACGGCTTCGCTGCGGCCGCAACCTCGATCCCCTTCGGATGGAAGAACCCCGCGAAATCCCCGAACTCCCCATCTCCATCCCCTATTTTGGCGGTGAACGGCTTCAGCTCACCGATCACGACAACTTCTAGGGTGCCGCTGGATTCGGTACCGAACACCGCAAGCAACGCCGACCGGTTCTCCCACACCGCGACATCACCGGTCATGGACTGATACGGGTCGACCCGTTCACCCGGATCCTCGATCTTGCCCTTCACCTTGGGCCAAGTTGCGGGTGTCTCCACGTACGCCGCATGAGCATCGGTGCCGCTCTTGTTCGCGAACGCTTTGTCCAGTGCCTGAGCCACGACCACGGACACCTTCTGCGTGCGACCGTCGGGGAAGGTGTAGACCACCGCACCATCGGGTCCCGGCGTGCGCGTCCCGGCTGGTGTTCCGGCACCCTGCCCCGCCGGTGCGGACGCTCCTGGCTGCGTCGGCGAATTCGGCACCGCGACCGGCGGTTTCGCCGCACCCGCACCGGGCTGCGGCGGAGCTGCGGGCTCGGGTACAGCTTTGGCCTTCGGTTCAGCTTCCTTGCGCCGCCGCAGCAAATCACGATCGGACAGATTCTGCCCCATCGCGCGCTGCATCAACATCGGCAGCAGCGAACTCATCGCGCCCAAGCCTGAACCGAGACCCGAACCGACCCCCGAATTCGCGGCCTGCGTCCCGACGTTCCGCAAGCCGTCCAGAGCTCGGTCCAAGGCCGCTGTGGCATCCTTACGCAAGTCGGCAGCGCCCGTTCCGAGCCCTCCCCCACCTGGGCTCGATCGGTACAAGAGATCGTTGAGTTGCTGCCTGGCGGCTTTCAGTTCCGCTTCCAGTTCCTTGATACGAGCAGTCGTGGCGTCTATCTTTCCGGCGCCATCCTTCGACACAGATGAAGCAGCATCGGCGATTCCTCTCAGCTTCGTGACCCCCTCGGTTATATATCCCCACATATGCTCGTCCTGCCGCTGGCCAGGCAGCGCCGGCGTGGGCGCTTTCGCATTGATGTCGGTCTGAATGGAAGTGTTTATGAGTTCCTGCGCCCGCTCTGCCTGTTCGCGCATGTTGTCAACGAACGGTGGAATTTTCCCGGTGGCATCCGACAACTCCTGGAGAGCGCTCCGCAGCCTATTGGATGTAGCCACATAGTTCCGAAAATTTGCCCGCACCTGAGGGCTGACGTCCGGCCCATCGGGAACACTCAGCCCTTTGGGAAAATTCATCCTCGGAGGATTACCGAAACTATCGTAGACACCCCGATAAATTTGCGGAAGCCCTGGATATTCGCCCGATCCCGGGAGCCCCTCATACATCAGCCGTGTCGGCTCGCCAAATTTGTAGTCCATCGGGTACGGCGGGTCGGTCGACTGCATGTTCGGCATTTCCAAGTAATTCATTTCGCCCACGGCCGCCGCCTCATACCCAGGTCGATGCTAGTTTTCCGACACCATTGCCGATGATCTTGGTTGGCAGCCAGACCGGCGACGCCTCTCCACCAGCACCGTTCGGTTGAAGCTTGTTCTGCGCAAACCAAGTACCAACCCCGCTTCCGAGCGCTTTCCCGCCGTATCCGTAATTCCGGGCGAAAGTCTGGCCGCCCTGGATAGCGCCATAATTGTGTCGCATAGTGAAGATCGGATTGCGCAGATTTCCCAGTCCTTTGACCGGATCCATGGCAGCGGTGAGCCCTTGCTTTCCAAATTTTCCAGCGCCCCAACCGATCAGCTTGCCGGCCCCCATGCCGACAAGCCCACCACCCAGTCCACCGAGTCCACCGAGAACGGCAGCTTGCCCGAGCTCCGGGAACGTGAATCCGTCGTCATCGTTGATCGCTTGAACGATGACATTCGCGAGCGCACCCCCGACAATTCCACCGACTCCGGGAAACATGATCGTTGCCGCCACCGGCAAGGCAAAGGTCAGAGCACCTTTGCCGATTTCTCCCCAATCCCACCCGGAAGCCATCGGAGCTCCTCCTTCCACCTATGAGACCGGTCCGGCAATCACCACCCGGGGCTGCGCACGTCGTCGTCTTGTCCTTCAGGGCACACCCGGTCCAATTATCAGGTGTTCCCAGTCATGGAAACGACTGATCTAAGCCCCTACACCCCGCATCTCCCCGTCACGAACGCGATTCGATCGACGAAGTCGAACGAATCCCCGGGGTTCGGCATCGCCTCGATGCCTTGCTCGAGTTCCTCGTCGTCGAACCTCGACAGCACAGACAGATAGCGGCTGCGTACCATGCGCACATACCGGGACCGAGGAATCGACAACCGGTAACTCCGATACTCCAACTCGACTGCGAGGCCCGCGGCCCGCATCTCCTCCGCGACAACTTCTGGATCCGGCTGCAACTGTTCGAACAGATCCAACGCGTCCGGGAACAGCGGGTGGTCGATTCTCTTGGGCGCCATGACCACCAGCAGGCGCCCTGCGCTCGACAGCAATTGCGCCAGCCCCACCAGCACGGTCCGCCGATCCACCATGTGATGCACAGCTTCCTTCACCAGGACCGCATCGAAGATGTGGTGTGGCAGCTTGACTCGCCCCAGTACCAGATCTTCGGCCGACGCCTGCAAGGTGACACAGGACGGGATGGGCGGAAACTGACCGAGCATCGCGGCCGATGGGTCGGCGCACAGCACCCCGGCTGCCCGTTTGGCCAGAGCACGACTGAAAAGGCCGGTCCCGCATCCGATATCCGCGGCCCAGCCGTGGCGTCCCGGTAGCGGAAACAAGCGGGCGACGATAGCGGCGCTCATCCACGACACGAACTCGACACTGTGCGACCAGTTCTTGTCGAATTCGCTTGCCAGTCGCTCGTAGTGCGCCAGTTCGGGCCCGGTCACGGGCCGCACATCATTTCGGTTGTCCATGAAAGACAAAGATTCCACAGACCTTGAGCGGCGAATTGCCAATACTGAGAAGATGTTTCAGACGATCAATAGCCGACGTAGGACCTCCCCTGCCGCAGCCGGACGATACCGGGTACATTGTCCAGCGACCCGTATCGATCGATTGCGTAACGCACCCCGGCAACGATGTTATCCACTGGATTCCAAATATTGCGATGCCCCGGCAGCGCATAGGAATTGAAGGTGGGATCGATGGTTTGCATGAGGCCCTTCGAGGGGACGCCCGCCGCCGCGTTGCTGTCCCATCGGTTGATCGCATTGGGATTGCCGCTGGATTCGTGCTGAATGATCGCCGCGATCGCCGCTCGATCGATCCGTCGCGTGTCATAGCCGTTGTCACGCAGCACTTTCAGCGCCTGATCAATCCATTGCCGCTGCGAACCGCTCGGTCTTCGAAGCGGCACGCCATGATTGCCGGCGCCGGCAACCGGAGCAATGCTTCGACGCCTGGTGCGCCGGTCGGGCCGGTAGCGGCGTGACAGCTCGGCCACCCGATCCGAGGTCACCCTCGACGACACCGCTCCGCGCTCCGCTACCTCGCTCGCCCGTCGCAGTGCACGGTCCGACACCCCGAGGAACCGATGTCCGGCTGCCGCACTGTCAGGCACAGTAGCCAGTGCGGTCAATGCGGCATTCACCTCCGCCACCAGCGAGCTCACCAGATGACGGCCATCGAGCGTGGCCCCGGCGGCACCTGTGAGCAGTCGTTCCCATTCCCGGTCCACGCGTGCCAGCGCCTCGACTCGTCCCTTCACGGCCGGTGGATGGGCTACAGCCAAGGAGCTGGCGGAGAAGGACTGCGGTACATAGCGAGTGCCTGTCTGCGCGGTCGGGTTGCCCTGGCCGAAACTGCTGGCGATCGAGGCCAGCGCATCGAGTGCCGGCGCGGCGAATGCCGCACTGCTCCACTGCGATTCCGACTGCGTTGCGTTCACGGCATGCTCACCCCGCCTCCGCCAGCACCCGCTTCACGCGGACATCGTTCCGTTCCGGCAGCACAGCCACGACGAACCGACCTGCGGAGTCCTCCAGGGTGACCATTCTCTCGTCGTCGACGGCGATGCCCACGCGCGTCGGCGCACCATCCCGGTAACTCCAGAAGACCAGGTCACCGGCCGACACCGCACTCGAGTCGACTCGCTGGCCGCACAGACCTTGCGCTGCAATGGTTCTCGGCAGAATCACGACTTGATCGACAGAATCCGTCATGCCGTACGTGCGTCGGTCACAGCGTTCATCGCGGGCATCGACGGGCAACCCCACACCGGCATCCGGTATCTCGGCAATGTCCGCGTTCGCACAATGCCCGGTGAGCACCGCAGTGGAGGCGAGGTGCACCACTGCACGGGTCATGGCCGCGGCGCTCTCCGTGGCCACCGAACGGTACTCGTGTCCCGCGAAAGCCAGCGCATGTCTCCCAGCACACTCCACTCCGATGCCGGTGGCGCTGGTTCGCAACGGCGCGAGCTGAAAGGGCGCGTACTCCATGGCCGCCACACAGGCGTGAAGCCAGCCCGACACCGGGGGGCCGCTGGCGGTCGCCAGTCCCGCATACGGGTTCGTTGCCGGAATACCGGACGTTCGAACCGGTTTCATGCAGGGCGATGACTTGCTCGCGGCGCTCTGGCGCACTGTCACCGAGGGATCGGGACCAACCACACTGTCACACTGGCAGCTCACAAAGTCCTTGGTGCCGCCCAACACAGCGGAACCCAACAACACTGGTATCGAGACCAGCACCACTATCGCAATCAGGGCGGCGAAGATCGCTTTGGATGTTCCATTCCCGAGCCGCCCTGGCAGTGTCCCCTGCATTTCCCACCTCTAAACTGAATAGATGTCCGCCCCTTGGGTGGGGTGAATGTGATCGAGGATTTCGTGCATATCCCGCAACTTGAACAGCTTCCTATAGGCTTCCTCCACCGCATGTTTCTTACCAAGTTCGGATTTTGGAACCGAACCGTGCATGCGGACAGTGCGTACGAAATCTTGCGCCGCTTTTTTGTACCGCTCGTTCAGCTCCTTGGCGATCGTTATTCTTGTGCCCGCCCCCATAGAGTTCCATACGTCAGCCTCGGTGCCGCCTTTGTTTCCGACCTTCAGCAGCTCTTCCCTCAACTGTTTGGCTGAATGAGCATTTCGCAGCACCAGATCGACCATCGTCCTGTCGACCGTCGCACCCTCAATCCTTCGAAGCAGCGGAGCCAGGTTTTCGTCCATGATCTGCGAGGCAAATTCTGCTTGCTCGGCATATGTCAGGAGGCTACCTTTCGCCAAACGCGGCTCGATGAGATCGACGCTTCCGATGATGGTCTGCGCGGGTTTGAAGGCAAACGGGCTACTTCGCGCCGCCCGATTCCCCTGCAGATGGAGCGCGTTGGCCGCCAGCACCGCGTTATTCTCGGGGATTCCGCCCCACATCAGCGCCCGGACCCAGGCTTCCTTCGGGAGGCCTTCATCGGTCAGTTCATCCAGCGCACGGACGGCTGTTCGTGGATTGTTCAGTCCGCCGTGCTCAGCCGCGGCGTTCCTGATGACGTGAATCCACCGCGATCGCTTCACAGCGTTCTCCCGGTACTGGTCGATACGATCCTGCGCGACTTTCGCATTCGCCAATGCGCTGATCTTGTTGGCCCGTGCCAACGGACTCAGCGGATTCGGGGTTCCAGCCAGGAGCCACGCCAAGGGCGCGGACGAGTTGAGGGTGTTAAGTGTCCCCAGGTCGGCCATCACACCGCCTGCGTTCGTGGCGCCCATTCCTCCACCAGAACCGCCTCCGCCCCCAGCGCCGGAGCCTTCGCCGCCATTCCGTACCGCGGCCGCGACTCGGTCGGTGAGGAATTCACCACGAGTGTGTATGGCCGCGCTGACCTTCCGTAGCTGTGGTATCGCTCCCGCCTGGACCACCGCGCCGATGATGAGCACCGAGGCGGCTTGGTCGGGACCTGCTTGCCGCGCGAAGTTCTCGGTGACCAACAACCACAGCCAGATGACGACGATGTGCCCGACCATCTGCGCGGCAAGCACGCCACCGTGCACGATCGGCCCGATCACCAGTCGCGGGTCGGCGTACCCCGGTCCCACACACGCGATTATCAGGCGAAATCCTTGGATAATTCCGCCACAGGCAGCGACGGGGATGCGCACAGCCAAATAGCAGAGCGTGCCCAACTGGATGAGGGCAGCGATCAGCAACACCAGGCCGGCCCCGACCTGACCGATTCCCGGGTTGTCGGCCGCGACGGCGGCATCGGCGGCTCCGCACCCACGCAGGCCGTCCTTGATCCGGTCGGCATCCCCCGACCGCACCCCGTAGGACCACGCCGCACGGCACGCGGGCTGAGTGTCCACGACACGGCCGAAGTTCCAGGCTTGCACTACGGAACGCTGCGAACTCGCCATCCGCTCCTGGAGCTTGGCGGTCAGGCCCGCGGGATCTGGATCGGAGTCCCCGGTGAGTCCAGCCGCCAGGGACACTCCCAGATCCCGGCCCACCACCAGCACCCCGTGCGAGGAAAGGGTCTCACCGAGCGGCTGCGCCAGAACCAGCGGCGCGAACACCGCCAGGCACACCATCCACAAGGTCCGCGATGTGGCGGCCGCGAACTTTCCGCGCATCAAGTAGAAACCGATCAGGAGGCCGCCGATCGTCACTACGGTGGCGATCAGCAATGGTGTGTCGAGTTGCTCGGTCAGCTGTGCGGCGACGCCACGTAGCGGTTCAGCGATCAGGTCGAGCCACTGGAAGCTCAGGATGTAGCCGATCAACCAGATGCCGATGATGACAATCGTCAGGTATCCGGTGAGTTCGAGATCGATGATGAGGGAGATCGTGCTGTCGATCGGGTCGAGGAAACTGTAGTTCGACGCGAAGATATAGTCCGCCAACGCGACTCCATCGGAATCGCGAATCTCCATCCAGCTCAACGCACTGTTGCCGATCGCCCCGCCGCTCGGCTCCGGCGTCGCGGCCCTGGCGATCGCACCGACCACACCAGGAAACACCAGTAGTCCGACGACGCCCAGCATTACGAAGACAACTCGGCGTCGCCACCGCGAGGCAGCGATCCAGGCACGAAACCTCACGGCGCGCCCCGGCGAGGTAGTGCGGGCCAACGACTTCCGGCCATCGAGGTCGGTGTGCTGCTGATCGCTTCTGCCCGGTCCGCTCTAGCCGGCCCGAACACTTTCCCGCGGCCGATCCGATTCAACGCGTCGCGCATGAACATCTCGCCGCGACGTTCCTCCGGAACCTGGCGCCCCGGGCCGACCGGCGGCGAGGTTTCCTCGCGCAAGATCTGGACCAGGTAAGGCGCTTCCTCCAGGTCCACGCCGAGCCAGGCCAAGCTGTTACGTGCCAGGGTGTCATCGCGCTGCCGGAAGACGAACCGGTTCGGAATCAGATTGTGGGCCGCGCCCTGGAAGTCCGTTGCGGGATCATGAGACGCCAACCCGATGGCTGCCAGGTGTTTTCGTCCATCGCGACTGAAGTCCGAGGTAACCGCCGCGCCGACTTGCGTTTGCGTGAAATGGTGCGCCTCGTCGCCCACCAGCAGCCCGAATCGTCCGTTGTCGGTCAGGAAGGCTTCCCTGGCCGCGACGCCCACCAGCTCGTACAGTGCGGTGCCGAGTCGCTTGGTCAGCGGCAATCTGTTGTAGAGGTGCGGCGTGGTGAGCTCTTCGGCGGTGGGCAGCGCGAGCTTGTGGCTGCGGACCACGGTCGCGGCGGCATTGAGACGCAAAGGCTTCAACGTCGGATCGAACAGCACGGGAACCCGTTCGATCAGAGATTCCAACCGCACTGCCAGATCCGCGAAATCGGCGCCCGCCCCAGCGCGGTCCCGCAGCTGGCCGGCTACCTGAACCAGGTCGAGCAGACTTCGAATACCGTGCTGCGTCAACCCCTTCACGCTCAGCAAACTGCCCGCGGCGACGCCCGGCCCTGAAGTCGGTGACAGATCGAGCAGCGGAAGAATCGTGTCCAAAGTCCGCTCACCCGCCACCCGTGGATCGAACATGCGCAGCGGGTCGAGCGAGACAGTGGGGTTCGACAGATCGATCACGATCGCGTTGTCGATAGCGGTGGCGAAGTGCTCCCACTCCCCTACCTGGCTACGATCGATCGCGAGAAACTGACCGCCCATGTCGTGCACCAGCACCGCCATCAGTTTGAGGAAATAGGACTTCCCCGAACCGAGTTCACCGGTCACCGCGAAGGATGCCGACAGGTCGTGTAGGGCGGCCTCCATGATCCCGAAGTGAATAGGCTCGAAATTGCCGGACAGCAGATTGACGCCGATCACCGGTCCGCTGTCGTCACCGATCTGGTTCGACACGAACGGCACGAAGCCAGCCCACATATCCGAGGGCACGATGTGGGCGAAGTCGTCGTAGGCTCGCCGCGGCGGGCTGCCGGGCACGAGCATCGACCACAGGTCGACCTGGGCTCCGACAGGCGCGGTCATCTCGACCTGAAACCGCTTGTACCGTCGCTTCAGCGCGTTGACGGCATCGATGGTCTTCTCCGCCGAGGCGCCGCCCACCGCGATGACGGTGGTGAAGGTTACTTCGGACTCGCCACTGTTGACCTCGAAGTGATTGTTGTACTCGCCGAGCAGCTGCGCCTTCGACATCAAGGTGTTCTGGGCGAACGTCACCTCCTGGTCGCGCTGATCCATCTGCTCACCGAGCCGGCGTAGGCTCAGTTCGTTGTTCTTCAGCACCACCTCCGCCGGCTTGGTCGATATCCGCATCCCCCAGTCGATGGTGATGCCGTCGAATCCCTCGACCACATTGAGGAATTCGCTGCCGCCCGGAAAGTTCATGCCCGCGTAGGGGAACGAACGGGGTGTCAGCATCGCCTGATAGGACGGCGCGTAATCCGAATCCGGTTGCAAGATCTTGATCACCGGAACGAATGACGGACGCACCCGTCGCGAGCTGTCGGTTTGCGCACCCTCGTCCAGTGCCGCGGCGCGAAAGACCGCGGCGGTCGCGTCTTCCACGGTGCCGGCCCGCGTCGGCGCCACCGGATCTCCCCCCGCGCCGCGCCCGAGATAGTGCTCCCACAGCCATTGGAACAGCGCTGCCGGAACCGGTACCGGATCGAATTCGCCGCCGATCCGGGACAGAATCGTATTCGCCTGCTTCTCATAGAATTCCAGGTCCATACGTGACAAAGCTGTAGCGTCGACGGTTGCCGTACCGCCCCGCCACAGTCGCGCCAATGCCGAGCTTCCTGGATTCGCCGAACCCACCGGAATGCTCAGCAAGTGAATGCGTGTACGTGGCGCGATCGCACACACCCGGTGGTAGGAGACCACGACCTCGTCCGCGTAGTCGGGACAGTCCTCGAGATCGACACCCTCCACCATTTTGCTCAGGACGTCGAGGGTGTTCTGCTGGGCTTGGATACCGAGCAGCAGCGACCCGTCGGGCAAGTTGTTCACCAGGGCGTGGTGCGCCGACTTGACCTCGAATTTGTCACCGGCGCCGCGTAATCCGTATCCGAGCGGGTTCACGAAATAGGTGGCTGTGACCAGTCCGGCATGGGTGAACTGGAGATGGCCACGGATCGCGGCGGAGGGCTGGAGGTCGCGTCCGAACGTCATCAATCCCCTCCCGCAAGCGGAACCAGCGGTACGGAAACAGGTTCGGCTACAGCGCCGACGCCCTCCCTCGGGAGAATCAGGACCTCGGTCGCTTCGATCCACAGCGTTGCCCGCGCGGAATCCGAAGTCACCGGCATTCCCGAGGCGGAGACCGGCTTACGCAGCACTACCAGGCGGGTCAACCACACCGCTCGTGACAGCACACGGACGCCCGTGTACGGCACCAGGCCGACGGCGAATACCACCAGTACCGTGAGTCCGAGGCCGAAGCCGAAGCTCACCGCCGGATTGGCGGGCAACACCATCGCGCCCGCCGCGGTCAGCAGCAGCAACACCGCCGCTGTGGCCGCTTGTGGCAGCGTGTATGGCCCGAACGGCAGTTTCTGCCCGTTGTGCGCCTTGCCGATCATGGTGGGGACCCGCTTGATCGGGGTGTACACCTTCACCAGCACACCCATCAGTACGATCCGATGAAGGGGTAGTCCGGGACGATGCTGTTCGAGTCGGCCCGCACGAAATTGATCAGGCTCGGCAACACCCAGACCGCCACCCCGGCCAACAATGAAGACGCAACCACCAGAATTGTCTGCCCCGGTGACAGTTTCGACTGTGCCGCACGGGTGACGACGGTGAAGATGGCGATCAGCGCGATCGCGACCACCCCGCCCAAACGGACGAAGTTCAGCACTATCTGCAGGATTTGAAGCAAGCTGTACACGGATGCGCTCCTCGGTCAGTTCTGGGTCGCCGGTGGTATCCGCACCGTCGTCGAGGCTGCGGTCGTGCTGGTGCCGGCAGAGGAGTTGGGTGCGAGCTCCCGGGTCTCGTGTCCCTGCACCACGGTCACCGGATCGGCGAGAGCCGGTATCGGATCCATGGACCGCACCTGCCATTGCCCGCCGGAGCGGACCAGGGTCAGCGGGTACGCCAGCGGAGCCGTCGCGCCGCCATCGGCCTTCGGTGTCGTCAGCACCAGCACGCGAGCCTCCGACCTTGTTGCACCGCAACCGGAATCGTCTGATTGCACCGTGACCGCCTGTAACGCGGCGAACGGCGCCGGGCGCAGCGCCACGATCCCGGCCTCCGGCGACGTGTAGCGGGTGACGTCACCGGCTCCGGTCAGAAACGCGGTCAGGAAGCCCGAGGCGACCTGCGCCACCGGGGTTTCAGTGCCACAGGGTGTTCCATATGCCTGAGCCAGGTCCGCGCCGCGCGCGGGCGGGGCCACCACCGCGGGCGCAGACAAGGCGCGCAACCGGCCATCAGTCACCGAGATACCCACCCGGTAGTAATGGCGTGGTTGCTCGGCACCCGCTTTCCCGAAACGGACGGCGACCGTCACCGCCCACACCTCCAGGTTCCCGGCGGTAACCGCCCGCGCCACATGGGCGACCTCGGCGTCGGCGACCTGCCTGCCCGCGGTGGGCAGGCTCATCTGCTGCCCGAGCCCGACGAACTCGGTCAGCCGCTCCTGTTGTGCGGCACCGGAACTCACGTAGGTGGTGACGAATTCGCGGGCGAAGAAGCCCGTGAGCTGAGCACGTCCCGCCACCTTGGCCGGGGGCTCGTAAGGTGGCGCCGGGGGTTCCGAGGACAGCATGTCGAGCAGCGCGTGACCGCCGCCGAGCACTGCCAGCACGGCGAGTACCGCGATCACCACATTGTCGCGGCGGCGGCGGATCGCGAGTTGGTGCAACAGATCTGGACCTGAATCGCGCCCTCTGCCAGCAGTTTTTAGCACTCTTCAGATGTTAGGGAGATCTGCGGAGTGAGGTCTGCGACGCATTCTCAGTGGCGGGAAGACACCCGGGGCCCGCCAGTTCGGCTCACTCGACCACGTGCACTTCAGGTGCTCCGGCGGCAGCGAACCAGTCTTCCAAATGGCGGCCGCCCAAGAGCCGGTCGGCGTCGACGTAGATCGGGCCGCGCACCTCTCCATGCGCTTCGGCGATCTTCGCACCGGACAGCTGTGCTTCCGTCAAGCGAGTGGGAGTCGGACCGAAGTGACATCCGCGGAAGTCCACACCGCGCAGGTCGGACTCCCGGAAGTTCGTGGCGCTCAGCTCACAGCCTCGAAGATCGGCCTGGCGCAGATCGGATTTCACGAAACTGGCTCGGAAGAGGTTGGCACCGGCCAGGATTGCGCTGGCCGCCTCGCACCCATCCGCCTCGGCCTTGTGCAGGTGGGCAGCGGACAGATTCGCATTCCGCAGCTTAGTACCGAGCAGGGTAGCGCGGTCCAGGTCGGCCCCAGCCAGATTCACACCGTCGAGATCGGCGACCGCCAGGTAGGCGTCCGAGAGGTCCAGGTCACGCAGATCCGCACCCCGGAAATCCAATCCGGCTCCGCCGAGCGTGCCCTCTGCACTGTCATCAGTGTCGCGGACACGCAGGTAGTCCTCCAAGGCCGTCCGCGCGGCCGGGTCAGAAGGCCACGCGTGCACCTGATAGGAACGTTCCCGGAACTCCTCCACCACGCCTCCAAAGGTACTTGCTCAGTATCCGTAAATGACAACCTTGCCGGCCCATTCCGGGTGTCCGGCGAGGATCTGGCGCACGCTCTGCAATCCAGCGGCCGACAGGTTTTGCGGATCGATCATGACCATTTCGCCGGTATCGAGCTCATCCGCGACCATCCTTTCGAAATCCAGTGAGTTATAGACTCCCCGCATGGTCGGTGGCATCGGCTGACCCGCCTTCGGTCCCGCGGTCGATGGGAAGGTGTCGGTAGGCTGCTTCATATCCCAGTGCTGCTCTACTCCGTCGACAAAATCGCCGGTGTCCTTCCCGTTGTCCATCTGTGCCCGAGTCACCGGCGGCTTCAATTGACCATTGCGTTCCATCCCGAGCGCGACCTCCGCCTCTCTTCTGGACTTGGGCGTGACCTTGCCGCCATGTGCGGGGTCCTTCGCGAGCTCGTCGAGCCGGTGCGCGTATGCGACCGTTCCCGGAGTATTGCTGTCGTTGGCAGGGCTGGTTGCCTCTGGAGATCGGTGATCCGGCTGCGAATCGCCACGATGCCCCTGCGGGTCGGCTGTCCTATCCGAGTGGCTCCATATGTTACGTGCCCCCTTGGAATCGGCGTCCCGTAGTCCGGCGATGCCTTTCTTGATCGCATGCGCGAGCCCGGACACATAGTCTTTCAGAGCTCTGCTCACGTCGGTCAGTGCTGTTCGGATACGTCCCAGTATCCGCACCAGATGTCCAGATAACATTCCACCCCAGCGCAGCGGTCAAAGCTTCCGTCGGCCCGTCGCAAGCGAATGCGCAGGTGCGCCAACGGTAATCCTTCGAAATCCTGCGGCGGCTTTTTTCTCCCCACCGATGGGAATACCTGGTATCGGTCGCTCAGCTGGCCGCGCTGCGGCCGGTCAGCCAGTCGCGGACCACGTCGTCGTAGCCGATGGGCGCACCGCGGCGATCCAGTTCGGCCCATAGGTGTTCCGGGTCCAGCAATGGGGATTGTTCCGGCGCGCGCACCCATTGCGCGATCGCCAGGTGCCGGTTGGTCTGGCCCGGGTAGGGATACAGGAGCAGCAGGGTGGGGGTGTATCCGCCGCCGTGGTTGAGGACGCGCACGGTGAGGCCCACGCTGTCGCCCGCGCGGAAGCGAGTCGCCAACTCCACCAAGCGGACTCGGTCGTCGGGATGGAAGACATCCACCGGGCGGAAGAGATAGTCCCAGCGCACCCAGGGCGCGGGGTCGGTCAGCCAGTGCGCGATGGCAGCGCGGCCGAGTTGCACGAGTGCCAGGTGGGTTCCCGCGCGCCGGTGCGCCTCGCGCAGACCGATGCATTCCAGTGCGGAGACGTCCGGCGGCGCGGCGGCGTCGGGGACGTCTTCGATCAGCCACCGGACGGTCCGGGGCTGGGCGTCGTCGGATGCGCGTGCAGTGATGCGCCACCGGCTCGTTGCACCAGGGCTCGTGGTCACCGCCGCCTCGCATTGCAGCCGCTGGCCCGGGCGCGGTTCGTAGAGGAGTTCGAGCAGTTCGGCGTGCCGGGTGAACGACGGCATGCGGTGGAAGATCTCGGTGATGGAGAACGTCGGGATATGTTCGCCCGCGGGCAAACCCGGTATGGCCGCGTCCTGTGACTGGCGCAGGGTCTGGGTGCCGAGATCCCAGATGGCGCCGAGGGCGGGCCGCAGCAGCGGGACGGGCGCGGCGGTGGGACCCAGCCAGATCCGGACGGCGTGTGCGTCGTCGGCCGGTCCGAGGACCAGCCGGATCTTCAGTTGGTGCGGGCCGGAGTTGGTCGGGATCGCGATGTCGACGTCCTCGCAGCGTTCCCGGGCTGCCCGGATCGCCTCGGCGACACCGCGGGTGCTGAGGTTGTCGAACAGCGCGGGGATCTTGGTCATCTGACGCTGCAGGACGCGTTCCCAGTTGGTGAAGTCACGGGGTTGATCGCCGACCGAGGCCACCGACATGGTGTGCGGCGCCAAGGTTTCCACTGTGACCCACGGAATCACTGACCACTTCTCTCATCGCGCTCGCCGCCGCGCTCTTCCCACTACCCCCGGCAGCAGACTTAACCTTCCGTGAATGTACCGTTAAATAACGGCTCACTCAATCCTTTTCAAGCTTTCCGAGGCTTGAGCTATCGCACCCAGCGCGGTGAAGGCCAGCACACCAGCGCCCATCAACCCGGCGACATCGCCCAGATCTGAAGCCCGCGCCCGCAGACCTGGCAGATAACTGAGTTTGGGCTCCGCACCGATCGCGGCGATCAGCGGCTGCCACAGGGCGGCGCCGCCGCTTGCCACCGTGCCGCGCACTACCACGGTGTCGACATCGAGCAGCGTGGCGGCCGCGACGATCGCACGCCCGAGCGCCGCTCCTGCCCGGCCGAGCGCCGCCACGGCCACCTGGTCGCCCGCCTCCGCCGAAGTGATCAGTGCCGCAAGCGAATTCCCAGCCCACCCCTGCTCGCCAGCCCAGCGCACCAGCGCGGGCGCGGCGGCAATCGCCTGCAAGCACCCCCGATTGCCACACTCACAGGCTTCGTCGAACCCGGACACCCGGACGTGCCCGATCTGCCCGGCATTGCCGGTACGGCCCACGACCACGAACCCACCCACCATGAGTCCGCCGACCACCCGGTCCGAGACATCGATCGTCAACGCGTCCATGGCATCTCGCGCAACACCGAAATGCCGTTCGGCCAACCCGAAACACACACCATCCACCGCGAGCAGCGCCGGAGCCGAGCCGAACAGTTTGCCGACCGCCTTGACGATGCCGAACCCGGTGCGCCACTCCGGAATCCCAGGAGCGGCGACCACGCCATCGGCCATATCGATCGGGCCGGCGGCGCAGATGCCGACCGCGGCGATCGGCTCGGTGCCCGCCGCCTCCAGCATCAGCTCCTCGCACGTCATCCAGGGCGAACTCGTCGGGGCGGGCCGCTGCACCACCTCCGCCATGCCGTCGTCCACCGAGATTCGGCACGACGCGAAGCGCGCGGATCCGATCTCCAGCGCCAGGACCGTCGGAGCCTGGGCCGTCACCGGATTCACCCGCACTCCGTTCCGGTCGGCCGCAGCCGACGCCCGAGCACGAGCCGTCTTCGCGGCACCGGGACGACCGACTCCTGCTGTGGCACAAGCGGTCCGGTCCTGATGATGCGCAGCGGTCGTTGCAGATCGCCGACGCCGGTCCGGTGCCGGTCCAGATTCTCGATGACCTTGCCCTGACTGTCGTAGCCGACACCTGCCCAGATCATGGCCCGCGGGCCCTCGCCGCGTTCGAGTAAGGCGGTCACCAGCTCCCGGCATTCCCCTAGCAGCGGACAGCTCGCACAGACCTCGACGGCGGCTCGCCAGATGTCCGGAGTACCGATGTCTAGGTCCCAGTTGCCCGGCGCGTCCGCACAGGAAGGACGCCGGCTCGCAATGGGCGAATCCGAGGAAACCTCCTGTGGTACAGAAGCTCTCAGCTCGTCGTCGAGGTGGTTGCCGATGGTGCTCATAACCGTCTCCGGGGATGCCGTGGACGCACCGCGGGTAAGCGCGCGCCCAGAGTTCGGGCAAATCGTCAGGGCTGCTCGAACAGTCCCCGGAAGGCCAGCGGCTCAGCTGGTACATGCACGCTAACCGACCAGTGACCCCGCACACAAGCATCGTTACCGTTATTTAACGGCTCATTCGACTACGTAACACTTTTCTATGGGCCTTGCGCGGGTTACCGTGGAGTCATGGCGGCACAGGCGGAGTACACCATCGACGAGCTGGCGCGGGCAGCCGACACCACCGTGCGCAGCGTGCGCGTGTACCACGAGCGCGGACTGCTCCCCTCGCCCGAGGTGCGCGGACGGATCGGCTATTACGATTCCGACCATCTCGACCGTTTGCAGACCATCAGCCGATTGCTCGGACGCGGCATGCGGCTCAACGGAATCCGAGAACTGCTCGACGCCTGGGATCGCGGCGACGGGCTCGCCGACGTCCTGGGAGTGCCCGGCGAGATCCCGGAGCTCCCGCCGACCGCGGCGGACCAGCCGGCCCCGGCGCAGCACATGGACCCCGATCCGCTGCACACCTACGCGACCACCATCCCCCAATGCTGCGATCTCGCAACACGCCTCATCGATTCCGGCCTACCCGACGCCGACGCCTTCGAGGTGATCGAAGCACTGCGCGCCGATTGCGACCGCATCGCACAGCAGCATGCCGCGACGCTGTTCTTCTACTTGGCGGGCAAGCGGTTCAGCGAATCGGACGGCTCGCCGCGGGCCCGCACCAAACTGGACACCGATCTCGCCATCACCCGCCTGCTCGCCACCCGCGCCGCGGCCGAACTACTCGACCAGGCCTTCGCCCGCTATACCGAACACCCACGCGCAATGACACGCCCTCACAACAGTTCCACGCCGATCAGGTAGGGACAGAGTCCATGTGTCACTCTGCGCGCGCTCAGACCGGCGGAGTTCAGAATCGCGATCATCGCGTCGGTCATCTGATTGGAGACCACACCGGTATGCCGTAGCAGCGCGGGCGCCTGGCCGCTGCTGGCCTCCTGCGCTACACGCACCGCGGCTTCGAACAATTCTTCGCCGTCGAAATCTTCCGTCAGCCCGATCGAGGCGCGGATCATTTGATCACTCTGCCGCCATTCCACGCTGACATCCAGCTCAGCGGAGGGATGAGCGACCACCAATGCGCCGCCATAACAATGCAACTCGACATCGTCCTCGCGATGGGCCGGCAAACCGGCCATTCGCAATTCGGCACAGACATCCTCCGCGAGCCGCTTGCGCCGCGCGAACATCAAGCTGGAAACTGCCGGCGGGTTCACCTCTTCGCGCACGAGTGCATTCTATTTCGCTGGGGCACAATGTAATTCCCACCGATGGGCAGCGGCGCACCGTTTCGCACCGACACGAGACTGCCCTCACGTCCCGGCGAGCTGCTGGGGAAACCGGGACGCGAGGGCAGCGGCGCGGACCGGCTGGGGTGTAGCGCGGACCACGGCTTTCCATCAGCCACTGTCCGAGTGGCTGATCGAAACCTACTGCGGCCGAACCTGTCCAGGCTTCCCAGCAGTGGGAATATCCTTGGGGCGAAGGCGCTGGAACAGGGGAATTCTGTCCGGCATGGAACTCCAACCGATCAGTTGTGCCGCACGACCGGCCACTACCAGGCGCGACGATGTCGACGTTTAGCCATCTCGTGCTCGGCCCCTGGCACGTACGCGCCGCCGCCGACCGGCTGTCCGGAGTCGCCAACCGGACACCCGTCCTCACCTCGCGTACTCTCGACGAACGCACCGGGGCCTCGATTCTGCTCAAGTGCGAGAATCTGCAACGTGGTGGGGCTTTCAAGTTCCGCGGGGCCTATAACGCGATCGCCCAGCTCACACCTGATCAGCTGGCGCGCGGCGTGGTGACCTGGTCCTCGGGCAACCACGCCCAGGCGGTCGCGCTCGCGGCCGGACTGCTCGGCGCCAGCGCCGTTGTGTTGATGCCATCGGACGCGCCGGCAGCCAAGGTAGACGCCACGAAAGGCTACGGGGCCGAGGTGATCACCTACGACCGCTATACCGACGATCGAGTAAGGCTCGGCCGCGCGGTGGCTGCCGAGCGCCGAATGGTTGTGATACCGCCCTACGATCACCCCGCGGTAATGGCGGGCCAGGGCACAGCCGCACTCGAATTGATCGAGGACAACGGCCCGCTCGACATGCTGATCGCCCCGGTCGGCGGCGGCGGTTTGATCGCCGGCTGCGCGACCGCCGCCGCGGCACTATGCCCTGGCATAACGGTTATCGGCGTGGAACCCACCGAAGGCGACGACACCGCACGGTCATTACAGGCCGGACGCCGGGTCCGAATCCCTATCCCGCGCACCATTGCCGACGCGCAGACCACCGATATCCCCGGGCAGCTGACTTTCTGCGTCAACCGGCACCTGGTCGACCACATAGCGCTTGTCACCGACCATTCTCTGATCGAGGCCATGCGCTTCCTCTTCGAACGTATGAAATTGGTGGTCGAGCCCTCCGCCGCGGGACCGGTCGCCGCATTGCTCTCCGGCCGGGTCCAACTGCCGGGTAAACGCGTGGGCGTCATACTCTCGGGCGGGAATATCGGGATCGATCAGCTCGGCTGTCTCGTCAACGCGGGGTAGCCGGCACGAATCCTGGCGTGCCAGCGCCTTTTTCAGCACGCCGATGGTTACCGGCGAGGAAACAAAGAACCGGTCGCAGCAAAAGACCAGACAATTCGGTCTGAACGCGATACTGTCGTGCTCCTCGCTGGACGTCTGCGAAACAACCAGCGGGACAACCCCAAGGCGGTGACGTCGGCGGACGCCGGCCGAACCGAGTGCGAGCAGGTAGCAGTCGTGTCTGGTGATCAACCCATGCAGTCCCCCGCCGCGACCGAATTCGTCGGCCGCCAAGCCGAATTGCGGCAAATCGAGGAGGTGCTGGCAACCGCCGGCGCTCCGTTGCTGACGCTGGTCGGTCCCGGCGGAATCGGCAAGACGCGGCTCACCGTGGAGGCCATGCGATGCTCTGCCACCGCCGCGTCTCGCACGGTGCACTGGGCCCGGCTCGCCCGGCTCGCGCCGGATGCCGACACGGGGACGATCGCCGAGGAAGTGGTCCGGTCCATCGCGAAAAACGACGTCGCCAGCCGCTCTGCCTGGGACGTGCTGGTAAGCACGTTCACCGGCGCCGCAGCCGACCGACCACCCCTGCGTTCGGTGCTGGTCCTGGACAATTGTGAACATGTGCTCGCGGGTGTCGGACCGCTGATCGTCAATCTGCTGGATGCGATCCCGAATCTGACCGTCGTGGCGACCAGCCGCACCCCGATCGGCTGGCTGGACGAGCGCATCCTGCCCGTGCCGCCGCTGCCGACCGCGCAAGCACTCGAATTGTTCCGGAATCGCGCCGAATTGAGCGGCCAACCGATCCCCGGCGACGCGGAACACCTGGCCATCGCCGCCAGCATCTGTCAGCACATGGACAACAACCCGCTGTTCATCAGGCTGGCTGCCGCACGACTGCGACATCGGGCGCCGGCCCACGTCCTACGCGAACTCACCGGCGACTCCGAGGACAAACGCCTGTCCTGGTCCCACGGCGCGGTGCTGGGCGTCGACGACCGGCATCGCGGTGTGCACGACGCGATCGCATGGTCCTACAACCTGTGCACCGAACCTGAACAGCGCCTGGTGGAATGTCTGTCGATGTTCGCGGCGGGCTTCGAGATCACCGGGAACGAAACCTGCCATCCGGGTGCGGAATTGGACGCCATCATCGCGGTCTGCGGTGATCTGACGGGCCCGGCGGACCGGATCGAGCAGCTGCTGGAGCGCCTGGTCGAGCAGTCGCTGGTGTCCGTGCATTTCGCACCGACACATGTGCAGTTCTATCTGCTGGAAAGTGTGCGAGTGTTCGCCCGCGACCAGCTCCGGGCATACGGCGACGAGCTGGAGCCCCAGCTGCTGGCCGCGCACCGCCGCTACTACCGGGACAAAGTCATCGCCGGCCAGGCCGCCTGGTACGGAGCGGGCGAGCAGGACTGGCTGAAATGGGTGCGGTGCGCGATGGAGAACATCCTGCACAGCATCGAAACCAGTCTGAGTGATCCCGCCGAGGCCGGCATCGGGCTGGAATCCGCTGTGGCGCTCATGTCTTCACGCGCACCCTTCGTGACCGGAACCAACCGTACGATCACCCGGCTCACCGAGCAGGCGCTGCAGGCCACCCGGCTCGGTGACGCGAAACCGACCGATCTACAGCTCGCCGCGACCGCCATGCTCGGCTGGGTGGCACTGTGGCAAGGCCGGCAGGCGTTCACCGATCGGCTGCTCGACGAATGCGTGGCGGCCTGTTTACCCGCGCCCGGCACACCCCAGAATTGGCGTGCGACCGCAGCCACCGACATCGGCCTGCCCGCCCAGGTCGAGTTCACCTGGGGTATGGAGTTGCTGCTGATGGACCTCGATCCGGCGGCGGTCGACGTGCTCGCCCGCGCCCGCCTCAAGTACGCCGCGGCCGGCGACCCGGTCGGCGCCAAGATCAGCGAGATGTATCAGGCGTTGGCGCGCACCATTTTCGGCGAACCCGACGACGCGCTGCAGCTCGCCAAGGGCTATCTCGACGCGGCCGTGGCAGGCGGTATGCCGGAAGAGATCTCCCGGGCCGAGCTCACCTGGCTCGTCGCTCTCACCAAACACGGCGACCCGGATGAGGCCGAGCGAGTCGGCCGGGAATTGGTGAAACGGCACCTGCAACTCGGTGACAATTGGACCAGCAGCATGCTGGTGCACTATGTGATGGTGGCCTTGACGAGAAAGCTTGTCGCCCAAGTGGACGCGGGAACCAGCAACCGCGCCGAGCTGACCGCGGCCGCCACCCGGATCGCGCTGCTGCGAGGCGGCATCGACACCCTGCACCATTCGCAAGGCTTCGTCATCCAGGAGATGCGGTTGGTGCGCGCCGAAACCGCGCAGGCGGTCCAGGTGGCCACGGCGGTCCTCGGCTCGGATGTGTACGCCGCGACCGCACGGCGCGGCGCCGGCCTCCGGCCGGAATCGGATGAGCTGCAACGTTTCCTGCTCGGGGCGTTGGCAATGGAGAACCTGCGCGAGTCGCGCGCCGAACCGCGCGCCACACCGTCCCGCTGGTCGGAACTCTCCCCCGCCGAAGGCGAGGTCGCCGTACTGGCGGCGGCGGGCTGGCCGAACAGCGCCATCGCCGCTCGCCGCGGGAGCTCGGTGCGCACGGTGGACGCGCAGGTTGCCGCAATCCGCCAGAAGCTCATGGTGGCTACGCGATCCGATATCGTCTGGCATGTGCCCGGCAGCCTTCGCGAGACGATCCGGCTCGAGTCCGATCGCCGTCCCGCCCGCACCGCGGCTCGTTCGTAACCGCCCTCGCGATGCGGTCAGTCCTCCGGATCGCGCGGCGGCGGTCGGCGCAGCAGGCTCTGTACCCGCGGTGATCGGCACCAGCGGCGCACGGTCTCGGAGCCGCCGTTGTGGGTCCACTGGGTCACCGTCACCAGCGCCGAGCCGAGTGCCGTCCCGCCCGCCAGCAAAGCCCAATTGGTAAGTCGCGCTGTGGTATACGGCGTCTCACGAAGCCCAGGAATCGCGGGCTTGCCGTGACCTGTCGCCCATTGCAGCCACGCGCCGACATGACCGCCGAGGTCCCACGTCCGATAGGTCATCGCCTTCAGTTGCGGCCCCTTGCTGTTGATGTATACGACCGCGATCAGTACGAAGAACGCGGTCGCCACGCTGGCCGCCGCCGCCAGCCGGGCCAGCGGCTCGGTGCGCAGCCGTAGGTATGCCAGCACCGCGAACACCGTGACCAGGATCGACGCACACGCGAGAATCGCCCAGATGCCGGTGATGTGGGTGATGCCGGGTCGCGTACGTGACCAGATGTTGAGCATCTTGGTGGTCGCCTCGATCCGGCCGAAGGCGTTGGCCTGCACCTTGCCGTCCCAGCCGGAGGTCTTGATCCAGGGTTGGAACAGCAGGAAGAAGGTCACGATGCCGCCGCCGGCGCCGATGACATAGCCCCAGCTGCCGCCGACGCCGGTCAGCGCAGCACGGACTCGCCGCGCCGTGGGTTGCGCCATGGCCATCCTTCCTCGCATGGCCGGGCGCTACCGGCAGTAGTACGGATCGCAGGGTTGCCTGAACATGCCCGGACAATCCCGGTCACCCGGCCAGCCGTAGGGGCGCCGTTCGAATCGGGGTCCCGCGTTGCTGCCTTCGCCGCCGAACAACCGCCAGGGTTTGGGGTGGCGCGGGTGACCGAATCCGAGATCCTCCATGCCGTATCCGTCGTAACCCCAATGCCCGAAGGCCCAGGTTCCCGGCTCGCCCGTCGCGACAACGCCCGCGGGTTCCGCGGCCGCCGCGGCGTTCGGCGCCAGCGCGATCGTGAGCGTGGCCGCCAATCCCGCCAGCGCGCAGGTCGTTACGCGGGCCGGCGCTCGCCAGTTGGTGATCATGTAAGTCTCCTGTGCTCGGGTCGGAGGAAAGCCGCCCCCGGCCCGGAGGGGGCCGGTGGGCCGGAGGCGGCAATGGCGAACCAGCCATGCCACGCGTAGGTAGGGATCCGCGCGGGCTTGCTGGACTCGGAGTCGATGAGGGTGGCCCCGAGCCGCGCTGTGCACGCGGGATTACGTCGTGTCGTCACGGCCGAGACCTGGCCTGTTCGGCCTCGGCGCTCGGATGGTTCGTCCATGGAGAACCGTAACAACAAGGGGCACAAGGCTGTCCGGACGAAGTTCCCACTCCCGGGAAGAGCTGGTCCGCACAGCCGAGACCCCCGGGACGGCGGACTCACCTTCCCGGGGGCGGATCGATCCAGCCGCGGCAACGTCGCGTCGCCCTCGTCGCCTGCCGGGGGTACAACCGCACGGATCCGATGAGGGGGATCCCGACCTTGCCCGGCACGCCAGTTGCTTCACGATGGTGTCCCCGAGGGTGCCGGGGAACGGCTGGCTCGCGTGCAACGTATCAACCGGCGTACCCCCCACTGTTGCCATCGCTGGCAAGAGTCCGGCGTCAAGATTCGGAAACGGTGCAGTCGAGAAATGGCGCTCACCAGCGGCGGAGGGCGGATAATCAGGGTGCCGTCGGTTCGTATCGCGACGCGGAGGTGTTTCAATGCGGAGAGCGGCAAAAATAGTGGTCACGGCCATGTTGCTCGGCGCGCTGGCTTCCTGCGACACCGCCACAACGCCGCCCGGCGGGGGTGATCCCGGAGGTCCGGTGATCGAGGAAACCGGCCAGGCCGGTACCAGCACCAGCACCGGCACCGGTGACGGTCAAGGGGAAGGCAGTGGCAACGGCAATCGGGGCGGAGTCGGCGTCCAGGGCATACCCATCGATCTAGGCCCGCAGAATTTCGGCGAGGGCGTGCCCGTCGAGTCCGTCGAAGCCGCGATGCGCAGCCGGATCGCCACCGCCTGCCAGGCCGCGAAACTCGCAGCGGACTGTGTCAAGGTCGGTCGGCAGCTACAGAACTCCGCGCCTACCCCCAGCTGTTTCCCGGGTCCGGACAACCCGCAGACCGGCGCCTTCCTCGCCTACGTCGGGATGAGCAAGCAGCTGCCCGCGGCCGGTGAGGGTCCTAAGGCCGAGATCAATTCGGGGGAAACCTTGCTGATCTATGCCAAGCAATGTCAGCCGGACGAGGTCATCGAGACCGACACCGAGACGACGCCGCCGACCACGACCACCGGGGCCGAGACAACCACGACCGAGCCGACGACGACTACCAGCCCCCAGCCCAGTGGCTGACCAACCACCGCCGGAACGGCAGCCCCGCACACCCGCCTCAGCCGCCGATCTGTCGCACTGGGTGCAACTGGTCGCGCAGTTCGTCGCCCCTGCCACACTGTTGGCGGGCTTGCTGTATTACTGGGGGTTCTTCCACGCCAAGGGCTTCTGCGCGTACTTCGGCGTGGACTCGACGTCCCTGGGCCTGACCACCACCGACTACGTCATGCGCAGCGCGGACGGCTTGTTCATTCCGCTGGCGACCCTGGCCGTGGTGGCGCTGGCCGTCCTGTGGGTGCCCGCGGCACTGCCGCGGCGGCTCCGTGACGGTCCGCGCCCTCGCTGGCTGACGATCACCGTGACAATCATCGGGGCCCTGCTGCTCCTGAACGGCCTGTCTCAGCTGCGGTTCAACACGCCGCTGAATCGCGGGGTCGGTGTCGCACCGTTCTGCCTGATCATCGGCCTGCTGATGCTGTGGGGCGTCGTCCGCGCCCGGCGCGCCCGCTTCGCCGAGACCACCGGCACGCCGCGGCCGATCACCACCCCCTTCGAGTGGGCCCTGATCTTCCTGCTGGTCGGCGGCAGCTTCTTCTGGGGAGCAACCGCCTACTCCCTGGAGGTCGGCCGGGGCCGCGCGGTCCGGCTCGAACAGGCCCTGTCCAACGCCGCGACTCTCACCCTTTACACAGAGAAGGCCATCGATCTGGACATTCCCGGCGTCCGCGCAGTCCCCTGCACCGACCCCGGCTCGGCGTACCGCTACCGCTACGACGGCCTCGTCCTGGTGATGAGCACCGCCGACACCTACCTGATCCTGCCCCGCACCTGGACCTACCGGAAAGGTACCGCGATCGTCTTGCCGCGCAACGGCGTCGGCGCGCTGCGCCCCGAATTCACCCGAACACCGGCCGCCGCCCCCACCTGCTGAACCGCTAGAAGCCGAAGGCTTGGCCGACGAGCTTCCAGACGGCGAGGGCGCCGAAGGTCAAGAGGTATTCCAAGCCGTACAGGATTGCCATGTGCGAGAGGTCCTTTCGGGAGTCAGGTGAAGTGGCTGTCGATCTGGTCGATGGTCTGCATGCCGAAAAGGTCTGTACCCCAGCCGTAGATGTCGGTGATGAAGCGTTCCATGCCACAGTCGGTCGGCTGGTAGCTGACGTCCGCGCCCTGGGCACGGTAGGTCTCGGCCAGCTCACGGGCGTCGCGCGCCGGGACCAGGGACATGGGCGAGTCGTCTTTCGCGCAGGAGGCGATGATGACCTTGCCCTTCGGGGTGCCCGAGCGGCCGAGCACGTTGTCGTCGAAGACGTGCTGGAAAGCCGGTTCGTCGGCCGGGCTCAGGCCCGAGTGGAACAGCGAACGCAAGGGCAGGTACGGCGTGCCGAAGTACGCGGGGACCTGGCACTGCGTGCGGAAGACATCGGCCAGCGCCCGGCCCGCGGGGTTGAGCTTGGCGTCGACCTGCATTTCGGGGTACCAGGGCTCCAGGCCGAGCAGCGTCGCCAGCGCGAAACCGGAACCGATCGAACCGTCGGCCACGCGCATGAATTCGCGCGGCTTCACGACCATGCCTTCCAGCACAGTCGATTTGATGTCGAGTTCGGGAGCGTAGTCGGCGGCCATCTCGGCCGCGAACGCCGAACCCACACCGCCACCGGCGATTCCGAACAGCGCCACTTGCGCCTCGGGGTTCAGCCCGGCGTCGGGAAGGCCGAGCGCGGCCCGCACACCGTCGAGTTGGGCATGGCCGCCGAACTTGCCCGCGAACACGCCGTGCGGCTTCTTGTCCGCGTCGTTGCCGACGTCGGAGATCATGACGGCGTAGCCCTTGTCGAACATCATCGCCAGCGGCCCCAGGGCGGACCAGGAGGAGCCGTCCAGCGGCGCGCCGCCGGTCCACTGGGTACTCGGATGACAGTTCCAGCCGACGCTGTCGTTGGCCTCCTGGTAACCGATCACGTGGCGCTGCGCATTCGGTTTCCCGTCGACGGGCAGGAGCAGGACGCCGGTGCTGATGAACGGCTTGCCGTCGTTGCCGGTGGTGACGTACATCAGTTTGTAGCCCTCGACATTGCCGGGGCTGACACCGCTGAAGATCACCTTGACCTTCTTGGATTTCAGGATGTCACCGGGCTTTTCGGCGCCGGTCAGCGCCGGTTCCGCATAGAACGGGTCGTCGGCCATGAGCGCTTCGAAGGACTCCTGCGCCGAGGGCTGGGTGGCGCTGTTCAAGGCCGCGAGGGTGAAGCCGTTGAAGATGCGCTCCGGTCCGGGCGTCGAAGGCGGCACCTCGTCGGCCGCCGCGACGCTCACGGTGCCCGCGGACAACGCCAGTGCGGCGGCGAGCACGCCGAGCCGCTGGGTGATTCGTCTCATCTCAGCCCTCCTGGTCGATCGGTGTCACCCTGAGCTGCCGGGCCGCGGAGATCAGCAGCTGCGGAATGTTCAGTAGCGGCCGCTTCGACTCCAGCTGCACCGGATACGGCACTCGCATAGCGGCTTCCAGTGCGGGCCACTGAGATTGGACCTGGAACTGGTATTTGGGCAGCAGTTCGGTGGTGATGTAGTCCCAGCGCGCGTCCAGCACCGACCAGTTCCAGTCCGGCAGCGGCAGGGTCAGCAGGCCGGGCCGGCCGTCGGGGAGGCTGACCGGCATCTGGACCGGATGGAACTCCCGCGGCGGCACGACCCCAGCCACCGACGGCGACCCGGCCGCGCCGCTGAGGTAGGTGATCGCCTCGCCCACGCTGCCCTTGTAGCCGCGCACCTGGTCCCACTGCGCGCTCACGGCCGAGTCCTGTTCCCGGCGCAGCAGTGCGCGATTGCCCGCGGCGACACGGTTTTCGTCACCGGAGGCGACATCGCGCCAGGCGCTCATGATGTCCGGGCCGAACAGTCCGGCCGCCTGGAACTCCTCGAGCGCCGGCAGTCCCGCGGACGCGTAGGCGTCGTGCATGGGCATCAGATCCGAGAAGATGTTCTTCTGCATCACCAGGATCATCCCGTTGATGTAGTTCAGATCCTCGGGTGTGATGTGCGGTCCGGCTTCGGCCAGGGCGGCGAGACCGGGCGGCAGCATGGCCACCGCCCGCGGGCCCGCCGCGTTCCGCACCGCGCCCAGCACCGTACGCGCCGCCTCGGAGATACCGGGCAAATCGTAGATCGTGCCGAGCAATTCGAAATCGACCAGCCCACCGCCGAAATCGGCGCCCACCTGGCCACCCATTCCGGCCCAGCGCAATTCACGATGATCGAGCTGAAGGTTCTCGTAGTATCGGTAGGACTTGATCAAGTTCTCGCGATTTGCCGCGACCCCGGCCCGCGGATTCCAGGACCGCAGCTCGATGCCCGCTTTGCTGGTCGCGTCGACCAGCCAGTACTGGGACAACAGCGCCGCATAGCGAGCGGGCGCGATACCTCGAGCCCGGGCGCTGTTCAGCAATCCGCGCAGGGTCTCGGCATCGTAGGGCAGTGCGGGGTGCACTCCGCCCGGACCACTCGCGGCATCACGGTTGACCAGCGGCAAGTCCAGGTAACGGTCGAGCTCCGCGGTGGCGCCGGCCGGAGTGGCCGCCACGAGACCCAGTCCGATCGCGGCCGCCAAGCTCAGCGCTGCGGTCCGCAGCGACGCGCCGATTCGCATCTAGTCCAGCCTTTCTCATGGATGGTCACAGCTGCTGTCGCTAGACGTTAGCTCAGGTAACGAGTACGTAAACACGCAGATCAGGCCGTACCCGCGTGGCGATAGGCAATCCGCAACAGCGCGGCAGCGGTCGAATCGCCTGGTGATCACCCGATTCGACAGCGGAGGTCCGGGGCGGTGCGCAGGGCGGCTTTCATGAGATAACTCACCGGCGTTCCGTTCCACGATTCGCCGCCGCGGTTCCGTTAGTCTGCAACTCCTCCGGGAATTCCCGTGGTGTGTGCGGGCAGACCGGCCGACGTGAACGAGGGAAGCGGCGAACCTTGTGGTTCCGCAAGACCGATGAACCGGCCGTGACCAGAGCCATGCTCGTCGTGGGCGGCCTCGCCGCCGCGGTCGTCCTGGTATGGCACGGGTATGCGATACCGCTGGGCAATCCCTACTACGGATTGTTCGCCAATGATCTCGACCTGGAGGTCTATCGCGCTGGCGGCGAAACCTGGCACAGGCGTGCCGATTTGTACGGTGGACCGGTCGTCTACGAGATGGAGTTCACCTATCCGCCCTTCGCGGCCCTGGTGTTCGTGCTGCTCACCCTGGGCCCGCTGGCGGTGGTGAAAGTCCTCTGGTGGGTGGCGACCATGGTCGCGCTCGTGCTGCTGGTCTGGCGCTGCCTGCGCAGTCTGCGCTATCGAAACTGCCTGTACACCTGGATGTTCGCCCTCGAGCTCGCGGTGGTGTGCACCGCGCTCGAGCCGGTACGGTCCACGATCTGGCTCGGGCAGATCAACGTGTTCCTCGTGCTGGCGGTGATCTGGGATCTCACCCGCGATCCGTCGGCGCGGCTGCGTGGCGCCGGGGTCGGCATCGCCGCCGGGATCAAGCTGACGCCGGCCTTCTTCCTGGTCTACCTCGCCTGGACCCGCCAGTGGCGCACGCTGGCGGTGGCGGCGACGACCTTCGCCGCCACCATCGCGATCGGTTTCGCCGCCCGTCCCGGCGACGCGAAGACGTACTGGGGCAGCCGCGTCATCACCTCGGCGCGCGTCGGCCCGGTCGACTCGCCCGCGAACCAATCGGTCAACGGCTTTCTCGCGCAACTGGCGCGCTTCCTCGAATTCGAACCGTTCGCCGTGCGCACCGCCGACGCCGTGGTGTACGCGCCGCCGAACTGGCTGTGGCCGATCATCGCCGCGCCGGTCGCGGCGCTCGGCCTGATCGCCGCCGGGCGCGCCTACCGCGCCGGGCACGCGCTGCTGGCGACGACGCTGGCCGGGATGACCTCGGCGTGTGTCTCGCCGTTCTCCTGGGGCCACCACTGGGTCTGGCTCGTCCCGCTGCTGATTCTCGCCCTGCACCAAGCGCTGTCCGCCCGGTCGCCCTGGTGGTGGGCGGCGCCGACGCTCGTCGGGCTGGTCTCCTTCTGCTGGTGGTGGAACTACACCGAGCTCGAACCGCTGTACGGCGCCGACCACCCGATCGGTATCGGGCTGTTCATGCTCCCCCGCGACGACATTCCCGCATGGTGGTCCTACCTCGCGGTCCCGCTCTACGCGGGCTGCTATCCGTTGCTGCTGATACTCACCGCGCTCGTCGTCCTGCGCCGGTACCGGGGATCCACGAACGCGATTGTCCGCGAGTAGGTCGTTCGACCGATGTGCCTGGTCCGGCGGGCGCAGACCATGGAGCCACCACGTCGGATCGACCGTGTGCGATGAACCTGCCCGGGTCCCACCACGTATGCCTTGTATGCGGCTCGAGGGACTTGCTCGAGGAGAAGTGTTGCCAGGCAGATCGATTGACATTCCCGCCGCGGGGCGGATCCTGCTCGCGCTGCTCATGCTGCAACGATTCGTGTGCGTCGTCGCCCTGTTCACCAGTACCGCGCCGGCTGTCCCCGAGCTCGCCGGGCTCACCGTGCTCTGGAATGCCGGTTTGGTCGGAATCGCCGCCGCCCGTGGCACATTCGCCCGCTGGATGGTCGCCGCCGATCTCGCGCTGGCAGCGGCCTGGCTCGGCCTGACCGCGTGGTCCGGCCGGGGCGAGTGGGCGCACGCGGTGGTGGTGATCGGATTCGCGCTCGCCCTCGGCCTGAGTGCCCGCCATCTGGAACGGCTTTCGACGCCGAGGGTGCTCGGTCCGGCACAGTTGCGCCTGCTGCACGACACCGCCCTGGCCACGCTCGCGGCGATCGCCGGCGGCCGGGTCGAACAGCACTCCGAGCAGCTGCGCGCGCGGGCCGCGCAGGATGTCGCCCGCATCCGGCGGGTCCTGCTGGCCGACGACCACCGCACCGCGCCCGGCGACCGGCTGGCCACCGCGATCGCCAGGGCCGAAATGCTCGGCCTCACAGTCCATTACCGGCACGCCTCGGCCCTGCCCACACTGCCCGGCGAGGTGATCGCGGCATTCGCGGGGGCCGCGGAAGAGGCGCTGAACAACGTTGCCGCACATGCCGGCGTCACCGAATGCTGGCTGACGGTATCGCGGGAACGCCGACAGGTCGTGGTGCGGGTGGTCGACCGGGGACGCGGCTTCGATCCGGACCTCGAACCACCCGGTTACGGCCTGAAACACTCGATAGCCGAGCGTATTTCGGAGGTCGGCGGCACCGTCCGCCTGTCCGGCGTTCCGGGCGCCGGTAGCTGTGTAGAGCTGCGATGGCCCCGGTGATCACGGTCGCCATCGTCGACGACGACCGCATGCTGGTCGAGGGACTGCGCAGCTGGGTGCGGGACGCTCCGGACCTGCGACTGGTGGACGCCACCGGCACGGTGGCCGAATTACTCTCCGGCGCTTCGGATCCCGATGTCGTCCTGCTCGATCTGATGCTCCGGGACGGCTCGGAGCCGACCGAGAACGTGCGGCAGCTGGTCACGCCGGACCGGCAGGTCCTGGTGGTCAGCGTGTGGTCGGAACCGGACCTGATCGTCGCGACCCAGGCCGCAGGCGCCCGCGGATATCTCACCAAGGACCGGGGATTCGCCGCGCTCGCGGAGGCGATCCGCGAGGTCGCCGCGGGCGGCGTCGCCTACTCGCCCGAGCTCGCCGCCGCCGTCCTCGACGACGAGGACGGTAGACGCCGGCCCCGATTATCCCCGCAGGAGCGCGCGATTCTCACCGCCTACGCCTCGGGCATGACGCTGGAAACGGCCGCCCGCCATGTCGGCGTGAAACCCGGAACCGCCAAGACCTACCTCAGCCGGATAAAAGCCAAATACAACGAGGCTGGGCGGCCCACTTACACCAAACTCGATCTGGCGCAGCGGGTCCGGGAGGATTGGCCGCGGCTGTAATCCCTTTGTCGTCCGAATGCGGGACATGCGGCGCGGAAATCCAGCCTCTACCGTTGTTCTCATAAGGCCGATTGGTCGTCATCTTCGAAAAGATAGTGAAAGGAGGTGCTTCGACATGGAGATCACTCTGCGTACCCGCAAGATCAGCGTCGCCAGCGTTTCGCACGAGGGCTGATAGCGCACCTTCCGCTGCTGGGCGCACGCACTGGCGCCCAGCAGCGGACTATCACCGAAACATACACCACCCCAAAGCCTTCCGATCCTGACCGAAACAAGGAACGCCTCCCTCATGTTCGACGAGAAAACTATCAAACCTGTCCTGAAGCACACGTCGCCGCTTTCCGCCAGGGACGGCGTGCTGTATATCGGCGGTTACGGCGAGGCCGTGGAGATCCCCGATCCGGACGGCGCGATCGAGCGCCTTTTCGAATTGCTGGACGGCACGCGGAGTCTCGACGAAATTCATGAAACATTGGCCTCCCGATACCCGATGATCACCCATGCCGACGTGGCGGACGCGGTTCACCAATTCGACGAGGCCGGATTTCTGCTGGACGCTACGCAGACCGCCGAAGGACAACTGGACGACTATGAATTGGCGCGCTGGGAACGAAATGTCAACTTTTTCGGTTCCTACGCCCATCTCGCGGACAACAAATACGCGATGCAGCGGAAGTTGCGCGATACCAGGGTGACGCTGCTGGGGCTCGGCGGGCTGGGCACCCACCTGCTGCTCGACATGGCGGCGATGGGCGTGGGCCACGTGCGGGCGGTCGAATTCGACACGGTCGAGCTGTCCAACCTGAATCGGCAGATCCTGTACCGGGACAGCGATATCGGCAAACCCAAGATCGAGGCCGCGCTGCCGCGGGTGCGGGAGTTCAATCCCAGAATCGAACTGGAGGCCAGGCCCGGCCGGATCGAGTCCGTCGAGGATGTGGTGCGCGCGGCGGCGGGCTCCGATGTGGTGATCTCGGTGGCCGATCGGCCGAAAATGGAGATCGCCCGATGGGTCAACGAGGGCTGTGTCCGCGCCGGAGTCCCGCTGATCACCGGTGGCTTGGAAACCCAGCGGGTCGTCTACTACACGGTCCTGCCGGGCCGGACTGGCTGCGTCGAATGCTGGCGCTCCGGCGTCCAGCGCGAGGACGACGTGTCCACGGCCCTGCTGCAAGAGAAACGCGATCGGCGGATCAGCGGCGACAAGGCCGCGTTCTGTCCGCTGGTCACCATGACGACCGGCCTGTTGATCGGGGAACTGACCCGGCTTGTCACCGGGATCGCGCCCCTGACCGGCACTGGGCGGTTGATGGAGATGCGTTTCGACGACTTCGTCCTGCGCCCGGCCGAGCAGTGGGAGCGGGTCGCGGGCTGTCCGGTCTGCGGATCCGCGCAGGCCGCGCGGCGCGCGATGGCGGCCGCGGGTTCCGCCCGCTGAGAGTGAATCGGGCCATGGGACACCGCTATTACCTCCTGCTGACCGGGTACCTGGTGTCCGCGCTCGGCAACTGGATCTACCGGCTCACACTGCCGCTGCTGGTCCTGCATCTGACCGGGTCCGCCCTGCATACGGCGGCGGTCTACGCGATCGAATACGCGCCATTTCTCTTGTTGTCCTTACCGGGCGGGGTATTCGCCGATCGCTTCGACCGCCGCCGGCTGCTCGTGACCGGCGACCTGGCGGCGGGCGTGATCGCCGCCGTCCTGGCGGTCATTGTGATCACCGGATCGCACGCGCTCTGGCCGCTGTATCTCGCGGCGTTTCTGCTGGCGTGCGTCGAGCCGATCTACCATCCCGCCTTTCACAGCTGGCTGCCGGAGCTGGTGGACGAGGACGACTTCGCCAAAGCCAACAGCTGGATGCACAGCGTCGACAATCTGACCATTCTCGCGGGTCCGGCCGCGGCGGGCGCGCTCATCGGGCTGCTCGGGTACAACGCGGCCATCGTGATCGACGCGGCGACGTTCCTGTTCTCCGCCTGCGCGATCGCGCTGATCCGGCGATCCCCGGCTACGCCCCGCAAGCCGGTCGAAAAGAGCACGGCAGCACCATCATCCAGCATGCGCGCCGAGATCGGCGAGGCCGCGCGGCACGTGTTCAAGGAAAACCCCGTCCTGCTCGCGGGGTCGCTGCTGTTCACCGGCACCAATCTGGCGATCTGGATCGTGCAGGCCAACTTCGTGTATTACTTGACCGCGTACCGGGGCTTCAGCCCCGCCGTCATCGGCGCGGTGCTGGCCACCCAAGGGGTCGGTGCGCTCATCGGCACGGCGATCGCGCCGCGGCTGCTGGCTCGATTCGCGCCCGGCCGGTTGATCTTGGCCGCGACCGTCGGAGCGGGCCTTGCCACCCTCGCCCTGATACCGCTGCGCAGTCCCCTGCTCATCGGCATCGCCGGTGCGTGCGCGTTCGCATTCGGTTCGGTGAATGTGGTGTCCTGGTTCACCTTCCGGCAGCGGATCGTGCCGCAGCGGTTGCTGGGCCGGGTCATCGCGGTCACCAGAATGCTCGCGTTCGCCTCGATTCCGGTGGCGGCGCTGCTCAGCGGCGCGCTCGAGGACGCGCTGCGGAACATGTACATCGTGCTCGCGGTCGGCGGGTTGCTGCGGATCGCGGTCGCCGTCGCCGGCTTGCGCACACCCTTGGCTCGAGCGGAGAAGCGGTGCGCGCCAACACCATCGATGTCGCGGTGATCGGGCTGGGGCCGCGTGGACTGTCGGTCCTCGAGCGGCTCTGCGCCAACGCGGCGGAATGCCTGGACGCGGGAGTGGCGCTGACGGTGCATGTCGTCGACGAGCACTTGTTCGAGGGCGGACGAGTCTGGCGGATCACGCAGCACCCGGAAATGTTGATGAATACCGTTGCGTCCCAGGCAAGTATGTTCCTCGACGACAGCGTGGACTGCGCGGGTCCGGTGGTGCGTGGACCGAGTCTGCACGAGTGGGCGCATTCGGCGGCGATCGCCGAGTTGCCGGAGCGGCTGCGTGCCGAGGCGGCGCGGCTGGGCGCGGATTCCTATCCGTCGCGGGTGCTGTACGGGTATTACCTGCGCTGGACCTTGTGGCATGTCCTCCGGTCCGCTCCCGCCACCGTGACCGTCGTGCTGCATCGGAACAGGGCTGTCGACCTCCGTGACGGGCCGGCCGGCACACAGGAGATCGCGCTCGATTCCGGCCGGTCGGAACGGCGGTGGCTGCGCGGTCTGGATGCGGTGGTGCTGGCCCAGGGACATCTGTCGCACGAACTGGACGGGCCCGACGCGGCCCTCGCCGAGTTCGCCGAAAGCCATGGGCTGCACTACATCCCGCCCGGCAACCCGGCCGAGGCCGACCTCGCGGGCATCGGCGCGGGCGACAGGGTGGTCCTGCGCGGATTGGGCCTGAACTTCTTCGACCACATGGCGTTGCTGACGGTCGGACGCGGCGGGCACTTCGCCCGCGACCGGGACAGCCGGCTGGTCTACCATCCGTCCGGGCTCGAGCCCCGGTTGGTAGCCGGGTCCCGGCGCGGGGTGCCGTTCCACGCGCGCGGCGCGAACGAGAAGGGTCCCTACGGCAGGCACACGACGAGGTTCCTCACCCCTGCTGTGATCGACCGGCTGCGCGCGTCCGCCGACCGGGGCGCGCCGGCCGATTTCCGCCGCGACATCTGGCCGCTGCTCGAGCTCGAAGTGCGCGCTGTCTACTACGCGGCCTTGGTGCGGCAGCGTTCCGGTGCGCGGCGAGCCCGAGCGTTCACGGACGAATTCGTTTCCAGGGCAGTGCGTCGCACCCACTGCGGGATATCCGGTGTACCGGAGGACAATGGAGTTCAGCGGCTGCTCACGGAGTTCGGCATCGACGAGAGCGTCCGATGGGATTGGGCTGCCATCGAAACACCTTACGGCGCAGACGCTCTGGCCTGCACGGCCGACTATCGGCGCTGGCTGCGCGGTCATGTCGACAATGACGTCCGGGAGGCGACCCGCGGAAACGTCCGTGGGCCACTGAAAGCCGCCTTGGACGTGCTGCGGGATCTGCGCAATGAGATACGTCTGCTGGTCGACCACGGCGGCCTGTCCGGCGACTCCTACCGAGACGATCTCCAGCGGTGGTACACGCCGCTGAACGCGTACCTGTCGATCGGGCCGCCGGTCCACCGGATCGAGCAATTCGGCGCACTGCTCGACTGCGGGCTACTGGAGGTGCTCGGGCCGGGGCTGCGGGTAGCCCCCGGTCCCGACGGCCAGTTCCTGGCCCACTCGACCGAGATACCCGACATCCGCGTCCGCGCAACGGCTCTCATCGAGGCGCGCATGCCGGGCAACGACCTGCGCCGGACGACCGATCCCCTGCTCCGGTCCCTGCTCGCCCGCGGCGAATGCGCGCCCTATCGGATACCGATCCGCGGTGGCGGCTGGTACACCACCGGCGGCATCGCTGTCACTCGTGGCCCCTATCGCCTGCTGGATGCCCGGTATCGGCCGCATCCGCACCGATTCGCCTTCGGCGTACCCACGGAGACCGTGCACTGGGCGACGGCGGCCGGCGTCCGGCCCGGGGTGAACTCGGTAATCCTCAGCGACGCGGACGCTCTCGCGCGTGCCGCACTCGGAGTCGCCGATCGCAGTAGTCACCCGCCCGCGGCGGAGTTCGTCACGCCCTGACCGGGAAGGATCCCGAAAGACATGCCCGACAACGGATTACTCGCCCCAGCGTGGGCCGGAACGGGCGTGTCCGCGCTCGTAGACGATCGCGCTCTGCTGACCGCATTGCTTCGCACCGAGACCGCCCTGGCCGACGCCCAAGCCGAACTGGGTTTGCTCCCAGGCACTTCCGTGGCCGCTCTGCGTGCCGTGACGCCTGCTGACCTCGATCCGATCGCGCTGGCCGCAGGCGTGCGTGCGACCGGAAATCCGGTCGTGGCCTTCGTGCGGCAACTCAGCGCGGCCGTCGCGGCCCGCGATCCGCAGGCCGCCGAACACGTGCATCGCGGCAGCACCAGCCAGGACATCCTGGACACGGCGTTGATGGTGTTGTCGTCGGTCGCGCTGGATCGGATCCACGCCGACCTCGAAGCCTGCGCACACGCACTGGCTCCGCAGGTTGAAAAGCACCGGGGTACAACGATGGCCGGGCGCACCCTGACCCAGCACGCGGTACCCACCACCTTCGGCTTGAAAGCCGCGGGCTGGCTGCATCTGGTCTTGGACGCCACCGAGCGAGTGCGCACGACACGCACACTTCTGCCGGTGTCGATCGGCGGCGCGGCCGGAACCCTGTCCGCCTACCGCGAATTCAGCACCGGCAGCGATCAGGGTGCCGCCGCGCTACGGCTCCCCGGACTGGTCGCCCAGCGGCTCGGCTTGGCCGAACCACTCATCCCCTGGCACGCGCTTCGCACCCCGGTCGCCGACCTCGCCGCCACGATGCTGCTCACCACCGGCGCCCTGGGCAAATTCGCCGCCGACGTCCTCGTCCTCAACCGGACGGAGATCGCCGAAGTCACCGAGACCCTGGCGCCAGGGACCGGTGTCTCCTCGGCCATGCCCCACAAACAGAACCCGGTCCTCGCAACCTTGGTGGCCACCGCCGCCCGCCAACTCCCGCCCCTCGCCCTCGTTCTGCACCAGTCCCTGGTGGTCGAGGACGAACGCTCCGCCGGCGGCTGGCACGCGGAATGGCAACCCCTGCGCGAGTGCCTGCGCCTCACCGCCGGCGCCGCCGCGAACGCCGCCGCCCTCGCCCGCAACCTCACCATCGCACCCACCCGCATGCGGGCCAATCTGCGACGCACCCACGGCGCGGTCACCGCCGAACGCGTCACCGCGATCCTCACACCCCACCTCGGCAAGGAAACCGCACGACGCTTGCTGGCCGAAGCGAGCGCCACTGCCGACCGTGACGGCCGCGAGCTCTCGGACTTCCTGCGAACCATCCTCGACAGCGCCGGCCTCGACGGCTACGACCCGAGAGAACTCTCCGACCCGGCGCACTACACCGGGTTCGCGGCTGAGCTCTCCGACCGAGTCCTGGACCGATACCGGTCTGCCCTCGGCCGGCAACCGCCCGGATGACCATCGACCGACAACCGCCTGGATGACTGCGTCAGAGCAGTCGCACAACCAGCGCGACGGCGATCAGAGCGGCATCCGCGTCCGGGGCCCCGTCGGTGCACGGTCGTGCCGGGCGTGCTGCTCGAGGCCGCAGCGGGGTCGCTGGAGTCGTGGACCAGGTCCGCCGCACCGCGAAGCTGTCGGACCCCCTGGGTACTGTCGACCTTGATCTGCGGAGTGAGAAGGGTTGGGCTGGGGCATGGTTGAGGTGACGACGGTCAGCATTCCAAGGTATGCGCACGGGTATCCGGAGGTGGCGTTCGGCGGGTATGTGGCCGGTGTGCTCGCCGCGCATTCCGAGGATCCGACCGAGTTGCGGGTCGACTTCCGGGCGCCGGTGCCGATCGAGCAGCCGTTAACGATCACCGCTACCGAAAGCGGTGGGCGCGCGCTCACCGATGCCGACGGTCTGCTGCTGGCGGAGACCGCGAAGGCGACGGTGGGCATCGTCGTCCCGGCCGCACCGTCGTGGGCGGACGCGAAGGCGGGCACCGCGGCGGCACTCGAATCGCTGGAGCGCCCACGCACCGACTGCTACGGCTGCGGTGTGGAGTGCGAACCCGGGCGCGGAATGCGGCTGTTCAGCTCGAAGGTGCCTGGTCACGACCTCATCGCCGGTGCCTGGACACCGGCCCCCGAATTGGGTGACGCCGACGGCAATCTCAGCACCGAGCACGTCTGGTCGCTGCTCGACTGCCCCGGTGGCTGGGCGGCGATCACCATGCTCGGCATGCAGCCGGGCGCCGTCACCGCCGCTCTCACCGCCACCCAGTTGCAGCCGGTTTCGGTTGGCGTGGAGTACATTTCGTATTCCTGGGCAGCCGACCGCGATGGCCGTAAATACACCGTCGGCGTCGCGCTCGCCACCCCCGGCGGCGACCTCTGCGCAGTCGCCGAGGCGCTCTGGATCCAACCGCGCCAGCGCTGAGGCCTAGCCGCTGACTTCGACGCAACGCCTAGCTCCGCCGCGAGCCTCGCGCCGGTCAGAACAGGAAGTGGGAGGCGGCTCCTGCGAGGATGCCGCCCAGGGCTGGTCCGACGACCGGCACCCACGCGTAGCTCCAATCACTGGAGCCGGCCGGGTGGGCGGTTCCAGGGTCGGCTTGCGGGTGGGCGGCGCCTGGATCGACCCGTGCGCCGACCGGAATCGGGGTCCGAGCGGTGCGGCCGACCGGCAGGACGGCGTGTGCCAGCCGCGGGCCGAGGTCGCGGGCCGGGTTGATCGCGTATCCGGTGGGACCGCCCAGGGAGGCGCCGATGCCGACCACCAATAGCGCGACGGCGAGCGGCCCGAGCCCGGAGGGCGTGTTTCCGAACGACAGCACCACGAGCACCAGCACGAACGTCGCGATGATTTCGGTGAGCAGGTTCCAGCGGTAGTCACGGATTTCCGGGCCGGTCGCGAATACCGCGAGTTTCTTGGCGGCGTCCGGTTCGGCGTCGAAATGCTTCTTGTAGGCGACATAGGCCAGGCACGCGCCGACGAACGCGCCGGACAGCTGGGCGGCGATGTAGGTCACCGTGGCTTGGAATGTCACCGGAATACCCGGCGCGTAGTCGGTGGCGCCGCTGGTCAGAATGCCGAGGGTGACAGCCGGATTCAGGTGGGCGCCGGTTTTGAAAGCCAGATAGACGCCGGCCATCACGCCCAGCCCCCATCCGAAGTTGATCAGCAGCCAGCCGCCGTCGAATCCCTTCGAATTAACCAGCAATACATTGGCTACCACTCCGGCTCCGAGCAGAACCAGCACACCCGTACCGACCGCTTCGCTGACGAACAACGATCCGAGACCCATCGCTCCTCCGTTCCGCACGCACGCCAACAGACACAGCGAAACGACAGTAACCCCAATTGCTAATTAGCTAACATTCAGCACGCGCGTGGCGGCGCGGAATTCAGGAGTTTTCGGTAAATCGATACCACGCGCCGTCGAACGATTCGTACCCGATCCCCGGCCCCTGCGGCCGACCCAGCACCGGCGGCGGGCCGTCCGGGAAGTAGGCGAAGCCGGACCGATCCAGATCGGCCCCCTCGGTGTAGAACAGGCACCCGCCGTCACGGCGTTCGATGAAGCGGACCAGATAGACGCCCAGCCGGGTGCGCTCCCCCGGATGCACGCACTCGACCGCCTGGTCCTCCAGGATCCCGCGGGTGATCTCCCACCCCGCCCGTTCTGGAATCTCGTACCAGACCAGCACGGCCAGGCCCCCGATGAACAACGGCGCTGCCAGGCACAATTGGATTGCGTGATACCGCACCAGGCCGATCAGCCCGAGCGCGGCCGAGACCAGCCCGAACCCCACCAGCGCCGCCCACAGCAGCGCCTTGGCGACGAACGTGCCCTGCGCGGCGAGCACCCAGCACAACGCCAGGCACAGCACCACGACGACCAGGATGAGCAAGCCCATGACGCCGACGAACCAGCGCGGCGTGCGAACACGCTCGCCACCAATGCTCATGCCCACAACATACGACGGCGACCGGGGCCACGCATGAGAAAACCCCCGGGCCGAGGCCTCGAATGAGGGTACAGACCAGGGGGTTTCGCCGAGATTTGATCAGCTTGGCGTCACAGCGGAGGGAATCCCGCGGAGCCGGTGGCCATCCAATTCCAGAATGCCGCAACGCGGTTGGTGATCAAAGCGACAATGTCGAGCGCGGTGCTTCCCATGTTTTCCTAACCTCGAGCGATCTCTCTAGCAGCGACCAGGGTAACGGATCGCATTAGCACCTGCTCAACCACACAAACTGCTACCACCAGAAGGTCTCTACCTCCCAGTGCTGCAATGTGCCCGGAGTATCGCAGTGCGCCCAGGAGTGCTGGCCGTTCCACATGACCGGACCGCGGCGTTCATAGGTGGCCCAGCTACTGCCGAACCAGCCCCACCAATGTCTGCACTGAATCTTCACCTGGTGCGGGACCGGCCAATAACACGTCGAGTACGCCGCGCTGTTGTTGACCGGATGCGCCGAGCACCCTGGCTGCCATGGCTCCGCCTGGACCGGCGCGGCACCCATGACCGCCCCCGCGCCGAGCAGCGTTGCCGCCGACGCACCTACCACCATTCGTTTGATGAGCGACCTCATCTCGAGCTCCCGCCAGCGTGGGGCTCGACGCCCCTGACAGGTCCCACGCGGTATTCGAAGTTCGGCGGCGTACCGCCAGTAGACGACAAACCACCCTTACGTGACTTACGTCACATACCGGCCGGTTTGCGTTACAGGGATGCGCGCTACTGCGCCGAATCCGCCGCCGCCCGCAGCCACTCCCCGACTTCCTGATCCAGGTCGCCGGGTTTCCGCACTTCGAGGTGATGCATCCAGCGTTCCGGCGCGGGATGCGCTACCTCTTTGAATCGCTTGGATTTCACTTCGCGGTCCAACACGAACGACACCACTACCTCCGCGTCCGGATTCTTCAGGTACTGGCCGGGCAGCCAGAGAAAGGCGAAATTCCGCTTTCGACGGAAGGCAATCTGACTCTTGGTGACCCGAATGTCGTAGGAACCGGCGTCCGCCAAGATCGAACAAAGCTTCTTATAGACAGCCGCCGCGGTGGCGTGCCCGGCGAGGTAGTCCTCGGGAGTCGCAGATTTGTCTGCCATGTCGAGCGAGCGTAGCCGGACACGGAAATTGACGTGCCCGGTTACTCGCACGTGTGCCACAGTGGCGCACGTGACCGACGACTACCGGGCGTTGAACAAGGCCAACTGGGACGAGCGAGCGCCGGCACACGCCGCGTCGCCCGACTACTACGTGGATCGTTTCCTCCGCGAAGCGGACTTCGTCAGCGACGTGGTGCGATTCGATCAACCGCGGCTCGGGGACATACGGGGACTGCGCACAGTTCACCTGCAATGTCACATCGGTACGGACACGCTGTCGCTGGCGCGGCTCGGGGCAGAGGTGACCGGGCTCGATTTCTCACCGGCGTCCCTGGCGCAGGCTCGGCAGCTGGCCGAACGCGCCGGTACCCCTATCGAATTCGTGGAGTCCGACGTCTACGATGCCCGAACCGCGCTCGGCGCATCAGGTTTCGACTTGGTCTACACCGGTATCGGCGCGCTGTGCTGGCTGCCGAGTGTGCGGCGCTGGGCCGAGACGGTGGCGGGACTGCTGCGCCCGGGTGGGCGGCTGTTCCTCCGCGAAGGACATCCGGTGTTGTGGGCAACCGACGAAACCCACACCGAAGCACTGGTTCTCGGCTATCCGTACTTCGAATTGGCCGAACCGATGGTGTTCGCGGACCAAGGCACCTACGTCGAGACCGATGCCGAGTTCACCGCCACCACGACCCACGAGTGGAATCACGGGCTGGGCGAGATCGTCACGGCGCTGCTCGATGCCGGCCTGACCCTCACGGGCCTGACCGAGCACACCAGCGTGCCGTGGAACGCACTGCCAGGGCAGATGAAACGGGGCGACGACGGCGAGTGGCGGCTGTCGGCGCACTCGGAACGCCTGCCGCTCAGCTACACCTTGCAGGCAGGCAAGCCGGCTTAGCCCTCACGCGTGCCTTGGCAACTGCACCATGGCCCGCAGACCACCGTCCGGGCGGGGTGTGAGAGTGAGGGTTCCCGCGTGTGCCTGGGCGACGCTGTCGACGATCGCGAGGCCGAGACCGACACCGGAATGGCCGGAGCGGATGCGTTCGGTTCCGCGCTGAAACGGTTCGACCAGTGTGGAAACCAGCTCGGGACTGAGCCGGTGGCCGGTGTTCTCGACGGTGAGGACCACGGTGCCGGGGTGCAGGCTCGTCGATATCCACACGGCGCCGTGTTCGGCCAGGTTGTGGACGATGGCATTGTTCACGAGATTCGTCGTCAGTTGCAGCAGTAGGGCATGCGAGCCGAGGGTGGGTGCCAGGTCTCCGGTGGTCTGCAAGGTGACGCCGTGTTCCTCGGCTAGGAAAAGCAGTGCTTCCACCGCTTCTTCCGCGATCAGGGACAGGTCGACCTGTTCCCGGGTGAAATACCGCTGATCGGCGCGACTGAGCAGGAGCAATGCTTCGGTGAGGTCGATCGCCCGAGTGTTGACGGCGTGTAAGCGGTCGACCAGTTCGCCGGTATCGCGGGCGCGGTCGGTACGGGCGACATCGAGCAGCGTCTGCGTGATCGCCAGTGGAGTGCGCAGTTCGTGGGAGGCGTTCGCGGCGAATCGCTGCTGCTCGGCGACGTGCGCCTCCAGGCGGGCGAGCATGTCGTCGAAGCTGTCGGCGAGTTCGCGGAACTCGTCGGTGCGGCCCGGCAGCCGGATGCGGTGCGCGAGTGAGCCGTTCGCGGCCAGGCGAGTGGCGGCGGTGATGCGAGCCAGCGGGGTGAGCATCCACCCGGCCAGCAGCCAGCCGCCCACGAGCCCGAACGCCAGCAGGAACGCGAGCACGATGGCAACGAATGGCGTGAATGCGCTCAGCAGTCTGGAACGCGCGATCCAAAAATCGCCGGTCGGGGTGGAGATCCAGTTCTCCGGCAGGAAGTACAGGTAGAAGACGCAGACGGCGGCGAACAACAAGATTCCGGCGACCATGATGAAGCCGGCGTAGCTGAGGGTGAGTTTGAGGCGAACACTCAAACCCGGGGCTCGGTCCACGATCTCCGCCCTCACGTGCTGATCCGGTATCCGACTCCGGCCACGGTGGCGATGATCCACGGCTCGCCGAGGCGTTTGCGCAGCGCCGAGACGGTGATGCGCACGGCGTTGGTGAACGGGTCGGCGTGCTCGTCCCAGGCCCGTTCCAGGAGTTCTTCGGCGCTGACGACCCCGCCTTCGGCGGCGACGAGAACGTCGAGCACCGCGAACTGCTTCCGGGTCAGCGCGACGTAGCGGCCGTCACGGTAGACCTCACGGCGGAACGGATCCACCCGCAGGCCCGCGATCTCCCGCACGGGCGGTCGGTTGTGGGCACGGCGGCGGTCCAGTGCGCGGAGCCGCAGGACGAGTTCCCGGAGTTCGAAGGGTTTGGTGAGGTAGTCGTCGGCGCCGAGCTCGAACCCGCTCGCCTTGTCGTCGAGCCGGTCGGCGGCGGTGAGCATCAGGATGGGCAGGCCGCTGCCCGAGCCGACGATGCGTGCGGCGATCTCGTCGCCGGAGGGCCCCGGGATGTCGCGATCCAGGACAGCGATGTCGTAGCTGTTGACGCTCAGCAACTCCAGCGCGGTGTCACCGTCGCCGGCGATGTCGGCGGCGATCGCGTCCAGGCGCAGGCCGTCGCGAATGGCTTCGGCCAGATAGGGTTCGTCCTCGACTACCAGTACACGCATAGATTCCCGATTCTCCCAGTCCGAAGATATCGCGGGCGTATTGGAAATCGCATACGGGCCGGCAACGGCGCGCTGCCTTCACTGAAGGCATGCACACTAACCAACCAGCGACCTACCGGCTCCCAAGAGCCGCCGTCGCTGCCCTTGTCCTGGCCGGCGCGGTCTCCATCGGCGTCCTCGTTCATCAGGCGATCCGTGTCGAGCACGAGAATCCGTCGACAGCCAACCTCGACCCCGAACTGCGCGGCGCACTGCGCGAGGCGGCCGTGGATGCCGCGGCCGACGGGGTCGAGCTGGTCGTGAACAGCGGCTGGCGTTCCGCGGCGGAACAGGAACGGCTGCTGCGTGCGGCGGTTTCCAAGTACGGCTCGGCAACCGAAGCTGCCCGCTGGGTGGCCACTCCCGCCACCTCCGCGCACGTCTCGGGCGAGGCCGCCGACATCGGGGCCGCGGGCGCGGCGTGGCTGTCCGAGCACGGCGCCAGATACGGGCTGTGCCAGATCTATACCAATGAACCCTGGCACTTCGAATTCCGGCCCGAGGCCGGCGAGCACGGTTGCCCGCCCCGGTATGCCGACCCCACCCAGGATCCGAGGATGTGGCAGTGAGCATCGATTCCCTGCCCGCGCGACCCAGCGGACAGCTCCGGAGCGAGATCGCGTTCCGGTTCCGCATCCTCTACTTCGGCATGTTCTGCCTGCTCAACACCTACATTCCGATGGCTTTCCTCGGCCTCCTCAGCCGCTGGACCCGCCGGTACCACGGACCGTCCGACATGGCCCTCACCGACCCCGTCACCGGCTGGGTGGGCAACGCGCTCTTCGGGATCGACGCGGTGTCGCACCGGGACTCGGCGGTCGGTGATCAGGCGGCCTCCTGGGTGCTGGTGTTCTGCCTCGCGGTCGTGGCGGTGGCGCTCACCGCGGTGTGGACGGCCCTCGACCGGACACCCTCCCCGCGCTTGCGGGCCTGGTCCACGCTGTTCCTCCGGCTGTGCCTGGGCGGTCAGATGGTGGGTTTCGGGTTCGCGAAACTGATCCCCACCCAAATGCCCGCCCCCACCCTGGCGCAGCTGTTACAGCCCTACGGCGACTTCAGCCCGGCCTCGGTGCTGTGGCTACAGGTCGGCAGCTCCTATCCCTACGAAATGGCCCTCGGCGCAGCCGAAGTCGTGGCCGGACTGCTGTTGTTCGTCTCCCGCACCGCCATCCTCGGCGCAGCGGCGAGTGCGGCGTGCACGGCCCAAATCCTGCTGCTCAACCTGACATTCGACATTCCGGAGAAATTGCTCGCCGCGCACTTGCTGCTGATCAGCCTGCTCCTGCTCGCCCCGTACCTCCGTCGGCTGGCCGATGTGCTTGTGCTGCAACGCGGTTGCGCGCCCCTGCGGCAACCCGCGCTGTTCACCGAGCACCGGCGAAACCGGATCACGATCTGGGTAGTGGCGGCGATCGGCCTCTGGGTGGCGCTGGGCAGCGGTTACGACCGCTGGATCGTCTGGCACGAACAATCCGGCGCGGCCAGCCCCAAGTCCGAGCTGTACGGAATCTGGGACGTGCACGACTTCACTCTCGACGGCCGGCCGATACCGCCGCTGACGACCGACGAGACCCGTTGGCGGCGGCTGGTTTTCGATGATCCGCAGGCGGCCACCTACCAGCGGATGAACGGCGATCTGATCCCGGCGCAAGCCACGTTCCGCCCAGGCGGCCGGCTGGAACTCAGCACAATCACGGACCCGGCCGGTCCGTCAGCAGCCTTCGCGACGCTGTCGGCCGAGCGACCGACCCCGGACCGGCTGATCCTGCGCGGAACGCTGAACGACCGACCCGTGATCGCCACGCTGCACCGCGTGGATCCGGACAGTTTCACGCTGCGCAGCCGCGGCTTCCACTGGATCCAGGAGTACCCCTACTTCCGCTGATTGCCCGGGCACCGACGATTGATTATTGACAGGGCGATCTTCAGAGGCGAAGCTAATCGTCACCAACGGTGGGAATACCGGCGGTCACCAGGGCAATGTCGCTCGCGAACCAGGTGCTCAGAGGCGGCAATGACTGTTGTGAAAAGGCGGACAGCCGCCGGTATGACCGCCGTGCTCGGAGCAGTGGTGCTGCTCGCGGGTTGCGACAGTGCGACGCCCGATACTTCCGGCTCCCGCGTCACCTTGGGCGCCGCACTGGCCGCGTCTGCCCCACACCCCGATTGCCTTGCACCGCCACCGATCACCAATCCCGACCTCGCTGATTTCGCGGCAGCTCTCCAGCTTCCGGCCGAGGCCTACACTTTCGCGGTTCGATTCGGCGCCAGTGCCCACATCTTGCACGTCGATCTGTGCGTCCCTGCCGCCGAGAGCATCGACGACTTGCGGGCTCCGGCGACGTCGGTCGCACACGCCCTCAAGAAGAACAGCCTCGGTTCGCAAATCGACATGCTGGTCGTCACCGACGCGGGTGGCGTACGCGAGAAATACAAGTCCTATCTGGTCGACCGAAGTTTCCAAACCCATTCCTGGGACGGCACGCCGGCGGAGGAAGCGATGTGGGAGATCTACAGTCTGCCCTGACAACCGGCCATCAGTGCGGGCCGGGCTGAACCCAGCGACGCAGGGCGTCGATCGTGGATTCCGGTGAGGTGTTGAAGCACAAGCGGATTCCGGGGGCGATTTCCGTGGCGACGTTCACCAGTCGTTCGAACAGCAGCGTGTGCTCGGGCGCCATGCGGACTCCGGCGCCGATCATGGCGACCCGGAATGTTCGGCCCGCGGCGCACTCGCGCAGCTTCACCTCGGCGGCAGCCGGATCGCTGGGGACCTGACAGGAGACGAGGTCGAATCCCGCTGCGCGCAACGCTGATTCACCGGCTTCGATGCGCGCGGTGAGGGACGCCTCGTCGATACCGGGGTAGCGGCTGTAGTCGACGGCGCTGGGGTGCAGGCCGATCGACAAGACAGTGCTCGAATTACTCTGCTCCACTGGGTGATCCTCCGACTCCGCCGCGAACACGAACACTGCCAAACCTAGCGCCGAAACCATGAGCGCGATCGCCGCCGCCCTCACCACGGGACCACCCCGTTCCGATCGAAGAATCCGCCGGTGGGCCCGTCCGGGCCGATGGACGCCAGCCGGACAATGGCGTCGGTTCCTTCCGTGACCGATTGAAACCCGTTGTGGCCGTTGAGCTCCGTCGCGGTGTATCCCGGGTCGACGGCGTTGACTCGGATATCGCTCAAGGCGTGGGCATAGCGGGTTGTGAGCATGTTCAGGGCCGCTTTGGTCGTGGGGTAGCCGAGGGCGGGCGGAACGAGGTCTTGCCATCTCGGGTCCGTCAGTGTCGCGATCGAACCCATGCCGCTGGAAACCATGACGATGCGCGGATGCACCGAGGTGCGCAGCAACGGCAGGAAGGCGTGGATCACGCGGATCGATCCGAAGACATTCGTTTCGAAGACCTCGCGCACCTCGTCGACCCGGGTATCGGCCGGATGCGTGCTCGGGCCTCCGATTCCGGCATTGTTGATCAGGACATCGAGGCGCCCCACGGCCGCCCGCACCTGGCCCGCCGCCGCGGCGACCGATTCGTCCGAGGTCACGTCCAACGGGACGAAACGACACGCCAGCCCCGCCTCGGCCAGTTCCGCCGCCGCCCGGGTGCCGCGCGCGGCGTCGCGGGCGGCGAGGAACACGTCCCAACCCGATTCGGCCAGCCTGCGCACAGTTTCGCGGCCCAATCCCTTGTTCGCTCCGGTTACCAGAGCAGTCGTTGTCACCATGGCCCGAGCCTCACACCGGCGGGCCCGTCACTCCAGGGCCGGTGCGGCATGGGACCGGCAGTACCACCCCCGCCGATCGGTCCTGCGGCAGGCTGGGACGGTGGATAGAGCCGAGTTGGCCATGGTGCTGCGCACCGCGCGCTCCCGCATCACACCCGCCGAGGCCGGGCTGGCGAGCGGATCCCGCAGGCAGGTGCCTGGACTGCGGCGCGAGGAGGTCGCCCAATTGGCCGGACTCAGTGTCGATTACATTGTCCGGCTGGAGCAGGGGCGCGGCCCGAAACCGTCCGAGCAGGTGCTCGGCGCGCTGTCCCGGGCGCTGCGAGTGGGCGACGCCGACCGGGATCTGATCTTCCGGCTCGCCGGCGCCGATCCGCCGCAGGCCGGCCGCATCCCCCTGGTGATCCGGCCCAGCGTGCTGCGCCTGCTGGACCGCATGGCGGATCTGCCGGCCTTGGTGCTGTCCGCCAAATCCGATGTGCTGGCCTGGAATTCGCTGGCGGCGGGACTGTTCGGCGACTTCTCCGCGCGACCGCCCGCCCAGCGCAACCTGCTGTGGCAGCGCTTCCTCGGGACGGGACCGGACCGGCTGGTCATGACCTCGGCGGAGGAAGCCGACCATGCCGTCGACTGCGTCGGCTGCCTGCGCACGGTGCAGGCCAAGTATCCGAAGGATCCGGGCCTGGCCCGGCTGATCACCGAACTCCGGACCGGCAGCCCGCGATTCGACGAACTGTGGCGGGCCGGGCGGTCCGGGCGGCTGCGCAGCCGCGCCGCGACCATCGCACACCCCGACCTGGGCGCCCTCACCCTCGACTGTGATGTCCTGCTGGTGCCCGAAGCCGATCAGACCGTCGTGGTCTACTCCGCCGCGCCCGGCACGCCCGCCGCCGCGGCACTGGATCTGCTCCGCGTCACCGGCCTCGAACGATTCAGCCCGCTGTGACCGCCCGTCGACGCTCCGGCCGAATTGCGGGCACTCAACGCACCGCCGCCGGTTCGAACTCCGGCAGGAACTCGTAGCGGGCCGAATCCACCCGGCGCACCCGGCTGTCGGGGGTCAGCGCCAAACTGGCCAGTGCGCGATCGACTACCGGCTCCCAAATCTTGGGTGCGTCCCAACCGGCGTCGATCAGGATTTGCCCGACCTTTTTCGCGGTTCCGACACCCAAATGGCCGGAACCACCTTCCAGCACCCCCGCGATCAGCTGCTTCGCCTCGGAGATCGACTCGATCGGGGCGCGCCGGTATAGGCCGTGGCCGACATGCATCACGCCGCTGTCGGGATTGGCGGACAGGTCCCGCAGAATCGCGGTGACCCGGTCGAGGCTGTCGGCGCGGGCCTTCCAGCCGTCCTTGCGGAGGAGGTCGGCGATCCGCGCCGGCGTGTGCGCCTCATTCGGATTCCGGTGCATCGTCACCACGATCCGGTCTTCCAGATTCAGCGTCGCCGTCGTCGGTTTGGGGTGCGCGATTCCACCGCGCGGGTTGCGCTGCCTGGAGGTCCGGCGAATTGCGGTGGCGTGCTCGAGTTCTTGGTCGCGGGATTCCGCTTCCAGGCCGCGGGCTATCCGCCCCATGCGGGCGCACAATTGCGCCAGTTGCGGATCTGGGACCGGCCGTGCGCCCAGCGCCGCCAGCGCCTCGTACAGATTGCACAGGTTCGTCAGATCGGCTTTGACCTGCTGCAAACGCGATTCAGCCACTTCATCGAGGGTGATCGACGCCTCTGCTGGCTCGGAATCAGTCGTCGAATCCACGCTGTGCAAACCTCTTCTCGATTGAACTGATGTGGTCGGCGCACATCCGACCACATCCGCGGGATGGTCTCTGGGCGGCGCGCCGCCTGCACAATCGGAAACATGGTCGCTCACTCCTCGAATCGCGTAGATACCCCGTCACCCGCCCAGACCTATGGCTCATATCTGGCGCTCGACGATGTGCTCGGCGCGCAGCATCCGCGCTCGGACGAACACGACGAGATGTTGTTCATCGTCATCCACCAGGTCTACGAACTATGGTTCAAGCAGCTGCTGCACGAATTCGCGCACCTGCAAAGAAAATTGGCCGCCGGGAACACCGCGCACGCACTGCATACGCTGCGCCGGATACTGAATATCCTCAAAGTGGTCGTCGCGCAGATCGATGTGCTGGAAACCATGACGCCGCGCCAGTTCACCAGTTTCCGGCTCCGGCTGGAAGCCTCGAGCGGCTTCCAGTCCGCGCAATTCCGCGAGGTGGAGGCGGTGCTCGGACGCCGGGACGCCGGGGCGTTCGCGCATTATCCCGAGGGCGGTGCCGCCCGGGCGCAGATCCTCGCCGCGATGGCCAGGCCCTCGCTGTACGACTCGTTCCTGCGCTATTTGGCCGAGCAGGGTTATCCGATTCCGGTCGAGCGGTTGGAACGGGACGTGCGGGTCGCCGCCGGGCCCGCGCCCGAGATCCAGGAGATTCTGCTGACCGTTTACACCGATGACGGTGGACCGGCACAGGTGGCCGAACGATTGGTCGATCTGGACGAGGGACTACAGGAGTGGCGGTATCGGCACGTGATGATGGTGCGCCGCACCATCGGCGACAAGCCGGGGACGGGTGGTTCCTCGGGTGCGGAGTACTTGCGCGGCACCCTTTTTCAGCCGGTGTTCAGCGATCTGTGGGCTGTCCGGAGCCAACTGTGATCACCTTCGACGGCCTGCGTCGCAGTCCGAATGCGCTGTCCGCGTTCTATTCTCGATTCCGGGTCGGCCAGCGCCTGCTGCTGACCGGGCATTCGCATCAGGCTTGGCCCGATATCGCGCTGCGCGGGCAACTGGAGGCCTTCGACGATGCCGCCGACGCGGTGGACGGCAAATGGGAGCGGGCTTTCGGCAAGGCCGAGCAGGTGCGTGCCGGATTCCGCCGGATACTCGACGACCCGGCCGCGGAACTCGCCCTCGGCGCCAGCACGCACGAATTGGTGGTGCGCTTTCTGTCCAGTGTCGACCTGCCCACCCGCCCGCGACTGGTGACCACGGCGGGCGAATTCCACAGTGTGCGCAGGCAACTGGCGCGGCTTGCGGAGGAAGGCATCGAGGTGATCCGGCTGGCGCCGGACCCGGTCGACACCCTCGCCGCACGCCTGGCCGCGGCCATCGACGATCGCACCGGCGCGGTGCTGGTGTCGTCGGTTCTGTTCGAAACCGCGCGCATCGTGCCCGGACTCGGCGAACTCGCGGCGGCCTGCGTTCGCCGCGGTGTGGAACTACTCGTCGACGCCTACCACGCGCTCGGCGTGACACCGTTCTCCGTGCCGGAACTGGGCCTGGACTCCGCTTGGCTTGTCGGCGGTGGCTACAAGTATCTGCAACTGGGAGAAGGCAACTGCTTCCTGCGGATACCGCCGCACGCACTGTCCGCGCGCCCGGTGATCACCGGCTGGTTCGCCGAATTCGCGGAACTGGCCGGACCGGTCGAGGACCAGATGGTCACCTACGCGCCCGGGGCGGCCCGCTTCGCCGGCTCCACCTACGACCCGACCAGCCACTACCGCGCGAGCCACGTCTTCGACTTCTTCGCCGAGCAGGGCCTCAGCCCGGATTTCCTGCGCCGAATATCGCTGCACCAGAACGAATTACTGGCCCGGCTGTTCGACGACCTGGACGCGAAGCCCGACCTGATCACCCGCGACCGCACGGCCGCCCGCTCCCGCTTCGGTGGTTTCCTGGCCTTGCGCACTCCCCGAGCGGCGGAACTCCACCGCGGCCTCGCCGACCACGGCGTCCGCACCGACTTCCGCGGCGACTACCTCCGATTCGGCCCCGCACCGTACCTGTCGGACCGTCAACTCGAGGCCGCGATAGCCGCGCTCGGTGCGGTACTGCGTGATCCAGCGCGGAACTAACGCATTTCCGCGAGGCGATGGAGTTGCCCTTCGTGGATGTCGTTCACCCACTCCCAGCCGGGCGCGACCGATGCGCCGACCCTCGGATCACTGGGGACCCGGGCGTCACGCAGGGCTGTCACGTACGCCAGGTCCTGTTCGATCCGCGCGCGGACCTGATCGCCCACGCCGACCGAGCCGTGACCGGGGATGACGACATCGACGTCGTCCGCCGCACCCGCGAGCAGCCGCAAGCCGGTGAGGTAGTCCTCGATGGGATTGTCGGCGGCCAAATCGAGCATCGGGACGAAGAGGTCGGAGAGCATGTCACCGGCGGCGAGAACACGGTGATCTTCGATCAGCAGCGCCGCATGGCCCTCGGCATGCGCCGGATGCTCGATGATCCGAATCTCGGGGCCGTCCCAGGGAATCCGCGCGGTCCCGGCAGGCAAACCCGCGATGAGGCCGAATGGTTCCAGCGGAATATCCTCGGCGCATTCCGGCGGTAGCCCCTCGGTGACGCGGTCTTTCCAGTCCGTGTCCGACCGCAGTTCCCGCATGAATTCCGCGCAACGGGCCGTACCGTAGCGCGGCGCCGCACCGAATTCGTCATGCCAGAGCACGTGATCCCAATCCGGATGCGTCGCAAAGCCCGCAACGACGGTCTGGCCCATCTCGCGCAGATCATTCGCCAGACAGACCATCTCCGTCCCCGTAATCCCCGGATCGATGAGCAGCACGCCATCCCGGCCCTGCACGACAACAGTGTTGTTCTGGAGTAACTCGCTCTGATGGACGAACACACCCGCCGCGACCTGCCTCAGCATGGCGCACCTCCCACATAGGGTTTGCCTCCGCTTATCCCGCTCATATCGAGTGAGACTCCTCTGAGCAACGAAACTCATCGGGCGGCGACGTGTCAACCCAACCCGGACCGGGCGATGACCTTGGTGATGCTGATACGAACTGCGGTGAAACCTTCCTGTACGAATGATTCCGCCACCGCATCTGGAGGTTGAGCGGGGTATTAGGTGTCGATTTCAGGAATGGCGGAGGTGCCGGTGCAGCGCCGGAATGACCGTGTCCCACACGGCGGGCGGTGGGATCTCGTGACCCAATCCCGCCAGGCGCACGAGATGGGCCCCGGGGATCATTCGCGCGAGGGCCGCACCGTGCGGGAGCGGAAACATCGGGTCGTCGGCGCTGTGCAGGACGAGCGTCGGCACGCGGATCTCGGCCGGGTCCACCGCAGGGCCAGAGGCGGCGTGGAAGTGGTTCGCCATCGACGACGCCATGTTGCGAGTGCGGGTGACTTCCAGGGTTGCCAGAGCGCGTACGCGCTCCTCGTCGAGGCCGAGCGGACCGGCGTACGGCCGTTCGACCTCGACGCGATAGTCGATGACCGCGGCGAGGTCGCTCCAGTCGATGTCCGGCTCGGGCTGCTCCCAGGTGGCAGCCACCTGGGGAGCAGGCGGCGGCAGCGGGCCCGGGTCGCCGCCCGCGGGGCTGGATTCGATGAGGGTCAGGGTGCGCACTCGCTCGGGCGCGCGCACCGCGAGGTGCTGGGCGATACCGCCGCCCATCGACATGCCGATCAGGTGCGCCTGTTCGATGCCCAGGGCATCGAGGATGCGCAGCGGGTCGGTGGCGAGATCCTCGCCGGTGTAGCCGGGACGGCCCGGTTCGGAGCTGCTCGACCGACCGGTATCGCGGTGGTCATATCGGATTACTTGGAATTCGCCCGCGCCGAGCCGTGCGCAGAAGTCCGGGGTCCACCAGTCCATCGACTGGGCGCCGCCCGCGATGAGCAGGAGCGCCGGAAGACCTTGGGGCCCAGAGCGTTCGATCGCCAGCTCGACGCCGTCTAGTTCGAGGATCTCGGTGTGCGGCTGAGTCGGGTAAGTCGTCATGTGGACGAGCCTAAAATCGGTTACTCATTATGAAAAGCGATGATTAGCGATCAAAGCAATCGCTTATCCTAATGCTTATGGTCGACGTCGAGTTACGCCATCTCAGAACCATGGCGGCCGTCGCGGAGGAAGGAACGTTCGGGCGCGCGGCCGGACGGCTCGGTTACACCCAATCCTCGGTCAGCCAGCAGATCGCCGCGCTGGAGAAGGCCGTCGGAGGCGCGGTGTTCGACCGGCCCGGCGGCCCCCGGCCGGTCCGGATCACGCCCCTCGGCGAAGTGGTTCTGGCGCACGGACGCGGCCTGCTCACGCAGGCGACAGCCCTGGCCGACGCCGTCGATCGTTTCCGCGCGGGCAATGGCCGGATCGACATCGGCACCTTCCCGGGGGTCACCAAACTGATCTTGCCGGGAGTATTGCGGCAGCTACTGCAGGAGCACCCGGGCTGCGATATCCGGCTCTCGGAGGTGGACCCGGACGATCCGCAGATCGGCGACCTCGATCTGTTGTTCTACGACGACCGCATCGCGGGCGACGTCGAGCGCGTCGAACTGCTCGACGAGCACTACCTGCTGGTCGCCGGAACCGGGGCGTACCCCGCCGGCCCGGTCCCGGTCGAACTGCTCGACGGCGCGCCGATGGTCGCCTGGCCGTCCACCTACCACCAAAAATGGTTGGAGCGAACGCTTCTCGGCCACGGCGCCCGGCCACAGATCGTTTTCCGGACCACCGGCCACGACACCATCATGGCGATGGTGCGCGCGGGCATCGGCTCGGCGGTGCTGCCGGCCCTCGCCCTGCACGGCTCGGAGGCCCAATCCGATAACCGGCTCAGCATCCACCGCCTGCAACCCTCCCCTGCCCGCGAGATCTCGTTGCACTGGTCGGCCGAACGCGCCCAATCACCCCTGGTCGCCCGAGCCATCGCCATCGCCGTCGACGCCGCCGCGGAACTGGCCGGCCAGCTGTGACACCAGCGAGCTAGTCGATCCGGCCGAGCAGACGACGGAGCTCGTCGCGGGTACCGATGCCGAGTTTGCTGTACACCCGGGCCAAATGATTGTCGATCGTCCGTTTGGCGACCCCGATGTCCGCGGCGATCTCCCGGTTGGTCCGGCCGGACAAGGCCCGCACGGCGATCTCGCGTTCCCGCGTGGTGAGCGCGAAATCGTCACTCTCCCCGGGCATTGGGGATACTCCCGGGCAGCGGTCGCCGATCGCGACGGCGAAGGCCCGGCAGCGTCGGGCCGAATCCGCCTTGCCGCGGTCGCGATAGTGGCGGGACGCTTGCCGGTACACCTCGGCCGCGATCGGCAATCGGCCCGACTGTTCGAACTCGGCCGCGACAGCTTCCAGCGCCACGGGATCGCGCGCGACCAACGCTTCGGCATGCCGGAAACACCGGTGCACCGGATGCCCGGGATCGGGTTCCGCCGCCGCGAGGGTGCGCAGCCGGGCCACCGGCGCGTCGCCGCCGAGCCGCACCAGATCGTGCAATGCGAGCACTTCCACCGCGTACGCCCCGGACCAGCGGGCGCGCTCGGCGACGGCCAGCGCCTGCGCCTGCGCCGCCTGCACCGCCCCCTGAGCGGCCGACACCCAGGGCCGCGCGAGTTCGGCCCACAAGGTGAAGACCCGTCCCGGAACCCACTCGTGATCCGGGAGGCTGGCCAGCGCGGCGGCCCCCGCCGCGTGCTCACCCGCCATGGCCGCCACACAGGCCTGTTCCCCGGCCAGCAGACCGTAGAAGATCCGCCCGGCGTTGGAGGTGGGGCTGTACAGCGCCCGCGCCTCGCTCAACCAGCGCCCGGCCTCATCGATCCGGCCCGCGAACCGCGCCACCTGCGCATTGCCCACCGAGGACAGCATGATCGCGAAATCCCAGCCGAGCCCCAGGGCGGCCCGGTGGGCCTGCCCGGCCACCTCGGCCGCGGCCTCGAGCCGGCCCTCGAGCAGCCGGCGCTGAGTCCGCAGCAACGCCACAAGCGGGGTGATCCACGGCAGTTCCGCCACCTCGGGCACGCCCCGCGAATCCAGTTCCGCCGCAACGCTTCCCGCGAGCCATCGGCCGCCGAAAGTAGCCGTCAGCTCGGCGGCCACCCCGAGTTTCGGCGCCGACTCGGGATCCGCCATGCGCTGGGTGTCCTCGGCGATCGCGTCCTGCGCCTCCAGCAGGCCACCCGCCAAACCGTGCAGCAACGGGTACAGCCCGGCATGCTCCCGGCCGATGAGGACCGCGGCGGAATCCGAGTCCGCGACGCTGCCGAGCTCCTTCATCGCGCCGTCGTAGTCCCCCAGCCCCCAGAACAGCGTTTCGGCGCGGGCGATCGTCGCACCGGCGCGCTGTTCGGGCTGGTCGGCGCGGCACGCGACCGCGTCGATCAGGGCCAGCAGTTCGGTGTGGCGTTCGCCCGCGATCAGCACCCGCCACAAGGTGACCCCGGCGAGATGCATCTGCTCGAACTGCCCGGCCGACAGCGCGGCGGTCACCGCTTCCCGGGCCAGCCGCTCGGCCAGCGGCAGGTCGAGGATCGACCACGCCCGCTGGGCGGCCGCACGCAGCACATCCATGTCCACCGCCACCCCCGCGTCCAGCCGCCAGCGGGCGATCTGCAGCGCGTCGTCCGCACCGTTCGTCCCGGCGGCGGCGAGGGCTTCGCTCAGTTTGCGTTTCGCGTGCCTGGTGCGCAGCGGGGGGCAGGCCTCGCGCAGCGCCTCGGCATAGAGGGGATGGGCCAGCCGCACCGAGGTCCGGCTGCCGTCCTGCAGCACCTGCAACAGGCCCTGCCCCTCCAGGTCCAGCAGCAGGTCCTCGGTCACCAGCCGGGTCAGCACGTCGAGGCTCACCGGTTCGGACAGCGCGACGAGCTCCAGCGCCCACTGTTGCTCCACGCCCAGGTCGCCGATCCGGGATTGCACCAGCTCCGTCAGCCGCGGGGCCGCCAGCCACGGCCCGTGCCAGATCCACACCCCGTTGACCGGCGAGAGCGCGGCGCTGTCCAGGCCGGAGGTCACCAATTCCCGCAGCAGCAACGGGTTTCCGCCGGTCAGTTCGCGCAGACGCTGCACGGTGAGCACGCCGACCTGCCCGTCCAGCGCCTGTTCCAGCAACTCTTCGATCTCATCGCCGCACAGGGCAGGCAGCTCGACGCGCCGGACCAGACCTTCGGTCCACAGCGGAGCCAGATCGCGGGTGCCCGGTTCGCCGGAGCGGGTGACGGCGAACAGGAACGCGTCGTGGGCGCGCACCAGCTGACGCAACACGGCCACCGACGCGAGATCGAGCAGATGCGCGTCGTCCACGATCACCACCGCGCGCCCGCCCGCGGGCGCCGCGGCCAGCCGTCTGGCCAGTTCGGTGATCAGTACGCTCTGCCCCGGCGCCGGGGTCGCCCGGCCTTCCAGATACATCGCCAGCGCGCCGAAGGCGACATCGCTGGTCACCGACGTCGCCGACACGGTGCGGACGACGTACTCGGTGCCCGCGAGCCGGTCGGCGAATTCCCGCGCCAGCCGGCTTTTGCCCACGCCCGCCGCGCCGGCCACGATGAATCCACTGTCGTGCGGGTCCCGAAGGGCCCCGATCATGTTGTCGAGCTCGTCCTGCCGACCGACGAACGGCCACATGTGAACCCCCGGTGATTCGCATCAGTTGATGGAGAAACTTTTCCATTTCGATGCACCCCAAGCCGCGTCCCCGAGGGGCTGCGACTTGTCCCGCTTGGCATATCCGCCCCTGCCCCCGCCGCGTTACTCAGCGCCGCGGCGACGACGCCGAGCCGGATTTGAGTATGCCCATGCTCATGTGCTCACCCCTCGTCTGATCGACGATTTTCCCTGGTGCCGGATCGACCGAAACGAGGAGTTGACATGCATCGAGGACCAGATCGGGACTGTGCCGTGACCGATATCGCGATCGTGGGAATGGGGTGCCGCTTTCCTGGAAACGTCAACGGCCCCGGCGAGTTCTGGCAATTCCTGGTCGGCAAGGGCGACGGCATCGTCGACATGCCCGCGGACCGGTGGGATACCGATCTGTTCTACGATCCGGACCCGGACGCGCCCGGACGCATGTACACCAAGCGCGGCGGATTCCTGGAATCCCCTTGGGATTTCGATCCGGAGTTCTTCGGCATCTCGCCCCGCGAAGCGGTCAGCATGGACCCGCAGCAGCGGCTCCTGCTCGAGGTGGCGTGGGAGGCGCTCGACGACGCCGGCATCGCGGGCCGGGTGGGTGGCCGCCAGGTCGGGGTGTACGCCGGCGGCTTCATGGTCGACAACCTGGTCCGCCGCCACCTGCCCAGCGGGCGGGTGGCGATCGACAACCACACCCCGACCAGCGGTTCGCTGACGATGATCTCGAATCGGCTGTCCTATGTCTTCGATCTGCGCGGCCCGAGCATGACCATCGATACGGCGTGCTCGTCCTCACTGGTCGCGGTGCACGAAGCGACCCAGGCCCTGGTCCGCGGCGAGTGCGAGGTGGCGCTGGCCGGCGGGGTCAACGTCATGCTGCACCCGGAAACGTTCGTGTCCATGTGCAAGGGCCGTTTCCTGGCTCCCGACGGTCGCTGCAAATCCTTCGACGCCGACGCGGACGGTTACGGCCGCAGCGAGGGCGCCGGCATGCTGGTGCTCAAGCCCACCGGGGCGGCGCTGCGCGACGGCGACCGGATCTACGCGGTGATCCGGGGCACCGGGTCGAATCAGGACGGCCGCACCCCCGGGATCACCGTGCCCAATCCGCAGGCCCAGCGGGAGCTGGCCGAGCGGGTGTGCGCCGCGGCCGGGATCGATCCGGCCGATGTCGGTTACGTCGAGGCGCACGGGACCGGTACCGCGGTCGGCGATCCGATCGAATTGTCCGCGCTGGGGGCGGTTTTCGGCACGGCCGCGGGCCGCGAGTCCCCGCTGCCGGTCGGCTCGTTGAAGGCGGGCATCGGGCACATGGAGGCGGCGGCCGGTGTCGCCGGTGTCATGAAGGCGGCGCTCACCGTTTTCCACCGCACCATCGCCCCGCAGGCGTGGCTGCGCACCTTGAATCCGGCCATTCCGTTCGCCGAGTTGAACCTGCGGGTGCCGACCGACACCGAGCCGTTTCCCGAGGACGGAACGCGAGCGCTGGTGGCGGTCAACGGTTTCGGTTATGGCGGAACGAACGCGCACGTCCTCGTCGAGGAGGCCCCGCAAGCCCATCCGGCTACCCCGCGCCGGCAACCCGCTCGGGTACTCCCGCTGTCCGGGGCCACCGAAGCCGCGGTGCGCGCCGTCGCGAGCCGGCTCGGCAACCTGGTGGCCGGCGGGGCGGACGCGGGCCTGGTCTGCGATGCCGCCTGGACGCGCCGGGCGCACCATCCGGTGCGCACTGCGGTGACCTACACCGACGGCAAGGATCTCGCCGACCGGCTCGCCGCGGTGGCGGCCGGCGCCGGAGCCCTGGGTAAGCCGGTCGTCACGCCCGGCACCGAGCCGGTGTTCGTCTTCAGCGGCATGGGGCCGCAATGGTGGCGCATGGGCCGCGACCTGTTGCTCGCCGGTGGCGTGTTCGGCCGGACCGCGATGGAGATCGACGCGGTGTTCAACGACATCGCGGGCTGGTCGATCGTCAAGGCGCTGCTGTGCGACGAGGAGAACTCCCGGGTCGAGCGCACCGAGGTGGCGCAACCAGCCAACTTCCTGATCCAGGTGTGCCTGGTCGCCGCGCTGGCGGAGCTGGGCGTGCGCCCGTCGGCGATCGTCGGGCACAGCGTGGGCGAGGTGAGCGCGGCGTATGTCAGTGGCGCACTGAGCCTTCGGGACGCGCTGCTGGTGAGTTACCACCGGTCCCGGCTCCAGGCCCGGACCGCGGGCACCGGCGGCATGTTCGCGGTGGGCCTGACCGAAACCGAGGCGCTGGACTGGCTGGCGGACCGGTCCGACCTGTGCCTGGCCGCGGTCAACAGCCCGTCCTCGAGCACCCTCGCCGGCCCGGTGGACTCGCTGGAGGAGCTGCGCGAAAGTCTGGAACAGGCAGGCATTTTCGGTAAACGGCTGCGCGTCGAGGTGCCGTATCACAGCGCTCTGATGGATCCGATCCTCGGCGAGCTGGAGACGGTGCTGAGCGGCGTGCGGACCGCCGAACCCACGGCGGACCTGTACTCCACGGTGACCGGGACCCGGGCCGCCGGGACCCGGTTCGACGCCGCCTACTGGCGCGACAACGTGCGTGAACCCGTGCGGTTCGCCGCCACGATCGGGGCCCTGATCGAAGACGGCCATCGCGTGTTCCTCGAGGTCGGCCCGCACCCCGTGCTCAGCGGCAATATCCGCGAAATCCTGTTGCACGCCGGGGAATCCGGCACCGCGATCCCGACGCTGCACCGCAAACAGAACGACGCCGACAGCCTGTGCCGAGTCATCGGCGAGCTGTACACCGCAGGGTGCCTGGACGGCACCGAGACGCCGGGCAGCGGCGCCGGTCCCGCGATCCATCTGGACCTGCCGGCCTACCCCTGGCAGCGCACCCGGCTCTGGCATGAGGATCCCGCGGTCGAGCGGCTGCGCACCGGAACCCCGGACAGCCGCCCGCTGCTCGGCGAACGGCTCGACGCACAGGCCCCGGAATGGGAGACCGAGCTGTCCAGCGTCCGGCTGCCGTGGCTGCCCGAGCACGTCGTCGACGGCGTGGTCCTGCTGCCCGGCGCGGCCTACCTCGACGCCGCGCTGTCCGCCGCCGACGCGCTCACCGACCACCGGAGCCTGACGATCGAATCGGTGCGCTTCCGCAAGCCGCTGGTCGTCGACGCACACGACATCCCGCGCCTGCGTATGGCGATCGACGCGAGCACGAACCGGTTCACAGTAAGTTCTCGCGGTGCCGCCGCGACGGACTGGACAGTCAACTGCACGGGCCGAATCGTGGACGGGCTCATGGAATCTCGCAAATGCGAGGTCCCCGAGGACACGGGCCACCTCATCACGGGCGAGGAGTTCTACACCCGGCTCGCCGACCGTGGGCTGGCCTATGGCCCCGCCTTCCGCCGCATCGCTGAGGCCCGGGTCGATACGGACACCGTAGTCGCGACGATCGAACCGCCCACCGGCGCGAAGAACGGCCACCTCGCCCACCCCACCGTGACCGACGCGGCGCTCCAGTCCGTCGCGGCCCTCGCCGAACTCCCCGACGGCGCGGTTGTTCCCGCGAAAGTCGATGCCGTGCGGTGGTTCTCGCCGCTACCCCGCCGATCGATACTCGCGGTGGCACGACGCCTGCCGGGTCCGGTCCTGCGCGCCGACGTCGCCCTCTGCGATTCCGACGGTGTCGTATACGTCGAATTCGTCGGAGTCGAGTTCGCCCGCCTAGCTCCGCCGATCGCACCGATCGACCGGCTCGACCCATTGTTCTACGAACTGGTGTGGGAGCCACGCGAGGCTCCGCACGAACAAGTTGCCGCATCGCCCTCCGAGGGGGAAACCGCGGTCGTGATCGCGCTCGGGGAGCCCACCCGGGCGCAGGCGATCGCGGCGGCGTTTCCGGGTTCTCGATTGGTCGCCGGAACAGACACCGGGGTCGCGCCGGCGGTCCGGGATGCGCTGAGCGACAACGGGATCGAACGGGTCACCGTTGTCCTGGTGCCCGCGCCGGCGCAGGCCGATTCGGGCGAACCCGCGACCTCGACCATCGATGCCGTGGCCGGTCTGGTCGCGGTCGCGACGGAGGTGCAGAGCGTGGTGGATGAACTCGCGGCGGCCGATTCGCCGCAGGCTGACGCCGTTCGCGCGGTTGTGCTGACCGAGCATGCCGTCTGCCTGCCCGATGATCATCATGAGCCCGATCTCGTGCACGCAGCGCTCGCCGGTGCCCGGCGGGTGTTGTGCAACGAGCAACCCGGCCTGCACTGGCGGCTGCTCGATGTCGCGCCGGGACACTCCGCGCGGGACGTCGTCACCGAATTGCGTGGCGGCGGAATGCCGGAGAACAGCGACGCGGACGAGGTCGCGCTGCGGCACGGTGCCGCCATTGTTCCGCGGGGACGCCGGACGCTGGCCGACCGGTTGCGGCCCTACGCCGAGAGCACCGTCAGCCCGGACCCGGAGGAGTCGTTCGTACTCGAGGCTCCCGAATCGGGGCTGCTCACCGATCTGGCGTTGCGCGCCGCGGAGCGCCGGGACCCACAGGACCGCGAGGTCGAGGTGCGGATGGACGTGCTCGGGTTGAACTACAAGGACGCGATGAAGGTGCTCGGTGTGCTCACCGCGGAGGACTTGCGCGGCACCTACTTCGGCACCGAGCTGGGCATGGAAGGGTTCGGGCAGGTCACGCGGGTCGGCTCGGAGGTCTCCGAGGTCTCCCCTGGCGACAAGGTCTTCGTCTCGGCGCGTGACATGTTCCGCCGGTACGTCACGGTATCTCTGGACCACGCCGTCGTGAGCCCGCTGTATCCCGGGGCCCGCCCCGAGCACGCCGGTTCGCTGCTCCCGCTGTTCACCGCGCACTACGGCTTGTACCGGGCGGCGGGTGTGCGGGCCGGTGACACGGTCCTCGTGCACGGCGCGGCCGGCGGTACCGGGCTGGCCGCGATCCAGGTCGCCACAGCGTTGGGCGCCCGGGTGATCGGCAGCGCGGGCACCGACGAGCGCCGGGCGGTCGCGCTCGCCGCCGGCGCGCACGAGGTGGTCAATTCCCGGTCGCTGAACTTCGTCGACGACGTCTTGCGGCTCACCGAGGGCCGCGGCGCCGATGTCGTGTTCTCCTCCGCTCCCGGGGAGACGCTGCGCCAAAACCTGCGGGTGGCCGCGGAATTCGGCCGGATCATCGAGATCGGCAAAGCAGACATCTACGGCTCCGGGGCGATCGATCTGCGCCCGTTCGACCGCAATCTGTCGTTGATCGCGGTGGATATGGACCGGATGTTCCAGGCCCGCCCGGAGCTGACCCGCGCGGTCACCGCCGAAGTGCTGGCCCGGCTCGACAAGGGCGAGTACGAGGCGTTGCCGACGACGATGTACCCGGTGTCGCGGCTGTCGCAGGCCTTCGAGAGCGTCGCCCGATCCCGGCACACCGGGCGGGTCGTCGTGGATCTCGACGGGGCCCCGCGGGTCCGGCCGCGCCGGCCGGAATTCGTGGTGCGTCCCGACGCGACGTACCTGATCACGGGCGGATGCGGAGCCTTCGGCCTGGCGACCGCGCGGTGGCTGGCGGCCCGCGGCGCCGGCCACCTGGTGCTCGCGGCCCGCCGCGGCGCGGCCACCGACGCGGCCCGAGATCAACTGCGGGCCTGGGCATCCGCCGGTATCGACGTCACTGTCGCGCAGGTGGACGTGGCCGACCTCGACCAGGTGCGGACGCTGGTGCACACGATCCGCGACACCATGCCGCCGCTGCGCGGGGTGTTCCATACCGCGGGCGTCCTCGACGACCGCCTGCTCGGTGCGGTCACGCGGGATTCGCTGCGCCGGGTGGTGGAGCCGAAGGTGCGCGGCGCGTGGAATCTGCACACCGCCCTCGACGACGCCGGGGTGCCGGTGGACGCGTTCGCGCTCTACTCCTCGGTGTCGGCACTGGTCGGCACCGCCTCACAAATCGGTTACGCCGCAGCCAATTCCGCCCTCGACGCCCTCGCCGCGGTGCGGCAGTCGCAGGGTAAGCCGGCGCTGTCGGTGAACTGGGGCGCGCTGGCCGGCGGCGGCATGGCCGCGTCCACCGAGGAGATCGAGCGCTATCTCGACCTGATGGGGATGCGCCCGATCGACATGGATTCCGCCGCCGAGCTGCTCGGTGCGTGCTTGAGCCTGGACGCGCGCACGGGCGGCCTGCTCGTCGGCGATATCGACTGGAGCGCTTGGGCGGCGGCCAATCCGGCGTCCGCGACCTCGACCCGGTTCGCCGATCAGGTGGCCGCGGCCGGCCAGGACGTCTCCGGCGCCGACGCGCTGCGCGCGGAATTGCTCGCGATGCCGGTGGAGCAGCGCGGCGAGGTGCTGAGCTTCGTGCTCGCCGAGCAACTCGCCGCGGTACTCGGGATCTCCGCGGACGCGATCGACATGTCGGTGCCGCTGCCCGATCTGGGCTTGGACTCGCTGCTGTCGGTGGAACTGGCCAGCCGGGTCGTCACCACCCTCGGCGTGCAGGCCTCGGCCCTCGAATTCAGCCGCGGCACCGGAATTTCCACGATCGCACGCCGGATGGCCGCGGGGCTGTCCGGCGACTCGATGAGCCCGCGAAAGGTGAGCTGACATGGTTGTCGACGCGAAAAGTCTGGCCCGTGACCTGCTGTCCAGACACGCCAAACCGGCCTTGGAGCCGGTCCGTCCACCGGGCGGCCGGGGCCTGGACGACCACCCGGAAATCCGTGCGGCCCTGGCCCTGCGCGGCCGGGCGACCGCCGCGTTCGCCGATCGCGGTCTGCCGAACCCGTTCTTCCTGCCGCACACCGGCGTCAACGGTGCCACGACGGGCATGCTCGGCGGCGAGGTGGTGAACTTCTCGGGATACAACTATCTCGGGCTGGCCGGGGATCCGCGGGTCACCTCCGCCGCGAAGCAGGCGATCGACGTCTACGGCACCTCGGCATCGGCCAGTCGTGCGGTGGCGGGCGAGATTCCGCTGTACGCGGACCTGGAACGTCGCCTCGCCGGCGCCTACGGGACCGGCGACGCGGTGATCACCGCGAGCGGATACCTCACCAACGCCGGCCTGCTCCCGTTTCTGCTGGGACCGGGCGACCTGGCCGCCTGTGACGCGCTGGTACACAGCAGCATCGTCTCCGGCACCCGCTGGGCCGGGTGCCGGCGAGCCACCTTCGCGCACAACGACCCCGACGCGCTGGATCGGTTGCTGGTCCGGTCCCGCGGCAGTTTCGGGCGGGTGCTGGTCGTCGTCGAGGGCGCGTACAGCATGGACGGCGACGTGGCCCGGCTCCCGGAGTTGATCGCGGTCGCGCGCAAGCACGACTGCCTGATCATGGTGGACGAGGCGCACTCGTTCGGCGTGCTCGGCGATCAGGGATTCGGCGTGCGGGAACATTTCGGCCTCGCCGCGGACACGGTGGACCTCTGGATGGGCACGCTGTCGAAATCCTTGGCGAGCTGCGGTGGATTCCTGGCCGGCGACGCCGAGCTGATCGCGGCGATCAAGACGCTCGCCCAAGGGGTTTCGCTGTTCTCGGCGGCCCCGACGCCCGCGCAGATCGCGGCCGCGATCGCCGCCTTCGACGTGATGGTGGCCGAGCCGGACCGCCTGACCCGCCTGCACGGCAACGCCGCGACGATGGCGTCGGCCTTGCGCGCGGACGGCTGGGATACCGGGGTGAGTGCCGGAACCGCGATCATCCCGGTCATTCTCGGCGCGGAGGACCGGGCGATGGCGACCTCGGGGCGTCTGCTCGCGGCCGGTATCTACGCCGCTCCCCTGGGTTATCCGTCGGTCGCCGAAGGCGCGGCCAGGATCCGGTTGTTCATGTCGGCCGACCACACCGCCGAGCACATCGACCAGCTGGTCACCGTGCTCGGCGCCGGATAGCCCGTCCGGCCTCGGCCCGAATTCGTCTGGGGGACACCATGTTGCTGGGCAGAGCGGCCGAGGCCACGCGCTTGCTCGACCTGATCGAGCGGGCGCGGCGGGGGCGCAGCGGTGTCGTGGTGGTGTCGGGGGAACCCGGGGTGGGCAAGACCGCGCTGATCGACTTCGCCGTGCGCCAGGCCGCCGGGCTGCGTATCCGCCAGGTGCGTGCGGCCGAGGCCGAGCGCGGATTGCCCTTCGCCGGGTTGTCGGCACTGTTGCGGCCGTGGGAATCGGAGATCGACGAGCTGCCGCCGGTGCAGGCGGCGGCGCTGAAGGGTTCGCTCGCGCTGGGACCGGCGGTCGCCGGCGACCGGTTCGTCATCGCCGCGGCTACCCTGGGATTGCTGACCATGGTGGCCGAACGACAGCCGATCCTGCTCGCCCTGGACGACTTTCACTGGATGGACGAGGCCTCGGCGGAGGCGGTGCTGTTCGCGGCCCGCCGGCTCGACCGCGAGGGCATCGCGATCATTCTGAGCACCACGGCACCGATCCCGCCGTGGGAGCGCGTCGAACTGCCCGGGCTGGATGTGCGCGCCACCGCCGAGCTGGTGACCGCGCACAGCGGGCAGCCGATCGCACCCGGCGTGGCCGAACAGCTGGTGGCGGGCACCGCGGGCAATCCGCTGGCGCTGATCGAACTCGCCCGGCTACTCGATCCGGCGGTGCTGGCCGGGACGGCGCCGCCGCCGGATCCGCTGCCGGTCGGCCGGGCCACGACCGCGCTGTTCGCGCCGCGGCTGGCCGCGCTCGATCCCGGCGGGCGGGCCGCGCTGCTGCTGGCGGCGCTGACCGACACCGACGTCGACGTGATCAAGCGGGCCGCGGCCGGTCTCGGCCTGGCGGACAGTGCCGCAGCCGGTTTGGATCACGACGGCCTGGTCAGCTTCGAGGCGGGCCGAGTCGTGTTCGCCCATCCGCTGATCCGCTCGGCGGTCGTGGAACAGGCCTCCTCGGCCCAGATCCGCGCGGCGCACGGCGCGCTGGCCGCGGCGCTGGCCGATTCCGCCTGCCCGGAACGCCGCGCCTGGCATCTGGCCGAATCGGTCCTCGGCCGGGACGAGCGCATCGCCGGCGAACTGGAGCGCATGGCCGACGGCATGCGCGACAAGCGCGCCTTCCACCTCGCCTCGCACACCTACGAACGCGCCGCCGAGTTGTCCTCCGATCGGTCCCGGTATGCCCGGTGCCGGTTCCAGGCGGCCGGCGCGGCCTGGCAGGCCGGGGAGTTCGCCCGCGCTCGCGATCTGGTCGCACCAGCGGGAATCGTGGGGACGGCAGGGGCGGAGCTCGCCGAAACCAAATGTGTGCTCGGCGGCATCGAGCTGTTCCTCGGGCATACGGGCAGCGCGCGCCGGCTGCTCGCCGAATCGGCCGCGCACTATCGGCCGCTGGACCTCGAGGTGGCCATGCAGCATCAGCTCGACGCCGTGCTCGCCGCCTACGTCGGCGACGACTTCGCCGCCGCCGCCGAACTCGCCTTGGCGACCGAGAGCTGGGGTTGCCGGCACCCGGCCCTGACCGGGCTGGCCCGGCTGCTGGCCGGGGTCGGCGTGCTCGCCTGCGGTGATCCCGAGCGCGGCGCGCGGCTGCTCGCCGACGCCGTCGGCACCCCGGAGCTGCTGGGGGGCGCCGGGTTGTCCGGCCGGCACGCGATCCACGCCGCGCACGAACTGGTCCGGATCGGACTTCCGCTGGCCGCCAAGGGGATTCTCGATCCGATCGTGGAGCGCATGCGAGCCGAGACGGAACTGGGCATGCTGCCGTACGCGCTGCACGTCGCCGCGGTGGCCGAGGCGCGGACCGGGCAGTTGGACGCGGCGTACGCGGCCGCCGAGGAATCGGCGCGGCTGGGCCTGGAAACCGGAAATCCGCTGTGGCACTATCGCGGCGCGTCCGTAGTGGCATTCGTGCGGGCGCTGCGGGGTGAGGAGACCGAATGCCGCGAGGCTGCCGCCGCCGCCCGCGACCTGGGCGCAGCGATGGGGAGCACCTCGGGTCGCTATATCGCCGAAGCTCTTGCGACCCTGGAGTTCTCGCTCGGGAACGGCGACGCGGCCCTCGAACACGCCATGGCCGTCGGCGATTTTCAGCAGTGCTCCTCGGCGGTGCTGCTGAGCTTGCCGGTGGCCGTGGATATCGCCGAGGCGCAGCTCAAGGGCGTCGCTCAGTTGCCGCCGGCGCTGGCCGCCGCGCTGGACCGGACCCTGGCCACCGAGATCGCGGCCGAATTGCCCGGGCAGGCCGCGGGATTGGCCCGGCTGCGCGCGCTGGTCTGCGAAGACGCCGACGAGGCCGAGAAACTCTTCGGATACGCCGTCGACTGCTACACCGCCGCCGGCCTGGCGCTCGACGCGGCGCGAACCCTGCTCTCCTGGGGTGAATGGCTGCGCAGGCACGGCCGGCCGGCCGCCGCCCGCACCCGGTTGCGCGCTGCCTGGACCGCTTTGGCGGGGATGGGCGCCCGGCTCTGGGCCGCCCGCGCCCTGGCCGAATTGCGGGCGACAGGTGCGAAGAACCTGCCCACCGCGGCGCCGGACGCCCCGTCGCTGACTCCGCAGGAGTTGCAGGTCGCCTTGACCGTGGCGAACGGGGCGACCAATCGGGAGACCGCCGGGGCGCTGTTCCTGAGTACCAAGACCGTGGAGATGCACCTCACCCAGGTGTATCGCAAGCTCGGCGTGCGCTCCCGCACCGAGTTGGCCCGCAGGTTCGCCGAACGTGGTCCCGCGCACCACATTCGGCGAACCGCTCAGGACAGCGGCGTCGGCCGGTAGTCGGCGTATTCGGACGGGAACCGGGGCCCGGCGCATTCGATCTGATGAATGCGGGTGCTGATCGCGGCGCCGCGCAGGAGGTGATGCGCCACGTCGGTGACGCTCCGATTCTCCGGCGCCGCGAGGTAGGTTCCGCGCACCCACTCGTTGAAGGCCCCCAGCGCGGGCCCGGCCCACACCTGGTAGTCGGCGCGCCGGTCGGGGTCGCCCGCGATCGCCCACCGGGACGACAGTCCCAGATACCACCGGAACATCAGCGCCATCCGGCGCTTCGGATCGTCGACGGCCCGCTGGATCTGCGCGGGGTCACGAGTGCCGAAGAAGGCGACGACCTCGTCCCAGACCTCGCCGACCGGGCGACGGAACACCTTGCGCTCCAGCCAGATCCGGTCCGCGTCGGGCAGATCGTCGATGCCCGGGCAGGTTTCGTAGAGCTGCCGCAGTTTGCGGGCGCGCTGGGGAAACATGGTGCCGCTCTTCAACACCTGCACCTGCGCGCCGAGCTCGAACAGGTAGCCCGAGGGCGCCATGTCGAAATCGCTGATACCGGCGGCGGCGAGCATCCGGCGAGTCACCGCGGCGGTTCCCGCTTCCACACAGGCCTGGTTGACCGACCCGGTCACCACATAGTCCGCGCCGAGCGCGAAGGCCGCCGCGACCGCCTGCGGGGTACCGATGCCGCCGGCCGCGCCCAGCCGGACCGAGGGGAGCTCGGGCCGCTGCCGGCGCACGTCGTCCCGCAGCCGGCGCAGCACCGGCAGCAGCGCCGACAACGGCCGGCGGTCGGTGTGACCGGCGGAGTCCGACTCGACGGTGATGTCGTCGGCCATCGGCATCGCCCGCGACAGGTCCGCCTGCTCGGCGGTCACCTGTCCGCGTGCGACCAGCTCGGCCACCATCGGCTCGGGGGCGGGTAGCAGGAACTGCCGGCAAACCTCGGGCCGGGACACCTTCGCGATCACCCGGTTCGCCGCGTGCGCCCGGCCGCCAGGACTCCGGCGTAGACCGTTGAGGCGGTAGCGCACCAGTTCCGGGGTCAGCTCGAGGTAGGCCGAGGCCTCGACGCAACGCACCCCGTAGCGCAGGCACAGGTCGACGACCGCGCGTTCCAGCGCCGGTTCGTGGGGTGTGTTGAGCAGGTTGACGGCATACGGCGTACCGGGGATCTCGGCCGCCAGCCGTTGCACCGCGGCCTCCACCCGATCCGGCGCGAGACCACCGGCGCCGAATGCCCCGAGGAATCCGGCCCGGGCAGCGGCGACGACCAGCTCCACCGAGGAGATGCCGTTCGCCATGCCGCCGGCCATGTAGGCCGTCCGGACGCCGTGGGCTCGGCGGAAATCGTGCGAGCCCAGGTTCTCCGGCGACAGCGGCCCGGCCGAGGCCAGGACGTGCTGCCCCGGCTCGGGGGCGGCGGTCACGCCGATGCCGCCGGTGTCCCGCACGACATGGACGGGGTGCTCCAGATCGGTCAATAGCCGTTGCACGTCATCGATTTCGATGCTCCGGGTCATGTGCTTTCCTCCCCCACTGCGATATCGGTGAATTCGTAGATGCGCAGGTCGTTGTTCCACAGGTTCGCGTCGGCGATGAGCACGGTGCGTCCCTGCTCGCGCCGGATCTCCTTGACGTGGAAGTCGAAGACGAGTTCGCGGTCGGACGGCAGAATCTGGCCCCGGTAGCGCCAGGTGAACGGGACGTCGACCGGCAGGACGAACTCCGAAGACCCGGGGTCGGCAGGTTCGGTGTGCCGCAAGAAGAGACGCAGCGCTTGCAGAACCGTCTCGACGCCGAGCGAGCCCGGCATGACGGGATCGCCGTGGAAGTGCAGCGGGAAGAACCAGTCACCGGCGTCGATGCGCCGCCGCCCGCGCAGATAGCCCAGCCCGTATCGGCCGCCGTCCCGGACGATCTCGACGTCGTCGATCAGGTCGAATCGGCCCGCGCCGCCGACCGTGATCCGTTCGGCGGTCGCGGCGGCGGTCGTCAACCAGGGCAACACCTTTCGGCCGCCGTCCAAACCGGATTGCTTCGCCAGCGCCTGATCGTTGAAGTACCCGAACAGGGATTCCCCCTCGTAGAACACCGCCCCGTCGGCGGAGAGCCGATAGCGGAAGGACTGGAGAATCGCGCCCGCGGTCCGATGCGTCGACAGCAGCTCGGACTCCTGGCGGATGGTGCGGCCCCGCAGATCGGGCCGGCCGAGCAGGACGGCCCGGCCGTCGAGATTGCGGATCACCAGGTCCTCCTCCGGGGTGAGCAGGCTCGCGCCGAGGTAATAGCCGGTGAGCACCGCGGACTGGAGCGAGGTCTCCATCAGGACGCAATAGGGCATTCCCGGGTTGCCGGTGTAGTACCAGGCGTCCGGCGGCGAGTCGTACTCGGTGATCATCCGCGTCCCGCTCGACTGGCCGTGCGCGCCGGTGAACTCCACCAGGCGGTGCAGAAAACAGAAGTCCCCGTTCGGAATTCGCGGCGCCCGGCGGCCCTGGTAGACGTCGAACTCCGTCCCCATCGCCAGACCCAGGTCGCCCTGCGCCAGATGGGCCATGTGCAGTTCGCCGGCCACGGTCGGTTCGCCGAGGTGGCTGCGCCGCCCCAGAAATCGGCTCGGCCGGCCGTCGCGTTCGATCCGATACGGAGTTCCCGGCTTCTCGCGCACCTGGATGCCGAGGTCGCGCAGGCTCAGGATCGGCATGTCGCCGTCGTAGACGGTGATGTCGGCGATGACGGTGGGTCTGGGCAGCATGGTGATCGAGGTGATCTCGGCGACGTAGCGGAGTTCGCGGTCCGCCGGGGTGACTTGGCCGCGCAGCCGGCAGTGGATGCGGTGTTCGAGCGCCGGCTGGAACTCGGCGTCCGGGAACACCAGATGGAGCCCCAGGTACATGGCGTAGATCTGGATCAGTTGTGCGGCGCCTTCCATCATCATGGTGCCCGGCAGCACCGGGTCGCCGGGGAAGTGGCAGGCGAAGTACCACGCGTCGGGCGTAACCCGTTGCGTCGCAACAAGTCGCCCGAGTCCGGCGGGACCACCGGTCCGGTCGATCTCGTGCACCTGGTCCAGCGCGAGGAGATCGCCGCCGGGCAAACGGATCGACGGGTTGTGGCCGTCGGAGGCGTAAGCCGCCCCGAATACCGTGGCGTCGCCCGCGGTGAGACGTTCGATATCGTTGGGCGACAGGCTGGTTCGCTCGGACCGCGCCAGCGGTGTGAAGGCGGATCCGGTGCTCGGCTCGGGCCGCTCGGCGTCGAGGACGCCCATCGGCTCGGCCAGTTCCGCATCGGTGAACAAGCCCGCACAGCCGTCACGCATCTGGAGAAACAGGGTGTCGCCGCGATAGCCGTCGCACTGGAAGAAGATCAGCGGCAGCGCGCCCTGCCAGACGAACCGGGTGATCTCGACGTGGTAGCGCAACGTCTCACCGGTCCGGGGCAACCCTTCGAAGAAGGTGGCGCTGCCACCCAGCAGCCGGAACCGTCGCTCACCGCCGGTGCGCTCCTCGATCCCCTGGTAGCCGAGCAGGACAAGTGTCGCCTGCGCGATCTCCAGGGTGGGGCCGAAGGACGCCCTGCCGTCCACCGCGAACCAGGCGTCCGCGGGGACGTCGTATTCGACGGTGATGCTTGCTGGTTCGAGTTTCCCGGCCTCGGCGCGCAGTTCGGTGACCCGGGAGATCATCAGGTAGGGCGGGGCGGGGAGGCGCAGCCGGCGGTCCGCGAGTATTCCGGCCGGGCGGGTAACGAGCTCGATTTCCCGGAATACCAGCAGGACGTTGCCGTCGGTATCTCTTGCGATCGCCGAGCACCGCGCGCCGCTTTCTGTGCGCCGGGTGTCCTCGAGCGATACGACGAAAGGGGCGTCGTCGGGCAATGACCGGTGAATCTCGATTTCGCCGATCCTGCTCGGCAAGGTGGCGATGCCCAGGCTGCGATGGGCCCACACCAGGGGAACCTGCAACAGCAGGTCAGCCAGTACGGGACTGTACGTCGATGTGGACCAGCCAGGGATGTTGACATCCTTTAGGGCACAGACGAATACGGTGTCGGTGAGCTGACGGCGGATGCCGCGCAGACCTGGGCCGTGGAACAGTTCACCCGCTGCGTACGGATCGATCGGCTGCCCGCTGTCCCATGGCGGCATGCTGGTGCCGCACGGTTCCGGTGCGGGCTGCTCCCCGATCACAGCCTGATACCGAGGCCGGCCCTGCTCGTCGAGCACGCGCACCTGATCCCCCGAAATCGCCACGGAGAGGGCGGCCGGCTGGTCGCGATCGAACACAACGCCTTTGCACACTGTGAATTCCGTCAGCCGAGCCACTGGCCGCCCCGGCCGGACCTGGCCGACGATATCGAGAATCGCGCCCAGCGCCGCCGAAGCGGGCAGCACCGGCTTCCCGTTCACACAATGATCGGCGAGGATCGGGTCGCGCGCGATCGCGGAAAGATCGCGAACCACCGTTACATCCTTGCCGGACAGACGCTTTGGTCGCGATCCCGACAGCGGAGTGGACGGACCGATCACGCACACGGTGTCGTGACCCCGCTCCCGAGCGAATTGCTCAGCGCACATCCTCGCCCCGACGCCAACCGGAATCAGCGGCACACCACGCGTCTCGAACATCTTGGCCAACTCCGGGGTGACCATGCCTCCGTTCCACGCACCCCAGTTGATCGCCGTAACTCTCGAATCAGGCCGCGCCCGCTTCAACGCAACCGCGACACCGTTCAGCGCCTCATTGGCCACCGCATAGTCGACCTGCCCCTTGTTCCCGAAAAACCCAGCCACAGAAGAGAACAACAAAATGTGCCGCACCCGCTCCTGATCAGTCGCCGCCAGCACCCAATACAGACCGAGCAATTTGGCCCCGAGCACCCGGTCGACATCCCTCGCACGCTTATTGACGATCAACTGATCAGCAAGAACCCCGGCACCGTGCACAATCCCGGTAATCCGCCCCCGATAAGGCCCGAGCACCCCCGCAACCGCTGCCCCATCAGTGACATCAACCCTCAGATAACGAGCCTCAACCCCGATCCGCCCCAACTCCGCCAACGTCCCCGAAATCTCCTCCACCCCAACACTTTCCGACCGCCCCAGCAGCAACACCCCACACCGCCACCGCCGCGCAACCGCAACCGCACACGCCGCGGTCACCCCCCGCCCACCCCCAGTGATCACCAGCAGATCGCCCGCCCCGAACTCCGCGACCTGTGGATCGGCAGCATCACACTCCGCGACCCGCAAGTGAGCCGAGGCGAGCTCCGCGCGGTGCGGATCGGCGGTCCCGTGCGCTGCGGCCGGTGGACTCAGCGGTGGTTCGTCGCTCAGGACATCCGTGTAGCGCGCGCCGGTGCGGTTGTAGCGGACGACGGCGAGATCAGTTCGCGCATCGTGTATTTCGGTTACGGTCAGCTCTGCCGCTGTCGCGGGGTCCATGCCGTGACCGAGTTCGATCGCGCGGCAGAACAGCGCCGGCGCTTCGATCGCCAGGGTCTTCACCAGGCCGCACACACCGCTCAGCGCGGCGGAGGCGAGGTCGGTTCCGGCGGCACTGGTGAGCGTGATGAACGCGGACCTGCCGGTGCGGGCCGCCGATTGCAATGCGCGCTGGGTGCGGGCGGCCAGCAGCACCGCTTCGCGCAGTTGCCTTGCGGCCCCGTGGAAGTCGGCCGGATGACCCGGCACGTACAGGACGAGATCCAGTGTCTCGGGTATCTCCTCGTCCCGGTGGACGGTCCAGCCGTGTGCGGTCAGTACCGCGTCCATCCGCTCGAGCAGGTCCGAACCTTCCCCCGCCAGCAATGCCACCGGCTGCTGGCGGAAGGGCTGGTCCAGACGATCCACCGCGGGAAGCGGGCTCGGTCGCACGTGCCGACGCGCGATACCGAGTCCGCTCTCACCTTTTGGGTGGACATCAGCCTCCTGACCGCCGACTACGAAGTCCACGATGTTGTCCAGGACACGCAGCTCCGCCAGCTCGTCGGCATCCGCGACCGCGGCGGCCGGGAACCGTTCCCGCAACGCCCCCATGATCTCGACCCGCTTGATCGAATCGATCCCGAGATCGGCCTCGATCTCCATATCGCCCTCGAGCGTATCCACCGGGTAACCGGTCTTCGCAGAGACGATTTCAAGCAACTGCCCACGCACAACCGTGGCGTCCATCGCTCCCGAACCAGCCACCGAACCGCCCGATGTCAAGCGCGGTTCCATCCCCGACCCGCGCGGTGGGGGCGACACGCCAAACTCGGCCGTGCCAACCGGCTGAGCAGCATCCGCCGCCGGAGCGACCGCCACTGCGGCGCCTGCCGCGGGAACCATTGCATCCGGAGCGTTCCCACCTGAAGCTACGCCTGCTGATGCAACCACCACTGGACCCCCGACCGCTGAAACAGCCCCTCCCGGCGCGAACACGCCTGGAGCAACAGCCGCCGGAGCAACCCCAGTCGGTGCGAACGGCACCGACCCCTCTGCCACTGGAACCACCCCTGCTGGCGCGAACAAGCCTGGATGCGCCGCCGGAGCAACCTCAGCCGGAGCGACCGCAACCCCTGCCGCGGGATCCACCTTTGCCGGAGTGATCGCGTTGGGAACGACAGTTGGCGACGCTATCGCCGCTGGAGTCACTATTGCCGGAGGCATCATTTCTGGGGCCGTCCTCGGCAGGTAGACCTCGTTCCGGAGGGGCGGCGTCACCATCGCCGGTCCTTCCGATTCGACCGGTGGCAACATGACGCCCGCTTCGAGATGAACCATGCTGCGCACCACCTCGCCGGCCTGGGTGTGGCTGCGTCCGATTGTGCGGCTGTGGTCGGCGATCGCGTTGATGCCGGCGATTACCGAGTCGCGCATGCCGTTTCGGCTTTCGTCGCGCAGGATCGCGACGATCTGCTCGGCCACCCGCGACTGGCTGGCCAGGTACTCGCGGTGGGAGGCCAGGTGTTCGACGGCTATCCGGCGCGCCGAGCTCGCGTCGATCGGCGGTGCCGCGTCAGCGGCGGTGTAGCCGTCGGTCAGTGCTTCTTGGTACGCCCGCTCGCGGTGCGGCGGAACGTGATTGACTCCGGTCAACGTGATCACCATTCCTTTCTTGGTTTTCTGAATGCCCGAATCCGGCTGGGCGGGAGGGAATCCCGTCAGCGGCAGGCCGAGCACGGCCAGCCGGGCGGCGAGCCGTTTGAGGGCGAGATCGCTGTCCTGTCCGGGACCCGGGTCCGCGGCGAGCACGACGACATCGGCGTGGTCGGCGAAGGTCTGGCCGGCCAGACCCGTCAGGACGGATTTGGGCCCGAACTCCACGAAGGTTCGGAAACCCTCGTCATACATTTGCGCCAGTCGCGGTGCGAAGGCCACCGGATGTCGCAATTGCTCGGTGAGCACTCGCCGATTGCGCACCGGGTCCGCGCCGTACTCCGCACCCTCGGTGTCGGCGTAGACCGGGAACCCGAGCTCGCGGATCTCCGTGCCCGCCACAGCCGCCGCGAACTCTTCGGCGGCGTGCTCGACGTACCGGGTGTGGAACGCGGCGGCAACCGGCAATGGTTTGGCGCCAACACCTTTCGCGGCACACCGTGCGATGAACTCGCCCACCGCCGCGCTGCCGCCGCCGACCACCACTTGGTTCGGGGCATTCAGATTGCAGAGGTAGACATCCGTGGCGTCCGCGAGCAGTTCCTCGACCCGTCCCCGATCCGCGTGCACGACCGCCATCGCACCCGGGTCGGACAGTGCTACCGGCCGCCGCGCCATGGCTTCACCCCGCGCCCGGGCCAACCGGAACAGCGCACCGTCATCGAGCCCGCCCGCCGCCCACAGCGCACTCAGTTCGCCGAAACTGTGCCCGAGCGCACCGTCGGGAACGAATCCGAGATCGGCGAGATAGCGGAACTGTCCCGCCGAGATCGCCGCGATGGCCGGTTGCGCGAAGTCCGTGCGGCGCAAGGCATCCGCCTGCGCGGCCCGCGTTTCCTCGTCGAACGCCGAGGGCGGGAACACCACCGGCCCGAGCGGTTCGGCGCCGGCGAACTCGGCCGCGGCGCGGTCGAACGCCGCCTGAACCTGCGGCACGGCCAGCGCGGCGGCCCGGCCCATCCCGGCGTACTGGCTACCCTGACCCGCGAACAGCGCCGCGACCCGTCCGTTCGATCGCGCGCGGCGACGGTAGTACACCCCCGACGGCAGGTCGAACGCCTCGCCCACGGCTTCGGCAGACAGTTTCGCTATCGCCTCGCCCCGCAGCTTCGCCAGTTCACCCGGCCCCCGGGCCACGATCGCCAGCCGCGCGTGCTCCGCGGGGACAGGACCCTCATGCGGAGGACCGTCGAGCGCGGACACCAGTTCTGCCACGTCGCGCGCGTGCCACAGAGAGATCTGAGCCGTCGCATGTCCCGGCCCCGCCGCCGCGCCGTATTCCTCCAGCACGCAATGAAAGTTGGTGCCGCCGAACCCGAACGAGGAGACCCCCGCCCGGCGCACCGGCCGCTGCGGCTGAGCGATCCACGGACTGCTCTCGGTGTTGACATAGAACGGCCCATCCTCGAAGTGCAGTGCCGCCCTGGGCTTTTCCACGTTGATCGTCGGCGGCAGCACCTTGTGATGCAGGCTCAGCGCAAGCTTGATCAAACCGGCCGCACCCGCCGCCGCCTTGGTATGCCCGATCTGGGACTTCACGCTGCCGATCGCGACACTGCGCCGACCGGCGTCCGCGTAGACCGAACGCAGCGCGGTCACCTCGGTCAGGTCCCCGACCGGTGTCCCGGTGCCGTGCGCCTCCAGCAGACCGACCTCGCCCGGACCGAACCCGGCATCCGCGTAGGCCCGCCCCAACGCGACCATCTGTCCTTCCCCACGGGGTGCGTAAATGCTTTTGTGCCGGCCGTCGCTGGAGGAACCGATACCGCGCAGCACGGCATAGATCCGGTCCCCATCGCGTTCGGCATCGGCGAGCCGCTTGAGCGCGAGCATCCCGATCCCCTCACCGATCAGGGTGCCGTCGCCGCCCTCGTCGAACGGCCGGACCCGGCCGCGCTTGGAGAACGCGGGCGTCTTGGAGAAGCACAGGTACATGAGGATCGTGTTGTCGGCGTCGCAGCCACCGGTGATCATCAAATCCGCTCGGCCCGACTGCAGTTCGTCGACCGCCATCCGGACCGCCGCCAGCGAGCTGGCGCAGGCGGCGTCCACCGTGCAGTTGGTGCCGCCGAGATCGAACCGGTTGGCGATGCGCCCGGCGACCACATTGCCGAGCAGCCCGGGGAACGAGTTCTCCTGCCAGGGCGCGAACGCTGCCGCGAACTTCGCGGCGACCGCCTCGGCGTCCTGCCGGGACAGCCCGCACGCGCGGACCGCCTGCTCGACAACCGGAGTCTGGAGACGCGTCGCCAGCGGATAGATGAGCGAATTCGCTCCCGTGACACCGAGAATCACTCCGATGCGCGACCCGTCGAATCGATCGGAGTCCAGACAGCCGGCATCGGCCAGCGTCTGCTTGGCCACCAGCAGGCTGAGCAGTTGCAGCACCCCGGTGACCTCGAGTGTGTTCGGCGGCAGACCGAACTCCAGCGGATCGAACTCGACCGGCGGAATGAATCCGCCACGCTTGCTGTAGGTCTTGTCCGGCGCCGCCGGATCCGGGTCGTAATGATCGGCCACCGACCAGTGCGTGTCCGGGATATCGGTCACCGAGTCCACCCCGGCGACGATGTTGTTCCAGAATTCGTGGACAGTGCGCGCCCCCGGGTACAGCGCCCCCAGCCCGACGATCGCGATGGCCGTCTTTCCAGATTCCGGTGTCGACCGCATCTGTCTCTCCCCTCGTGCGATGAGTTGTTCAGCGGAACAGGTTGTGCGCGGCCGCGACCTCGCGGAGCGCGTCGAGCGCGAAGTCGACGTCCGCGGGCTGCATCGCCGCCGTCAACGTGGCCCGGAATCGGCAGCTGCCTTTCGGGACGCCCGGGAACATGGCGGTGAAGACGTAGACACCGCGGTCGAGCAGGTCCTTGGCCATGCGCAGTGCGGTCATCTCGTCACCGATATGAATGGGCACGATCGGCGTCACGCTGTTCATGACGTCGAATCCGAGGCGGACCAGTCCGGCTTTGAACCGATTCGTGTTGTCCCACAGCTTTTCCAGCCGCCAGGGTTCGCGCTGCACCAGATCCAGCGCCGTCAGCACCCCCGCGATCGTGACCGCGGGCAGGCTGGTGTTGAAGGTGTAGGTGCGCGCCGCGTGCCGGATGTAGTCGATGACATCGGCGTCCCCCGCGACGAACGCGCCGACCCCGGCCAGCGATTTGCTGAACGTCCCCATGACCAGGTCCGGGCGAACGCCGAAATGTTCGCACGCACCCCGGCCGGCGGCGCCCATCACACCGATGCCGTGCGCCTCGTCCACCATCAGCACGGCGTCGTGATCCCCGGCCAGCTTGCTGATCTCCGCGAGCGGGGCGAGGTCGCCGTCCATCGAGTAGACGCCGTCGACCACGATGAAGCGCTTGGCCGCGTCGTGATTGCGCTCGAGAATGCCGGCCAGCTTGCTCGTCGAGTTGTGTGGGAAGAGCTTGACGCGGCCGCCGGACAACCTGCACGCGTCCACGATGCTCATGTGATTGAACTGGTCGGTAATGACCGCCGTTTCGGAGTCGCACATCGCCGAGATCGTGCCGAGGTTGGCCATATAGCCCGAACTGAACGCCACCGCGGCCTCGGTGCCCATCCAGGCCGCCAGCCGCTGTTCCAATTCGAGATGCAGCACCGTCGTCCCGTTGATCAGCCGGGAACCGCAACTGCCCGAACCGAATCGGTCCATCGCGGCCTTCATCGCCTCGGTGATCTCCGGATGCCCCGCCAACCCCAGATAGTTGCTGGTGCTCAACATCAGCACGTCGTCCTGCCCGAGCCGGGCGCGCACGCCCTGCCCGCCGGAGAAGGCCGGCTCGAACGGATAAACCCCACCGTCCCTGATCTGCCGCACCAGCTCCAACATCGGTGACATCGTCTTCTGATATGCCTGCGAAATCATGGCTCCAAGGTTGCCGCCCCCGCGGTAGCGGTCGCTACGGGAGAAACCCTGGGTCTGGGGATTTCAGGGCCCTGACCTGGGCCGGGTCGTCCTTAGGAATCCAGCGGTCCTAATCGGCGGCTAGCGTGGATTCATGACCGATCTGATGAATACCACTACACCGCAGACACTTTCGGCCGAGACGATCGACCGGTACCGGCAGCAGGGCTTCGTGCACATCCCAGGGGTGCTCAGTCAGAACGAGATCGCCGAGTTCCTCGCGGACGCGCAGGATCAACTGCATCGGCACGAGAAGATCTCCTGGGACGAGGAGGGCAACGGCAACGTGATGGACTGGGTGGCCGAACCCGAGGCCAAGAGCGCCGCGATGCGCAGGCTCGCGCTGCACCCCACCATCACGGGGATCGCGGAGAAGCTGGCGGGCCGGCAGCTGCGCCTGTTCAAGAGCGAACTACTGCGCAAGCGCAGCACCGGCGGGACGAAGACCCCACTGCACATCGATGCTCCAGCCTTCCCGATCGGTGGCGACGCGGTGACGTTGACCGCCTGGGTCGCGCTGGTGGATGTGCCGGTCGAACGGGGCTGCATGACCTTCGTACCGGGTTCTCAGGACTGGCCGCACGGAATGGAGCTGTCGTTCGATCCCTTCGAATCCCGCCCCGAGCTGAAGTGGTGGCCACGTGTCACCGTTCCCCTGCGCGCGGGCGACTGCACCTTCCACGACGCCCGGCTCATCCACATGGCGGGCGCCAACGAAACCGACACCGCGCGTATCAGTTTGGCGACGGTGTACATGGACGCCGCCGCGACCTACCACCCGGACCCGAGCCAGCCTTATCAGGACGAAGTCAGCGGTGTCGAGCCCGGTCGGCCATTCGCGACCGACCGCTACCCCCGGGTCGGCGAGATCACCGGGCCGCAGCGCTGACCTGCCGTTCAGCCCCGCTGCATGTCCTGCGGCTGCTCGTCGCGCTTGTCGAGTGAGACAACGATGTCGGCAACCGGTTCCGCGCCCGCGCGGCCCCGTCGTTCCGTCCAGTGCAGGATCGGCTCGACCACCCGCGCGCCGATCGGTCCCACCACGGCCATGATCAGCACGTAGGTCGTTGCCATGGCAGCGAACTCGGCCGGGACCGCGCCCGCGGTCACGGCCAGACCCGCGATGACGATGGAGAACTCGCCGCGCGCGATCAACGCGGTGCCGGCCCGGGCGCGACCGAACTTCGAAGCGCCGGCGCGCTTCGCCGCCCACCAGCCGGTCGCCAGCTTCGTCGCGGTAGTCACCACCGCCAGCACGATGGCCCAGCCCAGCACGGGCGGAATGCTGCGCGGATCGGTACTGAGCCCGAACAGCACGAAGAACATGGCGGCGAACAGATCACGCAGGGGTTCGAGAATCTTGGTCGCGGAATGCGCGGTCGAACCGGAGATCGCGATGCCGAGCAGGAACGCGCCGACCGCCGCCGACACCTGCAGCGACGAGGCGATGCCGGCCACCAGCAGCGCCGAGCCGAGCAGCTTGAGCAGGAAGATCTCCCGATCCTCGCTGTCGACGATCATCGACACGAACCTGCCGTAGCGCAACGCGATCACGAGCACCACGGTGACTGCGGTCAGGGCGATACCCAACGTCTGCAACCCGGCCACGAACCCGACGCCGGCCAGCACCGCGGTGAGCACCGGAAGATACCCGGCCATCACCAGATCCTCGAACACGAGAATCGACAAGATGGTCGGCGTCTCGCGGTTGCCCAGCCGCCCGAGGTCGCCGAGGACCTTCGCGATGATGCCCGAGGACGAGATATAGGTGACGCCCGCCATCGCCACCGCGCCGGTAACGCCCCACCCCAGCATCAGCGCCACAATGACACCCGGCGTGGCGTTCAGCACGATGTCGAGCACACCGGCCGCCCACGAATTCCGCAGCCCGGTAACGAGTTCCTTTGCCGTGTACTCCAACCCGAGCAGCAACAACAGCAGCACGACACCGATTTCACTGGCCAGGTGAATGAAATCATCGACATGATCCAGCTCGACCAACCCACCGGAGCCGAAAACCAAACCGCCGATCAGATACAGCGGAATCGGTGACATACCGATCCTCGCGGCCAACCGCCCCAGCAAACCCAAACCAAAAAAGACCGCGCCCAGCTGTATCAGCGCAAGCGCGGTTTCGTGTGCCACCATCTACTTTCAGCCATCCGTCATAATCTCGGCGGCAGCCGCAAGACCGTCCGCTGTACCTTCTCCGTCGCGTCCAGATTCCAGGTAGAGAGGTACAGCATTGTCGTGTACGCGTGATGCGTGAATGCCATGGGCAGCTCCTTTCGGTTCGATTCGCCATGAAACGGACTCGCGGAGTCAGTTGCCAGCAAGTTCCCGGCTCACCTTGCGAAGGTAATGATTCCGTAAAGAACCCGATATTGCAAACCCATCTACCAGCAGACATGGCCTCTTGCGCAGCCAGATATGTTGTCTCCCAAGGCTTTACATCCTCCTGCCAGACCGTGCCGACTCCCCACGGCTGAGAGCAACGTGCCGCTGTACATCGGTACATTCATAAGCGGTACATCATTCCGTGCGCGACGTTGGAACGAGACAGATCGATGCACGGCACCTCCGAAGGAGAAGATCATGTCTGAGGTTCACGACGTCCGTCCCGGCTTGCGACGAGTCGCAGCGGTCTCGATCACGTGCGCGCTGGCACTGCTACCGGCCCTGGGCGTTCCGGCCCTCGCCCATGCCGATCACGATAACGACGGGCGGGTCGGGGGCGAAACGTCCGAGCGGCGCGGCGGTCACCAGGACCGGCCGGGGTACCACACCCACCTGGGCAAGAACGGCTACGAGATGCACTGGCAGGAAGGGCGCTGGCCGAATACGCGCAGCAAGCAGAGCTTCACGGAGCACGACGGCCACGAAAGCAGTTGGTATATCTGCAAACGCCACGCCGCCTGGTGCTGATCGAGCGCCGGGGACAGCCGGTGCTCAATGCTGTAGTGCGCGGCCGGTTTTCGAATCAGGGAAGGCGGCGAGCTCGTCGGGAGTGCCTTCGAAGACGAGCCGACCGCCGTGGCGTCCGGGACCGGGGCCGAGGTCGATGATGTGGTCGGCGCGGCGGATGACATCGAGATTGTGCTCGATGACGACGAGGGTGTTGCCCTTGTCGACGAGCGTGCCGAGCACGTCGAGGAGGGTGTCGATGTCGGAGAGGTGCAGGCCGGTGGTGGGTTCGTCGAGGATGTAGAGGGTGCTGCCGTTTCGCCGGGTCAGCTCCTTCGCGATTTTGAGGCGCTGGCATTCGCCACCGGAGAGGGTGGTCAGCGACTGGCCGAGCCGCAGATAACCCAGGCCGACTTCCTCCAGGTGCCGCAGTGGCCGTGTGATGGCCGAGTCCTCCAGTCGCGCAGCGGCTTCGGCGATCGTCAGGTCGTCGATGTCGGCGATGGTCAGGCCGTCGACGGTGTACTCGAGCACCTCGGCGGTGAAACGCCGGCCGCCGCAGGTTTCGCACACGCTCTCCTGGCCGTCCATGAAGGCCAGGTCGGTGTAGATGACGCCCAGCCCGCCGCAGGCCGGGCAGGCGCCGGCCGAATTCGCGCTGAAGAGGGTGGGACGCACCCCGTTTCGGGCGGCGAACAGTCGGCGGACGGCGGGCGCGATGCCCGCGTAGGTGATCGGAGTCGAGCGCCGATTCGTGGTGACCGGACGTTGGTCGACGATGGTGGCGGGATACCGATCCGCCAATTCCGCGACCAGGCTGGACTTCCCGGATCCGGCGACGCCGGTGAGCACGGTCAGCACACCCGTCGGCACGTCCACGGTGAGCCCGCGCAGATTGTTGCGAGTGGCGTTGTCGATCCGCAGTTTGCCGGTGGGCGTGCGAGGTGCGCGCGGCGTACGCGGTGCGCGCAGCGCGCGGCCGGTCCGCGTCTCGGCGGTCAGCAGCGCGTCGAAGGGGCCCTCGAACACCACCTCGCCGCCGGCCGTACCCGCCCCCGGCCCGACTTCCACGATCCGGTCGGCGATCCGCAGGACATCGGGATCATGTTCGACGACCAGCACGCTGTTTCCCTTGTCCCGCAATTGTTTCAACAGGTCGGTCAGCGAGCGCACATCGTGTGGATGCAGGCCCATGGTCGGTTCATCGAAGACGTACAGCATTTCGACGAGGCTGCTGCCGAGGTGCCGCACCGTTTTGATGCGCTGCGATTCACCACCGGACAAGGTCCCGGTGGGCCGGGCCAGCGACAGGTAGCCGAGACCGATGGCGGTCAGCGCGGCGAGCCGCTCCCGCAGGGCCGCCACCACCGGTGCGACACTCGGATCCGTCACGCCCGCAATGAGTTCGGCGAGTTCGGCGATCTCCATGCCGCTCATCTCGACAATGGTGTGGTCCAGTACCCGGGCCGAGCGGGCGGCGGCGTGCAGCCGGTCGCCGTGGCAGTCCGGGCAGGTCCGGGAATGCGTGAACTGCCGCAGCACTGCCTGTTTCCGGTCGGAGAGGGAGTCCGAGGTGTGCAGGTAGATCCGTTCGAATCGCTCGATCACGCCCTCGTAGTCCTGGGGTGGCCGCGTGCCCAGCTCCGCCGCGGCGTCCCCGCCGTACAGCAGCGCCTGCCGCTCCCGCTCGGTCCACTCGCGCAGCGGCGTGGTCGCGTCGAAGGATCCGATGTCGGCATACTGCCGATACCAGTATTGGCCGCTGCCGAAACCGGGCAGCCGCACCGCGCCCTGCTCCAGCGATTTGCCCAGATCCAGCACCCGCTCGACGGCCGTGGTCATGGTCTGCCCCAAACCGGAGCAGGTCGGGCACATTCCGGCCGGATCGTTGAAGGAGAAGTAGTTCGACTCCCCCACATGCGGTGTGCTGATCCGCGAGTACAGCAGGCGCAGGTAGCTGTACACATCGGTAATGGTGCCGACCGTGGAGCGGGCGTTGCTGCCGAGCCGCCGCTGGTCGATGACCACGACCGGGGACAGCCCTTCGATGTGGTCCACCTCGGGGCGAGTCCAGCGTGGCAGCCGATTGCGGACGAACGGCGGATAGTTCTCGTTCACCTGGTACCCCGCCTCCGCCGCGATGGTGTCGAAAACCAGCGACGACTTCCCCGATCCGGAGACACCGGCGAAGACCACCAGGCTGTTGCGCGGCACGTCGAGATCGATGCGGCGCAGATTGTTGGTGCGGGCGCCGCGGATGCGGATGGTGCGCTGCTCGGAAGCGGTCATGCACTCGACGCTACCGATAGATGTGGCCGGTTCCTGGCCGCAATTCGAGGCATGATGGAGTGATGGCCGATGTCACCCGCCGCATGCTCGAACTACTGGCCCAGCTCCAGACGGGTCGGCGGTTCAGCGGCGCGGAGCTGGCCGCGCGCCTCGAGATCAGCCCGCGCACGCTGCGCCGCGATGTCGAGCGGCTGCGCGAGTACGGCTATCCGGTCGCCACCCAACCGGGACCCAGCGGTTTCTATCGACTCGCCGCCGGCCAGACCCTGCCACCGCTCGTGCTCGACGACGACGAGGCGGTCGCCACCGTGGTCGGCCTCACCCTGCTCGGCGCCACCGCGCCGCGAGAACCTTTGGACGGCAACGGATTCGCCCCCGCGGCCGACCGCGCCTTCGGCAAACTCGACCAGTTCCTCCCGCATCGCCTGCGCCCCGCCGTCGCCGCGCTGCGCGAAACCATGGAGGCCGCACCGCAAAACGCGCCTACCGTCCGGCCCGAGGCGCTGACCGTCCTCGGCACCGCGGCCGCCCGGCACGAACTCGTCACCTTCGCCTACACCAGCCGATCCGGGCAGACCTCCGACCGCCGCGTCGAGCCCTACCGCGCGGTCCATCTGCATCTACGCTGGTACCTGCTCGCCTGGGACCTCGAGCCCGCCGAGTGGCGCACCTTCCGTCTCGACCGGATCAGCGAGATAACCCGCACCGCAATCCCTTTCACCCCGCGCCCGCTCCCGGCCCGCTCCGGCGCCGACTACCTGCGCGCGGGCCGCACCGCCGCCCGGCACCGTGCCGTCGTCACCATCCACACCGCCGCCGCCACCGTCGCGGACGTCCTGAAATTCCAAGACTGCGAAATCGAATCCCTCGGCCCGGCCCGCTGCCGCCTGACCACCCACGTCGATTCCTTCGAATGGCTGATCCTCCAGGTCGCTCTCACCGGCGCGGACTTCACCATCGACCACCCCACCGAATTCCGGCGCCGCGCGGTGGAACTCGCCCACCGCCTGCACAGAGCGGGCGTGGACTGATCTCGTGGATGCGATTACGGGAGCAGCAGTCCCCAATACGTGGCCCACAGAGCGAATCCGGTTCCGCCGCAGACCAATATCGCCCATCGAGTCCGCGCCCCCCTGGTCGCTCCGGCCAGCGTGCGAGGTCTGCGCACGACGACGAAACCCAGCGCCACCACCGCGCAGACGGCGATCAATTGCAGTGCGAGCCACGGCAGGGTGCGGCCGAACAGCAGGGGCCCGAAAGACGTGCTGCGGGCGATGAGGATGAATCCGAGCTGGGCTATGGCGCCGAGGATTCCGATCGAGGCCGTGACAAGGAGTACTCGCGGAGCGAGCGTCTTCGACGGGCGCCATGCCTTGACGAAGCCGGTCAGGGCGTAGCCCGCGAAGGCGAGCACGATCCCGGCCAGCAGCACCAAGTTCACCGCGGGCGACTCCCACCAGCTCAGCGGCGCGATCTCGCCGACCGGATGCCGTTGTGCCGCAGGTTGATCCGCCCGCGGCGGCGCAGCCGAACCGGGTAGCCCGGCCACCCAGTCACCCATGAGTTCCGCGTAACCCGGCGCCAGGGCGGGCAACCTGTCGAAGCCGTCGGTGGTCTGGTGCGCGGCGTGCTCGGCATGCGGCAGGGTGACCAGCGTGTAGTTCGACTTTCCGACCCGGTCGAACGTGGCCTGGAAACCACGCAAGCTGTCACCCGGCGGGGTCAGCCGATCCAGCTCACCCCAGATGGCCAGCACCGGCTGGGTGATCCGTTCCAGAACCGGAGTCGGATCGTAGTCGGCCTGGGCGAACTGCTCGGCCCCGACCAGCTGGCGAATCCCGTTGCGCGCCAGCACATCGATCATCGATCCACGCACTCCGGCCAGACCGAACCTGGTCTCGTTCGCCCAGTTCTGCTGCGCCGCCGGCGCACCCGAGTTCGCACCGACGGTGATCAGGAAAGCCGCGTCGGCGGACCGCGAAGCCGCCAGCGGCGCGACCCAGCCGCCCTCGGACAACCCCCACAGGCCGACCCGGGCCGGGTCGACCTCCGGCCGATTGCGCAGTGCGGCGACACCGGCCAGCGCGTCCTCGGCGAGTAGCGAGAAGTCGCGGTGCGCGGGCGTATATCCCTCGGTGCGCTTGTCGTAGCGCAGGGCGACGATGCCCGCGCGTGCGAAAGCCTCGGCGACCTGCGTGTACTGCGCAGCCCGGCCCGCACCCGAGCCGTGGACGAGCACGACGCCCGCCCGCCCGGTGGCGCCGGCCGGCGCGTGCACCGTCGCGTTCGTGGTGCTGCCGTCACCACGGGTGACGGTGATGTCCACCGCGGTGGTGCCCGCCTGCGCGGACGCCGACGGCATGCCGGCGCAGACAGCCGCAAACATGGTGGCGCACAGGGCGATACGTCTGACGATCGAAAGCATGGTGGTCCTACTCAGCCGAAGTGGCGCCAGGCGCCGGAAAAGCCAGAAAACGGGTCAGCACGCGCCGGGCGCCCGGCCGGTCCCGGCTATGGGTGGCCTGAAAGTCCTTGAGCAGCCGCAAATAGTCCTCGAAGAACTCCTCCAGTTCCGCGGGCGTCGCATAGACCGCGCCCCGGGAGAACGGCATGACATCCGCCCACTCCCCGAGCTCGGCCCGCTCGGCCTGGAACCGCTGGAACATCTCGACGTCCTCGGCGATGTGCTGCGCGAACAACCCCTCCAGCAGTTCCCGCAACTCCGGCGAGGTTTCCTGATCCATCCGGAACCGCAAGTCCTTCGGCGGCGAACGCCACCACCGCTCTTTCCCCTTGGCCAGCTCCGGCGCCTCCTCGATGAACCCGTGCTCGGCCAGCTGCCGCAAGTGATAGCTGGTAGCCCCGGTGTTCTCCCCCAGCACGGCGCCCAGTGCGGTCGACGTCGCGGGACCGTTCTCGGACAGTGCGCGCAGGATGCGCTGCCGCAGCGGATGCGCGAGCGCGCGGAGCGCGGCGGGATCGGTGATCTGCCTGGGCACTACCTCATCGGCCATAGTTGCAGAATAATCTTTGCAAAGCATTCTTTGCAACTATGATTCTGCAACTACCCGAGCCGCATGTCAGCCGATGGGTGGTGCGAGGTATTCGAGCGCATAACCCGCGCCCGAGGGTGTGATGCGACCGATCCCCGGCGAATCGAGGTGTGCACCGGCGACGAAGTGGTGCGGTCGGGTCAGTTGTTCGAGGAGGGCCGCTCGCGCGGTGCGGGCCTGGGACTGATCGCCGTCGTACTCCCAGGCCACATTCGGCCGATCGAATTGGAGCGCGGGAACGTGCACGGTGTCACCCCACGCGAGCAGCCGGCCGAGGCCGCTGCTGACCTCGTAGACGGTGTGACCGGGCGTGTGCCCCGGCGTCGGAACGGCGGTGAGCCAGTCGTTGATCGCCACCTGCTCGGATACCACCACGACCCGGTCGCGGATCGGCGCGAGCCGCCCCGTGAACACCGAGATGTCCCCCGCGCCGATCCACACGCGCTCTAGTCGGGCGAATGCCTCGGAACCGTCCGGCGCGATCAAGCCGCCCACGTGATCTATATGCCTGTGGGTGATGGCCACATCGGTGATGTGCGCGCGGTCGACCCCCGCTTCAGCCAGGGCATCGTAGATCAAGCCCATGGTGGGGTCGTGCCAAGCGTTGGACCCGCCGGTGTCGACGAGAACCGACCGCGTGCCGTCGGTAACGAAGAAGGCGTTGACCGCCAACCGCAGATTGTCGCCCGTCAGCGGCACGACGGCGGGCAGCTCGGCGAGCGCGCAACCCTCCTCGTCACGCAGACGCGACGGCGGCATGTCGATGTACCCGTCGCGCAACGAAACCACCCGCAGATCGCCGAATTCGAACACGGCGTGGTGCCGGCCACTCGAGATGAACCGCATGAAACCCTCCGTCGTAGCTAGCGCGACGGGCCATTCTCTCAGCACCGCCGAAGGCGTCACTCGGTGGAGCGGATTCCCAGGCGGCCGGCGGGTAGGGCGACGCGCAGGGCCCGGATCTCGTCTACGAGACTGGCGTAGCCTTCCTGGATCTGCGCGAAGCGCAGTGTGGCGTGGTGCTGATCCTGCGCGCTGTCGTTGTGGCGCAAGGTCTGCTGTAGCTGCGCGTAGGTGTCGGCGACGTGGCTGATCACCTCACCGAGGGAGTGGGTGTGGCGGCGGCCGGTCGTCGTGCGCGGGAGGTGGAAGACCGACCATTCGTCGATCAGCCCGATGACCACGGTGATACGGTCGCGCAGACCGGCGTCGTCGAAGTCGGCCGGTCGGCGGATCGGCGCTTCGGACACCGCGTTCAGGGTGGCGTGTAAGTCCGCCAGCTCACGCGCCCAGCCGATCAGCGGGGACGCGCCCTGTAGATTCCCGGCGACGGCCAGAAGTAAGTTCCGTGCTCCCAGGAGACCCTCGGCGGTGTGTGTGCTGTTGTCGGGTGTCATGCGGGCAGTTCCGGTCTGTGTCGTGGCCTTCATTCTCGATCTTCCGGTACTCGCGCGTACAGGGCTGGTCGCTCGCAGGTCGATTCAATCGCTGAATCACCACCGCGGCAATGACATTGGACAGGGCAAAGCAGGGTGCGGACACGGCGGCGGGATGACATCGACCGCGGGATCAGGACATCCCGACTGTCGACCTCGCGGCGAAAAGTGCGACCGGGCTTGACGTCAGGCATAGACCTGCCAAGTCGAGTTCGCCTGCCCGGCACGCAGTGTCGCGAATCGATGCGCGAATTGTGCGGCGACAGTAGGACGGTTGCCCAGGTCGGGCAGGACGCCGGTGACCATCATCAGCTCACGGATCCGCGCCAGCACCGGCCAGCAACTCCGGTTTCGCACATCGCTTCCGTAGGCTCGGACGAACTCGCGATGAAATTCACGCCGCCCGAAACGCACGGCGCCGACCGCCTGCGGCACCAGATCCCAAGCCAGCGGCCCGATTCCGACCTCATCGAGATCGCACAGCACGATCCGACCATCCGCGCGCACCAGCAGATTGCCGGTGTGCGGGTCGCCGTGCACGACTCCTACGGGGAGGTCGGTTTCGCAGTAGCGGTAGGCGTATTCGGCCAGCGCCCACTGCCCGGTCAGCCAGCGCAGGTCCGCGGCCGGCACGGCGGTGACATCCGCGGCCCTGAGGTAGTCGCGGGCGGTCAGGAAGGGATTCCACCGGGGCAGGCCGATGTCGGGCGCCAGCGAGTGCAGCGCCAGCAGCGGGGCCGCCAGATCGGCCGGAGTCCACTCCGGCCGGCGCTCCAGTTCCCGCCAGAAGGTGACCGAATGGCCGCCATCGACGTCCACCGGCTGATCGCAGTCCAGGAGTGCGGCTACGGGCGCGTTTCGCTTGTGCAACCATCGTGCCGTCGCGACCGCGCGATGACCTCGCACCGCCGCGCCCGCACCGCACGCGACGCGCACCACCACGCGCTCCAGCGGCAGCCGGAACACGGCATTGACCGTGTATTTGATCAGCTCGGCGCCCACTGGATTCAAACCCACTCGTGCGCAAGCCAATTCGACGACACGATGCAGATCGGCGATGCGATGGGCCGTGATGTGGGTTGCCACAGCCCCGGGCCCTACGCGGTGGCGAGCTGGTAGTCGGTGGGCGAGCGCCCGGACGCGGTACTCGCGAGCACCCGCCGGATATCGTGGCAGATATCGCGGACGTCGGAGCGCGGCGACGAGAGCGTCGCGACCTCCGCCAAGCGCCCGAGCCGGTCTGCGACTCTACGGCTTTCGACCTTGCTCGTCAGTTTCAGCGAGGCGGTCGCGAAGGACACCGCCTCATCGATCTGACCGAGCCGGAACGCACCGGTCGCGATCGTGATGTTGTCGAACAAGATGCTGCGCTCGGGCCGACCCGACGCGGAAGCCCGCAGCGACGACTGCGCGGCCTCGACGGCGTCGAGGGTGTAGCGCTCGGCCGGTCGGCCGTGCGTCGTCAGCGCGTACTCGTTGAAGATCACCGACTGCATGCCGGTGAATTCACCCGGGCTGAAGAACACCCGGGTCCACGGGTCGATGACCTCGCCGACCCGCCCGATCTCGTCCTCGGCACGGGCCAGCGCGTCGCGCATCCGAAGGGCGTCGCCCATCATGGCGTGCGCCCAGGCCTCATTGGCGTACAGGCGAGCCGACTCACCCCAGCTGGCCGCATCCTGAGCGGGCATCTGCCCGAGCTGGAACATGCGCAGCGCGGTCCGCGGATCCCGCTCGAACAGACTGATCCGGCCCAGGACGTAGAGCGTCGAGGCGACCAGGCTGTCGGCGCCCGCCCGCCGCGCGAAGACGAACGCCATCGTCGCGTACTGGCGAGCGAGGTGCTGGTCACCGACATCGTGGTAAGCCCAGCCGACCAACCGCGCCAAGTCCGCCGAGGCGATGAGCATCGCGTGCTCCTCCGCCTCGTCCGCGCATCGAGCCAGTGGTACGGCGGCCGACCGCAGCAGGTTGGCCGCGGCCTGTGCGACGGCGGAACCGCCGCGGCGTTGATCGATCTCCCGCAATCGGGCGGTGTCGGCACGAACCGACTCCAGACCGGGCAGGGCATTCCGGTCGGGCAGCTCGACGTCGGATCCCTCCGGGGTCGGCAACCAGGGGTTCAGGACCGCGGGCGACCCGACGACGCCCATGGCGAGCGCTTCCAGAAAGGTCGTCTCCGTCGCGCGGGGGGCCGCCGGCGGATCCGGCCGGGCCGGCGAATCCGGTTCCGCCGGTAGGCCTTCCGAGTCCGGCCCGGGCGCTCCGACCGCCGTCAACAGGTGCCGGTAGATCTTGCCCGGCCGCCGGACCTCGCCGAGCTCCCAGCGCGCGATATGCCGTTCCGAGCAGGCGGCGTTGATACCCAGCCGGCGGGCGTGCTCGTTGACCAGCTCGGCGAAATCTCTACGGCTGAGCCGTAATTGGGTGCGCCGATAGGTCCGCAGATGTCGGCCCCAACCCAGCCCGGTGGACCGGTGTCGGCGTTCGGGGGCGGTCGCGTCCATCAGGGACCTCGTCCTTCGTCGGCTCGCTGAAAGCGCTTCTGGCGGTGACGATTCGGCTCGTCGTGCAACGTGTTCACACGATTATCTTGCTGAATAATCTAACCTGATAATCAGATTTTCGATACCCTTGCATCCCGAGGACCGCCCGATACGGTGGGAGCCATGGCGAGAACCGCGCGAAAAGTGCTGCTAGGCCGTGAAATCGACGCCATGCTGCGGCGTGCGCGAACCACGCAGGCGGAGGCAGGCCGGCTGATCGGAGTCAGCCAGTCGCGGATCGCGGCGGCGATCGCCGGCACCGGGAACCTGAGCGCGCAAGCCCTCGACGAACTGGCCCGCAAGCTCGGGATCACCGACGAGACCTACCTGCAGATCCTGCTCGATCTCCAGGTGGACAGCCATCGCCGAGGGTTCTGGAATTCGGGTTACCGGCGCGCCTACATCGAGGAGATCCGGCTATTGGTCGATCTCGAGGACGTGGCGGACCGGCTCCGGGAGACCGGCGCGGAAATCGTGCCCGGCCTGCTCCAGCACCCGAGCTACATTCAGGCCCTGCACGAACCGTTTCAACCCGATCCCGGCGATCCCGACGCGGTGACGGTCGAAGACTACGTGGCAGCCCGCACCGCACGGCAAGAAATCCTGTTCAAGCGTGGCGCGCCCGAGTTCCACGCCATCCTGTCCGAATCCTGCCTGCGCCGGACCTACGGCGGGGACGCGGTCATGCTCGAGCAGATCGGTCACCTCCTAGCCCTGTCCCAGCGCCCGAACATCCAGTTGCAGATCATGCCCTTCACCCATCAAGCACCAGGTGCGGGCATGGAGGACCGCTACATCCTGCTGCGCGCGCCCTCCCCCGGCGCGGCCGGCGACCTCGAAATGGCAGTCGTCGAGGCGCAGGGCGAGATTCGCTACATCGACGACAAAGCCGCCGTCGGCATCCGCGACCGGATCTTCAACCGGCTCGCCATGACGGCGCTGAGCCCCGGCGACTCCCGCCATTTCATGGAACACCTCGTCCGCGGGCTGCGTAGCCGCCCGACCATCCATCCCTAGCTCATCAGCACGCGTATCCGAAGAGGAAAAACGATGTCCAGCAGCGACTTCGAAGCCCGCCCGATCGACACCCACAAGCCCAGCTCCGCGCGCATCTACCATCACATGATCACCGGTGAGGTGATCTTCGAATCGGATCTGCCTTTCATTCACCGCCTCTACGACGAGATCCCGTTCTATCCGCTCTGGGCCCAGCACAATCGGCGATTCCTGGCCCGCGCGGTCCGCTATATGGCGGAGCGGGGAATCCGGCAGTTCCTCGACATCGGATCCGGTTTGCCGACCGGCGGCAACACCCACGAGGTGGCCCGGGAGATCGTCCCGGACGCCCGCGTCGTGTATGTCGACAATGACGAGGAAGCGATCAATCGTGCGCGAGATCTGCTGCGGCAGAACGACATCCTGGACAAGACCACGATGGTCGACGCCGACCTGCGCGATCCGGAACGGATTCTGCGGCACCCGGATACCCAGCGCTTGATCGACTTCTCCGAACCGGTTGGGCTGCTCCTGGTTTCGGTGCTGCCCTGGGTGCCCGAAGCCAACGCGCCGACCAAGCTGATCGCGCAGCTGCGGGAGGCGGTCGTGCCCGGCAGCCACATCGCCATGACCCACGTCTCGCTCGAAGACGCCGGTCCGCGGATCAAAGAGCAGGTCGCCGCGGGCGCCGCGATCTTCAACGGTGCGAGCACCCCGGTCACGCTGCGATCGCGGGCGCAGTTCCAGACCTTCTTCGACGGTTGGGCGATGGTCGAACCCGGTATCACCTACGCCACGGACTGGCATCCCGACCAGGCGGTCGATACCGAGGACTACGCCCGTCCCTGCAACTTCGCCGCTGTCGGAAGTCTTCGGTAGCGGGGAGAAGGCGCCCGGCGGCACCGAGGCCGCCGGGCGCAGTTCGAAAGGATCCAGCCATCATGTCGCCGACACCGACCGCCGGACAATTCCGCAAGGCCAGCGCCAGCTCACCACAACAAGCCTGTGTCATGGTCTTCCGTGACGAGCACCGAACCCTGCTCTGGGATGACAAACTCGCCGATCCCGCCGGTACCTCCGATACCCCGGTACCGCCCGAGCAGTGCTTGACCTTGAACCACGACCAGTTCGAGGCCGTGCAGGCGGCGATCCGCGCGGGCACACCGGTCCGGCGGTTTCTGACGATCATCCGCAAGGCCGACGGGCACTATCTATTCGGCGCATCCCCGCAGGACAGGTCGTCGATCGGAACCGCCGAGCTCTGTTTCGATCACGCCGAATACACGGCGTTCGTGCACGCGGTGTGTCAGCACGAGTTCGACCAGCGGCAACACGAAACAATTCGGCGTTCCTTACAGATGTAATTGCATCTCGTCTCATTCCGAATATTCAAAGCCGTTGTGGCACAATCTGCTACGCGATCATTCCGGTGGCAGGAGGCTCCGTGACGACGGCCGATATCGTGAGTGTTCAGACCGCGGCGGAAAACAGCGCCGAGGATAATCCAGCACACCGCTGGGACACCTATCCGGCAACGGAGGACGCCGCGTCGATGCTGCGTTGCTACACAGCCGGTGTCGTACCCGATCTCTTGCAGACCGCCGCCTACGCACACGCGGTGTCGGCGATAGCTCGTCCCGCATCGACTGCCCGGATCCAACAGCGGGTCGAACACATCATGCGCAGACAGCGGATCCTGGATCGGCCCGATCCGCCGAAACTCTGGGCCGTCATCGAGGAGGCCGTCCTGCGCAGACCATTCGGCGGCACCGAAGTCTGGCGCGACCAACTCGACTTCCTCGCCCGCGCCGCCGACCGCAAACACGTCACCATCCAGATCGTGCCCGACTACGTCGGCGGACCCGCGATCAGCGCCGTCCCCTTCACCCTGCTCCGCTTCGACAGCCCCGACCTCGACGACGTCGTCCACCTGTCGCACGCCACCGATACCCAATTCCTCTGCGAGCGGACGGATCTCGAGGCCTACTACCGGCTCTGGGACCGGCTCTGCGTGCACGCCATGCCGCCCGAGTACACCGGGGAGCTGCTTGCGGCTCGGATCACCGGCCACTGAGACAACCTTCGTCTGCGCGGACCCGCAAACGCGGGAATGCGACGGTGTGTGGAGATTCCGCGGAGATCAGCGGCTGATTCGACGAGCCGTCTTGTGCGCGGAATCCGCACTGCGATTCGATCTGCGGACGGGGAATGGCCCTGGTGGGGAAGGGACCGGCGCATGAGCATTCGAACCATCGAGCAGAGCGTCGATGCCGAGGAGCGGCCGGACAAGGAGCGTTGGCGACCGGCCACCAGGATTCTGGTCCGATTCGGACTGGTGTATTTCGGCCTGTTCGCGCTGCTGTCTCAAGTCATCCTGGAGTTTCCGGGGCTGGCGGTGTGGTGGGGGCCGATCGCCGCGGAATGGCCGCAGCCGGTGGTCGAATGGGTGGGGCGCACGGTTTTCGGCACGGCGGTCGTACACCGGGACTCGGGCAGCGGCGATACGGCTTATGACTGGGTGCTGTCGTTCTGCGTTCTCGTGACGGCGGTGGCCGCCACGGCGATGTGGAGTGTCCTGGACCGCGGCCGCACCGAATACCGCACGGCGGCCGGCTGGCTGCTGGTCTCGCTCCGGGTATGCCTGGCGGGGACGATGCTGAGTTACGGCTTCGTCAAAGCCTTTCCGCTCCAAATGCCGTCGCCGTCACTGACCCGGCTGCTCCAGCCGTTCGGTGATTCCACGCCGATGGGCGTGCTGTGGAGCCAGGTCGGCGTGTCGCCGGTCTACGAGAGCCTGCTCGGGATCGCCGAAATACTCTGCGGCGTACTGCTTCTCGTGCCGCGCACGGCCGTGGCCGGGGCATTGCTGAGCGTGGTCGGCGCGACGCAGGTGTGGATCCTGAACATGACCTACGACGTACCGGTGAAAATTCTGTCGTTCCACGTCCTGCTCATGGCGCTGGTATTGGTCGCTCCCGAGGCGCACCGGATCACGACGGTGCTGCTGGGCGAGGCCGCCGGACCGTCGACCGCCCCGACACCCCGTACCGCCAACGGACGACGGATCGCGGCGCGCCTTCAGGTCGGGCTGCTGATTTGGCTGATCGGAGCGGGCACGGTCAGCAGCGCCGCGTCCTGGCAGCAGCGCGAGTCCAGATCGGAGTTGTACGGGATCTGGGAGGTCAGTGCTTTCCTCCAGGACGGTCAATCGGTACCGGCCGTGCTCGGCGATGAAATTCGCTGGCGTCGAGTGGTCTTCGACCAGCGCACCACCGCGGATGTCCAAACGATGGACGATCGGTTCCGGCCTGTGCGGGCGGAGATCAGCGCCGACACACGGCGACTCACACTGCACTCCTGGAATGCTGCCGAGGCTGTCCTACCGTGGGCGAGCTTCGACGTCGAGCGCGCCGCCCCGAACCAGCTGCGGCTCAACGGCGCAGTGGATGGACATCCGGTAACGATGGAACTGACCCGTTACGAGACGGACCGTTTCACCCTGCGACAAAGCGGATTCCATTGGGTCACCGAGTTTCCCAACAACAGTTGCGTTTCGGGCCGTCCGGCGTGCCCGAGCCCCTCGGCATCGTCGGCGAGGTAGCAGCCCGAGTGCCTAACGGTGGCGGACGGTGCGGCGACGGGCGCGGTAGATGAGGTGATCGGCCATCATCCGGCCCAGTATCGCTCTGGTGATCCGGAAGGTGCCCATGGTCGGATCGGGAGCTAGGCCGCGCCCCATCCGGAACATTTGTGCCATGGCGAAGCCGCCCTCGGCAATGGGATCGGACTTCTTGCTACCCCGCGGTGATACCCAGCCCGCCGAGGTGCCGCGCAGCATCTTGTCGCTGAGCGCGGGGTCCGCGGCGAGCGGACGCCCGAGACCGACGACGTCGACAGCCCGCTCGGCCAGCGCCTGCGCCATCACCGTCGCGGTGCGGAACCCGCCGGTGACCATGAGCGGCACGGTGGTCTCGCGCCGTGCGGTGCGGGCGAAATCGAGAAAATAGGCTTCGCGGTCGCGGGTCCGCTCGGCGGACTCGACCCCCAGCATGGCCTGGGTTTCGTAGGTGCCACCCGAGATCTCGATCAGGTCGATACCCGCGCCCGCCAGCAGCCGCATGACTGCCAGCGCGTCGTCCTCGCCGAAGCCGCCGCGCTGGAAGTCCGCGCTGTTGAGTTTGATCGCTATCGGGAAGTCCGGTCCGACCCGATCGCGGACGGCAACGACGACTTGCCGGGCGAACTCAGCGCGGCGAAGCAACGGACCACCCCACCGGTCGGTGCGCAGATTGGTCAGCGGGGAGAGGAATTGGGCGATCAGGTAACCGTGGGCACCGTGGATCTGGACCCCGGTGAAACCGACCTCGCGAGCCAGCTCGGCGGCACGGGCGTATCGGGCCACGATTCCGATGATTTCGGCGTCGGTCAGCGCGCGGGGCGCGCCGAACCGGCCCATCCGGAAGTTGCGCACAGCGGGAGCCGCCGACGGCCCGACCGGGTTTCGGTTGATCGCACGCGGTGTCTGCCGGCCGGGATGATTGAGTTGCAGCCACAAGTGATTGCCCGCTGCCGTCCCGGCCTCGGCCCAATTCCGGAACGGCTCGAGTGGCACGCCGTCCTCGAGTACGACGTTACGGGCCGCTTCTCTGGACACGTGATCGATCATGACGTTGCCGGTCAGCAGTAGCCCGGAACCGCCGAGCGACCACTGTTCATACAGCCGCGCGAGTTCGGCGCCGGGGGTGAGGTCCCAGTCCGCCATGTGTTCGCTCATCGCGGCCTTGGCCAAGCGGTTCGGCAGCACCGCGCCGCACGGTAGCCGTAGTGGCGTGGCCAACGTGATCGGCGGCTGCTCGGCCGTTGAAGATGCTGTGTGCGTGGACAGTTCGCCCATCATTGCCCCCGTATTGCTCGAAATCGATGGCCGGTGCCCGCTATTTCCGCGGGCCAAGGCGGCTCTGGTTCGCGTCGAAGTGGTAGTCGGAGAACGGGAAATGCCTGCCACGCCACCGTGTTTCGAGAGCACCGGCAGGCCGGAAATACGCCACGTCACCGTGCGAGTTGCGGTAGTAGGTTCGCGTACCCTTGTTCTGCGTCTCGACGTAGTACCGAAGCACCTGACCACGCCGGCGGATCTCGGCATGGTGCGCGGCGTGCGCCTGTTCGCTCACCTCGACAGTCGACGCACGGCGGCGGCGCGCCTCCACTATCGCTCGAATAGCGTGCGAGGCAGTCGTTTCCACCATCCCGTGCCATCCGATATCGGCCATCGTGTACGGTCCGACCAGCATCCAGCGGTTCGGCAGACCGGCCACCGCCACACCCTCATAGGTCTGTACGCCATGGGCTCCGAAGAACCGGCCGAGATCGAATCCGTCCCGCCCGACCACGGCGCCTTCGACGTAACTTTCCGGATCGGTGTACATCTCGTAACCGGTAGCCAGCACGATGATGTCGTATTTGCGCTCGGTGCCATCGGCGGCCAGGATGCCCTGCTCGGTGATCCGCTCGATGTCGTCGGCGACCAGACCGACGTTGTCGCGATTGAACACCGCTGGATATCCGGCCGACAGGGTGACGCGCTTCGCCATGGGTCCATAGTCGGGTGTCAGCGCGGCGGCCGTTTCGGGGTCGTCGATGATCCGCCGGAGATACCGTCGGTAGGCCCGCTTGGCCAAGGAATCGAATGCGGCCATCATCGGTTTCGCCACTGCCAAGGGCATGATCGTGGCCAGTCTGGCAATGGGTTCCAACCCCAGCAACATCATCCCGCGCAGGGCCGCGGCCACGCCTGGCACCCGCAGCGCGGCTTGGAACCAGCGCGGGACCGGCGAGTTGGGTTTGGGCATGCACCACACCGGCGTCCGCTGATAGACATCGAGGTGAGCTACCTCGGGCGCGATCGCGGGCGTGAGTTGCACCGAACTCGCGCCGGTACCGACCACTGCCACGCGCTTACCCGCCAGGTCGAGAGCATGGTCCCAGGTGGCCGGGCGCAGCACCGTGCCGGTGAAATCATCGAGACCGCTGATGCCCTCGGCTTTCGGACGCAGAAAGGCACCGACCGCACTGATCACGAACCTGGCCGTGATGATCTCGTCAGCAGCGGTGTGCAACGTCCATCGACGGTGTTTCTCGTCCCATACTTCGCGGACGATCTCGGTGTGGAACCGCAGATGCCGATAGAGACCGAAGCGGCGCGCGACATCCTGGTGATATGCCTGAACCTCGGCACCTGTCGGGAATGCCGTCGGCCAATCGGCCTTACGAGCGAACGAGTACTGGTAAATGAGCCCGGGTACGTCCACGCTGATCCCCGGATAGGAATTGTCGCGCCAACTGCCGCCGACCTCGCCCGCGCGTTCCAGGATGGTGAACTCTTCGATCCCCGCGCGTTTGAGCAGTACGCCCGCCGCGATACCGCCGGGACCCGCCCCGATCACCACGATCTCGTGATCCGGCTGAGTTGTCATTGTGCTCATCATTACTCTCTCACTGAATAGGTCGGATGCTCAGATGCGTAAGCCATTGGCCGATCAACCGTGCCGTTGCTCCGACCTCGGCACCGCGCAGCGCGACATGCTCCGCATCCACGGTCTGGACCGTCTGCGTGGTTGACCACGCTTCCATCGGCCGGTAATCGATGCCCTGCTGCACCTGGGCCGATCGGGTGCACTCGACGACAAGCGTCGTGCATTCAAGGGGCTTGTGCTCGATCTGCATCGCCAGGTCGAACCACCAGCCGAATGCGGTCAACCGTGTGCTGGCGAGGTCGGGTGTCGTCGCGTCTATTTCGAGCAGATGGCGCCCGCGGCCGTTCAGCTGATATTCATTCGCCACGCGCCCGATAAAGCCGTCGAGGATGACCAGACCCTGCAGCCGGTCATTTCCCTGTTCCACCAACCGAGCTGCCGCCGCGTGGGCTATATTTCCGCCTACCGAGTAACCGCCCAGGACGAATTCGTCCCGGCCCACCGTATCGAGGACCGTCTCGACAATGCTGTCGATAGCGGCATCGAGCGAAGCAGGCAGCGGCTCATCCGGAGCGTATCCCAACAGCGGGATAGCCGAAACACGGCGGTGGCCGCCCAGATCGGCGGCAAGCTCCGTGTACTGAATGGATTCGCCGAGGAATTCCGGGGACGCAATGAATACCAAGTGCGGCAGCACATCCCCGGCACTGTTGCCGGGCGAACCGCCACTGATTCCGATGCCGGTCGACATTCCGCCGGTGAATTGGTCGAACGCCGGACGCAGTTTCGCCGCCGCTCGCAAGAACGCCAAACCGCTGCTGAGCCTATTGCTTTCGATCGCTTGCCGGATGACACCGACCAGACTCTGGTCGGGAGCCACGGGTGCTGCCGCCGGAAGGTCGGTGCCTTCTCGGGTTGCCTCCGGCGACCGCGTCGGCGCGCCCGACGTCGCCCCATGGGACTCGAGTAGTTCGTGCAGTAGGTATCGAGCAAGGGTGGCCGGTGTGGGATGGTCGAAGATCACGGTCGCCGGCAGTCGTAGGCCGGTGAGCGTATTGAGTCGGTTGCGGGCCTCGACCGCGGCCAGCGAATCAAAGCCCAACTCCCGGAAGTTGCCGGCCGGATCGATCGCGTCGGGACCGTCATGGCCGAGCACGATCGCCATCTGTGCTCGCACCACGCCCAGCAGCATCGGCAGTCGCTCGGCTTCCGCCAGCGCTGAAACCCGCTCGCGCACACCTGCCCTCTGCTCCCGCGACAGCTCCGGCACCGAACGACGTCGCGCACTCGAAACCAATTCCCGCAGCATCGGGGTCAATGTCCCCGCCCTGGCCTGCGCATCCAGCGCCGCATGGTGCAGCGGTGCCGCGACCACGCAGGCCCGGTCCTGAACGATCGCAGCGTCGAACATCGCCAGACCTTGCTCCGTCGCGATGGGTGCGAGCCCGGCACGACCCAACCGAGCGGTATCGATATCAGCAAGGCGCTCGGTCATCCCGGTGTCGGAAGCCCACCACCCCCACGCGATCGAAGTCGCGGCCAGTCCACTCGCACGCCGATGCTCGGCCAACCCGTCCAGGAACACATTCGCCGCCGCGTAGTTGCCTTGCCCCGCATTACCCAGCACACCCGCGACCGAGGAATACAGCACGAACAACCCCAGATCCAAATCGCGGGTCAACTCATGCAGATGCCATGCCGCATCAGCCTTGGCCGCCAGCACCGCGTCCATCCGATCCGGTGTCAGTGCGGCGATCATGCCGTCATCGAGCACAGCGGCCGCGTGCACCACACCCGTCAAAGGGAACTGGTCCGGCACCGCCGCCAACGACTCGGCCACACCCTCGCGAGTTGCGACATCACAGGCCACGATCCGCACCTGAGCACCCAGCTCACCCAGCTCCGTCACCAGCAACGGCGCTCCCGGCGCAGCCGCACCACGACGACTCGCCAACACCAGCGACCGCACCCCATGGTTTGTCACCAGATGCCGCGCCACACCCGCACCCAAACCACTGGTGCCGCCGGTAACCAGCACCGTCCCAGCCGACACCACGCCAGTCGCGGCGGGCCTCGACAAGTCGACGGCCGCCGTGCGGGCGATCTTCCCGGTATCTCCGGCTCGAGCGGGTAGCCCGATCAATCGGGCCGCATGGATGACACCAGCACGGATAACAATCTGCGGCTCGCCCGAACTGATCACCGCCGCAAGACTTTCCGCGGTCAGCTCAGCAGTGTCGGTGTCGACCAGCACGATTCGACCCGGAGCCTCCGACTGCGCCGAACGCACCAGACCCCAGACCGCCGATCCTGCCAGATCAGTGACATCTTGCCCGGCCCGGCCGACCGCACCACGAGTAACAACAACCAAAGTGCTTGCCGTGTAACGCAACCCATCAATCCAGGCCTGCAAGACCCGCAACATCTCATGCGTTGCCTCGCGGACACGACTCGGGACATCCGCACCGGCACCGGCCACGCCACGATCGAATACGACGACCGCGGGTACGGGACCTTCCTGGTTCCGCACCCAGCGACCGAATTCTTCACCACTGGTCAAGGTTTCGGCATCAGCGGGCGAGGTAGCCCGCGCCGCTATCGGCGTCCACCGCACTCCATGCAAACCGCCCTGCACCGAGGAAACGTTCAGCTGTGCTGAAGATACCTCCTGCGCAGTCAAGGACTGTGTCGTGAACACCATCCGGCCGGCCGCATCGGCGACCTGGATCGATACTGCACCGATATCGCCAGGCACCGGCGTGATACGCGCCCGCACCAGCGAAACTCCGGTCGCGTGCAAAGCCACCCCCTGCCAGCGGAATGGCAACCTCACCCGCCCCGGGTCGGGATCGACATCGACGAGCTGGCCGTGCAGCACCGACTCCAGCAAGGCCGGATGCAGCCCGTACCGCGACACATCGGTCGACGTCTCGGGCAGCTCTGCCTCCACGAATAGTTCGGCACCACAACGCCATACCGATCGCAATCCCTGAAACGCCGATCCATACTCGGCACCGGCGGCAGCCAACCGGTCATACAGACCAGCCACCGGCACGGAGACCGCGCCATCGGGCGGCCACACCACCGAACCCGGGTCCAGTTCCGGCACGCCCTCGCTACCCAGCACACCCTGTCCGTGCAGCATCCACCCGCAGTCGGCGGCCTCCGCGCGGGAATACACCGACACCGACCGGCAGCCGAGCTCGTCGGCATCGTCCACCACTACCCGCAGCTGCACCCCGGCCTCGTCGGGCAGCACAAGCGGCGTCAGCACTGTGAACTCCCGCAGCAGTGCACAACCCACTTCCGCTGCCGCGTACAACACCAACTCCACGAAAGCGGTCCCTGGGAACAGCACGAACCCGCCGACTCCGTGATCGGCCAGCCACGGATGGGTCGCCGAGCCGACGCGGCCGGTCATCACCACACCGTCCCCGTCCGGGGACACCACCACTGCGCCCAATAACGGATGATCAGCCGCCGATAGCCCCAGCGACGACGCGTCCCCACTGCTCGCGTCGCCATCCAGCCAATACCTGCGCCGCGCAAACGCATACGTCGGCAAAGCCACCCCGCCCGCAGGAGCAGGCCCCAGCAATGCTGCCCAATCCACCTGCACGCCGGACACTTCCAACTGCGCGGCCGACAGCAGGAAAGCGTCCATGCTCCCGTCGTCACGGCGCAGCGAACCCACCACGGTCACCGGGTCGGCAGCCACCCGCAGGTCAACCATCTGCTCGAGACCGATGGTGAGCAACGGATGCGGACTGGCCTCGACGAAGACCCCGTACCCCTCCGCCAGCAGGCCCTGCGCCGCCTGCTGGAAAAGCACCGGTTCCCGTAGATTCCGGAACCAGTAGTCCGCGTCCAACTCGGAGCCGTCCAGCACGGCACCGGTCACGCTGGACCAGAACGCAACTCGTGCCGGTCCGGGCCGAATTCCGGCCAGTGCCATCAGCAGCGGTGCACGGAGCGCATCGACCTGCGGCGAATGCGAGCCGTAGTTCACCGGGATCCGGCGTGCGTGAACATTCTCGCGCGCACAGACTTGCAGGAAATCCTCGAGTTGTGCGGCCGCACCGGACACCACCGTCGCCTGCGGGCCGTTCCTCGCGGCCACCGACAATTCGTCGTACCCGGCCAGTAGCGTGGCGATCTCGTCGGCGGGCAGAGACACCGCCGCCATGCCACCCGGCTCGGTCACCGCGAGCAGGGCGGCCGACCGCAGCACCACGACCCGAGCGGCATCCTCGAGGGACAGCGCTCCGGCCACGCACGCCGCGGCGATCTCGCCTTGGGAATGACCCACCACCGCGTCCGGAACGACGCCGACCGAGCGCCACAGCTCGGCCAGCGACACCAGCACCGCGAACAGCACCGGTTGAACCACGTCGACGCGCTCCAGCGACGGCGCACCTTCCGCACCGGCGAGCACGTCGAACAACGACCACTCCACCAGCGGCGAGAACGCCGCAGCACACTCGGCCATCTTCCGGGCGAACACCGGCGAACAGTCCAGCAGCTCTGTGCCCATGCCCAGCCATTGCGAGCCCTGGCCAGGGAAAACCAGCACGGTTTTGCGTGGCGCTCCGGCTACGCCGGTAACCACGGCAGGCCTCGGAGCCTGCTCCAACAGCGCGGTCAGCCCCTCGAGTAGTTGATCGCGGTCCGCACCTACCACCGCGGCACGGTGGTCGAACCGCGACCGCTGACACGCCAACGACCGCGCCACAGCGTGCACGTCCAGCAGCGGGTCACCGGCCACGAAATCCCGCAGCCGCCGTGCCTGCCCCGCCAACGCCGCCGGTGTCCGGCCCGACACCAGCCAAGCCACCGGGCCAGCCCCGCCACTACCGGCATCGGTCACCGATTCCGGTGCCTGTTCGAGAATCACGTGCGCATTGGTGCCGCTTATACCGAACGCCGACACCGCGGCACGGCGCGGCCGATCGACCACCGGCCAATCACGTTGCGCGGTAAGAAGTTCCACCCGCCCAGCAGTCCAATCAATGTGCGTGGACGGCTCATCCGCATACAAGGTTTTGGGCAGCACCCCGTGCCGCAGGGCCTGCACCATCTTGATCACACCGGCCATGCCGGCCGCCGCCTGAGTGTGCGTGATGTTGGACTTGACCGAACCCAACCACACCGGTTCCAGATCACGATCACGCTGACCATAGGTGGCCAGCAATGCCTGCGCCTCGATCGGATCACCCAAGGTGGTACCGGTACCGTGCGCCTCCACCACATCAACACCGCCCGGGGACAATTCGGCATCGGCCAGCGCCCGCCGAATCACCCGCTGCTGCGACGGACCGTTCGGAGCGGTCAACCCATTCGACGCACCATCCTGATTGATCGCCGAACCACGCACCACCGCCAACACCGCATGCCCATTACGGCGGGCATCGGACAAACGCTCCAGCACAAGCACACCCACGCCCTCACCGAACGCAGTCCCGTCGGCCGCTTCGGCGAACGGCTTACACCGACCATCCGGCGCCAACCCCCGCTGCCGCGAAAACTCCACAAACGTTCCCGCGGTCGCCATCACCGTCACCCCACCCGCCAAGGCCAGCGAACACTCACCCGACCGCAACGCCGCCACCGCCTGATGCAAAGCCACCAAGCTCGACGAACACGCCGTATCCACCGATACCGCAGGCCCTTCCAACCCCAGCACATACGACACCCGACCCGACACCACGCTCAGTGCGGAGCCGGTCATTCGATACCCCTCCGGTCCGTGATCGGCCCCGACGTCGAAGGTGCCGCCATAGGCCTGCCCCATGACACCAGCGAATACGCCGGTGTCACTGCCACGCAGCGAATCCGGCTTGATACCCGCGTGTTCCAACGCCTCCCACACCGTCTCCAACAGCAATCGCTGCTGCGGATCCATCGCCAGCGCCTCACGCGGACTGATCCCGAAGAACTCCGGATCGAAATCGCCCGCCTCGTGGAGAAACCCGCCCTCCCGCACATACGACTTGTCCGCCGACCGATCCCACCCCCGATCGGACGGCCACGCCGAGACCGCGTCCCGGCCCTCGACCACCAGCCGCCACAAATCGTCCGGCGACCCCACACCGCCCGGAAAACGACACCCCATACCCACGATCGCCACCTGCTCCGAGCCCGCCTGCGTCAGCTCCCGCAGCTTGGCCCGGCTTTCCTGCAGCTCGGTTGTGACCCGGCGCAGGAGATGTTGCAGCTTCTGCTGATCGACCATCGCCGAAACCTCTATTCCTGGCTCAACCATTGGTCGACCAGCTGTGCGGTCGTATGCGCCTCGGTGCTGCACAATTCGACATGCTGCGCGTCCATGGTCCGGACCGTCTGTGCTGTCGACCAGCTTTCTATGGGCCACTCGTGGAGGTTGTTCGCCGGTGACGGCTTCGTGCACTTGATGACGAGCGACTTACATTCGACCGGCGGGCACTCCATTTGCTGCAGCAGGTCGATCCAGCACGCGAGCGCGGTCAACCGTTCGCTGGTGAAGCCGGCGAGATCGGGGATCGACGCGTCGGTATCGACCACGGCGTCACGCGCGGTGTCCATTTGGCGCTCATTCGCCTCGGGAGCGATAAAGGAATCGAAGATGATCAATCCCTGCAGCCGGGTATTGCCTTGTTCCAGGAGGCGAGCCGCGGTGGCGTGGGCGAGGTTCCCGCCCCCCGACATGCCACCCACGACGAATTCGTCGTCGCCCACGGTGTCGAGGACGGTCTTGGCGATACTGTCGATGGCGGCGTCGAGCGACTCGGGCAGCGGCTCATCCGGCTCGTAACCCGACAGCGGGACAACCGAGAAACGGCGATGAGCGCCCAGGTGGGCGGCGAGCAGAATGTACTGGATATATCCGCCGAGAAACGCCGGGGTGCAGATCATGACAATGTGCGGCAAGACATCTCCGCCACTGTTGTTGGGCGTGCCGCCGGTGAGTCCGATACTCTTCGGGATTCCCGCCGTGTGCTGATCGAACATCGGGCGAAGTTGCGCGGCCGCGAGGAGCATCTCCATGCCGTCGCTGAACCTGTCGTCCGCGATCGCTTGCCGGAACATGCGTACCAGAGTTGGCTCGGCGGATCGAGCGGCCGCTGCGGTAGGCGTGTGGCCGCCGGTGTTTCGAGGCACATGCAGGGTGTGTCCGCGGATAGCGAGTTGAGGTTCGGCGCTGGCGATCGCGGTGACGGTCATGTTCCGTACTGCCATGAGTCCCATCAGATCTCCGAGACCTTTGTCGGCGGAGTCGGTGTCGACGAGCACGATCCGCCCCGGATGCTCGGATTGCGCCGACGCCACCAGCTCCCATATCGCCGATCCCACCGGGTGCACGACCTCGTCGGTCGATACCGCGGTCGCGCCGCGCGTCAGTACCAGGAATGGGCTGGAATCGAAGCGTCGTTGTCCGGACCAGGACCGCAGAGCCGCTGACACTTTCGCTGTCATGGCCGGTGTATCCGTTGGTAGCGAGCCGGATTCGTCTCTACGGCAGTCCAGGACCATGACCTGGGCCGTGTCACTGTCGGGCCCATTCAGCGCTTCTGCCCAGTCGCAGGGCGCCACCTCGGGCAACGACGCGGGAGTGGGAATGATGGACCACTCGACTCGATGATGCTGCTTCATTTCTGTCATTTCTCAACGCTTCCGTGTAGTCGCCGTATGTTCAGCCGATAGGGCGCGGGCCGAATAGTTCCGTGTTCGTTGATCACCAAAGGTGCACCATCAGTGGTCAATTCGAAATCCGACAGGATTCGAGCGATCAGCAATGTGGCTTGCTGGAACGCGAACTGACGACCGATGCAGCTGCGCGGCCCGACGCCCCAGGGCTGGAAGAATCGCTCAGGATTGGCCCGGAGCCGGTCGGGTTCGAAGCGATACGGATCGAAGGCGCCGGCGTCCGGACCCCATACTTCTCGGTCCCGCTGCGCGGCCAGAGCCAGGACGAAAACCGTTTGCCCGGCAGGAATCCGATAACCACCGAGATTTTGGTCGCTGCGAGCTTTCCGGAGGTAGCCGGGTACCGGTGGCCACAATCTCAGGCACTCGTTGAGGACGTGCCGAACCAGCCGCATCCCGGTGACAGCCTGGTAATCGAACCCTCCGCGCGCGGATATCCCGGCGCGCAGCTCGTCCTGCAGCTGCCGGTCGGCGGCGATGAAATGCAACGCCACCTCCAGCAACGCTGCCGTGGTCTCGGCCCCGGCGACCAGGAAGGTCAACAGTTGCGCGCGTAGATTTTCCGGAGGCAACCGTTGACCGGTCTCGGGATCGCGCACTGTGAGCATCAGGTTGAGCAGGTCTTCGTCGTCCGTCGGATGCTGTACCCGATCGGCGACGATATCGTCCGCGAATCCGTTCAGCAGCTTGATATGGCGGCGCACCGTGGGCTCACGTTGCCACCTGCGGAGGATGCCGATCCCGGGTAACTGACTGCCGGCGTCCGCGGTCATTCGCAGCATGGCCGCCATGGCATCGAAGAACGCACGAGACGCGGCGCCGTCGGCGGTAGCACCGAAAAGCCCCAGATTCCGGCCGAATCCGGCACGGCCGATAGCTTCCCCCGTAGCGCGTGTCATGGCCGAATGCACGTCGACGACACCACAACCGCCGGACCATTCCGCCACGAGATCATCCGCCATCCACTGCATCGCGTGGTGATAGCGGCGCATCGCCGTCTGCGTGAATGCCGGCGTGAAGATGCGGTGTGCTTGCCCCCATAGCGGATCACTGGATTCTGCCGTGAACAGGCTACGTGGCATGAATCGCCGAAGTTCGGTCACCGGACCGTACAACTCCCGTTCCCAGTGCTGCTCGTCCGAACACTGCGCAGCGAGCCGGCCGCCCGCGGCATAGATGAAGTGCAACCCGACGACCTTGCGTTCGTAGATAGGACCGAGCGACGCGGCCAATGCCATCTCGTTCTGCAACGGGCGACGGCGGTCGATATTGCGGATATCGCCCAATAGCGGCACGCGGCCGGGCACGTGCGGGATACCCCGCCGAATCAGCGATGTCGTCATGAGATGCCGAATTCATCCGAAAGCAGGTCCAGCAACGATTCATCACTCATGGCCATGATGTCCTCCGACCGGCTCCGATCTTCATTCGCCCGACTGGCGATGCGGGTCACGTTCAATAATTTCGAGTAGAATTCGTCGCTGAGCGTCTTGCTGTCGACCATCTCCATGACCTCTTTTTCCAGGCGCGCCAAAGCGTCGGAAATACCGGTGTCGGTGAGCTGGGCAAGGATGTGCCCGGTTACCGCGTCCGTTGTCGGATAGTCGAAGATCAGGGTCGCGGGCAACCGCAACCCGGTAACGGCATTCAAACGGTTGCGAGTCTCGACCGCGGTCAAAGAGTCGAATCCCAGGTCCCGGAAGTTGCGGTCCGCATCGATGGCCGCACCACTGTCGTGTCCCAGCACGGCCGCGATCTGACCGCGAACCGCGTCCAGGACCACCGCTTGTTGTTCGGCCGGCGCCAGCCCCGCCAGCCGCTGCCGCAAACCCACCGTGCCCGGCGTGCTGCCGCGGCTGGTCGCGAGCATCCCCTCCAGCAACGGAGCCAGCGTGCCCGCGCGTGCACCGGCGGCCAGCACAGCCGTGTCCACCCTGGCAGCGACCACACCCGCATGTTGTTGGGCCACAGCGGCGTCGAACATCGCCAATCCCTGTTCGTCCGACATCGCCAGCACCCCAACACGACCCATCCGCGCGCTATCGGCATCGTCGAGATGTCCGGTCATCCCGGTGCCGGTCGCCCACAAGCCCCATGCGATCGACACCGCGGCCTGTCCACCGAGACGGCGGTGTTCGGCAAGCCCGTCCAGGAACGCGTTCGCCGCCGCGTAATTGCCCTGCCCAGCGGTGCCCAGCACACCCGCGACCGAGGAAAACAACACGAACAACGCCGGATCCAGCTCGCGGGTCAACTCGTGCAGATGCCATGCCGCGTCGGCCTTGGCCGCCAGCACCGCATCCACCCGATCCGGAGTCAACGACACCACCAGACCGTCGTCGAGCACACCCGCGGTATGCACCACACCGGTCAGCGGCGCCTCCTCGGGAACCGCGGCCAGCAACTCCACCACCGCCCCCCGATCCGACACATCACACGCCGCCACCCGCACCCGCGCACCCAACCCGGTCAACTCCGCGACCAACTCCGTCGCTCCCGGCGCCGCCGGACCACGACGACTGGCCAACACCAGCGACCGCACTCCGTACTCGGTCACCAGATGCCGCGCCAGCATCGACCCCAATCCACCGGTACCACCGGTGATCAACACCGTGCCCGCCGAAACCGCCGACACCACACCCGAATCCACCCCGGCCTCCCCCATCGGGAGCCGGACCAGTCGAGCGGAATGCAACACCCCGGAACGGATCATGACCTGCGGTTCACCACACGCCAGCACGCCGGCCAGATTCTCGACCGGGCGGCCGACGGGCAGGTCGGTGTCGACGAGCACGATCCGGCCCGGATCTTCCGATTGCGCCGAACGCACCAACCCCCACAGCGCCGCCCCGGCCAAATCCTCGACCCGCGCACCGTCCGGCGCGACCGCCCCACCGGTCAGCACCACCAATGTGCTTGCGGTGAAACGTGATTCGTTCAGCCAGCCCTGCAACAAGCCCAGCATGCCCGCGACCGCCCGGCGCACACGCCCCGGCATGCCGACATCGCCTGCGGTGCGGTCACGGAGGTCGAACACCACAACCGGTGGTACCGATGCGGTCTCGTCCCTGATCCAGGACCGGAAGTCCGCGACCGCGGTGAACACCCGCGATACCGGCACCGAGGCCCGGGTAGTGGTCTGGGTCGGGGTCCATCGCACGGCGCACAGCCGGTCGCGAGCGGTGGCTGTGCCCAACTGTCCGGCGGACAGCGGCCGTGAGGTCAACGACCCGACCGTCAGCAGGGGGTGTCCGGTGCTGTCGGTGATCTGTATCGCGACCGCACCCGTACCGGTCGGTGAGATCCGGGCCCGCACCGTGGATGCGCCGACCGCGTGCAAGGTCACCTCCGACCATGCGAACGGCAACATCACCCCGGTATCGACACCGGAATCGGTTTCCACCGCAGCCAGCACCGCGGCATGCAACACCGAATCCAACAGCGCCGGATGCAACCCGAACTCCGCGGCATCGCGCACCGAATCCGGCAACGACGCCTCGACGAACAACTCCTGACCATGCCGCCACAACGACCGCAACCCCTGGAAAGCCGGTCCGTAGTCATATCCCAGATCGGCCAGCACCGAATACATTCCGTCCACCGCCACCGGCACCACATCACGCGGCGGCCACACCGCGGGCACCTCCGGCACCGGACCGGCGATCACCGAGCTCGAGGAAAATGCGCCCCGCCGGTCGAGTATCGCCTCGGCATGCGTGACCCACTCCGCCTCCGGATCCTGCGCAGCACGGGAATACACCACCACCCTGCGCGCACCGTCTCCCTGCCCATCGGGTCCATCGACCACGATCTGCAACTGCACCGGGGTCTCGGCGGTCAACACCAACGGAGTCGTCACCGTCAACTCCCGCAGCACCGGGCACCCGACCTCCGCGCCCGCGCGCATCGCCAACTCCACGAACCCGGTCCCGGGGAACAACACCGTGCCGCCGACCGCGTGATCGACCAGCCACGGTTGCGTCGCCGGGGACAACTGCCCGGTCAACACCACCCCGCCCGAATCCGCCGACGCCAGCACCGCCCCCAGCAACGGATGCCCGGCCCCCGACAGACCCAAGGACGCCGCATCGGTGACCCCCGACGAGGTCAGCCAATACCGCCGCCGCGCAAAGGCATAACCCGGCAACTCCACCCGCCTGCCACGACCTGGCGACATCGCGTCCCACACCGCATCCACACCGGCGACGGCCAAGCGAGCCATCGAGCGCGTGAACGCGAGAACACTGTCCTCGTCGCGCTGCAACGAACCGACGATCACCGGTTCATGGCCACCGTCGGACGCCGAAGCGGCACAGATCTGTTCGAGGTCGACGCCCAGCAGCGGATGCGGGCTCGCCTCGACGAACACGCGGTAGCCGTCACGGCGCAAGGCCTGCACCGCCTGCTCGAAACACACCGTGTCCCGCAGGTTCCGGTACCAGTAGTCCGCATCCAACTCGGTCGGATCCAGGACCGTGCCGGTCACCGTCGAGTAGAACGCCGCCCGCGAAGATGCCGGCTCGAGCGACGATCCGGTCCGGGTGGGTGATCCGGTTTCGAGTACCCGCATCAGGTGCTCACGGAGCTGGTCGACCTGGGGTGAATGCGAGGCGTAATCCACTGCCACCCGCCGGGCACGGATGTCACGGCGTTCGCACTCGCTCAGCAGCGACTCCACCTGCTCGATCGCACCGGATACCACCGTCGATCCCGGGCCGTTGACCACGGCGATCGCCAGCCCGTCGAACCCTTCGATCAGCTCCCGCACCCGATCCAGGGCCGCGAACACCGACACCATCGCACCCTGACCTGCCAGCACCGTCAACGCCGCCGACCGGCCGATCACGATCCGGGCGGCCTCCTCGAGCGACAAACCGCCCGCGACATGGGCGGCGGCGATCTCTCCCTGCGAATGACCCACCACCGCATCGGGAACGAGGCCGACCGAACGCCACAACTCCGCCAGCGACACCAGCACCGCGAACAAGACCGGCTGCACGATCTCGACCTGCTCGAGCCACCCCGCATCATCGGTAGCGAGCACATCGAGCAGCGACCAATCCACCCACGGGGCGAACGCCCGATCGCACTCGGTCATCTTCTGCGCGAACACCGGGAACCGGGCCGACAGTCCCCGGCCCATCCCCAGCCACTGCGCGCCCTGGCCCGGAAACACCAGCACCGTCTTGCCGGGTCCACGGGCGGTCCCCGACACCACACCAGCGCCGGTCAGCCCCAGGGCCACCGCGTCCAAGCCCGCCAGCAACGCCGCCCGGTCCCCGCCCACGACCACCGCGCGCTGCTCGAACCGCGACCGACCGGCCAACGTCGCCGCCACATCCACCGGATCCGCCTCGGGACGCTCGCGCAGATAGTGCGACAAGCGATTCGCCTGCCCCGCCAACGCCTCCGGCGTCCGGCCCGACACCAGCCACACCACCGGCCCGTCCGCGCAGGCGTCGGTGCCGGGGTCGGGGTCGGTCACCGATTCCGGTGCCTGTTCGAGGATTACGTGCGCATTGGTGCCGCTGATACCGAACGCCGATACCGCGGCGCGGCGTGGCCGATCGACCACCGGCCAATCACGTTGCGCGGTAAGCAGTTCCACCCGTCCCGTGGTCCAATCCACATGGGTGGACGGCATATCCACATGGAGCGTCTCGGGCAGGATTCCGCGCCGCAGCGCCTGCACCATCTTGATCACACCGGCCACACCCGCGGCCGCCTGAGTATGCCCGATATTGGATTTGATCGAACCCAGCGATACCGGCCGATCCGCAGGCCGATCCTGCCCATAGGTGGCCAGCAATGCCTGCGCCTCGATCGGATCACCCAAGGTGGTACCGGTGCCGTGCGCTTCCACGACATCGACCTCCGCCGGGGACAACCCGGCGTTGGCCAGTGCCCGCCGAATCACCCGCTGCTGCGAAGGACCGTTCGGCGCGGTCAACCCATTCGACGCACCATCCTGATTGATCGCCGAACCACGCACCACCGCCAACACCGCATGCCCATTACGTCGGGCATCGGACAACCGTTCCAGCACAAGCACACCCGAGCCTTCACCGAAACCGGTCCCGTCGGCCGCTTCGGCGAACGGCTTACACCGACCATCCGGCGCCAACCCCCGCTGCCGCGAAAACTCCACAAACGTTCCCGGGGTCGCCATCACAGTGACACCACCGGCCAAAGCCAGCGAACACTCCCCCGACCGCAACGCTGCCACCGCCTGATGCAACGCCACCAGACCCGACGAACACGCCGTATCCACCGATACCGCAGGCCCTTCCAACCCCAGCACATACGACACCCGGCCCGACACGATAGCGCCGGCGTTTTCGCTCTCCGGGTAGTCGTGATACATCGCGCCGACATACACGCCGGTGTCGCTGCCCCGCAGCGTCGCAGGCCGAATCCCGGCGTGTTCGAGTGCCTCCCACACGGTTTCCAGCAGAATCCGCTGCTGCGGATCCATCGCGATCGCCTCACGCGGGCTGATCCCGAAGAAGTCGGCGTCGAATTCGGCTGCGTCGTAAAGGAATCCGCCCTCGTTCGAGTACGACTTACCCGCCGCACCGGGCACGGGATCGAAAATCCCGCCCCAACCACGATCGGTCGGGAACGTCGAGATCACGTCACGACCGTCGATCACCAACCGCCACAACTCCTCCGGAGAGGACACCCCGCCGGGGAACCGGCAACCCATCCCCACGATTGCCACCGGCTCCGAGGACAACACCGGCGACATCGATGCCGAGATCGGCGCATCGCCGGCTGGGCCGGACAACTCCCCATCGATGAACTGGCTGAGCGCCTTCGGCGTCGGATAGTCGAACACCAGGGTGGCGGGTAGTCGCAACCCGGTCCGAGCCGAAAGTCCGTTGCGCAACTCCAGTGCGGTGAGGGAATCGAATCCCAGGTTTCGGAAGGCAGTATCCACATCGATGGCGGCGATCGAATCGTGCTTGAGGACCGCCACTATCTCGCGTCGAACCAGGTCTTGGATGATCCGGCTCCGCTCGACCGCCGACGCGGCGCGAAGGCTGTCAGCCAGTCCGTGCTCACCGTGGGCAGCAGTGCCTGCCGCCCGGAGCGGCATCGACACCAAGCGCCGAAACAGCGGCGCCAGCGTCCCCGCGCGAGCCTTGTCACGAAGCGAGGGCAGGTGCCAGCGCACCGGAAGAACATGGGCCCGATCCGCGCCGAGCGCCAGGTCGAACAATGCCAATCCCGCATCGGTGTCGAGCGGCGACACACCACTTTCCGCCATGCGAGCGACATCCGTGTCCTCGAGCGAACCGGTCAGACCGCTGCGCTCCGCCCAGAATCCCCAGCCCAGGGAGATCGCGGGCAACCCTTGCGCTCGACGGAGGTGCGCAAGCCCATCGAGGAAGGCATTCGCAGCCGCGTAGTTACCCTGACCGGCTCCACCGAGGACCGCGGCGACAGAGGAGAACAGCACGAAGGCCGACAACCCGAGATCCATGGTCAACTCGTGCAGATTCCATGCCCCGTCGGCCTTGGCGGCCAGTACGGTCCGGAACCGTTCCGGCGTAAGGGATTCGACCACTCCGTCGTCCAATACCGCGGCGGCATGCATGACCGCCGACAGTGGTTTGTCTCGCGGAATCGCTGCCAGCAGATCCCGCAATGCTTGCCGGTCGGCGATGTCGCAGGCCGCCACCGTCACCGCGACACCGTGGGCGGACAGCTCCGTGACGAACTCTGCGGCACCGTCGGCGTTCATTCCCCGGCGACTCACCAATAACAGGTTCCGCACACCGTGCGCATCGACCAGGTGCCGCGCGACCGCGCGGCCCAAGGTTCCGGTAGCGCCGGTGATCAGTACGGTGCCGTCGGCCGGGAACGTTGCGACGGCCTCGGTGCCGGCCGTGCGGGTCAGGCGAAGCGCATGCAAAGCACCATCGCGTACGGCCACGACCGGCTCACCGGTGGCGAAGATCGCGGGCAGGAGGTCGGTCACGGCCCCCGGTTCAGTGGAGCTGTCACTGTCGACCAGGACGATCCGGTCCGGGTGCTCGGTTTGCGCGGACCGGACCAGGCCCCACACCGCCGCTGCCGCAGGGTCTCCCGCCGCCGAATCCAGGGTTACCGCACCGCGCGTCACGACGACGAGGCGTGATTCGTTCCCTTGCTCATCGGCCAGCCAGCGTTGCAGGTCACGCAGCACGTCCGACACGGCAGCCTGGACGCGCTCCGGCATGTCGCCCTCGCCCACCGGACAGTTGACGAATGTCACGCTGTCCGAGAGCTGGGCCGCCCCGGCGGCCCGCACCTGTTCCCAGCCGAGCTCGAACAGGGCATCAGCACGCTGCACGCCGAGGGGCCGCAGCGTGAGGGAACCGACCGACAGCACACCTCGACCGGTTCCGTCGGCGACCTGGAGTGCCACCGACTCGGTCCCCAGCGGAGTGATCCGCACCCGGAGAGCGCTCGGCGATGCGGCGGTCGACCGCACATCACTCCACGAGAACGGCACCATGCCACCGTTGCGCTGGCCCAGCGCGTGGAGAGCCGCATCGAGCAGCGCGGGATGCAGCCCGAACCATCGTGCTTGATCCACCAATGGCTCGGGTAGGGCGACTTCCGCGAACAGTTCCGCACCGCGCAGCCACACCGCCCGCAGACCGCGGAAGGCGGGGCCGTACTCCATGCCGTGGGTGGCGAGATCGTCGTACCAGTGCGAGAGGTCGAGTTCCCGCGCCCCTTGCGGTGGCCACTCGGACAGGTCGGCGACCACGCCACCGCCTGCGGACGGGACGAGTGTCCCGCTGGCATGCAAGACCCAATCAGCATCAGAGTCATGGGAGTACAGATGGAGCGACTGACGCCCGTTCTCGTCCGACTGCCCTCGATGAACCTGAACCTCGACAGTGCCCTCGCCGGGCAGGGTCAACGGAATGTGCAAGGTGAGTTCCTCGAGCAGACACTCCTCTCCGCAGACCATTTCGAGCAAGGCCGTTCCAGGGACGACATGCTCACCCCGAACCCGATGATCAGCCAGCCAGCTGTGCGTTCCTACCGACAGTCGCCCGCGCTGGATGCTCCCCTCGCTCGACGCGAGGACGACCGGAGCACCCAAGAGTGGCCGCGGTACATCCAGCCAGTACCGCCGGCGCTGGAAGGGATAGGTGGGCAAATCGACGAGGCGCGCGCCGGTGTCCTCGAAGAGCGGCCGCCAGTCGACGGCTACACCCCCGGTGTACAGCGCCGACATAGCTTGCAGGAACTGCACGAAGTCGCCCTCGTCGCGCCGCAAGGTCCCTTGTGTGACAACGTCGCTCACGGTTTCTTGAATCGCGGGGATGAGCACCGGATGCGGGCTCACCTCGAGAAAAGTCCGCCGACCACTCTCGGCCAACGTGCGGATCGTCTCGGCCAGCCGGACCGGCTGCCGAAGATTTCGGTACCAGTACTCGGCATCCACCGCGGACCCGTCGAGACGGCCGCCGGTGACCGTGGAGAAGAAGTCGATGTCGCCGGTACTCGGCGAGATGTCGCGACCGGCCGCGAGCACCTGCGCACGGATCGCCTCGACCTGGACCGAATGAGAGGCATAGTCCACGGGGAGGATTCGAGCCCGCACGCCCAGCCGTTCGCACTCGGCCACGTAGGAGTGCACGGCTTCCACAGCACCCGAGACCACGACCGAAGCGGGACCGTTCATCGCTGCCACGCCGACCCCGTCCCAGGCGATATCCGCGGCAGCCAGACCGATCGAAGCCATGGCACCACGGCCGGACAGGCCGTCCGCAATCGCCTTGCTACGCAACACGATCAAACGAAGCGAGTCTTCGAGCGACAACAGCCCCGCCACACACGCGGCAGCAATCTCCCCCTGGGAGTGCCCGACCACAGCGGACGGTGTGACACCCATCGACCGCCAGAGCGCCGCCAACGACACCATCACCGCGCACAGCACCGGCTGTACGACATCGACACGCGCCAGCAGCTGTTCATCCGCCAACGCCTCCCGGAGCGACCAATCCACCAGCCCGGCGAATACTTGCTCGCACTCGGCCATTCGAGCGCCGAACACCGGCATGGACTCCCACAGGCCGAGCGCCATGCCCACCCATTGGGAGCCTTGCCCGGGGAAGACCCAGACCACCGAATCCGTGGTGGCGGCGGTCGATACCGGAAGGAATCCGTCGGCAAGTGCGCGCAGCCCGGTCATGATCTCGGTACGGCCCGAACCTTGCACTACTGCACGACATTCCAGTGCCGGGCGGAGCGCGCTGGAGTAAGCGATATCGAGGGTCGAAACGGGGGAATCCCGCTCGATCCGATCGAGCAGTCGCACAGCCTGCGCGCGCACAGCAGCAGCCGACCGACCCGACACCACGACCGGGACGTGCGTGCGGACACGACCACCGGCATCAGCCTCCGCTGCTACGGGGACCTCTTCCAGAATGACGTGCGCATTGGTCCCGCTGATGCCGAACGAGGAGACCCCGGCCCGGCGCAGCCGGCCCTGCTCCGGCCAGGCGATCATCTCGGTGGCCAACCGCAGGGGACTCGCATTCCACTCGAGATGTGTTGTCGGCCGGTCGATGTGCAGGGTGGGTGGGATCGTGCGATGTCGCATCGCCATGACCATCTTGATCACGCCCGCGACACCGGAAGCCGCCTGGGTATGGCCGATATTGGACTTCACCGATCCCAGCCACAGCGGCTGATCGGCAGCGCGACCCGCACCGTATGCCTCGTCGAGGGCATGCAATTCGATCGGATCGCCCAGCGGAGTGCCCGTCCCGTGCGCTTCGATCAGGTCGATATCGGTGGGTCGCAGGCCCGCGGCGGACAGCGCCGCGCGGATGACCTGCACCTGGGACGGCCCGTTCGGCGCGGTGAGGCCGCTGCTCGCGCCGTCCTGGTTGATCGCGGATCCGCGCACCACCGCGAGGACCGGGTGTCCGAGTCGCCGCGCATCCGAAAGCCGTTCCAGGACAAGCACACCGACGCCTTCGGCCCAACCGGTGCCATCCGCCTCGGCGGCGAACGCCTTGCAACGGCCGTCCGGTGACAACCCGCCCTGACGCGAGAACTCCAGGAAAACATCGGGCGTCGACATCACGGTGACACCACCGGCCAGCGCCATGCCGCACTCCCCCGACCGCAGCGCTTGCGCCGCCAAGTGCAGGCCGACCAGCGAGGACGAGCAAGCGGTATCGACCGTGACCGCCGGACCCTTCAAGCCTAGGAAATAGGAGACTCGACCGGACGCCACGCTGGGCAGGCTGCCGGTGAGGAGTTGTCCGGCGAAGTCGCCGGAGTCATCGAGAAGTCGTGAACCGTAGTCGTTGTACATGACGCCGAGGTAGACACCCGTGCGGCTGCCCGCGAGCGACAGCGGATCGACACCCGCGCGCTCCAGCGCCTCCCAGGACACCTCGAGCAGCAATCGCTGCTGCGGATCCGTCGCCAACGCCTCCCGTGGGGACATGCCGAAATGGCCGGCATCGAATTCCGCTGCCTCGTACAGGAAACCGCCGGTAGTAGTGGTACTGCGCAGGAGCGCCTCGGGATCCCAGCCGCGGTCCGTGGGAAAGTGTCCGACCGCATCCGCCCGGCCGGTCACCAGCTGCCACAAATCGTCCGGCGAGGACACCCCGCCCGGATAGCGGCAGCCCATTCCGATGATGGCGATGGGCTCGGCGGCTACCGATTCCAGTTCGGCTATCCGACGCCGCGCACGTTTCAGCTCGGAGGTGGCGCGCTTGAGGTAGTCGAGGAGCTGTTCATCACTCATGTCAGGGCTTCTCCAGCGCTCCGTCGATCATGGCAAAGAGGTCTTCCGCTGTCGCGTCGGCAAGCTCTCGGTCGTCGTCCGAACCCTCCGGATCGGATAGGGACAAGCCGGACAACATTTCCCGCAGCCGGACCGCGATCGCGGTGCGCAGCTGAGCGTCGTCCACCGATCGCAGCGTGGTCTCCAGGCGGTCCAGCTGCGTGACAATCGGTGGCGGGCTGGGTGTTTCGCGGTCCGCGATCCGTTCCAGGAGATGCGCCGCCAGGGCGGACAGCGTCGGGAAGTCGAACATCACGGTGACGCTCAGCGCGAGGCCGGTAGCGGCGATGACGCGGTTGCGCAGCTCGAGGGCGGTGAGCGAGTCCAGGCCCAACTCCAGGAAGCCGCGGTCCACTGGCACCGAGTCGGGCTCGCGATGTCCCAGCACCTCCGCGATCTCGGTGCGCAACAGGTGCCGGACGGCCATCTCGCGTTCGTACGTCGGCAGCGTGCTCAGGCGCTCCCGTAACGTCTGCGAACTGTCGTCGGGACGGTGCTCCAAGCGCCGAATTCGTTTGGGAAGCAGGCTGTGCAGCAGGGCCGGCGCCGCTTCGGCTGCCAGGCCGGCCAGGTCGAGGCGCATCGGCAGCAAGTGGGGCGATTCGGCGGCGAGTCCGGCGTCCAGCAGAGCCAAGCCTTCTTCGGTCCGCAGTGCTCGCAGTCCCCACCGTGCAAGTCGTCGCAGCTCGGTGTCGCCCAGCCGCCCGGTGATTCCGCTCTGCTGCTCCCACAGACCCCAACCCAGTGATACCGCGGGCAGTCCGCGGTATCGGCGGTGGTGCGCCAACGCATCCAAGAAGGCGTTCGCCGCGGCGTATGCGGCCTGTCCGGCAGTGCCCATCGTTGCCGCAACGGAGGAAAACAGCACGAAGGTCGAAAGATTCGCGTCGCGGGTCAGCTCGTGCAGGGTCCATGCGGCGTCCATCTTGGTAGCCAGCACCGCACGCAATCGTTCCGGTGTCAGCGCGGAAAACACCGCGTCATCGACGACGCCGGCAGCATGGATCACCGCACCCAGCGGGCGGGCGGCCGGGAGGGCCGACACCACCTTTTCCAGTGCTGCCCGGTCGGCGACATCACAGGCCACGACATCGACAGTGGCGCCTGCTGCGGTGAGTTCCGCGGTCAGGGCAGCCACACCGGGAGCGTCCGGGCCTCGTCTGCTGAGCAGCAGCAGGTGGCGGGCCCGGTGGCGGTTCACCAGGTGCCGGGCGATTTCGGCACCGAGTCCGCCGGTTCCCCCGGTGATCAGCACGGTGCCGTCCGGATCGAATACGTCCGCCTCGGGTGCGATACCCCGTGTTCGGGACAGACCGGGAGTAAGCAGCTTCCCATCGCGAACTGCGATCTGGTCTCGGCCGGTCGCGAGCACGGCAGCGAGGAGTGCGTCCGTATCCCCCGTTTCGTCTATGTCCACCAAGACGATTCGGCCAGGATTCTCGGTCTGCGCCGACCGGACCAGTCCCCAGACAGTCGCACCCGCCAGGTCTATGTCGTGTCCCTCCGCTACCGCCATCGCGCGGCGAGTCAGCACAACCAAACGGCCGTCACCTGCTGTCGCCAGAAACTTCTGGACCTGTCCCAGCACGGACTCGGCGACGGCGTGCACCATCTCGACGCCTGCCGAACGAGCCGGCTTCGCTACCGAAATGAGCACCGCGGGACTCGTTTCGGCTGGTATCGCCGGGTCTATCTCCGACCAGTCGACTTGGAACATCATCGATTCGAGCGGGGCCGCCGCCAGCGGTCGAAGCGTCAGCGAATCGACGGACATCCACGAAACGCCGTTGTCATCAGCAAGATTCAATGCCACGGCATCCTCGCCGAGAGCGGTGATGCGCACACGCAACCGATGGACCGGAGTAGCCACGGCCCGCACGCCACTGAAGGAGAACGGCAGGACAGGGCCTCTTGTGACGGCCAGCACATGCAGTGCCGCATCCACCAAGGCCGAGCGTGCTCCCGAGACGCCGGTCCCTTCGCGCAGCTCTACTTCGACGAACAGCTCTGTTCCGCGACGCCAAGCGGCGCGCGCATTGCGGAATCCGGGACCGTATTCCAAGCCGACCGCGGCGAGTTCGTCGTACCACGGTGCGACATCCAGGGTTTCGGCCTCGGCCGGCGGCCATTGCGCAAGATCGGCGACGTCGGCCTTCGGAGGTGCGGCGGCCAAGAGCCCGGTGGCATGCAATTGCCACTCGCTGTCGGTACGGGCATGCAGCCGCACAGAGCGCCGACCGAACTCGTCGGGATCTCCTACCGCGACCTGGATTTCGGTTTCGTCGCCGTCTGGAACGACGACGGGGCTCAGCACGGTCAGCTCATCCACGACCTCGGCTCCGACCGCAGCGCCCGCCTGGAACGCCATCTCCAGCAACGCGGTTCCCGGCACGATCACCTGGTGCCGCACTCGATGGTCGGACAGCCACGGATGTGTCCGTATCGACAATCGCCCGGTGAGCAGGACACCCAGCCCCTCGGCCGGTTCCACCACGGTGGTCAATAGTGGGTGCTCGGCACTGGCATCGAGCCAGTACCGCGCACGCTCGAACGGGTAGGTCGGCAGGTCCACTCGCCGAGCACCGGTGCCGGCGAATACCGTGGACCAATCCACCTCCACACCACTGACATGCATTCGACCCAGCGCGGATACCAGCGCTTCGATCTCGGGCTGCCCGCGCCGCATGGTCGGTACGAGCAGGGCGTCGGCGGATTCCGGGAGACACTCCTCGATCATCGGAGTGAGCACCGAATCGGGACCGATCTCTACGAACCGGGTGACGCCCTCGCCGGCCAGAAAGGCGGCGGTGTCGGCCCATCGCACGGTGTCACGCACATGGCGCACCCAGTATTCGGGCTGCTGCGGTGCCGCGGCCACGAGCGCCAGGACCGGCTCAGCGAAGTCGAGGTTCGCCACGATCGAACGGAACTGCGGCAGCATCGGTTCCATCAACGGGGAGTGGAAAGCGTGTGAGACGCGTAGCTGCCGAGTTCTGCTTCCCCGAGCCGCGACTTGGCCGGCCACCGCACGCACATGGTCCTCGGTGCCCGCGACGACCACTGATGATGGGCTGTTGACGGCAGCCAAGGAGACCGAGTCCTGATATCCGGCCAGGAGCGGCGCTACCTCTGCTTCCGTGCCATGGATGGCAACCATGGCTCCACCGGCAGGCAACGCCTGCATCAGTCGACCGCGCGCCGCCACCAGGGTGCAGGCGTCCGGCAGCGAGATCACACCGGCCACGTGGGCCGCCGCGATCTCGCCGATCGAATGTCCGGCCACGAAATCCGGCCGCACACCCAAGGATTCGAGCAGCCGGAACATAGCCACCTCGAACGCGAACAGCGCCGGTTGCGTCCACTCGGTCTCATCGAGCAGGTCGGCCTCCGCGGCCATGACCTCGCGCAGCGACCGGTCGAGATGCTGATCGAACTCCGCGCATACCTCGTTCAGCACGCTGTCGAACACCGGGAACAGTGCCGCCAGATCCTGGCCCATGCCCACCCGCTGCGAGCCCTGACCGGTGAAGACGAACGCGGTCTTACCCCGATCCCGCACGCCTGACGCGACTTTCGTCGCTGCCATGCCGGCCGCGACCGAAGTCAGTTCCCGACGCAGTTCGTCGGTATTCGCCGCGATGACGGCCGCACGATGCTCGAGATGTGACCGAGTGGTTGCGGCGGAGAACGCGACATCCACTGCCGAATGGTCGTCGAGGGCCGACACTATTTGCTTGGCCTGCCTGCGCACTGCCGTGGGAGTCCGGCCGGAGAGCAGCAGGGGAACCGGGATTGATGCTCGTGGCGTTTCTTCCGGCGGCGGGGCAATGGCTGGTTCTTCGAGGATCACGTGCGCGTTGGTGCCGCTGATACCGAAGGACGAGACGCCCGCCCGCCGGGGCCGGTCGACGGCAGGCCAGTCGCGGTCGGCGGTGAGCAGCTGGACCGCACCGGAGGACCAATCCACGTGGGGTGACGGCTCGGTCACGTGCAGTGTCTTCGGTAGCCGACCGTGCGACATCGCCATGATCATCTTGATCACGCCCCCGACACCCGCGGCGGCCTGGGCGTGCCCGATGTTGGATTTGAGCGAGCCCAGCCACAGCGGTTCGCCGGCTGGGCGATCCTGTCCGTAGGTCGCCAATATCGCCTGCGCTTCCACGGGGTCACCCAACGGCGTCCCGGTCCCGTGGGCTTCGACCACGTCGACGCCGGAGGAGGACAGTCCCGCACTGCGGAGGGCCTGCCGGATCACCTGTTCCTGCGCGGGGCCGTTCGGTGCGGTGAGTCCGTTGCTGGATCCGTCTTGATTGACCGCGCTGCCGCGCAGGACCGCGAGGATGCGGTGTCCGTTGCGTCGCGCATCCGACATCCGCGCCAGCACGAGCAGACCCGCGCCCTCGGCCCAGCCGGTACCGTCCGCGGAGGCCGAGAACGCCTTGCACCGCCCATCGACGGAAAGCGCCCGCTGCCTGGAGAACTCCACGAAGGTGGTGGGAGTGGCCATCACGGTCGCCCCGCCCGCCAGGGCGAGGGTACATTCCCCTGCCCGCAGCGCCTGTGCGGCCAAATGCAGCGCCACCAGCGACGACGAGCACGCCGTGTCCAGCGAAACCGCCGGGCCTTTCAGTCCCAGGCAATAGGCAATCCGTCCGGACACGACACTCGGGGCGCTGCCGAGGAACAGATACCCTTCCAGCGCACCAGGATTCTCGAGCGCTCGCGTCGCGTAATCGCTGTACATGACGCCGGTGAACACACCGGTATCGCTACCGCGTATCGAGGTCGGCGGAATTCCCGCGTGTTCCAGTGCCTCCCAGGCCACCTCGAGGAGCAAGCGCTGCTGCGGGTCGGTCGCCAGCGCCTCCCTCGGCGACATCCCGAAGAAGTCGGCGTCGAAGTCTGCGGCGTTGTCGAGGAATCCCCCGAATCGCGTGGAGCTACGCTCCGCCGCCGCAGGATCAGGGTCGTACAGACCATCGACATCCCAGCCACGGTCCCGGGGGAACTCCGCCACTACGTCGACACCATCGGCAACGAGCCGCCACAAATCCTCCGGCGAGCCAACGCCTCCCGGATAACGGCAGCTCATGCCGACAATCACAATCGGATCTTCGTCGTGGCGGGTCACTGTTGGCACCGCCGTCGGAGCCGGTGCGGTACCGAATAGCCGGCCGGTCAGAAAGGTGGCGAGTTCCTCGGGTGTCGGATGGTCGAATACGAGGGTGGGCGGCAGCCGAAGGTCGGTAGCCACGGCGAGCGCGTTGCGGAGTTCCACTGCGGTCAACGAGTCGAAGCCCAGGTCGCGGAACGCGCGGTCCGGGTCGATCGCGATCTCGTCGCCATAACCCAGCACCGTGGCGACTTGGGCCTGCACTAGACGTCGCATCTCAGCGGTCCGGTCTCGTTCGGCCACACTGTGCCACCGATCTCGAGCCGTGCCCGTCGCCGGAGTGGGTGCGGACGAATGACGTTGGCCCACGGAATAGTTGAGGCGCGCAGCCGAGATATGTGCCGGAAGAACATGGGCGCGCCCGAGCCCCAAGGCCAGATCGAACATCCGCACGCCTGCCTCCGCCGAGATCGGCCGCAGACCGCGCGCCGCCAGCCTGCGGCGGTCGGCCACCGTCAGCGCGGCGGTCATGCCCGCGACGTCCTCCCACGGACCCCACCCCAGCGAGACCGCCGCCAGGCCCTGCGCGCGCCGCTGCTGGGCTAGCGCGTCGAGAACCGCGTTCGCCGCGGCATAACCTGCCTGACCCGCGGTACCCAAGCTGGCCGCCACCGAGGAGAACAGCACGAAACCGGACAGGTCCAGGTCCTTGGTCAGTTCATGGAGGTGCCAGGCGGAATCCACCTTCGCGGCCAGTACCGACTCCACGGAATCCATGGTCAGCGCGGTGAATACGGCGTCGTCGAGCACGCCCGCGGCATGCACGACAGCCCGCAATGGTGCCTGCGCCGGGACTTCTGCCAGAACCGCCGCCACCGCGCTTCGGTCGGCCAGGTCCGCTGCCAGCACGCTGACCGACGCGCCCAACCCGCGCAGCTCCGTGACCAGCTCGCTCGCGCCTGGGGCAGCACCACCACGTCGGCTTACCAGCAACAGACTGCGTACCCCGTGCCGAGCCACCAGATGCCGGGCGAGCACGGCGCCCAGCGCACCGGTGCCCCCGGTGATCAGGACTGTCCCCTCTGGACCGAAAACCTCGGCAGCCGAACGCGTTTCCGGGGCCGGGGCGAGTCGCGGCGCGGACATCCGACTCGCCCGGATCACGACTTCGGACTCACCGGTGGCGAGCACAGCGGACAGCAGGTCCTCGACCCCCTCCGGATCATCGGTGTCCACGAGGACGACCCGGCCCGGATTCTCGGTTTGGGCGGAGCGCAGCATTCCCGATACCGCCGCGCCTGCCAGATCATGGCCGTCGAGGGCCTGGTTGGTGACCACGACGATCGGTGCGTCCCCTGGCGCGGCCAGATGGGATTGCACCGTCTCCAGCACCGAGCGGACGAGCCGGCGAACCGCTGCGGGGGTGTGCTCCGCACTATCGCCGAAGGCATTGAGAACCACCGCGTTACCGGCAGTGTGCGTCGATCGGACGGCAGGCAGCTGTACCCGGTCGATGACGAACACCGAGTCCTCGGCGAGTCCCGATGCAGGCTGCGCCCGCAAGGTGACCTGGGCCGAAAACACCGGAAGGCCGCCCTCGGATTCGCTGACTGTCACAGCGAAGCGGTCGGGGGCAATCGCAACGATGCGCGCTTGCAGGTGCCTGCTCGTCGACGGACGGATCTGCACCTGCGCCCAGACGAACGGGATTTTCGGCTGTCCCTGGCTGTCCCCCAACACCTCCGGTCCCAATGCGTGCAGCACGGCATCGAGAACTGCGGGATGTACGAGGAAACCGGATCGAGCGGACAAATCCTCCGGCAGCGCTACCGTTGCGACAACTTCCGGACCGTGCTGCCACACCGCACGCAGCCCTTGGAACGCCGGCCCGTACTCCAGACCGACCTGCGCCAGTTCGTCGTACCGATGCGTGAGATCCACTGGCACGGCGTCGACGGACGGCGGCGCCACCGGGTATGTGACTGTCTCGGTTGCCGAGCCGAGCAGACCGGTGACATGCAGTTGCCACGGTTCCCCCGTTACCCGAGAGTGCAGGGCGAATGATCGCTCCCCCACCTCGGTGGCGGCGCCCACCGATATCTGCAGTTCCACCGCCGTCGTCTCGGGAACTACCAGCGGTTGCCGCAGCGTCAGCTCGGCCACCACCGGACAGCCGACGCGATCGCCGATCCACGCGGCCATTTCCGCCAGTGCCGTGCCCGGCAGCACAGGCCGGTCCCACACCCGGTGGTCGAGCACCCAGGAATCCTGCCGCGCCGACAATCGCCCGCCGAACAGGACGCCCCCACTGTCCGCAACAGCGGTGACGTGCTCGAGGAACGGGTGCTCGAGCCGGTCCGAGCCCGGACGGCCGGGCGCGACCAGCCAGTGGCGGCGGCGCTGGAACGCATACGTCGGCAGTTCGATCAGACCGGCGGCGGTGCCCGCGAAGACCTTCTCCCAGTCCGGACCACTACCGTTCAGGTGCAGGCGGCCCAGGGCGGTGAGCAGGGCGGCATCCTCGGGACGGTCCGCGCGCATTGTCGCCGTGACAAGCCATTCTTCGTCCGGAAACCGGTTGCTCTCCATCATTTTGGTGAGCGTCGCGTCCGGACCCAGCTCCACGAAGACAGTGACGCCGCGCTCGGCCAGGGTCCGAATCGCGTCGCGGAACCGCACCGGCTCGCAAGCGTTCCGAACCCAATATTCCGGCGAGCCGAGCTGATCAGCATCAACCGCGTGGCCGGTAAGGGTGGAGATGACCGGGATTCGCCCGGCGCTCGACCGAAGGCCGCGCAGCGCGGTGGCCAGGTCGTGGGCGATCGGCTCCATCAGCGAGGAGTGGGAGGCATATTGCACACGCAACCACGCGGTGTTGCGACCTTGCGCGGCAAAGTGATCGACGATCTGGGCCACCGCGGGCTCGGATCCCGAAATCACCACGGAGTGCGGGCCATTGACTGCCGCGAGCGAAGCTCCGACGGTCAGCAACGGCAGCACCTCGTGCTCGGCGGCCGCCACGGCCGCCATCCTCCCGCCCGCGGGCAGCGCCTGCATCACTCGGCCGCGGGCCGCGGCCAGTGTGCACGCATCGGACAGGGACAGGACACCGGCCGCGTGGGCGGCGGCGATTTCACCGCTCGAATGGCCGACCACGAGATCCGGTCGCAATCCCCAGGATTCCACGAGCCGGAACAAGGCGACTTCGAGGGCGAACACCGCGGGTTGGGTCCACTGCGTATCGTCGAGCAGCTCGGCCTCCGGCGAACCCGGCGCGGCGAACATGATCTCACGGAGCGGACGACCCAGGTGCTGCTGAAGTTCGTCGCATACCTCGTTCAAGGCCGTGCCGAACACCGGAAACCGTTCGGACAGTACGCGTCCCATGCCGAGGCGTTGCCCACCCTGTCCGGTGAACACGAAGGCCGTCCGGCCCCTGGACCGCTGCCCGCGGACCACGTCGGGCGCCCACAGGTCGCCTGCCACCGCTTCCAGGCTGTGCAGCAGGTCTTCCCGATTCGACGCCGTCACCAAGGCCCCGTGCTGGAAAACCGAGCGCCGGGTGAGCGAGGTATAGGACACGTCGGTCAGTCGCAATCCGGGATGCGACTCCAGGTGTTTCCGGAGCCGGAAAGCCTGATCGCGCAGGGCCTGCGGCGTCCGGCCGGAGATCGCGACCGGAACGACGGGCAATTCCGCCGCGGTAACGTCGCGCTCGTCGAGCGCGGGCGCTTCTTCCACGAGGACGTGCGCATTGGTACCACTGATGCCGAAGGAAGAGATACCCGCGCGACGCGGCACGTCGCTCGACGGCCACTCCTGTGCTGTGGTGAGAAGTTCTACGCCACCAGCAGACCAATCCACATGGTGTGAGGGCTCGTTCACATGCAGGGTCCGGGGCAGGATGCCGTGCCGCAGTGCCAGCACCATCTTGATGACACCGGCGACGCCCGCGGCCGCCTGCGTGTGCCCGATATTGGACTTCAGCGAACCCAGCCACAGTGGATTCGTCGCGTCACGGTCCTGGCCATATGTCGCGAGAACGGCATCGGCCTCGATCGGGTCACCGAGCCGGGTGCCGGTGCCGTGTGCCTCCACCACGTCCACATCGCCGGTCGTCAGGCCGGCATTCGCCAAAGCATCACGAATTACGCGCTGTTGGGACAATCCGTTCGGTGCGGTCAGGCCGTTGCTTGCCCCGTCCTGGTTTATCGCGGTACCCCGGACCACGGCCAGCACCTGGTGTCCGCGTTGTCGTGCCGCGGACAACCGCTCCAGCACCAGAACGCCGACGCCCTCGGCCCACCCGGTGCCGTCCGCCGCGGCGGAGAATGCTTTGCACCTGCCGTCGGCCGACAGCCCGCCCGCTCTGGCGAACTCGACGAACATCCCCGGCGTGGCCATGAGGGAAACTCCGCCGGCCAACGCCAGCGACGACTCCCCCGATCGCAGGGCTTGCGCGGCGAGATGCAGTGCGACCAGCGACGACGAGCAGGCCGTATCCACGGTTACCGCAGGGCCTTCGAGGCCGAGCGCGTAGGCCAGGCGCCCGGAGATGACGCTGGACGCGCTCCCGGTCAGCGCGTGTCCCCCTAGGCTTTCCGGCACGTCCGCCAGGCGTGGGAGATAGTCCTGTGCCATCGCGCCGACGAACACCGCGGTGCGACTTCCTCGCAGTGCCACCGGATCGATGCCTGCTCGTTCCAATGCCTCCCACGCTGTTTCCAGCACCAGTCGCTGCTGGGGATCGGTGGCCAGCGCTTCCCGCGTGCTCATGCCGAAGAACTCCGCGTCGAAATCGCTGTGGCCGGTGAGGAAGCCGCCGAACTGTGGTACCGAGTCATCTACCTCCCAGCCCCGATCCTCCGGAAACCCGGTAATCGCATCGGTGCCGTCGACCACCAACCGCCACAACTCATCCGGTTCGGACACTCCGCCCGGTAGCCGGCACGCCATGCCCACGATGACGACGGGATCGGAGTCGGCATTCGGTATCGAGGTGCGCCGGCGTCCGGCAGACCCAGCGCGCAAGTGCTGCACCACGGCGGTAATGGTGGGATAGCTGAACGGCAGGCTTGTCGGCAATGGCAGGCCAGTCGACCGTTTGAGCCGTCGCACCAGTTCGACAGCGCGTGCGGAGTCGAATCCGAGGTCGCGGAAGGTCCGGTCGGGATCCACCGTGGCGGCATCGCCGTGCCCGAGCACGACCGCCGCCTGCGCGCGCACCAACTCCAGCAGCGCACTGCCCCCGTCCCCGCGCCGTACATCGCCCAGCTCGAGCAGATCGACTGGCGCAGCAGTGTTTTGGTCAACCTGGTCGTCATCGAACCAGTGCCGTTGTCGTTGGAACGGGTAGGTAGGCAGGTCGAGCACCCGGGCACCGGCGCCATCGAAGACGGCCCGCCAGTCCACCGGCACCCCGTACGCGAAAAGCTCGCCCAGCGCCAGCAGGAACCGCCGGAACTCGTCCTCATCCCGGCGCAACGTGCCCTGCACGACCGCCTCCGGCACGGTCTCCTGCACCGGCATCGTCAATACCGGGTGCGGACTGACCTCCACGAAAACCCGATGGCCTGCGGCAGCCAATTTCCGGACCGCATCCTCTAGACGTACCGGCTCCCGCAGATTCCGATACCAATACTCGGCATCCATCGACGACGGGTCCAGCCGGCCGCCGGTCACCGCGGAGTAGAAGGCGATGTCACTCGGATGTGTCACGACATCGCGCCCCGCCGCCAGCACGGCCTCCCGAATCAGCTCCACCTGAGGCGAATGCGACGCGTAGTCGACCGGGATCACCCGCGCGCGAATCCCACGGGCCGCACAGTCCGCGACATAGCCGTGCACATCGGCAACCGCACCCGACACCACGACACTGTCCGGACCGTTGCGTGCCGCGACGGTGACGCCCGCACAGTCGACCGCTCCCGCGGCCACAGCGATCGATGCCATCGCGCCATGACCCGACAGCCGATCGGCGATCGCGCGACTGCGAAGTACGCTCAGCCGCAACGCATCCGGAAGCTCCAGCAAGCCGGCCGCGCATGCCGCCGCGATCTCACCTTGCGAATGACCCACCACCGCGGCCGGAACCACACCCACCGAGCGCCACAACTGCGCCAACGACACCATCACCGCGCACAACGCCGGCTGCAGGACATCCACACGCCGCAACGCCTGCTCGTCACCGAGCACGTCACGCAACGACCAATCCACCAACCCCGACAGCAGACGCGCACACTCGTCCATCCGCGCCCCGAAAACCGGCGACGACTCCCACAACCCCTGAGCCATCCCCACCCATTGCGAACCCTGCCCGGGGAATACCCACACCACACCAGAGCCGGAAACGACCTCACCCGCAACCACATCGGCCGCAGCACCGCCGGTGGCCAACGCACGCAGACCAGCGCACAGCTCACCACGATCCGACGCCACCACCACCGCGCGGTGCGCGAAGTGCGTGCGCCGCAGAGCGGTCGAAGCGCCGATGTCCACCGGCACAGCGGCGGGCTCGGCCAGGACGAAGTCCAGCAGCCGTGCGGCCTGAGCACGCAAAGCCTCGGCAGTTCGCCCCGACACCGCCACCGCCACCGCGGTAGCACCTTCTTCGCTGGCGGCCGGTCGGCCGGGATCGGGCGCAGCGGCCACAACGAGGTGACAGTTCGTGCCACCGACGCCGAAGGACGAGACGCCCGCCAGCGCCCGGTCCGCGGCAGGCCACGCACGCAAACGGTCGTTGAGGCGCAGCAGCCCGGCCGCGAAGGGAATGTCCGGGTTGGGCTCGCGGTAGTGCAGGCTCGGTGGCAGCGCTCCGTGCCGGATCGCGAGCGCGGCCTTGACCAGCCCAGCGATACCGGCCGCGCTTTCCAGATGACCGATATTCGTCTTGACCGATCCGACTATCAGCGGGTTCGCGTCGTCACGACCCGGCGCGAACACCGAAGCCAGTGCCCCTGCCTCGATCGGATCCCCCACCACCGTTCCGGTCCCGTGCAATTCGACATAGTGCACGTCCGCCGGATCGACACCCGCGCCGGCGTACGCGCGACGGAGCAGGTCCGTCTGCGCCTCGACACTCGGTGTGGTCAGGCTGTCGCCGCCGCCATCGTGATTCACGGCCCCACCGAGAATCACGCAGTAGACAGGGTCGCCGTCGGCAAGAGCGTCGGCGAGCCGCTTGAGCACGACCATGGCGCCGCCCTCGCCTCGGACGAAACCATTGGCGCGCGAGTCGAAGACATGGCACCGGCCATCCGGCGAAAGCACCCCGGCACGAGCCAGCGCAAGGCCGCCGTCGAGCGCGAGATTCAGGTGCACACCGCCCGCAAGCGCCAGATCGGACCGGCCGGAGCACAAGCTCTCGACAGCCCACTGCACCGCGACCAGCGACGACGATTGTGCGGTATCCACCATGACGCTGGGACCGCGTAGACCCAACGCGTGGGACACCCGATTGGCGATCAAGCTGCGGCTCGAACCGGCCAGCGTGTGCTCGGAAACCGCCTCGGGACCGCCGTCGTGCACAAGTGCCGCGTAGTCGTCGCCGGCGGCGCCGATGTAGACGGCGACCTCGTCAGCCCGCAGTCGGTCCGCGACTATGCCGGCGTCTTCGATTGCCTCCCAACTCAATTCGAGCGCGAGACGCTGCCGGGGATCAGCCGCCGCGGCCTCCGGAGGCGACATCGCGAAGAACTCGGCATCGAAACGGTCCACTTCGGCGAGGAAGCCTCCGCGACGCAGCACGGCCGCCTCGGGAATCTCGTCGAGGCGCCACCGCCCGGCGGGCATCTCGGAGGTCGCGTCCACTCCGTCCCGCAGCACCTGCCAAAAGCTTCGGGGGTCGGCAGCACCGGGGAACCGGCAGGAAAGACCCACGATCGCGATCGGCTGGCGCATAATCTGTCCCCTATCCAAGTCGAGCGAAGCTGGGCTGCGATCAGCCACACACGGTCCTGACGGCGTCGGTCGCCGCTACCACCCGGCGCGTTGAGAGCACATTTGCTGCCGCACGTTCGGCATGTGGTTCCCCACCCCTGACCCCCAAAGTCGTTGCGGCACCAAACCGGACCATCCGAGCCCGCCAGTACGGCTTCCCCAAGATAGAACGCGTTCCATAATCACGCAAGCAGAGAATGACGTGAAACTCCTGGTACTGCATAAACTTTCGGGATCGACGAAACACTAGACAGTGGAACCTGTTATCGATACAGTTCGGCGTTGAGTATCGGGACGGGGATTGAAGGGGTTGTCCGAGCGGGGATTCGGACGCGCTCGTCGTCGCATTCACCGCACGATGATCTGGATTGGGAGGGATGATGAACGGACGGACGAGGCGCGCAGGAATCGTCGGCGGCGGAGTCGGCGGGTTGGCGACCGCCATCGCGTTGCGGCAGGCCGGGTGGCAGGTCACGGTGTTCGAGCAGGCGCCGGAATTCGGCCGAGCCGGGGCCGGAATTGTTCTGCCCGCCAACGGCATCGCCGCCCTTGACGCCCTCGGACTCGGGGAACGGATTCGTGAGCATCAAGTACCTGATCGAAGCTCGCAAATACGAACATCGACCGGCCGCACGCTGATGAACTTTCAGTTGAGCGACGCGATGGGCTACCAGGGAATGATCCTGCTCGCGCGATCAGATCTCATCGCACTACTGGTGGATGCCTTGCCCAGCGAGTGCATTCACACGGACGCAACGGTGCGGGCAGTGCGCGAAAACGGTGTGGTGGAAACCGATTCCCGCACCGCGGAGTTCGATCTGGTGGTCGCGGCCGACGGAGCCCATAGTGTCGCGCGGCAACAATTGTGGCCGGATGTCTCGCTGCGGCATACCGGAGTCACCGCCTGGCGTTGGATCGTCGAAGGCCTGTCGACGGACTACGCCGGAATGGTGTGGGGTCCGGGCGGTGACGTCGGGATATACCCCATGCCTCGCAATCGCACCATGGTGTGGGCCGCGGGCCGACCGGGCGTCGACGACCTGGACTACTATGCCGACTGGCTCGACCCGGTGCCGGAATTGATCGCCGCCGCCGATCGAATAGTCCGCAACGACGTTGTCTACCTGCCGGTTCCGCGTTCGCTGGTTCGTGGCCGGGTAGCGCTGGTCGGCGACGCGGCGCACGCGATGGTGCCGTACAACGGCCAGGGCACCTCCGTGGCCTTGGAAGATGCCGTCACCCTCGCCGCATGCGCGCCGAACCTGGCGGCCTACACCGCGGCACGGCGTCCTCGCGCGCAGTACATGAGTCTGATGGCGCGGTATGGCATGCCCACACCCGCGACAAGCAGAGCCGCCGTGATCACCGCCCCGATGGCGGGATTGTTGCCGAACCGGTCGTTGCGGTGGGCCGCGCGCGCGGGAGTGCGGGCGACGACGACCTGGACCCCACCGGAGATCCGGCCTCGCGTCTCCCCGCACTGATCCCGAATCTGGAACGGAGCAACCATGAGCACGTCGACGGATACCGCCGTCGATCACGAGATTCTCATCGTCGGCGCGGGTTTTTCGGGGATGGGCACGGCGATCGAACTGGATCGGGCCGGTGTGCGCGACTACCAGATCCTCGACGCGGGCGACGGTCTCGGCGGAACTTGGCGGTGCAACACCTACCCCGGTGTCGCGGTCGATTTCCCGGTCTTCAGCTATCAGTTCTCGTTCGAGCAGCGATCGGACTGGTCCCGCGTCTACGCCCCCGGCTCGGAGGTACAGGAGTACGCGGAGCACTGCGCCGACAAATACGGCCTCCGTGCACGGATGCGGTTCGATACCAAGATTTCCAGAATCGACTTCGAGGGCCACGCGAATCGATGGCGGGTGACGACGACCGCGGGCGAGACGATGACCGCCAGGTTCGTCGTCAACGCGACCGGAAGCTTTCCCGAACCGAACATCCCGGAGTTCAACGGGATCGAGAACTTCGCGGGACGGGTCCTGCACACCGCACGCTGGGACCCCGCGGTGGACCTGACCGGCAAGCGGGTCGGGATCGTCGGCACCGGAGCGTCCGGCGTACAGCTTGCCTCGGCCGTCGCGACCGAGGTGGCGCAGCTGACCGTGTTCCAGCGGACTCCGGTCTGGGTGGTGCCGAAGTACGATGCGCCGCTGTCCGCGCGGGTGCACTGGGTGTTCGAGCACGTTCCGTTGCTGAAGCCCGCGATCCGGGCGTTGAGCCAGGCCTATATCGAGACGGTCGTCCTGTTGCCCGCCCAGTTTCACAAGCTGTTCCCGTTGACCAAGCTCGCCGCGGTCGCCCTGCGGCGTGAGCTGGCCGCGCAGGTGCACGATCCGGTAGTCCGGGACAAGCTCACGCCGCGTTATGCGCTCGGCTGCAAGCCGCCGGCCTATTCCAACGCGTACCTGTCCACGTTCAACCGCGAAAACGTGTACCTGGAAACCGATCCCATCGACAAGGTGACCACGGACGGCGTCCGCACAGCTGAAGGCGTCGAGCATGAGCTGGACGTGTTGATCCTGGCGACAGGGTTCAAGATGCCGTTCACCTCCGGCGCGCCCTTCCAATGCGTCGGATCCGGCGGGATCGATCTGCACGAATTCTGGTCTCGGGAACGAACACAGGCGTACCAGGGGGTGAGCGTGCCCGGCTTCCCCAACTATTTCTCGGTGTCCGGCCCGTACTCCTACAACGGTTCGTCCTACTTCAACCTGATCGAGGCCGGCGCCAAGCACATCGCCCGCTGCCTCGGCCATGCCCGACGGACCGGAGCGACGCGGGTGGAGGTCACGGAGCGGGCCAACACGGCGTACTTCGAGGAAATGCTGCGCCGCCGGTGGCGGCAGGTGTTCTGGCAGGACACCTGCGGCCGCGCCAACGCCTACTTCGTCGACGTGAACGGCGACGTACCGCTGCGACCGACGCTCAGCCTCGAAACCGCTTGGCGCAGCGCCCGATTCCCGCTGAGCGACTACCGCTTCGACAACACGCCCACGCGTGAAACAGTCAAATAACTTATGCAGGCTTGAAGGGGAAAAGATGACGGTCCTGGAATTTCGCGATTCCGAGAGTTCGACCCGGCGTACCGTGCGGTGGGTTCGCGAATGGGGATGGTTCGCATCCTTGCTTTTCGTGCCCAAGATCCCCAACCGATTCAGTCTGGTGTACGACAAAGTGATGACCGGACACAACACACTGGGCGAGGAGTCGCTATTCATCAACCTGGGCTACTGGAAAGATAGCCCCCGAACTTTGGACGAAGCGGGCGCGGCACTGGCCCGGCTGGTAGCGACGGAAGCGGGCCTCGGGTCCGATGACGTAGTAGTGGACGTCGGCTGCGGAATGGGTGACCAGGACTTTCTCTGGATGAAAGAATTCGGCCCGAAACGAATCACCGGCGTCAATATATCCGCGAAACAGATCCAGGTCTCGACCGCACGGGCCGCCACACTGGGCCTCAGCGACGTCGTCGAGTATGTGCACGGGTCCGCAAACGACCTACCGCTGCCGGATGCGTCCGCGACAAAAGTGACCGCACTCGAATCACCGCTTCACTTTCCGTCGCGTCCACGATTCTTCGAGGAAGCATTCCGAGTCCTGGCACCTGGCGGCCGGTTGGTGACAGCCGACGTTGTGCCACTCGCAAACGAGCATGTCTCGAGCGAGGTCAGGCGGTCGCGCCTCAAACGACTTGTGGTGCACGGAATATTCACAACCGGCCGCAAGAACAATACCGATGCCGAGGAATACCGCCAGGCGCTCCTGGCAGCCGGCTTCCAGGATGTCCGGGTCTACTCCATCCGCGATCACGTCTACCCGCAGTATGCCGAATATGTAAGCCGTCAGCACGACCAGCCGCAAATTCGACGAATCAACCCGTTGCTTCGGGGCTTCTTCGGCCAGAAAGGCGCCGCGTTCTGGGCCCCTTGGCTGGACTATATCGTCGCAGTTGCCGACAAGGCGCCCAGTGGCCCCGCACAGGGTGCTTCCGGCGCGGGGCCTCGAGACGAAAAGAGCTGCTAGGAGCTACTTTTCAGGCCCTGAGCATCACTCACTACGGAGCCGAGGCCGGACAAGGCACCAGCTGTGTTCAGTCCAAGTCGATGCGAATGGTCAGTAGATCGGTACCAACCGCTCGTACCACTGCGCTGTTGGCCCACGGCAATTCACGAAGCCGCGCTCGTGCGTCGTCGCCGCGTACCAAGTGAGCGGTGCCGGAGTACCACCGGCCGCGAATACGCAACCTGACACGGTTGTCCACCTGGATGTTTCGAATGTACTGGGATTTCTCACCGAACTCGGAAACGAGCCAGAAGGAGTTGCCGCTTCGACGGCCGCCGATCGGCGTGATCCGTGGCTGTCCGCTCTTGCGCCCCGTTGTTTCGAGCAGGGTCTGAACCGGCAACCGTCCCATGATCGGGTTACCGATATATCGTTGCCCTGCCGTCACCACACGGTGTTGCAGGTCTCGCAGCTCTGCCATGACCCGATCGTATCCGTGAATTGTTCTGGGGCCGTACGGAGTGACCTTCCCAGGTCGCCCACGGCGACAAGTTCTCTCGGGTCCGGGTTGTGCTCATCCGAATTCAGGCGAGCGTTCGGTGGGCCAGCTCGATGCCGGCGGTGCGAAGTGCGGTCAGATCGTGGTGAACCAGATGGCCGTGACGTTTGACGACGCGGCCATCGACCAGGACGGTGTGGACGTTCGCCGGCGTCAGCGCAGTGACCACGCCACCGCCACTCGGTTGGCTGAGGCCGTCGAGCACGATGATGTCGGCTCTCTTGCCCACGGTCAACGAGCCTGTCTTGCCGCCGAGGCCGATCGACCGGGCGCCGTGGACGGTCGCATTCGACAACACCTGAGCGGCGGGATACATGGTGCGGGAACGCATTCGCTCGAATCTGAGCGTGTCGCGCATCGGCTCGAACAGGTCTGCGGGCGCGTTGACGACGACATCGGTGCCGAGCGCAGCATGTCCTCCGGCGTCGAGGAACGTGCCGAAGGCCGAGGTACCGTGGCCCATCGTCGCTTCCACCACCGGGGTGACCGTGACCGCGACGCCGGCATCGGCCAGCATTCGAGCCTCGGCCGGCGTCATCGCGTTCATGTGGACGAGGTTGAGGTCTGGCCCGAGCAGGCCTGCCTCGTACATCCGCGGGAACGGAGAGTCCGGCCCGCCGCTCGCGTGCATCGACACCGGCAAGCCGAGTTCGCGGGCCAGGGCAATCTCGCGCACGCCGTCGTTCCACGATCCATATTGCGGGCCCAGGATCGCCAGGCCACCGCTGATCAGGCCATCCATGCCGGCAAGTCGCTGCAGGTTGGCCTTGCGGGCCGGGACCGTATGGCCGACCACGACTCGCAATCCGCCGGCGGCGTAGCCGTCCAGCACCGCCTCCGTGTGTTCCGGCGTGACGGTCGTGTTGCTCCAATCGAAGACTGAGGTGACGCCTGAATCGAGCGCTTCGGCCGCGCCGAGTAGCGCCGCGAGCCGTGCGTCCTCGGGGCGGAAAGCCGCGAGGACGCGTCCGAGAACCATGCCGAGGTAGTCCGGCAGGGTCATGTCGGCGCCTATCCCCCGCAGCGGCGCTTGCCAGACGTGGCGGTGCGCGTCCACGAGCCCGGGCATCACCACCATTCCGCTCGCGTCGATCCGGGTGTCGGCGGGGTGCGGCAGGTCCTTTCCGATGGCGGTGATGACACCGCCCTCGGTGAGGACATCGGTCTCGGGCAGTTCGGGACCGCCGTCGCCGGGGATCACGTGGCCGTTGCGGAGCAGGATGCTCATCAGGTACCTCCATAGAAAGCTTTTCTAAAAGGTATGTCAAAAGCTTTCTTGGTGCAAGTCTCCGGGTAGGATGACCTTGTGAGCAGGGATATCGTCGACGTCATCGCCGAGGCTTGGCGCAAGGAGCTGCCCGAAGTGGCCGGCTTGGAGCTGGAGCTCAGCAAGCGAGCCGCGCGGCTGTCCGCTCTGCTCGGCGAGCGGGTCGAGGCCGAGCTGGCCCGCCTCGGGCTTACCAAGGCGGAGTACGAGATCCTGGCCGTGCTGCGTGCCACCGGCAAGCCCTATCGGTTGCGCCCCACCGAATTGTCGCAACGTCTCCTGCTGACCTCGGGCGGCACGAGCAATCTGTTGCGGCGCCTTGCCGCCGCGAAGCGGATCGACCGAGAGCCCGACCCGTTCGACGCCCGCAGCTCCTGGGTCAGCCTCACGCCGCAAGGCGTGACGGACGCCGAGGCGGCCGTAAAGGCAGCGGGCCGAGCTCAGGCCGCACTGCTCCAAGCCGTGCCGGACGGCACGGCTCGTGCCGCAGCCGACGCCCTGCGCGAGGTCTTGGTCGCGCTCGGCGACCAGGCCGACCAACAAAACTCGGACAACTGAATCTCAGTGTTCGCCGACCGGCTGAACGCGATCAGCCGCGGGGCTCGATGGCACACTCGTCAACGGTTGAAAGCACGCCACTCACTGCAGGTGTCCCATGCGAGATCCGAGTTGCAGATCCGCATCTCGGCGTGTTCGGTCCGGATCGCCTGGGGATCCCACACAACCTTGTTCCAGTTCTTGTTCTTGTCGACCGGATTGCGGAATTCGTTGGGCGAGTACCCCTCTACCGCCACTTCCAGATAGACCTCTTGATCATTGTCCGTCGTGTCGTGAGTCGTGCCGTTGAAGACGAATCCGCCGTGGTTCTGTCCCGCAGCAGCGAAATACACTGTGCCGGAGAAGTATCCACCGTCCTCGACGGAGATCTTGACTTCTTGCCGTGCTGCGGCCTCGCCCGGCCCGGCATCGGTCTCCGAGGCCGGAGGGCCCGGTGCTTTCCCGTCCTCCGGGGAGCCCGGATCCGCCGGCTGGGCCTGGCTCGTCGGTGCCGCCACAGCGAGTGCGCACAGGATCGTGGGAATCCTTGGTCGCCACCCGGAATCGCACTGTCTGCGAGCGGCAATCGTTCGAATATCGCCTCCCCTTTGTGATTTCCGCTGCCCTCCACCCTCCCAGCGACCACACCAGTTGGCCAGCCATCGATTTTCACGCCATCGATTCATCGGGCATAGCGCTCATCGCACTGCCGGCAGGCTGCTACATCCTTGCGTCAGAACTGGTGGACTACAGCGGCATTGCTACGCACCAGCGGTCGAATGCATGGATATCCCTGTTCTGCGACGTAGATTTCGGCACGAAGGTGTCCTGCGCGACGATCAGGTACCGGGACCGCTCTGCGGAGCGAAAAGCCTCTACCTTCCAATACTGGACCGGCGACGCCGAGTCCGGCGTCTGCCATCGGTAGGAGTTGTACTCGGCAGCGAAACCCTTGGTGTTGGGCGGAAGGCCTTCGACGACTCGGCTTACGTCGGACTGGTCCCGATAGGCCAGCACCGCATACGTCGGTTTGCCCGTGACGCCGTAGCAATCCCAGGCCGTAACCCAGGGGCCGAGGTTCAGCGAACCGTTTCGAGGTGCCTCCAATGTGGCACCGGTAGGTGCGTATTTGTAGCCACAGCGATGTCCGTCGTATCCCGCTCCGGAAGAACCCAGTTCGGTCGGTCCGTCTGGCTGCACCAGTCCAGGGAACGCATTACGCATCTTGTCCAGATCGGTCCCGCCGCTGCTGGAAGTGCTGCTCTTCCGAACGGCGAACAACGCCACAGTAGCAATCAGGGCGACTACCAGGACACCGACGATGATCCAGATCGAGGCATTCGAGTTCCGCCGCGGCCCGCCGGGATGCGGCGGCATTCCATACTGGGGTGGATACGCTGGCGGGGGCGCCCAACCACCTTGCTGGACAGGAGCATTGGGATAGGGTGCGCCAGGACCTTGCGGTGCCCAACCTTGTCCGTACTGCTGCATACTTCCCCCTAGATGATCACTTGCGAGTGACCCTATCAATGGCGTCGACTACTCCGGAGCAAGTAGGTCTTCGACGGTTGCGACCGCCACGACGTCGCGGGCCATAGCCGCGAAACTCGCGTCAACTGTCACCAGGGCATCGGCCTGCAATCGAGCAACCGCCAAATATTCGGCGTCTCCGAGACTTTCCCAGTCGTGCTCACGAGCGAGCTGCCACGCGACACGACGCGACACCCGGTCCCCGAGCAGCCGGATCTTGATCTGAGTCATTCGCTCGTGAGCCCGCAGCGCAGCCTCTTCGGACCGCCTGCCCGCGCGGACCTCACGCAGCAGCAATTGCAGCGCCGCTGACCTGATCGAGTTCGGCGCGACCAGTTGGTGATCCGGATCGAGGCGAAGCCCGCGATCAACCAAATGCAGCAGCGTCCGCGCATCAATCACATAGCGAGCCATCGATCCAGCTTAGCCAGGCACATAGCCGGCGAGATCCGCAGAACAGGCGGTATCAGCGTGTGTTGCGACATCCAGCTGCCCCGACCCCCTGCCGTCGGGAGCTAGCCGGTTCAAGAACGCGCTGGCGGAATATGGAAGCGCTCGTGATTGTGGAAGCGGCTGTGGTCATGAACGCAACTGGGGTCAGCGACACGTAACCCGTTGCGCACGCGCGTCTTCTCATCGATGCAGAAGCCGCCATCCCCAGTCGGCGTTGCCTCGGCACTCGCCGTCACCGCGCTCGGCGCCCCGATCGCCGCGGCAATCAGTGCGCCAGCCAGGGTGCGGCGTAGCAGCGCGCCAGTCACGGGAATTGTTTGCCTCATCGGCTTCCTTCCGTTTCAAGATCTCACCGTTCTATCAACCCATCGGTGATCCTCTCGAGGAAGTTACGGAGACACCGGCCACAGGCATCGCCCACTATTCGAGCTGATCCCCACTCATGGCAGAGGCCCCGCGCTGGATTCTCCGGTGCGGGGCCTCGAGTCGAAAAGAGCTGCCAGGAGCTACTTTTCGATCACCGTTCCGGATCAACGGCATCCTGGCCTGCGGCAACCGTCGAGCGACGACAGTCACATCGGGCGCCAGCGCGGCGGGGAAGCCCGCGCAGCGTGTCGGCGACCGCAGTTCGGTCGAGCCGAGTGCGAAACAGGAGATCGCGTCCGTGCGTTTGGCTTCGGCTGGGATGAATAGGTTCATATACATTCCGAACAGGCCGCGTCGCTGGTAGCGAACCCGGCGCGCCACCACCAGCGCGTGATTCATGGTTTCCAGGCCCAGCGTGTCCGCGACCCAGCGATCGGCCCGGTAAACGACGCGCCGTCCCCATGCGACTCCCGCGCCGGAAAACGCGACCAGCCACACCGTGAACGCGAACCAGAACATGTCGGCAGGCAACTGGATGAGGTTGACGAACCACGAGCCTGCGCGTCGACTACGCGCCCGCGAACGGCTCGCCGAGATAGCCGCCGCAGCGTCGGTCGATGGCGATTGGTGATCACCGACTACCCTGCCGATGATGAGCGCGGACGACTGGTTGACCGATACCCGAATCTCCTACGACACAGTCGCGTCGAGCTATGCCGACCAGGTGCGCGATGCCCTGGCTGGACACCCATACCTCCGTGCGGCTCTGGCATTGTTCGCCGACAGCGTGCGGGCCGACAGTGGCGGGCTCGTCGCCGATGTCGGATGCGGTCCCGGACACATCACCGCCTACCTGCACGAGCTGGGTGTCGATGCCTTCGGCGTCGATCTCTCCCCCGGGATGATCGAGACGGCTCGGCGTGACCACCCCGGCCTGCGGTTCGAAGTGGGTTCTATGACGGAGCTGGACTTCCCGGCAGCCTCGATGGCCGGCCTGCTGGCCTGGCAGTCGTTGATCCACATCCCCGACGACGAGGTCCCGGCCGTGCTGAGACGCTTTCATCGAATACTGCGGCCCGGCGGAACTCTGCAATTACTGTTCCACGTCGGCAACGAGTCGCAGTTGAAGACCCAAGGCTATGGCGGTCACCCGATGAACGTCCATGTCCACCATCGACAGCCCGACCTCATGACGACCTGGCTGCGTGATGCCGGATTCAAGGTCGAGGCTCACCTGCTCCTCGCCCCGGAAGAGAAAGCATCGCAAGCAATACTTTTCGCACGTCACCAGCCCTGCCAGTAGTTCAGAGAAGCTTGCCTCCGATGCCCCCGTTCTCATCGTTTCCCCGAGCGAGCGGCCCCGGCTGGTCGTGATCCGCGACAACCTTCGGGACCGCATCGCCGAGTCCGAACGTGAGGGCTGGCTCGGTGAGATCGAAGGTCATTCCGTCAGTCTTGCCGCGGCCGAGGAGAAACTCGCACAACTCGACGCCCAGCAAGTACGAAAGGACGCACCTGTCTTCCTAGAAATACTGACGCTCGATCAGGTCATCGCACGAAAAGGCGATGCTGGGCCACCATGATCAGTAGGTCACGAAACCGCCGTATAAGCCGCATTTTCGTGCGTAGGGCTGATAGTGCCGACGAGCGGCACATGGCTGCGGCAACGCGCGAGTGGGCCCACCACCATGTGCCACTCACAAACGTCGTCGCGTTGGCGTTTCCGACTGCGATGGCGCCCATGTGCTCCAGGGCGGGTCGGATCGCCTTGCCGAGATAGTCGGGGATGAAACCGGAGAGCGGACAGGCTCACCGTGAGAAGTCGATACCGGCCCGGTAGTGCACACGGCAACTGTCGGTGCCGGTGGGTTCGACCGTCACGCTCCGTGAAGTTCGAGAGATGCAGTCGCCGACCAAGATCGGCTGCGAGGCGAATGTTGCGCGGCCGTAGCAATGGACTATCAGACCTTGTCCCACGTCATTGATGCAGGCATCGTGTGTCCGCATCACTCCATGGGCGCTGACGATGTGAGGGGTGTGGCAGCTCTCGTCCCGCGCTGAGGCTCATCGTGCCGGGGCGAGGCAGAATACGGCGTCGAAGACGTTGTCCGGGTTGCTCTGGGCTGCCTCTCTTTTCAACCGCACACCTTGCACCTTGGTCGCCGCCGGGATGCCCTGGCAGGTGTCGCGCGTCGCGGCGACCTTCTCGAACCGGGCCAGGACACGGAATGCGCCCGGCTCGGTGCAGGGTGCTTTCCGGCCGCGTTTCCCGGTGCCGACCGCTACGCAGTCGCCCACTTGGGCGATATTGATGCCGGCGGCCGGATCGGCGCCTACGTCCCCGGCGCAGAACACGCCGATTGTGGCTCCCGCGGCGTCCTTATGGCGATACTGCATGTGCACGCCGGGCACCTGCCAGCAGTCGGAGGTGGCGCCGGGGAGGTTCTCGAGCAGCACGTAATCCGCTGTGGGGTCACTACATTGGACGACGGCGAAGCCGGTCGGGATGTCGTCGAGGCAGTCGCCCTTCTTGACCGCGACCTCCGCGGGAGCGGACGGCGTCGTGACGGCGGACGACAGTGCCGACGTCGAGGGCTGGACGTTCGGATCGGTCACCGTGCACCCCGCGACCAGCAGAACCATCAAGGCCGGGATCCAGCCCCGGCCGCTTCGTAATGTCCCCACCGTGTCTCCTAACTACAAGCCGCCCAAGGATATGTCGTGGTCGAACCGTTGTGAAGCCGAGCGGCACAGGCGGAATTCGAGCTCCGCACTCACGGCCGCGTCGCTTGCAGAGGTGATATGCGCACGCCACCACGGGGGAATCGCTGAAGTTCAGGCGTACGAACGTAAATACGGTGTGCTCGCGGAGGGCAGCGCTGAAGATTGGGACTGGTCGAGGTCGGCGCCCTCGACCAGATATCGGCCGCGGAATTCGAGGCAGCATGGACGATGGCTCGTAAAGCAATCGAGCAGCGGTGGCACACCCGGTAGCTGAGCAGCTTTCCCGAAACGACAGGCCGCTCGCTCGTCGGCTACAGGATGTGCTGAGCCGTAGCCGTTCTCGATCGCTACCTGCTGCGGTCTAGTCGGTCGGCCCCACCGTCACCGGGTTCGCTGCGAAGATCTCGTCAGCTGCTCTTAGAGCCTCTCGTTCGTCCATTGTGAGGTGCGACGGAATCGATCACGCCGATGCTGCCGCCTTCCGGAGAGGCGATCTCGACTCCACTCCTTCGTACGCGGTAAATGACTGGCCTGCAGATGGATTACGAGGTCGCTGCCCCTGGTTTCTCGTCGTCGGCTGATCCAGCCGCGCCGAGGCAGCCGCGAGTCGCACATATGCCCCGGTAGGCAGCACGGCCGCGTACCCGGGTATGTGACCGTTTTGAGCGTGACAGGCCGGTATTCGAGCTGATCTCCAGTGATGGAAAGGCCCCGCACCGGATGTCTCCAGTACGGGGCCTCGAGTCGAAAAGAGCTGCCAGGAGCTACTTTTCAATCACTGAACATCACTCACTTGCTGGCGGCCTTGGCCTCACGCCGGCGCCGGTGCAGGATCGGCTCGGTGTAGCCATTGGGCTGCTTGGTGCCTTCCAGCACCAGTTCCTTGGCCGCCTGGAACGCGATGCTACCGGCGAAGTCCGGGGACAGCGGGCGGTAGTTCGCGTCGCCGGCGTTCTGCTGGTCGACGACCGGGGCCATGCGCTGGAGGCTGGCGAGGACCTCGGCTTCGGTGACGACGCCGTGGCGCAGCCAGTTGGCGACCTGCTGGCTGGAGATGCGCAGGGTGGCACGGTCTTCCATGAGGCCGACGTCGCGGATGTCGGGGACCTTGGAGCAGCCGACGCCCTGGTCGATCCAGCGGACGACGTAGCCCAGGATGCCCTGGGAGTTGTTGTCCAGCTCCTGCTGCTTCTCCTCCGCGGTCCAGTTGGTGTCCTGCGCGAGCGGGATCTCCAGGATCTGGTCGACGGTGGCGCGGGGGCCGGCCTTGGCGAGCTGCGCCTGCTGCTTGAACACGTCCACCTGGTGGTAGTGGGTGGCGTGCAGGGTGGCGGCGGTCGGCGAGGGGACCCAGGCGGTGTTGGCGCCGGCCTTCGGGTGGCCGATCTTCTGGACGAGCATGTCGGCCATCAGGTCGGGCATGGCCCACATGCCCTTGCCGATCTGCGCCTTGCCGGGCAGGCCGGTAGCCAGGCCGGTGTCGACGTTCCAGTCCTCGTAGGACGAAATCCACTGCTGCGACTTCATGTCGGCCTTGCGGACCATCGGCCCGGCCTCCATGGAGGTGTGGATCTCGTCGCCGGTGCGGTCCAGGAAGCCGGTGTTGATGAACACGACGCGCTCGGACGCAGCGTTGATGCACGCCTTCAGGTTCACCGTGGTGCGGCGCTCCTCGTCCATGATGCCGACCTTGAGGGTGTTGGCGGGCACGCCGATGACCTCTTCGATGCGGCCGAACAGCTCGTTGGTGAAGGCGACCTCGTCGGGGCCGTGCATCTTCGGCTTCACGATGTAGACCGAGCCGGTGCGGGTGTTCTTCAGCTCGGTGTCACCGTTCAGCGCATGCTTGGCGATCAGCGAGGTGATCAGGCCGTCCATGATGCCCTCGGGCACCTCGTTGCCTTCGGCGTCGATGATCGCGTCGGAGGTCATCAGGTGACCCACGTTGCGCACAAACAGCAGCGAACGGCCGTGCAGCACGAGCTCGGAGCCGTCCAGCGCGGTGTAGACACGGTCCGGGTTCATGGTGCGGGTGAAGGTCTTGCCGCCCTTGGACACCTCTTCGGCCAGGTTGCCCTTCATCAGGCCCAGCCAGTTGCGGTAGCAGACGGTCTTGTCTTCGGCGTCGACGGCGGCGACCGAGTCCTCGAAGTCCATGATCGTGGTGACCGCGGACTCCAGCACGATGTCCTTGACGCCGGCGGTGTCGGTGGACCCGATCGGCGAGGACGGATCGATCTGGATCTCGATGTGCAGACCGTTGTGCTTGAGCAGGATCGAGGTGGGCGAGGCCGGATCGCCGAGGTAGCCGACCAGCAGCGACGGATCGGCCAGGCCGATGGTGGTGCCGTCTTCCAGGCCGACCTCGAGCTCGTCGTCGACGATGGTGTAGCTGGTGGAGCCCAGGTGCGAGCTGGTGATCAGGGTGGCGACGTCGTCGAGGAAGTTACGGCCCCACTCGATGACCTTGTCGCCGCGCACCTTGTTGTAGCCGGTGCCCTTCTCCGCCCCGTTGTCCTCGGAGATGGCGTCGGTGCCGTACAGCGCGTCGTAGAGCGAGCCCCAGCGCGCGTTGGCGGCGTTGATCGCGAAGCGCGCGTTCATCACCGGCACCACCAGCTGCGGGCCGGCCTGCACGGCGATCTCGTCGTCGACGTTCTGGGTGGAGATCTGGAACGCGGCCGGCTCGGGGCGCAGGTAGCCGATCTCGGTCAGGAACGTCTTGTAGGCGGCCTTGTCGTAGCCGGTGCCCGGGTTCGCGGCGTGCCACGCGTCGAGCTTGGCCTGGATCTCGTCGCGCTCGGCCAGCAGGGCGCGGTTGCGCGGCGCGAGATCGTTGATGACCTGCTCGGCGCCCGCCCAGAACGCCGCGGAATCTACGCCGGTGCCGGGAAGCGCCTCATTCTCGACGAAATCGTGGAGAACACTGGCCACCTGAAGGCCACCGACCTGAATCCGCTCTGTCATCTCATGCCTCACTTGTCGAGAAGAACCGGTTTAAATAAGACGCTCGTAATGTTACCCGTCGGTAGACGCTGCTCCGCGCGTCGGGTCAACACAAACAGCCAGCAATCTGTTCCGGGAGGCCGGTCAACCTCTTGATTCTAGCTCGCGCCCGATTTAATGTACTGATCGGAACATTATGTGGCGCAGGAGGCTGAATGCCGGACCAACCGTTGCTGGATCAAGTCGTGCTGGTGACCGGCGGCAGCCGGGGACTCGGGCGGGAGATGGTGCTGGCCTGCGCCGCCGCGGGCGCGGACGTGGTGATCGCGAGCCGCAAGCTCGACGGCTGCGCCGCACTCGCCGAGGAGGTCAAGGCGACCTACGGACGGCGAGCGCTGCCGGTCGCCTGCAATGTCAGCGACTGGGAGCAGTGCGGCGCGCTCGTCGAGACCGCGTACGCGGAATTCGGCCAGGTCGACGTGCTGATCAACAACGCGGGCATGTCGCTGCTGTACCCGAGCTTGACCGAGGTCACCGAGGCCATGTTCGACAAGATCATCGGCGTGAATCTCAAAGGGCCGTTCCGGCTCTCGGCCCTGATCGGATCCCGGATGGCGGCCGGTGCGGGCGGGCGGATCGTCAATATCTCCTCGATCGAGGCCAGCCACCCGGAACCCATGGCGGTGCCGTACGCGGCGGCCAAGGCGGCACTGAACAATCTGACCGCCGGGCTGGCCCAGACCTACGGCCCGAAGGTGCGGGTCAACGCTATTCAGTGCGGGCCGTTCGCGACCGATATCGCCAAGGCTTGGACCGAGGAGATGGTCACCTACATGAGCGGCCACAACGCCCTCGGCCGGATCGGTCAGCCCGCCGATATCGTCGGCGCCGCACTGTATTTCGCGACCGAGGCATCCGCGTTCTGTACCGGTTCCACGCTCACGCTCGATGGAGGATGGCGATGAAGGCGCTCACTTACGAAGGACCGCGGCAGATCTCGTTCAGCGAGGTCGCCGATCCGAAGCTGCCCGGCTCCGATGGCGCGATCGTGCGGGTCACCGCCGCCGGAATCTGCGGCAGCGATCTGCATATCTACAGCGGGCACGGATTCGTCCAGGGCACCGGCTACGGCGTCGGGCACGAGGCCGTGGGCGAGATCGTCGAAATCGGGCCGGACGCGCACGGATTCGAGGTCGGTGACCGCGTGCTCGTCTCCGCGTCCGCAGGCTGCGACCAGTGCCGGAATTGCCGTCAGGGCTTGGTCGCCGCGTGTGCGCGCCATCCCCTCCCCGTCGATGTCTGCTACGGGCTCGGCGGTTCGCTCGCCGGTGCGCAGGCACAGTATCTCGCCGTGCCGCACGCCTCCGGAAACCTTGTCCGCCTGCCGGATTCGATCAGCGACGAGGCCGCGATCGTGCTCACCGACAACGCGCCCACCGCCTGGTACGGCGCACGCCGGGCGCGGATCGCCCCGGGCGATCACGTCGTGGTGATCGGCCTGGGGCCGGTGGGACTGATGGCGGTGCAGTCGGCGTTCGCGATGGGGGCCGCGCGCGTGCTCGGCGTGGACCTGGTCGCCGAACGCCGGGCGCGGGCCGCCGAACTCGGGGCCGAGCCGGTCGAGTCCGCGGATCCCAAGGCCGCTATTCGCGAGATGCTGGACGGCGGTGCGGAAGTCGCGATCGAGGCGGTCGGCGCGGATGCCACCATCAAACTGGCGATGAGCGCGGTCCGGCCGCGCGGGCGGGTCAGCGTGATCGGGGTCAGCCAGAACCCGGCCTACCCGATCAATATGCCGCTGGCACAGGTGAAAGAGCTCGAATTCCATATCGGGCTGTGCTCGATCCAGTACGAACTTCCAGCGCTGCTGCGGCTCGCCGCCGCGGGGCGGCTGCGGCCCGAAGTCGCGGTCACCCACCGGATGCCGATGTCCGATGGTGCGGCGGCCTACACCATGTTCGCCGACCGCGCCGACGGCGTCAGCAAGATCGTCCTGGACCCGTGGCAATGACCGCGGCAGCGCGCAACGGCGACGACTCGGGCGCACCGAGACAGCGTGGCGGCCCGGTCGCGGCGGGCTCCGGCACGCCCGCTCGCCGCCGCGGCCGGCCGCCGGCGGCCCACAGTTCCGCCGGTGACACCCGTGAGCGGATCGTCCGCGCGGCCGTCGAGCTGTTCGCGGACAAGGGTTTTCACGGCACCGGCGTCGCCGAGATCGGCGATCGCGCCGACGTGCAGCGGGGCGCGCTGTACTACCACATCGGCTCGAAGGAGGAGCTGCTGTGGGAGATCCTGCGCGACTACATCCAGCTGATGCGCGACGACGCCGAGCAGATCGCCGCCAGCGGACATGATCCGATCACCAAGCTGCACAAGCTGATTCAGTCCTATGTGGCCTTGATCATCGCGCACCGGCGGGAAGTCGCGATCCAGTTGCGCGATGTCACCGCGTTGACCGGCGAACGCGCCACCCAACTCCAAGACCTGCGCGACGACGTGCAGGACTGCTGGCAACGAGTACTCGACGACGGCTACGCCGCCGGGCTCCTGCGCACCGCCGACCACGTGATCACCAACAGCCTGCTCGGCATGCTGAACATGATCACCGTCTGGTACCGCCCGGACGGCAACCACTCCCCCGGCGAGATCGCCGACCTGCTCGCCACCACCTTCCTCGACGGCATCACCACGGAATCTACGCAGTAGTACCTCAATGAAAGGTTGATCATGGCTTGGGATTTCGACACCGACCCGGAGTACCAGCAGAAGCTCGACTGGGTCGCGGAGTTCGTCAAGACCGAGGTGGAACCCCTCGATCTGATCTACCCCGAACCCTATGACCGCAAGAACCCGGAGGTCCGGGCGCTCATGCGGCCGTTGCAGGAGAAGGTCAAGGAGCAGGGCCTGTGGGCCTGCCACCTCGGCCCCGAGCTCGGCGGTCCCGGCTACGGCCAGGTCAAGCTGGCGCTGCTCAACGAGGTGATCGGCACCTCGAAGTGGGCCCCGCTGGTGTTCGGTTGTCAGGCGCCCGATTCCGGTAACGCCGAGATCCTCGCCCACTTCGGCACCCCCGAGCAGAAGGCGACCTACCTACAGCCCTTGCTCGACGGCGAGATCGGCTCCTGCTACGTCATGACCGAACCCACCGGCGGTTCGGACCCGACCGCGTTCCGGACCCGCGCGGTCCGTGACGGCGACGAATGGGTCATCAACGGCGAGAAGTGGTTCAACTCCGCCGCCGAATTCGCCTCCTTCCATATCGTCATGGTGGTCACCGATCCGGACGCCGCCCCGCACCAGCGGCTGTCGATGTTCATCGTCCCCGCCGGCACCCCCGGCCTGGAGATCGTCCGGAACTTCACGGTGCCCGGCTTCTCCGACAACGAGGGCCACCTGCGGTTCACCGATGTCCGGGTGCCCGCCGACGCGCTGCTCGGCGCGGAGGGCCTCGGCTTCATCGTCGCCCAGACCCGCCTCGGCGGCGGCCGGGTCCATCACGCCATGCGCACGGTCGCCATGGTGCGCAAGGCTTTCGACATGATGTGTGAGCGCGCGGTCTCGCGGCCCATGCGCAAGGGCGTGCTCGGCGGCCTGCAGATGACCCAGGAGAAGATCGCCGAGGCCTGGATCGAGATGGAGCAGTTCCGTCTGCTCGTGCTGCGCACCGCCTGGCGCATCGACAAGGAACAGGACTACCGCAAGGTCCGCCACGACATCGCCGCCATCAAGGTCGCGATGCCGAAGGTCATGCACGACATCGCTCAGCGCGCCATGCACCTGCACGGCGCCATCGGCGTCAGCACCGATCTGCCCTTCGTCGACATGATGAACTACGCCCAGATCATGGCGATCGCCGACGGCCCCACCGAGGTCCACAAGATCACCCTCGCCAAGGAGGTCCTCAAGACCTACACCCCGGGCGACCCGGTCTACCCCTCCGGCTTCCGCCCCACCCTGCGCGACGCGGCCCGGGAGTTGGTGGCGCAACGGCTCGAACACACCGTCGGCAACCTCTGACTAGCTGGAATAGCTCAGGATGACGGCGCAGCGCGCGGCGGTGGCATCGGCGAAGAACTCCAGCAGGAGTTCATGGCAGAGCTGGTAGCGAACCAGTTCGTCGATGGCCCGCAGCGCGAGTGCGTCCGGATCGTCCAGCGTGATGTCGGGATCGATGTCCGGTAGCTCCGTGCCATCGAAATCGGCGGCCAGGTCGTCGAACGGCGTTGCCCGCAAAAGGGATTCGATCACGGCGGCCCGGTCGTCGGGGATGCCGAACACTCCGGCCGTGCCGATCGCGTACGCGGACAAGTCCTCGGGACGGAAAGAGACCTCGACCTCGGCGGCGTCCAGCAGATACTGGACGCCGTGCCAGGCGTCGTCGACAGACAGGTGATAGTCGAGTTCGCTCGATTCCTCGGCCAGCGTCGCGGCCCCTTGCGGGTCCGCGACCGCGGCCGCCAGCGTGTCCGCGTTCACCGCGGTCATCGTGATGTGCACGCGGAGAAGGATATTGGCTCAGGACGATTTCGGCGCGGGGTGCGAACGAGCCCACCCTAGGGGTGAATCTGCGCCGCGGCGCTCGCGCGGCTGAACCGGCGCCGCGACCCGGTCGTAGCTCTCGGGCATGACGACAACTACTGCTGCTGATTCCCGTACCGCCACCGACTGGGTCACCCTCGCCCGTTCCGTCGGTGCGACACTGCGCGCCGAGGTCGCCGACCGCGACCGCAGCGGCGAGATCAATGCCGCCGCCTTCGAGCAGCTGCGGGCGACCGGGCTGTCCGCGGCGCTGGTGCCCGTGGAGTTCGGGGGCGGCGGGGCCACGCACGCCGAGATGGGCGCGGCGCTGCGGGAATTGGGCCGCCACGATCCCGCCACCGCGGTCGCCTTCGCGATGCATTCGCATCTGGTCGCGACGCAGGTGTGGCGGCACAACCACGGGCAGGACGCGACCGCGGTGTTCGGGAAGGTGGCGGCCGGGGCGATCCTGGTGAGCACCGGCGCCTCGGACTGGGTCGGCTCCAACGGGCGCGCGGTGCGCGTCGACGGCGGATACCGGGTGCACGCCCGCAAGGCCCCCGCCAGCGGCTGCGAGGTCGGCACCGTGCTGGTGACCAGCTTCCGCTGGGACGACGCGCCCGGCGGCGCGCAGGCGCTGCACTGTGCCATCCCGCTGGCCGCGCCCGGTGTCCGGATCGAGAAGACCTGGAACACGCTGGGTCTGCGTGCCAGCGGCTCGCACACCGTGGTGCTCGAGGACGTCTTCGTACCCGACGCCGCGATTTCACTGGCCCGCCCGGCCGACGTCTGGCCGCCACTGCTCAATGTCGTGATCGGCGCGGCGCTGCCGCTGGTCATGGCGGCCTACCTCGGAATCGCCGACAGCGCGGTCGAACTCGCGACCGGCCTGGTGCGCGGGCGCACCGACGCGCACGTCTACCAGCTGGCCGGCGAGATGATGAACGCCTACACCACCGCCGGGGACACGATCGAGGCGATGTTCCACGGCTCGGCGAACCTGACCTTCGCCAATACCGACGAGTACGCCGCGCGCACCCTGAGCCGCAAGACCGTCGCCGCCGACAAGCTGATCGAGACGGTGCGCCTGGCCATCGAGACCGTCGGCGGCCTCGGTTACTCCCGGACCTGCGCCCTGGAGATGTACTACCGCGATATCCACGGCGGCCAGTTCCATCCGCTGCCGCGCGCCAAGCAGCTTCAGTTCACCGGACGGGTAGCGCTCGGTCAGACGCCGCTGGGCTGACAACTATTAGGCGTGTGCGGCCGCCACGCGGTTGAATAGGGTATGGCCTTCGCGAGGAGAAAACCTCAGAAGAAGATCGTGCTCGCGGTCGCGGCGGTGCTCGTCGTCGTGGTGGGCGCCGGTCTGGCCTTCTTCCAACCGTGGAAGCTGGTCACCGACACCACCGTCGTCGAGGACGCCCCCACTGCGGTCCTCGGCACCGATCCGGGCGCCGTGCCGCAGCTGCCGGTCCCGCTGTCCAGCGGCCGGTTCATCTCGCATGAGCACAGCACCACGGGCAGCTTGGTCATTCTGAAACTGCCCGACGGCAGCCGGGTGCTGCGCCTGGAGAATCTCGACACTTCCGACGGGCCCGCCCTGCACGTCTGGCTCACCGACGCGCCGGTGCTCGAGGGCCGCGACGGCTGGGGCGTCTTCGATGACGGCGCACACCTCGACCTGGGCGGGTTGAAAGGCAATAAGGGCAGCCAGAACTACCCCATTCCGGCGGACGCGGACCTGTCGAAGTACACCAGCGTCTCTATCTGGTGCGACCGGTTCAACGTCTCCTTCGGCGCCGCGGTGCTGGAAAAGGCCTGATCTACAAGAGAATTCGAAACAGCACCTACCGGTCGGCGAAATAAATGAGCCGACAACGGTGGGTGCTGTGTGCCACCATGGAATCAGACGATGATCAAGGAAGGAGGAGACGGCCTGTGCAACCGCACGAGATGAAGAATTCGGCGAATACGCCCTTGATCGGCATGTGTGGACAGCGGATCAGTGATCCCAGCCCCGTCCTCCTCCAGGCCGGTCGCTAGACCCGCCCCATCCCACCGCAGCCGCTCCCGCAAGGGCCGCCGCATTCTCCGAATTCGTCCCATTCTTCATGAAACATGGTGAGCCCCATGCCGTTCCGACGTGCCGCTCCGGCGGCGTTGACCGCAGACAATTGGATACACACTCCGGTACTGGTCTTGAACGCCTCTTTCGAGGCGCTCGACGAGATCAGCGCCGACCGTGCCGTAGTGCTGCTGATGAGCGGGGCCGCCGAATCCGTCGCCGACCGCGAACCGCAGTTCCCGATCCGCTCCAAGCAACTGGAAATCCCACTGCCGGAAACGATTCGGCTGCGGCGATACATCTATATCCAGCACACCGCGCTGGTGCACGACGAAAGCCGCGCCACCCTGGCCGGCGTGCTGCGCCGCGACGACCACCGGTGCGGCTACTGCGCCGCGTGGGCCCGCACCGTGGACCACATCCGGCCGCGCAGCCGGGGTGGCCCGAACACCTGGAGCAACCTCATCGCCTGCTGCGCCCCGTGCAACTCGGTCAAGGCCGACCGCACGCCGGAAGAAGCGGGCATGCGGCTGCTGTGGGTACCGAAGGCGCCGAACCACCTGGCCAAGCGTCAACGTCAGATCTGGAAGACCCTGGCCACTGCCTGACCAGGCCGGAGATCGGAGAAAGGAGCAAGGACCATGACAGTCCGAACCGAGCTGAGACGTACGGCCAACGACGTCACCGAACCGACCCTGGCGGACCTGCTCCCACTCTCGGACACCCGGGACTGGCATCGGGCCGCCTGCCGCGGCGACGCCAACCACGACGCCTGGTTCCCGTACCCGTCGGAGGACTTCGAGTACGCGCGCGGCATCTGCGCCGGCTGCCCGATCCGGGTGGCCTGTGGTGAATTCGCCGCCGAGACCGGACAATCCGGCGTCTGGGGCGGGCACGAGTTCGACCGCGGGCGCATGATCCGCGAGTGAGCCGCTCGCCGACCATGGCGAGCGACCAGCACGAAGACGTCCCGCGTCAGGCATGGGCTGCCGTCATGCACCGAGTGCATGACGGCAGTCCGTGTGCCGCCCGCGCTCGGGCTGACCGGTCGCCCAGTAAAGCGGAGGTGACCATAGACTGTGCGCCGTGGGCACTCATCGCAGCGGAACCAGATCCCGGGGCGTCAGCAAAGGTCCGGTTATCGCAGTGGTGGCCGTGTTGTTGCTGGCCGGGGCGGTCTTCGCGTGGTTTCAGCTAAGTGACAGAGCCGCGCAGGAGAATACCGCCGCGGCCTCGGAGTGCGTCGAGGGTGACGCCACGTTGTTCGTCACCGTAGATCCGGACCTCGAAGCGCCGGTGCGCGCCATCGCCGGCCAGTACAACGCCGCGAAACCACAGGTGCGTGATCACTGCGCGAAAGTCGTGGTGACCGCGCGCCCGTCGGCCGACATGGTGGCCGGATTGACCGCGGGCGGGGCCTGGAACGGCGTGCTCGGGCCGCAGCCCGCGCTGTGGATTCCGAGTTCCTCGCGCGCCATCGAGGCCGCGCGAGTTCCCGGTCTGATCGAGGGCGATCCGGCGTCCATCGCGGCCAGCCCGATCGTGCTCGCCGTCCCCGAAGACCTCCGTCTAGCGCTCGAGAAGTCCGAGACCACGTGGGCGGATCTGCCACGCCTGCAACAGGGTTCGCTCAGCACGATCGGTCTGCCGAACTGGGCGGGCCTGAAACTGGCGCTGCCCGCCGGCGACGCCACCCTGGCCGTCGCCACCGCCGTCGCCGCGGCGACCTCGGGCACCGACCCGCTCACCGAGCAGGCCGCGCAGACCGGTCAGGTCGTGTCGGCCGTCTCCGGGCTCGCCGCCGGCGCGCCCGACGCCGACACCGCGGCCGCCCTCACCACGATCGCCGCGCCGCAACCCGCGAAGGCGGCGATCCACGCGGTCGCCGCCACCGAACAGCAAGTGCGGGCACACGCCGGGGTAGCCATCTACCGCCCGGTGGGCTCCGCGCCGGTGGCCGATCATCCGGCCGCATTGATGTCGGGCGCGTGGGTCGATCAGACCCAGAACCTCATCGCCAGCGTCTTCGCCGAGTACCTGCGCGCGCCGGAGCAAGCACAGTTCTTCACTTCGGCCGGATTCGCCGCCGCGCCGCCCGCAACCGGTCCCGGCGCGACCCGGACCGCGCTGGAGAAAGTGCGCGCCACCCTCGACAACCCCGTGCTCGGCGTGCAATCCACGGTCCTGCTCGACACCTCGTCGTCCATGTCGACCATCGACGGCTCGGCCACCCGCCTCGCCACCGTGATCGGCGCGCTGAAGTCGACCATGAACGTGATGCCGCCCGATTTCGGTCTCGGTGTCTGGGCGTTCGCCAAGAACCTCGACGGAACCACTCCGTACGACGTGCTGACCCCGACCAAGGCGCTCACCGACGACCACCGCGCCGCCGTCAACACCGCGCTCGGCGATGTCGAGGCGGCCGAATCCCGCACCGACCAGGCCTACCCGACGCTGCTCGCGGCCTACCGCAACGCCGTCACCAATTATGTGGCGGGCAAGACCAATTCGATCCTGCTGGTCACAGACGGACCGGACGACGATTCCACGGTCACCGGCCAGAAACTGCTCGCCGACCTCACCGCCGCGATCGATAAATCCAAGCCGGTGCGCATCGATATCATCGTGATCGGCGGGGCGGGCACCCAAACCCTGCAAGCCCTCGCCCAGCAAACCGGGGGCACCTACACCAAGCTCGCCACCTCCAACGACCTCAGCTTCGGCACCGCGATGGTGCAGGCGCTCACCACGCCGTAACCCCGATTTCGCCATACCACGACTGGGGAGCGACAATTGCCACGAACGAAGGATTAAACCTTCAATTAGTGTTCAGATTTCGAGCGGGAGTTTGTTTGTGGAGACCCAGCGTCGTCCTGGTGGCCGTAGTGCGCGCGTTCGGGACGCGGTGCGGCAGGCAACGCTGGTAGAGGTGACCCAGCGTGGCTACCAAGGCCTGACGGTCGAAAACGTGGCCAAACGCTCGGGCGTGCACAAGACCTCGATCTATCGCCGCTGGGGCAGCCCGGAGGGACTGGTCGCCGACGCGCTGGAACTGGCCGCCACCGAACCCATCCCGATCCCCGACACCGGCACCGTCGGCGGTGACCTGCGCGCCCTCACCGAAGCCGTCCGCGCCGGTTTCGCCAGCCCGCAGGGCGGCGCCGTCGGCTGCGCCTTCATCCTCGCGGGCATGCAGAACCCCGCCGCCGCCACCGCCTTGCAGTCCTTCATCGCCGCCCGCCGCCACCAGTCCCTGGTGATCGTCGACCGCGCGGTGCAACGCGGAGAACTCGCCGGCTCCGTCGACGGCGACGAACTGATCCGCTTCGCCCTCGCCCCGATCTACTACCGAATCTTCGTCACCCACGAACCCCCGACCCCCGAGGACGCCCGCAAGTCCGCTGACGCCGCCCTGGCCGCGGCCCGCGCCGGAATCCTCTGAATTCCCCAGTCGGCGTGGTTTACGGGCTTGCGCGACTCGCTGGCGGCGTGAACCCCCTGGGCCACACCGTTTTCTGACTGTAGAAGATTCCATCCAGCTTCGCCCGGTCCAGCTGAGCATCGGTGAGGTCGGCATCTGCCAGGTTCGCCCCGGTCAGATCCGCACCGTTCAAGTGGGCGCCGGTCAGGTTCGCGGCGGGCAGGTTCGCGCGAGTCAGACTCGCACCCACCAGGACGGCATTGGTCAGGTCCGCGCGGGACAGGTTCGCCGCGACCACGCGGGCACCGCTCAGCTGCGCGCCGCGCAGGTTCGCCACGGCCAGCCACGCCCCGGACAGATCAGTGTTGACCATGGCCGCGGAAGTCAATGCGGCGCTTTGCATCTGCGCGCCCGAGAGGTTGCCGCCCGACAGGTTCGCGTTGGCCAGGCGGGCGCCGCCGAGCCGCGCTCCGGCGAGGCAGGTACGCACCAGATCGACCTCGAGCCCGTCGTCGCGATCCGTGTCGCGCCGGCCGATCACCGTGACCGCGGCCTGGAGGTCAACCGGCAGCCGCTGCTCGGGGTCGGTCCCGTCGACCACTGTGCCGGGTGGCGGGCACGAGGAATAGGGGCTGTGCGTGCGGAGGAACGCGGCGAGGACGTCGATGACGGTGCCCTGATCCGCCGGGGAGTCACGCGCGAGTCGCTCGAGCAGGAATATCCCGCCGAGCCTGACGTCGAGTTTGTCGGATCCCAGGTTGTCGATCGCGCCGCTGAATCTCTCGGTGACCTGGCTTTGTTCGGCCAGCCGATACTGGCCGCGAGTGGCGTCGAGTGATTGGCCGGTGAACCAGAGCCCGGACACGGCGGCGACGGCCACGCCCACCGCGGCGACTCCGGCGATCGCGCGCCCGAGCTTGGCCCAGCCCGCCCAGCCGAAAATCCGGGCGGCCGCCGACCGAGCCCGTTGCGACCGGCGCGGCGACTCGTCCGGATCGGGCGCGGATGGCAGTGGGCCGGAACTCATGCTGGCAATCATGACGGGCCCGCCCCGTGCCCGCACTGTTATCCATAGCCGCGCAGCGATATTCGCGGCCGCGCCGCCGGATCGTGGCGGTCCGCCCCGCGGTAATGCGGGACGGACCGGACTGCTCAGTCCGCGTAGTCTTCCAGCGGCGGGCAGGAGCAGACGAGGTTGCGGTCGCCGTAGGCGCCGTCGATGCGGCGCACAGACGGCCAGACCTTGGCGCGGGCGTGGCCGACGCCGCGCGGGTACACCGCGGTCTCCCGGCTGTAGGGGTGATTCCATTCGCCCACAAGACATTCCGCGGTGTGCGGCGCGCCGCGCAGCGGGTTGTCCTCGATCGGCCAGACACCGGCGGCGACCTGGTCGATCTCGGCCTTGATCGCGATCATGGCGTCGCAGAAGGCGTCGATCTCCTCCAGGTTCTCCGACTCGGTGGGCTCCACCATCAGCGTGCCCGCGACCGGGAAGCTCATGGTCGGCGCGTGGAAACCGTAGTCGGCCAAGCGCTTAGCCACATCGTCGACGGTGACGCCGGTACGCTTGGTGATCTCGCGCAGATCGAGGATGCATTCGTGCGCGACCATGCCGTTGTCGCCGGTGTAGAGCACCGGGAAGTGCTCGTCGAGACGGCGGGCGATGTAGTTGGCCGAGGCGATGGCGGTGAGGGTGGCGCGGCGCAGGCCGTCCGCACCCATCATCCGGATGTAGGCCCAGGTGATGGGAAGGATTGAGGCGGAACCGAATTCGGCCGCCGACACCGCGTGCGAACCGGCCTCCAGCGGATTGCCGGGCAGGTACCGGGCCAGGTGCTCGCGCACCGCGACGGGACCGACGCCGGGGCCGCCGCCGCCGTGCGGGATGCAGAAGGTCTTGTGCAGGTTCAGGTGGCTGACGTCGCCGCCGAACTTGCCCGGACGGGCCAGGCCGACAAGGGCATTGAGGTTCGCGCCGTCGACGTAGACCTGCCCGCCGGCCTCGTGCACCAGGGCGCACAGTTCGGCGACCTCGTGCTCGTACACGCCGTGCGTGGACGGGTAGGTGATCATGATGCAGGCCAGCCGCTCGGCGTGGTCGGCGATCTTGGCGCGCAGGTCGTCGAGGTCGATATCGCCGTTCTCCCGGCACTTCACGACCTCCACCCGCATGCCCACCATCGCGGCGGAGGCGGCGTTGGTGCCGTGCGCGCTGGACGGAATCAGGCAGGTATCCCGGTGCGTATCACCGCGATCCAGGTGGTAGCGGCGGATCGCGAGCAGGCCCGCGTACTCCCCCTGGCTACCGGCGTTGGGCTGCAACGAGACCCGGTCGTAGCCGGTGACGTCGCACAGCCACCCCTCCAGGTCCGCGATCAACTTGCGCAGGCCGGGAGCGTCCTCGACGGGCGCGTACGGGTGCACCCGGCTGAAACCGGGCCAGGTGATGGGCTCCATCTCGGCGGTGGCGTTGAGCTTCATGGTGCACGAGCCGAGCGGAATCATGCTGCGGTCCAAGGCGATATCCTTGTCCGACAGCGAACGCAGGTACCGCAGCATGGCGGTCTCGGTGTGGTAGCGGGTGAAGGCCGGCGCGGTCAGGAACTCCGAGGCGCGGTTCTCGATATGCGGGCGCGGCTTGCCGTGGAACAGCGCGCCTTCCGGCCCGACCGGCACCTCGGCGCCGAAGCAGTCCAGCACGGCCACGACATGACCGTCGGTGGTCACCTCGTCGCAGGCGATCGCGACGTGGTCGGCGTCGACCAGGCGCAGGTTGATGCCCGCGCCCTTCGCCTTGGCCACGATGGCCTCCGCGCCGGCCGGAACCTTGACCAGCACGGTGTCGAAGAAGCTCTGATGCACGACGGCGTCGCCGAGCCCGGCGGCCAGCCACTGCGCGTGCCCGTGCACCCGGCGCGCGATGTTCCGCAGCCCCTCCGGACCGTGATAGGAGGCGTACATGGCGGCCACGATGGCCAGCAGCACCTGTGCGGTACAGATGTTGGAGGTCGCCTTCTCCCGGCGGATGTGCTGCTCACGGGTTTGCAGCGCGAGCCGGTAGGCGGTGTTGCCGTCGGCGTCGACGGAGACGCCGACCAGGCGGCCCGGCAGCTGCCGCGCGTGCGCGGAATGCACCGCCAGATAACCGGCGTGCGGCCCGCCGAACCCGAGCGGCACACCGAAACGCTGGGTGGTGCCGAAACAGACGTCGGCGCCCTGCTCGCCGGGCGGGGTGATCAGCGTCATCGCCAGCAGATCCGCGCCGACCCCGACCAGTGCGCCCCGCTCGTGCGCGGCGTCGATCACCGGTCCGGCGTCGATGATCCGGCCCGAGGCGCCCGGCTGCTGCAACAGCACACCGAAGAAATCCCCGTCCGGCAGCGCGCCCGCGGACAGGTCGGCCGCGACGATCTCGATGCCCAGCGGCTCGGCCCGAGTCTCGAGCACGGTCCGGGTCTGTGGGAACAGATCGGTGTCGACCAGCAGCCGCACCGACTTGGACTTGCGGTTGGCCCGCTGCAACAGCGTCATCGCCTCGGCCGCGGCGGTCGCCTCGTCCAGCATGGACGCGTTGGCGACCTCCATGCCGGTCAGCTCCGACACCATGGTCTGGAAGTTGAGCAGCGCCTCCAGGCGGCCCTGCGAGATCTCCGGCTGATACGGCGTGTACGCCGTGTACCAGGCCGGGTTCTCCAGCAAGTTGCGCACCAGCACGGGCGGGGTGAGGGTGTCGTAGTAGCCGAGCCCGATCATGGTGGTGGCCACGGTGTTCGAATGCGCCAGCGCGGCCAGCTCGGCCAGCGCCTCGTGCTCGGAGACGGCCGGCGGCAAGGCGTCCAGGCCGTTGGCGGCGATCTCGTCGAGAATGCTCGCGGGCACGGCGCGACCGGCCAGCTCGTCCAGGGTGCCCACGCCGACGACGGGCAGAATCTTGGCGAGTTCGCCCTGATCAGGACCGATATGGCGGTCGGCGAAGGTACGGGTGGGAATCACGGCGGCTCCAAGGTCGGGGCGGGTCGACGGGTGCGGTCGACAAGGGCCCTCCCCCTCTGTCGTTGGAGCCTGAGAGATTCGGGAGTGGTCGTCCCTTTCCCCATGGGCGGGTGAGGTGCTTCGGATAAAGCACGACCACCACTTTCCAGAGGCGCCGAAGCCCGTACGGTCCCTGTTGCCTGAGAGATTGACGGGGAGGTGCTGCTCCTTCGGCGCCCAGCCTCGAATTGAGACCAGGACTCTCCCGCACGGCGGCGACGCACCGCCCAGTTTAGGTGGTGTGCCGACGAATCCCTGCCATCAGGTCCGTGTTTCGTGCGTCACGGGCCCCTGGCCCCGGAAGACGAGCCGGATGAAGGTCTCGGTGTGGGCGCGGATATCGGCGCGGGCCTGCGCCCGGTCCTGGTCCGACGCGTCGGCGTGCAGGTGCAGGATCCGGGTCAGGCCGATGAATCCCGTGAAGGACATCGCGAGGTCGTCGGCCGCGGCGCGGTCCGCCGGAATCAGGCCGGCGGTGATCCAGTGGTCGAACAGGTCCCGCACTCGAGATCGCATGGCCGCGACCGCGTCGTGCAGCGCGGGGCTGTGCAGCAGACCGTCCCGCGCCATCACGCTGATCAGCAGCAGCGCGTCCTCCCGCTCCCACTCGTCCAGTGACACGCGTACGAGTTCGCGCAGGTACCGCGGTGGGTCGTCGTCGACTCCGGCATTCTGGGCCGCCTCCCCGAGTGACGTATTGGGCCCGAGCGTGGACAGCACAGCATCGAAGATCGCCTGCTTGCCGGCGAAATGCGCGTAGAGCACGCTCTCGCTCAGCCCGACCTCGCGCGCGATGGACCGGATCGAGGTCCCCGCGTAGCCGTTGCGGGCGAACAGCCGCAGCGCGGCGTTCAGCAGGTCGGCTTTGGTATCACCGGCGTCCGCTTTCCGCGGCCGGCCCGGTCCGCGCCGTGGCGTTGTCATCGGGCTTCCACTCTTCCTCCTGCGGGGATACTATTAATCGAACGCTCGATTATTTTATAACCACAGGAGGGTGTCATGTCCACTGCACAGCAAACCCATGTCAATCCGGCCCCGCCCTACGTGGAGACCGCGCCGTACGGCTACGTCTACCTCGGGTTCCGCGCCGACCCGCCGAGCCGAATCCCCCTGGTGCTCCCCAGTTCCCGGCGCCGCGCAGCGCTCCGCCGCTGCCAGGACCTCGTCCGGCGACTCCAGGAACTCGACGAGGTGCGCACGGCCACGGTCTACCGGGCCATAGCGATCCAGCCCTCCGCGGTCAGTCCGCGCTTCGACGTGATCGTCCTGATCGAGACCACCTCACCGGACACGATCGCGACCGTGCAGGCCGCGCCGGCGTTCGGCCAGCTGCAGGCCGACTTCGTCATGACCGCCCGCAACATCCGGCGGCTCGGCGATATCGACCGCTCCCCCGCGGGCACGTTCCTGTTCAACCACTTCACCTCCGACGACCCGGACCGCGCACTGCGGTACTTCGACTCCGTCGCCGGATGGTTCAGCTATGACGCCGAGGTGGACGACATCGCGCTGCTCGGACCGCTGGCGCCCGCACCCTACGTTTTCGTCAACCAGGTGCGGCTGCCCGGCACCCTGGCGGGCTTTCTGCTCGACCTGATGCGGCCGAACTTCCGGAACGCCGTGTACCGGAAGATGCGGGCGAATCAGATCGGTTTCGCCTCGATCATCTGCACACCGATCTGACTCGCCGGCCGCGTCAGCCGACGTTGCGGTTCAACCTGGCCTTACGCCGGTAGGACAGCTCGTCCTCGGGCCGCTCGGTGACCGTGGACGCGCGCTCCGCGGGGAAGTTCGCGATCGCGCCGGTGAGCTCCTTCATGGCGCCGCTGACGGCGATACCGAACACGCCCTGCCCGCCCTGCAGTAAATCGACGACCTCTTCCGCGGAGGTGCACTCGTAGACCGTGGTGCCGTCGGAGAACAAGGTGATCCCGGCCAGATCCGCCACGCCACGGTCCCGCAGATGATCGACGGCGATCCGAATGTTCTGTAGGGAGATCCCGGCGTCCAGCAGCCGCTTCACGATCTTGAGGACCAGGATGTCCTTGAACGAGTACAGCCGTTGCGAGCCCGAACCCGCCGCGCCCCGAATGGATGGCACGACCAGACCGGTCCGTGCCCAGTAGTCCAGCTGCCGGTAGGTGATTCCGGCGACCTGGCATGCGCTGGGGACCCGGTAGCCCACCAGATCGTCGGGCACCGAGTCGTCCGGGAACAGGCCAGGCTGTACGACGTCATCCTGCGTGTGCTCTGCCACTGACCACTCCCTTACTTCGACGCCGAGCCCCTATACGAGGACTTGGCGGCCCGCCCAACTTCCGAGATTACTCCCCCGATTCTCCCGGGAGCAGGAGCATCGGACCAAGCGCGACGCGCGGTAAAAGTCTCTAGCTGTGGTCTAGACTCCGGGCCCTACCGGGAGCATGCCCTAGCTGTCGGTCGCCTTGAAGTCGTCCGGGGAGACCGATTCGAGGAACTCCTTGAACTTCTCCACCTCGTCTTCTTTCTCGTCCGGCATCACCAGCCCGGCCTCCTCGAGCACCGGTTCCTCGGCATAGATGGGGCAACCCACCCGCAAGGCGATGGCAACCGAGTCCGAGGGCCGCGCGGAGATCCGCAAGCCGTTCTCGAAGACCAGATCCGCGTAGAAGGTGCCCTCCTGCAGATCGACGATCCGCACCTCTTTGAGGGTGTGCCCCAGCTTGGAGATCAGCGTCTTGATCAGATCGTGCGTCAACGGCCGGATCGGGGTCACCCCCTCCTGCTCGAGCACGATCGCGGTCGCCTCCGCCTGACCTATCCAGATCGGCAGATAACGATCACCCGACACCTCGCGGAGCAGCAGCACGGGCTGATTCTGTGGCTGCTCGACACGAATGCCGATGACCCGCATTTCACTCATCGAACTGCCTCCCATACTCGCCGGCCGCCCGGCATGACCACCGCGGGGCTCGCCGTACCCCCGAGTCTAAGCGAACTCGGAGCACCTCTGCGATCGGTGTGCACAGCCGAAATCGGCGTGTTGCCATGGTGGAATACGGGACTGGGGAATGGGCGAATACCGGTCAGTTACCCAGAGAGTTCCGTACCGAGGCCTTGACCAGGCAGGTATGCAAGGTCAACGACAGCGCCGCCAGCTCCCGGACGGTTTCCTCGGCCCGGGCCCGCGCGCCGGCATCCCGGCTTTTCGCTATCGGCGCAGCGATCTGCGCGACCAGGGCGGCCTCGCGGTCGGCAGCGAGCTTGAACGCGCGCAGATGCCGTGCCTCCAATCCGAATTCGGCCATGGCGCGGGCGGTGCGGGCCAGCGTCACCGCGTCGGCGTCGAAATACCCGGCGGCGCCGGGGACGATCAGGTTGGCGCGGATCAGATCGTTCAGGAACGGCTCGTCGATGTCGGCCTGAGCCAGCAAATCCGCTCGGGTGAGCCGGATTTCGTGATCGAAGCGCAATTCCTCCGGCGAGACCTCGCCGGGCACCACACCCAGCTGGACGGCAGACGCCCGGGCGCGGGCTTCCCGCACACCGAGCGTCGCCGCACCTTTGTCGATCGCTTCCAGCTGTTCCTTGATCACCTTCAGCGGCAGGTACTGGTCACGTTGCGCGGTCAGCACGAATCTGAGTCGTTCGGTGTCCGCGACCGAGAACCTGCGGTAACCCGACGGCGTGCGTTCGGGCCGGATCAAACCCTCGGCTTCGAGGAATCTGATCTTCGAGATGGTGATGTCCGGAAAATCGGGTCGCAGCAGGTCGAGCACGGAGCCGATCGACATCCCGCCGCGAGCCCACTGCGCCGCTCCCGTCACAGCGCCGATCCCGTCGAGATCGTCGGCGCTGCCTTTCTCATAAGCTGCCTGCACCCGCCGCCGAGTCGGTGGCCTGCGCGCGCGGACCGGTGAGGAAGACCAACCGGAACTTGCCGATCTGCACTTCGTCGCCGTTCTGCAGCTCCGAGGAGTCCACCGGTTCGCGGTTGACGTAGGTGCCGTTCAGGCTGCCCACATCCACCACCTGGAACGTGTCGTCGTCCTGCCGGAATTCGGCGTGCCGACGGCTGACGGTGACGTCGTCGAGAAAGATGTCACTGTCGGGGTGGCGGCCGGCCGAGGTGGTCGGCTGGTCCAGCAGGAACCGCGAGCCCGCGTTCGGGCCGCGCTTGACGACCAAGAGGGCAGCACCCACCGGCAGACCCTCGACCCCTTGGACCGGCTGCTCGCCGGTCACCTCTGCGGAGCGCGACGCGTCGGCCTCGTTCAGGAAATCGGCGCGGAAGACCGACGTCGTCTCTGCCGCGGTCTCCTGGTAATGCGGGCCTTGGTTCTCGCTCACCGTTTCTCTCCTCCTCGAACCTGATTATCTATGCAAGCAGGTGATGCCAACTCCGACACGAACGCTGGGGCTGTGTCACTAGTACACCGGGGTCGCGACCCCGGCGGAACTGTTGGCATTGACCGTACCCTGCCAGGGCGTACCCGTGCAGGTAGAACTGGGAAGGGACCTTCAGCCCCCGATAACTCCTTGATAACCTGCGGAATCCAGCAATTCGGCAAGCGTCTTGTCGAGTGCTTCGGCGTCGTCGACCTCCAGCTCGAACATCCAGCCCTCACCGTAGGGGTCGGTGTTCAGCGTCTCCGGCTCGGCGTCCAGAACCTGGTTCACGGCAACGACTTTGGCCGCCAGCGGAGCGTAGATATCGGACACGCTCTTGGTGGACTCCACTTCCGCGATGCTGTCACCTGCGGCGACGTCGGAATCCGACTCCGGCAGCTGCACGAACACCACATCGCCGAGCTGGGATTGCGCGTAATCGGTGATGCCGACCCGGACCCGGGTGGGGCCCACGCGGCGCACCCATTCGTGCTCCTCGGTGTAGCGCAGATCGTCGGGCAGATCGGTCACAAGCCGTCCTTTCCTTTTGAAGGTTGCACGTAACTCTATGCGCTACTGGGTGGGGTGTGCCGCAGCAGGTATCGCTCGCGCTACCGCGACTGCCTTGGCCACATACAGGACGCCGGTCCAGACGTACACCACCGTGCCCCAGACCAGGAATGCCCCGCCGAATGCTCGGCCGAAACCCGCCAGGGCCCAATCCATCTGACCGGCCAGCAGCCACGGCAGCGCGGACATCAGCGCGAAGGTGGCGGCTTTGCCCAGGTAGATCACTTCCGGCGGGTCCAGATCACGGCGCTTGTAGACCGTGAGGGTGACGGTCAGGACGAGGTCGCGTGCGACCAGGATCACCGCGACCCACCACGGAATCAGGCCCCGGATCACGAAGGCCAGCAACGTGGTAACCAGATAGAGCCGGTCCACGAAGGGGTCGAGCAGCGCGCCCAGTCGCGAGGACTGATCCAGCAGGCGGGCCAGTTTGCCGTCCAGGAAGTCGGTGACGCCGCTGGCCACCAGCAGCGCGAATGCCCAGCCATCGGCATGCCGCACCAGCAGCAACCACAGAAACAGCGGGACACCGAGCAACCGGATCACGCTCAGCACGTTCGGGACGGTCACGATGCGGTCGGCGAGGACCGCGCGCAGGCCGGTGGGTTCGGTTGTCACAGCCCGTGCATACCGCACGGCGGCGCGCAACGCCATCCAGGCGCGCGGACACCGCCAGCGACTGCTCGCAGGTCGCTCGAAAAGATCGGCGGGTGGCCGAACATCTCTATCAGTGGGATTTTCAACGTGAAACGATTCACACTCATCGGCTCGCTGAGTGAGAGGAAGTCATGCCCGCCTTCGACTACGACGTGGTAGTGATCGGTTCCGGTTTCGGCGGCAGCGTGAGCGCGCTGCGCCTGACCGAGAAGGGGTACAAGGTCGGGGTGCTGGAAGCGGGCCGGCGCTGGACCGCCGACGATCTGCCGGGCACGAACTGGAATGTGCGGAAATCGATCTGGGCCCCGCGGCTGGGGCTCACCGGCACCCAGCGGATCAGCATCCTGGGCAAGTGCGCGGTGTTCTCCGGGGCGGGCGTGGGCGGCGGATCACTGATCTACGGCAACACCCTCTACGAGCCGCTGCCGAACTTCTACTCCGATCGGCAGTGGGCGCACATCACCGATTGGAAAGCCGAACTCGCCCCCTACTACGACCAGGCCAAACGCATGCTGGGAGTGGCGCCGAACCCGCGCCTGTCCCCCGCCGACGAGGTGATCAAGGAGATCGCCGAGGACCTGGGCGTCGGCGAGACCTTCCACGCCACCAACGTGGGCGTGTTCTTCAATGAGGCCGATCCGGGCGCCGAGGTCGAGGATCCGTACTTCGGCGGCGTCGGCCCGCGCCGGCGCGGCTGCGTGCACTGTGCGCAATGTTTCACCGGCTGCCCGCACAACGCCAAGAACACCACCCCGACCAACTATCTCTACCTCGCGGAGCAGGGCGGCGCCGAGGTGCACGCGCTCACCGCGGCCACCGCCGTCCGGCCGTTGCCCGACGGTGGCTACGCCATCGATACCGCCCGCCCGGATCGCTGGATCCGCAAGCAGGCCAAGACGTTCACCGCCCAGCAGGTGGTCTTCGCCGGGGCCGCGCTGGGCACCCAGAAGCTGCTGCACAAGATGCGCGACGAGCGGGTGCTGCCGGGCCTGTCTCCGCGCCTGGGGGAACTGACCCGCAGTAATTCGGAAGCGATCCTGAATGTGGTGAGCCGCACACGCAAGGACTTCGCCGAGGGCATCGCGATCACCTCCTCGATCCATCCCGAGGCCGACACCCACATCGAGGTGTGCCACTACGGCAAGGGCCAGAACGCGCTGTTCCCGATGTCGGTGCCGATCGTGGACGGCGGCGCGTTCCGGTTCCTGCGGTTCCTGCTCGCGATCCTGGTGCACCCCCTGGTGTTCCTGCGCAGTCTCAACGCCCGGCGGGCCTCGGAGAAGTCGGTGATCCTGCTGGTCATGCAGTCGCTGGACAACTCGCTGACCTCGTTCCGCAAGCGCGGCCAGCTCAAGACCAAGGCCGGCACCGGCGAACCGAATCCGACCTGGATTCCGCTGGCGCACGACGTCGGCCGCCGGTTCGCCGACAAGGTCGGCGGCGACACGCACGGCCTGGTCATGGACGTGTTCAACATTCCCGCGACCGCTCATTACATCGGCGGTTGCGTGATCGGCGAGAACCCCGAGACCGGTGTGGTCGACCCGTATCAGCGGGTCTTCGGTCATCCCGGACTGCATGTGGCCGACGGCTCGGCGGTCACCGCCAATCTCGGCGTGAACCCGTCGCTGACCATCACCGCGCAGGCCGAGCGCGCGATGGCGTTCTGGCCCAACAAGGGTGCGACCGACCCGCGTCCCGAGCTCGGTGCGGCATACCAGCGGATCAGCCCGGTGGCGCCGGAGCAACCGGCCGTTCCGGCGGCTGCGCCGGGGGCGCTGCGGCTGCCGATTTCCCCGGTGTGAGCGGTCCGCGTGCACCACGCGGACCCCGGGCCTGCCGAATCAGGTGCGATGGTCGTGACCGGAACGACACAGCATCTGTGATCCGCGCACGCTAGCGTGATCCGTTGTGTCAGACAGTGGTATCGATCTCCGCACTTACGTTCCGGAAGAGGAAGTCCGCGCCCGCGGCCGGGCGCTGCGGGAGGCTACCCCGATAGCGGCCCGCGACCGCGCCGCCGCCGGGCCGGATCGCCCGGACGTGCTGGACTATCTGCGGGCCGCGCACGCGAATCGATTGCCGCATCTGGTGCCGTTGCGCGTGGGCCGGATGATGTCGAGCCCGTTCACCTTCTATCGGGGGGCGGCCGGGCTGATGGCGGCGGATCTGCACGGCAGCCCGGTCTCCGGGTTGAACGCGCAAATCTGCGGTGACGCGCACGCCGCGAATTTCGGCTTGTTCGGCACCTCGCAGGGCGAAATCATCATGGACATCAATGATTTCGACGAAAGCGTGCCCGGGCCCTGGGAGTGGGATCTGGAGCGGCTGGCGGCCAGCCTGGTGCTGGCCGGGCGGGAATCCGGGGTCGACGCCGACGGCTGCCGCGCTGCCGCGCGGGACGCCGCCCGGGCGTACCGGCTCGAGATCGACCAGCTGGCACGGATGCATTTCCTGGAAGCCTGGACCGCGCTGCCCGACGAGTCGGTGATCGGCAAGGCCAAGGCCGACGATCTGCTGGACAACTTCAAGAAGGCCGCGAAGAAGGCGCGCAAGAACACCAGCGCCAAGGTCGCGGCGAAATGGACTCACATCGACGACCACGAAACCGGTATCCGCAAGCACAGATTCGTCAGCGAGCCGCCGGTGCTCACCACGGTCGACGATCAGGTCGCGGAGGCGGTGATCGACGGCCTGGAGCGCTACGCCGCCACCCTGCGCGACTCGCGCGCCAACCTGCTGGCCCGATTCACGGTGTCCGACATCGCTTTCCGGATCGTCGGTACCGGCAGCGTCGGCCTGCACAGCTATGTGGCGCTGTTGCACGGCAACGACGGCGAGGTGCTGGTGCTTCAGCTCAAACAGTCCATCCCCTCGGCGCTGACGCCGTTCCTGCCGGTGCCGCCGGTGCCGCACGAGGGCGAGCGAATCGCGCGGGCCGCCAGCCTGGTTCAGGCGCAGAGCGACCTGCTGCTCGGCTGGACCTCGGTGCGACTGACCGACCCGCACGACGGCTCCCCCGCGGAACTGCCGTTCATCGTGCGGCAGTTCCGCAACTTCAAAGGCAGCATCGACCCGGCCGCGCTGTCCGCGGACGACCTCGACGACTACGGCCGGCTCGCGGGCGCGCTGCTGGCCCGGGCGCACGCCCGATCCCTGGACCCGCGCTTGACCGCCGGATATCTCGGCGACGACGAAGGCTTCGACGACGCCGTGGCCGCGTTCGCGGTGCGCTACGCCGACCGCACCGAGCAAGACCACGCGGAACTGGTCCGGGCGGTCGAAGCCGGCCAGCTGGCCGCCGAACTACCGCTGGACTGACGGTGTCATCGAAAGAACACGCCGAACCCCGCCGCAGCGGCGCGGTGGGCCGGACGGCTCGTATTCTGAGCACTGACGACTGAAGGGCGGTCACCATGCTGGTACGAGTCCAGAACCCGGCAGGCACGAATGCCGAACGGGCGCTGATCGACTGGCTGCGCACCTGGAAGGAACCGGACAACCCCAAAGGTGTCGCCACCATCAATTGCAGCCTCTTCCACTCCGATCGGCTGCATCAGTTCGACGCGGTGGTGTGGACCCCCACCAGTTGCGTGGTGATCGAGGCCGAGGCGCTGGTCGCCCGGCAGGACGGCGTGCTGGAGATCCCGCTCAACGGTCCCTGGACCATCAACGAGGAACCCGCCGTCATGGAGGGCCGGGACCGGCGCACCCCGCTGGAGAAATCCCGTGAGCACACCTTCGCGCTGCAGAACTGGCTGGCGGCGCGTGGGCTCGGGCAGCGCGCGGTGCACGGCGTCGCGCTGGTCGTGCCCTTGCGCGGCGCGCAGCTGACCGTCGAACAGGCTTGGAGCGACCCGAGTTTCGATGTCATCCTGGGCAGCGAGCCGGCGGAGCTGGAACAGTACTTCGACGCGCTCGCCGAATCCGAGAAGCACCTGTGGACGGCCAACGACGTGGCGGTCGCGTTCCGCGCGATGGGCATCCTGCCCTATCTGCCGTCCCCGCAGGAACTGCTGGCCGAGGGCTTCCTCGGGCCGATCGACATCACGCTGTGGCACGGCGGGCCGCAGCAGGCCCAGGCCGAGGCGTACGCCGAGGAACTCGCCATCGCCGAACGCGAGGCCGCGCGGGAGGGCCGGCGGGTGGTCGTCGCGCCCTGGTACAGCCCGTGGAAGTTGTATCCGGTGGAGTCCGGGCAGGTGAACATGGGCCGCGGATTCATGCGGACCGCGCTGCTGTTCGGCATGATCATCGCCTTCGCCTGGGTGCTGTGGTTCGTCATCACCGCACTGCTCACCTACGGGCCGTAGCGGGGGTCGTGGTTGACTTCGACGAGTGACGGTTCTGGGTAGGCGGCCGGGTTTCGGCTGGGCAGGCGTGGTCGCGGTTTGTGTGCTGATCACGGTGCTGGTGCCACTGAGCTTTCCGGTGGGCGGCGGAGCCACCGAGGTCGATCGCGAGGTCTCCGGTGCGATCCACGGGGCGCTGGACGGACGCGGTGTCTACCAGGCGCTCGTCTTTCCCAGCAACGCCTATGTGGTGCTGCCGCTGCTGCTCGCCGCGGTGGCGTGGTTCGCTTATCGACGTCAATGGTGGCGTGCCGCAACGATGTTCGTCGTCCCGGAAATCACGCTGGCGATCAACGCCGGATTCCTGAAACCGTTGTGGGACCGCCCGCTCGACGGCTACCTCGCCTATCCGAGCGGTCACACGGTGCACCTGGTCGCCGTCGCGACAACCTTTGCGCTGCTGACGGATTCGGCTCGCGTCCGGTACTGCGTGGCCGCGGTGACCGGGCTGGCCACGGCGGCGGTCACCGCCGGCATGATCGGGCTGGGCTACCACCATCTCACCGATGTCCTCGGCGGCATCGCGGCGGCGATCGCGCTGGTCACCGCGCTGTGCTGGGCGGCGCAGCTCCTGGCCGATCGTCTCCCCCACTGAATTTCGTTGTCGCCCCGCCTTCCTCGCACGTACGGTGGATGCGGGAAGGGAGCTCGATATGTCCGGGAAGACGCCGTGGTGGGCCATTGTGGCCGGGTTGTTCATGTTCGTGCTGCTCGCGTCCAGCCTGCTCCAGGCGGTGCGCGATCTGTTCACCTACGCGGTCGTTCTCCTGTTGCTGGTCGCGGTGGCGCGGCTGGTATACGTGATCCGGCACGAACGCGCGGTGGCCGAGAAGAAGCAAGCCCGCGCGCGGCTGGAGCGCAGGCAACAGCGCGGCCCGCGCCGGCAGGGCGCGATGTTGCTGGGCGCCATGGAGTTCCCGGCGCCGCGGGAGTCGCGACGCCGGGATTGGCGCACCCAGAGCTGAGTCAGGAAGGCTTGCGCGCCGGGAACTCCGCGGCGAGTTCGACGAACATCGCGGTGTTCATGGCGAAGGCGCGCTGCGCCTCGTCCAGCGCCCGGCGGCGGTCCAGGTCATTCAGCGACAGTTCGTCCAGCAGCGCACGGTATTCGCGCTTGAACGCGGCCGGATTGCTGATGCCGTCGAACACGTAGAACCGCACACCATCGCCGCGGCGCGGCAGATCCCACAGCTTCTCGGCGGTGCCGCGGATGACCTGCCCGCCGGACAGATCTCCGAGGTAGCGGGTGTAGTGATGCGCGATGTACCCGGCGGGCCAGTCGCGGGCGCACTCGTCGATGCGCGCGGCATAGGCGGCGGTCGCGGGCAGCGCCTCGATCCGGTCCCGCCAGCCCGGGCCGATCAGCGCGTCGAGATCGCGTTCCAATTCGGCGGTCCGGGCCAGTTCCGGCCGGATGAACGGGCCCGCGATCGGATCCTCGGCCAGGGTGTCCCACCGCGCCTCCAGCGCGCGGTACACGAACCACAGCTGCCCGGTATAGCGATGGTAGGAGTCGATCGGCAGCCCGCCGCCGAGCATGTCGCTGATGAACGTGGAGTTCTCGGCCTCGGCATGCTGGGCCGCGGTCGCGGTCCGGATCTGCGCCGAGAACGGAACTGCTTCGGAAACATCCTGTTGCCCCACGAGCCACCTCACCGATCACCTGCTCCTCGGCAACCGACTTTGGTTACCCTAACTACTCGACCATACCGACTCGACGCGCTCCCCGATATCCAACTTTTGGTGGAATCCGTTCGATCATTGGGCGGAATGCCCGCGCCGGATGCGACGGGGGCGGCGCACCACGATCGGACGACGCAGCGCACCAGCCCGTTTCAGAATCTGCGGGCGCAACTGCGTCCGGTCGAACCATTCACCGAGGGTGACGCCCGCGGCCAGCGCACAGCTCACGCCGAAGGCATTGATCAGCTGGTTCAAACCGACGATCAACTGGTCGTTGAGCAGTCCGTACAGACCGCGGTAGACGCTCAGGCCCGGGAGCAGCGGCGTAATGCCGGCGACCGCGACGACCAGCGGCGGCGTCAAGGCGCGGCGGGCCATCAGACCACCGGCCAGGCCGACCACCGTGGCGGCCACGCCGGAGGAGACCACCGGACCGAATCCGGCGTAGCGCACCAGCAGGAAGACGATGGTGCCCGCCGCGCCGCCGAGCGCGGCCGCGACCAGGGCGCGTTTCTCGGCGTAGCAGGCGAGCGCGAAGGCCAGCGCCGCCACCGCACCGGCCAGGAGCTTGACCGGCAGATTGGTGATGTCGCGGCCGGCGACCATATCGATCGCGGGCACGGTCGCGCCGATCTGTTCGCCCAGCCGCAGCGCGAGCGCGATGCCCGCGACGATGCCGCCGGTCATCATCACCACCTCGAGCATGCGGGCGGTCGCGGTGATCGGCGCGCCGGTGATCGCGTCCTGGACCGCGCCGAACAGTTGCAGACCACTGAGCAGCACCGTGATCCCGGCCGCGATGACCAGCGTCGGATCGGCCGAAATGCCGCGTGGCTCCGCGAAGGTCGCGAGCAGGATGGCCGGTGTCGCGGCGATCACGCCGCCCACCATGTGCTGGAAGAAGAACGGCAAGCCGAAACGATTGAGCACCCGGTTGGTCCGGTCGATCGCCGCGGTGGCGACGAAACTGACCGCGGCCACGATCAGGTTGCCGCCGAGCAGGGCCGCGATCGCGGCGGCCAGCAGCGACCAGCCCACCGTGGCGGTCCAGCGGTGGTACGGATGGTCGGCCCTGGTGATCTCGTCGAGGGCGGCGCGCGCTTCGTCCGGCGGCACCACCTGATCACGAATGCGGCGCGTGAGCCGGTCCACCGCGGCCAGGCGGGTGAAGTCCAGGGCGCGCTGGCGCACCACGCGCATGCTGCTCGCCGGCGGCAACGCCGGGCCCCGGTCGGCCCAGATGCGGATCGCGTCGAAGGTGACGTCGACATCGCAGCGCGACAGACCGTAGGTGGCGGCGATGAATCGGACCTGGTTGGTCGTGTCCATCACGCCGGTACCCGAGGCCAGCACCACTTCGCCGACGCGCACCGCCAGATCCAGCACCTCGGCCACCCGGGCGTCGTCGCTGAGATCGATCGGTTGCAGCGGCGTCGGCGCCGAGACGATGGTGTCGACGGTGGCCTGCCGATCGCCGACGAGGACGCCGACAGCTTGGCTCACCACCGGAATATGCGCCCGGCGCGGCCGCAGCCGGCTCCGCCAGGTCCGCTGGTCGACCGGCGCTCTTGGTTCCTCTCCTCCCGAGGACGTATCGAAACCCATGACCGTCGAAGGTAGTCGAAGCCCTTAACCCGAACCGGCAACCGTGGTAGAACTTGTTACAGTTTTCGACGATGGGAGTCTGCGCGGTGCGCTACGGAATTGTGTTGTTCACCAGTGATCGAGGCATTACGCCCGCGGATGCGGCGGCCACCGCGGAGCGGGCCGGATTCGATTCGTTCTATGTTCCCGAGCACACCCATATTCCGGTGGTGCGCGCCGCCGCGCATCCGACCACCGGCGACTCGACGCTGCCCGACGACCGGTACCTGCGCACCCTGGATCCGTGGGTCGCGCTGGCGACGGCGGCGGCGGTGACCGAGCGGATCACGCTGTCCACCGCGGTGGCGCTGCCCGCCGAACACCACCCGATCACCCTCGCCAAAACCCTCGCCTCACTGGACTTCCTGTCCGGCGGGCGGGTCAGCCTGGGCGTCGGATTCGGCTGGAACACCGATGAACTGGCCCATCACGGCGTGCCCGCGAACAAGCGCCGCACCGTGCTGCGTGAGCACCTGGACGCCATGCGCGCCATCTGGACCACCGAAGAGGCCAGCTTCGCAGGCGATTTCGTGAACTTCGGGCCGAGCTGGTCCTGGCCCAAGCCGGTGCAGAAGACCATCCCGGTGCTGCTGGGCGCGGCCGGCGGCGAGAAGTCGTTCACCTGGCTGGCCAAGCACGCCGACGGCTGGATCACCACCCCGACCGAGGGCGAACTGAGCGGGAAGATCGAACTACTGCAACGGATCTGGAAAGAGCAGGGCCGTACCGGATCCCCGGAGATCATCGCGCTGGCGGGTCCGCACAATGCCGAACAGCTGGCCCAGTGGGCCGAACTCGGCGTCACCGAGGTGGTTTTCGGCATGCCCGACCGCGACGCGGATGTGGTGCGCGGTTACCTGGGCAAGCTCGCGGGCAAGCTGGGCCTGAATCCCTAGGTCACGTCGATCCGGCGCGCGATCGCTTCCGGCACTTCGTAGATCCGCTCGGGCGGCAGTAGCCGCTTCGCGGCCGCCACGTCACCGCTCCTGAGCAATGCCGCCATCTTCGTCACCTGTGGCGTCAGGTCACGGATTTCGACGGTCCACTCGTCGACATAGCGGTCAATGATCTGGCGGCTCAGGCCGATCTGGATGCTGCGGTGGTCCAGCTTGGCGTCCCTGATCGAGTATTCGGGATCCCACTGGACATGGACCGGCGCATGCCGGAACGCCGCACGCCACTCCTCCGCCGACCGATAGACCCGGGAATTCGGGCCGGTCAGTACGGCATTGGCGAGCGCGTCCTCGAAACCGGCACGGGTGATCCGGACCGCGAGGACGTGCTCCTGGCCGGGTTTACGACCCCAGCCGCTGCGGTGCATCATCCAGCGGAAGGACGGCTTGATCCAGGTCATCCGCCCCAGCGAGAAGGGCGGCACGAAACGCTGTGCGGCGACCGCCGGTTCGGCGATCGCCGCCGAATACGCTTGGTAGACAACGACGGTGTCGCGATCGTAGTCGGCCCGGATCTGGTTCATTTTGGTACTCATAACCAGAACAGCATCGCAGGGCGCGCGCCCGGTTCGCAAAGCATTTACCGGCGAGCCACCGCTCGAACCCCATTGGTCGAGCGGCGGCTTCCGTTCGCCATCAACGCAAATCGCGCCGGCGGAAGGCTATGATGCCTGCCGCGACGAGAGCGGCCGCGATACCGAGCAGCCAGGGCAGCGGCTCGGCCTGGAACGGCGCGCCGGGCAGCTTCGGCGGGTGGATGAACGGGACCAGGTCCACCATCCACTGCGGCAGGCCGTCCAGGGATCCGACCAGGAACAGCACGATCATGCCGCTGAGCACGCCCCAGGCGACCGGGGTGAAACGCGGGGCGAAGCCGTAGATCGCGACCGTGCTGCCGGTGACCACCCAGACGGCGGGCACCTGAACGGCTGCGGCGCCGAGGGATTCGGGCAGTTTGCTCATCTCCCCCGTCGAGGCGCCCCACACGATGCCGATCGCCGCGCCGGCCACCAGCAGCAGCACCGCCGGTCCGAGCAGCGCGAATCCGATGTGGCTCAACGCGTATCGCGACCGGCCGACCGCGCCGGACAGGGTGGCCTCGACGCGGCTGGTGGCTTCCTCGTCGTGCAGGCGCAGCGCCGCCGAGATGGAGTAGGCGGCGGCCGCGGCGGCCAGCATGGTGATCGCGTAGCTGACGAAGGAGTTCTCCAGCGCGCTGGAGCCGCCCATGCGTTCGATGAGCTCGCGGACCGTGCTGTTCTCGTTCAGCATGTCGCCGACGCTGTTCACCGCGCCGCCGATCAGCATGCCGTAGAGCGCGAATCCGACGCCCCAGCCGAGGAGGGTGCCGCGTTGCAGCCGCCAGGCCAGGCCGAACGGACCGGACAGCGCGGGTGCCGCGCCGGCGGGGCCGGGTCGCTCGGCGATCAGCCCGGAACCGGTATCGCGGTTGCGGAGCAGGCTGTAGGCGGCCACGGTGCCCAAGACCACCATGGCGAGCAGCGGGAGCAGCACCCACCAGCGTTCCTGGGCGTACGGCCGGATCTGCAGCGACCAGCCGATCGGCGAGAACCAGCTCAGCACACCGTTGCCGGCGTCACCGACCGCGCGCAATGCGAAGGCCGCGCCGAGCGCTCCGAAGGCGACGCCGCGAGCGACGCGGGCGCCGGTGCTCACCTGCGCGGCGACCGCCGCGACCGCGGCCCAGGCCAGGCCGGAGCCCGCCAGCGCCGCTCCCCAGGCGATCGAGCCCGCCGCGGGCAGGTCCGCGCCGTACAGCGATGCGGCACAGAGGATTCCGGCGATCAGTGTGCCGCCGAAGGTCATGATCAGCGCGGCGGTGAGTCCGGCGTTGCGGCCGATCGCGGTGGCGCCCACCAGTTCCGCGCGCCCGGTCTCCTCCTCCACCCGGGTGTGCCGGATGACGGTCAGGATCGTCGCGATGGCGATCATCGTGTACATGGCGCCGGCTTTCCAGGTGCCGACCGAGCCGAGCGTGCTGTCGAACACCGGGCCGTACATGGCGGCCAAGGCCGGGCTCTTGGCCAGGCTCGCGGCGTATTGGTCCAGATCGGCCTGGGTTTTGTAGAGGCCCTTGACGCTGAGCACCTGGATTGCCGGCATGAAGCCGAGCAGCAGCACCCACAGCGGCAGCACGATGCGATCCCGGCGCAGGAACAGCCGCAGCAGTTTCGTGGTGCCGGTGAAATCCGAGGAAGGGCCGAAACTCGGTATGGCCGAGGGTCGTTCGGCGGTGATCGTGGTCATGCCCGCACCTTCTCCCCGGATGCGGTGGCGGCCGGAACTTCGCCGTCGACGTGGTAGTGCCGCAGGAACAGCTCCTCCAGGGTGGGTGGCGCGCTGGTCAGGCTGCGCACACCGGCGTCCCCGAGCACCCGGATCAGCTCGCCCAGATGTTCGCCGTCGACCTGGCAGCGCAGCGTCGAGCCGTCGCGCTCGATGTCCTCGACACCCTCGATTCGACTGAGATCGCCTGGGTCGCCGAGCAATTCGGCCGTGATGGCGGTGCGCGAGAGGTGCCGCAGCTCCGAGAGCGTGCCGCTCTCCACGGTGCGCCCGGCCCGGATGATGGTCACCCGGTGGCACAGCGCCTCGACCTCGGACAGGATGTGGCTCGACAACAGCACGGTCGCGCCCCGCTCCTGCGCCTCCTTGGTGCACTCGCGGAATACCTGCTCCATCAACGGATCCAGACCCGAGGTCGGTTCGTCGAGCAGCAGCAGCGGCACATCGGAGGCGAACGCCGACACCAGGGCGACCTTCTGCCGGTTGCCTTTCGAGTAGGTGCGCGCCTTCTTGCGCGGATCCAGATCGAAGCGTTCGATCAGTTCCGCACGGCGCTGGGTGTTGATGCCGCCGCGCATACGGGCCATCAGATCGATGGTCTCCCCGCCCGACAGCGACGGCCACAGCGTGACATCGCCTGGCACGTAAGCGATCTCGCGATGCAGGCCGACCGCGTCGGACCACGGATCGCGGCCGAACAGGGCGGCGCGGCCGGAGGTGGCGCGCAGAATGCCGAGCAGGACTCGGATGGTGGTGGACTTGCCCGCCCCGTTGGGGCCGAGGAAGCCGTGGATTTCGCCTTCGGTGACCGAGAGGTTCAGCCCGTCGAGGGCGGTGACGTGACCGAAGGTCTTGACCAGATCGTGGACTTCGATGACCTCGGACATCGGTCCTCCTATTTTTCGGTATCAGGTGGTAGCACCGTCTCCAGCAGTGTGGGATCGGTGAGCAGGCCCTGGGTGTACAACTCCAGGGCGGGTGGCGTGAGCTCCTCGGTGAGATCACGAATTGCTGTGCGGTAGTTGAGCTTTCCGTCGCGCTGCTCGCGCATCTGCATCCATACGACGGTGGCGCCGACATTGAGCAGCATCAGATATCTGGCACGGGCGGCGGGATCGCGACTGGGCTTGATCGCGCCCGCGTCGATTCCGGCCTGAATGTAGGTCTCGGCGTCGGAAACCATGTGCTCGAACAGAGATTCGGCGAGTGGGCCGCCGGCTTGCAGGCTGCGGACCATGTACGCGACCAGGGGGCCGTATTCCTCGATCTCCGCCAGCGCGGCCAGCATGCCCTTGCCGAGATTGTCGGCTTTGATCGCCTCGACCTTCTTGTCCCGGATCAGCTGTAGCACCCGCTCGTCGCAGACGCCGCGCAAGCCTTCCTTGGAGCCGAAGTGGTGGTTCACCAACCCGGGCGAGACGCCGGCTGCGGCCGCGATCGCGCGGACACCCACGGTGAAGCCTTGTTCGCCGAACACTTCGATCGCAGCATCGCGAATGCGAGCCGCCGTCGAAAGGTCCGAGACCTTTATCGCGGAGGCGGGTCCTTGCGGAACGGGCTGTTGATTAAACACATGTTCAATATACTAAACGCGCGTTCAATGTGTGACAAGGGTTTCATGACGGTTAGTTCTGGCGGGCGGGGCTAATGTCGGAGGCATGACTGACGGTGGCTCACAAACGGCAGATCACCTACGCGCGGCCCTGGACGGGCCTTGGGCAGCGGTGCGGGAAGAAGCCCGGCTCCAGCTCGCCGACGACCGATTCACCGGGGACCCCTACCTGGACTACAAGGCCGCCCGGGCCCGCGTACTCGACCAGATGAAGGTCATCGCGGGGATGGGCTTGGCCGAGCGCGGTTTCCGCCGGGAGAACGGCGGCACCAGCGAACCGGGCGCGGCGGTCACCGGCCTGGAGATGCTGGCCTACGCCGACCTGTCGCTGTGGGTGAAAGCCGGTGTGCAGTGGGGGCTTTTCGGCGGTGCGGTGGAGAACCTCGGCACCGAGCGCCACCGGGACCACATCACCCGCCTGCTCTCCCTCGATCTGCTCGGCTGCTTCGCGATGACCGAATCCGGGCACGGCAGCGACGTGGCCAACCTGGAAACCACCGCGACCTACGATCCGGCCACCCAGGAATTCGTGATCCACACCCCGACCCCGTCGGCGCGCAAGGACTACATCGGCGGCGCGGCCGAACACGCCCGGATGGCGGCGGTTTTCGCGCAGTTGATCACCGGCGGCGAGAACCGCGGCGTGCACTGCCTGCTGGTGCCGATCCGCGACGAACACGGCAAGGACCTGCCGGGCGTCACCACCTTCGATGACGGACTCAAGGGCGGACTGCCCGGTGTGGACAACGGGCGCATCGTGTTCGACCAGGTCCGGATCCCGCGCGAGAACCTGCTGAACCGCTACGCCGACGTCGACCCGGACGGCGCGTACTCCTCCGAGATCGAGAACCCGAGCCGCCGCTTCTTCACCACGCTGGGCACGCTGGTGCGCGGCCGCGTCAGCGTCGGCGGGGCCGCGGCGGCCGGCGCGCGCGTCGCCTTGAGCATCGCGGTGCGGTACGCGGAGAAGCGCCGGCAGTTCGCCGATCCCGACAGCGGCGCCGAGACATTGCTGATGGACTACCGCAGCCATCAGCGCCGGCTGCTGCCGCTGGTGGCCAAGTCGTGGGCGCTGGCGTTCGCCCAGAACGACCTGGTGCGGCGCATGCATCTGGTGCAGACCGGGCAGGATCTCGATCCCAGCGCCCAGCGCGCCCTGGAGAAGCGCGCCGCCGGCCTCAAGGTCGCCCAGACCCGGCATGCCACCCGCGCGATCCAGGAATGCCGTGAAGCCTGTGGCGGCGCGGGCTATCTCACCGAGAACCGGCTGGTCACCCTGAAGGCCGACACCGACGTGTTCACCACCTTCGAGGGTGACAACGTGGTGCTGACCCAGTTGGTGGCGAAGGAACTGCTCACTTCCTACTCCGACGAGGTCCGCGATCTCGACGCGCTCGGCTGGGTGCGGTTCGCCGCCACCATGGCCGGCGACGTGGTGCGCAAGCGCTCCGGCGTGCGGCAGATGATCCAGACCCTCGGCGATCGCAACGGGGAATCCGTCGACGAAGCCGATCTGTCCCGGCGCTCGGTGCAGCTGAAGCTGTTCGCCGACCGCGAGGACTACCTCGTGCGCACCGCGGCGCACCGGCTACGGGCCCGCGCCAAGGAAACCGGGCCGTTCGAGGCCTTCAACAACGCGCAGGACCACATCCTCACCGCCGGCACCGCGCACATCGACCGCCTGGTCCTGGAGGCGTTCATCGAAGGCATCGCCGACATCTCGGATCCGGAGGCGCGGGCGCTGGCCGAGGACGTCTGCGACCTCTACGTGTACTCGCTGCTCGAGGAGCACACCGCCTGGTTCATCATGCACCGGTTCATGTCGGTGGAGCGGGCGAAGGCGGTGCGGCGGGGCATGAACGAACTGGTCGACCGGTTGCGCCCGAACGCGCTCACCATGATCGAGGCGCTCGGCGTGCCAGAGAGCATGCTCCGGGCCGCCATGCTGGAGGACGCGAGCGTCTTCGAAAGGGCCTGAGCAACAAGCGAACACGCCGACAAAGCAGGCGAATCCGGCAAGTCGGGACTGGATTTGTGTTTGTTCACAATGTTATCGACAGCTGTGGAAACGCTGGAGGTGAGGTTGAGCCTCACCTCCAGCGTTTCCCGCTACGGGCCGAGTAGGTCCCATCGATTGCCCGCGATGTCGAGGAAGACCGCCACCCGCCCGTACGGCTCCGACCGCGGCGCGGACACGAATTCCACGCCGGCGGCGGTCATCCGGTCGTAGGCGGCCTGGAAATCCTCGACCCGCAGGAAGAGCCCCACACGCCCCGCGAATTGCCGCCCCACCGCCCCGGCCTGCTCGCCCCCGTCCGCCCGCGCCAGCAGGATTCCGGTCTCCGCCAGCGGCGGCCGCACCACCACCCACCGCTTCGGCCGGCCATCGTTCGTCGAAGCCGGTGTGTCCTCGACCAATTCGAACCCGAGCGCGCCTACGAAGAACGCGATCGCCGGGTCGTACTCCTCGACCACGATCGCCATCAGTTCGATCCGCATCCGCCCGACCATAGCCAATCGGCGGATTGCCTGCGGGCCAGTATTAAGTGTTGCTAGGTACCAGTAGTCAGCGTTACTATCTACCAGTAGTCAGCGACACTGAGTAGCAAAGGCGGTGCTCCATGAGTAAGCAGGCGACGGAAATGCTCAAGGGGACCCTGGAAGGCATCGTGCTGGCGATCCTTGCCGACCGACCGGCCTACGGCTACGAGATCACGGCCTGGCTGCGGGAACAGGGATTCTCCGACATCGCCGAGGGCACCATCTACGCGTTGCTGGTGCGGATCGAACAGCGCGGCCTCGTCGACGTGGAAAAGGTCCCGTCCGAGAAGGGGCCGCCGCGCAAGGTCTACGCCCTCAATCCGCAGGGGCGGACGTATCTCGAAGAGTTCTGGAGGACCTGGAGCTTCCTCTCCGAACGGCTCGAACAGCTCCGCCGAGGAGGCAACTGATCATGGACATCTCGAAGCTCGCCGGGAAGGTGATCGGCGACCTGGGCGACAAGCGGTTGTGGTGGCAGTACAAGAAGCGCAAGGAAGCGCTCTCCGAGAGCTACCGCACCGCGATCGACGCCCTCGAGCGGTACCTGATGGTCGTCGGACTCGGCGGCAGCGTAACGATTTTCGACGACCTGATCGACCTGTTCGAGCAGAGTGCCGCCAACGGAACCCCGGTCCGCGAGGTCGTCGGCGACGACCCGGTGGAATTCATCGAGGCATTCGCCGCGAACTACGCAGCGGACTCGTGGAAGAAGCGCGAACGGAAACGCCTGACCGACGCCATCGACCGCGCGGCCGGGGACACCACGCAGAGCTGAGGCATTCGATGACGACAGCGCAGACCCCGGCGTTCACGATCGACCGGGCGGCGGCCTTCGCCGGGATCGCGGTGACGACCGTGCAGCAATACCACCAGCACGGCCTGGTCGGCGAACCAGAACGCGACAGCACCGGCCACCGCCGGTACCGCTCCGCCGAACTGCTTCGGCTGGTGCAGATTCGGACGCTGGCCGGAGCAGGAGTGCCACTCACCGAAATCGGGGATCTACTCGACTATCTCGCGCACGTCGAGCAGGTGCTCGAATCGCACTGAGCCCGCGCGCGGCGAAACCACAGAGATCTCTCACAACTCGCGGCAGCGGGGTTCGGCTCGGGGCAGTAGCGTCCAGGGCGAACGAAGGAGAGTGACGATGGCTGGTGGGCGCAACGGGATCCTGCTGCTCGGTGGTGTGGCCTCGGTGGGAGCGGGGGCATTGCATCTGTTCGCCGCGGGATTGCATACCGAGCACGCCACTCTCGCCCGGTTGATGGTGGTGCTGGCGGCGGCGCAGTGCGCGGTGGGGTTCGTCGCGGCGATGAGTGCGCGGAAGGCCGTGCCGCTCACGGTGATCGGGGTGAACCTGGTCGCGGTGGCGATCTGGGGGTACACCCGGTTCGCGGGGCTGCCGTGGCCGGACGGCCTGGACGTGGCGGAAGCGCCGCAGTTCCTCGACAGCACCTGCGCCGCGCTCGGGGTGCTCACGATCGCCGCAGCGACCGTCGCCCTGGTGCGGCCCGAAGCGACCTTGCCGCCCGTGTCGACCGGGATCGCCGCCGGTACGGCCGGTGTCCTCGCCGTTGCGGCGATGCTCGGCGGGGCCGGGCATGTGCACAGCCACGACGGCGGCGGCGACCATAGCCACGCCGCCGGCGGCGACCACGCCGACCACCACGGGACCGGCGACGCCTGGCCGCGGCCATGGGATCCGGCGACGCCGATCAACGTGTCCGGGGTGCCGGGCGTGACCGCCGAGCAGGAACAGCGCGCGACCGCGCTGATCCGCACCACCCTGGACCGCCCGCCTTCGCCGACGTCAATTCCGTTGGCGCACTGGGCTTCAAATCCATCGGCGATGCGTCCACCGGGTACGAGCACTATATCAATTTCACCTACATTCGTGACGATCGGTTCCTCGACGCCGCCTACCCCGAGTCACTGGTCTACCGGGTCGACGGCGCGAATCGAACGCTGGTCTCGGCGATGTATATCGCCAAGGGCAAAAAGATCGACGACACCGAACTGGTGAATTACGGCGGCCCGCTCATGCAGTGGCACGTCCACGACAATCTCTGCTGGAAGTCCGGAGCCGACGGTCCGCAGGTCGCCGGCGTCACCGACGCACAAGGGAATTGCCCGCCCAACTCGATCAATCCGGGTTCCGGAAATCCGATGGTGCATGTCTGGATCGCCGCCAATCAGTGCGGCCCGTTCGCGGCCCTGGAAGGTCACGGCGCAGGTCAAGCCGCTACCGACGGCCGCCGCACCGATACGTGTTCACACGATCACGGCGGCGGGCACCGCTGAACAAACCGGTCGGCCGAATTAATATCCCAATATGATTGCTGAAAGTTAACTATCTTGTATAGTGTAAAGAAGTACCGTCCAGTTTCGACGGCACCCGATCTACTGCGTTTTTGCCAGCAGACTTTGTCAAACGAAGGACCTGCTCGTCATGAACATATTTCCGCCGACACCGGACCGATTCCGCCGGCCACTGATCCCGCCTGACCACCGCCAGGGTCGCGTCTTGGTGCTGGAGGTCGATCCCTCGGTTGCCGAGATGACCACCCTCGTCCTCGAAGCCGCCGGTCACGATCCCCTGCACGCCGCGCGCAGCGATGACGCCCTCGCCCTGACCGCCGACTGGACGCCCGACGTCGTCCTGGCCGACCCCGCGGTGCCGGGCATCTTCGCACTCGCCGAGCACGACCGATTACGCGGGAACGGACACCTGCCCCACCTGATCGTCATGTCGACGCAGCCCGATCCCGATGTCGTCGCGCTCGCGATCACCGCGGGTGCACACGACTTCCTGATCAAGCCTTTCCGCACCTTCGAGCTGCTCACGGTCATCCAGACCGCGCTGGTGGACGACCGGCAGCAGGATCCGGCGAAGCCGCACTGGTCGACCCGACTACCGGCGACCGCGCAACGCCGGTACGCCTAGGCTCTGTCTCGAAGTGTTGATGGCGGGCCGGTGGCCCGCCATCAACTGTGTCGTAGCCATTGATTGATCACCGCGATGTGGATCGTGGCCT
>NZ_JBFAYL010000007.1:0-66929 GCF_040681285.1 Nocardia sp. NPDC051832
GGCCACGATCCACATCGCGGTGATCAATCAATGGCTACGACACAGTTGATGGCGGGCCACCGGCCCGCCATCAACACTTCGAGACAGAGCCTAGGTCACCGGTGACCGTCGCTCCAATGAGTGTGAGTGACTTGATGTGGGAGCCGCTGAGCTGCAGCGTTTGCAACGTCGAACCGGTCAGATTGATGTGATGCTCGACGTGGCACGCCGTGAGGTGCAGAGCGTGCTCGAACTTGATGTTTTCCAGATCGATCGGACCAATGATCCGAGCGCCGTTGATCCGGATCCCGTGGGGATCGACATCAAGGTCTCGGTCGACCAAAACTTTGCGCAGCGCGGCAGCCGGTATCTGGCGCTTGGACCGCCACTTTTTGCCGCTGGCCGGATCTCGGGCAGTTGAGTCGGCAGCGAGATCTTCCGCGAGATCGATTCGCTCACCCCGCTTGGCTGCGGTGGTTAGCCGTTCCACCCACGATGCAACGTTGTCGGCCTCCACATGCAAAGTCACGGAGGTGATCGTTCCGTACCGGCCCGGTCGACGTGCCGATGTTCGCGAGACTGGTCACACCTTGCCCAATTCCTCAGCCGCGCTAGGGTTCTCCGCGGCTCTGCCGAGGTCCATGACCCTTCTGCTGCCACTCGTTGGCAGCTGGGGTGGTCGCCACGCGTGGCGACGGTCCGCCGGATCGGTCGTATACGATTAACGGGCGGGTCTGCCCCGAGAGCTGAGATACGCACCAATAGAATATTGCGAGAGGCTCAGCGCCGAACAGTATAGTCGCAGGTCAGCACAGCGTCGGCAGTGTTTGATCTCATAATCCATTGGTCGTGGGTTCGAGCCCCACTTAACCCGCCGACCAGCGGGTTTTCTCATTTCACGAGAGGTTTCGGTCTAGAACAGTGCTCTTCCACGGATGGACTATGGGAGTACGTTCTGGGTTGGGGACGCTCTCGCTGGACGATATCCGCGAGTTGAAGGACGACTTCGCGACGGAGTTGCGGCGAAAGAACCGCGCCCAGAAGACAGTCGACGTGTACCTCGTGCACATCGGGCACTTTGCGGAATGCCTGCTCTCGGAAGGGTTTCGACCGACGCGCCCGCGATCACCCGCAACCACATCGGCGGCTACGTCGAGGAACTGTTGACCAAGGCCAACAAGCGCACCGGTGAGCCATGTCTCCGCAGTGCGCACGAAGTACCGGAGTCTTCAGCAGTTCTTCAAATACCCGACGGCCGAGGAAATCGTCGAATCGGATCCGTTCAGCAAGATGAGCCCGCCCGAAGCACAGGACACGCTGGTCACGGTGCCAAGCCTGGACTCTCGACGTAGCCCGTTGAACGACCGGGCGTGTCTGGCAGCCCCGGGCGGCACTCGAAACGGTCGGATCCAAGATCCGCCTGCCCGATTACCGACGAAGGTTGTTCAATGAGGCACTAGGCAGAACCTTGTGATCGGGATGGTGTGCGTGAATTCCGGTCACCGTGAGTGTGAGCTCTCCAGCCATGACAATCGCTCCTTATGAGAGGGGTGAAAAGGACCGGACCGACAGCCCACCGAGGGCTCGTTTCCCGCCGTCGCCGGATGCCGAAACAGGTTGTGGCGGAGCGTCATCAACTGAATGCGATGACGGTTGAGCAGTAGAGGTTCAACGGAACAGCGGGTTGGACACTGTCGCGCGCTGGCCAGTACGATCCGCTCATGGCTGACGGGGGATCATCGAACAACCTTGCTGTTGTGCCCGAGAAGGTTCGTGATGTCGGAAAGTACGTCTACGAGCTGGCCGACACCTTGCGCACGGCGATGGACGCGGCGGCAAAAGAAGTGGGCCTGCTTCTCGACGGGGGCTGGACGGGAGCTTCAGCGACGGACTTCGCTGAGGGCTGGACCGATGTCAAGGACGGCGGAGGGCAGATCATGTCAGCGTTGACTGAGATGGCCGAAAAGCTCGGCGTCACCGCCGAAACATATGAGTCGGTTGACGAGGGCAACGCCTCGCCGCTGTACACGTCCGCTTCGAGTTTGGATCTGCCATGACCACGGAATTCTCCGTCGATCTCAACCATCTCGAAGAAATCGTTGCCCGCCTGTCGGGCCTGTCCGGATTTATTGCAGAGCACCTCGATGAGGTCGATAACCGGGTGGCAGGTTTGGCCGGCACCGGTTGGGAAGGTGTCGCCGCAGCCGCGTACGCGGAGGCACACAGTGAATGGGTCGCAGGTGCGCGCGAGTTCGCCGAAGGCATTCGCAACATGAGCGAGGCCGCAAAGAAGGCTCACGGCCGCTACACCACTGCGATCAGCACCAATCTGAAGATGCTGCAGGGTGAGTGAGGGTGCGGGTCAACTGGCCAACCTACTATGAGGCGGCCAAGAAGTGCCATGACCTCGCTACTGCTCTGCGTACGGCGGACAAGCCCGTTCACGACGCGATGAAGAACGACTGCGTCGGCATGGCTGGGGACGCCCCGGGCTGTAGGGAGTGGGGACAGGCGTTCGACCGTGCAGCGCTGACCACCGCGCAAACGTGCACGAACCTGGCCGACGCGCTCACCAACTTCGGTTACGTACTGTATGCGGCGGGCTACAATCTCGGCGTCAGCGATGTGGGTAAAACCAGTACTCAGCCACCTCGCCCGGATGTGCGGCCGGTTTCTCTGTACAAGGTGGATTTTCCGTCCTCGGTGGGGGACAACGGAAACGGCATAGAACGCGACGACAGTGTCGGGGTCGAAGCGGTCTTCGACGAGGTCGCCGGCCAGGTCGCCAAGGTATTCGGCAAGCTCCCCAACGGTAATACTTCGAAACTGTCCAAGGCTGAGTCGGTCTGGACAGCTTTCGCCCGCGAGGAGACCGTTACCGGTGCTGCATCCCAGATCAAGACCATTCTCGGTTTGTTCGACGGTGCTGATGACCCGAGCAGCAGCGAATACCAGAAGTCTCTGGAGTCGATCCGTGGACACCTGGGAACTCTCCAGACCGGTGCCACCCAGCTTGCCGCAGCGTCGCTGACCATGGCGAATCCGATCAAGGAGTACAACTCCAGCACCACCGAGGTGCGCGTCGACTTTGGAAACGCGATCAAGTCAGCGTTGATCGCGATCACCACCGCGCTCGCCGTCACCGCCGTGACCGCATGGTTCACCTTCGGGGCAAGCGTGGCTGTAGGCGGTGCGAGTGTCGCGGTGATCGGGGGCAACACGATTCGTGCCATCCAACTTGCCTACGACGCAAGCAAACTATATAAAGCGCTAGGCTGGACCACGGCTGCTGCAGCAGCCTACGTAGGCACCATGGCGGCCTTCAACGGTGTGCCCGACCTTAATTCGGCGTCGGCCGCACTTGCGGGGATTATCTCGCTGGTCCCGACGCTCGATGGCGCGGATGAGGACATCAACTCCAGCAATCCGAGCGGTGCGTTCACGTCCCCGTCGATGACCACGAAGGTCCCCCGGATTGCCAGCCACTACGGAGTTCCCGCGCAGGAAGTAAGAGAGGCGATCCATAGGATCAAGAATGCGGCCGCGTTTCGCGGAAACGGCGCCATGAGAAACCCGGACGTGGTTGTGGATTTGGAGTCGGGCGAAGTGTATCCGAAGAATTCCGATGGCTCGGTTTCCGAGGATAGTATTGGCAATATCCTCGATGAGCTGGGGGAGTAGAATGGCTCTCTACATCAAAGAATACGACGACCGATGGATTATGGATCCAATTCGCGGTGCCAAAGTTTCCGGCATCGATTGGCATGCTGATCGCATCGACATCCGCTTCGGCGGTATGGCCACACTGACCGTTGGATACGATGCCGAGCTTGCACCGCGCTCGCTATTGGAAGACAATCCGGATCGCCATCCGATAACATACTGGACCCGGGCCGATCTGGAGCGAAATCTGGCGTCGCCCATTGCTTCGCCTGTCTTTTTCAAGTCAGGTCGTGTGCGGCTCGGCTTCAGGAACGGTTGGAAGCTTTTTTCGTCGATTCACGACACTCCTACCACCCTGAAACTTGGGAACGACTGCATTTGGACACCGTCGGGACTCTCGACCTCTACGGAGTATCCGGTCCTCCAGATCGATAAATGGACGGGCATGGCGATCGAAGCCCCTCCATGGCCAGGACGGCCGAAGGACCTACACTTTGACGATTCCGATGACATCAATGAGTGAAGGCGTCGCCTTCGGGCAGGCGGATCTTGGATCCGACGGCGAAGTTGCGTGCAACATTAGCAGTGATTGATCTCACAATCCATTGGTCGTGGGTTCGAGCCCCACCCGCCCACTTGCAAGGCCTGAACTGGGAGAATCTCGGCGAACGGGCGCATGCGATCGAGCCGGCCGCCGAGGCGGTTGGCGCAACAGGATGGCTGTGACCTTTGGGTGTTGGGTATTACCGGCGCACCCGCTACTCTGCGAACAAGGAATTGGGGGTGGGTGAGTCATGGTCGATTTCGCGGCCGACGTATCGGGTCTCGCGGGATTCAAGCTGGATCTGCAAGATCTCGGCACGAACTTCACGACGAATGCTTCGCGACTGCTGCCGGGGGTGGCGCTGCCCGCCGGGACGGCGGGACTCATGGCCACACTGGGGCCCTCGATCGAGAAGCTCACGACGGCGCTCAGTTCGGCACATCAGAAAGATCTGTCCGCCCTCGGCACGCTCGGCGACAATCTCGCCACGGCGAGCACGAAATACCAAGCGACAGATGGTAACTCGGCGAAGCAGCTGAACCAGGCCGCGGCGACCGGGCTCGGTGACACGGGCGGATCCGGCACCAGTAACGCCGAAGGTGTCAAGCGGTTCAGCGGTTTGCAGTTGCCCAGCCTGCCGGACGTGTCGGAGGAGCAGTACGCGACGCGCCAGGTCGTGACCGCGGGCATCGCCTCGATCAGCAAATACGACGAGGCGCTGAGCCAGGCGATCGGTATCAAACCCGCAGCCGACTACCTGGTCCCGCTGGAAGCGGATTGGGAAGCGCTACAGGCCATCGGGAAGCGGATCGGGCTGCTCGGCATCAACGACTTCGTCGCCTCGGAGAATCTCACCGGCGGCACGCGCTGGTTGCAGAGTCTCTGGTCCGGCGAGGCGGCAACGGCCTTCGGCACCAGCTCGACCAGCCTCGGTCAATCGATCGCCGGGCGCAGCACCGACTTGGAGACCATCGCGAAGATCGTCGAGAACGGCGGCACGGTGCTCGACCGGCTGGTCTTCAATCAGACCATGGGACTGGTCAGTGGGCTCGCACAGCCGATGACCTACCTCAATTTCACCCTCCCGCTAGGGGAATGGGCGCAACTGATCAACGACCCGATGCGGGAATCGATTCGGTCGGAGATCACCGCAGCGGTCGATGCACTGAAGAAATCAGCCGAGTCCAGGAAAGGGGCGCTTACCACGATGCTCGAACGCATCTCCAAAGCGTTGGACTACACGCCGGGGCAAAGCGTACCCGCTTACAACGCAGGCGAATTCGAGGTTCCCGAGAAGGTCGTCGTCGATGTCGGCGCGCTCCGGTACGGGTATGGAAACAACATCTGGTGGGAGAGCAACATTGCATCCGCCGGCTGATCCCGCGATACCGTCCAGTCACCCGCAGTTCGGCTCCGATCGCAGCATTCTCAACCGATCCGAAGCAGGCCTGATCAGTACGACAACGGCCCCGTCCGTGCAGCTCTACTTCGATCACAAGGGCTACGACTTCGCCGGGGACATCCTGGACCAGTACCTGGCCTGTCACGGCCCCGACTACGAATACATCATTCGACCGGTCAATGTCGCTCAGATCGTCAAGACGGGAGCCATCAAAGCCGCCGTCGAGAGCCAGTTGACGTGGATCAAAGGTGAGGCCAAGCGGAATGGCGACCGCGGCGGCGCCGTGCAGGAAATCACCGCTGCCTGGGAACCGGTGGTGGTGACCGACGACTCCGATGTCGTACTGGCGCTGGGCACCTTCTCGGTGGCGGTCGGTAGTGACACCACCGTGCAGAAATCGGGCGACAAGCTGACAGCCGACATCCGGTATCGCGTCTATGTTTATGACTTGTACGACTTCGACAAGACCGTCGACTGGTGGTCCTCGGATCCGGAGTTGGCGGTCAAGAAAGGCCTCAACCACGATATGCGGCAACTCGAGGAAGCGGGCTGGGCGCGCAGTTTCAAAGCGCGCGGCAACACCGAATCGCTGGGTGACTACACGTGGTCGGGGGAACTGTGATGCGGCGAATCCGTTGGGCGCCGGTGTTGATCGGCTTGCTGGTGCTGACAGCGTGTGGCGACGACCCTGCTGATGATGTCGAGCGGATCGGGGGCTGCGGCGACATCCATTTCCCGGAGAGCGCGAAAGCGGTGACGGCCAAGGACGCGACGGCCGGCCTCAACGATCAGATCGTCGAGGTGGTCGTCGAACTACCGCGTGCCGACCTGGACTCCTTCAAAGCGAAGTCGCGTCTCGGCCAATTCCAAGCCGGGGTGCCGAGCAACTGGAAGAGTCAGTACTGGCAGGGCAGCGGTGTAGCGGACAAGCTACAGGCCGACGCCGGCAACGAGCATTACACCGAATGGGACGGCAAGAACGGGCGCCAGGTCGTTGTGCACGACCTCGGCGGCGACAAGAGCATGGTGTTCGCCCGGGGATTGTGCTGACAGCAGCCAAGAGCTGGGTCCCGCGCCCGAATCGTTGTCGAAAAGGCCTGCTGGGCAGGATGTTTCATAACTGGCTCGACTGAGGCGACATGAAGGAGCTGCGATGCGGGGCGAGTTGATGCGGGGTCGGATCACCGGGGGTTTCGCGGCGCTGCTTGTCGCGGTCGGGCTGGTTGTGAACGCGCCGGCTGGGGCGAGTCCGGGGACGTGTGCGGCGGGGAATCCGCTGGCGCCTACTGCTGAGCTTTTCGCGACGGATAACACCGCGACGATCACGGATCCCGCGGATCAGCGGTTGCGGACTCGGTTGGAGGGGTTCGAGGTGGCGGTGGGGGCCATTGCCGTGCAGAACGTGGGGTTGCCGGTGGGGTCGACGCTGGTGAGCGGGGTGTTCTGGTCGGAAGACCGGCAGGCGGCGACGTATGAGCGGTCGCGGGCGTTTCGGCTGGCTTGTGTTGATGCGGCGGAGTTGGAGCGGATCGCCGATCAGGTGCGGGTGCGGTTTCGGCAGGAGTCGGTGCTGACTTTCGAGCCCTTGGCGGCGAGTGATCCGGAGGTGGACGCGTTCGTCGCGGAGATTCCGGGGGTTGATGTGCGCCGGTTTCATGACGGGCTGGTCGGGGATAGGGTGGCGCGGGAGCGGCTGGTGGGTGGGTCGGTCACCGAGGGGGACACGCTGATTTTGGTGGCCGAGCCGGCGGATCTCGAGGTGGCGCGGGATTTCGTCGCCGGGCTGGGGGCGAGCTGGCCGGATGTGGTGCGGTACGGCGACCGGGAGTTCGTCGGATAGCAGGAAGAGCGGGGCCGAGGGCCTCGCTCTTCCCGGACTTCCTTCGGTCAGCGGTTCTGGTGGCTGTGCGTGCCGCCGAGGCGTTTGGCCTCGACGGGCTGCGCCGCGGCACCCTTCTTGCCGGCTTCGCTGGCGCGCTTCGGATCGTTGTCGAAGCTGCCGCTGCTGGCTTTGCCGCCCTGGCTGGCGATTTTTCGTTGTCGCTCCGGGTCCATTGCCGCGAAACCTCGTGGCGTAGCAGCCATTAAGTCCTCCGTTCGATGGTTGCGGAGTGGTGGCGGCTGGTTCTGCACCACCATCTCGGAGCTACCCGTACGGTTCGAGGGCAAACCTTCAGCGCTTCGGCGGCGGCATTTGGGTGAGCGCCCACTGTGCCCAGTCCTGGTTCATCGCGTAGAAACGCTTACCCCATTCCAGGGCGATGTGGCCGTAGATGGAGAACGGGTCGTCGTCCCATTCGATCGAGGTCTCCAGTTCCGTGAGCCGCGCACCGGCCTTGGTCATCCGGTCTTCGATGTCGCTGAGGTAGTCGTGGGCCTGGTCGTGTTCGAGCACCCCGAGGCAGAACACGCGCAGCAGCATGTCGTTGCGCGCCACCGGTTTCGGCTCGGTTTCGGTGAGCCAGCGCCGCACCTCGGCCAGCCCCGCCGCGGTGAGCGTGTACTCCTTGCGCCCGCGTGGCCCCTCGTCGGACACCTCGATCAGTCCGGTCTCGGCGAGTTTGGTGAGCTCGGTGTAGATCTGGCTCTGGGTGGCGGGCCAGACGTTGGCCAGTGAGTCCTTGAAGATTTGCAGCAGGTCGTAACCGCTGGCGGGCCCCTCGGCGAGCATGCCGAGCACGGCGTGTCGAAGACTCATGCCCGGATCATACATTCCAGTATTGACAGGTCGAGAACGCAGACTCTACATTCGACATGTCAAAACTGGAATGTCGAGGAGATCTCTGGACATGTCGTCTTTGCGCACTTTCGCTCCCTGGATCATCTTCGCGGTGGTCCCGCAGGCGTACTGGCAGTGGGCCGCGCTCGCCGCGGTGCTGGTCTCGGTACTGGAGCTCGGCATCCGGTTCCGGCAGGGGAGCAAGCCGGACGCCCTCGTGATCGAGTTCGGCACGGCGCTGTTCTTCCTCGCGATGACGGTGCTCGCCTTCGTGAACCCGGATACCGCGGTGCACCCCTACGTGCCGGCGCTGGCCAACGGCATGCTCACGATCATCGCGGGCGTGTCCCTGGCCATCGGGCTGCCGTTCACCCTTCCGATCGCGAAACAGACTGCGCCCGAGGAAGTCTGGGACGAGCCGCTGTTCATCCGGTTGAACTACGTGCTCACCACGGCGTGGACCGCCAGCTTCGCGATCGGCGCGGTCACGCTGGCCTTCCTCGCGCATTCGCCCGGCCCACGGTTCGCGGTCATGGTCGCCGTGTTCGTGATCCCGGTCGTGTTCACCGTCCGCTATGTCGCCCACGTCCAGGCCCGCGCCGAAGCCCTCGGCGCACCCGAGTAATTCAGATTGGTTGTGTCCCATGGCTGTTCCGCATCTGACCGGTAACTATGCCCCCGTCACCGAAGAAGTCACCGCTGTCGACCTGGCGGTCACCGGCAGCATCCCGCCCGAGCTGTCCGGCTGGTACCTGCGCAACGGCCCGAACCCGCCCGCCGCCGATTCCATCCACTGGTTCGCCGGTGACGGCATGGTGCACGGGGTGCGGATCGAGAACGGTCAGGCGGTGTCCTATCGAAATCGCTGGGTGCGCACCACGACCTTCACCGACGGCGCCGCGTCCTACGGCCCGCAGGGCCGCGATCTCGCGGCGGGAGTTGCCAATACGCACGTCATCCGGCATGCCGGTCGCACGCTGGCCCTGGTCGAATCGTCGTTCCCGTATGAGATCACCTGCGAGCTGGACACTCTGGGCCCGCACGACTTCGACGGCAAACTGACCACCGCGATGACCGCGCACCCGAAGACCTGCCCCAGCACGGGCGAACTGCACTTCTTCGGCTATGAGGTGATCGAGGCGCCCTATCTGACCTACCACCGCGCCGACGCCGCGGGCAATCTGGTCGTCAGCCGCCCGATCGACGTGCCCGCCGCGACCATGCACCACGACTTCAATCTCACCGCCGAGCATGTCGTATTCATGGACCTGCCAGTGCTTTTCGACATGGACACCGCGATGCACGGCGGTGGCATGCCGTTCCGCTGGCGCGACGACTACCAGGCCCGGCTCGGCGTGCTGCGCCGCGACGACCCGTACGGCGAGGTCCGCTGGTTCGCGATCGATCCCTGCTACGTCTTCCACAGCCTCAACGCCTACGACGAGCCGGGCCGAATCGTGCTGGAGGTCATGCGTTATCCGGACATGTGGCGCACCGACTCCGCCGAGATCGACGACGCCACGCTGTGGCGCTGGACCATCGATCTCGCCGCGGGCACCGTCGACGAACGTCAGATCGACGACCGCCCAGCCGAATTCCCGCGCATCGACGACCGCCTGACCGGCCTGCCCGCGCACTTCGGGCATGTCAGCACCGACACCGCCCTGGTGCGCTACGACCTGCGGACCGGAGCCGGCACCGCCCACGAATTCGGTGCGGGTCGCCGCCCGGGCGAGGCGGCCTTCGCGCCGGCCGACGAAACCCCGGGCGGTGCGGGCTATCTCATGACCTACGTCTACGACGCGAGCACCGACCGCAGCGATCTGGTGATCCTGGACGCGGACGACCTGAGCGCCCCGGTCGCGGCCATCCATCTGCCGCAACGCGTGCCGTTCGGCTTCCACGGCAGCTGGCTCGCCGATCACTGACCAGGTTTCGATCTCCAGCCCGGCGGCATTCTCCAAGAACGAATACTCTCGGAAAGGCAGCCGGGAAGGGGATCAGCAATGGGTCATGTCGAGCACGCCGCGGTCGGGAACGCGCCACGGGAATACTCCTTCGACTACGTCAACGATTATCGCAATGTGCCGGACTGGATGTTCGGGGTGAAGCACTTCACGCCGGTGGGGGAGCAGACCAGCGGGGTCGGCGCGGTGTTCGACACCGCGATCAATCTCGGTCCGATGACGCTGCATGTGCGTGGCGACGTCGTCGAGTGGGAAGAGAATTCGGTGATCGCGTTGCGTGCGGTCAAGGGCATCGAGGGCCGGATGCGCTGGCAGTTCGAGGCGCTGGGCGCGGACACCACAAAGATCAGTGTGGTGTGCGACTACAAGGTCCCCGGCGGGTTAGCCGGGCGTGCGCTGGACAAGGTGATCCAGGCCTTCATCGGGCCCGCCATCCGGTACACCGAGAAGCATCTGCGGCAGCAGATCGAATCCGGCTACAAGAAGGCGTCCAGCGCCTAGGCGATCAGCGCGTTCATGATCGTGCCGGCGCTGGTCGCGACCACGCCGCCGATCATGGCGCCCGCCACCATCTTCGGTGAATCCAGCCCGCCGCCGGTCCACTTCTCCCAGGCGAACTTGCCGCCCGCGAAAATGATCGCGGCGATGCCGGCCAGGAGGACGAACCAGGTGAAGTAGCTGACCATCTGCTGGAACTTGTCGGCTATCGGCGGAGCCAACGGCTCCGGATTGCCGACCTGGGCCAAAGTGTCGAACGCGGTCACCAGAATCATTGCCAGTGCTGCTCATTCCGCTCGGGCCGACGGGGTTTCCCGAAGATGATATCGCGAATCGACTGACCTTGGTTGTGCCGCAACCGAACTGTCAATGGGGCTGCCGGTGATCTCTCGGCCGAAGTGGGTATGCCTGCCCATGATGAGGGATTGCGTCGCGATGAGGAGTAGGTGGTGACATGCTGACAACGATCGGGGAGACCCTGCTCGCGCAGATCGGAAACCCGACCCCGGAGACGCCTCCGCTGTCCGACAAGATCATGACGATGGTCCGCTGGCTGACCTGGTTCGCCATCCTCTCGGGGATCGTCGCGATCATCTTCGCCGGCGGCAAGTTCGCCTGGGAGAAGTGGCAGGGCAGCGCACTGCAGTCGCCGAAGATGGTGGCGGGAGCCATGATCGGCGGCGTGGTCGCCACCAGCGCGGGGACCATCATGAACGCCCTCGTGGGCGCGTGAATCGGACAAAGTAAACGGGTTTTACTAAACACTGTTCACAACGGGCAGTGATTGTGGTTACATACTCTCCACTGGAACGTGTTCTACACAACGTTGTGAGGTCCGCAGCCCGGACCGGTAGGAGATAGCCGTGACCACATCCGTCCCCGCAGGATTCGACTTCACCGACCCCGACCTGCTCGCCCAGCGCTTGCCGGTCGAGGAATTCGCCGAGGCGCGCCGCACCGCGCCGATCCACTGGGTCCCCCAAGCGGGCAGCGGATTCCAGGACGACGGCTACTGGGCGGTCACCCAGCTCGAGGACATCAAGGAGATCTCGAAGACGCCCGAGGTCTACTCCTCCGAGGAGAACACCGCGGTCATCCGCTTCTACGGCGACATCCTGCGCGAGGAGATCGAGGTCCAGCGCTACCTGCTGCTGAACCAGGACCCGCCGCGGCACACCAAGCTGCGCCGCATCATCTCCAAGGGTTTCACCCCGCGCGCGGTGGAATCGCTGCGTGCGGCGCTGCGCGAACGCGCCGAGCGGATCGTGTGGGAGGCCAAGAAGACCGGCGGCGGCGACTTCGTCGAGCAGATCGCGTGTGAGCTGCCGCTGCAGGCGATCGCCGAACTCATCGGTATCCCGCAGGAGGATCGCGGCAAGATCTTCAAGTGGACCAACGAGATGATCTCCTACGACGACCCGTCCTTCGAAGGTGACCACAAGGTCGCCACCGCCGAGGTCATGGGCTACTCCTGGAATCTCGCCGAGGAGAAGCGCAAGTGCCCGGTCGACCTGGGCGGCGCGGAGGACATCATGTCCACGCTGCTGAACGCCGACGTCGAGGGCGAGTCGCTGGCCTCCGACGAATTCGCCTGGTTCGTCATCCTGCTCGCGGTCGCCGGCAACGAGACCACCCGCAACGCCATCACCCACGGCATGAAGGCCTTCGTCGACTTCCCCGAGCAGTGGGAGCTCTACCAGGCCGAACGCCCGCGCACCGCGCCGGACGAGATCGTCCGCTGGGCCACTCCGGTCATCGCCTTCCAGCGCACCCTGATGCAGGACACCGTGCTGTCCGGCCAGGAGATGAAGAAGGGTCAGCGGGTCGGCATGTTCTACAGCGCCGCCAACTTCGACGAGCGGCACTTCGAGAACCCCTACCAGTTCAACGTGCTGCGCAACCCGAACCCGCACGTCGGCTTCGGCGGCACCGGCACGCACTTCTGCGTCGGCGCCAACCTGGCCCGCCTGGAAATCGACCTGATGTTCAACGTCCTCGCCGACGTGATGCCGAACATCAAGCAGGTTTCCGAGCCGGTCCGCCTGCGCTCGGGCTGGCTCAACGCCATCAAGAGCTGGCAGGTCGAGTACAACTGACGCACCGATTCCGGCCGCACCGAGCTGCGGCCGGCATCGATCACGCTGTGGCGTGATCAGCGCAGCCGTGATGAGGTGGCGGAATGAGTGAGGCCAAGTCGCGCGGGCGCGCGCCGGTGGTGAGCGACGCCGATATCCGGCGGGTCGCCCGGATGTTGCTCACTTCCGAAGGCGTCGACGCGGTGACGTTGCGGGCGATCGCCCGCGAACTCGGGATCACCGCGCCGGCGCTGTACCGGCACTACAACTCTCGTGACGATCTGCTCGAACGGATGCGGCTGGACTACTGCGCCGAGCTGGCCGCGGAATTGGCCGACGAGATCGCGCCGCTGCCCGAAGACGGTGCGGAGCAGTTCTTCGCCATCTGCAAGGGTTTCCGGCGCTGGGCGCTGGCGCACACCAAGGAATTCACCCTGGTGTTCGCCTCGCCCGGCACCGGATCCGCGCCCATGATGCGCCGTTTCGACGAACCCTTCGGCCGCATCTTCCTGGCGGCCGCCGGGCGACTGCTGGCGACCTACGACGTGGTCACGCCGCCGACCGATGTCATCCCGGAGGAACTGCGCGAAGACCTCGTCCAGTTCCAAACCGAGCTGCTGGCAACCCTTTCCGAGTCCGAGCAGAAGTTCCCGGCGGAGAAGCTGGATCTCGGCGTCACCTACCTGATGATCCAGATCTGGGCCCGCCTGTACGGGCATGTCACCCTCGAGGTGTTCGGCAACTATCCGATCCCGGTGTCGCACCCGGAGATTCTGTTCGACGCCATACTCACGGATCTGGGGCGCAACGCCGGGCTCATCCCCGGCTGACCGTCAGCGCTTGGTCAGCCACTCCGCGAAACCGATCCCGACTGCCGCGCCGCCTTCGCCCACGCACAGCCCACCGGCGCGCAGCCGGCGGCCGAGAGTACCGGGAATCGGCACGGGCAGAGGCAAACCCGCGCGCCCGGTGTGCTCGCGGTAGATCCGGGCCGCGTCGGTGAACGTGATGACCTCGGGTCCGCCGATATCGGGAACGCGCCCGGCGGGGCCGGCTTCCACCGCGTCCACCAGTCGCGCGGCGACCCTGTCGACATCGATCGGCTGCGTATTCGCCGACACGCGCGGCGCGATCCGGAAACGGGTGGGGACCGAGACGAATTCCTCGATCAGATGATGGAACTGGGTGGCGCGCAACAAGGTCCACGGCACCGGTCCTTCGGCGACCACGCGCTCCTGAGCGACCTTGGCCTTGTAGTAGCCCAGCGGCACGAGATCACATCCGACGATGGATATCTCGACGTGGTGCGCGATCCCGGCCTGCTGCTCCGCCTCGAGCAGCGTGCGCACGCCGTCGACCAGCACCGAATCGAACTTGGATCGGGTGCCGACGGCATTGACGACCGCGTCGCACCCCGCCAGCGCCTGCTGCAGCCCCGCCCCGGTACTCAGATCAGCCGCCCGATGCTCATGCACCCCGTCCTTCGGCGCACTCCGGCTCACCACCCGAACCTCATGCCCCCGCGCGCTCAACTCCCGCACCACGGAACTGCCCAGCACTCCGGTCCCACCGACAACCGCCACCCGCATGTTTTCCACTCCCTCCAAACCACCCTGTCCGGTATCGCTGCACGTTACGGCCCCGACATCGCGCCCCTCAACGTGCGTCATCCCATATGTCGGATCCGCCACGTGCGCTTCCCCGCACCCCGCCCTCTCCGCTAGGGACTCCGGCCCGACCCATCCGACCCGGCGGTCACGACTGATGCCGTTCGGCTGGGGATCAGATGCGGGCGCCTTTGACGCGGTTGCAGGCGCGGCAGAGGATTTGGAGGTTGGAGGCGCTGGTGGCGCCGCCGCGGGACAGCGGGATGACGTGGTCGAATTCGAGGTAGTGGCTGCTGCCGCATTCGACGCAGCGACCGCCGTCGCGTTGCCAGACTTCGGCTTTCACCTCTTGCGGGATGCTGCGGGAGTCGCGCTGACCGGGGGTGAGGACCAGGCGTTTGGCGACGCGGAGGGCGCCCTCCAGGGCGGCCGCGACATAGTCCGGGTCGTCGACTTCGAAGCTGGCGCCGCCGCGGGCGGAGGTGGCCGAGAGCACGACCAGGTCCTCTTCGATGGCGACCGAAACCACGCGGCTCCAGGGGAGTTCGGTGCCCGCGGAGGTGCCGACGAAACGCAGCTTCTTGTTGCTCGCGATGAGCCGGCCCTCGCTGAGTTTGGGGCCGCGGGCCAGCTGGCGCACGTGGGTCGCGGGCAGGTCGAGATGCACGCGTTCTTCGGGATCCAAGTGCAGGCCGGGAGTGCGGATGGCGGGCAGCTCACCTTCGCGCAGCCGGGACAGCAGACGGCCCCGGGCCATGCGCCGGTGCAGGTCGTCGATGAGCGGGCCGGTGAGGTCCAGTTCGACGAGGGCGTCCTCGAACGCGTCGAATTCGGACTGCGCGATCTCGCCGTCGGCGAAGGCGAAGGTCACCAGTCGCTCCACGTAACTCAGCGCCGCGTCCCGCAGCGCGAGCCGGCCCGCGTCTTCCTCGATGCGCTGATACCGCAGCGACGCCCACAGCGCGTCCCACTCCGGTCCGCTCGGCCCCGAGGCGGTGAGCACGCGCCAAGCCTGGGTGTGCCAGTGGGTGAGGAACTCCTCGATCTCGGGCTCGCAGATCGCGCACGGCGCGAGCCGCCCGAACAGCTTGCGCCGCCGCGGATTTCCGCACCGATCACAATGCCGGGGATTCGAAGGTATCGGTTCACGCCAGGCCGAGGTCCACTCGACGCCATCCCACCACCGTAGTCGCGCGGCGTTCTCCGGATCCGGATGCCAGTCCGCCCGTTCCGGATTCGGCGGGGGAGCGGGCGGCGGTTCGGGAGCTTGGACGGTGCGGCGGCTGAGGTCGATCGGGCGCGTGGTCCGGTCAGGGTGGATTTCGTCGGCCGGGCGGGTGGTCTGGCCGTGGTGGGTCCCGTCGGTCGGGCGGGTGGTCTGGCCGTGGTGGGTCCTGTCGGTCGGGCGGGGGCTCCGATCGCGGGGTATCTCGTCGATCGGATAACCCGTGGCGGCTGGCAGGGGTGCTGGGTGGCGCGTGTTGCCGGTGTCGGCCGTGTGAGCGTAACCCGTTGTGGGAGCTGTGGATTCGGGTGACCGATGCGAGGGCATCCCGACCGGCGGGTGCTGGGCCGGTGTGGCCTGCCCTGCCGAGGCCGGTTCGCGGGTGTCGGCCAATGCGGTGGCGCCGGCGGACGGCGCCGCCACGTGCCGAGTGCCCGCTTCGGGAGCAGAGGATTCGTGGGAGCGCGAGGCTGCCGGGCTGGTGTGCCCATGATCGGCTGCGGGTTCGTCGATCTGCACACCGAATTCGCCGATCAGCCCGGCCAGCCCCTCGACCCACCCCTGCCCGATGGCGCGGAACTTCCAACGCCCGTCGCGCCGGTAGAACTCGCCGAACATCATGGCGGACACCGCGTCCGCGTCGGTGATCTCGTACTCCGCGACCGGCCCGTCGGCGTCGAACACGGTGACGGTCAGTCCGGCGACCGCTCCGAATGTCCCGTCGTCGAGGGAACCGCTGAGCACTATCCGGTCCACCTCGGCCTCGGTGCGGGGCAGCGACACACTCAACCGGGCAGTCCCTGGCCCGGGTTCCTGGTCGAGCGTGACGGCCTGGGATACATGGCGCGGGGCGTTGTAGAACACCAGGTCCCGATCCGTGCGCACCGTGCCCGCTTCGGTGAGCAGCAAGGCATGCGCGTCCACGACATGGGCCGACCGCCATGAAACGACCACGGCCAGTAGGGATGTCGGAACCGCTGTGTTGGCGCCTTTGCTGAGTTTCATCGTGTCCGAAATACTGCCACGCCCCACCGACACGCCGAATTCCCCGACCCTTTCCCTCGGCGCTGCGGACCGTCCGCCGGTCCGGCACAGTGGAGGTATGACCAGTCCGCTGGGCCCCCGCCGCCGGAAGCCGATCCCGAAGCCGCCACCGCCATCGAGCCCCCGCCGATCCGGCCCGGCCGAGCTCATGGCTGCCGCGCAGGCCGCCGTCGAAGCCGCGCAGGCGGCCGCGGGTCAGGCGCTGGAGACCGCCCAGCTCACCGCGGGCCACGCCTTCGACGCCGCGGTCCGGCTCCCGCCCGCCTCGGCGCAATTGGTCGCCCAGCTTCCGGACCTGGTCGAGAACCTGGCCACCGCCGTCGATCGCCTCAACACCACCATCGACCGCCTGGACCGCACGCTCGCCCTCGCCGACCCCGCCTTCGCCGCCTACGACCGGCTCCTGCCACGCCTGGAGGCGATGATCTCGATGGGCGAGGACGTCTTCGGAGCGCTCGCCAAACTCCCGGGTGTCTCGCTGCTCGGCAAAGTCACCGGCTTCACCGCGAAACCCGAGTCCGCACCGGATGCGAAGCCCGGCAAGAGCCGCAAGAAGTAGGGCGCAATACCGGAAGCGATGGGGCGCTGCGGGATTCGCGGGCGGATTGTTGACTATCGCACAATCGCCACCAAGCAAGTGCTTGGCTTGATAACGTCGGAAGGGCAGGAGGAGGTGTCGGGATCGGTCGAGAGGCCGCGACCAGCACGCCGTTCGGGTCCGCGTATCGCGTGACCGTCGGAGATATCAATGGGGATGTGACCGGGGACAAGTCAGCTTTTCGTGTCGTCGCGCGCCGCCGCCGTTTCTCCGGCATCGTGACAGATCAAGGACGGCACCATGAGCGAAACCAAGCAGACGCAGGACCTCGACCACCCGCTGTTCGTCGCGGCTCGCGCCTATACGAACTACTTCACGCCCACCGTCACCGGGCTGGAGAATCTGCCCACCTCGGGCCCCGCGCTCGTGATCGGGAATCATTCGTCGATCTATTGGATGCCGGAGGTGTGGATCACCTTCATGGCGATGCTGGGGCACCGGCCGGACGAACCGTCGTTCGGGGTGGCGCACGATGTCGTGCTGGGCGCACCGATTCTCGGCGACGCCATCCGGCAATTCGGCGTCATCCCGGCGAACAAGGAGGCCGCCGCGGCGGGCCTCAAGGACGGTGGCGCGGTCCTGGTCTACCCCGGCGGCGACTGGGAAGCCTGCCGCCCCTGGACCGATCGCGGCAAGATCAATTTCGCGGGTCGCAAGGGCTTCATCCGTCTCGCCCTGGAACTGGGCGTCCCGGTGATCCCCGCCGTCGCCAACGGCGGTCACGATTCCATCTTCGTGCTCAGCCGCGGTGAACGGTCCGCCAAGCTGCTGCAACTGGACAAGCTGTTCCGCGCCAAAGTCTTTCCCTACACGGTGGGTGTCCCCTTCGGCGTCGCGCCGATCCTGCCGCAGCTCCCGCTCCCGGCCACGGTCGACGTCAGCTTCCTGCCCGCCCTGGACTGGTCCACCCAGCCCGGCGACCCGGAGGACACCGACCTCGTCGACACCCACTTCACCCACACCGTCGAGGTCATGCAGACCGAACTCGATCGCCTTCGCGCCGCCACTCCCCACCCGGTGGCCACCGGCATCAAGAACCACCTCGCGGGCCTGCCCGGCCCCCTCTCGGCCCTGGCCACCCTGGTTTCCTGATCAGCGGCGCAGCGCGCGGTAGGGGGCGGCGGCCTTGAGGAGGACCTCGTGGTACTCGGCGTGGGGGTCGGAATCGAGGACGATCGCGCCGCCCGCGCCGATGCGCCAATGGCCGTCGTGGCGGACGGCGGTGCGGATGACGATGTTCAGATCCGCGGTGCCGCCCAGGCCGAGGAAGCCGATGGTGCCCGAATAGACCCCGCGCGCTTCGGTTTCCAGCTCGTCGATGATCTCCATGGTGCGCAGCTTCGGCGCGCCGGTCATCGAGCCGCCCGGGAAACACGCACGGACGCAATCGATTACGTCGACGTCGGCGCGCAGTGTGCCGCGCACCGTGGAAACCAGTTGGTGCAGTGTTGTGTACGTCTCGGTGGCCATCAGGTTCGGCACGTGCACGCTGCCGATCTGGCAGACCCGGCCCAGGTCGTTGCGCAGCAGGTCGACGATCATCAGGTTCTCGGCGCGGGTCTTGGGGTCGGACGCCAACTCCCGGCGCAGGCGTTCGTCCTCGGCGGGGGTCGCGCCGCGCGGCGCGGTGCCCTTGATCGGCTTGCTCTCCACGGTCCGCGCCCGATCGATCCTGAGGAAGCGTTCCGGTGAGGAGCAGGCGATATCGAGGTCGTCGAAGCGCAGGTACGCCGCGTACGGTGCCGGGTTGCAGCGGCGCAGAGTCCGGTAGAAATCCAAGCCGTCGGCAGCGTCGGCGGCCACGGTCACGCCATCGGTCAGGCAGATCTCATAGGACTCGCCCGCCCGCAGCTTGTCCAGGCACACCGCGATATCCGCGAGGTACTGGGCACGCCCGCGGGTGAGCAACCCCTCGACCGCGCCGAGATCGGAATCCACCTCGAGTTCAGGTGGATTCGCCCAGGTGGGCAGCGCCTCCAGGACTTCGCGGGTATCGCGCAGCCAGTCCGCGGTCGCGTCGCGCGCCAGCTCCGACCGCGGATCGGTGAGCGCGAGCAGATGCGTCTGCCCGGTCACGTGGTCGACCACGACGAGCCGGTCGGCGAAGATCCACTGCGCGTCCGGCACCGCCGAACGGTGCACCGTGCCCGCCCCGCAATCGGCCTTCACCTCATACCCGAGATAGCCGACATACCCGCACGCGAAATCGAAAGGCAGCTCCGGTATCTCGGCCTTGCGCCAGCGCAGCTGCTGAGCCAGGTAGCTCAGGACGTCCCCCTGCTCGGTGTGCCGCTCACCGTCCGCGGTCTCCACCACGACCGAGCCGTCGCCGACCCGATAGCGCACCACCTCCGCGTACGGACCGCTCGCGTCCCCGAGGAAGGAGAACCGATCCAAGCCGGGCTCCACATGCTCACTGTCGAGCCAGAACGCCGTGGAAGATTCGCGATAGAGCCGAAGGAACGCCGCCTCGGTATCGATCGCCCGCTCGATCACCTGATGCCGCACCTGCCACGGGCGGCCGAATTCGCCCAGCCGGTAGGGAGTTTCAGCTGGGCCGTCCAGCGGGGAACGCCACACCTCCGGCACGGTCCCCGGACCCACCGCGGGCCCGACTGCGTCGGAATGTAAATCGCCAGAGCTGGGGGCGGTCATTGTGCCGGCGCGAGGGCGGCATGCCGCGGGATCGACGGCGGCAAGGCTGCCCGACTCGGCGGGACCCGCGAATTGTCGTACTGCGGACCCGCCGGGCACCGGGATGATCGCGCCGGGTTGCGGGTAGCGAGTGGGCGGATCCAGTGCTTCGAAGCGGTCGGCGGTTGGTAGATGATCGCTGACGTTGCTCAGGATCCGGTGCGCGGCAGTCAGTTCCGCGAAATTGCGGAGCAGCGTCGCGCCGTACTCCCCGGCGATGGATTCGGGGTGGAATTGGACGCCCCACTGGGGCCGGGTTCGATGCCGGACTCCCATGATCACCCCGTCGGGGGTGGTGGCGGTGATTTCCAGACTGTCGGGCAAAGGCTCCAGTGCGCACAGCGAGTGATACCGGACGACCGTGAAATCCTGGGGTAGTCCCGCGAACAGGTCCCGTTGGTCGTGGCCGACCCGATCCAGATATCCGTGCCGCGCCGCCGGGGCGCGCCCGACCACTCCGCCCGCCGCGACCACAATGCCCTGGTGCCCCAGGCAAACCCCGAGCAAGGGCAGCTCGGTTTCCCGGATCACCGCCGCGGAGATGCCGATATCTCGTTCCACATCGGGTCGGCCGGGGCCGGGCGAGACGACAACATTGTCGAAACCGGAAAGCCCCAGCTCCGCCACGGTCTCCACGGCATCGTTGCGCACGACGGTCGGCTCGACCCCGTTCACCTCACTGATCAGCTGATACAGGTTGTAGGTGAACGAGTCGTAGTTGTCGATGAGCAGCGTGCGCATGGTGTGCAAAACCCTACGCCGGGCCCGGGCGGGCTAACTGTTGTCACTTGCCTTCAGTTACTCCGGACTCGTGGTGCACAATGTGGGCATGTCTGATGCGCAACCGGCCGGAGTGGATCCTGACGTCGTCGATTTCGCCGTCGTCGGGAAGTGGATGGATGAGCAGGGGTTGCCTGGCGCGACTTTCGAGGAGGTGCGCGCGCTCGGCGGCGGCACCCAGAACATCATGCTGCGCTTCACCCGGGGCGGCCGCGATTACGTGCTGCGGCGCGGCCCGAAGCACCTGCGCGCCAAGAGCAACGAGGTGATCCGCCGCGAGGCTCGTCTGCTCGGTGCGCTCGACGGCACCGGGATCCGGGCACCGCGCGTGATCGCCGCCTGCCCCGACGAGTCCGTGCTCGGCGCCGTCTTCTACCTGATGGAACCGATCACCGGCTTCAACCCGCAGAACGAAATGCCCGAACTGCACGCCGGCGACCCGGAGGTCCGCCGGCAGATGGGTCTGTCGGCGGTCGAGGCCATCGCCCGGCTCGGCATGCTCGACTACGAGAAACTGGGCCTGGCCGATTACGGCAAGCCCGCGGGCTTCCTGGAACGCCAGGTTCCGCGCTGGCTGGGCGAGCTCGACTCCTACTCGGCCAACGAGGGATACCCCGGGCCGGAGATCCCCGGCGTGCGGGAAGTCGGCGACTGGCTGGAGCGCAACCGCCCCACCGAGTGGCGCGCGGGCATCCTGCACGGCGACTGTCATCTCGCCAACATGATGTTCGAGTTCGACAGTCCGCGGGTCGCGGCGATGGTCGACTGGGAGATGTCCACCATCGGGGACCCGCTGCTCGACCTCGGCTGGCAGATCGCCACCCGCCCGGAACCCGGCACCACCATCGGCTCGCTGACCGGCAAACTCGGCACTGTCGGCGGCCTGCCGACGCCGGCGGAGATGGTCGCGCACTACGGCGAATTCTCCGACCGCGACCTGTCCGCCGTCGACTGGTACACCGTGCTGGCCTGCTTCAAGCTCGGCATCGTGCTGGAGGGCACCTACGCCCGCGCGTTCGCGGGCAAGGCGCCCAAGCAAGTCGGCGACTTCCTGCACGCGTGCACCCTCGAACTCTTCGAGCGGGCGCACCGCGTAATGCAGTAGATCTCAGGTCCTTCGAGCGCGACGAACAGATCCGGCGCGGCCGCACCAGCGGCCACGCCGGATTTTTTGTTGTCCGGCCATGCCTCCCGGAGCAACTTGGGTTGACTATCTAGAATTGTCAACTAAGGTTGCTTACATGTCCGACCTGGAGATCCCCGACGCCACCGATCCCGCCGGCCGCCTCGCGGCGGTGGTCGCCCTGCGGCGCCTGGCCGATCGGCTGGAAGACCTCGCCGTCGAGGAGGCGATGCGGGCGGGCTGGGGCTGGCCGCAGGTGGCCGAGGCGCTCGGCGTCACCCGTCAGGCAGTGCACAAGAAACACGCCAAGCGGCTGATCGCCGCCGGCGTCCGGCTGAGGAGGCGCTGAAACATGTTCGGCAACAACGAATTCGACAAGTATCTGCACGCGGTCATGGAGCGCGGCGGGCACGAGGCGCGGCAGGACGGGTCGGCGACGATCGAGGCGCAACACCTGCTGCTGGCCGTTGCCGCGCAGGACGGCACCGCGCCGCAGCGGCTGCTCGCCGAAGCCGGGCTGGATGCCCGGGCGATCCGGGACGCGCTGGACCGGGAATTCGAGCAGAGTCTGGCGATCGCGGGTGTCTCGATCGCGAATCTGCCTGGACCGAGTCGGCATTCGACCAAGGCGCCGAGTGTCGGGGCGACGGGGAAGCTCGTGCTCGAACGGATGACCACCACCTACCCCAAACGTGAACTACGCCAAGCGAATGTGCTGCTCGGGATCCTGCAGGCGGAGGTCGGCACGGTGCCGCGGGCGCTCGCGCTCGCGGGCGCCGACCGGGTCGCGCTGGTCACCCGAGTCCACGAATCGCTGGAAGATCGATAGGAGCGAGAATGCATGTCATGGCGGTGTCGGCAGTGTCCGACAATGACGGTTTCTGGAATGCGCTGAAGCAGGCGCATGTGCGAATGCCCAAGGGCAGCAGATGGACTCTCGCGGTGGCGAGCGCCGACGGGGCCAAGGCTGTCAACCTGATCGTGGGCGAATCACTCGAAAGCGTTCAGGCCTTCTTCGACTCCCACGCGGGCTCGTTCGCGGCGACCGAATTCTTCGAAGCGGACGCCGCCAATGCGGTCGGTCTGCCGAAGTAGGCGATCGCGATGCGGCTCGACCTGATTCGAGAACTGTTGCCGGAGTACGGAATTCCCAGCGCTGTCCTCGGCGTGCTCCATGCCGGGCAGGTCACCGAGTTCACCGTCGGCGTCAAGGACGTATCGACCGGCGAAGCGGCAACCACGGACACCGTCTACCAACTCGGTTCCATCTCCAAAACCTTTACTGCCCTTGCTTTCATGCAGTTCGTCGACGAAGGCAGGATCGGCCTGGACGATCCGATCCGCGCGTATCTGCCCGGTTTCTCGGTGGCCGACCCGCGGGTCACGGCCGAGCTCACCGCGCGCCACCTGCTCAATCACACCCATGGCATCGAGGAAGCCTTCGGCGACCCCGGCGAAGGCGCCGACGTGTACGCCCGCATGGTTTCGGCCATCGCCGGCGCACCCCAGGTCTTTCCGCTGGGCGAAACCCACGGCTACAGCACGGCATTGGGCTACGCCCTGCTCGCCCGCCTGATGGAAGTCCTCGACGGCCGCTCCTGGGACGATCTCGTGCGCGAGCGCCTGCTGACTCCGATGGGCTTGTCCGACACCAGCACCTGGCACGCGCAGGTCGACCCGGCCCGCGCCGCCACGGGCCATCTGCTCCGTTCGCTCGACGAGGGCCCGATCGTCACTCCGATCCCGCACCTACCCCGGTCTTACGGCCCCGCGGGCAATTTCACCGCCACCGTGCGCGACTTGCTGGCCGTCGGCCGGCTCTTCCTGGACGACGGCAAAGCCCCCGACGGCACACGGATCGTCTCCCCGGCCGCCCTTCGGGAAATGACGTCCTCGCGCGTGCCCATCCCCGACCCCTACATGTTCGGTCCGGAATGGGCTCTGGGGCTGATCGTCTGCGACTGGTCCGGCCACACCGTCTATGCCACCGACGGCAGCACCATCGGCCAGAACGCTCGCCTCCGCATCCTCCCCGATCACGACACCATCATCGCGATGGTCACCAACGGCGGCCCTCGGGAAACCTTCTACCAGAAGGTCTTCCAGGAAATCCTGAGCACCCTCGGCATCCCCGGCCTGCCCGCCCCGCCGAAACCGAACCCCGCCCTCGCCCTGGACCTGTCCCGCTACGAAGGCGTCTACGAACGCCCCGGCACCCGCTATGTCGTCCACGCCGAAGCCGGCCGCCTGCACCTCACCCTCGGCCTCGACCCCATGCAGGCTCAGTTCCTCGGCAAACCCGACCACCTCCGCTACGACCTGCTCCCCATCAGCGAAACCCACTTCCTCATGCCACCCACCGACCCCCTCGAAGACCCGCAAACCGTCGCCCTCTACGACTTCCGCGACGGCCGGGCCCACTACCTGCACACCAACTCCCGGGTGCACCCCCGAACGGACTGACGGCGCGACACCCGGTTCGAATCCGGACCCGTGATCGCCCGCCGGTACGCTGGCTCGGCGATACCCCCCAACCGTCTGGAGGACCCCTGATGTGTTACCCGATCACCTGCCCGAGCTGCGGCAAGACCACCTGGGACGGCTGCGGCGAGCACGTCGACGACGTGCGCGCCATGGTCCCCGCCGAGCAGTGGTGCGAGGGGGAGCACGACGCGTCCGGGGCCGAGTAGCGATCGGGGTCGTTAGGGTCGAGCCGTGGCAAAAGGTTCCCGGCGGGCGTATCGGACCGGTCTTTCGCGGGCGGTGATTGTCGAGGGGGCGCTGGCGTTGACGGCGGAGCGGGGGCTCGATGGGTGGAGCATGCGGGATCTCACCGGGCGGCTGGATACGTCGCTGTCGGTGATCTATCACCATGTGGGGGATCGGCAGCGGGTGTGTGCGGCGGTGATCGATCGGATTTTCGCGGAGATCGATTTGAATCTCGGGGAGCCGGATTGGCGGAAGCTGTTGCACGGGATTCTGTCGCAGATCATCGAGCATTTCTCGGGATATCCGGGTACCGCGACGTGGCTGCTGCGGAACGGGCCGCAGACCGAGGAATTGCTGCCGTCGATGGACGCGGGGATGACGCGGATGCTGGAAGCGGGGTGGGGGGAGGAGGCCGCGATCGCGTATTCGGTCGCGTTCAACAGCTGTCTCGGGATGATCGCGCTGGGGGACCAGCGCGCCAGTGACGACGGGGAGCTGGGGATGGCCGGATTGCAGAGCCTGTTGGCGGGGCGGCCGGATGCCGGGCCGGGCGCGCAGGAGATGTTGCGAATGGTGCGGCGGTACGTGGGGAACCCGCGGGAGCGGGACGCGGCGCACCGCGAGCAGTGCCGGTACGCGCTGGAGCGGACGCTCGAGGGGATGGCGGCCCGGCTCGAGGTGATCAGGAACGCGTCGCCGTAGCGGCGGTTCGCGAAAAAGATTCTGTACCGCGGCCGGAGTGCTCGCTACACTGCAAATTGGAACAGTGATCTAATTTGCCCTTGGGAGCCCGATGAGTACAGCGGTGCTGGATCCGGTAGCGGTCCAGGAAGAACAGCCGAGCGAGAAACCTGGCGGGCTGAAGGTCGTGCTCGCCCCCGTGCGCGGGCGGCTCGCCGGGGCGGCGGTGCTGCAATTGGTGGGTGCGCTGGCGGGGCTCGCGCCCTACATCGCGGTCGTGGAGATCGCGCGGGAGCTGCTGGGCGGCGCGGATCGCGGCGCGGTGTGGCTGTGGGTGGGGATCGCGGTGGTCGGGTTCGCCGTCCGAACCCTGGGCGCCGCAAGCGCTTACACGATCAGCCATATCGCCGACGCCGACCTGGGGTTGCAGATCCGGCGGCAGATGGCCGACCGGCTGGGCGGTGTCGCGCTGGGCTGGTTCACCGACCGCAGCTCCGGACGGGTGAAGCGGGTGCTCTCCGATGACGTGGGCGCGATCCACCACGCGGTGGCGCACGCGCTCAACGACCTGGTGGCCGCGCTCGTCACGCCCTTGGTGGCGCTCGGCTACCTCTTCTACCTGGACTGGCGGCTGGCGCTGATCTGTCTTGTGCCCCTGGTGCTCTGGTTCGCCGCCACGGCTTTCGAGCTGCGCGACGGCGGCGCGGGCATGAAGCGGTTGAGCTCGGAGCTCGACAAGGTCAACGCCGCCGCCGTCGAGTTCGTCGACGGCATCGCGGTGGTCAAGGCTTTCGGCCAGGCCGGGCGCGCCCAGGACCGATACCGCCGCGCCGGGGACGATCTGGCGCGCTTCTTCGGCGAATGGCAGGGCCCGATGCGCCGGGTCGAATCGATCGCGAACACCCTCATCGCACCGCCGATGCTGCTGCTGGTGGCACTCGCCGGAGGCATTTGGCTGCAAGCGGATCTGGTCGAGGTCATCGCCTTCGTCATGCTGGCGGTCGGGCTGGGCGCTCCGATCATGGCACTCGGATTCGGCGCCATGGCCATGCAGGCGGCCGCCGAAGCGGCCGGCCGGATCGGCGAGCTCCTGGCGACCCCGGAATTGCGCCGGGTCGGCACCCCGCGGACACCCACCGGTGCGAGCGTCGAATTCGACAGTGTGCGTTTCTCTTACGACGGTCGCACCACCGTGCTCGACGGCGTCGACCTGCGCCTGGAGCCGGGTACCGTCACCGCCCTGGTCGGCGCCTCCGGCTCCGGTAAGTCGACGCTGGCCCGGCTGCTGCCGCGCTTCTGGGATGTCACCGAGGGCGCGGTGCGCATCGGCGGCGTCGATGTTCGCGACCTGTCCGAGCGCGATCTCTACCGGCGGGTGGGTTTCGTCTTCCAGGAAACCTCGTTGCTGCGCACCAGTATTCGCGACAACATCGCCCTCGGCCGCCCAGAAGCCGACCTCGCCGATATCGAAGCCGCGGCTCGGACCGCGCAGATCCACGACCGCATCATGGCCTTGCCCCGCGGCTACGACAGTGAGATCGGCGCCGACGCGCACTTGTCCGGCGGTGAGGCGCAACGGATTTCGATCGCCCGCGCGCTGCTGGCCGACACCCCGGTGCTGGTCCTGGACGAGGCCACCGCCTTCGCCGACCCGGAATCCGAAGCGGCCGTGCAGGACGCGCTGTCCCGCTTGGTCGCCGGCCGCACCCTGCTGGTGATCGCCCATCGCCTGCACGCCATTCGCGGCGCGGACCGCATCGTGGTCCTGTCCCGCGGGCAGGTGCTCGAATCCGGCAAGCACGACGACCTGCTGGCCGCCGACGGCGCGTACGCCCACCTGTGGCGCACTCAGACGCAGCCCCTCGCTGTAAAGGAATCCTGATGATTCGCAAGCTGTTTCGTCTCGTCGATCCCGCCGACCGCCCGCGTTTCGTGCGCTGGATCGGCCTGATCATCGCCTTCTCGGTCCTCCAAGGCCTCTGTGTGCTGCTGGTGGTCCCGGTCCTGCGCGCGCTGCTGGACGGCGACCGCGACGCCGCGATCGGCTGGCTGGCGGTGCTGGCCGGGACCACCGCCGCGGCGGCCGCCGTCTTCTACGCGCAGGCGATGGACGGTCAGCAGATCGCCAACGACCTGTTGCTCGGCATGCACCACCGCATCGGCGACCACCTTTCCCGGCTGCCGCTGGGCTGGTTCGGCACCGATCGCACCGGCCGCCTGACCCACTCGGTTTCGCAGGGCACCGTGAGCATCGGCGCCGTGCCCGCACATCTGATGCAACCCGTGATCAGCGGTGCGATCACCCCCGTCGTGGTCGCGGTCGGTATGTTCGCCTTCGACTGGCGGCTGGGGGTCGCGCTGCTCGCCGCGGGCGCGGTGCTCCTGGTGGCGCACCAGTGGTCCCAGTCGGCCATCGCCCGCAGTTTCGGCGCGATCGATGCCACCGCCGTCGAATCCGCGGGCCGCATTGTCGAATTCGCGCAGAATCAGCCGATCCTGCGCGCCTTCGGCCGGCGCGGCGAGAGCAATCGCCTGCTCGACGACGCGCTCGCCGGCCAGCGCCGCGCCTACGGGGCGATGAATCGCGGGGCGGTGACCGCCCTGCTCACCTTCTCGGTCGCGGTGCAGTCCGCCTTCCTCGCCCTGATGGCCGTGGGAGTGACACTGGCGCTGGGTGGTTCGCTCGACGCCGCCGAACTGATCGCGCTGCTGGTGCTCATCACCCGCTTCGCCGGTCCGCTGCTGGAGATCGTCGACCACTCCGCCGCTCTGCGCATGGCCGCGGAGAACCTCGACCGCATCGACGAGGTCCTCGAGGTGCGGCCGCTGCCTGAAGGCGGCCAGGAGCGTGCGGTCGCCCCCGGCAAGGTCAGCTTCGAGCACGTCGGATTCGGTTACGACGACCGAACTGTCCTGCGGGACATCAGCTTCGACGCCCAGCCGGGCACGCTGACCGCGATCGTCGGCCCGTCCGGCGCGGGTAAGACCACCCTGCTGCGGCTGGTCGCCCGATTCTGGGAGGTGAACACCGGCACGGTCCGCGTCGGCGGCGTCGATGTCCGTGATCTGTCCACTGAGGCGCTGATGAGCCAGCTGGCCATGGTGTTCCAGGACGTGTACCTCTTCGACGACACCATCGAAGCCAACATCCGCCTCGGCCGGCCCGGCGCCGGCGCCGCGGAGATCCGCGAGGCCGCCCGGCTGGCCCGCGTCGACGAGATCGTCGACCGGCTGCCCGACGGCTGGGAGACCCGCGTCGGCGAGGGCGGCGTCAGCCTGTCCGGCGGTGAGCGCCAACGAGTTTCGATCGCCCGGGCGCTGATCAAGCAGGCCCCGATCGTGCTGCTCGACGAGGCCACCGCCGCACTGGATCCGGACAACGAGGCGGCGGTCGGCGCGGCCGTGCGCACGCTGGCCGAGCAGCGGACCCTGCTCGTCGTCGCGCACCGGTTGCACACCGTCGCCGCCGCCGACCAGATCCTGGTGCTCGACGAGGGCGGTATCGCGCAGCGCGGCACGCACGCCGAGCTGATCGATCAACCCGGCCGCTACCAGGACTTCTGGCGGGAACGCGAGCGCGCGCAGGGCTGGCGACTGGTCGGCTGAATCTTTGCGCAGGGTTGGCAGAATATTGCTGTTCAAATATATTCTGCCAACCTACAGTGTTCCGCATGGCTATCGTCCCCGATGACAAGAACTGGACCTGGGTCCTGGAGAAGACCTGTCCGGAATGCGGTTTCGACGCACCCGCGACACCGTACGACAAGGTGCCGGCCCTGACCCGCGACTACGCGGCGCGCCTGGCCGGAGCGTTGACCAGGGACGACGCTACCGTCCGCCCGGACGAGAGCACCTGGTCGGCGACGGAGTACGCGGCACACGTCCGCGACGTGTGCCGCATCTTCACCTATCGCACCGATATCGCCGCCCGGCGCGAAGCCGTCGATCCGCGGGTCCCGGGCTTCGACGCCACCACCGGCAGCGCCGAAGGCCTGCCGTTGTTCTCCAACTGGGACCAGGATGTCACCGCGATCGCCGCCGGCTACGGCGCCCAGGAGCCGGCCGTGGTCGCCGCCGAACTCGCCGTCGCGGCCGAATCCGTGGCGCGCGCAATCGAATCCGTTCCGCCGGCCGATCGGGAATTGGCCGTTCGGCGCAGCGACGGCTCGGGTTTCACCGTAGAGTCTCTGGCGATCTACTTCCTGCACGACGTGGTCCACCACGTGTACGACGTCCGGGCCTGAAAAGACGCCCGACCAGCCGCTGTCCAGGAAATTCGACCCCGGCACTAGAACGAGTTCTACTTTTCTCGTAGTGTGTGTGCAGTCACATAAGTACACGTGCACGCGAGAGGTCGACAGGAATGAAGACGAAGGGCGCGATCCTGTGGGGGATCGACCAGGAGTGGTCGGTTGAGGAGATCGAGGTCGGTGACCCGGTCTCCGGCGAGGTGCAGATCCGGATGGAAACCGCCGGTATGTGCCACTCGGACCATCACATCGTCACCGGGGCGACGCCGATGCCGGGCTACCCGGTCATGGGTGGCCACGAGGGCGCGGGCGTGATCACCAAGCTGGGCCCGAACTGCCCGTCGGACCTGGCGGTCGGCGATCACGTGATCCTCTCGTTCATCCCCGCCTGCGGCCGCTGTCCGTCCTGTGTGTCGGGCAACATGGCGCTGTGCGACCTGGGCGCGGGCTTGCTGATGGGCCAGGCGATCAGCGACGGCACCTACCGGATCCAGGCGCGCGGCGAGAACGTCATCCCGATGTGCCTGCTGGGCACGTTCGCGCCGTACATGACGGTGCACCACACCTCCGTGGTGAAGATCGACCCGAGCATCCCGTTCGAGGTGGCCTGCCTGGTCGGCTGTGGCGTGCCCACCGGCTTCGGCTCCTCCACCCACGTGGCGCAGGTGCAGCCGGGCGAGACCGCGGTCATCGTCGGCATCGGCGGCGTCGGCATGAGCGCGCTGCAGGGCGCGGTGCTCTCCGGCGCCTCCAAGGTCATTGCCATCGACCCGAATCCGTGGAAGCTGGAGCAGGCGCAGAAGTTCGGCGCCACGCACACCTACCCGACCATGGCCGAGGCGATCATGCCGATCATGGACATCACCGAGGGCCGGATGGCGGAGAAGGTCATCCTCACCATGGGTGAGATGCAGGGCCAGTACGTCGAGGAGGGCCTGATCCTCACCGGCAAGGCCGGCACCATGGTCATCACCTCCATGGGCCGGATGGAAGACGGCGACGTCAAGATGAACAGCTTCCTGCTGTCCATGCTGCAGAAGACGGTCAAGGGCTGCATCTTCGGCGGCGGCAACGCCCGCCAGGACGCTCCGCGCCTGCTGTCGCTGTACAAGTCCGGTCAGCTCAACCTGGACGACATGGTCACCCGCCAGTACTCGCTGGAGGAGATCAACCAGGGCTACAAGGACATGCTGGACGGCAAGAACATCCGCGGCATCATCCGCTACACCGAGAACGACTGGTGAGCTGACGCCGTAACCGAAAGGGCCCCTGCGTAATCGGCAGGGGCCCTTCGCGTCTCAGTGGCAGCGCAGCAGCGCTTCCCGCAGATTCCGGCTGCGCACGTCATCGAGCACGGCCATACCGAGCCGGTTCATCGTGTAGCCGAAGCCCAGACCCGTTGTGGGATCCGCGAATCCGAAGGACCCGCCCAAACCCGTTGTCCCGTAAGCCCGCTTGTCGGAGCCGAATCGGAAAGAACCGCGCGACTTGCGGAATCCGAGGTGGTACCGACTCTTGGTGTACAGCACGAGATCGTCGGCGGGTACGTCATCGGCGGTGTTCGCGGCGGCCAGATGCGAGAGCACCGCGTCCGCGATCGGCAGCGCACCGGTGCGACCGGCGGCGGCGCCATAAACCTTGGCCAGCGAGCGGGCATTGCCCACGCCGTTGGACGCGGGCAGTTCCACCTCCAGGAATTCGCGACGCGTCGCGCGGGCGGGGGCGCCGACGCGCGGATTGGTCAGCGAACCGTAGGCAGGTCCGCGCTTGGAGTAGACGTCGAGGCCGATCCGCAGCGGCAGATCTCGCTCGTAACGCAGAATATCCAGCCCCTTGGTGGCCGACAGCACGGCGATCCGGTCCATCGCCTCCTCGGCGGGCAGCCCGATGAAGAAGTCCAAGCCGAGCGGTTTGGCGATGTCCTCGGCGAACACCCGGCCCAGGGTGCGATGTTCCGGATCGACGCGGCGGATCAGCTCGCCTTGATACAGGCCGAGCGTGATGGCGTGGTAACCGTGCCGGGTGCCCGGCTGCCATGCCGGCTTCTGCGCCGCGAGGATTGTCGCCAACCCGTCGAAGTCTTTGAGCTGGTCGAACTTCACCACGGTATCGAGTCCGGACAGCCCGGCCTGATGGTCGATCAGCTGACGGACCGTGATCTCGCCCTTGCCCTGGGCGGCGAACTCGGGCCAGTAGGCGGCGACCTTCTCCTCGTAGTCCAGCAGGCCCTTCGACACCGCGGCCGCCACCACGAACGCGGCCATGCCCTTGGTCGAGGAGAACACCGGAACGATGGTGTCGCGCTCCCACGGCTGCGCCCGGTTGCGGTCGCGATGCCCTGCCCACAGGTCGACCACCGGCCGGTCACCGGCGTAAACGGCCACGGCCGCGCCGATTTCACCGTGCTGGGCGAAGTTCTTGCGGAAGGCGTCGGCGACGGGGCCGAATCCGGCCTCCACATCGCCGTGGATCGTGGGTCGCGCACTCATAGTGCAGTCGATGGTACCGGCGGTACCGCGTGCCGATGACCCAGATTTGCGCCTAGGTGTGCTCCGCCCGGTCAGCGGTCTCGTAGGCTCGTTTGGTGCGATCACTCGAGCAGATCAAGGACTGGCCGGTTCGGCATGCGGGCGCGGGCGTCGTGACCCCGGCGGGCGCGAACTCCGCGGGCGACACCGATCGGGTGTTCCCGCTGGCCTCGGTGACCAAGCCGCTGGTTGCCTACGCGGTGCTGGTGGCCGTCGAGGAGGGCGCGATCGAGCTGGATCAGCCGGTCGGCAGCCACTCCGCGCCGCCCGGAACGACTGTGCGGCACCTGCTCGCGCACACCTCCGGCATCGCCTTCGACACCACCGACGCGCTGGCCGAGCCGGGCGCCAAGCGGATCTACTCCAGCGCCGGATTCGAGGTGCTCGCGCAGTTCGTCACCGCGCAGACCGGAATCGCGTTCGACGAGTATCTGCGCGACGCGGTCTTCGAGCCGCTGGGCATGAAGCACTCGGTGCTCACCGGTTCGGCGGGGCACGGCGCGCGATCAACTGTCGACGATCTGCTGCTTTTCGCCGCGGAGTTGCTGAATCCGCAATTGATCTCCGCGGAGATGCATAGCGAAGCATGCACCGTGCAATTCCCGGGAAGTAATGGTGTCCTGCCGGGTTACGGTTCGCAGCGGCCCAACGACTGGGGGCTGGGATTCGAGATTCGCGACAGCAAATCCCCGCATTGGACCGGTAGTGCGAATTCGCCTCGTACATATGGACATTTCGGCCAATCGGGCACATTCTTGTGGGTTGATCCGGAAATCGAGGTGGCGTGTGTCGCGCTCGCCGACGAGAATTTCGGGGACTGGGCGCGGGCCGCGTGGCCGGTATTCAGCGACGGGGTGATTCAAGAACTATCGCGCGGGTAATCCAGCTAGCACTGTTCAGTGTCGAAAAGCGGGAAACGGCAACACAGCCGCGAAGTAACACCCGTAACATCGGACACTCCAGTACACTCAGGCACCGTAGCGACCGCCAGCGGTCGCTCGATGTTTCAGCCAGCCGAAACGGGTCGTTGGGGAAGACGGTCCTCGTCGACGCTGGAGGTTTTAGTGGTGCGTGCATCGAGTCAGTTCGCGGACGCGACGGCGGGTGTTGTCTGGATCCACTCGTCGCCAGCCGCGTTGTGCCCGCACATCGAGTGGGCGCTCACCTCCGCGCTCGGCACCCCGGCGAAACTCCGCTGGACCGCCCAGCCCGCCGACGGTTCATTGCGCGCAACCAGCGATTGGGTCGGCCCCGTCGGCACCGCCGCGCGCATTGCCCAATCCTTGCGCTCCTGGCCGGTCCTGCGTTTCGAGGTCACCGAGGAACCCAGCGAGGGCGTCGACGGCGAGCGCTACAGCTTCGTGCCCAACCTCGGGCTCTGGCACGGCTCCACCAGCGCCAACGGTGACGTGGCGCTGGGCGAGATGCGACTGCGAGCGATGCTGCAAGCCGCCCACGAACTCGGCAAATACAACAGCTACGACCTCGCCGCCGAAATCGATCGCGCCCTGGGCACCGCCTGGGACGACGATCTCGAGCTCTATCGGATCGGCGTGGACGGCGTCGGCGCCGAGATCACGTGGCTGCGCCGCGACGTCGGCTGAGTGCCTCGAACTTCGGTTCCAGCCCGTCCAGGAACGCGCTGAGCGCCAATTCGAAACTGTCCGAGTCGATTTCCTCGGCTTTGTCGCGCAATAGATGCGCCTGCTCGAGATTGGGGTAGCGGTCGCGATAGACCTGGATGTCGTCGACGAAGCCGCGGGAGAACGAGCCGACCGTCGAACCGAGGACCAGGTAGCGGGCGGCGGCGCCGATCATGGTCGCCTGGCGGGGCGGCCAGCCGGCATCGACCAGGCCGCCGTGCACGGCATTGGCGGCGCGCAGGGCTTCGTCGCGGCGGCCTGGGCCCGAAATCGCCAGGTAGGGAACGAAGTTGGGGTGCTTCGCCAGGGCGGCGCGGAACGAGCGAGCCCAGGAAACCAGTGCGCTGCGCCAGTCTTCGCGTGCGAAGGCCGAGGCGTCGACGTGGCTCATGATGGCGTGGGCGATGTCGTCGAGCAGGTCGTCCTTGGTGGGGTAGTGGCCGTACAGCGAGGCCGCCTGGACGCCGAGTTCGGCGGCCAGCTTGCGCATGGAGAGCTCGCCGAGGCCGTCGCGGTCGATGAGCCTCAGCGCGGATTCGCGGATCCGGTCGCGACTCAACAGCGGTACGCGGGGTCGCGCCACGGCTTTCACCTCCTGGAACAGTTCGTCGAACCTAGCACCCGGACGAACCGGGCCTTGTCTGCCTAACAGCGTTGAGCTAACGTGCGGCCGGTAAACCTAACACTGTTTGGTTCAGGATGGCACTGCATGAATCTGGAATTGAGCGAGACCCATCGCGATCTGCGCGAGCTGGCTCGCACCTGGGTGGACAAGGAAGTCGTCCCCAACGCCACGGCATGGGATCGCGCCGAGGCAGTCGATCCGGCCATCGTGGGCAAGCTCGGCGCGATGGGCTTCCTCGGTATCGGGGTGCCCGAGGAGTACGGCGGTTCCGGCGGCGACGCCCTCGACTACTGCCTGCTGCTGGAGGAACTCGGCCGCGGCGACAGCGCGGTGCGCGGCATCGTCTCGGTGTCACTGGGATTGGTCGCCAAGAGCATCGCGGGGTACGGCACCGAGGAACAGAAACGGCGCTTCCTGCCGGAGCTGTGCGCGGGACGCGCGCTGGGCTGCTTCGGGTTGACCGAGGCGGGCACCGGCTCCGATGCGGCGAGTCTGGTGACCAAAGCCGAACGGGTGGGCACGGACTGGGTGCTGTCCGGCTCGAAGATGTTCATCACCAACGGTACTCGCGCGGATATCGCGCTGATCTTCGCCCGTACGGGTGGTCCGGGGCCGAAAGGCATTACCGCTTTTCTGGTTCCGGCTGATTCGCCGGGCTTCGCGCGCACCGAGATCAAAGGCAAGCTGGGGCTGCGCGGGCAGGCGACCGCCGAGCTGAGTTTCGATCAGGTCCGGGTGCCCGACGCGCTGCGCCTCGGCGGCGAAGGCGCCGGCTTCCGAATCGCCATGTCTGCCTTGGACAAAGGCCGCATGGGCGTGGCGGCGGGCTGCGTCGGCGTCGCCCGGGCTTGCCTGGAGGCCTCGGTGCGGTACGCGGGGGAGCGGGAGCAGTTCGGCAAGCCGATCGCCTCCTACCAGCTGGTGCAGCAGATGCTCGCCGATATCGCCGTCGAGACCGACGCGGCCCGGCTGCTCACCTGGCGGGTGGCCGATCTGATCGACCGCGGACAGCCGTTCGGCACCGAGGCGTCCATGGCCAAGCTCTACGCCAGCGAGACCGCGGTGCGGGCGGCGAACAACGCGATCCAGGTGTTCGGCGGTTACGGCTACATCGACGAGTACCCGGTGTCGAAGTACCTGCGCGACGCTCGCGTGCTCACGCTCTACGAGGGCACCAGCCAGATTCAGAAGCTGCTCATCGGCCGCGCCCTGACCGGCGTGAACGCCATTGTCTGACAAGGAGTTCCAGATGCATGAAGTCGCAGTGGTAACGGGCGCCGCCCGCGGGATCGGCGCCGCCACCGCCGCCCGGCTGGCCGCCGGCGGCGCCGCGGTCGCGGTCGTCGACTTGGACGAGGCCGCCTGTCGGGCGACGGCGGCACAGATCGCGGCGGACGGCGGCACCGCCATCGGGATCGGGTGCGACATCACCGACGACCAGCAGGTGCAGGGCGCGTTCGCCCGCACCGCCGCGGAGCTCGGATTGCCGAACATCCTGGTGAACAACGCGGGCGTGCTGCGCGACAACATGCTGTTCAAGATGTCGGTCGAGGACTGGGACACCGTCATGGGCGTGCATCTGCGCGGCGCCTTCCTGTGCTGCAAGACCGCGCAGCAGTACATGGTCGAGCAGCGCTACGGCCGCATCGTCAACACCTCGAGCGTGTCCGCCCTGGGCAATCGAGGACAGGCGAACTACGCCGCCGCGAAGGCCGGGATCCAGGGCTTCACCCGGACCCTGGCGATGGAGCTGGGGCCGTTCGGCATCACGGTCAACGCGGTCGCCCCGGGGTTCATCGCGACCGAGATGACCGCGCAGACCGCGGCCCGGATCGGTGTCACCGCAACCGAATTGCAGGACAAGACCGCCGCGATCACGCCCCTGCGCCGGGTGGGTCAGCCCGCCGATATCGCCGGTGTGGTCGCCTTCCTCACCGGCCCGGACAGCACCTTCGTCACCGGGCAGACCCTGTACGTCGACGGCGGCCGCCGGCTCTAGCCGCGCGTAGCGATACGCATCACAAAACCGTCGTAGAAATACACGACATTAGATGTCGTGATTCCCTGGCAAGCTTCCTGTTTGTAGGAACACCCGATGAATTGTGGGAGCTGAAGTGGGAATCGAACGTACGGCCGTCAACCCGGTCACCTGGTCGCTGGGCATGGGTTTCAACCAGGGCGAGCTCGTCTCCGGGCAGACCCGGACCCTGTACTGCTCCGGGCAGACCTCGATGAGCAAGGACGGCAAGCCTGAGCACGAGGGTGACCTGGCGGCGCAGCTGGCGCTGAGCCTGGACAACCTGGAGGCGGTGCTCGCCGAAGCCGGGATGTCGCTGGCGAACCTGGTGCGGCTCAATGTTTACACCACCGATGTCGATGAGTTGTTCCAGCACTACGGTGTGCTGGCCGGGCGGCTGGGTGCGGCCCAGGTGGCGCCGGCGACCACCATGCTCGGGGTGACCCGCCTGGCGATTCCGGGCCAGCTGGTGGAGCTGGAGGGGACCGCCGTGGCGTGATCCGTGGGCTGCCGGGGCCGTCGTGACTCGTGGAGTGCGACGGCCACCAGCATTGTCCGCGGCGGACAAAGCGCATTCGCGAAGTTGGTCCTCCGCGTCCGATGTGCGTGTCTACCAGCGGTTTTACGCTTTGCGGGACCTTATAGCCCGCAGCCGAGCGCCGCCGGTTTCACTGCTCGCCCGCTGTCCAGACGCGGGCTGGAGGACGCATGCTCGAAATTTCCCAGCTGACGCTTCGTTTCGGCGGCATCACCGCGCTCACGGACGTCGGATTCCAGGTCGCGCCAGGGGAACTCGTGGGGCTGATCGGCCCGAACGGGGCGGGCAAGACCAGCCTGTTCAATTGCCTCACCCGGCGCTACACCCCCGACAGCGGCGCGATCACCTACCAGGGCGCCGACCTGCTGACGGCGCGACCGCACACCCTGGCCGGGCTCGGCATCGCCCGGACCTTCCAGAACCTCGGCCTGTTCACCCGTATGTCCGTGCGGGACAACGTGCTCGTCGGCGCGCATCATCGCGCCCGCGCCGGCTTCGGCACCGCGGGCCTGCGGCTGCCCCGGGTGCGCTGGGAGGAGCGCAAGCTGCGCGCCGAAGCCGACGCCCTGCTCGAGCGTCTCGACCTGACGAAGGTGGCCGGGCATCCGGCCGCCGGCCTCCCGTTCGGGACGTTGAAGCGGATCGAGTTGGCGCGCGCCCTCGCGATTCACCCGCGGCTGTTGCTGCTCGACGAACCGGTCAACGGCCTAAGCCACGGCGAGGTCGACGAGTTCGCCGAGCTGGTTCGCGGCCTGCGCGCCGAACTGGACCTCACCGTCATCGTCGTCGAGCACCACATGGGCTTCGTCATGGGGCTGTGCGACCGCGTCGTCTGCCTGGACTTCGGCCGCGTCATCGCCGAAGGCAAACCCGAACAGGTGCAACAGCATCCGGACGTCATCGCCGCCTACCTGGGGACCGCGGCATGAGCGAACCGTTCCTGACCGTCACCGATCTGCACGCGGGCTACGGCGCCGCACGCGTTCTCCAGGGCCTGAGCTTCACGGTCGACAAGGGTGACGTGTGCGCCATCCTCGGGCCCAACGGCGCGGGGAAGACCACGCTGCTGCGCGCGCTGTCCGGCATGGTGCGCACCGACGGCGCGATCCGGCTCGACGGCGCCGCCATCGCGGGCCGTAAGCCCGAAGCCATCGCCCGCCGCGGCGTCGCGCACGTGCCGGAGGGCCGCGGCACCTTCGCTCCGCTGACCGTCGAGGAGAACCTGCGGCTTGGCGCCTACCCGCGCCGGGACCGCCCCGGCGTGGAAGCGGACTTGGCGCGCGTCTTCGGCTTCTTCCCGGTGCTGCGGGAGAAACGGCGCGAAGCCGCGGGCGCGCTGTCCGGCGGCCAGCAGCAGATGCTGGCGATCGGCCGTGCGCTCATGCTGCGCCCGCGGCTGCTGCTGCTCGACGAGCCGTCGCTGGGCCTCGCGCCCCTGGTCACCCAGGAGCTGTTCCACCTCATCGGCACCATCAACGAACAGGAGCGGATCACCGTGCTCGTCGTCGAACAGAACGCGCATCTCGCGCTGGGCATCTCCAGCCACGCCCACGTGCTGGAGGCCGGCCGGATCGTGTTGTCCGGCACGGCATCCGAGGTCCAGGCCGATGCGAAGGTCGTGCAGTCCTATCTCGGATACCGGGTGTGATCGTGATCGGATTCTTGCAGCAACTCATCGAAGGGCTCAGTGCCGGAGCTATTTACGCCGGATTGGCGCTGGCGCTGGTGCTGATCTACCGGTTCACCGGAATCGTGAATTTCGCCCAGGGCGAGCTCGCCATGTTCTCCGCGTTCCTGGCTTGGCAGTGCACCGAGAGCGGGATGCCGTTCTGGCTGGCGCTGCCGATCACGCTGGCGGTGTCCTTCGCCGGCGGCATGCTCATCGAGCGCGTGATCATCCGGCCGGTGGAGGGCGGCGCGGAACTGACCCTGGTCATCGTGACGGTCGGGTTGTTCTTCTTCGTCAACGCGGCGGCCGGGTGGATCTGGTCGTATCAGGTGAAGGCGTTCCCGAATCCCTTCCCGGAGGGCACTTTACGCGCGGTCGGAGTGAGCGCCGGATACGGCAGCCTCGGGGTGATCGCCGTGGTCGCGGTGGTGATGGGCCTGCTCTATCTGATGTTCCGCTACACCCGGATCGGGTTGGCGATGCGCGCGGTCGCGTGCAATCCGGCTTCGGCGCGGCTGGTCGGCATCCGGGTCGGTGTGGTGCTGGCGCTCGGCTGGGGTCTGGCCGCGCTGGTCGGCGCGGTCTCGGGCGTGCTCTCGGCGCCGCTGCTGTTCTTGGAGCCGAACATGATGGGCGGCGTCCTGATCTATGCCTTCGCCGCCGCGACGCTCGGCGGATTCGACAGTCCCGGTGGCGCGGTCGCCGGCGGGCTGATCGTCGGTGTCGCCGAAACCCTCACCGGCGCATACGTCGACTTCATCGGCACGGAGCTGAAAATCGGTGTGCCACTGGCGATCATCCTCGGCGTGCTGCTGCTGCGGCCGCAGGGGCTCTTCGGGAAAGCGGCGGTGGAACGGGTATGAGCATCAAGGACACCGCCGCACCCCGTGCCGTGGACGCGCCGGAAGTGGCAGCGTCGCCGCGGCTTTCCCTCCTCGGCCGGATACTGGCGCGGCGCCGGTTTCTGGTGATCGCGGCGCTCTTCGTGGCGGCCTGCTTCGCGCCATTCCAGCTGACGCCGTTCCACACCTTCCAGCTCAGCATGGCGCTGGTGTACGCGATCGCGCTGCTCGGCTTGAATCTGCTTGTCGGGCAGGCCGGTCAGATCTCGCTCGGGCACGGTGCGTTCCTGGCCGTCGGCGCGTACACCGCCGCGGTCCTCCTGGACCGCTGGGACACGCCATACTTGGCGACCCTGCCGGTCGCCGCGGCGGTCTGCTTCGTCCTGGGTCTTGCCCTCGGCGTGCCCGCGCTGCGCCTGCGCGGCCTGTACTTGGCCTTGGTCACACTCGCCATCGCCATCTTCGTGGTGCCGCTGCTGAAGCGTTTCGAGTCCGTCACCGGCGGCTCGATGGGGCTCACCCTCGACAAGCCGATCCCGCCGGAGTGGTCCGGGCTCGCCGAGGATCAGTGGCTGTACTTTCTCTGCCTCGCGACGGCCGTGGCCTGCCTGCTGGTGGTCGCCGGAATCCACCGTTCGCGAGTGGGCCGGGCGCTCAACGCGATTCGCGACAACGAGACCGCCGCCGAGATCATGGGCGTGCGCCCGGCCTACTACAAGACCCTGGCCTTCGCCTGGAGCGCCATGCTCGCCGGGGTCGCGGGCTGTGTGTACACCTGGGTGATCGCCTACGTCTCGCCGGACTCCTTCGCGGTCGGCCTGTCCATCACCCTGCTCGCCGGGCTGGTGGTCGGCGGCCTCGGCTCGCTGTGGGGCCCGCTGTTCGGCGGACTGTTCGTGCTGTTCGTCCCGAGCTTCGCTCAGGACATCAACCAGGCCGCGCCGGGAGCCGTCTTCGGCCTGCTCATCATCGCGGTCATGTACCTCGCGCCCAGCGGTCTCGCCGGTCTGGGCGGCCGGATCGCGACCGCCATAGCAGGCCGGCGCAAGTAGAAAAAACTCCGAACCGCCGCGGCGCCATCCGGTACCGCGGCGGTTCGCTGTTGCGCGGGGGGAGCGGTCCCCGTGTCGATCGCCCGATCGGAATCGCCTATCGCCCCGGTGTTCCGGGTGGCCGCGGCCCCAGACTTCGGTGGTACGAGCCCAAGCCCGACCGGAGGAGCCCTGGTGGCCCGGCTACAGATCGATGCGATCGCCAAAACCTATGGCGCGGACCATGCCGTTCGCGAGGTGAGCCTCGACATCGCCGACGGGGAATTCATGGTGCTGCTCGGCCCGAGCGGCTGCGGCAAATCCACTCTGCTGCGGATGATCGCGGGGCTGGAGGAGCCGACTTCGGGCCGAATCCTGCTGGACGGCACCGACATCACCGATACCGCTCCGCAGCAACGGGACCTGGCGATGGTGTTCCAGAGCTACGCGCTCTACCCGCATCTGACGGTGGCGAAGAACATCGGGTTCCCGCTGCGGGCCCGGCGGCAACCGCGCGCCCGGATCGCCGAGCGGGTCACCGAGGTGGCCAAGACCCTCGAACTGTCGGCGCTGCTCGATCGCCGCCCCGCCGCACTCTCGGGCGGGCAGCGACAGCGAGTCGCCCTGGCGCGCGCCATGGTTCGCGACCCGGGCGCGTTCCTCATGGACGAGCCGCTGTCCAATCTCGACGCCAAACTGCGCAGCGCCACCCGCGCCGAACTCATCGCCCTGCACCGCCGCCTCGGCGCCACCTTCCTGTACGTGACCCACGACCAGGTGGAGGCCATGACCATGGCCACCCGCATCGCCTTGCTCGACGCGGGCCGCATCGAACAGGTCGGCACCCCCGAGGAGCTCTACGACCGGCCCCGAACCGCCTTCGTCGCCGGCTTTCTCGGCTCCCCGCCCATGAACCTGTTTCCCGCGGTCGTGTCCTGGCGGGACGGCGGGTTGCGGGTGTTGTCCGACGGCATCGACGCCGCCTTGGACATCACGGCGGATTCCGGTGACGACAGCGCCGTCCTCGCCGGAATCCGCCCCGAGCAACTCCGGATCGATCGCGCGGCGTCCGCGGTGCGCGGACGCGTGACGATGGTCGAGAACCTCGGCAGTGAGGAGCTGGTGCACGTCACGGTCGGCGCTGACTCGCTGTGCGCCCGCATGCCCCGGCCCTGTGGTGTCCGCGCCGGGGACGATGTCGGCTTCCGCGTCGATCCCGCGCACATCCACCTCTTCCACCCCGATTCCGGCTTGCGCCTGACCTGGCAAGAGCCGCAATCGGTTTCGCCTGAGCCGTCCGCGGCCGCCGTGCCCGTCCCCTGACTACCGCACCACACTTGATGAGGAGAACCTCGTGAAACGCGCCGCCCCCTTCCTGGGTCTGGTGTTCGCCGTCGCCACAGCCGTCAGCAGCTGTGGCCTCGGGGGCACCACCACCGAACCCACGTCCACCGCGCAGGTCCCCGAACTGGCACCGGGGCAGCAGGTTTCGATCGTGTTCGAGTCCTACAACTACGGCGTCGCCGGTGCCTGGACCGATACCTTCAATTCCTTGATCGCCGATTTCGGCAAGAAGTTCCCCAACATCAAGGTGACCGCGCAGAAGCCGCAGGGCAACAGCCCCAACCCGGCCACCGACACCGTCTCCAGCATCCAGAACCAGATGGTCGCGGGCAACCCGCCGGACGTGGCCCAATTAGGTTTCAGCGACCTGGATTTCACAATCAATCAGCTGCGCGCCAAGCCGCTGGACACCCTGTTCGGCAAGGACGCGGTGCAACGCAACTTCGACGGTCGCCTGCCCTACCACCCGCGCGCCCGCACCCTCGACGATTGGGGCGGCCACACCTACGGCGTCCCGTTCGTCTTCTCCACGCCGGTGCTGTATTTCAACGCGAACCTGTTCACCGCCGCCGGTCTCGACCCGAACCAGCCCCCGGCCACCTGGCAGCAGGTCGCCGAAGCCGCGCGGGCCATCAACGCCAAGACCGGTAAGGACGGCATCTACATCGACTGCCTGACCAAGACCGCCAAAGACTGGTGCTTCCAGTCGCTGGTGCGATCCAACGGCGGGCGCATCATCTCCGACGACCGCCGCACCCTCACCTACGCCGAGGCCCCGGTCGTCGAAGTCACCCGGATGGCACAGGATCTCGTCAACACCAGCGGCATGCCGAAGCTCGCGCAGAAGCAGGGCTACGAATCGTTCGCCCGCGGCGACGTCGGCATGATCCTCGAAACCAGCGCTCTGCAAGGCACTTTCGTCACCGGGGCCAAGGACAAGTGGGACCTGCGTTCCACTGCCATGCCGCGCTTCGGCGACAAGCCCGCCGTGCCCACCAACTCCGGTGCGGGCCTGCACATCCTGGCCAACGATCCAGCCAAGCAGCGGGCGGCCTGGGAGCTGATCAAGTTCCTCACCAGCGAGGAGTCCTACGTGAAGATCTCGAAGAACATCGGCTACCTGCCGCTGCGCACCGGATTGCTGAACGAGCCGAGCTCGCTGGGTGCCTGGTCGGCGGCGAACCCGCTGCTTGCGCCCAATGTGGCGCAGCTGAACGGCATGGAGCCCTGGGTCGCCATGCCCGGCAACAACTATCTGCAGATACGTGACGGCATGATGGACGCCGTCGAGTCGATCGTGTTCCAGGGCAAGGATCCGCAGTCCACCCTGGCCGCCGCTCGCGCCGAGGGCGCGAAACTCCTTCCGGCCGCATGAGGTTCGCGCAAATGCGAGATCTACGGATCGTGCAGCTCACCGACACCCACATCCGACCCGCCGGTGAGCTGCTCTACGACGCGGTGGACACCTACGCCAACCTGACCCTGGTACTGGACCGATTGCGGGCCTCCGGCCCGATCGACGCATTGATCCTCTCCGGCGATCTCACCGACAACGGGTCGCCGGAGGGCTACCGCAGACTGCGCGCGGCCGTCGAACCGGCGGCGGCCGAATTGGGCGCACAGGTCGTCTACGTCATGGGAAACCACGACGAGCGCAGCGCATTCGGCATCGAACTGCTCGATCACACATCGGGCGCGGTATCGATCAAGAAGCCGCACGACCAGGTCTTCGAAGTCGCGGGCCTGCGTATCATCGCGATGGACAGCACCACGCCCGGGCGGCACGGGGGCAAACTGGAGGCCGGCCAGTTGGTGTGGCTCGGGCGGAAGCTACGCCGCCCCGCACCCCGCGGCACGCTGCTCGTCCTGCACCACCCACCCCTGTCGTCCGGCATGGCGGCGTCCGAGCTGCTCAACCTCGACCAGGCGGTCCGGCTGGCGGCCGTGGTGGCGAACACCGATGTGCGCATGATCCTGTGCGGCCACAACCACATGACCGCGGCCGGTTCGCTGGCCGGGATTCCGGTCTGGGTCGGCCCCGCCGTCGCCTACCGCTTCGACGCCATGCCACCCACCGGCCGGATGCGCGCGGTCCAGGGCTTCGGCTACAGCCGAATCGATGTGCTCGGCATGGATTTCGTGGTCACCGCAGTGGAAGCCACACCGGCGGGTGACGTCTACGAGCGGGATGAGGGGGAGATGCTGGACCATCTGCGAGCCATCGACCGAGTCGAGGCACAGTGAGTTCGTCCAGATCCGCCGGTGTGCGCGGCTTGACGGCTGAGCCTCGGCTGGCAACAGAGCTCGAGACGCAGACGAGGGCTCCGCATGACGGCGGGACTCGGCCTGCCGACAGAGTTCCGGATCGGTTCCGGGCCAGAGCTGATGAGCCGCGTTCCGCAAACAAGGCTCGGGACGGCGACACCCTCGGGCTGGCCACGGAGCTCTGGACGGCTGCGGAGCCCGGAACGGCGTCGGGAGGTCTCCGCATGGTTGCGAGGCTCGGGGCCGGCGATGGGTTCGGGAGCGGCCCGGGCTCCGGACGACGGCGAGTTTCGGAATGACGGGGAGGCCGGGGCGGCATGTTCGTCGTTGTTGAGGAACGGGAAGCGGATCTGGAGATCGGGCGGCGAGTGGCACCCACGCGCCGGTTGTTGTCACGGCGGATCCTGCGTGGCTGCGCTCCGTATCTGTACTTGGCCCCGGCGCTGTTCCTGCTCGTGGTGTGGACCTACCAGCCGTTGGCGCAGGCGTTCCAGCTGTCTACGTACTCCTGGAATCTGCTGCCCAGCTCTCCGATGACCTCGGTGGGCACCGCCAATTACGAACGGCTGCTGGAGCTTCCGGCATTTCGGGACGCGCTGGGGCGGACGGCGGTGCTGATCGTGGGCCTCCTGCCGTTGACGGTATTGCTGCCGGTGCTCATCGCTTTGGCGAGTCGGCGCGTGCACGGCCGGGCCAGGACCGTCTATCACGCACTGGTTTTCGCGCCGTTCCTGGTCGCGCCCGTCGCTGCGGCGGCGGTGTGGCGGTGGTTGCTGCATCCCGGCAGCGGTTTCGTGGACCAGATTCTCGGATCGGATCGCAACTGGGTGTACGACGCCGCCACCGCGCACGGTGTGATCCTCGGGATCACCGGGTGGCAGTTGCTGGGGTTCGCGGTGCTGGTGGTGTGGGCCGGGCTGGCGGGGATCAGTGGTGATTACGACGAGGCGGCTCGGGTCGACGGCGCGAGCCCGGGGCAGATTCGGCGGTGGATCACGCTGCCGTTGTTGTCGCCGACGCTCATGTTCCTTGTGCTGACCACCGTATTGCTCAGTCCGACACTGACATTCCCGCTGATCGATTCGATGACCCAGGGCGGGCCCTCGCAAGCGACCACCAATATCTACTACCTGCTCTGGGATTACGCGTTCCACAGCTTCGATGCCGGGCTCAGCGCGGCGGCGGGCGTGCTGTTGTTCCTCGGGTTCGGCGTCCTCGCGGGAATCCTGGTCTGGATCTCGGAAAAGGTGGCCTTCCATGATGATTGAACGTGCGCGCACCACAGCGAGTCACCTCCTACTCGGGGCTACCTCGCTGCTGTGCATCTTCCCCATCTATTGGCTGTTCGCGACCGCGCTGCGCCGCCCCGAGGACATCAACTCGCTGTCGCCTTTTCCGTGGCCGCTGTCGCTCGCCAACTACGCGGACGCGGCGAACAAGGTGGACATCACCGGGTTGATCGCGAATACCTTTTTCGTGGCGTCGCTTTCGGCCGCGGGCCAGCTGCTCATCGCGTTGCTGGCGTCCTATGCCTTCGCGATGTACAACTTCCCGCTGCAACGGGTGCTGTACTTGGCTTTCGTCGGCACCTGGCTGGTTCCGTTCCAGGTGACCATGCTGCCCAACTACATCCTGCTCAACCGTTTGGGATTGATCAATTCGCTTATCGGAGTGGTACTTCCGACACTGTGCTCGGCGCTGGGCGTACTGCTGCTGCGTCAGCACATGGCCGCCTTTCCCAAGGAGCTGATCGCCGCCGCCAAGATCGACGGCCGCTCGTCGTGGTCGATCCTGTGGACCGTGGTGGTGCCGAACCTGCGACCCGCCCTCGCGGCCGTAGGCATCCTGCTGTTCATCAACGCCTGGAACGAATACTTCTGGCCCGCGGTAGTTCTGCGGCAGTCCAACAGCGTGCTACAGCTGGGGCTGCGCAGCTTCATGGGCAGCGAGGGCGACCAGTGGGGGCCGCTGATGGCGGTGGCGAGCCTGGCCTGTCTGCCGGTGCTACTGCTCTACCTGGTGTTGCAGCGCCACATCGTGAACGCTTTCGTCCGTTCGGGTTTGAAGTGATTCCAGGCAGTCCAGAAACAGCGCCGTGGCTGGATTCGTCTCCTCGGCCCGCCACACCGCGTACAGATCCAGCGTCGGCACCGGGTTCGAAAGTTTCACCGCGACCGGGCCGTCGCCGTGCGCGCCCAGCCCCATCGACATCGCCCGCGTCACCGACGCGAACCCGACCAGTGGGCGCACCGACACCATGTGCGCGGTCGCACCGGGGTCGTCGGCATGCCGGGCGACCGTCAGCGAGATCCGATTCTGCGCCGCCGCACGGAAAATGGAGTCGTACATGGCCGGGCACTGGTCCCGCGAGAACAGCACACACTCCTGCCCTTGCAGTTCCGCGAACGGCACACTGGCCCGTTCGGCCCAGCGATGCCGCCGCCCCACCACCGCCACCAGCGGCACCCGATGCAGCAGCAGCCGATACCGGAACTCCGAGGTGCTGGGATGCCCGTATACGAGGGCGATATCGAGCGAGCCGTCCGCCAAGGCCGTCAACTGCGGCCCGGTGCGCTTCTCCCACAATGCGACCGCGATATCCGGATGCCGGTCGGTCATCCGCGCCAGCGCGTCCGGCAGCACGTGCCGGCTCGCCGGCAGGTTGTAGCCCACGCTGAGGGTGCCCGCGCGTCCCTCCGCCGTCGCCTTCGCCGCCAGCGCGGCCCGCTCCATCTGCGCGACGATCTGCCGGGCTTGCAGCTCGAACTCCCGCCCCGCGGGAGTCAGCCGCACCTCGTGCGAATTGCGTTCGACCAGCAGCACATCGAGCGCCGTTTCCAGCTTGCGCAGCTGGGCGCTCAGACTCGGCTGGGTCAGATGCAGTCGTTGCGCCGCCCGGCCGAAATGCAGTTCATCGGCGATCGCCAGGAACGAAACGAGATGCCGGAATTCCATGCCGCCTCCTTCCGCGTACCCGTGAGGGTAGCCACGGCAGCTAACACCGGATGAATCCGGGACGGACGGCGGTCGGCGGCTCGATGGCGTGCCCGCGCGCGGCGCTGTGGTACCGCACGCGCCGGTGGCAGCGGCTTTGAGCGAGGCGTCGCCGCCTCGCTCAGAGCCCGGTTGCTAGGCCTGCACTTCGGAGCGGTCGCCGCTCCACAGCGTGTGGTACTTGCCCTCGGCATCGATGCGCTCGTAGGTGTGCGCGCCGAAGAAGTCACGCTGGCCCTGGGTCAGCGCGGCGGGCAGGCGTTCGGCGCGCAGCGCGTCGTAGTACGACAGCGAGGACGCGAACGCCGGCACCGGAATGCCCAGCAGGGTGGCCGTGGACACCACGCGCCGCCAGCTGTCGATCGCCGTCTCGATGGCCTCGCGGAAGTACGGGGCCAGGATCAGGCTCGACAGCTCCGGGTTCTCGGCGTAGGCGTCCTTGATGCGGTTCAGGAAGCGGGCCCGGATGATGCAGCCGCCGCGCCAGATGGTGGCCAGATCGCCGGGCTGCAGATCCCAGTCGTATTCGGCGCTGCCGGCCGCGATCTGATCGAAGCCCTGCGCGTAGGCCACGATCTTCGAGGCGTAGAGCGCCTGGCGGATGTCCTCGGTGAATTGCGCGACGTCGGTGGGCTTTTCGGCCAGGGTGCCCGAGGCCAGACCGACGGCGGCCTGCCGCTGCGCGCGGGAGCCGGAGATGGCGCGGGCGAACACGGCCTCGGCGATACCGGTCACCGGCACGCCCAGATCCAGCGCCGACTTCACCGTCCAGCGGCCGGTGCCCTTCTGCTCGGCCGCGTCCACGATCACATCGACCAGCGGCTTGCCGGTCTTCGCGTCGACCTGGTTCAGCACCTCGGCGGTGATCTCGATCAGGTAGCTCTCCAGATCACCGGCGTTCCAGTCGGTGAACACGTCCGCGATCTGCTTGGCGTCGAAACCGAGTGCGTCCCGGAACAGGTGGTAGGCCTCGCCGATCAGCTGCATGTCGGCGTACTCGATGCCGTTGTGCACCATCTTCACGAAATGCCCGGAGCCGTCCGGGCCGATGTGGGTGCAGCACGGCACGCCGTCGACCTTGGCGGCCACCGACTCCAGCAGCGGGCCCAGCGACTCGTAGGACTCCTTCGGCCCGCCCGGCATGATCGCCGGACCGTTCAGCGCGCCCTCCTCGCCGCCGGAGATGCCCGCGCCGACGAAGTTGAGCCCGCGCTCGGACATGGCCTTCTCGCGGCGGATGGTGTCGGTGTAGAGCGCGTTGCCGCCGTCGATGATGATGTCGCCGGGCTCCATCGCGGCCGCCAGCTCCTCGATCACGGCGTCGGTGGCGTCACCCGCCTTCACCATGATCAGCACGCGGCGCGGCTTCTCCAGCGCGCCCACGAATTCCTCGATGGTCTCGGTGCGCACGAAGTCACCGTCGCCTCCGTGCGCGTCCAGCAGCGCGTCGGTCTTGCCGACACTGCGGTTGTGCAGCGCGACGGTGTACCCGTTCCGGGCGAAGTTCCGGGCGATATTGCTACCCATGACCGCCAGGCCGGTCACACCGATCTGTGCGCGCGCTTCAGAGGTCGCCATGAAGAGCCTCTCTCCTTCAGGTGTCGTTGCGTGGCCGCGCGAACCGCGCCCGACCCCTTTTCTACCCCGTCGCGCCCGAGCTCAGGACATCGGGCGCTGCACCGCGAGGTAGACGCTGCTCCATAATTGCGCGGCGTTGGATTCGGTGACGTCGGCGGTGCGGGCGCCGAAGGGGACGACGCGGAAGGAGTCGTTTTCGAAACTCCAGGTCCACAGTTCGGAATTCCGCATCGACGCCGCGGCGTCGATCGCGTCCCACAGGGTGCGCTGCGCCGTGCGCAGGAGGTCCTGGGTCGGCTCGGGCAGGTCGGTGCGCTGTAGTTGGCGTTGCAGGCCCGCGGCGAACGCGGCCTGGACCCAGGACCACACCACGGTGCCGTGGTAGTCGTGCGTGGTGAATCGGGCTTGCAGTGCGGGGTCGGCGAAGACCGGGTTGGCGACGACCATTCCGGCGCCGGTCATCAGGCCGAGGGGGAACGGGCGGACCAGGGCGGCGACCTTCTTGCCGAGGTCGTCGGGGGCGGGGCGGCTGAACAGGAGCTCGAAGATGTCATCGGAGTGGGCGATCGGGATCGGTGTGCCCGCCGCGCTGAGGGAAACGGCAGGGAAGACAACAGGATCGGGGCCGAGTGCCGTCGTCGGAACCCCGACCTCGGCGGCGTAGGTGTCGACCGCCTGCTGTGCCTGGCGCTGCTCCAGCGTCACGGTGAACAGCCTCGGCGCTTCGGCCCGCCAGACCTTCGCATGCGCTGCGGCGTAGGACAATTCCAGTCGATCGGTCTCGGTCAGATACGGCGTGAGGAGTCCGCTGTCCAGCAGCCGCGCGGTCGCTTCGAGCGCGGCGGGCACCAGGATGGCGTTGACGTCGTACGGATAGCGGCCGTTTCCGATTCCGATATCGCTGTCCCGCCACTGGCCGGAATCCCGTCCCGCCAGCAACGCGATCAGGTTCTGATACCGCGGCTCGGCCGCGAACGCAGTCGCGCTCGACACCACCAGCCGGAGATTCCGCACCAGCGTCGACCCGACTACATTGTCGCCGCGCAGATAGTCGCCGCCGCGCTGTGCGCCCGCTCCGTTGTCGAGCAGATATGCGGCGGCTACGGGCGCGAGCAGGTAGCTCTCATCGACCATGTTGTAGTCCAGAATCGGCCCGTCGCCGGGCGGTTCGCCTTCCCGCTGCCGGGTCAGCAGCGCGAACTCCGACAGCGATTCCTCGTGTGCCACCGCCCCGTCGGGCCCCAGCCGGTTCAGCACCGCCCGCAGGCCCGCCTCGGTCGCCTCCGGCGCCAGGACCGGCATCAACAACATCGTCGAGATCAAGGTGTCCCGCCCGAAGTAGGTGAGGTACTGCCACGACCCGCCCAGGAACTTCTCCCGGTAGCTCAGGAACGTCAGCGTGTTCTTCGCGCCTTCGAGCCGCGCTTCGCTCCCGTTCAGCAGTTCGTTCCCGGTCAGCGGAGTCAACGGTGTATCACCGGTGGACGCAGTCACCCGCAGCCGGATCCGCCCGTCCGCGGGCGCGGAGATCACCCCTGCCGCCACCGTGCCGTCCGCGACCTCGATCCGCAGCCGATATCCCGGCCCGCCATCCACCCGATCCCGCTCCCAGGTCATCGCATTGCCCGAAATGACAGGCGCGACAAGCACTTCCGACGGGACAACCCCTTTCTGGTTGTAGTCCCGCAACACCCGCACATTCGACAACACCCCTTGCCGCACCGTCAGGCTCGGCGTCCTGATCGACGCCGTGAACTCGATTCCCGTGCGCGCTCGGCCCCGGGAGTCCTTGTCCGCCTTCGCCTCCGGCGCTTCCGTCAAATCCCACTCCGCCGCCGCGCCCAACGGCTCGAACCACGCCCCGACCCCACTGTTCCCCGCCGGAAACGCCACCACGATCCGCGGATTCACCCCCGACCGCAACAGCAGATGCGCCGCCGTATCCCCCTCGCGGAGCAGATAGTTGAGGTTCTGCCCTTCGGTGACCTGAAACCGGAAGGCCTGCTCGCCGCCGTCCGGCCCACACCCCGGCGCTGCGAGCAGGACCACCGCGACCCACACCGCCATGAGCTTCTTGCCGATCGAGCGCTGCATCCGAGCCTCCATCCCTGGCGGGCCAGCTTTCAATGTATCGGCCGGGAACCCCCTGGCGCGGCAAGAAACCGGGCATAATTCCTGCAATGCTGGATCGAATCCGCTACGTGGCGAAATCGGTGATCGGCCTGGCCCGGGGCATGTCGTCCTTCAGCCGGACCGGCCAATTCGGCGACGGTCGCGAGGCGGCGGCCCGCGACTACGTGCTGGCCCACGCGACACCCGGCGACCCGGAAAGCATGCTGCGTACCATCGGCGAATTCGCCCGCGCCCGAACCCTGTTGCCGAACGTCGGCGACGAGAAGGGCCTCCTGCTGGACGCGGCGATCCGCAAAGCGCAGCCGACCCTGCTACTGGAGCTCGGCACCTACATCGGCTACAGCGCGGTCCGCACCGCCCGTCTCCTGACCGGCGACGCCCGCCTGCTCTCCCTCGAACTCAACCCCGTCAACGCCGCCCTGGCCCGGGACATCATCGCCCACGCCGGCCTCGCCGACCGAGTCACCGTCCTCGACGGCACCCTCGGCGACGGCGGCTCAACCCGCCACAAACTCACCACCGACCACGCCCTCACCCCCGGCGCGCTCGACTTCGTCTTCTTCGACCACCTCAAGAGCGCCTACCTCCCCGATCTCCACACGATCCTGGAAGCCGGCTGGTTACACCCCGGCAGTGTCGTCGTCGCCGACAACGTCAAGATCCCCGGAGCCCCGGACTACCGCCGCTTCATGCGCGACCACGAGGGCACGTCGTGGCGCACCGTCGAGCACAACACCCATGTCGAATACCAGTCATTCCTGAAAGACCTTGTGCTGGAATCGGAATACCTCGGCTGAACCGAATCTTCGCGAGCTCAGCTCAGCCGGGTCCGGGCTCCGTCGAGTACCGATTCGATGTCACACCAGGTCTCACGCACGATGTCCGCGACGGGCCGCAGATCGGTGATGCGCGCCGATACCTGGCCCGTATTGGCCACGCTGGCTTCCAGATCCCCGGCGAAATACAGTTCTTCGATCCGGCCGAGCAGCCGTGCGTCGGAGGCGTTTTCGCGGATCCGCGCCGCCATCCCCACCCGCAGCACCCGCATCGTGGGATTGCCCGGGACCTCCAGCAGCACCGTCCCGGCGTCGTCGGCGGCGACGATCGCGTCCTTGAAGTTCGTGTGCACCGCGGCCTCCACACTGGCCAGCATGCGAGTGCCCATCTGCACGCCTTCCGCGCCGAGCACCACCGCGGCCGCTCCCGACCGCGCGTCACAGATGCCGCCCGCGCAGATCAAGGGCAGATCCAGGTGCTGTGCGATCAGCGGCAGCAACACCATCGTCGAGGCCCCCAGCGCCGACTTGAACCCGCCGCCTTCCACCCCCTCGACCACCAACCCGTCCACCCCCGCGGCCGCCGCCTTGAGCGCACCCCGCAACGACCCGACCACGTGCACCACCGTCATCCCCGCATCGTGCAGCCGCTCGGTGAACAGCGCCGGATCACCCGCGGAAGTGAACACATGCCGCACCCCCGCCTCGGCCAGCACCCCGACAATCGACGGGTCCCGCTTCCACCCCTGAATCATCAAATTCGCCGCCACCGGCCGCTCGGTCAACTCCCGCACCCGCAGCAGATCCGCCCGCCCCTCCGGCGTCAACGTCTCGATCATCCCGAGCCCGCCACCCTCGGACACCGCCGCCGCCAACTCCGCCCGAGCGATATAAGTCATCGGAGCCTGCACAACCGGAAACTCGACCCCGAGCAAAGCCTGAACACGATTCGTCACAGCCTCATCCTGCTACGACAGGACCCGTGCCGCGCGGCGACGATCGCCGATCTCGATGGTGCGCGAAGAGGGTTTCGAACCCCCGACCGCTGGTGTGTAAACCAGTACCGCAGCGGCGGTGTCGATCTGGCTTCGGCCTGGTGCGGAGTTCAGCATAGATCCATGCAGGCCAGCAAGTTTCGATCTCCAGCAGCTGGAACAGGAGAAGCGAACCGCGAAGAAGGCGCTGATCGATCAAATTCGCTCCGAACTCCGCGTCGAACGGGCTAGGACAAGGTCATTCCGAAGCTTCCAGCTCCGGCCTGAACGAGCCAGGACTTGGTTCTTACGAAACGTTTGGCCGAATCTCAAAGCGCCCAATGCCATTTCGAGCGCCGACCTCCGTGCTCCAGATCCTGCTGGATGACGGTCCGACCGGGCCTCGCAGGCTGTTTAGAGCCTCGTCAGCTGCCGAGCTGGGTCATACAGGGCTCGATGCCACTTCACAACGGAGCACTCTGCCAACCCGACCGACGTAAGAGTGGTGAACCGGCGCTGCGCCATGTCTTCGCGCATAGCAGGGTTTCTGAGGATGTTTAGCGGCTCGCCGCAGTGCGTGCAGCCGCCGCATAGTGCGACGCCGTCTCCGGCTGGATCAGGCCTTGCCCTGATGGCGGCTGCGATGTCGGTGGCGACCTGCGATCGATCGAGTAGCTGTTTGGCCAGCTTCCACGCGCTGTCGGTCGTCATCAGAACAAGCCAGTTGAAGGCGCCGCGGTTGTCCGAGACGGGTTTGATGCCGATGAGGCCCATCCCGATGCCACCGCACTGGCTGCATGGCCACCGCACGCCCATGGCGCTCAACCAAATTCGACTGGCGGCGTTGCCAGGTGGCTTGTCAATCGGGATGTCGGGAGGTGGCTGTGAGGTGTGGTATTTGAACCCGGTCCGCCGGGCCATGTCTTCACAGCGCCCGCATGTCACGGTCCATGCACCAGGCCCACCGCCTAGCAGGCCGCGGCGGTCGGCCACCATGACGAAACACATCACACAGTTCTGGCCCCACCGTGCCCGGCCTGTTCTTGCCATCGGCCGTCCTTCCTCGACTGCCTTCGGGATCAGACCAGTCTCCGGGATAGCACCGACAATATTTCGGACATATCGGGCGAAAATCGGGACAATTGCCCCACGTTCGTCCCATGGATCGATGACGTGGGGCAACAAGAAACCGGCAGGCACCCACGGGTACCTGCCGGTTCGAAGTGCGCGAAGAGGGTTTCGAACCCCCGACCGCTGGTGTGTAAAACCAGAGCTCTACCACTGAGCTATTCGCGCGGGGCCGTCGGTGGGAACCGACGGCGCGGTTTATGAATCTAGCGCGGCGAGCGCTTTCTCCCAAGCCGCCTGGTCACGGGGCTCTCCGGGGCCGTTCATTTCGGAGAATCGGATGTGGCCGGTCTTGTCTACGACGAAGGTGCCGCGGTTGGGGTAGCCGGATTTCTCGTTGAAGACACCGTAGGACTGGGCGACGGCGCCGTGTGGCCAGAAATCGGAGAGCAGGGGGAAGACGTAGCCCTGTTCGGAGGCCCAGATCTTGTGGGTGGGCGGGGGGCCGACGGAGATGGCGAGGATTTCGTGGTCCTCGTTCTGGAACTTGGGCAGCTCGTCGCGCACCTTGCAGAGCTCGCCTTGGCAGATGCCGGTGAAGGCGAGCGGATAGAACACGATGAGCACGTTCTTCACACCGCGAAAAGACGAGAGCGTGACGTCCTGGTTGTTCTGATCCTTCAACGTGAAATCCGGCGCTAGCGCACCGATTTCCAAGGGTCCATCCAGGGGCATCCGCGAGTCCTCCATCGTGTCGGGTTTCGCCGGGCGACGAAAGCATCGCCCGGCGAAAACCATAGCGAATGGGTCAGCGTTGCCTGTACTCAGCGCTGCTTGATAGGGGCCTTCGGCTGTACCAAGCGGCTTCCGGTCCACGAACCCAGGCTGATCGCAGAAGTCTGCGTCAGGCCCGCCGTGGGCGCGGCTTCGGCGATCTCGCTCGGATCGACATGGCCAGGTTTACCGGTCTTGGGGGTGAGGACCCAGATGACGCCGTCGTCGGCCAGCGGGCTGATGACTTCCATCAGCTCGTCGGCCAGATCGCCGTCCCCTTCGCGCCACCAGAGCAAAACGGTGTCGACCACCTCATCGGTGTCGTCGTCGACCATTTCACTGCCGATGGCTTCCTCGACATCGGCCCGCAGGTCGTCGTCGGTGTCCTCGTCCCATCCCAGTTCCTGGACAACCATGCCGTGTGTAATGCCAAGCTTCTGAGCGTAGTTCTGCGCGTCCGCCGCGGCGACCACGGTGGTGTCCTCCTCAACTCCCGAGACAATAGGTAGTTGCAAGCGAACATGGTTATCGCCCCGAGCGCAAGCCGATCGGCGGAATTGCCACCGAATGTCGCGGGTCGATCTCGGGTTTCCGGTCGGTTTTCAGCGTTTCGGGCAAGCGTCCTTCACGGCGGTGCGTGCGTCGTTGACCTGCTTGCTTGCCTCGTTGAGCCCGCCGACGGGAGCGGTATAGGTCATTTTCCGGGTCTCCTCGGCAAGCGAACGAGCCGCGGAAACGTAAGCGGAAAATTTACTGGCAAGATCGTCCGGCAGCGTGCCGCCGGCGACACTGTTCATCCCCGCCTCGACTTTGTTGGCCGCGTCGTCGAGGGTCTGCGCGGCGCCGTCGCGCTTGGCCGCGTAGTCGGCGGCGTTCGAATCGTGAGCGTCCACGAAATCGTTGTAGGCCTTGACGCCGACTCCGGTGGTCGTCGGGAACTGCGCGCAGTTCTCACTGATGGCCTGCGCCTGCGCGGCGGCCTTCCGGGAGGACGTGGCGGCCGCCGAGGACGCGACGGCGTCGGACTTGTACGCGGCCAGATCGGCGGCGTTCGGATTGGCGACGCCGTCAACCCGATTCGCGCAGCCCGCGACGGTCAGACCTGCGGCGACGGCGGTGGCCGCGCACACGAGTCCGAGACGGCGTGGATCCAGCAGCTTCATCACTCTCCCCGCTCTTGGGTGTCTGGGCGGTATCGATCAGCAAAAGCGCGCGCCGGAAAACTACCGGGTAACCCGCTGCGGAGGAAACCGTACTGGATTTCCTGCTGACATGATGACCTGGGACGCGCCTTCAGCAAGGATGGAAGGTGCGCCCGGACCTTACGTAGACGGGTGGTTCGCACAACCTCAGCGGCCCGCCCGGGGATACAGACGCCAACAGCTTGTCCACCCCCTGTACGAGGAGCAGATTTGACCGACCTGATCCACTCTTCCGCCGCAGCGAAACCCGCTGCGCCGAATACCGACCCCGCCTCCGCCGGCGGCGCGCCCAAGGCGCACCAGGCGGCGGCTCGGGTTCGGGTGATCCGCGAAGGGGTGGCGTCCTACCTACCGGACATCGACCCGGAGGAGACCAGCGAATGGCTCGAGTCGTTCGATGAGATGCTCGACCGGGAGGGCCCGGGGCGTGCGCGCTACCTGATGCTTCGCATGTTGGAACGGGCCGGCGAACGTCGTGTCGCCATCCCGTCGCTGACGTCCACCGACTATGTCAACACCATCCCCACCGAGAACGAGCCGTGGTTCCCCGGCGACGAGGAGGTGGAGCGGCGCTTCCGCGCCTGGATTCGCTGGAACGCCGCGATCATGGTGCATCGCGCCCAGCGCCCGGGCATCGGTGTGGGCGGCCACATCTCGACCTACGCGTCCTCGGCGGCGCTGTACGAGGTGGGCTTCAACCACTTCTTCCGCGGCAAGGACCATTCCGGCGGCGGCGACTCCATCTTCATCCAGGGTCACGCCTCGCCCGGCATCTATGCCCGCGCCTTCCTGGAGGGCCGCCTGTCCACCGACAAGATGGACGGCTTCCGGCAGGAATACAGCCACGGCGGCCCGGGCCACGGCCTGCCGTCGTACCCGCATCCGCGGCTGCTGAACAACTTCTGGGAGTTCCCGACGGTGTCCATGGGCCTGGGCCCGATGAACGCCATCTATCAGGCCCGGTTCAACCACTACCTCAACGATCGCGGCATCAAGGACACCACCGATCAGCACGTGTGGGCGTTCCTGGGCGACGGTGAGATGGACGAGCCGGAGTCGCGCGGCCTGATCCAGGTCGCAGCCAACGAGGGCCTGGACAACCTGACCTTCGTCATCAACTGCAACCTGCAGCGCCTGGACGGCCCGGTGCGCGGTAACGGCAAGATCATTCAGGAGCTGGAGTCGTTCTTCCGCGGCGCCGGCTGGAATGTCATCAAGGTGATCTGGGGCCGGGAGTGGGACGCGCTGCTCGGCGCGGACCGCGACGGCGCGCTGGTGAACCTGATGAACACCACCCCCGACGGTGACTTCCAGACCTACAAGGCCAACGACGGCGCCTACGTCCGCGATCACTTCTTCGGACGGGACCCGCGCACCAAGGCCCTGGTGCAGGATCTGTCCGACGAGGGCATCTGGAACCTCAAGCGCGGCGGCCACGACTACCGCAAGGTGTACGCGGCCTACGCGGCGGCGATGGCGCACAAGGGCCAGCCGACAGTGATCCTGGCCAAGACCATCAAGGGCTACACCCTCGGCAAGCACTTCGAGGGCCGCAACGCCACGCACCAGATGAAGAAGCTGACGCTGCAGGACCTCAAGGACTTCCGCGATCTGCAGCGCATCCCGATCTCGGACGCCGAGCTGGAGAAGGATCCGTACCTGCCCCCGTACTACCACCCCGGTATGGAGGCCCGCGAGATCCAGTACATGCTGGACCGGCGGAAGACCCTGGGCGGTTACCTGCCCGAACGCCGCACTGCGGCAAAGCCTCTGCAACTTCCGGGCGACGAGGCGTACAAGTCGGTGCGCAAGGGCTCGGGCAAGCAGCAGATCGCCACCACCATGGCGATCGTGCGCCTGATGAAGGACCTGTTGCGGGACAAGGAAATCGGCAAGCGGATCGTGCCGATCATCCCCGACGAGGCCCGTACCTTCGGTATGGACTCGTGGTTCCCTTCGTTGAAGATCTACAACCGCAACGGGCAGTTGTATACGTCCGTGGACGCGGAATTGATGCTTGCCTACAAAGAGAGCACCGTCGGGCAGATTCTGCACGAGGGCATCAACGAGGCCGGTTCGACCGCGTCGTTCACCGCGGCGGGCACCTCCTACGCCACCCACGGCGAGCCGATGATCCCGCTCTACATCTTCTATTCGATGTTCGGGTTCCAGCGCACCGGCGACGGCCTGTGGGCCGCCACCGATCAGCTGGCGCGCGGTTTCGTGCTCGGAGCTACCGCCGGGCGAACCACGCTGACCGGTGAGGGCCTGCAGCACAATGACGGCCACTCGCTGCTGCTGGCGTCCACCAATCCGGCTGTCGTCACTTACGATCCGGCCTTCTCCTTCGAGCTGGCCCATATCGTGCGCGACGGCCTGCGCCGGATGTACGGCGGCGGCACGCCGGCCGTGCCGCCGTACTCGGTGCCGGGCACCGAGCCGCGGGAGCGTCCCGAGACCGATACCTTCGGCGGCGAGGACGTCTTCTACTACATCGCCCTCTACAACGAGCCGTACCAGCAGCCGGCCGAGCCGGAGGGCCTCGATATCGACGGTCTGCTCAAGGGCCTGTATCTCTACAAGCGCGGTGGCGAGGGCGAGGTGCGCGCCCAGATCCTGGTCTCGGGCGTCACAGTGCCCGACGGCGTGCGCGCGCAGGAGATCCTGGCCGCGGACTGGGGTGTGCAGGCCGATGTCTGGTCGGTGACCTCGTGGGGTGAGCTGCGCAAGGAAGCACTGGCCAAGGAGATCGCCCAGTTCCGTGACCCGAGCGCCGATATCGAACAGCCGTATGTGACCGAGGCGCTCGCGCGCGTACAGGGTCCCTACATCGCCGCGACCGACTGGATGCGCGCGGTGCCGGATCAGGTCCGCAAGTGGGTTCCGGGCGACTTCACCGTGCTCGGCACCGACGGTTTCGGTTTCTCCGACACCAGGCCCGCCGCCCGGCGGGTGTACAACGTCGACGCCCAGTCGATCGTCGTCGCCGCGCTGGACGGTCTGGCCCGCACGGGCAAGCTGGACCCGGCCAAGGTGGTCGAGGCTGCCAAGAAGTACCGCATCCACGACGTGGACGCCGCGCCGAAACCGGCCGTGGATTCCGCGGACGATCTCGCATAGCGGACTATTGCTACGTGGACCGTAAACCGCCGCGGCCGAGACGGATCTCCGAAGGCTCTTCCGAGCACGAGGTGTATCTGCCTACGGGCGCGCTCTCCCCGAACCGGCAAAACCGCGACCCGCTCCCGGACACACTGCTCAAACGCGTGAAGCAGTTCTCCGGGCGCCTCTCCACCGAGGCGGTCGGGTCGATGCAGGATCGGTTGCCGTTCTTCGCCGATCTGGACGCCGCCCAGCGGGCCGGCGTCCAGATGCTGGTGCAGACCGCGGTGGTGAACTTCCTGGAGTGGCTACAGGATCCGGACAGCGATATCCGCTTCAGTCTGGATGCCTTTCAGGTCATTCCGCAGGATCTGGCGCGGCGGCTGACGCTGCGCCAGACGGTGGACATGGTCCGGGTGGCCATGGAGTTCTTCGAACAGTGGCTGCCCGCGCTGGCGCGCAACGACCGCCAGCTGGTGGCGTTGACCGAGGCGGTGCTGCGATACGGGCGTGAGCTCGGTTTCGCGGCCGCCTCGGTGTATGCCAGCGCCGCGGAGTCCCGCGGCGCCTGGGATACCCGCCTGGAGGCGCTCGTGGTCGACGCGGTGGTGCGCGGCGACACCGGGCCCGACATGTTGTCCCGGGCGGCCACGCTGAACTGGGACGCCACCGCGTTCGCCACGGTGCTGGTGGGCACGCCGCCGGGGGATCAGGGCGTCGGCATGGTCGGCTCGGTGCACACCATCGCCGCCCGGCACGGCCGCTCGGCACTGGCGGTGGTGCAGGGCGCGCGGCTGGTGATGGTGGTGAGCGGTCATCTCGGCGAGAACGGCTATGCCTCTCCTTTCCTTACGGATCTGCTGGCCGAGGTCTTCTCCGACGGTCCCGTCGTGATCGGCCCGACCATGCGGACCCTCGGCGCCGCGCACTCCTCGGCGGTCGAGGCATTGGCCGGTATGGAGGCCGTCGTCGGCTGGCGCGGGGCGCCGCGCCCGGTGCACGCGACCGAATTGTTGCCCGAACGCGCTTTGTTGGGCGATAGGGCTGCGGTGGACGCGTTGAACGAGTATCTTGTGCTCCCGTTGGCCGCAGCAGGATCGTCGCTCGCGGACACCCTCGATGCCTACCTGGATTGCGGTGGCGCGGTCGAGACGTGTGCCCGTCAGCTGTACGTCCATCCAAATACGGTTCGCTACCGACTCAAACGGATCGCTGAGATCACGGGGCGCGACCCGATGAATCCGCGTGACGCGTATGTGCTCCGGATCGCGGCAACAGTGGGTCGTTTGACACGAACTCGTAACGAACCGTCAACTTCTGCCCCGGAGGCACCACACGTGCCAGTCGGCAACGACGGCCTGTAACGCAATCGCCGAACCGGTCGATCGGGACAACCCACTAGGGCTTTTGTGGGACCCCCACAAAAGCCTTCTCAAACCTTCATTCGCGTCGACATCTCTCGAGACCCGGCCCACAGTGTTTTCTTAGAGGCGTGATCGCTTTGTTCGCCCCTGGACAGGGGTCCCAGACACCCGGCATGCTCGCGCCCTGGCTCGACCTTCCTGGCGCGAACGATCGCCTCGCCCTTTGGTCCCTGGCTTCCGGCCTGGATCTGATTCGTCTCGGCACCACCGCGACGGCCGAGGAGATCACCGACACCGCCGTCACCCAGCCACTGGTGGTCGCCGCCGCGCTGCTGGCGTTCTCCGAAATCGGCCAGGATGTGGTCCCGGCCGATACCATCGTCGCCGGACATTCGGTCGGCGAGCTCGCCGCCGCGGCCGTCGCCGGAGTCATCTCCGCCGATGACGCGGTAGCCTTGGCCGCGCTCCGCGGTGCGGAAATGGCGAAGGCGTGCGCGCTCGAGCCGACCGGCATGTCCGCGGTGCTCGGTGGCGACGAGGCCACCGTGCTCGAGCGGCTCGCCGAACTCGAACTGATTCCGGCCAACCGCAACGCGGCCGGGCAGATCGTGGCCGCGGGCAAGCTCGAGGCCCTGGCCGAACTGGCCGCCAACCCGCCGGAAAAGGCGCGCGTGCGCGCCCTGCCCGTCGCGGGTGCTTTCCACACCGCGTTCATGGCTCCGGCCCAGGACGCGGTGACCGAAGCGATCTCCAAGATCGTGCCCAACGAGCCGACCCGGGTCCTGCTGTCGAACTTCGACGGCAAGCCGGTCAGCTCCGGCCAGGACGCGATCGCGAAGCTCGCGGCCCAGGTCACCCGGCCCGTCCGGTGGGATCTGTGCACCGAAACCGTCCGCACCGCCGGAGTTTCCGCGGTGTGGGAACTGCCGCCGGCGGGCACGCTGGTCGGCATCGCGAAGCGGGAACTGAAGGGCACGCCCACGCTGGCCCTGAAGACCCCGGAAGACCTCCCCGCGTTGGCCGGGTTCACCACCTCCGGCTAGCTTTCCCCGCGACTGTGTTTTGCGCGCAGTTGTGACCGAGTCGGTGCTAACCAACGCCGCGCTCGATACGAAACACTCCAAGACCCTGCAATAGGAAACAAGAAGGGAGCCACCAAGTGGCCGCTCTGACCCAGGAACAAATCGTCGAGGAACTCGGCAAGATCATCGAAGAGGTTACGGGTATCGAACCCTCTGAAGTGACCGTCGAGAAGTCCTTCGTCGATGACCTGGACATCGATTCGCTGTCCATGGTGGAGATCGCCGTCCAGACCGAAGACAAGTACGGCGTGAAGATCCCGGACGAGGATCTGGCCAGCCTGAAGACCGTCGGCGACGCCGTCAACTACATCCAGAAGCTCGAGGCGGAGAACAGCGAAGCCGCCGCGGAGCTCAAGGCCAAGTTCGACGCCGAGTAGGGCCGAAACAGTGACCACTCCTTCCACCTTGAACGGGAATTTCCCCAACGTTGTCGTCACCAGCATGGCGGCGACCACGTCGATCGCGGGCGACGTCGATGCGACGTGGAAGGGACTCCTCAACGGCGAGAGCGGTATCGACGTTCTCGAGGATTCCTTCGTCGAGGAATACGGCCTTCCGGTCCGCATCGGCGGTCACCTGAAGGTCAACCCGGACACTCTGCTCGAACGGGTCGAGATTCGTCGTATGGCGTATGTCGAACGTCTCGCGCTGGTGCTGGGCCGCGAGGTCTGGCGCAACGCGGGCTCCCCGGAGATCGATCCGGAGCGGCTGGGTGTGGCTATCGGTACCGGACTCGGTGGCGGCGACGCCCTCATCGATTCGGTCGACAAGCTGAAGACCGGTGGCTACCGCAAGATTTCGCCGCTGGCTGTTCAGATGGTCATGCCGAACGGCCCCTCGGCCGTGGTCGGTCTCGAACTGAAGGCCCGGGCAGGAGTGGTCACTCCGGTCTCGGCATGCTCGTCCGGCTCCGAGGCCATCGCCAACGCATGGCGCATGATCGTCATGGGTGACGCGGACATGGTTGTCACCGGCGGCGTCGAGGGTTACATCGACTCGATTCCGATCGCCGCGTTCTCCATGATGCGTGCCATGAGTACCCGCAACGAGGACCCGCGGGGCGCCTCGCGTCCGTTCGATCGGGATCGTGACGGGTTCGTTTTCGGTGAGGCCGGCGCGCTCATGGTCGTCGAGACCGAGGAGAGCGCCAAGGCACGTGGCGCCACCATCCACGCGCGCCTGCTCGGCGCGGGCATCACCTCCGATGGTTTCCATCTGGTCGCCCCCGATCCCTCGGGCGACGGAGCAGCACGCGCGATGACCCGGGCGATGCAGACCGCTGGTCTGACCCGCAAGGACATCACCCACGTCAACGCGCATGCGACCGCGACGCCGATCGGCGACACCGCCGAAGCGAACGCGATCAACAAGGCCGTGGGCAACCACGCCTCGGTCTACGCGCCGAAGTCCGCGCTGGGCCACTCGATCGGCGCTGTCGGCGCCCTCGAGTCCGTGCTCACCGTGCTCGCGATCCGGGACGGCATTGTTCCGCCGACCCTGAATCTGGAAAACCAGGATCCGGAGATCGATCTCGATGTGGTGCACGGGGAAGCCCGCCGCCAGGAAATCGAGTACGCGATCAACAACTCCTTCGGTTTCGGTGGGCACAATGTCGCGCTCGCCTTCGGTCGCGCATAGCCGCGCGCACGACTGCATACAGCGATCCCCGGTCGGGGTCGGGCCTATCAGTGGCTCGACCCCACCGGGGATCGACATAAGCAGCCGCGGTAGCGGCGCATTCATCACTTAGGAGAAAACGCGATGACGATCATGGCGCCCGCGTTTCAACCAGATACCGCGACCGACCCGCGCGATCCGATGGGCCGGCTCCAGCGATTCTTCGACCCCGGCACCGTGCTGCCGCTGCATCCGCGCGACAAGTCCGGCGTGCTCGCCGCGATCGGTGAGGTCGACGGTGTTCGCACCGTGGCCTACTGCTCGGACGCGACCGTCATGGGTGGCGCGATGGGTGTGGAGGGCTGCAAGCACATCGTCGACGCCATCGACACCGCCATCGATTCCGCCATCCCCGTGGTCGGGATCTGGCATTCCGGTGGCGCCCGCCTGGCCGAGGGCGTCGAGGCCCTGCACGCGGTCGGCCTGGTCTTCGAGGCCATGGTCCGCGCGTCCGGCCTGGTTCCCCAGATTTCCGTCGTCGTCGGTTTCGCCGCCGGCGGCGCGGCGTACGGTCCCGCGCTGACCGACATCGTGATCATGGCGCCCGAGGGCCGGATCTTCGTGACCGGGCCCGACGTGGTGCGCTCGGTGACCGGCGAGAACGTCGACATGGTCACCCTCGGTGGCCCGCAGACGCACGGCAAGAAGTCCGGCGTCACCCACATCGTGGCCGATGACGAGTCCGATGCGATGCATCGCGCGCGCCGGTTGGTGTCGATGTTCGCCGAGCAGGGCGAGTTCGATCTGACCGCGGCCGCGCACGGCGACATCGATTTGAAGGCGATGATGCCCGAGTCGGCCAAACGCGCCTACGACGTGAAGCCGATCATTCACGAGCTGCTCGACAATGTTTCCTCACCCGACGGCGATACCGAGAGTTCCTTCGAGGAACTGCAAGGCGGCTACGCCCGCTCCATGGTCACCGGCCTGGGCCGCCTCGGCGGCCGCACCGTCGGTGTCCTGGCCAACAACCCGATCCGGCTCGGCGGCTGCCTGAACTCCGAAAGTGCCGAGAAGGCAGCACGTTTCGTGCGGTTGTGCGACGCGTTCGGTATTCCGCTGGTCGTGGTCACCGATGTCCCCGGCTACCTGCCCGGTGTCGGGCAGGAGTGGGAGGGCGTGGTGCGCCGCGGCGCGAAGCTGCTGCACGCCTTCGCCGAGGCCCGCGTTCCGCGCGTCACCCTGGTGACCCGCAAGATCTACGGCGGCGCCTACATCGCGATGAACGCTCGCGCGCTGGGCGCGACCGCGGTGTACGCCTGGCCCGGGTCGGAGGTCGCCGTGATGGGTGCCAAGGCCGCGGTCGGCATCTTGCACAAGAAGGCCCTGGCCGCGGCGCCCGAGGAGGAGCGGGAAGCGCTACTCGAGCGCCTGACCGCCGAGCACGAGCAGATCGCCGGTGGTGTGGACCGCGCGGTCGCGATCGGTGTGGTGGACGAGGTCATCGACCCGGCCAAGACGCGCAGCATCATCGCCGCGGCGCTGGCGGCCGCACCGGCCCGCAAGAGCCACCACAAGAACATCCCGCTGTGATGCGGTAGCAAGACGAGAAAGGATGGGCCCCGGGGATTCCCGGGGCCCATCCTTTTGCTCCGCCACTCCCGCGCCGCCGTCGGTAGCATCGTCTGCGTGCGCTACGAAGAACTTGCCGAGGAGCCGTGCTCGATCACACGGCCGCTGGTGATCTTCGGCGACCGGTGGACACTGCTGATCCTGAAGTATTGCTTCTCCGGTATCCGACGCTTCAACGCCTTCCAGAGCGCGCTCGGCATCTCCCGCGGGCGGTTGCAGGATCGGCTGGACCGGCTGCTGGAACACGGCATCCTGGTGAAACAGAAGGCCGCGGTCGGCGCCTACGAGGAATACCGGCTCACGCCCAAAGGGCACGACATCTATCCGATTCTGATGGCGATCCGGGATTGGGGCGATGCCTACCTGGCGCCCGAGGGCCCGCCGGTGCATTACCGGCATCGCGACTGCACCGGCGAAGCCCACATCAAGCTCGAATGTGACTGCTGCGCAACCGAACTCACGGCGCGCGACATCACCCCCGAGCCCGGCCCCGGACTTCGCGCCGAGGCCGGATAGTCCGGTCAGTCGTTGCGCCAGGTGACGACCTCGTCCAGTTCCGCGCGGGCGGTACGGAACCCGTTGACCGGGTGGTCGTTGTCGGCGTAACCGAACGAGATGCCCGCGACGATCTTGCGATGCGCCGGCAGCTCGAAGTGGCCGCGCAGGAACGGCGCGTAGGTCGCGAGCGCGGCCTGCGGCGTCGCCCCTAGCCCCAGGGCTTGCGCGCCGAGCAGGAAGTTCCCGATGTAGAGCCCGCAGTCCACCGCGCCGTAGACGCCGAGGTCCTCCTCGGTGGTGATGATCGCGACGTGCGGCGCGTCGAAGAGTTCGAAGTTGCGCACCATCTGACGCATCGTCCCGGCCTGATCGCCCTTGACGACGCCGACGCTCTCGTACAACTGGAGCCCGCACGCTTTCCGTCGGTCCCGGTAGGCGCCCGTGTACTGCGCCGGGAACGGGAAATCCGGTTCCGCGCCGACGGTCTGGATGTGCTCGAGCAGTTCCTTGCGGAAGCGGTCGGTGCCGGCGCCCTCGGTCACCACGACCTGCCAGGGCTGGGTATTGCACCAGGACGGGGAGCGCTGGGCCAGGCGCAGCAGCTGCTCGATGGTGGCGCGGGGGACGGGGTCCGGCCGGAACTGCCGGCAGGTCCAGCGGTCGTCGAGAATCCGGGACAAGGTGGCGAAATCGCCGGTCTGGTCGTGGCCGGTCATGGGCCCACCCCTCTGCGTCGTCCCGGTCGGCCCGGGAACTAGTTCCATTTCGAGACCGACCGTAGCAGCTCCGGTTGCGTTCGGGAACCCCCAGTTCGCCTGTCCGGCTGTTCTTTTCGGAGCGCCACGGCGTGGTGCCGACGTTCGGCCTCGTTAATAGCGGAATATGTGCCCGAGCGTTGGTTCGGCGCAATTAATTGCATGCTTGTAATTCCATCGACAATCGATTTTGCGCGAGTTAAACTGCATCGTCATTAAATGACAATGACGTAATTCGGAAGTGCGTGAAAGATGCCCTCTGGCCACCACTTCTGCCGCTCATCATGGCATTGCCTCGGACCTTGACACTGCCTGGTGTAGCCCCCATTTGCCGGAAACCCACTCATTGCACCAAGTTTCAATGCATTCTTATGTGCTTCGGATAGCCGAGAAACAACGACGGGTTGCGGAATGTTGGCCAAAACGTTTCCTGGACACGGACTTTATCTGTGTTTGAATGGCCGAGTGCGCAATCAGAATTTCTGGATTTTCTCAAATGCCCAGTTCTGGGGGATGCGGGCAAAGGCCGGGACAAACTGATCAATGGAGGCATCATGGCCAACAGCGAACGTCGTAAGCCGCTCAGTCAACCGTTGCGCGTGGACGACAAGGTGGTGGACCGTCCCTACACCGTGGAGCGCCTGGTAGAACATCCCGTCGAGAAGGTCGTCGACAAGCCGGTGCAGATGGAGCGGGTGATCGAGCGGCTGGTCGTCGATACCGTCGATCAGATTGTGGACAAGCCCGCCCGGGTCAGCCGCATGGTGGAGCGGCCAGTGGTCACCGTGACCGACGACGTCCGTGAGAAGCAGGTCAAGATCAGCCGGGTGGTGGAGAAGCCGCGCGTCACCGTGACGGATCAGGTTGTGGAGAAGCCGGTTTCGGTCACCCGCCGCGTCGAGAAGCCGGTCGTGAAGCTGACCGATCAGGTCATCGAGAAGCCGGTCACCGTCACCCGGACCACCGAGAAGCCCGTGGTGACCGTGACGGACAAGGTGATCGACCGTCCCGTGAACCTGCCCCGCACCACCGAGAAGCCGGTGGTGACGGTGACCGACAAGGTGATCGACCGCCCGGTGAACCTCACCCGCACGACCGAGAAGCCCCGCGTGACGGTCACCGATCAGGTCATCGAGAAGCCGGTCAAGGTGACCCGCACGATCGAGCAGCCGCGGGTGACGGTCACCGATCAGGTCGTCGAGAAGCCGTACAACGTCACGCGTACCACCGAGCAGCCGCGCGTCACCGTCACCGATCAGATGGTGGAGAAGCCGATCCGGGCCACGCGCCGCATCGAGAAGCCGATCGTGACGATCACTG
>NZ_JBFAYL010000007.1:67026-325364 GCF_040681285.1 Nocardia sp. NPDC051832
CTGATCAGGTGGTGGATAAGCCGATGACGGTGGGTCGTCGGATCGAGAAGCCGGTTGTGACGGTGACGGATCAGGTTGTGGAGAAGCCGGTTTCGGTGACGCGGCGGATCGAGAAGCCGAATGTGACGATCACTGATCAGGTGGTGGATAAGCCGATGACGGTGGGTCGTCGGATCGAGAAGCCGGTTGTGACGGTGACGGATCAGGTTGTGGAGAAGCCGGTTTCGGTAGCGCGGCGGATCGAGAAGCCCGTGGTCACCGTGACCGATCAGGTGATCGAGAAGCCGTACAAAGTGACTCGCACGACCGAGCAGCCGCGCGTCTCCGTGCGGGATCAGGTCGTCGAGAAGCCGATGCAGGCCACCCGGCGGATCGAGAAGCCGGTCGTCACCGTGACGGATCAGGTTGTGAACAAGCCGGTTTCGATTGCGCGGCGGATCGAGAAGCCGAATGTCACCATCACCGATCAGGTGGTGGACAAGCCGGTGACGGTCTCGCGCCGGATCGAGAAGCCGGTCGTCAACATGACCGACCAGACCGTCGAGAAGCCGATGACGGTCGGCCGCCGGATCGAGAAGCCGGTCGTCCGGGTGACCGATCAGGTGGTGGACAAGCCGGTCGACATCACCCGCCACATCGAGAAGCCGACCGTCACGGTGACCGACAAGGTCACCAACAAGGCGGTCGAACTCGAGCGCCACATCGAACAACCGGTGGTCAGCATCGTCGACAAGATCTCCAACAAGCCCGTCGAGGTGCAGCGCCTGGTCGAGAAGCTGGTCGTCAACATCGTCGACAACGTGCAGACGCGCCCGGTCGAGGTGCAGCGCCTGGTCGAGAAGCTGATGATCGACATCAAGGACAACGTCGTCAGTAAGCCGGTCACCATCGAACGCCGGGTGGAGAAGCCGGTCGTCAACGTGGTCGACAAGGTGGTCGAGGTACCCGTGCAGAAGTTCGTGGAACGGGTCGTCGAGAAGCCGGTCGAGAAGATCATCGAGCGGGTGGTGGAGAAGCCGGTCGAGAAGGTGGTCGAGAAGATCATCGAGGTGCCGGTCGAGCGCATCGTCTACAAGACGGTGGAGAAGCCGGTGACCCGGACCGTCGAGCTCATGGTCGAGAAGCCGGTGATCAAGACCGTCCAGGTGCCGCGCGAGATCGTGGTCGAGAACATCGTGCAGCGGCCGGTCGAGAAGGTGGTCGACCGCGTGGTCGAGAGCGTGGTGGAGCAACCGAACATCATCGAGCGGACGATCGAACGTCCGGTGGACAAGGTCGTCGAGCGCACTGTGGAGAAGCCGCACATCATCGAGAAGGTCGTCGACCGTCCCGTCGACAAGGTGGTGGAACGCATGGTGGAGAAGCCGAACATCATCGAGAAGGTGATCGACCGTCCCGTCGAGCGCATGGTGCAGAAGGTCGTCGAGAAGCTCAACGTGGTGGAGAAGGTCGTCGACCGTCCCGTCGACAAGGTGGTCGAGCGGGTGGTGGAGAAGCCGAACATCATCGAGCGCACCATCGACAAGGTCGTCGACCGCATCGTCGAACGAGTGGTGGAGCAGCCCAACATCATCGAGCGCACCATCGACCGTCCGGTGGACAAGGTCGTCGAGCGCGTCGTGGAGAAGCCGAACATCATCGAGCGCACCGTCGATCGCCCCGTCGACAAGGTGGTCGAGCGGATGGTGGAGAAGCCCAACATCATCGAGAAGACCATCGACCGCCCGGTCGACCACGTCGTGGAGAAGGTCGTCACCAGCCCCAACATCGTCGAGAAGACGGTCAACCGGCAGGTCGATCAGGTGGTGGAGAAGGTCGTCACCAGCCCGAACGTGGTGGAGAAGGTGGTCAACCGCAACGTCGATCACGTGGTGGAGCGGGTTGTCGACAAGCCGAACATCATCGAGAAGACCATCGATCGTCCGGTGGACAAGGTGGTGGAACGCGTCGTCGAGAAGCCGAACATCATCGAGAAGGTCATCGATCGTCCGGTGGACAAGGTGGTCGAGCGGGTGGTGGAGAAGCCCAACATCATCGAGAAGACCATCGATCGCCCCGTCGACAAGGTGGTCGAGCGCGTGATGGAGAAGCCCAACATCATCGAGAAGACGGTCGAACGTCCGGTGGACCGGGTCGTCGAGCGGATGGTGGAGAAGCCGAACATCATCGAGAAGACCGTCGACCGGCCGATCGACAAGGTGGTGGAACGCGTCGTCGAGAAGCCGAACATCATCGAGAAGGTCATCGATCGTCCGGTGGACCAGGTCGTCGAGCGCGTCGTCGAGACCCCGAACATCATCGAGAAGACCGTGGACCGCAAGGTCGATCAGGTGGTGGAGAAGGTCATCACGCACCCGAACGTGCTCGAGAAGGTGGTCAACCGGCAGGTCGATCAGGTGGTGGAGAAGGTCGTCACCAACCCGAACATCATCGAGAAGACGGTCAACCGCAACGTCGACCAAGTGGTGGAAACCGTTGTCACCAACCCGAACATCATCCAGAAGCGGGTCGATCGCAACGTCGATCAGGTCGTGGAAACGGTGGTCACCAACCCGAATGTGGTCGAGAAGGTGGTCAACCGTCAGGTCGATCAGGTGGTGGAGAAGGTGGTCACCAACCCGAACGTGGTCGAGAAGACGGTGAACCGTCAGGTCGATCAGGTGGTGGAAAAGGTTGTCGAACAACCGAACATCATCGAGAAGACCATCGATCGCCCCGTCGACAAGGTGGTGGAGCGGATGGTCGAGAAGCCGAACATCATCGACAAGGTGGTCGATCGCCCGGTCGACAAGGTCGTCGAGAAGATCGTCGAGCGGCCCAAGATCGTGGAGAAGACCATCGAGAAGCCGGTCGACAAGGTGCTCGAGAAGACCGTCCAGGTCCCGCGTCTGGTCGAGAAGGTCGTCGAGAAGCGCGTCGACGTCCTGGCCGAGCGGATCATCGAGAAGCCGGTCGAGACCATCGTCGAGAAGATCGTCGAAAAGCCGGTCTATGTCGAGGTGGAGAAGATCGTCGAAAAGCCGGTGGAAAAGATCGTTGAGGTTGTTGTCGAAAAGCCGGTGCTGGTGCACAAGTACGTGGAGAAGCCGGTCGAGCGGGTCGTAGACCACGGCCAGGAGACCGTCACCACCGTTGTGCACGAGGACAAGGGCTCGGCGAGGGAGGTGCAGGCGGTGGTTCGCGAATCCGGCGAACCGCGCGACGTGGAGTTCATCGAGCGTCGCACCGGCCGGCATCCCATCGACGGCATCCTCGGCAAGGCGTCCGACGTCCTGCCGGGTGAGGAACTCGTCCAGGATTCGCGTTCCGAGCAGAAGGACCGCGACCGTGACGACGCCGATCGGGATCATCGCCAGCATCACTGACGATCCCTGCTCTACCGACCGGAAAGCACATCCGTAACCCTTTACAAAGGAGTTTCTGTGATGTCAGATTTCACGCATTTCGCCCCTGCGACAAAGGCTCTCGGTGATCGCAACGATTGGCGCGCCCGCGGTTTCGCACTCGGCGCCATGGTCCTGCTCGGTTCCGGCGCGCTGCTCGGTGCGGCTCCGTTGGCCCAAGCCCAAGAGGTGACGGCGGAGGCCAATCAGCAGATCGACGCTCGTTTCGCCGATTTCGGCGGCGCCGGCTCCATCTGCGGCCAGCCCACCGGTCCGGCCAGTGCCGTCGCCGGCGGCGCCATGCGCGCCTACCAGGGTTGCAACATCTACTACTCCGCCGATACCGGCGCGAAGGTGATGTACGGCGACATCCTGGCGAAGTACCAGGCGATGGGTGGGCCGGAGGGGTCGCTGGGCTTCCCGACCAACGACGAGAGCGGCACCGGTGACGGTGTCGGCCGCTTCAACAACTTCGCCATGGAAGGCGGCGCGGCCATCTACTGGAGCCCGCAGAACGGTGCGCACGTCGTCGAGGGCAAGGTCCTGGACGCCTGGCGCGCCAGCGGCGGCGTGGCCGGCCCGTTCGGTTATCCGACCGCGGACATGACCGATGCCAACGGCGTGATGACGGGCATGTTCGCCGGTCCGGCCGGAACCGAGATCCAGTGGTCCGAGGCCAACGGCACCGTCACCGTCCCCGCCGATCTGGCCGCGACCCTGCCCGGGTTCAAGGCCGGGGCGCCGAACATGCAGGTACCGGCCGTCCCGCCGGCGCCGAACATGCCCGAAGCGCCCAACCCCATGCCCGATGTGGCCGCTCCGACCGTGAATACGGATACCTCCTCGGGCATCAACCGGTGGTGGGGCGTGCCGATCGGCCTGGCGATCACCGCCGCGGCCGGCGCACTGCTCGGCCTGATGGGTCGTCGTCCGGCGACCACGGCCCGGGTCGATCGCCCGGTGGCGACCCGGTCGATGCCCCCGCGGGGCGCTACCACGCGGGTGCCGGAGCCGCCGAAGTACACCGCGCCGCCGCGCCCGGAGTACAAGGCTCCGAAGGTGGACGTGCCCAAGACGCAGCCGTGGACCACGCCGCGTCCGGCCTATGAAGCCCCCAAGCCGGCCACCCCGCCGCGCATGGTGGATCGCGAACACGAGGAGCCGCTGACCACAGGGCGACACGCGTTCACCGACGACAAATCGAAAGATGTCGGCATGTCCGTCACCTACGAGAACAACGCAGTCGGCGCCAACCAGCGCAGCTGGGAAGACAAGAGCGATTCCGATCCGAACCGCTAGCAAGCGCATCACCAATCCGATTAGGAGGGCACAGCAATGGAATGGATCCTGGGACTTCTCGCTGGACTGGTCGGCGGTAACCTCGCCGGCGCCAAGAGCAACCTCGGTATGGCCGGCAACAGCGCCCTGGGCGCCGTGGGCGGCGGCATCACCGGCGCCATCATTCAGGCCGCCACCAGCAGTGGACTGGACTTCGGTCAGGTACTCGGCCAGGTCGCCGGTGGTGGTGTGGTCGGTGCGATCCTGACCGCGGTCGGGTCGATGATCACCCGCGGCCGGGGTACCGGTACCCACACTCGCTGATCACAGTTGACGGCATCGGCGCGCCCGCGACATCGCACGGGCGCGCCGATGCTCGTTTCTGGCCCCTCAACACGCACGGAGACGAGGCAGTCGTGAATGCCAACGGGTGGAAGACTTTCGGTTTGCTGGTCGGTATGTCGGCGCTCATCGTGTTCATCGGAGCGCTGTTCCGCAATCCGGCCATCCTGGTTCTGTCGGTGCTGCTCGCGATCGGCATGAACGCCTACGCCTACTTCAACAGCGACAAGCTCGCGTTGCGGGCCATGCAGGCCCGGCCGCTCGGCGCCGACGAGGCGCCGCAGATCCATCGGATCGTGCAGGAACTGGCGAGCGCGTCCGGGCAGCCGATGCCCCGGCTCTATGTCAGCCCGGCGGGCACGCCGAACGCCTTCGCGACCGGGCGCAATCCCCAGCACGCCGCGGTCTGCGTGACCCAGGGCATCCTGCGGATCCTCGACGAACGGGAACTGCGCGCGGTGCTGGGGCACGAGCTGTCCCACGTCTACAGCCGCGACATCCTCACCTCGTCGATCGCGGGCACGATGGCGGCGATCGTCTCCGGCATCTCGCAACTGGCGCTGTTCTCCGGCGGCATGCGCGGCGACGGGCGAGTGAATCCGCTGGCGATGCTGCTGGTTTCGCTGTTCGGTCCGATGGCGGCGACGATGGTCCGGCTGATGGTGTCGCGCACCCGCGAATACGAGGCCGACGCGGACGGCGCCCGCCTCACCGGCGACCCGATGGCGCTGGCCTCGGCGCTGCGCAAACTCGACAGCGGTATCGCGGCGGCCCCGATGCGGCCGGTCCCGAAGATCGCCTCCCGCGCCCATCTGATGATCGCGAACCCGTTCGGGCCGTTCGGTCGCGGCCGGAACGGGCCACAGGGCGGGCCGATGGGACAGCCCAGCCGGATGGGCCGGATGTTCGCCACGCATCCGCCGATGGCCGACCGGATCGCGCGCTTGGAGCGGATGGCGGGCAAGCCGGAGACACCGAGATACGTGGCGCCGGATGATCGATATCGGGGGTGAAGCCCCGCGCGACTGGGGCACAATCCCAGCCATGAGCGCGGCGCGCGAGCGCAAACGGCACGGGCGGCACTACACGCCGCCCGTGCTGGCGCGTTTCCTGGCGGCTCGGTTGCTGGCGCATGTGCCCTCGGGTGATGTGCTGCGGGTGCTGGATCCGGCCTGCGGAGACGGGGAGCTGCTGCTGGCGGTCCGGCGCGAGGCGGCTGTCCGGCTGCCGGGGGTGCGCCTCGAGTTGACCGGCTACGACCTCGACGGGTCGGCGGTGACGTTGGCCCGTTCCCGGGGCGGCGACGAAATCAGCTGGCACTGTGGGGATTTCCTGATCGGCGCGGCGCGACTGCCGGATGGTGCGTTCGACGCGATCATCACCAACCCGCCCTATGTGCGTACCCAGCAGCTCGGGGGAGCCACTGCGCAGCTGCTCAGTAGACAGTTCGGTTTGACCGGGCGGATCGACCTGACCCATCCATTCGTCGCGATCGCGCCGCGGCTGCTGAGACCCGGTGGGGTTCTCGGATTGCTTTGTGCGAATAGGTTTCTCACCACCAGAGCCGGCACCAACATCCGCGCGATACTGCAACGTGAACTAGCGCCGGTGGAGCTGTACGACCTGGGGGACACGAAGCTGTTCGAGGCGGCGGTGCTGCCCGCGATCACCATCGCCCGGCGTGACGGGCCGGCCACCGAATGCAGATATGCGTCGGCGTACGAAGTCGATGTCGCCGAGATCCCCAGCGAAAGAGACCTTTTCGAAGCTTTGACCCAGAATGACGGCAGCGTGATCACGCACAAGGGCCGAACCTTCGCCATCGAGGTGGGAAGCCTGTCTACGGGCAGCGAGCCCCCTCCTCGCGATCCCGCGACTGCGCCTGGCGTTCCCGCCTCTGCTGCTGTTGCCGTGCCCGCGGGCGCCGGGCCATCCCGGTCTCCTGGGCACGGTGCGGGCGGGGCGTGGCGGATGTCGCGACCCGCGGTGGACGCCTGGCTGGCGGGGGTGGGGGCGGCGACCTGGAAGACGTTCGGGGAGGTGGGGCGGATTCGGGTGGGGATCAAGACGACCGCGGATCGGGTGTTCATCTCGGATCGGTGGGGGCAGGCGGATCCGTGTCCGGAGCCGGAGTTGCTGTTCGATTTGCTGACCCATCATGATCTGGAGCCTTGGCGGATCGTGCGGGCGCGCGACACTCGAGTGCTGTACCCGTACGACACCACGCAGCCCCGCCGGATTCCGGTGGATCTGCGTGAGTTTCCAGGGGCCGCAGGGTATTTGCGGAATCACCGGGCTGTGCTGACGGCGCGCAAATACGTGATCGAGGGCGGGCGGGAGTGGTTCGAGATCTGGGTGCCGCAGCGGCCGCATCTGTGGCAGGTGCCCAAGCTGGTGTTCCCGGATATCAGTGTGCGGCCCAGATTCGCGTTCGACAGATCCGGCGCGGTGGTCAACGGGGACTGCTACTGGATCTCGCTGGCCGACATCGGCGCCGAGCGGATCGCGTATCTGCTGATGGGCGTGGCGAATTCGGGCCTGGGGCTACGGTTCTACGACGCGGTGTGCGGCAACCGGCTCTACTCCGGCAGGCGGCGCTGGATCACCCAGTATGTTTCCCGCCTGCCGGTACCCGATCCCGGCTCCCGAGCCGCATCCGAAATCATCGACCTGGTCGGCGAATTCGTGGACGGCCGCCCCCTCGACCCGGACGCGCAGCGGATCCTCGACGAACGCGTGGACCTCGCCTTCGCGGGCTGACTCACGCGGTGACGCGCACCCCGACCATGGGAAGCAAAGTGCGCCGGGCGAACTCGCGCCCCGCGGCCGGATCCGCCAGCGGAATCAAGCCATCCGGCGTCAGCGCGAGCGAGTGCGCCAGCCGAGCCATCACTTCGGCGACCAGATCGGCGTCGAAATCCCCATCCACGGGCCGCAATTCCCGCAGTTTGGCCGCCAGATAGGTGCGCCCGACCGCGAGGATCGGCCCGGCCTCGGTGGTCAGCCGCGGCAGAATCAGATCCGGCTCGGTCGCCACCAGCCGGCGCAGCAGCTTGTTCCCCGCGATCGCCGCGATGAACGCGACGAAGATCTCGACCAGCTGCTCGTCGGGCCCGCCCTCCACCCCTTGTACCCGCTTGTCGATCTCGGCGACGAACCGCTGCGCCTCGCGCACGCTCACCGCTTCGACCAGTTCGTTCTTCGATTCGAAACGCCGGTACAGCGTGGCCGGGCTGATCCCGGCGCGGCGCGCGACCTCGCCCATGCTGGTGCGTTTGATGCCGAAGTCCAGGAATGCCGACAGGGCGCTTTCCAGCAGCTTCTCGCCGTCACTGACGGGCTTCTCGAGGATGCGCTGCAGGATGGTCGGAACGTTCGGCATGGGGCTCCAGTCGGTGGCCGGATGATGCGCCGCAGCGACGATGCTGGTGCGGGGCGTTCATTATTTCACCGGCATCGTCGATCCTGCGGTCGCTATCGCCTTAACTGCGCGGTAAGTCGAAAGCGGCCATCTCTTGCTCGATCGCATTGGCCGCGAAATCTATACCGCTGGACCGTAGTTCGTGCACGCGACGCTGCAGGGCTTCGACCCCGCCGGGTTGCGCCGCGATGTCGGCTACGCTGATCCGCCCCTTCGACCGGTGCAGCACCGGCTCCCCGTACGCCACCGTAATACCTCCTGCCATACACGCCTGCCCCACATGGTGTCCCCGGGGCGGACGGTTCGAACGTCTCGGCAAGAGCCCCCGGGACGCCGGGCACGCAGGCAAAATGTTATCAGTGGTTCTTACTGGACACTTGATCAGTGTGGCCTGTCTCACACCAATCTTCACAAGACCTTTGCGTCCCGATGCGTGGCCATGTTGTGCAGGTAGACCGCACAGTTGAGGCGGATGCGATCCAGCTCGGGCTCGGTCAACTCCCGGCGAACCTTGCCGGGGACACCGGCTACCAGCGAGCCCGGTGGAATCTGCGCGCCCTCCGGGATCAGGGCATTGGCCGCGATCAGGCTGCCCGCCCCGATCACCGCGCCGTTGAGCACGGTCGCGCCCATGCCTACCAGCACGTCGTCGCCGATGCTGCAGCCGTGCAGAATCGCGTTGTGCCCCACCGAAACTCCGGCGCCGACGGTCAGCGGCATGCCCGGGTCGGCGTGCAGCACGCAGCCGTCCTGAATGTTGGTCTTGGCTCCGACGCTGATGTCCTCCAGGTCGCCGCGCAGCACCGCGTTGTACCAAATGCTCACCTCGGCGGCCAGCCGCACCCGGCCGATCACGGTCGCGTTCGGGGCCAGCCAGGCGGTGTCGTCAATCTCCGGCGCAACTCCGCCGATCTCGATCATCATGCTTGGCAACCTAACCCACCTCGCCCGCCCGGCGGCTAGGCGACCGAGGTGCGGCGGAACAGCGCGCGGTGCGCGGCGGGGCTGGTGCCCAGGATGCGATGGAAATGGTGGCGCAGGCTGACCGCGGTGCCGAAGCCGGTGTCGGCGGCGATGCGGTCCATGGTGTCGTCGGTGGTCTCCAGCAGCAGCCGGGCGCGGTCGGTGCGCTGCGACAGCAGCCACTGCTGCGGACTGGTGCCGGTGCGGTCGCGGAAGTGCCGGGTGAAGGTGCGCCGGGACAGCAGCGCGACGGCGGCCCAGCTGTCCAGATCGATCGGATCGCCGAGGTGGGTCCGGGCCCAGAGCATCGCGTGCTCGATGGGGTCGTCGTCGACGGCGTCGGGAACCGCGACCGGGATGTACTGGGCCTGTGAGCCGCTGCGGTGCGGCGCGGTGACCAGGGCGCGGGCGAGGTCGGTGGCGGCGCGGCTGCCGAGGTCGTGCCGGACCAGGTGCAGGCAGCAGTCCAGGGCGGCGGCGACGCCGGCCGAGGTGATGAGGTCGCCCAGGTCGGACCAGAGCGTGTCGGCGCGGACCTGGACGGCCGGGTAGGCGCGGGCCAGCTCGTCGGCCGAGGACCAGTGCGTGGTGATCTCGCGTCCGTCGGCCAGGCCGCTGGCCGCGACGGCCCAGGCGCCGAGGCATAAGCCGACGACGCGGGCGCCGTTGGCGTGGGCGCGGGTGAGCGCGGTGTGCAGGGCGGGGGAGAGGCCGGCGCCGCGGATCCAGCTGGGGATCACGATGGTGTCCGCGCTGTCGAACACGTCGAGACCGTGCCGGACGTGGATGTCGAAACCGGCGGGGGTGCTGAGGGTTCCGGGGCGCTCGGCGCAGACCTGGACGTCGTAGGGGCCGCTCGGTTCGCCGCCGGCGCGGCCCGCGCCGATGCGGCCGAACACCAGGGTGGGCACGGACAGGTGGAACGGGCTGATGCCGTCGAAGGCGAGGACGGCCACGGAATGCATGGCCCGATCTTAGCGAAAGGTGACTCGCGGGCCACTAGTCGTGAGTCGCGGTGGCGCGCAAGCTCTTTCTCATGACCGAGACGATCGAACGCACCAGCCTGCAAGCCCTGCACATCGGCGGACCCACGCTGCGGTTCCGGTACGGCGGGCTGACCTGGCTCACCGACCCCACCTTCGACGCGCCGGGGGATTATCCGGGCCCGGTCACCCTGCACAAGCTCAACGGTCCCGCGGTGCCGGTGGAGCAGGTCGGACCGGTGGACGTGGTGCTGCTCTCGCACGACCAGCACGCGGACAACCTCGACAACTCCGGGCGGGAACTGCTGGCCTCGGTGGGCACCGTGTTGTCCACGCCGGAGGCGGCCGGGCGGCTGAACGGTGTGCGCGGCCTGGCGAACTGGGAGACGGTCACCGTCGGCGCGGTGACCGTCACGGCGGTGCCCGCGCTGCACGGGCCCGAGGGCTGCGAGCCGGTGACCGGTGTCGTCACGGGATTCGTCTTGCAGGCCGCGGGCGAGCCGACGGTCTACGTCTCGGGGGACAACGCCTCGGTCGACCTGGTCGGGGCGATCGCCGAACGGTTCGGCCGGATCGATGTCGCGATTCTCTTTGTGGGCGCGGCGAACCCGGGCCGTTTCGGCGATACCGATGTCACCCTGAACGCGCGCACCGCGGTCCAGGCCGCGGCGCGGCTGGGCGAGGCCGTCATCGTGCCGGTGCACGGCGAGGGCTGGGCGCACTTCACCGAAACGCTCGAGCACCTGGCGCGCACCTTCGAATACGCGGGCCGCGCCGGGCAATTGCGGATTCCGCCGCTGGGGCAGGAGATCGGTGTCTGAATTCCCCGGAATGCGGTGCCGCGCGCCGTGCCATCGATCCGAGGATTGCGTTTCGCGAAGAATAGCGCGTTCCTCGAATCTTTTGGTGCAGTAGGTAATTGGGTTTGCCGTGTGGTAGTTCTTTCCTGGCCCGCGGCGCGGATGCCGCGGGCATGTGTTCAAGGGAAGTGACTGTATGAAAGCGATCCGCATTGTCGGCGCGTGTGTGGCCGTCATCGGTATCGGTATCGGGGGATTGAGTGTGGCCTCGGCCGCGCCGGGTGTCTCCAGTGGATCTTCGAGCGGATCGGCGGGCACCACGCCCACCATGCCGACCGTTCCCACGCCGAATCCGAATCCGGGCTGTGTCGGTGCCTGCCCCGGGCCGATCATCACGGTTCCGCCGAATCCGGGCTGCGTAGGGGCCTGCCCGGGCCCGGTCGTGACGGTTCCGCCGCGTCCGGGTGGCGGCATCTGCGTCGCCTGCCCGCCGGAAGTGACCGTGCCCGGCCCGCAGCCGCCGATCGTCGTGGGCCCGCAACCGAAATAGGGCGCGCCCTCGTGCTTCCGGGCCTTCCGTGGGCCACGATGGCGATATGAGGATCGCGGTTCCACGGGAGGTCAAGGAACAGGAATTCCGGGTGGCGCTGACGCCGGCCGGCGCCGCCGAATTGGCGAGCGGCGGGCACGAGGTGCTGGTCGAAACAATGGCCGGGGCGGGGTCGGGATTCGCCGACGCCGATTATCTGAAAGCCGGGGCGCGGGTGGCGGCCGATGCCGCCGCCGCGTGGGACGCGGACCTGATTCTGAAAGTGAAAGAACCCCTGCCGCAGGAATATTCGCTGCTGCGCCGGGGCCGGATCCTGTTCACCTATTTGCATCTGGCGGCGTCGCGGGAATGCACCGACGCGATCCTGAGTTCGGGGATCACCGCGATCGCGTACGAGACGGTCCGGTTGCCGGACGGGTCGCTGCCGCTGCTCGCGCCGATGAGTGAGGTCGCGGGGAAGCTGGCCACCCAGGTCGGGGCCTACCATCTGATGGCGCCGCTGGGCGGGGCCGGCGTGCTGCTGGGCGGGGTGCCCGGCGTGCGGCCCGCCGAGGTGGTGGTGCTCGGTGGCGGGGTTGCCGGGACGAACGCGGCGACCGTGGCCGCCGGGATGGGCGCTCGGGTCAGCGTGCTCGATACCAATCTCGCGCGATTGCGGGCGCTCGACGCGCAGTTCCGGGGGCGGATCGGGACCGTGGCGTCCAACACCGCGGAAATCGAGCGGGCCGTGCTGGCCGCTGATCTGGTCATCGGGTCGGTCCTGGTGCCCGGGGCGCGGGCGCCGAAATTGGTCTCGCGGGAATTGGTTGCCGGTATGCGGCCGAATTCGGTGCTGGTGGATATCGCGATCGATCAAGGCGGCTGCTTTGCCGGTTCGCATCCGACCACGCACGCGAATCCCACTTTCCGCGTGGCGGATTCGCTGTACTACTGCGTCGCCAATATGCCGGGCGCGGTGCCGCACACCTCGACCGTCGCTCTGACCAACGCCACCCTCCCGTACGCGCGCGCTATCGCCGATCTCGGAGTGCGGGCGGCGCTGGCCGCGAAACCCGAACTCGGACTCGGGCTCACCGCGGACGGTGGCCATCTGTTTTCGGCGGAAGTCGCCGCTGCCCACGGGTATTCCATGCCCGAGCCCTACGGTCTCGCGGTCTGAGGTCCGGGCGCGGCAGCGCGACGTGGCGCGATCCACGAAGCGCGAGGACACTGAGGACATGGCAAACAATGGACCGTTCGGCATCGACCCGGAGGATTTCGAGCGCGTACTGCGCGAGGTCGGCGTGGAGTTCCGGGACAAGCTCGAGCAGGCCAGTCAGTACATCGATCGCAATAGTTTCAACGCGCTGGGCGCGCTGCTCGGGCAGTTCGCGCAGCAGCAGGAGCGCCCGAGCGCGCCGAAACCGGAGGGGCCCACCACCGGCGAGACCGGCAGCGGCGTCTGGGCGATCTACACCCTCGGGGCGGATGGCGAGGCCCGGGTCGATCAGGTCTTCCCGAACGAGCTGGAAGCCCTGCGCGCCCATCGGGACAACACCGATGATCGGCGGCGCGTGCGCTTCCTGCCCTACGGAGTTCCCGCGAGCGTCCTCGACGCCGGGTGAGCGGTCAGGGCAGCAACTGACGAATCAGGGCGTCGCTCGCCCATGACGTCCACTGCGCGGGCGTCCAGCCGCGTTCGTGGACGAGCAGGTGGTAGGTCTCGGGGGCGAGTACCGCCAAACTGATGTCGGCGGCGCGTTCGGTGTCGAGACCGGCGCGCAAGGGGGATTTGGCGGCGAGGGCTTCGGCCAGCCGCAGCTGCACCAGGTGGCGCTGGGCGAGGTTGGTCTGCCACAGGTCGGCGAGTTCGGGATCGGTCGCGGCGGCCGAGCGGATCACTTCGAGCAGGGCACTGACGCGGCCGAAAATCGTTGCCGCGGCGTCGACTTGGCGCCGGATCTGGTCCTGCGGCGGCGCCTCGACGGCGGCGGCGAACCAGGGGCGGTCCAGGGTCGCGATCGGTTCGGCATCGCCGGCGATCTCCAGGTCCAGCAGCTCGGACAGGATCGCGCGCTTGGTCGCGAAGGTGAAGTAGAGCGTCTGCACCGCCATGCCCGCGGCTTCGGCGATGGCCTTCATCGTGGTCGCCGTGTAGCCGCGGGTGGTGAACAAATTCCGCGCGGCCGTCAGCATCTTGGCCCGGTTGGCCGTCGTCTTGGCCGCCCGGGCGCCCTTCTCGGTCATACCGCAGATAGTACTTGACTAGAGCGGCGCTCCAGTGAAACTCTCACTAGAGTATTGCTCTAGTGAAAGGTTCGATCATGAGCGGCGGCAGAAGTTTCGGGGCACGGGATCGGCTGATCCTGGTGCTGATCACGGTGGTCGAGCTGGTGGTCTTCTTGGACACGACGGTGCTGAACGTGGCGTTGCCCAGCATCGGCGCCGACCTCGGCCTCGGCGAGGCGGGTCTGGGCTGGGTGACCAACGCGTATCTGCTGGCCTTCGGCGGTTTCATGCTGCTCGGCGGGCGGGCCGCCGACGTACTCGGGCCGCGGCGGGTGTTCGCCGGGGGACTGGTGGTGTTCACCGTCGCGTCCGCGCTGGCCGGGTTCGCCGAGACCGCGACGGTCCTGATCGGGGCGCGGGCGTTGCAGGGCGTCGGCGCGGCCGTCCTGATCCCGGCGCAGCTGGCGTTGCTCACCGCGGCGTTCACCGAACCGGGCGCGCGCAACCGGGCCTTCGGGGTGTGGAGTGCGATGGGCGCCGCGGGCGCGGCGCTCGGCACGGCGGTGGGCGGGCCGCTCACCGATCTGTTCGGCTGGCCGTCGATCTTCCTGATCAATCTGCCGGTAGGTGTGCTCGCGCTGGCCTTCCTCCGGCTGCTGCCCGCGGATTCGGCCCGCGGCGGGTCCGCGCGGCTCGACGTGCCCGGCGCGATCGCCGGGACTGCCGGGCTGCTGCTCGTCGGGTATGCCATCGGGGCGCTGGGCGACGCGACGACGCGGGGCGCGGCGACCGCGCTGCTGGGGCTGGGACTGGTGCTGCTCGGCTGCTTCGTGTTCGTCGAAAAGCGCAGCCCGCACCCGCTGATGCCGTTGCGGCTGTTCGCGATTCGGCAGGTGAGCGGATCGGCGGTGGTCAATGCGCTGGTCGGCGCGGCACACGTGCCGGCCTTCGCGCTGCTGGCGCTGTACTTGCAGAACACCCAGCACTACACCGCCACCGAGTCCGGACTCGCGGTGCTGCCGGTCGCCGTGGTGAACATCGTCATCTCCCGCAGCCTGATTCCGTTCGCGCTCGACCGGCTCGGCGCGTGGCGGGTACTGACGGTGGGCCTGGGGCTGCAAGCCTTGGCCATGGGCTGGTTCGCGCGGTTGCCGGAGCACAGCACGTACCTGGTCGATGTGCTGCCCGGGGCGGTGCTACTCGGAATCGGTTTGCCCGCTGCGTTTGTCGGCGTCACGGCGCCCGCGGTGACCGCCGTCGCGCAGGCCGATGCCGGTATCGCGGCGGGAATCGTCAACACGGCTCAGCGGGTAGGGTCGGGACTCGGGGTGACCGCGTTGCTGTTGCTCGCCGAACTGGCGACGAGCTCGTACCGGAGCGGTTTGACGATCGCTTTCGGGGTGGCGGGCGCGCTGGCCGCGCTGGGTGCGGTGCTGACCGTGGTCCTGTTGCGGACGAGTGTCGTGCGGACCGAGAAGGCGGTGCTGTGATGCGGGTTCTGGTGCTGGGTGGATACGGGGCCGTCGGGCGGCATCTGGTGGCCCGCTTACGGGCGGACGGCGAGACCGTGCTGGTGGCTGGGCGTGATCCCGAACGGGCCGACCTCGTAATGGATTTGGGTGCGGACGAGCTGCTGTCGTACCGAACGGCCCTGGAGGGGGTGGACGTCGTCGTCAACGCCTCCGGGTCCGAGGACGTCCGGTTGGCGCGGCTGGCCGGGGCCGCCGACGCCGCGTTCGTCGATATCACCGCCAGTGCGGAATACGCTGGGCGACTGCGGGATATCGAGCCGGTGCGGCCGGTGATCGTGGATGTCGGGCTGGCGCCGGGGCTGACGAATCTGCTTGCCGTGGCGGTGCATTCGCCCGAGAGCGGCCCGATCGATCTGGCGGTGCTGCTCGGTGCGGGTGAGGAGCACGGCGCCGCCGCTACGGCGTGGACCTACGGTCTGCTCGGGCGCAGCTTCGATGCCGGGGACGGTAGCGTGCGGAATTTCAGTCGGCCCAGCACATTTCAGCTACCCGGTTACGGGCGGCGGCGGATGTATCGGGCCGATTTCTCCGATCAGCACACGTTGACCCGGGAACTCGGGGTCCCGGTGCGTACCTACTTCGCGGTGGACTCGCGCCTCGCGACCGCCGGTCTGGCCGCGATGACCTGGTTGCCGGGTGCGGCCAAGTTGCCACGCGGACTGCACTTTCCGGGTACCGACGAGTGGCTGGTACTGGCCCGTCCGCGATCCGGTCCGGCGCGGTGGGTGCGGGGGCGCAATCAGTCGCGGGCCACGGCGCTGCTGGCGGCCGTCGCGGTCCGGCGGGCACGGGACTGCGCGGCTGGAGTGCGTCCGCTGCATCAGTTGATGGAGCTATCGGAGCTGGCGGGCGCGGCGGATCTCGAACTCGGGCAGGCCTGAAATCAGGACGGGCGTACCGGCGTCCAAGCCTGCGCGCTCCGCAGCAGGGCGAGGGCGCTGTCCGGGACGAGTTCGCGCGGCAGGACATAACCGTTGGCGTCGGCAGGCTGCACATACACCGCGTCCTCGGTGGTGACGATCTTCCGGATCTCGCGGTAGCGGTGGGTGAGCGGCTGGGTGACCAGACTCAGCTCCATCGCGTCCGGGGTGTAGCGCGCGGACATGCGGGCGCCGGAGTAGCTGTAGGCCTTGATGTTCGCGGCCGGGCGGTTCATCCGGACGGCGGTCAGGATGCCGACCAGGACCAGCTCGATCGCGAGCACCGCGAAGAACGAGCCGCAGATCTCGCTGGGCGCGCTGTCGGTGCCGTCGGCGAGCCAGTGGATGGTGTTACGGGTCAACAGGAAGACCGGGAGGGCGAGCAGGATGCCCCAGCGCAGCGGCAGCCGCCAGGCGATCAGCGCGGCGGCCCGGCTCAGGCGCAGGGCGGTGGCGCTGTCACAGATGAAGGTCGTTTCGTGCAGCGCGGTATCGGGTTGCGGCGCAGGCTGGTCCGGGTAGCTGTGCTGTCCCACCGGCTGCTGCTGTTGCATGAATCCCCGATCCTTGGTTGATGATTCGCCGCGATGGTAGACAAACCGCCGCTACCTGTCGAATCAACAAGATCATCGGCGAGTTACTCGCCGTGCAGAAAGAAGGTGGGGTCGCCCTCGGTGGGGAGGTCGTGCAGCTTGTCGGGATTGCGGACGACGTCGATGGCGACGATGCGGCCGGCGTCGACGGTGAAAGAGAAGACGCCCGTGTGGGTTCCGTCGAAGACGACCAGTCCGGGGTGGCCGTTGACCAGCACCGCGCGGCCCCAGGCGCCCTGCGCGGAGGGCGCGTGGTACCAGCCGAGCAGCATCTTGGCCACCAGTTCCGCGCCGTGGACCGGCTTGCGGATGGCGGGCACCTTGCCGCCGCCGTCGGCGGTGAGGCTGACCTTCGAATCCAGCACGCCCAGCAGGGCGCTCAGGTCACCCGAGCGCCACGCCAGCGCGAAGGCCGAGACCACCTTCTCCTGCTCGTCCGGGGAAGCCGGGAAGCGGGGCGTGCCGCTCTCCACGTGTTTGCGGGCGCGAGAGGCCAACTGCCGCACCGCGGCCGGGGTGCGGCCCACCACCTCGGCGACCTCCGGGCCGGTCATGCCGAACACGTCCTGCAGCACGAACGCGGTGCGCTCGGCCGGCGAGAGCGATTCCAGCACCACCAGCAGCGCGGTCGTGACGCGTTCGTCCTGGGAGATCTTGTCGGCGGGGTCGTCCCAGCTGGTGACCTCCGGCTCCGGCAGCCACTCGCCGACGTACTGCTCGCGGCGCGCGCGGGCCGAGCCGAGATAGTCGAGGGCGAGACGCCCGGTGACGGTGGTCAGCCAGGCGCGCAGGTTGTCGATCTCGCCGGCCTTGCCCGACTCGTGCTGGCGGTGCAGCCGCAGCCACGCCTCCTGCACCACGTCATCGGCGTCGGTGAGGCTCCCCAGCGTGCTGTAGGCCAGCCGCCGCAGGTACGGGCGATGCTCCTCGAACTGCCGCGCCAACTGCGCGGCGTCGATCGGTTCGGGAGTCGGTGCCTCGGTGCTCACGTCCAAGAGTCTGACACCAGGGCGCTCAAGCCGCCGCAACCACCTCCACTTCAACCAACCAGTCGGTCTCCAGCAGCTGCACCACGATCGCCGTCGTCGGCACCGCCCGGCCCCCGAGCGCCGCCACTCTGGCCTCGGCATTCGCCGCCGCGTACGCCGGATCTCGCAGATAACTGGTGAGCCGCACGATGTTGTCCACGGTCATCCCCGCCGACGCGAGGATCACCCGGATGTTCTGCCAGATCAACCCGAGCTGGTCCGCCACCGTCTTCCCGGCCACCCCCGCCGCGTCCAACCCCATCGTCCCCGCCACGAACAACAGCCGCTCATGCCCCCGCACCTCCAGCCCATGCAGATAATCGGACGTAGCTGGATAGATACCTTCGTTCGGACTGTGCGCAAACGTCTCCATGGGCCGATCATGCGGCGAGACCTCGTGCCCGTCAACGGGTTTCGCCCGGTTGCGGAGGTGTGCTGGTTCCGGTGTGCGGGACCGTCGGGGGTTGGGGGAGGGGTGGGGGCCGGGCGGTCGTTACCCTCGCTGGATGCGGACGGGAACTGCTACTGCGGCTGGGCTGGTGCTCGGATTCGCGTTGGATCGTGTGCTGGGGGATCCGCGGCGCTGGCATCCGGTGGCCGGGTTCGGTTCGGCGGCAAGCGCGTTGGAATCGGTGACGTATGCCGATCGGCGGGTCAACGGGGTGGTGCACGAGGCGGTCGCGGTGGGGGTGGTGGTCGGGTTGGGGTACGCGGTGCGGGGCGGCGGGGTGGTGGCGACCGCGCTGGCGACCTGGACGGTGCTGGGCGGGCGCAGTCTCGCGCGGACCGGGCGGGAGATGGCCGATCGGCTCGAAGCCGGTGATATCGAGGGCGCCCGCGCGCTGCTGCCGTCCCTGTGCGGTCGCGATCCCGCGGTGCTCGACGCCGACGGATTGGCCCGGGCCGCACTGGAATCCATCGCCGAGAACACCTCCGACGCGACCGTCGCCCCGCTGGTCTGGGGCGCTCTGGCGGGCGTACCGGGCCTGCTCGGCTATCGCGCCGTCAACACCCTGGACGCCATGATCGGCTACCGCAACGACCGCTACCGCAACTTCGGCTGGGCCGCCGCCCGCACCGACGACGTGGCGAACCTGCTCCCCGCCCGCCTCGCCGGTGTCCTCACCGCGGCCCTGGCCCCCGTGGTCGGCGGCCGCCCCCGAAACGCACTGCGCGCCTGGCGTTTCGACGCCGCCAAGCATCCGAGCCCGAACGCCGGCGTCGCCGAGGCCACCATGGCCGGCGCCCTCGGCATCCAACTCGGCGGCCGCACCCAATACCGCTACGGCACCGAACTCCGCCCCACCCTCGGCGCCGGCCCGCCCCCGGAGGTCCCGGACCTGCGCCGCGCGGTCCGCATGTCCGAGGCCGTCCAACTCGCCGCCACCCTCACCACCGCGGCATTCGCCCTGCTGGCCGATCGCCGAGCGGCCTGAAGCAAGGGAGCGGGAGTTCCGTGACCCAACCTTGTCTTCCCCGCCACCCGCTCTCGAGTCGGTGACCGCGAGCCGTTGTCAGTGGATGTGCTGCTGGGTGCCGGTTCGACGGTCGAGAATTGTCACCTCGCCCGGCGAGCAGTCCGGTGGACAGCGATTGTCATGGCAGATCAACGTGTCGAGAGCGGTGGTGATGGACGCGTCGGCACCGAGGAATGCGGTGTCCAATTCGTAGGTGATGTGGACGCCCCGGCCGTGGCGTTCCGGTGTGAACGGTTCGATGGGCGGGTCGGGCGGAAGCTGGGTCAGCAATTGCCGGAAACCGCGGCCGTCGTACCAGATCTCGGCGACGGCGTGGCTGCTCAGCGCAGCCGCCGCCGCGGGCGCCCAGAGGTTCGGGCCGATCACGCCGAAACAGCCACGACGAGGTAGCTGATCGTCGTCGAACGCGGCCGTTTGATCGCTGCTGACCGAGAATGCGACGGCGGAACTGATCTCTGCCCGGACGCGAGCGGGTGTCGGCAGGTCGTCTTGTGCGTGTGAATGCAGTAAGTCGCTGAGTACGGCACCGACCACTCGGCTCGCCAGATTCGGATCGTCCCGGCTCGCACCGAAGTACATCGCCGGTCTGCTTCGGACCGCTTCCCCGGCCTCCAGCACCCGGATGTGCGCCGCGCTGTAATCGGATCTCCCCACACCGCGATTCTAATCGCGATTGACGGGTCAGCGACGGCCGTAGCGGTCGGCCAGCCGGGACTCGGTGGTCGGTGCGGGGGCAGGGTCGGTGGGGGAATCTGATTTCGGCGTGGGCGTGGATTCGGTTGTGGTGGTGGCGGGTTCGCCGCGGGAAGCGCGGTCCTTGCGGCGTTCGCGGAGTTCGGCGTAGACGAAGTAGCCGAGGCCGAGGGGAGCCATGATGCCGAAGGCGAGCCATTGCAGGCCGTAGGAGAGGTAGGGGCCGGCGTCCAGTTGCGGGAGGGGAGTGGGGGTGAAGGCGCCGGGCTGGTTTTCGGAGATCTGGAGATAACCGCCGCGGTCTTCGCCGGTGGGGAGCGCGGTGATGGGCTGGGCGAGGACGGTGGCGGCCTGGGTGGTGTCGATCGAGTAGACCTGGCGGTAGCCGTCCTGGGTGAGCGGATCCTTGCCGGGGGTGACGCCCTCCGAGGTGCGGACGCGGCCCTCCAGACGTTGCTGTCCGGTGGGCGCGGCGGGGATCGGCGGTGGGGCCGAGGTGCCGTTGAGGCCCGCGATCATGCCGCGGTCCACGAGGACGAGGTGGCCGTCGGTCAGTTTGAAGGCGGCGAGCACGGCGTAGGCGGGCGCGCCGTCGAGGTGGCGCAGGCGCACCAGCACCGTCGAGTCGGGGACGTAGCTGCCCTCCGCGGTGACCCGCCGCCATTCGGTGTGCCCGTCCGGCTGGGTGAATAGGCTGGTGATGTCGACGGGGTCGGCGCGCACCGAGTCGGCGATCAACTCGTTGCGGTGCTCGGTCGCGACGTTCTTGCCGAGCTGCCACGGGGCGAGCACGGTGAAGCACATATAGGCGAAGGCGACGACGACCACGGCCAGGATCACCCAGCTGGGCCGCAGGAGAAAGGTGAGTTTGCGCATCAGCGGTGTCCGTCGGGGAGTTCGGCGCGCACCCAGTCGAGCAGGCCGGGGAGGGCGGCTTCGATCTGGACGCGGACCAGTTCGAAGTCGGCGATGTCGCCGTAGTAGGGGTCGGGCACGTCGGGTCCATCGGCGCCGGGGTCGAAGCCGCGCAGCAGGGCGCGCTGCTCGGACGGCACGCCGAGGTGGGCGAGGGCCCGTTCATGGGTGCGGTCGAGCGCGACCAGTAGATCAGCCGCCAGATGATCGGGGCCGAGCACCGCGGCGGCATGCCCGACCGGGTATCCGTGGCGGCGCAGAGTGGCGGTGGTGCGCGGGTCGGCCTCGTCGCCGACATGCCAGGATCCGGTGCCCGCGCTGGACACCCGCACCTGGTCATCGAGCCCGGCCAGCCGCAGATGGTGCGCGAACATCTTCTCCGCCATCGGCGAACGGCAAATATTCCCCGTGCAAACGAACGTGACGTGCAGTTCACCCATTGCGCACCTGGTCTGAGCTGGTTTTCACGCTTCCTCTGTCTCTCTGGAAACCCGTGGCGTCGTGCCGGCGTTCTCGTGTCCGAGCATACGAGACAGGGCGATCGCGTTCGCTCGGGCCGACGCGCACATGGCCATGGCCATGACTGGTTGTGCCGAGAGGTGACACGCGTTACAGTCTGTGCGCAATTCAAATACGAGCCACATCGTATCGAAAAGGGTTTCACATGGCAGTTCGCACACTCACTCGCACGGCAGGCACCCTTGCTCTGTCGGCAACCCTGCTCCTGGGCGGATTCGCCCTGGCCGAGGCAGCGCCCGGCGGACTGGGCTCCGGCTCGTCCAGCGGCAGTGCCAATGGCAGCACCGGGACGCCTCGCCTCGCATCCGTGGACAACTTCCGCGACGTCGCGGGCACCGGTGGCGGTTACCTCGGCACGGACGGCAAGCGGGTAAAGCAGGGCACGTTCTACCGGTCCAACGCCATTGACGCTCCGAGCGAAGCCGACCTGGCCGCGCTGGCTTCGGTCGGCCTGCGGACCGTGATCGACCTGCGCGGACCGGAGGAGGTAGCGAAGGCCCCGGACAAGTTGCCTCCGGGTGTGGGTTATCGGAATATCCCCATTTTCGGCGGCAATATCGCGGATGAAGCCCGAGGGGTGCGCACGCCCGAGGAGGCGCGCGCGTTGGCTCATCGCGTATACCGGGGATTCGTGACCGGGGCGGACGAGCGGAACGCGCTCGGACAGGTGCTGACCGCGCTGGCGACCGAGCCGGGTCCGCAACTGTTCCACTGCGAAATGGGTAAGGACCGTACCGGCTGGGTGGCGGCCACTCTCCTTAGCCTCGCCGGTGTTTCGCGGGACACGATCATGTCTGATTTCCTGCTGTCCAACGAGTACGCCGCAGCGTCGATCAAGGCCAGGCGCGCGGCGATCGTCGCGCAGTACGGCGAAGAAGCGGCGAAGATCTTCGATCCGATATTCGGTGTCGAGGCAGGGTTCTTGCAAGCGGCATGGTCCCAACTCGATCAGTCGTACGGCTCGGTGGCGAAGTACCTCACCGAGGGGCTCGGCCTCAGCGCCGAGACCGTCACCGCACTGCGGGCGAAGCTGATCACCTAGCCCGCGTGTCGCGGCGTCGCGGCCGGTGCGGTGGAATCCGAGCTCCGCCACGCCGCCGCGATGATTGCATTACGAGCGGTCGTTACCCAGGCTTGGCACCCATGTCCTCCGCCTGCCCGTCCTGCTCCTGGCCCTCCCCGATGCAGGTGTCCACGCATCGGGGCGTCCGCTATCTCCGCTGTGTATGCGGTGAATGGCTGATCGCGCGCGGTGATGCGGTGACCTTGATGGCCGGCCGCGGTTGCTCCACCGCACCCGAACACCTGGAATTGATTCCGCTTCCCGAGGAGTGACCTACTACGGTGATCTGGTGCCCGAGGAGAGCGTCGACCACGTGAAATTGCGTCACCACGGTGATGTGGACGCGGTGCCGGGCATGCTCGATTTCGCGGTGAACGTGCAGGGCAGCGCCCCGCCGCCGTGGTTGCGGGAGCGTTTGGCCGGGCGCTTGGACGCGCTCGGCCGCTACCCGAGCGCCGCCGAAGCCGCCACCGCCCGAGCCGCGGTGGCGGCCCGGCACCGCCGAAACCCGGACGAGGTGCTGTTGCTGGCCGGCGCCGCCGAAGGCTTCGCGCTGCTGCCGAAACTGGCGTCGCGGTCGGCGGCGGTGCTCCACCCGTCGTTCACCGAGCCGGAGCTGGCGTTGCGGGAGGCCGGGGTGCCCGTGCGTCGAGTGCTGCTGGCGCCGCCGTACCGGCTGGCGTCGGCGGTCGTGCCCGATGACGCCGATCTCGTGGTGCTCGGCAACCCCACCAATCCGACCTCGGTCCTGCATCCCGCGGCAGCGATTCACGCGCTGCGCCGTCCGGGCCGGATCGTGGTCGTCGACGAGGCGTTCACCGATGCGGTTGCGGGCGAACCGGAATCGCTGGCGAGCCTGCGCGCTCCGGACATTCTGGTCTTGCGCAGCCTCACCAAGACGTGGGCGCTGGCGGGGCTGCGCTGCGGATATTTCCTTGGTGCGCCCGAGATCCTGGCCCGGTTGAACCATGGCCGCGCGCATTGGCCCTTGGGGACACTGCAATTGGAGGCGATCACCGCTACCGCCGAACCCGGTGCGGTCGACGAAGCGCAGCAGCGGGCAGCGGTGATCGCCGCCGAACGGGATTCGATGATCGAGCGGTTGACCGCGGCCGGAGTGCAGGTCCACACCCCCGCCGACGGCCCGTTCCTGCTCCTGCTCGTCAGCGATGGTGAACTGCTTCGAAAGCACCTGGCCGGCCAAGGGATTGCCGTCCGCCGTGCCGACACCTTCCCGGGCCTGGGCCCGGACCACCTCCGCGTGGCTGTCCGCGGGACCGCCGAGGTCGATCGGTTGATCGCGGCGATTCGCGCGGCAGATCTCTGACCTTGGCGAGCAATTAATGGAAGGTGGACGGTGACGACACTGGCAGATCTCATCGGGGTGCTGGACGCGGCGTATCCGCCGAAGTTGACGGAGTCGTGGGATTCGGTGGGGCTGGTGTGCGGGGATCCCGCGGACGAGGTGACCCGGGTCCTGTTCGCCGTGGACGCTACGGCCGGAGTGGTCGAGGAGGCGATCGACTGGCGGGCACAGGCTTTGGTGGTGCATCACCCGCTGTTGCTGCGCGGGGTCGACTCGGTGGCGGCGGATACGCCGAAAGGCGCACTGCTGCATCGGCTGATCCGATCCGGGTGCGCGTTGTTCTCGGCGCACACCAACGCGGACTCCGCCGATCCGGGCGTCTCGGACGCGCTCGCGGCGGCGGTCGGGCTCACCGTGATCGGACCGCTGGATCCGAAACCTACCGCGGCCGTGGACAGCTGGGTGATCCAGATTCCCCGCGCGCACACCGATCAGGTGCTGGCGGCGTTGTTCGCCGCGGGCGCGGGCGGCCAGGGCGCCTACCACGAATGCGCCGCGCGGACAGCGAGTCTCGGGCAGTTCCGGCCGCTGGCGGGCGCGAATCCGGCGATCGGATCGATCGGCGAACTCGAGCACGTCGAGGAGGATCGCGTCGAAGTCATCGCGCCGCCCTCGGCCCGTGCCGCCGTGCTGGCCGCGCTGCACGCCGCGCACCCGTACGAGGAGCCCGCGTACCACGTCACCGAGCGGGCGGCGCTGCCTTCGGGACTCGGCATCGGCCGGGTCGGCACCCTCCCGGAACCGGAAACGTTGCGCGCCTTCACCGCCCGCGTCGGCGCGGCCCTGCCCCAGACCGTGTGGGGCGTGCGTGCCGCCGGGGACCCGGATCGGATGATCCAGACCGTCGCCGTCTGCGGCGGCGCGGGCGACTCCTATCTGGGCAAGGTGTCGGCCCTCGGCGTCGACGCCTACGTCACCTCCGACCTGCGTCATCACCCCGCCGACGAACACCTGCGCGCCGGCGGACCCGCCCTGATCGACGCCGCGCACTGGGCCACCGAGTTCCCGTGGTGCGGTCAAGCGGCGGCGATCGTCCGAAAGGCCTTGCCCAGCCTGGAAACCCGAGTCAGCACACTGCGCACCGACCCCTGGACGGTCAGCGCGGGCGACTGACTGGCGCCGGCCGGTTCAGGTTGCCCCGATCGGGCGAATCGACCGCCCGATCGGGGGTATAACCAGCGCATGAACTTCTCAGTGGACTTCGGGGTCGTACAGATCACGATGATCCTGCTCATCGTGCTGGGGCTGGCGCTGCTGGTATCGGCGCTGGTCAAGGTGCGCCGAGTCGGCGGCCTGCGGGTGCTGCTCGGCCGCGGATCGGCCGGGCTGGTCCTGCTCCTGGTCGCGGTGGTGCTGCTGTGGTTCGCCACGCTCATGCAGACCTTCCTCGGGCTGAGCGGGGAGATCAAAGCCGCGCACGTGGTGGTGAACGAGGTTTCGGGACAAGACCATCAGCTCGAAGTCGACCTCACCCTCTTCGGCCAGGACGGTGAACCGGACCGGCGGGAACGGTATCTGGTCCAAGGCGACCAGTGGGCGATGCAAGCCAACATCGTCGAACTGGAGCCCTGGGTGAACGCGCTCGGCTTCCACTCCGGCTACAAGGTGAGCCGCCTGTACGGCCAGCGCACCGACGGCGAACCGACCACCCAGCGCCACATCTTCCTCAACGGCAGCGACAAAGACTTCTTCGACGACATGCGCGAAGGCGAATGGTGGACAAAGCCTTTCGTACGCTCCGCCTACGGCAACGCGGTGATCGCGGTGCCGGGCGAATGGGACGTCTACATCTCCCGCGACGCCATCAAGGTCCGCAAACCCGACTGAAAAGCGTTGCGCCTACCAGGCGTTCGTGCGTGACCGCTGACATGCCTCGATGCGGTACTGCAATTGCCGCAGGATCTCCTCCGTCGGTCCGGGCGTGACACTCAGGTCGTTGTCGTTGTGGTTCACCAGCAGATACCGGCCGTCGTCCGGATAGTCCAGCCAGTGGAACGCCTGGCCGTCCTTGGTCGGCCGGGCGTCGTAGGCGATGCTCGGATAGACGGTGATCTCGCCCAGGCTGGTGCGCGGACGCTGGAAGAACCGGTTCAGCTGCTGAGCGGGTGAGGGCCGCATCGAATAGCCGGTGTAATCGGTCTCCGCCAGATCGGAACGCCGGGCGCCGAACGGCTGATGCGAACCCCCTTGGCAGCGTGGCAGTTTCGCGACGATCTCGGAAGTCAGCCCGCGCGCACTGCCCATCGTGAGCACAACGTCACGACCGTGCTCCGGATCCGGGCCCGGCAGCTGCACCGCCATGACGGCATCCCGATCCACGATGCCCGCGTGCATCCGCACCACCTGCCCGAGTTGCGGACCGTGGAAACCGTGGACCTCGATCCGCACCTGCGGTTCCAGCAGCACCACCATGGCCGCGTACAGGCGTTCGTCGAACATGCCCTGCACCCGCTCGGCCGCCAGCTTGCGCGCGTACTCCCAGTCGTCGTGGCATTCCATGAACGGCGGCAGGAAGCTCAGCGGGTACGGCCAGCGGTCGCGGCCGACCGCCTCCAGCAGCACGTCGAACGCGAGTCCGTCCAGCTGCCAACGTAATTCACTCATGTGTAGTTCTCGAACCTTCGAAGTGATCTGACTCAGCCGCCGATGACCCCGCCGGGCGGGAGCACGCGCGGCTGTATGCCGAGCAGTTCGGTCTCGCGGTCCTGGATCAGATAATCCGGGATGCTGTGTTCGTCGTCGTCCTGCCCCTGCCCGCCACGATTACCCATGCCACCCATACCCGGCATGCCGTTCCGGCCGGCGCTGGAACCGGTGCCCTTGCTGTTCGCAGCGGCACCGGTGGCGGTGTTGGTGCCGGGCGTCGCGGCAACGGTCTTCGGGGTGCCGGGAGTCGCCGTCGCCGCCGGAGTGCCGGTGCCCCTCGGGGTACCCGAGCCGGGCGTACCGGACCTGGGGACAGCGGAGGTCGGGACGTTGGCGCTCGGCACGTTGGTGGTCGCCGGAGACGTGGGGACCCCGGAGGTCGGGACCGACGTCGTGGGGACGCCGGTGGACGGAACGCCGGTGGACTGGGCGCTCGTGGGGGCGTCGGTGGTCGTGGCCGGGGTGGTCGGAGCGCCGGTGGGGCTGCTGACCGGGGAGCCGGTGGGGCCGCCGGTCGGGCCGCCGGTGGGGCCGCCCGTGGGGCCTCCGGTGGGTCCGCCGGTCGGGCCACCGCTGGGACCGATGTTGGTGTCCTGGGAGACCGTGCTCACCGGTGCCGGTAGCAGCGGAGTCTGTCCGTCGACCTTCTGCGCGCCCGGCTTGTAGATGGACTCCATGATGTCTTGTGCATTCGCGGCAGCTTCGTTGGCGCGATGCTTCTCGAGTTTCAGCACGCCGTTACCGGGGATGTGGCCGACGATCTCGCCGAGAGTGGATACTTCTTTCGGCTGCGTGACCGATTTCTGGGCTTGAACGATATAACCCTGGAAGAGATCAATACTGTTGGCGACCTGTTGGAACGCAGTCGACAACTTTTCGGTCTCTGTGATGTAGTTCTGGGTGCCTTCCATTGCGGCGTTGGCAGTTTTGCCCGACCATTTCTCGCTGATGTCGGTTGTGACGCCGTCTTTGAATGCCTTGACCGCGTCGTTCGTTGCGCCGACTAGGATACGCCAGCCGTCAGCGCCATTGTTGATATCGCCTGAGAAGACGCCATTTTCGTTATTGAGGGCGTCCCAAATCTTCTGGTGATCCCAGGTTTTGAAGGCTTCGTTCGCGTCCCCTACAAGCACCTTGATGTTGTCGGTGACGTTGTATTTCTCACTAAGCAAGCTGTACTCGTCGTTGATAATGTTCCGGTCGCCACTCCATTCCTTTTCGGCCTTGGTCCGTTCGCCCCGCTCATCGTTATTCTGATCGTCGGACTTTTGGTGACCATCTATGCCGACACCCGTGATTCCCGCTAGCGCGGCGCCTGCTGCGATCAGTGGGAGGACCATCACTTCACCTCTTCGGTCTTCTGCGACGTCGCCAACGCGGCGGATTGATCGGCTTGCGTGATCTTGCCGATTGCTGCGGCGTACGCGTCGTGCATGAGCTGGACGACCTCGATGTGCTGCTGGATCCGCTTCACTGCCGAATCTTCCCCGGACGCCTTGTTCTGGAATTTGCCCTGCAACGCTGTAGCGGAGGGAAGAGTGCCGTAGCCCGAGAGATGATCGAGGGTCTGAGCTTTATCCTTCATATCGTCGAGCGCCGTCAAGAAAGTCTCACAGCGCTTCCTCAGAGCTTCGCCGATATCAGTATCCATCTTGAACTCGCCGGCCAGACCTTGTGTCTTGAGTGTCTGCCAATTGTTCTTCTGCGCCTGCATTTCTGGGCTCGTCATGCCTCTTCCCTCCCAAGGTGAATCATCGAAAGTCGCGCAGTGTCCTACTTTGGCAAGTAGGGCTCGAGATCTTTGGCATGCCCGATAGCCAGCTCGCAGCGGTCGGCGGTGATTGGCTTGGATGCTCGCCAGCTGGCCGTGATCTCCACCATTCCTTGCTGGGCGGGGAGTGCGACATAGCAGATATCGCCGCGGGTGTCTGACTTATCCTGATAGATCAGGCCGTTTCGCGGGCCGATAGTAACGTCTCGAAACCCGGTGAGCTTTTGGTTGGCTCGTGATTCATCAAGTGTGTGACTGGTCGAATTGACGCCCACATAGTAGGGGCCCTCGGTTGAAGTCCACTTGCAAATTCGCCAGGCGGCCGGTCCTTGCGCGGGGTCCGTTGTCACGCTCTTCGTGGCTGGGTCAACTCGAGTCTTTCGCAGCGCCTCGTCACTCAGCTGTGTACAAGGGTTCCAAACCTGGATCGCATCGGGATTGCGGGTGGTCGGCTTGGCCGTCCCCTCCACCGACTTACCGGTTCCGCACCCAGCGGCCAGCCCCACAACAGCGGCTCCAGCCATCACGGTCCGCAGGACGTAGGCGATACGCATGTTTCTCCTGGCGTAGGCGTTGATTTTTCCCCCTCGGTAACTATATGACGCACCGGACCCACCCGTGGTTCCAGCCTTTTCCCCGGTCTGGGGCGCGAACCCTCAGCCGCGCCCTGTCGTGCGGCCTCTGCGCTGCGAGCCGGTCACGGTAACCCCCTACAACTTCGATCTGGTGCTGATCGTAAACCCAAATCCGGTCGCTGACCGGCCTCGGACCTATTCCCGCAGTTGATCGTCGCCCGGTCGGGGGCGGGGGTGGCGGGGCAGGGCGCGGGCAATGGCCGTCAACCTCGCCGCACCGGGGTACCGTGGAGCCTTGGCATTCGCCGCCTCCGGCGCCGGGATGCCGCCCACCCGTCCATAGCGTTCAGGAGTTTCCCCGCGTTGAATGTCGAACCACCGGTCCAGGCCAAGCTGCTCCAGCTCGCCGCTGTCGACGCCGAGCTGACTCGGATCGCGCATCGGCGCACCGTGCTGCCCGAGCAGCAGGAGGTGGCGCGGCTGGAGGCGGAGCGCAACAATCACAAGGACGCCGCGGTGGCGGTGGAGATCCAGATCGATGATCTCGATCGGGACATCCGCAAGCTGGAGGGCGAGGTCGATGCCGTCCGCAAGCGGGAGGAACGCGACCGGGGCATGCTGACCTCGGGAAGTGTTGGCGCCAAGCAGCTTTCGGAGATCCAGCACGAGCTGGGCAGCCTGGAGCGCCGCCGGTCGGTGCTGGAGGACGAGCTGCTCGAGGTGATGGAACGCCGCGAAGCCTCGGCCGCCGACCACGACCACGCCGGCGCCCGCCTCAGCAAGACCGAGCAGGAACTCGCCGACGCGCAGCGCCTGCGCGACGAAGCCGTCGCGGATCTCGATGTGGCGCAAGGCCGTTGCGACCAGGACCGGGCCAACCTGGTGGACCTGTTCCCGGCCGAACTCCTCACCATCTACGACAAGCAGCGCACCAAGAACGGTGTCGGCGCGGCCCTGCTCCAGGCGCGCAAATGCGGCGCCTGCCGCATCGAACTGGACCGCGGCGAGCTCGCCCGCATCGCCAAAGCCGCCCCCGACTCGGTGGTCCGCTGCCCCGAATGCAGCGCGATCATGGTGCGCACCAAGGAATCCGGCCTGTAAGCAGCACCCGAATTCGGTCAGACCGTGGTCCATCCAGACGGGACCACGGTCTGTTTCTGTCCGGACCACCGCCTGCACCAGCTGCCCGGACGACGAGGTGGAGGTGTCAGGATGTCGAGGCGATCTGTGGTTGGCTACTGGAGGTCGGCATTGGTCGGGGATTGGTCAGGGCGAGGAGGCTCGGTGCAGAACGCGCATGTGATCGTGGAGGCCGACGGCGGGTCGCGGGGTAATCCCGGACCCGCGGGTTACGGGGCTGTCGTCTTCGCCGCCGATCATGCGACCGTGCTCGCCGAGCGGCGCGAAAGTGTGGGCGTGGCAACGAACAACGTTGCCGAGTACCGCGGATTGATCGCAGGGCTGGAGGCCGCGTCGGAGCTCGGGGCGCGCACGGTCGAGGTGCGGATGGACTCCAAGCTGGTCGTCGAGCAGATGTCGGGCCGATGGAAGGTCAAGCACGCGGCGATGATTCCGCTCGCTGACCGCGCCCGGCGATTGGTGTCCGGGTTCGACCGGGTGAGTTTCGACTGGATCCCACGCGCCGAGAACTCCTACGCCGACCGCCTCGCCAACGAGGCCATGGACGACGCACCCCTGATCGACGAGGTGCGTGCGGCGCGCGCCGCGGGCCACGGCGATTCGACCACCGAATACCGGGTCGCCACGTCCGCGCCGAACGTCGAACCTGCGCGCGAGTCGGCGGCAACGTCCAGCCCCGGCTGGACGGGGGCGGTCGGCCGCCCGACCCGCATGCTGCTGCTGCGCCACGGGCAGACGGAACTCTCTGTGCAGCGCAGGTATTCGGGACGGGGGAACCCGCCGCTCACCGCTCTCGGCCGGGAGCAGGCCGCGCGCGCCGCGAAAATGCTCGCGGCGAAGGGCGGTATCGCCGCCATCGTCTGCTCGCCGCTCGGCCGGGCCCGCGAAACCGCCGAGGCGGCGGCCGCCGCGTTGGATGTCCCGGTGCGCGTCCTCGACGGACTCATCGAAACCGACTTCGGCGACTGGGAGGGACTCACGTTCTCCGAAGCGTCGCAACAGGATCCGGAGCTGCACTCGCGCTGGCTTGGTGACACCTCGGTGACCCCGCCGGGCGGCGAGAGCTTCGACGCGGTCCGCGAGCGCGTCGAGGCGGTGCGCCGGGATCTGGTGGCGTCGTACCCGGGCGAGAACATCGTGGTCGTCAGCCACGTCACCCCGATCAAGACCCTGCTGCAGCTGGCACTCGGGGTCGGTCCCTCGTTGCTCTACCGCCTGCACCTGGATCTCGCGTCACTGTCCATCGCCGAGTTCTACCCCGACGGCGGCGCTTCGGTCCGCCTGGTCAACGACACGTCTTACCTCGCCTGACACCGGCCACGTAACAACCGGCCCGGCGCCGCCGATCGACAGGCCAGCAGACAGTGCGCGGGGAAACCTGTCGGGCGGGTGCTTCATGATGTGTGGGTGTGGCCGACGGCCGGGAAACCGGGCGTCGGCCGGTGTTTCGAGAGAAAGAGTGCTACGTGAAGTTCAGAGGCGTGGCGGCCATTGCTGCCGTCATCGCGGGTGTGGGTGCAGCCCTGGCCGGTACCGCGCAGGCCGACCCGGGGAGTGTGGTGCTGGGCGGGAGCTCGGGGCTGGTCTTCGAAAACGATCACGCGTGTTCGCTGGCCGCCATCGGCTACGACAACGCCGACCGGCTGGTCGGCCTGACCGCCGGTCACTGCGCGCCCACCGGTTCGCTGGTCGGCTCCGAAACGCAGCTGCGCGCGGGCGCGGTCGGCATCGTCGCCTACTCCGACAACGGGGAGGGCCTGGATTTCGCGGTCCTGGTCTTCGACAAGCAGCGCGTCACTCCGGTGCGCACGGTCGGCGCGACCACGATCGCCGGCATCGGCGAGCGTCCGGCGCCGGGCAGCACCGTCTGCTCCAACGGCCGGAGCAGCGGCCCGGGCTGCGGTCTGGTCTGGGGCAACCTCGACCCGATCACCACCCTGAACCAAGCCTGCTCCAAGCCGGGCGATTCCGGCGGCCCGGTCACCGTGGGCGACCGGCTGGTCGGCATGAACCTGGGCCGTCTCACCGGCCTCGCGGGCATCGGTTTCGATATCCCGTGCACCACCGCCGCCAACCCGATCCACTCGCCGGCGTACTTCGCGCCGATCGATGAGATCCTCGCGGCCATCAACGAAACCGGCGGCCCCGGAACGGGATTCCGCCCGGTATAACCGCTCGCAGCGCACCGCCGTACCCGCGCAGGGTGCGGCGGTGCGGTCGTTCCGGGACGGTCGCGCGGTGTTCCGGCCGGACCAAAGCGGTGATTTCCCTGCGGGTTTGGGGCTGGTAGCGGCGGGTATTGCGGCCTTCGATCGGGAGGTGACGTGATGCGCGGTGCCAGGCGCCAGGATGGGCACAAGACGGATTGGTCGGTGGGTCCGACGCAGCTGAAATGGCGATCCTGGTGGGGCGTGCTGAAGCGGACCGTCGCCGAATTCCTGGACGACAACCTGATGGACTGGGCGGCCGCCCTCACCTACTACTCGATGCTGTCGATCTTTCCCGCGATCATCGTCTGTACCGCCCTGCTCGGTTTGCTGGGCGATTCGCAGACCCAGACGCTGATTCAGACGGTCGAGGACATCGGGCCCGGCAGCGGCACCGCGCTGCTGGTCGACGCGATCAAGGAATTGCAAGGGTCGCAGCAGATCGCGGGCCCGCTGGCGATTATCGGCCTGCTGACCGCACTGTGGACGGCGTCCGGATACATCGGGGCGTTCATGCGGGCCGCGAACGCGGTCTACGACGTCGAGGAGGGCCGCCCGATCTGGAAGACCGTGCCGGTGCGCGTCGGCCTGACCGCGCTGATGGTGGTGTTGCTCGCGGTGTGCGCGGTCGGAGTGGTCGCCACCGGCGGCATCGCGGACCGGGTGGGGCAATGGATCGGAGTCGGATCGGCCGGCGTGACGGCCTGGGACATCATCAAGTGGCCGGTGCTGGCGATCCTGATCAGTCTGGCCTTCGCCCTGCTGTATTGGGTGGCGCCGAACGCGCAGCAGCCGGGATTCCGCTGGCTCAGCCCGGGCAGTGTGCTCGCGGTGCTGGTGTGGGTCGCGGCCTCGGCCGGATTCGCCGTCTACGTCGCCAATTTCAGCTCGTACAACAAGACCTACGGCTCGCTCGGCGGTGTCGCGGTTTTCCTTGTCTGGCTGTGGATTTCGAATATCGCGGTGCTGCTGGGCGCGGAGTTCGACGCGGAACTGGCGCGTGGTCGCCGGATCGAGGAAGGCATGCCGCCCGAGCAGGAGCCGTTCCTGCCTCCACGGCAGGAGGCGGAGGAAAACTCCGGCAGCCCAAAAGAATCCTTGGCCGAGCCAAGGCGGCCGGCATGAAGGATCGCACGGACGACGGACCGGCGCAGGCCGCCTACGCCGCGACCGACGCGGTGGACCGGGTCCGCGCCCAGGCCCGCGACCTGGTCGAGCGCGCCGAGGCGAACGCCCCGGTCACGCCGAAGAGCAAGACTGTTCCGGTGCTCGCCATCGCGGGAGCCGGTGCGGCCGTGGTGCTTTGGCGTCTGCTGCGCGGGAACTGACCGGCCGGTCGCCGCCGTAGGTCTGGCGGGGCGCGGGACCGGTGGATTGCGTTGTGCGTGTTGGGATCAAGGTTCGAGCCGCTGCCGTTAATGTTGCTGGAGATTGTCTGACATGTCCCTTTCTCTCCAGGAAGAGGTAACTGTGGTGGCATCTCGGCGTTTGGCGGCGGCAGTCACGGTTCTCGCCGGTATCGGAGCATTGTTCGCGGGCGAACTGCAGGCCGAACCAACCGTCGCGGTGGGCGGCGGCTCGGGCATCATCCTGAACGACGAAGCGGTGTGCTCGGTCACGACGATCGGATACGACAACGTCGGCCGGCTGGTGGGTTTGACGGCCGGACACTGCACGGCCGCAGGGGCCCTGGTGCGGGCGGAGCATCAGCCGGACGCCGGCGTGATCGGCCGGGTGGTCTCCTCCGATCTCGGCCAGGGCCTGGATTTCGCGGTCATCGAATTCGATTCCGACATGGTCATTCCGCTGCGCAGCGTCGGCGCCACCACCATCGCCGGCACCGCCCCCGCGCCCGGTTTCGGCGCGGTGGTGTGCTCCAGCGGCCGCACCTCCGGCGCGGACTGCGGCATCGTCTGGGGCAACCTCGATACCAACACCGTCAACCAGTCCTGTTCGCTCCCGGGAGATTCCGGCGGCCCGGTGACCGTCGGCGACCGTCTCGTCGGCATGAACCAGGGCCGGTTCATCAGCATCGCGGGCATCCGGTTCAACGTTCCGTGCACCAATCCCGCCGACCCCATCCACTCCCCGGCGTATTTCACCTCGATCGATCTGATCCTGGGCGAAGTCAACGGGAGCGGCGGCGTCGGCGCCGGATTCCAGCCCGTCTAACTCAGCCCGGCGAGCTTGTAGAGCACGAGCGAACCGGCTACCGCGACGTTGAGGCTGTGGCCGGTGCCCACCATCGGGATTTCCACTGTGAGATCGAGGTATTCGAGCCCTTCCGGTGGAATCCCGTCGGCTTCGTGGCCGAGCACCATGACGGTCCGTTTCCGGGCGGGCGGCAGATCGGCGAGGCGGATGGATTCATCGGTGAGTTCGACACCGACGATCGCCGAGCCGCCCGCTCGCTGTCGTTGCAGCCAGCGGTCCACCCGGCCGTCGACCCAGTGCACGCATTGCCGCTTCCGCAGTGTGTTGCCGTGCTCGAGGGCGTCGGGCACCCACGGCTTGCGCGGCACCACCAGGCACGCGCCGACCGCGTCGCAGGTGCGCAGCAGGGTGCCGAGATTGACGCCGTGCTTGGGCCACAGCGGTGCGGCGAACAGGTGGTTCCAGCAGCCGTGCGAGCGCTGACGGCGTTGGCGGCGCAGTTCGGGGCGGGTACGGATCCGCGCGGCCGTCACAGCGAAAGGGGAAAACCCTTCCCCAGGGTGAGAACAGAATTCATATCGACGATGCTTCGCGGCGCATCGGGGCCATCGACAAGGGTGCGCGAGCACCCGGCAGAAAACGTCGATCAACGATACCGCACGCCGCCGTCGCGGCGGTCAGGGCCGCAGCACCGAGACCAGGAACTCGGTCTGGTCGTACACCGCCTGCTCGAAGACGTCGTCGAAGTACACGTCGAAGTGCCCCACCGGATACCGTTTCACCACCGCGTGTTTCGTCCGCTCGGCCGCCTTCAGCGTCGGCTTCACCGGAGCGATCGAATCGTTGTCGGCGACGGCGTAGAACACCGGCACCTTCAAACCCTTGGTGCGCCGCCCCGGTGAATCGAACAGCGCCGAGAAGGCAAAGCGCGCAGCGACTTTCGGCTCGTAGGTCAAGCTCTCCTCGGCCAGTCTGCCGTAACCCTCGGGCACGTCCGAGGCCGACATCAGCGCCGCCGACCGCTTGCGTCCCGCCAGCTTCACCCGGATCGGCTTGCGCCGGATCGGCGCGAGCAGCAGGTCGGTGGTGGCCAGGGTGGCGACCTTGGTCAGGCTGATCGGCCCCTTCGCCAGCCCCGAGGCCAGCCCGCTGGTGAACGGCACCTGCGCCACCACCGCGGCCAGATAGTCGTCCTCGGGCGCCACCGACAGCACGTGTCCGCCCCCGAAGGACGTGCCCCACAAAGCAATTCGTGTCTTGTCGATACCGCGCAGGGTGCGCGCGTAGGCGATGGCGTTGCGCCAGTCCTCGCGCTGCTTGGAAATATTGATCACCTGCCGCGGCTCGCCGGCGCTGGCGCCGAAATGCCGGTAGTCGAAGACCAGCACCGCCATGCCCGCGGCGGCGAAGCGCCGCGCGTACCGATCCAGACCCATGTCCCGTGTGCCCCCCAGACCGTGCCCCATCACCACAAGTGGGCGGGGCTTGGGGACGCCTGCGGGAGGATACAGCCAGCCGGCGCAATGCTCGTTACCCGACGGGAAACTGACCTCGAGACGTTCCATGGGCCATTACCGTACTGTGTTCGACTCCCGCTTTCGCGGCGTGGTTGGGCGCGCGGTTACACACCGGCTACGCTGGGCACGCGGACGAGTTGGCCGGGCGACCGCGGCGAAGGGAACGGACACCGAGTGTCGCTGCCCGTCGCCGAGGAAAGTCCGGACTCCACAGAGCAGGGCGGTTGTTAACGGCAACCCGGGGTGACCCGCGGGACAGTGCCACAGAAAACAGACCGCCGGCCGTAAGGCCGGTAAGGGTGAAACGGTGCGGTAAGAGCGCACCAGCGCCCCGGGTGACCGGGGCGGCTAGGTAAACCCCGCCCGGAGCAAGGTCGAAGGTCGCACCTCGCGGTGCGGCTGCGCAGGCGTTCGAGGGCTGCTCGCCCGAGCCTGCGGGTGGGCCGCTCGAGGCACCCGGCAACGGTGTGTCCAGATGGATGGTCGTCACCCGGCGCGAGCCGGGGACAGGATCCGGCTTACAGGCCAACTCGCCCGCCCAGAAACGTGAAACGCCGGCGCTGTGTGACAGCACCGGCGTTTCCGGTTCGATCAGACGGCCAGCCTCGCGAGGAAGGTGAGGAGGGCGGCGACGATGTCGGCAGCGCTCGTCTCCTCCGAACTGCCGGGCAACATGCTGCTCATCTGAACTCCTTCGAGTTGTGGCGAATCCGCGGTGCGCCTGCTGAATGGTAGCCAGCCGTCCGCGAATTCCCGGGATTGCCGCATTGCCGATTTCCCAGCTCACCGCCACCGTCGGAGGTGCATCATGGGAGGTGGGCCCGGGAGGGAGAGCGGCTATGGACATCCTCGGGATCATCGCGAGCATCTTCGGTGCGGGGGTCGTCGCGGGCGCTACGCTCACCGCGGTGGGCGCGCGGGTGGTAGCCCAATACGAGCGCGGCGTGGTGTTCCGCTTCGGCAAGGTCGCCGGCGTCCGGGATCCCGGTCTGCGCCTGCTGATTCCGTTCGTCGACAAGATGCGCAAGGTGTCGGTGCAGATCGTCACGCTGCCGGTACCGGCGCAGGAGGGCATCACCCGCGACAACGTCACCGTGCGGGTGGACGCGGTGGTCTACTTCCGGGTGATCGATCCGCGCTGCGCGGTGGTCGAGGTGCAGAACTATCTGTTCGCCGTCGGTCAGGTGGCCCAGACCTCGCTGCGCTCCATCATCGGTAAGAGCGACCTGGACGATCTGCTGTCCAACCGCGCGGAGTTGAACAAGGGCCTGGAGATCCTGATCGACAGCCCCGCCCTGGGCTGGGGCGTGCACATCGATCGGGTCGAGATCAAAGATGTGGCGCTGCCCGAAGCGCTGAAGCGGTCGATGTCCCGCCAAGCCGAGGCCGAACGCGAACGGCGCGCCCGCGTGATCTCGGCGGAGGGCGAATTGCAGGCGTCCCGGATGCTGGCGGAGGCGGGCGCGCGGATGGCGGAATCGCCCGCCTCGCTGCAACTACGGCTGCTGGAGACGGTGGTTCAGGTTGCGGCGGAGAAGAATTCGACGCTGGTGCTGCCGTTCCCGGTGGAGCTGCTGCGCTTCCTGGAACGGAGCACCGCCGACGCCAAGGCCCCGGCGCCCCGGGAATCCGCCGCGTCCGAGTCGAAATCCCTGGATTCCCAAGACAAGTGAGGAAACCATGTCCATGCTGATTCCGCTGGTAGCGATTCTCGTCATGATCGGGGTCGCCTACCTGTTGCGGTACCTACCCAGGCTCCTTGGTCCCAAGGATTAGCCGCACATGATCTTGGCCATCTGGTAGACCGACTGCGCCTCTTCCTTCGACGCCTCGACGGTGCCGTTCTTGGCCAGTTTGATGATGTCGGTGACGATCGCGTCTTCGGCCTTGCCGGCCTTCACGTTCGAGCAGGTCTCGGTGAGGATCCCGGCGATCTGGGCATCGGTGCGGCCCGCGGCGAGCTTCGGGAAGGCGGACTTGTAGCTGACCACGAAGGTGCCGGCGCGGGCACTGTCGATGATCGACGCGGCGGACGCCGCGGCGGCGCTGGAAGCAGTGGAGGCGGGCGCGGCCGCCTTGTCTTCGCCGCCGCAGCCGACGAGCAGCAGAGCGGCGACTACGCCTCCGAAGAGAGCGGTGGAGCGGGCCGCGATGGCGGCGGTAGTTCTGGTCACGCTGCGGGATGCTAGCGGCAACCGGCGAAAGCCGCCTCCCGTCCGGTTAACGGAAGGCGACCACCGCGTGGACGGAAACCGTGAGGTCAGGTCGGGTTGATCATGAAGACCGAGGCCCAATACGCGGCCTGTTCCGGACCGAGCACCGGCATCAGGTAGTCGAAGAGGATCGTTGACATGACTGCGTTTCTCCCAATTGTCGACGTACACGGACACTTTGCGAGCGATGCGGACTCTCGCCGTCCGCATCGCCGGGGAACCCTAACAGCCGGTGCCGGTTTGTCCGGTCCGGCACGGCGTTTCGGTGGTAACTGGCCTTCGGAGTGATCGACGTCATAGAGTGGGCGCCGTTGGTAAGACCCGTTTGCGGGGCGGTCTGACGGGTGCTTTTCATCTCCGAGTGCAGGAAGCAGGTCTCAAAACATATGCGGGTAGTTCGTTCACTGGTCGCCGGCGCGCTTATCGCCGGGGCCGCATCGGTTTTCGCCGTGCTGGGCGCTGGGTCCGCCAACGCGGTCGCGGTGACACCGCTGCCGGGTGGGTTGCAGGTCGACCTCAGCCCTGCGGATACCCAGTGGGTCAGTCAGTCCAATATCGGTCTGGCGCTGGCCGGTCTGCCGCATCCGTCGGCGGCGTCTTTCGGTCAGGCGCTCGACGCCGCGGCCGAGGTGTCGGCGGCGGTGCCCAACGGCCGGGTGACCTTCACCGTGTTCGGTCCGCTCAATGAGCTGAACGGCACCATGCTGGCGCTGCAGTAGTAGCGAGCGGCTCTCACACTGTGGAACTGCACCAGCGGATTGTCTCGGCTCCAGTGGATTTCGGAGCCATCAGATCCGAATTCGGTCTGGCCTCGGCGTATCCCGCCGAGGCCACCGCGGAAGCCCGCGACGCGTCTGACGCGTTCGCGGGTTTTCGGATCGATCGCACGGACCTCGAGTTCGTGACGATCGACCCGCCGGGCGCCATGGACCTCGATCAAGCGGTTCATCTGGAACGCACGGCAACCGGCTTCACCGTGCACTACGCGATCGCCGACGTAGCCGCGGTGATCGATCCCGATGGCGCGCTCGCTCGCGAATCGGGTACGCGGGGGCAAACTTTCTACTTACCCGACGGCACCGTGCCGCTGCATCCGCCGGAGCTGTCGGAGGATTCCGCCAGCCTGCTGCCGGAACAGACCCGGCCCGCCGTGCTGTGGACCATCGAATGCGACGCCGCCGGCGAACCCTTGGCGTATACGGTCGAGCGGGCCCTGGTCCGCTCCCGCGCGCGCCTGGACTACGCGACCGTCCAAGCCGACGCCGACGCGGGCCGCCTGCACCCCTCGATCGCGGCGCTGCCGGAATTCGGCCGCAAACGGATCGAGGCCGGGCTGGCCCGCGGTGCCATCGGCCTGCGCCTACCCTCACAGAGCATCATCCGGGACAACGGCGCCGACGGGCACTGGCAACTCGTCCTGGAACCACGCACCGCCGCCGACGACTGGAACGAACAGGTATCGCTGCTCACCGGCATGGTCGCGGCCCGAATCATGCTGCAAGGCAACAACACCGGCGACCCCATCGCCCTACTCCGCACCATGCCCCCACCCGCCGACTCCGCCATCGCCGCGATGCGCCGCACCGCCGCCGCCCTCGGCGTCACCTGGCCCCCCACCCAGCCGGTCGGCCAAATGCTGGCCCTGCTGGACCCGAATACCCCTGCGGCACTGGTCCTTATGTCCGAGGCGACGGGTTTGCTGCGCGGGGCCGGATACACGGTGCTGAACGGTGACGAGGACAGCAAGGCGATGTCTGCGGACGCCGAGGGGCGCGGCAACGACGGAGCGGGTAAGCCTGTGTCGGCGGATGCTGCGGGGCGTGGCAAAGACGGGGCGGGTAAGCCTGTGTCGGCGGATGCCGCGGGGCGTGGCATAGACGGAGCGGGCAAACCTGTGTCGGCGGATGCCACGGGGCGTGGCACCGACGGGGCAGACAAACCTGTGTCGACAGATGCCGCGAGGCGTGGCGCTGACAGGACAGGCAGCGCTGTGTCGGCGGATGCGGAGGTGCGTGGCACTGACGGGGCGGGTAAGCCTGTGTCGGCGGATGCCGCGGGGCGTGGCGCTGACGGAGCGGGCAGTGCTGAGTCTGCGGATGCAGATGCGGATGCTGCGGGGCGTGGCGCTGACGGGGCAGGCAGTGCTGTGTCGGCGGATGCCGCGGGCCCTGGAGCCGACGTGGCGGCCGGCGTTGAGACTGCTGGCCGGACCGGGGATTCGGCTGCTGCCGAGACTGGAGCGCGGCCATCCCGAGCCAATCGGCCAGACCTGTTGCAGCACAGCGCTATCGGTGCACCCTACGCACACGTCACCGCACCGCTACGCCGCCTCGGTGATCGCTTCGCCACCGAGATCTGCCTCGCACGAACCGCCGGAACCGAAGTCCCGCAATGGGTCCGCGACGGTCTGTCCGCCGTGGCCGCCACGTTGCGCCGCACCGACGCCATCGCAGGCCGCATCGAACGCGCCTGCATCGACCTGACCGAGTCGACTCTGCTCTCCGACCGTGTCGGCACGACCTTCGAAGCGGTCGTCCTCCGCGAGGCCAACGGCAACCGCCCCGCCGAAATCTTCGTCGCCGACCCACCCGTCCTCGGCCCCTGCACCGGCGAACCCCCAGAAGGCTCAACCGTCCGCGTCCAACTGACCTCCGCCGACCCCACCACCCGCAAAGTCACCTTCGCCTACCCAGCCTGACAACACCGGCAGTCGCACAGCCCGCTGCCCGAAGGCTCGCCCGCACGCGCGGGGCGCTGACCCGTTGTCCGCTACGCGCCGTCCCCACCGCAGAGCGCCTTACCCACCGCGGTGCGCCGTCCCCACCGCTGAGCGGCAGCCGCATCGCTGAGCGGCGGCTGCATCCCTGAGCGGCGGCTGCATCCCTGAGCGGCAGCTGCATCGCTGAGCAGCGGTTGCATCGCTGCGCGGTGGTCTCGGGACCAGGTACAGCCAGGGAGTGACCGCACAGGCCTGGCCGACATGACACAGCGGTCATTGCACGGGTGCGGTCGTCTAGGCGCTGTAGCCAGCTCGGCAACAGCGCTGTTCGCGACCGATGGCCGCGACGTTGTCCGTGCTGGCAGCTGTGGTTGAGGATTTGGGCGGCTGTGCGGGCAGCATCGGCGGCTGCACTGCTGCGCGGCGGCTGCACCGCACAGCGGCATGGTTGCGGGGCTGGTACAGCCAGGGGGAGCGACCGCACAGGCCGGGCCGACATGACACAGCGGTCATCGCGCGGATGCGATCGCTCTAGGCGCTGTAACCAGCTCGACGACAGCGCTGCCCGCGACCAGACAAATAGCCGTGACGTTGTCCGTGCTGGCAGCTGTGGTTGAGGGTTTGGGCGGCCGTGTGGGCAGCATCGGCGGCTGTGTGGGATGTATCGGTGGCTCCACCGCCGCGTGGCGGTTGCATCGCTCCGTGGCTGGCACAGCCACGGAGTGGCCGTACAGGTCGAGCTGTCACAACACAGCGGACATCGCATGGGTGCGGTCGCACTCGGTGCTGTAACCAGCCCGGCGACAGCGCTGTTCGCGACCGATGGCCGCGACGTTGTCCGTGCTGGCAGCTGTGGTTGAGGGTTTGGGCGGCCGTGTGGGCAGCATCGGCGGCTGTGCGGGATGCATCGGTGGCTTGCAGTGCTGCGGTTCGCGCCGGTGTGGCTGTTCTGTTGAGGGAGGGCGGGGGTCGCGTTGTGCGGTGTGTGGCTGTTCTTTTCGGGGGAGGGTGGGTGCTGCGTGGCTATCGGGTGGGTTGGGGGGAGTGGGTGGTGAGGGCTTCGGCGGCGGCGGGGTAGCGCTCGAGTTCGTCGTGGGCGGCTTGGGTTTCGGCGGCGGATAGGAGGTGGTAGAGGCCGGGGTTTTCGCCTGCGGCTTCGGCTTCGGCGGCGCGGGTGCGGATGGCTTCGCAGGATTCGATGGCGTCGCGGTGGTCGCCGAGGACTGTTTGCAGGTGTTTGGCGTGGCGGCCGAGGTCGGTGGCTTCGGTGTCGAGGGTTTCGGCGGCGGCTTCGCAGGAATAGCGCAGGCGTTTGGCGCTTTTGCGGATGTCGTGCAGCATTTCGATGCGGTCGGCGGGGGCGGTGCTGGGTTCGGCGCGGATGAAGGCTTCGATGCGTTCGTGGTCGCGTTGCAGGACGACGCGGAAGAAGTCGGGGGCGGGGACGGCGGCGCGGGAGGGGCGTAGCGGGGGCTCGGACTTCCAGTTGGACAACGTGTTTCGCAACGTCACGTAGCGCTCGCTATCGAGGGCGGCGAGGATCTGGGCGTGCGCGCCGTCGTAGCGGGCGTGTTCGGCGGTCACCAGGCGTGCGGTGGTTTTGGCGACATCGTCGGCCGTGGCGATGGGAGCCTCGACGCGCGTCTGGCCTGCGGCAGCCTGGGCCGCGGCACTAGACGCCGCGCCGCCACCCGCAGTATCGGAGGTTGAGGCACCGTGTGTAGCCCCAGACGCCGCGCCGCCAGCCGCAGTATCGGGGACTGCTGCACCGTGTGTAGCGTCAGACGGCGCCGCGGTATCGGGGACCGCGCCGCCGCGGCTAGCGTCCGCCGCCGCGCCGCTGTCCGCAGCATCCGATGCCGGTTTCCCGGTGACCGTGTCGATTTCGGTGACTTCGGTGGCGGCGCGGGTGTGCTCGGCGAGCAGCTTTTCGAACCGATCCGCCCGTACCTCGGCGTCGCGCGCCACACCGAGCAACCCCGCCAGCCACTTCAGTTCCGTGCTGATCTCATCGGCTCGATCCCGTTGCAGCAGCATGCGATAGGAGCGTAGGACGCTGCGCAGCCGGCGGGTGGCGACGCGCATCTGGTGGACCGAATCGTCGGCGTCGGCTCGGACCTCGGGCTCGGCGGCCAGCAGCCGGTCGACATCGCCCGCGAGGGCCGCGATGAATGCCGTTCCGGCGCTGACGGCCATGAGATCAACTCACTTTCGGGCGAAGCTGTCTGTCGCTTCGACCAATCGGTCGACGATGCCGGGTTCGCTGGAGGCGTGCCCCGCGTCGTCGACGATGTGCAGCACCGATCCGGGCCAGGCGCGGTGCAGGTCCCATGCGCTGACGGCCGGGCAGACGACGTCGTAGCGGCCCTGCACGATCACCACGGGGATATGGGTGATCTTAGCGAGGTCGCGCAGCAACTGCCCCTCCTCGAGGAAACCACCGTGCCGGAAGTAGTGGTTCTCGATGCGGGCGAAGGCGAGCGCGAAACGCGGGTCACCGAATTCGGCGACCCGATCCGGGTTCGGCAGCAGCGACGCGGTCGCGCCCTCCCAGGTGGTCCAGGCGATGGCCGCCGTGGCGGCGACCTCCGGATCGGGGGAGTGCAGCAGCCGGTGATAGGCCTCGACCAGATCGCCGTCGCGCTCGGCCACCGGCACCGGGGCGAGGAACTTCTCCCACAGATCCGGGTAGATGTTGCCCGCGGCCCCGTTGTAGTACCAGTCGATTTCCTTGCGCCGCAACAGGAAGATGCCGCGCAACACCAGCTCGGTGACGCGCTCGGAATGCTGCTGCGCGTAGGCCAGGGCCAGGGTGGAACCCCAGGAGCCGCCGAACACCTGCCAGCGCTCGATGCCCAAATGCGTGCGCAGCGCTTCGATATCGGCGATCAGATGCGGTGTGGTGTTCGCCGCCAGACTCGCGCCGTCGGCGATATGCGGTGTGCTGCGCCCACATCCGCGCTGATCGAGCAGCACGATGCGGTAGGCCTCCGGATCGAAGAAGCGCCGGTAGACCGGATCGGTGCCGCCGCCGGGCCCACCGTGCAGGAACACCACCGGCTTCCCGTCGGGGTTGCCGCTGACCTCCCAGTACAGGGATTGGCCGTCGCCGACGTCGAGCATTCCGGTGTCGAACGGCTCGAGGGCGGGGTAGAGGGTGCGCCGAGTCATCAGAAGGCGATCCCCGCGGCGAGATTCGGCAGCCCCAGCGCCTCGATGGCCTGCTGGCGCACATCCGGGCAGGACTTGGTCGTCACCGTGTCGATGATCGACTTGTCTTGCAGGATATGGCCGTTGATGCCCCCCTGCTGGATACCCCACTGGTGCACCAGCGCGTTCAGCCCGATCTTGCCGATCGTCGGGCCCTGCACCCGCCAGCTCGACAGCTCCGGCTTGATCAGCTCACACAACTGTGTGGCGCTGGCATCGGAGATCTCCAGCGTGGTGGTCGGCGCGGCCGTCGTCTTCGACCCCTGCGCGGCGGAGGTAGTCGGCGCGGAAGTCCCCGCCGGTTGTGGATCGCCCGTGGTCGTGCACCCGACCAGCGCAGCTGCGCTGAACACCCCCGCCACCACCAGGGTGCTGCGTGAAATCCAACGGCTCTGCGGCATTCGATACCTCGTAACTCGTGTCGGCATATCGCCCCGAGTCTGCCACCCTCCCCTGTGGGATCCATGAAAAGTGGGACATGACCGGGCTGAACGTCGAGTAGACGGCACGGTCATGTCCCACTTGTCAGCTAGCTCAGAAGCTGTGCTCCGGGCCGGGGAAGGTGCCGCGGCGGACTTCGTCGGCGTAGTTGGCGGCGGCGGTGCGCAGATCGAGGCCGATGCTGGCGAATCGCTTGACGAACTTGGCGGTTTTGCCGCTGGTGTAGCCGGCCATGTCTTGCCAGACCAGTACCTGGGCGTCGCAATCCGGGCCGGCGCCGATGCCGACGGTCGGGATGGTCAGCTTGTGGGTGACCTGGCCCGCGATCTCGGCCGGAACCATCTCCATCACCACGGCGAAGGCGCCCGCCTCCTGGACGGCCATGGCGTCGTGGACCAGTTGTTCGGCGGCGTCGCCGCGACCCTGCACGCGGAAACCGCCGAGGGTGTTCACGCTCTGCGGGGTGAAGCCGACGTGCGCCATGACGGGGATGCCGGCGGCGGTGATCAGCGCGATCTGTTCGGCGACGCGCTCGCCCCCCTCCAGCTTCACCGCGTGCGCCTGGCCCTCTTTCATGAACCGGGTCGCGGTGGCGAGCGCCTGCTCGGGGGAGGACTCGTAGGTGCCGAACGGCAGATCGGCCACCACCAGGGCATTCGGTGCGCCCCGGACGACGCCGCGGACCAGCGGGATCAGCTCGTCGACGGTGATCGGCACGGTGGTGTCGTAGCCATAGACCACATTGGCCGCCGAATCGCCGACCAGCAGCACGGGGATGCCGGCTTCTTCGAACAGGCGCGCCGAGGAATAGTCGTAGGCGGTGAGCATGGCCCACTTCTCGCCGTCGGCCTTCATCTGCTGCAGATGCGTGACGCGGGTCTTGCGCCGCTTCTTCGGTTCGGCCGGGGCCGCGCCGTAGGCAGGGGTTTCCGAATCGGATACGGACATCATCGTCCCTTCGTTGGATGTCGCCTCGAGGCCCGTATCGGGTCCCCGGGTTTCTGACACCTCCAGTCTGCCACCGCCCGCCACGCGTCAATAAGGGCCCTGCCCGGTGCGATCGGTCACACCGGCCGGTGGGCCTCGGTTTGCCCGGGAGCAGCTGAGCGCGGCGGTACTGGCAGGATCGTGCGCATGGGCTTGCGACGGGGCGTGCTGGGTGTGGCGGTGCTGGCATTGATCGCGGGCGGGTGCGCGGCACAGGAGGACGCCGAGCCCGAGGCGCCGATGCCCGCCACACCGGCGACGCTGGACAAGTTCTACGCGCAGACCGTGCGGTGGGGGTCTTGTCAGGACGTCACCAGCGATCGGCTGCCGCCCGCGGCGGAGTGCGCGAAGGTGACGGTGCCGATCGATTACGCGAAGCCGGACGGTGCGACCGCGCAGCTCGCGCTGTCCCGAATTCCGGCGGCCGGCAAGAAGATCGGCTCGCTGCTGCTCAACCCGGGCGGTCCCGGGGTGTCCGGGCTCTCGATCGTCAGCCTGGCCGGGGGCTCGCCGCTGGCCGATCGGTTCGACCGGGTCGGGTTCGATCCGCGCGGCGTCGGCGCGTCGACGCCGGCGATCACCTGCCTGAACCCGCCGGAAACCGACGCCGAACGCGCCGAGCTCCCCGTGGACAACACTCCCGAGGGCATCGCCGAGCAGGAGACGGAGAGCAAGGAATACGTCGGCAAGTGCGTCGAACGGACCGGGGCGGAGATCCTTTCGCACGTCGGCACCCGGGAAGTGGTGCAGGACATGGACGTCATCCGCGCGGTGCTCGGCGACCCGAAACTCAGCTACCTCGGCTACTCCTACGGCACCAAGCTGGGTTCGGCCTACGCCGAGAAATATCCGGACCGGGTGCGCGCGCTGGTCCTCGACGGCGCCATCGACTCCGCGCAGGATCCGGTCGAGGAATCCCTGCGCCAGGCCGCCGGTTTCCAGAAGGCCTTCGACGGCTTCAGCGCGGACTGCGCGAAACAGCCCGAGTGCCCGCTCGGCGCCGACCCCGCGCAAGCGGTGGCCCGTTTCCGCGAGCTGGTGAATCCGTTGCAGGACAAGTCCGTCGCGACGACCGACCCGCGCGGACTGTCCTACGGCGACGCCATCACCGGCGTCCAGCAGGCGCTCTATTCCGACTCGCTGTGGCGGGTGCTGTTCACCGGCCTGACCGAGTTGCGGCAGGGCCGCGGCGACACCCTGCTGCAACTGGCCGACATGTACGACGGCCGCAACGACGACGGCACCTACACCAACACCCAGGACGCCTTCAACGCCATCCGCTGCGTCGACGACCCGCGCATCACCGACCCCGCCATCGCTTCCCGCCAGGACGCCGAATACCGCAAGGCCGCACCGTTTCTCGACGACGGGAAGAGCACCGGCACGGCGGCCCTGGAGCTGTGCGCGTTCTGGCCGGTCCCGAACAGCTCGCAGCCGCACCAGATCTCGGTCCAGGGTCTGCCGAAGGTGGTCGTGGTCTCGACCACCCAGGACCCCGCGACGCCGTACCAGGCGGGTGTCGACCTGTCCCGGCAGCTCGGCGCGGCGCTGATCACCTTCCACGGCACCCGGCACACCGCGGCCCTGGTCGCCGGTGACGAATGCCTGGACAGCGCGGTCATCGCCTACCTGACCGACCTGACGGAACCGGGCTCCGAGCTGACCTGCGGCCAATCGAGCTGAACTGCCGCATAGCTGATTATGCTCTGGCATACCAGAGGGGCCGTGGATCCCGTTACCAAGTCACAAGCCTGGGTGCGAAGTGCGCTGCACGCGGTCCGGGCGGACTGTTCACTCGCCTAGCGATGGCGGAAAGTCCTTCCGGGTGGCAGCACTGTCTGGGTACCGTGCGGATTCGCAAATCTGTTCGCACACAAGGAGTTTCTGTGGCGTCCTCACTAACGACCCGCTTGGCAGCGCTGTTCGGCGCGGCCTGTGCGGCGCTGTCCCTGGCGGTCACCGTGGCCGCACCCGTCTATGCCGATGAAGAACCAGAGCCGGGGGTCAACGCCGCCGCCTGCACCACGTCGCCGACCAGCGGAACCGAGGAAAGGGGTCCCGATGGACGCAAGTACCTGGTGAAGGTCCCCGCCGGCCTCTCCGGCAACGCTCCGCTGGTCGTGGCACTGCACGGTGGCTACAGCAACCCGCGCCAGCACCTCGACCAGTCGGGGTGGGAGGACTTCGCCACCGAGAAGAAGTTCATCCTCGTCGCGCCGCGTGGAAACAAGGACGAAAACGACAGCAATCCCAGCACCTGGGCCTGGCACGACACCGCCACGGACGTCGCCTACATCAAGTCGGTGGTGGAGGCGGTCAAGGCGAAATGGTGCGTGAACCCCAAGCGCATCCATCTCAGCGGGCACTCCAACGGCGGCCAGATGGCCTCGCGCACCGGCTGCCTGGAGTCGAACTACTTCGCCTCGGGCGCGGTGTACGCACCCGCCCCGCCGCCCACCGGTTGTAACCCGGACCGCGCGATCTCGTGGGGCGTGTTCCATCAGCGCGGTGACGGAACGGTGTGGCACGAGATGGCCTACAGCCACGTCATGTACTGGATGTGGGAGAACCGCCCCTGCAACAACGACACGCCCGATGGCGGAACCAACACCTTCGAATCCAAGCGCTGGTCGTGCGCCTCGGGCACCCAGGTCGTGTGGCGCACCTACCACGGCGGCAACCATGACTGGCCCACCGGCGCTCGCCGCGCCGAAGTGATGAACCGCATGTGGTCGTTGTTCCAGGGCAACCCGCTCCCGTAAGGCCCGCGAGCCCCGGCGAGATCCTTCGTGTCCGCGAAGGATCTCGCTTTTTGCTCTTGTGCTCAATCTTCAGCCCCCACGTAACACGGATTTAACGCCAAGTGCCTACGCTCGCGGACATGGATCGCCAGAAGGAATTCGTGCTGCGGACGCTCGAAGAACGGGATATCCGCTTTGTGCGGCTCTGGTTCACCGACGTCTTGGGTTATCTGAAGTCCGTCGCGATCGCTCCCGCCGAGCTGGAGGGCGCGTTCGAGGAGGGCATCGGGTTCGATGGCTCGGCCATCGAGGGCTTCGCCCGCGTGTCGGAGGCCGACATGGTCGCCCGGCCGGATCCGTCGACGTTCCAGGTGCTGCCGTGGGCGACCTCCAAGGGCCACCAGCATTCCGCGCGCATGTTCTGCGACATCACCATGCCCGACGGTTCGCCGTCCTGGGCCGACCCGCGCCACGTGCTGCGCCGGGCGCTGAACAAGGCCGCCGATGTCGGGTTCAGCTGCTACGTGCACCCCGAGATCGAATTCTTCCTGCTGGAGAACGGCCCGCAGGGCGGCGCGAAGCCGGTCCCGGCCGACAGCGGCGGCTTCTTCGACCAGGCCGTGCACGATTCCGCGCCGAACTTCCGCCGGCACGCCATCGACGCGCTGGAGTCCATGGGCATCTCGGTGGAGTTCAGCCATCACGAGGGCGCGCCGGGCCAGCAGGAGATCGACCTGCGCTACGCCGACGCGCTGTCCATGGCCGACAACGTGATGACCTTCCGCTACCTGATCAAGGAAGTAGCGATCGACGAGGGCGTGCGCGCCACGTTCATGCCCAAGCCCTTCTCGGAGTACCCGGGCTCGGCCATGCACACGCACATGAGCCTGTTCGAGGGCGAGGCCAACGCCTTCCACGATCCCGACGACCCGATCAACCTGTCCGGGACGGCGCGCGCGTTCATCGCGGGCATCCTGGAGCACGCCCCGGAGATCTCCGCGATCACCAACCAGTGGGTGAACTCCTACAAGCGGCTGATCCATGGTGGCGAGGCCCCGACCGCCGCCTCCTGGGGCCGGTCGAACCGGTCCGCGCTGGTGCGCGTGCCGATGTACACACCGAACAAGTCCTCCTCGCGCCGGGTCGAGATCCGCAGCCCTGATTCGGCCTGCAACCCCTACCTCACCTTCGCGGTGCTGCTCGCGGCCGGTCTGCGCGGCATCGAGAAGGGCTACACGCTGCCGCCGGAGGCCGAGGACGACGTCTGGTCGCTCACCTCGGCCGAGCGCCGCGCCATGGGTTTCCGGGAACTGCCGGGCACCCTGGACGAGGCGCTGCAGGCGATGGAGAAGTCCGAGCTGGTCGCGGAAACGCTGGGCGAGCACGTGTTCGACTTCTTCCTGCGCAACAAGCGCCGGGAGTGGGCGGATTACCGCAGCCAGGTGACGCCGTGGGAGCTCAAGGAGTACATGGGCCTGTAAGGGCCGCTGCCCGGTAAGTACCGTTTGCGTGTCTTTCCACGCCCCGTGCTGGAAAGCGTTGTTCAGACAACTAAGTTGGGAGCTATGGTTCGGCCCCCAACTACGCGCTCCGCGGTCCCCGGCGTCGGTCGGCTCGGGTTGCTCGAGCCGAACGCCGCCCAGTCGCTGCGTGAGCTGGCCTGGGACAACGTCGACAGCATTCCGGTGCTGTGGGCGCTGTCGCGGGCGCCCGACGCCGATCTGGCGCTGAGCACGCTGATCCGGTTGCGGGACGCGCTGGGTACGGCCTGGGGCGAACTGGACTCGGTGCTGCGGGCCGATACCTCGTTGCGCGGCAGGCTGTTCGCGCTGATCGGGTCGTCCAGTGCGTTCGCCGATCATCTGGTGGCCGAGCCGTCGGCGTGGAAGCTGTTGCAGCGCAAGAACTTGCCGGACCGGGACGAGTTGATCGCGGACCTGCTCGACGCGGTCCAGGCGGCGCCCGAGGAGGGCCCGAACGCGGGCCCGATGCTGTTCCGGGCGGGCCTGACCGGGCCGGAAACGGTGTCGTTGCTGCGCCGGCGTTATCGCGATCAGCTCATGCTGCTCGCCGCCCTCGACCTCGCGGCCACCGTGGAGAACGAGCCGGTGCTGCCCTATCAGGTGGTCGGCAAACACCTCACGGCCCTGGCCGACGCGGCGCTGACGGCGGCGCTGTCGGTCGCGGTGGCGCGGGTCTGCAAGGACGGGCCGTGCCCGGTCCGCCTGGCCGTCATCGCCATGGGCAAGAGCGGCGCCTGCGAACTGAACTACGTCAGCGATGTCGACGTGGTCTTCGTCGCCGAACCCGCCGACGCCACCGCCACTCGGCTGGCCGCGGAGCTGATGAGCGTCGGCAGCCAGGCCTTCTTCGAGGTCGACGCCGCGCTGCGGCCGGAAGGCAAAGCGGGAGCGCTGGTTCGGACGCTGGAATCGCACGTCGCCTACTACAAGCGCTGGGCGCGGACCTGGGAGTTCCAGGCGCTGCTGAAGAACCGGCCGATGACCGGCGACCTGGAACTCGGCCGGGCCTATCGGGACGCGCTGATGCCGATGGTCTGGACCGCTTCCGAGCGTGAGGATTTCGTCGCCGACGTGCAGGCGATGCGGCGGCGCGTGGAAGATCTGGTGCCCGCGGATATGCGCGAGCGGGAACTCAAACTCGGGCACGGCAGCCTGCGGGATGTCGAATTCGCGGTGCAGCTCCTGCAATTGGTGCACGGCCGGGTCGACGACACGCTGCACGTGCAGGGGACGGTCGAGGCGTTGACCGCGCTGGCGGCCGGTGGATACGTCGGGCGTGACGACGCCGCGAATCTCACCGCGTCCTATGAGTTCCTGCGGCTGCTGGAGCACCGCTTGCAGTTGCAGCGGTTGAAGCGCACGCACACACTGCCCGCCGCCGACGACGAGGAAGGCATGCGCTGGCTGGCGCGCGCCGCGCATATTCGCCCGGACGGCAGGCAGGACGCGGTCGGTGTGCTGGGCACCGAGATTCGCCGGAATGCGGTGCGGGTCAGGCGGTTACACGCGAAGTTGTTCTATCGCCCGCTGCTGGAATCGGTGGTGCGGCTGGAATCGGACGCGTTGCGGTTGAGTCCGAGTGCGGCGGTGCGCCAGCTCAAGGCGCTCGGTTACGCCTCGCCCGAGCATGCGCTCGGACATCTGAAAGCGCTCACCGGCGGGGTGTCGCGCAAGGGCCGGATTCAGGCGTTGCTGTTGCCGACCTTGCTCGAATGGCTCGGGGAGACACCGAATCCCGACGCGGGTCTGCTGGCCTATCGCCGGGTGTCGGAGGGTCTGGACGATCAGATCTGGTTCCTGCGCGAACTGCGGGACGAAGGCGCGATCGCGCAGCGGCTGATGATCGTGCTCGGCTCCTCGGAGTACCTGCCGGATCTGCTGATCAACGCGCCGGACACGATTCGCATGTATGCCGACGGGCCGAGCGGTCCGCTGCTGCTGAGTCAGCAGCCCGAAGACGTCGCGCGCGGAATCCTGACCGCCGCCGCCCGGTACGACGAGCCGAAACGCGCTGTCGCGGCGGCTCGTTCGTTGCGCAGGCATGAACTGGCGCGCGTCGCGTCGGCCGATCTGCTCGGCATGCTCGACGTGCAGCAGGTGTGCCGGGCGCTGTCCGCGGTGTGGGTGGCGACGCTGGAAGCCGCGCTGCTGGCGGTCATCCGGGCCAGTGAAGCCGAACTGGGGGAGCCCGCGCCCGCCGATCTCGCGGTGATCGGGATGGGCCGGCTCGGCGGTATGGAACTCGGGTACGGCTCCGATGCCGACGTGCTGTTCGTCTGCGACCCGCGTCCCGGCGCCGACGAGACCAAAGCGGTGAAGTGGTCGATCTCGGTGGCGGAGAAGGTGCAGCGCCTGCTCGGCGCGCCCAGCACCGACCCGCCGTTGCAGGTCGACGCGGGCCTGCGTCCGGAAGGCCGGAACGGTGCCCTGGTCCGCACCCTCGCCGCGTACGCCGCCTATTACGAGCAGTGGGCCCAGCCGTGGGAGATGCAGGCCCTGCTGCGCGCGCATCAGGTCGCCGGTGACGAAGCGCTCGGTGTGCGGTTCCTGCTGGCCGTCGACAAGATTCGGTACCCGAAGGGCGGGGTCTCGCCGGAAGCGGTCCGGGAGATCCGCCGCATCAAGGCCCGGGTCGACTCCGAACGACTGCCGCGGGGCGCGAATCCGGCCACCCACACCAAACTCGGCCGCGGCGGGCTCGCCGACATCGAATGGACCGTGCAGCTGCTGCAACTGCGGCACGCGCACGAGATTCCGGGGCTGCACAACACCTCGACCTTGGAATCGCTCGATGTCATCGAGGAGGCCAAACTTCTCGAACCCGCCGATGTCGCCCTGCTGCGCGACGCCTGGCTGACCGCGACCAAGGCCCGCAACGCCCTGGTGCTGGTGCGCGGCAAGCCCGCCGATCAGCTGCCCGGGCCGGGCCGGCTGCTCTCCGCGGTGGCCCGGGTCGCCGGCTGGCCGAACGACGACGGCAGCGAATTCCTCGACAACTACATGCGCGTCACGCGGCGGGCGAAAGCGGTGGTGGAGCGGGTCTTCGGCGGCGTCTGACCGGTGCGGCTCCAGCGCGGTGCGGGCCGGAAACGGGGACACGGTCGGGGTTCGAACCAGAGATTGGGGTCGCGTCGTGGTTCGATCATCCGGATCCGCACACCTAGAGTGGCCGGTATGGATCCCCTCCTACCCAAGGAAAACGCCGATCTGAGCGAGCTCGCGCAGACCTTGCGAGCGCTACCGCCGTCGTGCGGGCCGGTGCGACTGGTCGGGGTGGACGGGCACGCGGGGTCGGGGAAGAGCACCTTCGCCGGCCAGTTGTCCGCGGCGCTCGGGGGTGCGCCGGTGCTGAATTTGGATGACCTGGCTACGCACAGCGAGTTCTTCCAGTGGACCGATCGCCTGCGGGAGCAGGTGCTGGCGCCGTTCAAGTGGGGCCACACGGCCTTCTATCGAGCTTACGACTGGCAGCAGTGTGAGTTCGGCGGCGAGCGGGCGCTGCTCGCCGAACCGGTGGTGCTGCTCGAAGGCGTGGGGGCGGGGCGCCGGATGCTGCGGCCGTACCTCGCGCAGCTGTTGTGGATGGAGTGCGGGGCGGAGGAGTCGTGGGAGCGCGGACGTCAGCGAGACGGGGCCGCGCTCTCGTCGTTCTGGGACGAGTGGACTGCTGAGGAGCGCGCGCACTTCGCGGAGGATCCCGCCCGCCCGCACGCGGATCTCCTTGTCGTGCAACAGCCGTCGGGTTACGCCGTGATGCCGGGACCGCGCACGACGGCGTCCTGAGTATCCGGTACGTGCGTTCAGTGGGCTCGCGCCGAGTTCGGTAGGGAGGCGCGGGGGTGCGTCCGGTCGTGTGATCTACACCGAATCCGCACATGGGGCGCACGGTGCGGCCATGTGCGCCACATAGGGTGCAAGACATGCGTAGATGGTTGGACCGGGCTCTGCTCGGCGTGGGGTGGGCAGCTGTGCTGGCGGGAATAGCCGGGGTTGTGCTGCATCTGGGGAGCTGGCAGTGGGAGCTGTTCGTGCTGGGGGCTTCCGGGGCGTCGTATCTGATGATCGGTGCGCTGGTGGGACTGGTGCTGGTGTTGATCGCGCGGGGGTGGCGCAGCGCGGCCTTCGCGGGAGTTGTCGTGGCGGTGGCATTGTGGACGCAGCTGCCGATCTTCGTGCCGAATGGGCATGCCGCGACCGGACCGAAAGTGACTGTGCTGCAATCGAATATCCTGTTCGGTGGCGCTGATGTGGGTGCCGTGGTGCGGACCGTGCGCGAAGAGCAGGTGGACCTGCTGACCGTGGACGAGCTGACTCAGGAGTCGGTCGATCGTTTCGCGGCGGCGGGAATCAGCGCGGAATTGCCGTACCAGTTCCTGATGCCCGGCGCCGGCGGAGGCGGCACCGGTATCTACAGCCGGTACCCGTTGCGCGACACCAAGCGGTTCGACGGCTTCCAGATCAACAACCTCGGCGCGACCATGGAACATCCGCAGCGCGGCGATATCGCCGTGTTCGCGCTGCACCCGATTCCGCCGAACCTGAACTTCGCCGCGTGGAGCTGGGAGATGCCCCGCATCCGCGAAATCCTGGACGCCCAAACAGGTCCCGCGATCGTCGGCGCGGACTTCAACGCCACCCGCGACCACGCGGCCTTCCGTGATCTGATCGCCGGCCGGTTCGACTCGGCGGCCGACCTGGTCGGAGCGGGTCCGATGCTCACCTGGCCGGACAGCAGACGCTGGGGGCCGGTGCTCGGTATCGACCACATTCTGGTCGCCGACGGCACCGCCGAAGATCTCCGATCCCTGTCCATCCCGGGCTCGGACCACCGCGCCCTCCTCGCGCACCTCCGGATGAACGCCTGAGCATGATCATGTGATATACGCGGTGGGGTTCCGGCGATTACGATAAGAGCGCTCGGCGGGTGGCCCGGGAATGGCTCTGCGGTGTAACCGGGGAGGAACTTCATAATGAGACGATGGCGTTTCGGCGTGGTCGCGGTGGTGCTGGCGGTCGGTGCCGCACTGTCCGGCTGCGCGGAGGTATCCGACAGCACTGCGGGGCAGGCCATTACGGACCCGAACAATCCCTGGGTGCTGGCCGGCGCGGCGAAGGCGGAGGGGCCGAGCGGTCCCCGCAAAGGAGTGCCGGACGCGCCCCTGACCGCGGCGAACGGTGATGGGGGAGCGGTCGACAAGCTCGCACTCAACGCCATCGCCGATATCGAGGCCTTCTGGAAAGCCGAGTACGCCAAGACATTTCCGGGCACGTTCGAACCGGTCGGCAAATACTTCTCCTGGGATGCCAGGGCCGCCAAGGAAAATTCCATCACCTTCTGTAAGTCCTCCACCTATCAGCTGGTGAACGCGGCCTACTGCAGCCTCGACCACACCATCGGCTGGGACCGCGGCGTGCTGTTCCCGCTGCTGGAGAAGAAATACAACTCGCTGGCCGTGGTCATGGTGATGGCGCACGAGTACGGGCACGCCATCCAGGGGCAAGCCAAGATCGCGGGCTTCTTCACCAGCGCCCTGGTGCAGGAGCAGCAGGCCGACTGCCTGGCCGGTGTGTTCTTGCGCCATGTGGCGGAGGGGGATTCGCCGCACTTCACGATGAACCTCACCGACGGGCTCGACGGTGTGCTCGGCGCAACCATCGCGGTGCGCGACACCGATCCGAGCAACAAGAAGAACGTGCACGGGTCCGCGTTCGAACGCGTGACCGCGGTGCAACTCGGCTACACCGACGGCGCGAGCGCGTGCAAGCAGATCAACCGGTCCGAGCTGAACAAGCGGCGCGGGAACCTGCCCACCACCTTCGAGTTCGAAGACGAAGAGCAGCGGCAACTTCCGATCGACCGGGAATCGCTGGCCAGTGTCGCGCAGGCGTTGTCCAAGGCTTACCCGGTGGCGAAGACGCCGGAGTTCGACTACCAGGGTGTGGTACGCAACTGCGCGAATGTGACCGCCACGGAACCGGTTTCGTACTGCCCGAGTTCGAACAAGATCGGCACGAATGTCACCGCGCTGGCCGAACGCGGTGAGAAGGCGAACGAGGAGGACGTGCTGTCGGCCGACGTGGACGGCGACTACAACGCCTTCATCGTCTTCATCTCGCGCTACATGCTGGCGGTGCAACAGGATCGGAAGCTCAGCCTGACCGGTGCGGAGACCGCCGGGCTGCGAACGGTGTGCCTGAGCGGGGCGTTTACCACGAAACTCAGTGCGCCGTCCAGTGATCCGCGGTTGTCGGCCAAGGATCTCGACGAAGCGGTGTCGGGCTTGCTGGCCGATGGGATCGCGGCCGCCGATGTGGACGGCAAGATCGTCAAGAGCGGCTATCAGCGGCTGGAGGCGTTCCGGCACGGTGTGCTCGACGGTGAGCAGGCCTGCCTGACGAAGTTCAAATAGGTTCCGCTATCGGTTGTTTCGTACCGAGTGCAGCAGGATGCGCAGCAGGTGTACTACGGCCAGGACCGACACCAGACCCAAGCCGCCGCCGATGAGCAGGAACATCAGGCCGACAGCCCATAGTCCGGTGGAGTCCGTCGAAGCCTGAGTTGCCCATGGAATGGCGAAACCGACCACCGCGACCGCCGCCACCACAGGAATGGTGGAGGGGCGTCGCAGGTAGAGGAATACCACGATGCTGGCGACGACAATGCAAGCGCCGCAACCGATTACCTGTTCCGGCCGGTACGGGCCCTGGGTCACGCCGTCGACTTCGTAGTATTCCTGGTCCCAGCCGAGCCAGGCGGCCCAGCAGCCCGCGCTGAACAGTGCCAGCGCTGCCAGGGCCGCGATCCGGCGCCAGCCGGTATCGGGCGGCGCCGAACCCCAACGCCCGGGATGCGGGCGCTGTTCGGGCGTGGGGTCAGTCAACCGCGGCCGGCAGGCTACGCAGCGAGTTCAGGGTGGTCGCGAGCGCGCGGGCCGCCTCGGCGCCCTTCGTCACGAAGTGCTCGGTGTAGTACTTCACGTGTTCGCTGTGCTCGTGGAAGTGGTGCGGGGTGAGCACCACCGAGAACACCGGCACGTCGGAATCCAGCTGCACCCGCATCAGACCGTCGATCACCGCGGACGCGACGAAATCGTGCCGGTAGATGCCGCCGTCCACGACCAGTGCCGACGCGACGATCGCCGAGTACCGGCCGGACCGCGCCAGCCGCTTGGCGTGCAGGGGGATCTCGAAGGCCCCCGGCACCTCGAACACGTCGATGGTGGCCGGGTCGAAGCCGAGATCGCGGTACTCGGCAGTGAAGCCTTCGAGGGCTTTGCCGACGATGGAGCTGTGCCAGGTGGCGCGGATAAAGGCGACCTTGTTGTTCATGACCGAAGTCTACTGCTGAGTAACATGAGCTTGCAGCCACTCCACGACATCGCCGATCACCTTGTCCTGCTCCGGCTCGTTGAACACCTCGTGGTAGAGGCCGTCGTAGCGCAGCACTGTCAGGTCCTTGCTGGCGGCGCCGCGCTCGATCAGATCCGAGCTGGACGGCGCGGCCAGCGCGTCCGCGGTGCCGTGCAGCACCAGCGTCGGCACGGTCAGCTTGTCCAGGCGCGCCTTGACGGTCTCGCTGGCCTGCAGAATCTCCGTCGCGGTGCGGGCCGGAAGCTTGCCGCGATACACCAGCGGATCGGCGTCATAGGTAGCGACAACCGCGGGATCGCGACTGATCATCGACGAATCCAGCTCCAGCACACCAAGGTTCGGCGTGAGCCTGCTCAGCACCGGTGCCAGCAACTTCTGCACCGGATTCCCGACCGGGATATCCAGCGGCGGCGCGGAAATCACGATCCCGTCCACCTTCAGCGGCGCCCGAGTGGCCAGATATAAGACGATCAAGCTGCCCATCGAATGCCCGAGCAGGAACCGCGGGACGCCCGGCTGTTCGCGCCCCGCGACCTCGAGCATCCCCTCTACGTTGTCGGCCGATCCCGCCATCGACCCGATATTCGCTTTACCCCCCTCTGACTTCCCATGCCCCACATGATCGAGCGCATACACGGCGAACCCCGCATCCGCCAGCCGCGCCCCCACATGCCCGTACCGCCCCGAATGCTCCGCAACCCCGTGCACCAGCACTACCGCCGCCCGCGTCTCCCCATCGGGAAGCCAAGCACGCCAGGCAATCCGACTACCGACGCCCTCGAAACTGCCCTCTGCGCTGCGGCTCACATCCACTCCTTATTCGACGTCCTCGACAGGTACCGGCCCTGCGCCCATCATCAAACTAGCGGCTCTCCCCACCCCTCGACGAAGAACCGACCCGCAACACGAGAATCAACCGCCCCGATTCATCAGCCGAACAAGATCATCCGGACCTGATGGCGGCATCGGTCGAGAAGGTGCCGCGGCCAGTTCCGGATGATCTTGGTTGGTTCTTACGGCGTGGACTCGAGGGCGGCGAGTTCGGTGACGAGGAGGCGGTTGAACTCGATGAGTCGGGCGTAGTTCAGGCGGGAGAGGCGCTCGTCGGTGCCGTGGATGGATTCGATGTCTGTCTGAGTGAGGACGATGGGGGCGAAGTTGCAGCGGGTGGTGGCGAGGTCGTCGTAGTGGCGGGAGTCGGTGGCGCCGGGGACGAGGCCGGTGGTTACCGCGATGCCTGGGACTACGGCTCGGGCGAGGCGGGCGATGAGGTCGAAGGTGGGGCCGACGTGCGGGTCGGGGGAGGGTTCGGAGGCGGTGCCGATGATCTCGATGTGAACACCCTTGTCGCGCACCACCTTTCGGCAATGGTCTAGGACGCTCGCGACCGAATCGCCGGGGAGGATGCGGAAATTCACCAGGGCCTCGGCCCGTTGCGGCAGGACGTTGGCTTTGACGCCGCCGTGGATGACGGTGGGTGCGGTGGTGGTGCGCACCAGTGCTTCGGTGGTGGGTCCGGCCGCCATGATGCGGGTGATCAGCGGGGCGACAACACTGTTGCCGGCCAGTTTGAGCAGGCTGCGGCGAGGTTCGGTCATGGTGTGGCGCAATCGATCCAGCATGTCGGCGATCACCGGGATCAGGCGCGTCGGCATCGGATTGTCCTGCAACCGGGCGACCGCGCGGGCCAAGCGGCCGACGGCGGTCTGGCGTCCAGGCATCGAGGAATGCCCGCCCACCTCCTGTACCGACAGTCGGACGGTGGCATAGCCCTTCTCGCCCACCATGATGGTGGCCACCGGGACATCGACGCCGTCGGCTACACCCTGGGTGATGACGCCGCCCTCGTCGAGCAGCAAGTCGGCGCGAACATTCCGATCACGCAGGTGCTGCGCCATCAACACCGCGCCGCGGTCACCGAACACTTCCTCGTCGTGCCCGAAAGCCAAATAGATGGTGTGCGTCGGCCGGACTCCCGCAGCCAGCGCGGCTTCCACACCCTCCAGAATCGCGAGCACGCGGCTCTTGTCATCGATCGCCCCGCGGCCCCAGATGAACTCGTCATCCACGACACCCGCGAACGGCGGATGAGTCCACCGCTCCGTATCGTCCACCGGCACCACATCCTGATGCGCCAGCAGTATCGCGGCAACCTTCTCGGGTTCCGCGCCCGCCCACCGGTACAGCCGGCTACGACCGAAAGTCTCGAGCTCCAACTCGGCGTGCACCCGTGGAAACGAACGCTTCAGGTGCTCGGCGAGCTTCCCGAATTCGGTGTCGGTCGATGCGGTGTCGGCAACGTCCTCGCCTGAACCATTCGATCCGATAGTGACGTCGGGGCCGGATTCGGTGCCCGTATCACCAGGTGTGGTGGGGCCGTTGCCTTCGATACCGCCCGAGACTGGACTGATGTGGCCGGTGGGATCGGGGTCGATGCTGTCGCTGGAAATGGTGACGCAGCGGATCGCGACCGCGAGCCGCTCGGCGACTATGTCATCGACCGGGCCCACGGGTTGCCCCGAGGCGGTACCGGCCTCCCCCCGCCCGATCATCGCGCACCCACTGCAAACTGCATCACAGACATCTCCCCATCCTTCAGCATCCGGTCCTCGTCGCGCCGCATCCGCTCCGGGCGAACCAATCCCCGTAGTGAAATTGCTGCGGTACGTGGCGTGTCGACAGCATTTTCACTACCGGGTTCAGCGGCGGCTCAGCGGGCGGGGGTTTCGTTCGGCAGGTTCATGGGGATGGTGGCTTGGGAAAGGTGGGCGGGGGTGAGGGTGATGGCCTTTTCGTTGCGCCATTTGGCGTGGGCTTCGCTGCCGCCGCCGGTGAGGTCCGGCTGGCGAGGCTGGGTCAGGAGCGGCAGGTCGAGGCGGGCCGCGGTCACTGTGACCGGGGCGTTGGCGGGGGCATGGGACCACACGTCGTCCACTACGTCGGTGATCCGGACACCGAGGCGGTGTCCGGCGGCCAGCGGCCAATCCTGGCCGAGCAGACGGACGTCGGTGGTCTCGGTGACGGGGGCGATTCCACGGGTGATGACGGTGGCGCGATTGTCGGGCGCGATGTCGTAGAGCTCGACGGCGACGGTAGCCGAGGCGGGGCCGGTCAGGCGCAGCGATGCGGTGGTGACCCCGGACAGGTGTGTCGTCTGGGTGAAAGGCTGGGAGATGGACCAGATTTCACGATCGGCGCCGGGGAGGAATCCGCGATCGGTGTAGGTGCCGGTGCGCAGATTCACCGCGAACTTGCGGGAATCGACCGGCGGCCAAGCAGTTTCGGACCGCCAGGCGCCGTCGAACTGCCCGACCGTCACCCGTGGACCAGGGATCTGTACATCCCGCCCGGCCACATGCTTGTCGAAGAACGCCATCATCTCCGCGTCGAATTGCGCTGTCCCGCATTTGGTACGGCAGTCGCTGTGCCCCCACTGCCCGAACCAGGCGCGGTGATCGCCGGGCCCGAGCCCGTTCCACAGGTCGAAGACGCGATCGGCGCGAGTGTTGTAGTCGAGGAAGCCTTGCCCGAGGAACAGCGGAATAGTGTTGCCCCGGACGCCTTCCACGAGATCGCGAGCCCGCCATTGCGGGTTGGCCGCATTGTGGTCACCGGTCAACGCCAGGTACTGCTCGCTGCACGGCACCGTCATCGCGAGGGCGTTGGCTTGATACTCGGGGGAGTCGTCCGGTCGGCCCGGGGTGGAGGCGATCAGCAGATGCTCCTCGCCGACCTGATCGGCCGGTCGAATCCCGTTCTCGGTCACCGGTTTTCCGGAGAACTTCCACGACACACCCTGCATGTACAGATAGGAGTACGGGTCCACCACCGGCGCGAACGCCAGCACCGCCGCCAGCCCCTTCGGCTTCGCGGTCAACCCGAGCAGCCCGGTCCACGCCTCATACGACACCCCGGCCATCCCGACCTTGCCGGTCGACCACGGCTGACTCGCCGCCCACTCGACCGCCGTCACCACGTCCGAGCGTTCTCCCGGACCGCCGTAATCCGGACATCCGTTCGACCCGCCGAATCCCCGCAGATCGACGATCACATACGTGTACCCCGCTCGCAGCGCCAACTCCACCGGCAAGTTATCGGTGGACGGCCCGCCTTCCAACCGCGGCGCACTGATGAACGCGGTATGCGACCGATACGGACTGACCGTCAAGATGACCGGCGTCCGGACATCCTCCGCGACCCCCTCGGGCCGCAAAATATCCGCATGCAGCCGGGTCCCATCCGGCGCATCGATATAGGTCTGCCGCCACTGATACCCGACCCCCAACGGCTCGGCGACCGTCACCGGGGCAAACACCCCCAACACCAACGCCACTCCGGCCAAAACCCGAACCACCATGCTCACCCCAGGACTATCGCCTGTACACCCCCACCTGGTACAGCCCCCGGAACCAGGGGACACCAAGATCACGCAGCTCCGGTGGTCCACGCCACACCCGACACCGATTCTCGGCGCTACGTGCGGCAGTGGTTGTCGTACCGGTGGCTCGCATCACACCGGGCCCCGGTTGCTCACCCCGCTCATGGCGTGACGTTCCGCGTGGTCACGGGCGGGGCTTTGCTTCGCGCAGGCGGATGCCGCTGAAGCCGAGGGAGCTGGTGCTGACGGCGTCCCAGAATGGCCAGAGGTTGGGGAGGACCCTTACCTGGATGCCTGCGCGTTCGTGGAAATGGAGGAGATCGCCGACGGGCTCGGCTGGGCCGAGTGGGTCGACGGTTTCGGGGGAGATCATGGCGTACGGTTCGGGTTCGCCGATCGGCCGGAAATGCCGGGCCGGAAGGCGGTACGCGAACAATGCCACTGCTTGGAGGGCGACCAGTCCGGAGTATTCGATCGCGTGCACCCGGTCTCCGCCACCCGGCCCCAGGATTCGCTCGCGATCGATCGGAGTGGTGGCGGGTGTGGTCCAGGCCATCGCACGCGGGCAGTCGCGCGGAAACCAGTAGCTCGGCGCGTTTCGCACGTCGACCGCCCAGACGAACGGACCCGGCCTGCCCGCGATTTCGCGCGGTTCGAACCGTTCGATCGTCGGGTCCTCCGAGAAATGCAGCACCTCACCTGGCTTCGGATACATGCCTTCCATGGTCGCCTACAGGAGTGATTGCCGATCGGCATAACCGTCCCGAACGGACCGGTCTCCCAACAAGATTGGACTGGTGTCTGAGGCACGGCGGCGTATGATCGGGCCAGTGCGGATACCCGGGGGAAGAATGAGCGAGCCGGTGACCACGGATTGGGAGGGATTCGTGCAGGCATTGGCACAGTGCCTCTCCGAGCTGCCGTCCCGAGCCACCTTGATCATCGCCGCCCCCGGCAACCGGTATGTCCAGTTCGTGCAATACGACATCAAGCTTTCCGCCGAGCTGGCGGGCAATCAGTTTCTGGCGCAGCCTATTTCGCTGGACGCCGCGGAGACTTTGCGCGATATGGGCTGGCAGGAACCCATTGTGCGGCGCGAAATCGATAATTGGCATCGCATTCTGTTCTGGCCGCTGTCGTGGAACGGGCTGGTCGAGTTCGCTCGCTCGGTCGCTTTCGGTCTGCACGAGGCGCTCGGTGTCGGTACCCCGGAAGAACTGCGCGCCATGGGCTGGACCGAAGCCTCGGGTGATCTGGATCTCACCGTCCTGGGTCCCATGGTCCGTCGCAACAGCAACTGAACCGGCCCGTACCCCCGCCGACGTAGCTATCATTCGGCAGACGATCGGGAGGTCTGATGCTGGACAGGGGAGATGTCTTCGCCGGCTACCGGATCGAAGGCACGCTCGGGCGCGGCGGCATGGGTGCCGTCTACCTCGCCCGACGCTCGGGCATGCCCCGGCCCGTCGCCCTCAAGCTGCTCAATTCCGATGTCTCCGCCGACCCGGAAATCCGTACCCGTTTCGAAGATGAGGCGGAAGTTGTTGCGCACCTGCATCATCCGGGAATCGTCGCGGTCTACGACAGCGGCATCGACGACGACCGGCTCTGGATGGCGATGCAATACGTCGACGGCCGCGACGCCACCGTCGTCTCCCCGCGTAGCCTGCCCCCGGACCGCGTCCTCGCCCTCATCGACACCACCGCCGACGCCCTCGACTACGCCCACAACGCCGGCGTCCTGCACCGCGACGTGAAACCCGCAAACATCCTCCTGGCCCGCCCCACCCGCGCCCGCCGCGAAGCCGCCCTGCTCACCGACTTCGGCATCGCCCGCCTGCGTGAGGAACCCGGCCAGCCGACCCACAGCGGAACCATCCTCGCCACCCTCGCCTACGCCGCGCCCGAACAACTCCGCGGCCTGCCCCTGGACCACCGCTCCGACCAATACTCCCTGGCCTGCACCCTCTTCCGCATGCTCACCGGCGCCCTCCCGCACGCCGCAAACAACCCGGCCGCCATGATCAAAGGCCACCTCCACGACCCACCCCAACCCGTCGCCACCGTCCGCCCCGAACTCCCGAACACCTTGGACAAGGTCATGATCCGCGCCTTGGCCAAACACCCCACCGACCGCTACCCCACCTGCACCGAATTCGTCGACGCCGTCCGCCAAGCCTTCACCGGCCCGACCACTGCGGTATTCCCCTCGCGCACAACCCATCCCACCCGCGAGCGCATTCCGTACCCCGCACCCGACCAGCCGCTTTCATACGAACCCGCACCGCATATACGCCCAGGCAACCCGCGAGCCGCAGAAGATGCCGATTCAGTCGAACCCGCGTCGTATCCGCGCCTGGACGACCCGCGAGCGGCAGAAGATGCCGGTTCAGTCGAACCCGCGTCGTATCCGCGCCTGGACGACCCGCGAGCGGCAGAAGATGCCGGTTCAGTGCAAGATCCGCAATCCAGTGACGAGCCGCCGACCGCCAGATTCCCAGTTCTCGCCGCATATTCAACTCGCCCAGCGAAATCCCCGTCCCTCGACGAACAGCACACGCCGGAGGAGCCGTCCTCGCCGCACGAGCAAACGTCGATCGATGGATGCTTTCCAGCAGGACCAACCCCGGTCGAGGACTTCCTTTTCGACGACGAGTCACCCACCACAAGGATCTCGATCGCCGTCGAACTGCCCGCATTCGCAATGCTTTCAGAGCCTGATGTGGAGCAGCCGAACATCGGTGCACCGCCTCCGAATAGCACGGACTCGCCGCCGCCAGATGCCGATAGCGGTGATACCGACACCGGTGACCCCGCACCCCGCGCGGACATTTCGTGCCGTAGCAACGACTTGGAGCCGACGGATTTCCTCGCGCCTGATGCGTCGCGGAGTGCCCCGCACCCAGGGGAGATGTCCGCCGCGACGGCCGCGGATCTGGAGTCGACGGGTTTCCTGGCACCCGATGCGTCGCGGAGTGCCCCACGCCCAGCGGAGTTGCCCGCCGCGACGGCCGCGGATCTGGCACCGGATGGGTCGCGGCATGCCCCGCACCCAGGGGAGATGTCCGCCGCGACGGCCGCGGATCTGGAGTCGACGGGTTTCCTGGCACCCGATGCGTCGCGGAGTGCCCCACGCCCAGCGGAGTTGCCCGCCGCGACGGCCGCGGATCTGGCACCGGATGGGTCGCGGCATGCCCCACGCCCAGGGGAGATGGCTGCCGCGACGGCCGCGGGCCCGGAGTCCGGCGAGGACGAGGAGTCCAGCGGCCACTTCCCTTCCGTCAGTCTGACGGATGGGAAGTGGGCGCTCGACGACACAGACTCGGCAGCGCAGCCTCAGTTCGGCGTGTCAGCCCATGTGGAAGAGTCCGACCCAGTGGCGGATTCGCGATCTTGGGACGAATCGTCCACGACAGGGTTCTCCTCCGAGCATCAAGCGCCTGCGATCGTTCGGGTCCCGCCCGAACGGCAGGCCCCGAGGGAGCAAGCAGCAGCGCCATTTCCGATGGTGGAGTCGCACTCGGACGAGTCGCTGGCCGAGATCCGCGCCCGCGCCGGGGGCGTGGCCCGCTCCGTCGAGGCACACCTTCCTGAGGAACGTCCGGCGACGATGGAACCGAACCAGTTGGCTGAGCTGTCGCCGGACGAGCGAACTCCAGCAGGGGAGGAGTGGAGTGCGGCAGCGGATCGGGGTGCGCCGGAGGAGGCGGACCGGGACGCCGACGAAGTGGTCACCCCATTGATCGCGCCGCCGAGTTTGGCTACGGACGTCTCCTGCGAGGTGGAAGAGCCGATCCCAGTAGATGATTCGGGTTTCGGCCACGAATTGGTGCCGACACCGATCGCTGCCGCAGCCTGTTCGGGGTCCGCCGACGAATCAGCTGGATCCGAAGCAGCCTCGGTTCCCGAGGGGGTCGGCGGTCTGCGGGTTGCCACACTTCCGGAAGAGCGGAAACCCGTAGGGGTGCGAGCCACGTGTATGGAGATAGCGCCGAATGTGTTTCTCGCCGAGGAGATTCCGCCTCGCACCCCACGCCCGGCGCACCGCCGTCCGATGACGGCGGACAAGGCGCGGTTGGGGTACATCCTGATGATGCTCGCCGCATTGCTGATCGTCGTGGTCGCGATCTTCGGGTGATCCCGACGCAGAACTCGGCCCCTCCCGAGGGGTTGGAGGGGCCGAGTTGGGTTGCGGGGGCGGTCAGCTGACGAGGTTGCGGCGGAGTTTGAGGATGGTGCCGGGGTCGAGCCCGAGGCCCTGGGTGAGGAATTTGCCGAGATCGCCGTACTTGTTCTCCATTTCGCGGACGGCGGTGTCGAGGTAGGCGTCGCGGACCTCCTGCAGGGGGATGAGCAGGTCCGGGTTCTGCATGAGGCCGGCTTGTTTGACCTGCTCCCGGAGCTTGGCGTCGGCGGCGGCACGGTACTGGTTGGACAGCAGGTAGTCCTGGCGGGCGGTGCGTTCGGGGACGCCGACCGCGCGGAGCAGGACGTAGGTGAGCCAGCCGGTGCGGTCCTTGCCCGCGGTGCAGTGGTACAGCGTCGGGCGGTCGGTATTGGCGAGGTCACGGATGGTCTGGCCGAACGCGGTGCGGGAGGCATCGGTGAGGAAGCTCTTGTATACCCCGGCCATGATCTGCTCGGCCTTGCCGCCGCCGAGCATCTCCTCCTGTTTCACCGGGTCCCGCAACTGGATGACCTCCAGCAACTTGGTGAACAGTCCGGTGTCATCGATCGGCCGCGCCACCAGCGGGACCCCGCTCGGCAACTTGTCCGGTCCGCTGAACTGGATCTCGGCCTGGGTCCGCAGATCGATGGCCTGCTTCAGGTTGTATCCCTGTAGCACCGAGATATCGGAAGCTGTCAGCTTCTCCAGCGAATCGGCTCGAATCGCCTTCTTGGTCTTCACTTTCGCGCCGTCGTAGGTGCGATACCCGCCGATGTCACGAACATTGACCGCGCCTTGCAGTTCGATCTTTGCGAGCGCCGCCACTTCCTCATCGGCGGTAGCGGTCGGCGCGGAGAAAAGCGCTAGCGCGGTAAGCGGAGCGGCGAGCAGAGAAATTAGCGAAATCTTCATGGCGGGGGACGTTAAGAGCCGGTTCCCCCTCGTGCCAGGGGTTCCCGCTATTACGCCGCCGCAGCCCCGCTCACCGGAACCGACCAGCCGGTCACCGAGATATCGTTGCCGCTCAACGGGATTCGCGTGTTTCGGGCCCTGAACAACAACGCGATCGCAATCCCACCCTATCCGAAATATGCCGGATCGGCAGTTGTTGTCCAGGATCAAGTCGTGGCTCGTCCCGCGCAGCTCGCATCGAATCCGCACCCCACCCAACGGGTTTCGCGCGAGCCGTGAGCGAATCTTTAGCTACGAAACTGATCATTCGTGTCGGCTATCAAAGGTAGGGTGATGGCACCTCCAGTCGAGGGGCGGTGGACTTGGTCCACACACTGCGCCCAGATTGGAGGTGGTGAGTATGGCGAAACATCGCCGGAGAAAGCGAGAATCCCCGGTCGACTACGGCCTACTGCTCCTGGTAGCCGCCGTAGCCGCCGGGGCTCTCGTAGCGGTCCGCCGAGTGCGGGCTAGCTGAGCTCACCAGGTAGGGATCGTCTATGGAGGGCGGTCCCTACCGCTCGGCATCACCGAAGTGACGGCTCCAATGATACTTGACAGTGAACGAGTTCGGCAGAGCTACGCCTCAGCATGCCCGAAATGGGCGAAGCCCCAGCTGCTGGCAGCTGGGGCTTCACGAGTAGCGGTCGCTACAACGACTTACACGTCGAAGTAGAGCTCGAACTCGTACGGGTGCGGACGCAGGTTGACCGGGGCGATCTCCTGGGTGCGCTTGATGTCGATCCAGGTCTCGATCAGGTCCTCGGTGAACACGCCACCCTCGGTGAGGTAGTCGTGGTCTTCCTCGAGCTTGTCGATGACCGACGCCAGCGAGGTGGGGGCCTGCGGGATGTTCTTGGCCTCCTCCGGCGGGAGCTCGTAGAGGTCCTTGTCGACCGGAGCCAGCGGCTCGATCTTCTTCTTGATGCCGTCGATGCCGGCCATCATCATGGCGGCGAAGGCCAGGTACGGGTTGCCCGAGGAGTCCGGCGCGCGGAACTCGATGCGCTTGGCCTTCGGGTTGGAGCCCGTGATCGGGATACGCACGGCAGCCGAACGGTTGCGCTGCGAGTACACCAGGTTGATGGGGGCTTCGTAGCCCGGCACCAGACGGTGGTAGGAGTTGATGGTCGGGTTGGTGAACGCCAGCAGCGACGGGGCGTGGTGCAGGATGCCGCCGATGTAGTGACGCGCCAGATCCGACAGGCCCGCGTAGCCGGACTCGTCGTGGAACAGCGGCTTGCCGTCCTTCCACAGCGACATGTGGGCGTGCATGCCCGAGCCGTTGTCGCCGAAGAGCGGCTTCGGCATGAAGGTGACAGTCTTGCCTTCCTGCCACGCGGTGTTCTTCACGATGTACTTGAACAGCTGCAGGTCGTCAGCGGCGCCCAGCAGGGTGTTGAAGCGGTAGTTGATCTCGGCCTGACCGGCGGTGCCGACCTCGTGGTGGCCGCGCTCCAGCTCGAAGCCCGCGTTCTGCAGGTTGGTCGAGATCTTGTCGCGCAGGTCGACGTAGTGGTCGTACGGGGCGACCGGGAAGTAACCGCCCTTGTTGCGCACCTTGTAGCCGCGGTTCGGGGTGCCGTCCGGGTTGAACTCCGCACCGGTGTTCCAGGAGCCCGAGACCGACTCGATCTCGTAGAAGGCGCCGTTCATGCCCGAGTCGTAGCGGATCGAGTCGAAGATGTAGAACTCCGCCTCGGCACCGATGTAGCAGGTGTCGGCGATGCCGGTCGAGCGCAGGTACTCCTCCGCCTTACGCGCGATGTTGCGCGGGTCGCGGGAGTAGGCCTCACGGGTGAACGGATCGTGCACGAAGAAGTTCAGGTTCAGCGTCTTGGCGGCGCGGAACGGGTCGATGCGCGCGGTGCTGAAGTCGGGGAGCAGCAGCATGTCCGACTCGTCGATGGACTGGAAGCCACGGACGGAGGAACCGTCGAACGCGAGCCCTTCCTCGGCGAGATCGGCGGTGAACGCCTTGGCCGGGATGGAGAAGTGCTGCTGCACACCGGGAAGATCGGTGAAGCGGATGTCGACGTACTCGACTTCCTCTTCCTTGATGTGCTTGATGACCTCGTCGGCCGTGCTGAACGTCACTTGTTCTCCTTACGGATCGGTTCCCAGCCCGTGTCGATTGCATGGGTTCGTCGCGACCAGACGCTATGGACGCGAAGTTTCCCGGCAGTCAAGGCTGTGTTTCGCCAGTGTTACACGTGCGGCTGAACGGGTGAGGATCACCACCCGGGCTATACCAGCAGGCCAATCTTGCCATCCGCCCAGTTGGCTCCGGCGTCGGAGGGGGCTTGACCGCCCCTTATTGTGGTGGGCATGGCACGCATGACCGGCTCTTGGCTGTCCGGACCGTCTCCTGAACCTGGCGACCCGGCAACCCCGGAGTATCCGGGCGAGCATCTCGGTCTGCCTAAGACGGGCGTCGGGTCGCTGGTCGGGATGGGGCGGCGGATCGCGGCACTGTTCGTCGACTGGATTCTGTCGATCGGTATCGCCGCGTTGATCGTGCGGCCGAACGGCGCGCAGCTCGTGTCGGACATGAATGTTCCGGCCGGTAAGACGCCGCCGTCGGAGTTCGAAGCGGTGATCAACGCGCTGAGCACCCCGACCTGGGGCGTGTGGTTCGTAGTCGGAGTGCTCGCGGTGACGCTGTTCGGGTTCACGCCGGGTCAGTACTTCTTGAAGATCCGGGTGATCCGGGTGGACGCGCCCGTGGCGGTCGGATTCCTGCGGGCGCTGTTCCGTCAGGTGCTGCTGGTGTTCGTGGTTCCGGCGCTGTTCACCGACGGCGATGGCCGCGGTATGCACGACCGGGCGACCGGGACCGGGCTCGCACGAGCCCGCTGACAAGCTCGCACGAGCCCGTTGACAACAAGGGCCCGCATCCCAATCAATGGGATGCGGGCCCTTGTTCGTCGAGGATCAGCGGCGGCGGATCGTGCGCTGCACGCCGCGCATCTTGGCGCCGGCGGGCATCGGGCCCTTCGGCAGCGCCGGGCCGGTGCGCGCGCTCAACGCGGCCAGGCGGCCCTCGATGTTCTCCATCCGCTTGGCGTCGATATTGCGGGGCAGCTTGGTGAGCCAGCGCTGCAGATCCTTCAGCGCGATCTGGCCCTCGTCGTTGCCGATGGTGACGTCATAGATCGGGGTATCGCCGATGAGGCGGGCGGTGCGCTTCTTCTCCTGCGCGATCAGGCTCTTCAACCGCTGCGGGTTGCCCTCACCGACCAGGATGACGCCCGGCAGGCCGATCACCCGGTGCACCGCGTCCAGCTGGGTGGTGGCGGCGACACCCTGCTTGACCCGCCACTTGCCCTGCAAGTTGTCCAGCACCCAGGCGCCCGCGCCGGCTTGGCCCTCGGCCTTGGCGAACACGTTCTTCTGCACCCGGCGGCCGAAGATGATGAACGCGGCCAGCACGCCGAGCAGGATGCCCAGCGGCAGCAGGAACCACTGCAGACCCGTGAGCAGGCCGATCACCAGGGCGATCGCGGTCAGGCCGAGCAGCGCGCCGATCATCAGCGGCAGCAGCCACTTGTCTTCCTTGCGCTGCATCTGGAACGCCTGCCACAGCTGCTGGCGACGCTCTTTCGAGGCCTGCTTGCGGGCCGCTTTCGCCGCGGCCTTCGCTTCCTTCGACGGCGTGCCGCCCTTACCTGGTGCCATGCGTCTCAGGATAGTGGCTGGGTAACTATGACTGGGCAGCGGATCAGATCCGTGTCTCAGTCCTTCGCCCGGGCCCGGACGGCGGCCGCGAGCTGGGCGGGCATGGGTTCGTGCCGGGTGTAGGTGCGGCTGAAGTCGCCGGTGCCGTGCGAGACCGAGCGCAGGTCGATGGCGTAGCGACTGAGTTCCAGTTCCGGGACCTCGGCGTGGACGCGGGTGCGGCCGGCGCCGTGCGGTTCGGTGCCCAGGACGCGCCCGCGGCGACTGGACAGATCGGACAGGACCGGGCCGACGTAGTCGTCGGTGACCACGACCCAGACATCGGCGATCGGTTCCAGGAGATCGATGCCCGCGGTGGCCGCGGCTTCGCGGAGGGCGAGCGCGCCGGCGGTCTGGAAGGCGGCGTCGGAGGAGTCGACCGAATGCGCCTTGCCGTCGAAGAGCGTCACCCGGATGTCGACCAGGGGGTAGCCCGCCGCGACGCCCTTCACCGATTGGGCGCGAACGCCCTTCTCGACGGAGGGAATGAACTGTCGCGGCACCACACCGCCGACCACCTTGTCGACGAACTCGATGCCGGAACCGCCGGGCAGCGGTTCCACCTCGATCTCGCAGACCGCGTACTGGCCGTGGCCGCCGGACTGCTTCACATGCCTGCCGCGCGCTTTCGCCTTGCCCGCGAAGGTCTCACGCAGGGCGACTTTGTGGTCGATCACGTCGACCTGCACGCCGAAGCGGGTGCGGAGTCGTTCCAGGGCGACGTCGCGGTGGGCTTCGCCCAGGCACCACAGCACCAGCTGGTGGGTCTGCGCGTTGTGCTCGACCCGGATGGCGGGGTCTTCGGCGGCCAGCCGGCTCAGGCCCTGGGAGAGCTTGTCCTCGTCCGCCTTGCTGTGCGCGCGAACCGCGATGGGCAGCAAGGGGTCCGGCATCGGCCACGGATCGATGATCAGCGGAGCGCCGGTGCCGGAGAGGGTGTCGCCGGTTTCGGCGTGACTGAGTTTGGTGACGTAAGCGATGTCGCCCGCGATGACTTGGCCTTGGGGGCGTTGCTGTTTGCCGAACGGGGCGGTCACGCCGCCGACTCGTTCGTCGGCGTCGTGATCCGGGCGGCCGCGGTCGGCCAGGCCGTGCCCGCAGACGTGGACTGTGTCGTCGGCGCGCAGCGTGCCGGAGAAGACGCGGACCAGTGAGACCCGGCCGACGTATGGATCGGAGGCGGTGCGGATGACCTCCGCGGCGAGCGCGGCATCCGGATCGCAGGGCAGCGGACGGGTTTTCGTCTCCGCGGACAGCGGTGCGGCCGTGACGATGTGTTCGGCCGGGGTGGGGAATCCGCCGGTGATCAGATCGAGCAGCTCCACGGTGCCCAGACCCTGCCGGGCGCCCTCGGGCGCGGGCGCGCCGAAGAGCACCGGATGGAAGCTGCCACGCGCCACCGCGCGCTCCAGATCGATTACCAGCGTGGATAGTTCGATGTCTTCGCCGCCGAGGTAGCGGTCCATGAGCGATTCGTCCTCGCTCTCGGCGATGATGCCCTCGATCAGCCGGTTGCGGGCTTCCTCCAGCAATTCCTGCTGCTCGGTGGAGGGTTCGGCTTTCACGCCCGCGCCGGAGGAGTAGTCGACCACGCAGTTCGGCAGGAGTTCCACCAGCCCGGTCACCGGGCGATGTCCGTCCGGACTCTTCGGTCCGTAGACCGGAAGATGTAGCGGCAGAATATTTTCCGAGGATCCGCCGCCGAGCACCTCCTGACAGGTCGCCACCATTTCGTCGAAATCGCCACGCGCGGTGTCCAAATGGGTGATCACGATGGCTCGCGGCATTCCGACCGCCGCGCATTCCTCCCACAGCGCGCGCGTCGTGCCGCTGACCCCCTCCGGACCTTCCGCGGCCGACACAACGAACAGGGCGGCATCCGCCGCCCTGAGTCCCGCCCGGAGTTCGCCGACGAAATCCGCGTAGCCGGGTGTGTCCACCAGGTTGACCTTCATATTTTCCCAGGCCATCGGCACCACCGACAACTGCACCGAGCGGTGCTGCCGGTGCTCGATCTCGTCGTAGTCCGACAGCGAGGTCCCGTCCTCCACCCGCCCCGCCCGGTTCACCGCCCCCGCGGTCAGCGCCATCGCCTCCACCAGGGTGGTCTTCCCGGACCCGCTGTGCCCGACCAGCACCACATTCCGGATCCGTTCCGGCCGGTCCACCGTGAATACTCTGCCGTTGCCCCCAGCCGAGCCACTCGCCTTGTCCGCCATAGGTCTTGATTCCTTGCGTCGACACGTTCCTTCGAGCTTCCCACCGTGACCTGGGTCACGTCCATGGTTCGTGCGAAACGGGGGCCGGTGGGCGTCAGACGCGGTGAATTTCCGGGTCGGGGGCGGAGTCTGGGGCCGGGAGACCGCGCAGGTGTTGATCGAGGAAAGCGGCCACATGCTTGCGGGTCAGTTCGACCGCTCGGGTGCCGTTCAGCGTCGTTTCCGGTATTTGAATGCCGAGGTGGTCGGCGATCGGGGCGAAGTCGGTGAACGACCCGTGTGATGCTCCCGTGACGGTCAGCCAGCTTTTCCAGCCGCCGAACGCGTCGTAGGCCGCGGCCCACTTCGGGCCGGCCGGGCCGGTGGGTGCGTGGGTGGGTGTGCCCATCATGAGGAACGGAAGATCGACGGCCCGGCCATACGGCGGAGCCGGGAAGGTGCCGTCGAGATTGAAGCCGGCCCGGAGGCGGGCGTCCTCCGCGAGCGCGAACGGTGCGGTGAACCCGCCCGCCGAGTGCCCGCCCATGGCGATGCGGGACTGGTCGACGGGCAGACGGGGGATCAGTTGATCGAGGACGAAGGACACATCCTCGGCGCGGTTGCGGGAAACCGCGACGCCGTCCAGACGGCCTTGGCAGGCAACGCATTCGGTGATCCGGCCGTCGGGGAAAGTGATCGCCGCCGCTTCGTAGGTGTGATCGATGCCCAGGACCAGGTAGCCGCGGCTGGCCAGATCCTCGGCGAGCGCGGTCAGGGAGAAACGGGGCATGGTGAAGCCGGGAGACAGGACGACGGTCGGCAGGGCGATGCCCAGCTGCGGCGCGTCGACGTAGGCGTGGGTCGCGATCTCGCTCAGCGCCTCGGGCGCGACTCCAGCGACCTTCTGCGAACCGAGGATCAGGGCCGACTCCGCCGCCGTCGCATACCGATCCGGTCGGCCGATCGGGGCGAGCGCGGGGTACCAGGCGGAGACCATCAACTCGCGGTTGCGCTCGGGGACCCACAGATCCGGGCGGTCATCGACCAGGTGGAACTCCTGGACGCCGATGGCGAACGGGCCGGACGGGGCGGGTAGTGGCGGCGGCCCGGCAGCGGCCGTCGTCCCCGTGGTGAGCGCGGCGAGGAGAACCGCTGCGGCAGCGAGGAATCGGAGGAGTCGCATGCCGTCGAGTCTGTTCGATCAAGGTGGACGGCCGCATCCGGGGGTTCCCTGAACTCTTGGGAGCGAATTCGAGGGAACCGATCGGATCTGGGACGCGTCCAATGGAGCCGGCGGCGCTGTCGGCCGAGATCATGTCGTGCATGCTGGAGGCCGCCACCTATCTAGGCAACTGCGACGACGGATTCGGCGCGATACCGCGGCCACAACGCCATCAACGCCCTCAGCAAACTCTCGCAAGATGTTTCGGCGCTGCCGGACAAGCTGAAAACCGTGGCGGAAACCTTCCACGAGAAGGACGCCGCGTTCAGTAGATCGCTGACCGAACTGCGCAGTCACCCTCGGCGCCGCCACACCGCACGTCGTCTCGGCGGTGCTGGCGCGGCTGGCCCGCGACGCCGTGAAGATCTCGGTGATTCTCACCAAAATGGCGCAGGCCTTCACCGATGTGCAGATGCTCACCGACGCGCTGAACGCGGTCATCGCGGCTATCACGAACTATGTCTCCGGCGAGGAAGAATAGCCGGCCACAGCGTAATCGGTTATCCCGCACAGTTTTTCACTATTCGGATAAGAGTCGATGTGAACAATCAGCAGAATCACTGGCGGTTGCTGCCGCCCCCGCCGCCGGACCCGCTGGAGGCCTACCGGCCGGTGCCTGGACCAACCGGAATCCAGGTGCGCGCCGAGCTTGCAGTACTTCCAGGGTGCGATAGGTGCGGCGCCGAAGCGCTGGCCGGCGCTCAACTGAATGCGTTTCAGCTGGATGATTGTGGCACCGCTCGCCGCGACGATTATCACGGCGATCGGCGTGAACCTGTTTGAATTGATCGTCGGCAATTGATCGCTTATCGAGCCCGTGCGAGTCACCATGTAGCGATGAAATTGTTGAAGCATGTCGTGCTGACGGCCACCAATTCACCCAAGGCGCTGCTATGCACCTATCTGACGCTGATCCTGGTCAGTGCCCTGCTGTTCTGGTCGTTCGAGGAGAACAAAACCTTCGGTGACGCGATCTGGTGGGCAGTGGTCACCGCGTCCACGGTCGGCTACGGCGACCTGTATCCGAACTCCGCGGCCGGCCGATTTCTGGCCGGAACCCTGATCTCGATCATGGTTCTGCTCGTCATCCCGCTGATCACCGCCCATTTCGCGAGCAAACTGATCGTGGACAACGATGCGTTCAAACATGAGGAGCAAGAGGAGATCAAATCTCAGCTGCGGGCGATTCGGGCGGCACTGGAGGAGCGATCGGCGGATGGGCAGCAAGACCCGGCGCCCAAGTGATCAGCGTGCCGCGAATTCCTGAAACCTCGGGACGCGACGGGGGAGCGAACAGCACCCCCAGGGTGGGTATCAGCTGCCCGGATTCACCGACATCATCGAAGACAACCCCTTCGAATTGTTCAGGAGAATCCATGCGCACCACCACGACCCGCATCCTCGCCGGCGCTTTCGCCGCCGCGGCCACCCTCACCCTCGCACTCCCCGCGGCCACCGCGGCCCCGGCGACCAACCAGAACCAGTCGCAGAGCTGCCTCGACCTGCGCCTCGCGCTCAACCGGGCCGAACGCGAACTGAGCCAGTCCAACAACACCAGCCAGCGGTCCGTTCTCGAAACCCGGATCACCAGACTGGAACGTCAGCTGCTCGCCAGCAACTGCTGAATCCTTTCGCCGAGCCGGACCCTCTAATCTGCGTACCGGCAACCACGCCGGTACGCGATCAGGAGGTTGTCATGGTTCTCGCTGCGATCGTCGTCGGCGCTGTGCTTGTCTGTACCTGCAGTGTTGTTGCTTTCCGCCGGTGGAGTGGTCGTCGTGGGTGAGTCGGTCTGGCCCGATGAGGCCGTAGTACTAGCGGCGCGGTCGGGCCACGTGGAGTCGGTTGCCGCCCTGATCTCCGGCTCCCACCCGCACGTCCGGCGCTTCGCGTACTCGCTGTGCGCGACGCCGGAGGACGCCGAGGACGCGGCTCAGGAAGCGCTGATCATCCTGTACCGGAAGATCGGCACCCTGCGCGCCTCCGGTGCGCTGGTGTCGTGGATGTTCCGGATCGTGCGCAACGAGTGCCTGCGTCAACTCCGTTTGCGGACAAGACAATTCGATCCACTGCCGGAACCGGACGCAGTCTCGGCCGAGGAGGAGCTGCTGCGCCGGCTCGAAGCCGAACGAGTCGCCGAAGCCATCGCGGCGCTCCCGCTCGAGCAACGTCAAGTGCTGATCATGCGCGATATCCAGGGCTACAGCGGCCGCATGGTCGCCGACCTGCTCGGGCTCAGCACCGCGGCGATGAAATCCCGCCTGCACCGGGCGCGGACCACTCTCCAAACTGCTCTCCGCGACCCCTCGGACCCGAAATGCTGACCGAGGAAAGCACTTTCGCCAGCGCATCCGTGCCCCGGCACCTCGCCAGAGGCGCACTCGGTTTCGGTGCGCTGATCGCGGCCTTGGCCCTGCTGCCGGTGACCGGCCCGCTGAGCCTCTTGCTGGCACCGGTGGGAGTAGTCGCACTGCGCGGCTGCCCCACCTGCTGGGCGATCGGTCTGGTCCAGACCATCTCGCGCGGGCGGCTACGCCGGACCTGCGTCGACGGGGTCTGCACGCTGGCTGCCGCGGACGATGGCGTGCGATAAGGGCTCGCTGCCGGACGCGTACGGGCGGTAATTCCGGTGCGCCGGTGTATTTGGTGCCGCCGAACCGTATCCCCGGGCGGCCAGTGCGATCCCGGCACGGTCGGAAGAGTTCCTGCCGTCGGTTCGGTGTATCGGATGGTTCCATGGTCCGGCGACGTCCCGTGCTGTCGGGGATTGGTGGCATTCCCGCCTGATCGTGGTGTGGTTCCAGGAGCCTGGCGAAGGTCTCGTCCACCCGGACGCCGCGCGAGCGATGCACGACCTGCCCTGGGACGACCTCGCCGAGGACCTGACCTTCGACGATATGTGAACCGCGACCCGGCGATGGCTGGATTTGCGGTAGTCGTGTCGTTGACGCCATAGGCGGGGTGGGTCAGGCTGGGCGTATGCGGACCGTGCTGATCGTGGTGTTCGACGGGTTTCAGCTGTTGGACCTGGCGGGGCCCGCGGATGTGTTCAGTTCGGCGGCGCTGTTGGGGGCACGGCCCGGGTATCGGGTCGAGATCGTGGCGGCGGCGAGTGGGGCGGTGCGGACGTCGGCGGGCGTCCAGGTGCTGGCCGGTGCGCTCGGGGGCTGGGCGGGGCCGGTGGATACGTTGCTGGTTGCCGGTGGCCTCACCGCGTTGGACACGAGCAACGATGACGCGCTGATCGCGGGGATTCGGGAGATCGCCGGGCGGGCCGAGCGGGTGGGGTCGATCTGTTCGGGGGCGTTCCTGCTGGCTCGGGCCGGGCTGTTGGATGGGCGGCGGGCGACGACGCATTGGGCCGGTGGGGAGTTGCTGGCCAGTGAGTTTCCCGCGGTGCTGACGGATCCGGATCGGATTTATGTGCGGGACGGGTCGGTGTGGACGTCGGCGGGGGTGACGGCGGGGATCGATCTGGCGTTGGCGATGGTCAGTGCTGATCATGGGTCCGAGCTGGCGCGGGAGGTGGCGCGGTGGCTGGTGGTCTATCTGCATCGGCCCGGTGGGCAGAGTCAGTTCAGCGCGCCGGTGGCCGCAGCTCCGCCGCAGCGGAATTCGCTTCGAACACTGCAGGTTTGGCTGGAAGAGAATCTTGCGGAGGACCTTTCGCTCGCCGCGCTGGCGGCACGATCGGGGATGAGTACCCGGCATTTTTCGCGTGTTTTCGCCGCGGAGATCGGGACCACTCCCGCACGTTACGTCGAGCGGGTTCGGGTGGGGGCGGCGCGGCGGCTACTGGAGACCACCGATCAGCCGATGGATCGGGTGGCTTCGACAGTAGGGCTCGGCAGCCCGGACACGCTGTATCGGATTTTCCATCGCCACTTGGGCATACCGCCGGGCGAGTATCGCGCCCGGTTCACTAATTGAAAGAAAGAGTGCGACATGGCATTTCAGATCGCGATCGTGCTGTATCCGGGCTTGACCGTGCTGGACGCGATCGGGCCCTACGAGGTGCTGCGCGGGCTGCCGGACAGCGAAATACGCTTCGTATCCAACGAAGTCGGGCCGATCGTGTCCGACAGTGGTGTGCTGGTGCTCGGGGCGACGCATACCTTCGCCGAGACGCCGTCGCCGGATCTGGTGCTGGTGCCCGGCTCGGAGGCCTCGACGCCCCGGGCGATGGCCGACAAGGAGCTGATCGAGTGGTTGCGGCAGGTGCATCAGACCACGCAATGGACCACCTCGGTGTGCAGTGGGGCGCTGGTGCTGGCGGCGGCGGATATCCTGCGCGGGCATCCGGCGACCACGCACTGGGCGGCGCAGCCGGCGCTGGCGGCGTTCGGGGCCGAGTCGCGGCCGCACGATCGGATGGTGCGGAGCGGCAAGATCGCTACCGCGGCAGGGGTTTCCGCGGGCATCGATCTCGGGCTGTGGCTGGTGGGCGAGATCGCCGGGGTGGAGACCGCGCAGATCGTGCAGCTGGGGATCGAGTACGATCCGCACCCGCCCTTCGACAGCGGACATCCGGATAAGGCGTCGGCGACGGTGCTGCGGAAGGCTCGGCTGGATATGACCAAACGTGCTGCGTCGCCGCGGGTTCCGATTGATGTCGCTACGGCGCTGTGGCGCCTGACGCTGAATCGGGTGCGGGAAAAGGCGGCCAAGCGGGCCTCGTGAACGGCCGGCTCGAACCCGGCCGGACGTGCCTGCCGCCGCAATTAATTCGGTGGCAGGCGCACGCCGGAACGATCTACTGTTTCTCCAGTACGGCACACCGAGGTGGGCGGGCCGAAGATCGATCGGTTATCCACTTCTAATGGACAGGTTGCGGGTTCGAGTCCCGCCGGCGGCGCAAGCTGTCGTAGCTCAATTGGCAGAGCGGTACAGTCGGTCGGCGCTACCATGCCCGCCCACCCCAGGTTTGCCGGGACGAGAAGGACGGGCCGGAGTTGACCGGTTATCTGGTATCTACAGGTTCGAGTCCTGCTTACACCGGTGAGAATCGGTGTTTGTCCGGTCGGCGCACCACGACCGTCCTTCTCGCCCAACTGTTTTGAGTGGGGGAGGCCGGAAAAGGCCCCGGAATCGAGGACGACATGGACGCACTGGCAGGCATCAACGCCCGCGCGACCGCGCAGGACATCCAGGCTGACCCGCGGCAGGTCCGCAACAACGCGGGCGGATTCACCTTCGAGGTGACGCCCGAGGTCCGGCTGCGCAGATTCCTGGTTCTCGGTGTCGACGGTGGCACCTATTACGTGCAGTCGCAAGAACTCGCGAAGGAAAACGCTGCTGTCGTAATGGATTTCGCGCGCAACCGCACCGCCGACCTGGTGCGTGAGGTGGTCGAGATCTCCACCTCCGGCCGCGCGCCGAAGCAGAACCCCGCGCTGTTCGCGCTCGCTGCCGCGGCGTCCCTGGGCGACGAGGACGGCCGGCGCACCGCGCTCGCGGCGCTGCCGCTGGTGGCCCGGACCGGCACCCACCTGTTCCTGTTCGCGCGCTACATCGAGCAGTTCCGGGGCTGGGGTCGCGGACTGCGGCGCGCGGTCGGCGCCTGGTACACCGCGAAGCCGGTCGAGGACCTGGCCTATCAGGTCGTGAAGTACCGGCAGCGGGAAGGCTGGACGCACCGCGACCTGCTGCGGCTGTCGCACCCGGCGACCGGTGAGGACGCGCGCGTCCGGCTGTTCGATTGGGTCTGTGGTCGTGGCGGATCGCTGGACGGGCTGCGGTTCGTCGAGGGATTCCAGCGTGCGCAGGCCGCGCCGGTCGCGCAGCTCCCGGCACTGGTGCGCGAGTACCGGCTGTCGTGGGAGATGCTGCCCGACGCCGCGCTGAACGAGGCGCAGGTGTGGGAAGCGTTGCTGGACAACGGACTTCCGCAGACCGCGCTGCTGCGCCAGCTGCCGCGCCTGACCCGGCTCGGGCTGCTGTCGCCGCTCGGCCCGCGAACCGCCGCCATCGCCCAGCAGCTCGCCGACCCGGCGCGGCTGCGCAAGGCACGGGTGCACCCGGTGTCGGTGCTGGTCGCGCTGCGCACCTACGCCTCCGGTCGTTCGGCCCGCGGTGAGAGCACCTGGGAGCCGTCGCGCCCGATCGTCGACGCGCTCGACGCGGCGTTCTACGCCGCGTTCGGCAGCGTCGAGCCGACCGGGAAGCGGCACCTGCTGGCGCTGGACGTCTCGGGTTCGATGACGGCGGGAATCTCCGGACTCCCGATCTCCGCGCGGGAAGCCTCCGCCGCCTTGGCCCTGGTGACCGCGAGCATCGAACCGGCACACGAGATCGTCGGCTTCACCGCGTCCTCGTCCGACAACTGGCGCGAGAGCGCGCTGATCCCCCTGGCGATCAGCCCGCGGCAGCGACTCGACAACGCGATCACCGCCGTCAGCAACCTGCCCTTCGGCGGCACCGACTGCTCGCTGCCGATGCGGTACGCGCTGGAGCGCAAGCTCGAGGTCGACGTGTTCACCGTGTTCACCGACAACGAGACCTGGGCGGGCGAGATCCACCCGCACCAGGCGCTGCGGCAGTATCGCGAGCGGATCAACCCGGAGGCGAAGCTCGTCGTGGTCGGCATGACCGCGACGAACTTCACCATCGCCGATCCGTCGGACGCCGGGATGCTGGATGTCGCGGGGTTCGACGCGGCGGTTCCGGCGCTGCTCGCGGACTTCGCACGCGGCTAGGGTGTGGGCCGGCCTCATGGCGAGGTCGGCCCACAGCCCGGACGACGTCTCAGCAATCCGGGACGTTCGACGCGGTCAGCTCGGTGCCGCCCGGGCCGGCGATGGACGTGTCATCGCTGACGTACCCTTTCTTCTTCTTGCTGCCGTCGGTGAACGAGATCTTGAAGTAGCCACTCGCGGTGTGGCATTCGACAGTGACTTTGGAGTACACGTTCAGCGTTGCGACTTGCTCGCTCTCGTAGTCGGCACGGGCATAGACGGGAGTTTCGTCGTAGCTGCCGACCATGCCTTCCAGGCCCTTCGAGCACGAGATCGGCAGCAACGCCGGTGCGATGGCGGCAAGGGTGGCGGCGGCTTTCATCCATCGATTCATGGGTGTAGTCGACGCCGGGGAAGGGTGCCGGAACCATCCCGATTCCGCTCCGCCGAGATAAAACGCCAGTTCAGTGCGCTGAGTAATGATTCCGGGCCGGAACCTGAGGCGCGGGCTGCCGAATGGGCTAGCTGGAGGTTTTGATCAGGACTGCTTTGATCGACAGTTCCGCTACCGGACGGGATCGCTCGAGGATCGTCCACTGCGCGCCGGGGTAGAGGTGGGGGTCGGCCAGCGTGGGGACGACGAACCCGATCTGCACCAGTTCGCCCTCGTCGGAGAGCTGGCCGGTGCGTTCGATCAGGATGGTGAGCAGCACATCGTGCAGGCGGATATTGCCGCCCAGGCCGGGCAGGGCGGTCGGCGTGTAGACCGGGGCGGTCGGCAGGCCGAAGGGGTGCGCGCCGGGAATCCATTGCAGGCGACCGGTCGCGACCGGGTTGTCGACTCTGATTTTGCTCATCGGGATGACCGGGGAACCCCGCACGCCACCGTGCGGGGTTCCGCGAAACCTAGCTGCCGAACCGCGCCAGGACCGCGCTGGCTTCCTGGGAGGCAGTGCCTTCCTGGGCCAAATGCGCCATGGTGGACGGGATTTCGCGGCCGTGGTGCGCCATCGCCTGGGCGTAGAGGCGGCCGGCGCGGTAGGACGAGCGGACCAGCGGACCGGCCATGACCCCGGCGAAACCGATCTCCTCGGCCATCTTGGAGTGCTCCACGAACTCCTCCGGCTTCACCCAGCGATCCACCGGGTGGTGGCGGGGCGAGGGGCGCAGGTACTGGGTGATGGTGAGGATGTCGCAACCCGCCTCGTGCAGGTCGCGCATCGCCTGGGTGACCTCTTCCGGGGTCTCGCCCATGCCGAGGATCAGGTTGGACTTGGTGACCAGGCCCGCTTCGCGCGCGGCGGTCAATACCGCGAGCGAACGCTCGTACCGGAAGGCCGGGCGGATCCGCTTGAAGATGCGCGGCACCGTCTCCAGGTTGTGGGCGAGGACCTCGGGGCGGGAGGAGAAGACCTCGGCGAGCTGATCCGGCTCGGCGTTGAAGTCGGGGATGAGCAGTTCGACGCCGGTCGACGGGTTCAGGGCCTTGATGGCGCGCACCGTTTCGGCGTAGAGCCAGGCGCCGCCGTCCTCCAGGTCGTCGCGGGCGACGCCGGTGATGGTGGAGTAGCGCAGGCCCATCGCCTGGACGCTCTCGGCGACGCGGCGGGGCTCGTCGCGGTCGAGTGCGGCGGGTTTGCCGGTGTCGATCTGGCAGAAGTCGCAGCGGCGGGTGCACTGCTCGCCACCGATCAGGAAGGTGGCTTCGCGGTCTTCCCAGCATTCGAAGATGTTGGGACAGCCGGCTTCTTCACAGACGGTGTGCAGGCCTTCGCGTTTGACCAGGCCCTTGAGTTCGGAGTACTCGGGGCCCATGGTGGCGCGGGTACGAATCCACTTGGGCTTGCGCTCGATCGGGGTCTCCGAGTTGCGCGCTTCGATCCGCAGCAGTTTGCGTCCTGCCGGGGCTTGAGCTGAGGTCACGTGATCGACCTTACGCCTGGGCTGATTTCGCGGAACGGGCTGTGTCGGCGGCTGTGGCATTTCCGACACGGGGAATATCGTGACCGGTAACTGGCAACTCGCCGTCCAGCGCGCGCACGATCGCGGCGGACACCAGCGGCTTCACCTCGGCGACGGTGACTTCCCGGCCCAGCTCGCGGGTCAGGGTGGTGACGCCGGCATCGCGGATACCGCACGGGATGATGGCCTGGAAGCCGTCCATGGCGGAGTTGCAGTTCAGCGAGATGCCGTGCAGCGCAACACCGCGCTGCACGCGCACGCCGATGGCGGCGATCTTGCGTTCGGCGAACAGGTCGGTGGCGGGTAGCCACACGCCGGAGCGGCCTTCGATGCGGCCGCAGGGCACGCCCAGGCCGGAGATGACCGAGATCAGGGCTTCCTCGAGGCGGCGCACGTAGTGCACGACGTCCACCGGCTCGGCCAGCCGCACGATCGGGTAACCGACCAGCTGCCCGGGACCGTGCCAGGTGATCTTGCCGCCGCGATCCACCTGCACCACCGGGCTGCCGTCGATGGGCAGGTCCTCGGCTTCGGTGCGTCTGCCCGCGGTGTACACCGACGGGTGTTCCAGCAGCAGCAGGCGATCGGATCCGGTGCCTTCGGCCCGCTCCGCGGCGATGGTGCGCTGCAGGTCCCACGCACTGTGGTAGTCGATGAGCCCGAGATCCTCGACCACGATCGGGGTCGTATCGAATCTGGCGGACCAAGTGGTACGCGTGTCGTTCACCTTGGTGACGCTACGCCCAGATCGGGCAGCGGGTACAGGGGGCCGGTGTGCTTCGAGCCACTGGAATTGCCGTCGGTGCGGGGCCGGTGCTGCCTACCTGTGGCATCAGGCGAACAACACACTGCCGCAGGTGAGCTCACACGTGCGATTGCACATGCGCGGTGGCTGACCCGGTCTGTGCGAACCCCGGTTACCGCTGACCGACCGGGAGTGTCAGCTGCATCAGGGTCAGGTCCATCCAGCGGCCGAACTTGTGGCCGACCTCGGGCAGCTGACCGACGGTGACGAAGCCGAACCGCTCGTGCAGGGCGACGGAGGCGGCGTTGGAGGACTCGATGGCGGCGATCATGGCGTGCACGCGGCCGGAGGTGCGGGCGCGCGCGATCAGCTCGGTGAGCAGGGCGGTGGCGAGGCCGCGGCGGTGGAAGCGCTCGGCGATGTAGACCGAGTTCTCCACCGAGAAGCGGTACCCCGACTTCGGCCGCCACTGGCCATAACTGGCGTATCCGGCGAGTTCCCCGTCGATCTCGGCGACCAGGATCGGCATGCCCGCCGCGGTCCGATCCCGGAACCACGCCTGCCGGTCGTCCAAGCCCACGAGATCGGTGTCCCAGATGGCGGTGGACGCGGCGATGTTCGCGTTGTGGATATCCAGGATCGCCAGCAGATCGTCTTCCCGTGCATCGCGGATGACGGTGGCAGGACGTAACTCGGTGTCGGTCATCGATCGCCTTGTCGTGGTCGCCGGTGGTCGAATCGCCCCGCCGGATCTGGACTGGACCCTCGATTGTCGCCGATGCGGGTGCGCCCGACGCGTTCGGCCAGGCGCAGGCGCTCCCCTTTGCCCAGGTCGCGGCCTCGGCGAGTGCGCAAATTCACCAGCCGGGCGCCGAACTCGGCGTACCGTGACCGGATGGAGCAGCGCATCACGTTGGTCACGCTGGGGGTTTCCGATCTCGCTCGCGCCAAGCGCTTCTATGCGGCGCTGGGGTGGCAGGGACAAGAGGTCGAGGAGACGGTCTTCTTCCAAGCCGGAGGTCTGGGCGTGGTGCTGTGGGACCGCGGCAAGCTGGCCGAGGACTGTGGTCTGGAGGCCGGGCCCACGGCCGGGTTCGGCGGGATTGCCTTGGCGCACAACGTCCGGTCCGAGGCAGAGGTCGACGGCATCCTCGCGGCGGTCGCCGACGCCGGGGGCACCATCACCAAACCCGCTGCCATCAACGCCATCGGCTTCTACTCCAGCGCGTTCGTCGACCCAGACGGCCATGCCTGGGAGGTCGCGCACAACCCTGGGTTCCCCCTCGCAGCGGACGGATCGGTGACCCTTCCCGACTTCGGCAGCCACTAGCCGCCCGGTGCCGAAGCACGACCGCTGTGTGGTGACGGCCAGGCCTGTGTGGCCACAGACCGGCGCCCGCACTCGCTATCGACACAGCACATGGCCACCCGGCGTCGAGGGGCCGGTACCCGGCGGACGGTGGTCTCGGGTGACCGTGCGTGATTCCGCGCTAGCGGTCGTCGCTGTCGCGGCCGATAGTGGTGGCCAGGGCGGCGCCGATGGTGGGGTGGCGGAAGTGGTAGCCCGCGTTTTCCAGCGCGGTGGGGATCGCGCGGGGGCCGTGCAGGATGGCCTCGTCCGCGAATTCGCCGACCATGGCGCGCAGGGCGAAGGCGGGGACCACGAAGGGGGCGGGGCGGTGCAGGGCCTTGCCCAGGGCGCGGTTGAATTCGGCGTTGGTCACCGGGGCGGGGCCGACGGCGTTGATCGGGCCGGAGACGGTGTCGTGGGTGAGCGCGAAGAGGATCGCGCCGATCTCGTCCTCCTCCGAGATCCACGGGGTGTACTGCCGGCCGTTGCCGAGGCGGCCACCCAAACCCAGCGAATACAGCGGTTTCAGCGGGCCGAGGAGGCCGCCGTGCCGGGTGAGCACCGGCGCGCTGCGGAGCAGGACGGTGCGGGCACCGGCCGCGGTCGCCGGGCGGGTCGCGGCTTCCCAGTCCCGGCACAGCGTGGCCAGGAAACCGGTTCCGGCGGGGGCGGATTCGTCGACCACGCGGTCACCGGTCGCGCCGCCGTAGTAGTGCACACCGCTGGCGTTGACCAGCACCGGCACCCCTTCGGCGGCGACCGCGGAAGCCAGCACATCGGTCGGCGTGAGACGGCTGTCGCGCAGCTCCTGTTTGTAGCTGCCGTTCCAGCGCCGCCCGCCGATCGAAGCGCCACAGAGGTTGACGACCGCGTCCGCGCCGCGCAGGGCGCGAGCGTCCAGTTCGGCGCGGACTGGGTCCCAGGTGAATTCGTCGGGGGCACCGGCGGCCCGGCGTACCAGCCGGGCCACCTCGTGCCCGTCGCGGCGCAGGGCCGCGACGAGCGCTGTCCCGATCAACCCGGAGGACCCGGCGATCACAACCTTCATCGCGTACTTACAGACCGAGATCGGCCTCGAACGCCGCTTCCTCGAGCCGGTGCCGGATCGTGGTCAGGAAGCGACCCGCGTCGGCGCCGTCGATGAGACGGTGATCGTAGGTGAGCGGCAGGTAGCACATCGAGCGAACGCCGATGGACTCGTTGCCGGTCTCGTCGGTCACCACCACCGGGCGCTTGACGATCGCGCCGGTGCCCAGCATGCCCGCCTGCGGCGTCACCAGGATCGGGGTGTCGAAGAGCGCGCCCTGCGAACCGATATTGGTGATGGTGAAGGTGCCGCCGGACAGCTCGTCCGGCTTGAGGCCACCGTTGCGGGCCCGGTTGGCGATATCGGCGATGGCGCGAGCCAGGCCGGCCAGCGACAGATCGCTGGCGTTGTGGATGACCGGAGACAGCAGACCCTTATCGGTATCCACGGCGACGCCCAGGTGGACGGCCGCGTGGTAGGTGACCTCCTTGGTCGACTCGTCGTAGGACGCGTTGACGTTCGGGTGCACACCCAGGGCCTCGACGACCGCCTTGGCGAAGAACGGCAGGAACGTCAGGTTGACGCCTTCGCGCTCCTTGAACGACGCCTTGGCCTGGGCCCGCAGGGCCGCGATCTTGGTGACGTCGGCCTCGTGCACCTGGGTCAGCTGCGCGGTGGTCTGCAGCGATTCCCGGGTCTTGGTGGCCGTGATCTGGCGGATCCGGTTGGCCTTCTGCGTGGTGCCACGCAGATGCGCCAGCTGCGGGGCAGCGGCCGCGGGAGCGGACGGCGCCTTGGCGGCGGGAGCGGCGGCGGTCGCGGTAGCGGCAGCCGGCGCCTTCTTGGCCTCGGCCGCGGCGAGCACATCCTGCTTGCGGATGCGGCCGCCGACACCGGAACCGGTGAGCGAGGACAGATCGACGCCGTTCTCGTCGGCCAGCTTGCGGACCAGCGGAGTGACGTACGGGGTCGCGCCGTTACCCGAGGACGACGACGAGGCGGCCGGGGCCTGCGCCGGCGGCTGCGGGGCCGGAGCCTTCGGGGCGGGAGCGGGAGCGGGCGCCGGGGCCTTCGCCGCGGGGGCGGGCTCGGGCTTCGGTTCCGGCTTCGGCTCGGGCTTGGGTTCCGGCTTGGGTTCCGGCGCCTTGGCGGCGGGCTGACCACTGCCGATCACACCCAGCTGACCGCCGACGGCGACGACGTCGTCCTCCTGCGCGGTGATCTCCAGCAGGGTGCCCGCGACGGGCGACGGGATCTCGGTGTCGACCTTGTCGGTGGACACCTCGAGCAGCGGCTCGTCGACGGCGATCTCGTCACCGACGGCCTTGAGCCAGCGGGTGACGGTGCCCTCGGTGACGGATTCGCCCAGCTCGGGCATCTTCACGGGGGTGCCGGAGCCGCCGTTGCCGTTGCCGGAAGCCGCGGGGGCTTGCTGGGCGGTGGGCTGGGGCTCGGGTTCGGGTTCGGGCTGCGGCTCGGGGGCGGCCTGCGGCTCGGGCGCGGGGGCGGCTTCGGGGGCAGGAGCCGGGGCGGATGCGGAGGCTTCGCCAGCATCGCTGATCACGCCGAGCTCACCGCCGACCTCGACTACATCGTCCTCATTGGCGACGATCTTCGACAGCACACCCGCCACGGGGGACGGGATCTCGGTGTCGACCTTGTCGGTGGAGACCTCGAGCAGTGGCTCGTCGACCTCGACCGTGTCTCCTTCCTGCTTCAGCCACCTGGTCACCGTTCCCTCGGTGACGCTCTCACCAAGAGCCGGCATCTGGACGGAGAAGGCCATGTCCGTTGACTCCTCTGACTGCTCGACGGATTTTGCAACAGTTGATCTTCGGCAGGCCGCCGCCGCAGGTCGCGACGAATGCCCGAAAGCCACCGATGGTTCTGGTGGCACCGAGGATCTGGGTGGTTCCTTGTACCGCGATCCATCCTTGCACTCGTCCGCGTGGCGTGTAGCACAGGGCAGCTAACAAACCCGGGAAATCTTAACGAGCTGGCAAGATGGGTGTTGGCGTCTCCGGGGTAGTTAGGAGGTCGGCGCTGATGGGTTTACTTGATCGGTTCAAGGGCACCGGTAGGGGCGGGGGTACCGCGCCACGTGCGGGGACCTCGGCCAGGGAGGACCTGCGCTACATGCGCGAATGGGTCCGCACGCATGTCGGCGTGGAGGGTTACGTGGAGCCCAAAACCACAGTGACCGATGTCACAGTAGTGTTGATCGCCGCGGACGGGGAATGGACCCGCCGGATCGTCGGCGAGCGGGGCGCGGCCCGGCTTGCCGGAGATTTGCACATTCCCGTGTACGACGTCGGCAAGACGGGCTACCCGCAACGCATGCGCGACTACGACGCCCGCAAGAAGATCGAGCGGCAGCGCGCGTTCGAACAGGAACTCCGGGACCTATGAGCCGGACGACGATCCGGAGATGAGCACCGAGACGATCCAGGTGTAGATGTGGGTGAAGGTGGTCGCCCACCCGCCCATGTTGAACGAACCCATGCGGACTCCTAGCTGGGGCGGATCTCGTCGCCGCGCGCGGTGAGCGCACAAGACTGGTCGTCGCTGACATTGCCGCCGGTGGAAACGATCTGTGCGAAAACGGAATCGCAGTTCTGGATGCCCGGGCCGACGCGATTGCCGACGATTCGGGAATTGGTCAGGATGAGAATTCCCGCGCCCCCGTCCAGGACGTTGTTGATCGGCTCGGGGATGGTGTCGAGGTAGGCCGGGGCGATATTGATGCCACCGCCGCTGTCGCTGGCGCTGTTGCCTTCGACCACTGAGTCGATCAGCAGCACCGGGCCGAAGCCGCGGATGTCGAGGCCGCCGCCACGGCCGGCGAAACCGCCCGGCCGATACCATTTCTGGGCGTTCACCACACGGTTGCCGATGATCTGGGAGTTGGTGAAGGTGCAGGTGTTGTCGCAGCGCACCCCACCCGCCTCCTCGGCGTAATTGCCGGTGATGAGGCTGTCGGTCATCTTCATGTCGGCCTGCGGGACGTTGAAGATGCCGCCGCCGTAATGCGCGGCGTTTCCGGAGACGGTGACCCGATCGAGGACGAGGTTGCCGCCGTTGGCGATGCCACCGCCGCCGGTGTCGTAGAACGGAATCTCGCGCTGCGCGGTCGCCCCGCCGGTGATGGTCAGGTCCGTGAGGGTGACGTTGGCGGCGGTGAGCAGGACCCGATCGATCCGGTTCGCGTCGATGACGGTTTCCTCCCGGCCCGCGCCCCGGACGATGGTGTGCGCGGTGATGTCGAGGTCGCCGGTGGTCGGGTCGATGAACGGTGCGTTGATGTGCAGGGGGTTCGGCGGGACGGTCAGCACGTAGCGCCCGGCGGGCAGCACGATGGTGCTGCCCGGCCGCGCGTTCGCCGCCTGGGTTGCCGCGCGCAGCGTGCATTCGCCTGCGGCGGTACGGCATTCACCGCTCAGCGGGCGGGCGGCGGCTGCGTCGGCAGTGGTGGTCACCGTGAACGTCCGCGGGGCCATCAGTCCCGCGGAACCGGTGTCGGCTAGCCCGGGAGTCGTTGCGGCGCAGGCAAACAGGATGATGGCCGAGGTGATGATGGAGGTCCTCATCGGCGGGCTCCGGGGCGTGAGATGGTTGGCCGCGCCGGTGTGACGCGAATGCACCCGGTTTATCAGAAAGATTCCTTGTTGCGAACTCGAATTAGTGTTGGCAACAAGGAACTGTCTCAAAATGTCAGTGGCCTGACCCGAGGGTTCAGGCCGACACGGTGGATAGCGCGTGAAGGATGTCGGCGATCTCGGCGCGCACGCGGAAGTCGCCGTTGACGTGGGCGAAGTGGATCAGGCCGTCGGCGCCGATGACGTAGGTCGCCGAGATGGGCAGTCGCCAGCCAGTGGCGCCGAGGTCGGTTCCGGTGGCGCGGAAGGCATCCCGGATTCCTTCCTCGACAACGTATTCCAGCCCGTACGCGCGGGCCGTCGCGAGGTCGGGATCGGACAGGACGTCGAATTCCAGCGCGTGCTTCTCGGCGGTGGTGAGCGAGTCGTCCGGGGATTCCGGTGAGATGGCCACCAATCGCCCACCGTGCGAGCGGAATTGCGGGAGGGCCGCCTGCAAGAGGTGGAGCTGCAGATTGCAGAACGGGCACCAGCCGCCGCGATAGAAGGTGAGCACGACGGGGCCGTCGGCGAGTGCGGTGGCGAGTGCGAACTTCCGCCCGGTGGCGTCGAGGAGGGTGAAGTCGGGTGCCCGGGTGCCGTTGGCGGCGGCAGCACCGCCGAGTTGAGTGAGCGCTTCGGCGTGCGCGTCGAAGCGGGACAGCAGCTCGGCGGGCGCTTGTGCCGCAAGCTGCTGCGTGAGTGAGATGCGCTGTTCGGCATAGCTTTTCGTCATGCGTTCACGGTATTCCGGGAGGTTCGCCGGGCCCATGACTCGAAAGCGCTGATACATAGCCGAAAGTCTCATATGGTGAGTGTGTGGATGTGCTGGCCGATGTGCTCGCGGCGACCAAGCTCGGCGGCGTGGTCACCGCGCATCTGACCGCGGCCGCGCCGTGGGGGATCAAGATGGACGACATGCCGAAGGCGACGTTCCACGCGATCCTCGCGGGCGCCTGCTGGCTGGTCCGGCCCGGCGCCGAACCTGTGCAGCTCGCCGCGGGCGACTTCACGCTGCTGCCAACGGGAGTCGGGCACGCACTGTGCAGTGCGCCGGAGGTAGACCTCGTCCCGGCTCAGCAGACCGAGGCCGGGACCGGGCGGCAGCGAATACACCTTCGCGGGCCGGGCCGGGAGACGACGATCGTCTGCGGCGCGTACCGATACGACGCCTTCCCCAACCATCCGCTGCTGCGGGTGCTGCCGCCGCTGGTGCACATCCCGGCGGGCCAGACCCCCGCGCATCGCGAGATGGCGGCCACCGTCACCATGCTGGCCGCCGAACTCGCCGCGGAACGCCCTGGCGCACAGACGGTCACCGACCGTCTGGTCGACATCCTGTTTGTCCAGATGCTGCGGGTGTGGGCCGAGCTGCGCGCCGAGGACGGAGCGTCTTGGCTCGCGGGACTGCGTGATCCGGAAATCTCCGGTGCGATGTCGGTGATGCACGAGCACCCGGCGCACCCGTGGACCATCGAGGAAATCGCCGGCAAGGTCGGTGTCTCGCGCGCCACCTTGGCCCGCCGTTTCACCACTCTGGTCGGCGAACCACCGCTGTCCTACTTGACCCGCTGGCGCCTGGAACTGGCCGCCCGCCGGCTGCGCGACACTCCGGATTCCATTGCCGCCGTGGGTAAGAACGTGGGCTACGCCTCGGAGTTCGCCTTCTCCCGCGCCTTCAAGCGTGCGCACGGGGAATCTCCTGCCGCGTACCGGCTCTCGCACCGTGCCCCACCGTGCTCGTGACGACACGTCAGGCATCCCGATTGTCAGCGGAGCACCCAGAATTCGGGCAATCGACCGTCAGTAGGTGTGCTCATCCCGGTGCCGGAATGGGAACGCCCCGAACGGAATCCGTTCGGGGCGTGCGGTCGCAACGGTTACTCCGCGGCGGCGATGTCCTCGATGACCGCGATCAGCGTGCGCACCGGCACACCTGTGCCGCCCTTGCCGATGTAGCCGAACGGGCCGCCGGTGTTGTAGGCCGGGCCCGCGACGTCGAGGTGGGCCCACTGGACGCCTTCGGGGACGAACTCCTTGAGGAACAACCCGGCCGAGAGCATGCCGCCCCAGCGATGCGGTGCGACGTTGGCCAGGTCGGCGATCTTGGAGTTCAGGTCGGCGCGCAGTTCGGTGGGAAGGGGCATGGCCCAGCCGTTTTCGCCGATCGCGCGGGAGATGAAGGCGACGCGGTCGCGGAATTCTTCGGTGCCCATGACGCCCGGGGTGCGGGTGCCCAGGGCGACCATCTGCGCGCCGGTGAGGGTGGCGACGTCGATGAGGTAGTCGGGATCGTCCTCGCAGGCCCGGACCATCGCGTCGGCCAGGATGAGGCGGCCCTCGGCGTCGGTGTTGAGCACCTCGACGGTGGTGCCGCCGTACTGCGTGAGGACGTCGCCGGGGCGCTGGGCGGTGGAGGACGGCATGTTCTCGGCCATCGGCACGGTCGCGGTGACCGTGATCGGCACGCCCAGGCGCGCGGCGAGCAGCGTGGTGGCCACGACCGCGGCGGCGCCGGCCATGTCCGAGGTCATGTTCTCCATGTTCTGCGCGGGCTTGATGGAGATGCCGCCGGTGTCGAAGGTGATGCCCTTACCGACCAGCGCGACCTTCTTCGGGCCGCCCGCGTAGGTCAGCCGGACCAGGCGCGGCGGGCGCGAGGAGCCCTTGCCGACGCCGAGGATGCCGCCGAAACCGCCTGCGGCCAAAGCGTGTTCGTCCAGAATCTCGACCTCGAGGCCGGCCGCCTCCGCGAGCTGCTTGGCCCGGTCGGCGAACTCGGCGGGGTAGAGGTGACTGGGCGGAGTGTTCACGAAATCCCGTGCGGTGGCGACCGCTTCGGCGGTCAGCTGGGCGCGCAGCAGCGCGTTCTCGCCGAAATCCGGTTCGGGGACCAGGAATTCGACGCGGGCCACCGGCTGTTCGTCCGGCTTCGGCGCGGACTTCGTCGACTTGAACGGGGTGAAGGTGTAGGCGCCGAGGTAGAAACCTTCCGCGGCGGCGCCGAGGTCGACGCCGCCGAGCGTGGTCGCGACCAGTTCGGTGCCCGACAGCGAGCGCGCGGCCACACCGGCCGACTTGCGCACCTGCTCCTCGTCGATCTTGTCGGCCGCGCCCAGGCCGACGGCCAGCACGCTGGTGACGTCGTCGAGACCGGCGGGCGCGGGGACCCGGGTGAGTTCCTCGGCCTTGCCCTTCGCGCCGACCGCGCCGAGCTGATCCAGCAGTTCCGCGCGGATGTCCTCGGACAGCACATCGCCGAACAAGTCCGCGGGGACGATGGACGGACCGTTCTCCGACGACGTCAACCCGATCACCAGGACATCGGTGTCGGGGTTGATGGTCTGGATGCGTGCCAGTTCCGGTCCTAGCGAGCGATCTGCAACAGCGGTCATGCGGCTCAGGTTATCGTCCGCCGCGATCTTGTTCGCGGCGAGCCGGAGGAGACACGCGGTGCGGAGGAGCGTCGTCGGCCAGCGCCTACGGCAGCTCGAACCGGTGGCTCAGCCCGTACCTGCTATGCCGCCGCCTGGACATGGTTAAGCTCGCCGGGTGACCGATACGAAGCTGCTGCAGGGCCCCATCCACGCTGTCCACGTCGAGCTCGGAGCCACCTTCGCGCCGTTCGGTGGGTGGGAGATGCCGGTCTCGTACGCGGGCACGGTCGCCGAGCATCAGGCGGTGCGCGGCACCGTCGGGCTGTTCGATGTCAGCCATCTCGGTAAGGCGACTGTGCGCGGTGCGGGTGCGAAGGATTTCGTGAACTCGGCGCTCACCAACGATCTGGAGCGGATCCGTCCGGGCAAGGCGCAGTACACGCTGTGCTGCCAGGCCGACGGTGGCGTCATCGACGATCTGATCGCCTACTACGTCAGCGATGACGAGATCTTCCTCGTGCCGAACGCCGCGAATACCGCGGCCGTGGTGGCCGAGCTGCAGAAGGTGGCGCCTGCGGGCATCACCGTGACCGATGAGCACCGCGAGTACGCGGTCTTCGCGGTGCAGGGGCCGAAGTCGGCCGAGGTGCTGACCGCGCTGGGTCTGCCGACCGAGCTGGAGTACATGGCCTACGCCGACGCCGAATGGGACGGGCGTCCTGTTCGGGTGTGCCGCACCGGCTACACCGGCGAGCACGGCTACGAACTGCTGCCGCGCTGGGCCGATGGCGCCGATCTGTTCCGGGCGCTCACCGAGCAGGTGCAGGCCGCCGGCGGCCAGCCCGCCGGGCTCGGCGCCCGCGACACCTTGCGCACCGAAATGGGCTACCCGCTGCACGGACACGAACTGTCGCTGGAGATTTCGCCGGTGCAGGCCCGTGCGGGCTGGGCAGTCGGCTGGAAGAAGCCGGAATTCTGGGGCCGGGAAGCGCTGGCCAAGGAGAAGGCCGAGGGGCCGCGCCGGTTGCTGATGGGACTCAAGGCGCTGGATCGAGGGGTCCTCCGGCAGGGCCAGCCGGTGCTGCGCGACGGCGAGCCCGTCGGGGAGACCACCTCCGGCACCTTCTCCCCGTCGTTGAAGGTCGGCATCGCCCTGGCTCTGCTCGACACCGACGCCGGCCTCACCCCCGGCGACGAGGTCGAGGTCGATGTCCGGGGCCGCCGCCTGCGCTGTGAGGTCGTCAAGCCGCCGTTCGTGCAGGCGCGGACGGCCTAAGCCCGCGCTGGGCTATCTGCTCAGTTGGGCCTCGGCTGGGCCGGGTGTTGCTGGCCGAGTTGCCAGGAGCGGAGTGGCGAGTTGCGGGAGTCACACCGGGTAGGCCAACCTCTGCTCGAGCGGACGGCCAAACAGGCGCACCGTGGGAAATCGGACAGAGTTAGGATCAGCGTCATGACCGTTGCCGCACAGTTCACCCGTATTCCTCATCCCGCGCCCGCCCCGGCGCAGCGGGTACAGGAAGTACTGGCGGCGCCCGGCTTCGGCCGGTACTTCACCGACCACATGGTGTCGATCGACTACACCGACGGTCAGTGGGGCGCCGCGCGGGTCGAGCCGTACGGTTCGCTCTCGATGGATCCGGCCACCATGGTGTTCCACTACGGCCAGGCCATCTTCGAGGGCCTGAAGGCCTACCGGCAGGGTGACGGCAGCCTGTCCTGTTTCCGCATCGACGCCAACGCCGCCCGTTTCCAGCGTTCCGCCCGCCGCATGGCGATGGCCGAACTACCGGAGGAGCTGTTCGTCGAATCGGTGCGCCAGCTGCTCGCCGTGGACGAGCGCTGGGTGCCCGCGGCCGGCGGCGAGGATTCGCTCTACCTGCGGCCGTTCATGTTCGCGACCGAGATCGGCGTGGGTGTGAAGCCCGCCGACTCCTACAAGTACCTGCTGCTCGGTTCGCCGGCGGGCGCGTACTTCAAGGGCGGGGTCAAGCCGGTCCGGGTGTGGCTGTCCAACGAGTTCGTGCGGGCGGCTCCGGGCGGCACCGGCGAGGCGAAGGTCGCGGGTAACTACGCGGCGTCGCTGCTCGCCCAGGCGCAGGCCTCGGAGAAGGGCTGTGACCAGGTGGTCTGGCTGGACGCGTGCGAGCGCCGCTACGTCGAGGAGATGGGCACCAACAACCTGTTCTTCGTGTACGGGTCCGGTTCGCAGGCGCGGCTGGTGACTCCGGAACTGTCCGGGTCGCTGCTGCCCGGCATCACCCGCGATTCGCTGCTCACCCTGGCCGCGGACTCCGGGTTCAAGGTCGAAGAGCGGTTGGTGTCGGTGGACGAATGGCGCAAGGGCGCCGAATCCGGTGAGATCACCGAGGTTTTCGGTTGCGGTACCGCCGCTGTCATCACCCCGGTCGGTTCGGTGCACTCCGCGGAGGGCGACTTCACCATCGGCGGCGGACAGCCCGGTGAGGTCACCATGGCGCTGCGCGACACGCTGACCGGAATCCAGCGCGGCACGTTCGCCGATATCCACGGGTGGATGAACCCGATGAGCTGAGCTCACGAAAAACGGGCCAGGCGCGGAAAGCGCCTGGCCCGTTTTGGTTGTGCCGGTCGGTCACCTATCGTTGCCTCGACTCGGTCGTGCTGGGATAGCGTGGCGCGCAGGATATCGGGGGCTGAAATGCGCGGGTTCGTCGTTGTCGGGGTTGTCGTTGCGGTGCTGGGGATTTCGGCGTGCGGCGGTGCCGTGGAAAGGTCCGGGGGCCCGGCTCCCACCACCGCCACGACCGCACCGCCGAGCAGCACGTCAGTGAAAAGTGCTGCTACTTGGACTATTTCGGACTACGACAGCGCTGTGATGCAAACGGCTGAGGCCGCTGACATTGCGATAGTGCCGCAGGCGAAAGCGTTGATCGCGGTCGACCGGATGACTGGCCAGGAACGGTGGCGACGGGATGCCGGATACGGTTACCAGGTCAGTGGCGACCTGGTCGTGCTCAGCAAGGGCATCGACGAAACGCCGGATTCCCGGACTTTCGAGGTGGTCGAAGCCGCGACCGGGCGGACGACCTGGCAAGCATCCGCCCTGAAGGTCGTCATCTTCGACAAAGCTGTGTATACCGTCGAATGCGCCGGTCCCAAGCTGGACACCAGGCACTGCGCGACGATGCGCCGCGATATCCGAGACGGCAGCGCGCTGTGGCCGGAGCCGGTCAGCGGGATAGTCGGTGACGACATCATCGGCGGGTGGGGTAGGCAGGCCCCGGCCGAACCGGCCCGTCTCGGTTTCGCCCCGGGCAATCCGGGCGCCGCGACGCCGTTGGCCGCGCGCCCCCAGGCCCTGATCGACACCGCCTCCGGTGCGGTGCTACCGGTGCGGTCCACCTATGGGGCGTGGTACTCGCTCGGCGCTGGTGACCAGCTGATACTCACCGACCATGACGCGAAGGGTTCCGGCCCGTGCCCGATCGCGATCAAGGCTGTGAACGCCGAGAGCGGGATCAGCAGTTGGACCGCGACGGTGCAGGCGGGGCAGCGCAAGGACGGCGATTGTCAGCGGCTCACGGCGCCCGGCACCTCCGCGTATATCGGCAGCGGCTCGCGTATTGCCGTCACTACCGCGACAGGCGCACCTCAGCTGTTCGATCTCGCCACGGGCGCGGCGGTCTGGACGGCCGCCGAGCGGGCAACTCCGATCGACGGCGATGACCGCTCTCTGCTCGTGAGTGAGTTCGCCGACCAGGGTGCGCTGGCTCTGCTCGATATTCAGACGGGCGAACGTCAGTGGACCGCCCCCGATCCGGGGATCGACGGGTATAACGTCCCCATTCGCAGTGTCGTCACCGGGGCGCAGGTCGTGGTGAGCGGATGGGACACCGCCGGGCCCCTGACGATCGTCTACGACCGGGAGACCGGCCGCGAAAAGAACAGGTACCGGGGCTGGCTCGGCGGCGCCGGGCCCGATTGGGTGGCTGTCGTTGCCAGAGCGGGCAATGCCGCCCGGTTCGAGTTCTATCTCCAGCGCTGACCTCAGCCCGGCATCAGCATCTGCCACTGCTCCAGGGTCTGTGGGCGCATGACGTAGTTGTTGTCCTTGATGTGGGACAGGTTCGCGCTCGGTTCCTGCGAGTACCAGTGGCCGGGGTAGACGACCGGGTCGCTCTTCAGGCCCGCGAGGTAGCGCAGGCTGCGGAACATCTCGTCGGAGTCGCCGCCGGGGAAGTCGGTGCGGCCGCAGCCGTCGACGAAGAGGGTGTCACCGGCGATGAGGCGGTTGTCGAACAGGAAGCACTGGCTGCCGGGAGTGTGGCCGGGGGTGTGCAGCAGTTCGATGTCGAAGGCGCCGACCGTGAGCTTGTCGCCGTGCTCGTGCCCGGTCAGCTCGCTCTCGGCGATGCCGGTGACGTTGGCCACCCAGCCCAGCTCCTGTTTGTTGACATGCACTGGGACGCTGGTCTTTTCGAGTAACTCCTTGACCCCGCGCAGGGTGAACCCGAGCATGCTTCCGCCGACGTGATCCGGATGATGATGGGTAGCAAGCACACCGGTCAACCGCAGCCCGTCGCCCTCGGCGATATCGGCCAGATCCGCTGCGGCGTAAGCCGGATCGACGACCACACAGTCGCCGGTCTCCCGGTCGCCGATCAGATAGGCGAAATTGCGCATCTGTGTCGCGATCGGATCACCCACGGCGTAATCCCGCCCGGACAGCAGCTGTCGAAAATAGAGGCGCTCGGAAGACATGGTCACCACCTTAAGTCCCGGCCCAGACGGTCAGCGCGGCAGCGGCGGAAATCACTGGCAAACCCGGCTTGTTCGTTCCTCGGATGGTCCCGCGCGCACCTTCTTGCGGCGCGCCGGAGGATCACCTGATTTCTGCCGGGCCGGTCGCTGTGCGAGCTGGCGGCCCGGTCGCTGTGCGAGCTGGCGAGCCAAGTCGCTGCGCGAGGCTGCTGAAGCTCTAAACGCTGAGTGACAACCCGGCCGCGGTGACGGCGACGGCTATCTCTGTAGCCGCGCCGAGTACGTCTCCGGACAATCCCTCGAACCGCCGCACGGTATGTCGCACCAACAGCACAGACAATCCCACCGCGCACAACACCGCCACCGGTCCCAGCCACGGCCTGCCCGGCACAGCAACCGCCGCCGCCAGTACCGCGAGCCCGGTCCACGCGACCCCCGTCCACAGCGCTTGCGTCGACGCGACCAACGCCCCGAACCCGGTATCCGGCGCAGCCGCAACTCCGCGCCGGCAGGCAAGCACTACAACCACCCGTCCGACCGCCACCGCGACCACCACCGCAACCCAGCGCTCGCCCTCAGCCAACGCCGCGAACGAAACCGCCTGCACCGCAATGGCAAACACCATCGCCGCCACCCCGAACGGCCCCGCCCCACCACTTTTCATGATCTGTCTGGCCCGCTCCGGAGGCCCATAACTCCCGAGCCCGTCGAACGTATCGGCCAGCCCATCCAGGTGCATCCCCCGCGTAACCAACGCCAGCCCCGCGACAACAACGAACCCGGCCAGCACCGAATTCGCCCCGGCGACCCCCAACACCCACAGCAACCCAGCCGCGCCCGCACCGAGCACGACACCGACCACCGGCGCCAACGCGATAGCCGGCCCCGCCGCCCCGCGATCAACCTGCTCCGGCCCCCGCACCGGCAACACGGTCAACCACGAAAACGCCAACCGCACCCCCGTCACGCCACACCACCCCGGACGCCGGTCGGAAGAGGTTGCGGTGGGACTGCTTTCGGTACCCGGGTTCGGAAGGGGCGTGCCCGCCGTTCGCCTCCGCCGGCATGTGCGGCCGATGGCACGACATCGAGGGGGTGCTCGGCCAGGGGCCGGCCGGAGGAGAGGCGGGTGGGGGTCACTTCTGGAGGTTCGGCTTTTCGTCGGGGAGCGTGGCCGGAGGTTCGGGGTCGGCGGTGCTGACGCCGGCGTCGGCGAAGGTGGACATTTCGGTGAGGGTGGCGACGGCGGCGCGGAGGAGGGGGAGGGCGGTGAGTGCGCCGGAGCCTTCGCCCAGGCGCATGTCAAGGTCGAGGAGGGGGGTGAGGCGGAGGTGGGCGAGGGCGAGGGTGTGGGCGGGTTCGGTGGAGCGGTGGCCCGCGAGCCACCAGGCGGAGGCGCCCGCGGCGAGGTCCTCGGCGACCAGGGCCGCGGCGGTGACCACGACGCCGTCGAGGATGACGGGGGTGCGGCGGGCGGCGGCTTGGGCGAGGAAGCCGGTCATGGCGGCGAAGTCGGCGCCGGCGGCGACCCGGAGCAGGTCGACGGGGTCTTTGGCGACGGGGCGGGCGCGCCGCATGCCGTCGCGGATGGCGGCGACCTTGCGGGCCCAGCCGTCGTCGTCGACGCCGGTGCCGCGGCCGACGGCGGCCACCGGCTCCTTGTCGGTGAGGGTGGCGATGAGGACGGTGGCGGGGGTGGTGTTGCCGATGCCCATGTCGCCGGCGACGAGAAGGTCTGCGCCCGCGTCGATTTCCTCGTCGGCGATGGCCTTGCCCGCGGCCAGCGCGGCGGTGACCTCGTCGAGGGTGAGGGCGTCTTCGCGATCGATGGATCCGCTGGCGCGGCGCACCTTGTGCTTGCTGATCGCGGGATCGGTATCGGCGTCGACGGAGATGTCGGCGACCCGCACCGTCGCCCCGGCGACCGCCGCGAGCGCGTTGACCGCCGCGCCGCCGCCGAGGAAGTTGGCGACCATCTGCGCGGTCACCTCGCTCGGGTACGCGGACACCCCGTGCCGCGCCACCCCGTGGTCCCCGGCGAACACCACGACCCGGGCCCGCTCGAACTGCTTCGGCGGGCACACGCCCTGACAGGCCGCGACCCAGTTGCCGAGTTCCTCGAGCCGGCCCAGCGCCCCACCGGGTTTCGTCAGCTGCGTCTGCCGCTGTTCGGCCGCCGCGCGAATCTGCGCGTCCGGGGGCGCAACCGGTCCGAATCCGTGTGTCACTGTCGAGCCTCTCGGGTCGGGACGCGCGGCCCTCGCCGCACTGACTTCGCCGCCCAATCTTGCCTGCTGACTATTTGAGCCGGAGGGGGAGGCCCGCGACGACGAGGAACGCTTCGTCACACACCGCCGCGAGCCGCTGATTGAGCGTGCCGATCTCGTCCCGGAACAAGCGCCCGGACCGAGTCGCCGGAATAACGCCCATCCCGACCTCGGGACTCACGATCACCAACCGCTGTGGGTAGGCCGCGACCGCCTCGACCAGCGCGTCAGCGTCCGGAGTGACGGTGCCCCGCGGCGCCTCCCACGCCTGCCGCGCATCGATGCGCGCGGTCAACCAGGTGCCGATGTCATCGACCAGCGTCGCCCCCGCGAACGGCTCGCTGAGAACTGTTGCCGCGTCAGCACTCTCGACGACAGCCCACGCCGCGGGCCGCCGCTCCCGGTGCCCCGCGATCCGCTCCGCGAAATCGAGGTCGCCGGGATCGGGCACCGAAGTCGCCAGATACCGCACCGCTGCCGCGTCCGCCGCCAACCCCTCCGCGAACGCCGACTTCCCCGACCGCGCCCCACCCAGCACCAGTGTGCGCAACGGACGAGCGACTTCGGTGGGATTCGACACGCCTGCACGCTACCAACGAGCCGCCCCGCCCCGATGCACGAATTCGCCGGACGCTCCACGCCCCCGCCAGACGTCGCCACCGGTCGGCGCGGGCCGTCCGAGCGTTTGCCGGATAAGTGGGACGTCAGCGAGGCGCGTACTCGGCGTTTGGCTCCGTCATGTCCCGGCTTGGCCGGGTTACTCCGGGACGGAGGTGACGGGGCCGAAGCGGCGGCGGTATTCGGTGGGGGCGATGCCGACCAGGCGCTGGAAGTGGTGGCGGAGGAGGGCGCCGGAGCCGAAACCGGCTCGGGTGGCGATGTATTCGAGGCTGTGGTCGGTTTCTTCGAGAAGGTGCTTGGCGTAGAGGACGCGCTGGTTGGTGAGCCACTTCACGGGGGTGGTGCCGGTTTCGGCGGCGAAGCGGCGGGCGAAGGTGCGGGTGGACATCATCGAGCGGGCGGCGAGGTCGTCGATGGTGTGCGGGTGGTCGAGGTTCTCGTTGAGCCATTGCAGGGTGCTGCGGAGGCTGTCGGTGGTGCAGGCGGGGACGGGGCGTTCGATGAACTGGCGCTGGCCGCCGTCGCGCTGCGGGGGGACCACCATGCGGCGGGCGATGGAGTTGGCCGCGGCGCTGCCGATTTCCCGGCGCACCAGGTGCAGGCAGGCGTCGATGCCGGCGGCGGTGCCGGCGCTGGTGATGAGGTTGCCGGCGTCGACGAACAGCACGTCGGGGTCGACGGTGGCTTCCGGGAATCGTTCGGCGAGCTCGTCGACATAGCGCCAGTGCGTGGTGCATTTGCGGCCGTCGAGCAGTCCGGCGGCGCCGGCCAGGAAGGCGCCGGAGCAGACGGTGAGGATGGTCGCGCCCGCGGCGTCGGCGGCGCGGATCGCGTCGAGGATGGCCGGATCGATGTTGTCGATAGCGGAAGCTGGGAAAGCCGGGAGGGCGACGAGGTCGGCTTTCGCGACTTCTTCGAGGCCGTAGGCCGGGGTGATGGTGACGCCCGGGGTGGAGGAGGGCAGGCCGACGCCGGGTTCCACGCCGCACACCTTGAAGTCGAAGGCGGGGATGCCGTCCGCGGTGCGGTCGAGACCGAAAACCTCGCAGATGACACCGAACTCGAACATGGCGACCCGCGTGGCGAGCACCACGGCGACCTTCGACAACATGCGTTCAGACTACCTGGCTGAATCTTTGCGCACAATGACAGAACAGCCACTTTCGGCGGTAATTCATCGAGCGCAAAATTACTGCCATGCTTACTTTCCTGCTTATCGCCACCGTCATCGTCGCCCTCGGGGTCGTCATCGCCGGCCGGGAGCGCACCGGTTCCTCGGTCGCCGACCGTGACGCACAGCGTGTCCAGAACGAACTGTCCGCGATCCGCGCCTATTCCGGAGGAGCCCTGCTGTCATGACCGCGCTGATCCTGACCCTGCTGGTGATCGCGGCCTTCGCGATCATCGCGCTCCGCGGCCGCGGGCTGGCCGGTTCGTCGAACGTGGTGGACCGTGACGCCCAGCGCACGCGCTGCGAACTGAATGCGATCTTCGGTCGTGCGGCGGATCATCACTGAGCCGCCGTCCGGCCCCGACAAGCCCGCTAAACGAAAACAGGCCCTTCCGGATTCGGAAGGGCCTGTTCGCTGTTCGGACGTCTAGATCGATTCGCCGGGGCTGACGCGCGGCTTCGGTGCGCGCATCTTGCGGATCTGCGAGGCCCGCACGAACGCGTACCAGCCGAGCTTGACACCGCCGTCAGTGGTCTCGGGGAAGCGCTCCCGCACCCGGTTGTTCACCAGGCGGCCGAGAATGACGCCCTCGATCATCATCAGGAACATCATGCCCAGCATGATCAAGGTCACATAGGCCTGGTAGCGGGCGAACACGAAGGTGGTCAGGATCAGCACCAGCGCCATCGGCATGAACAGTCCGACCAGGTTGCGCCGGGCGTCGACGATGTCACGCACGAAGGCGCGGACCGGGCCCTGATCGCGCGGCAGCAGGTACTTGTCCTCGCCGGCGAGCATGCGCGCGCGCCGGTCCTGCGCGGCCAGCCGGCGCTCGGCCGAGGCCGCTTTCCGGTCCGCCTTGGTGCCGCGGGTGGCCTTGCGCCGGGCCCGCGCCTCCTTGGAGGTGAGCGGTGCGGGCGCGACCGGGCCGCGCCGCTTCCCTTGTGCGTCACGACGTTTCGGCGTCGGACGCCCTTTGCCGAGGGTGACCGTGGATGAGCTGCGGGTGTCGGAGGCCACGCCACCGTTCGCGTCCGCCGTGGTGTCGGCGGTCGCGTCGGTGGTGCTGGACTCGCCGCGACGGAACAATTTCACAGCGACCAGGCTATTCGATGCCCGGCGCAGTCGGAAACGCGCGGGTCCCGGAAAGTCCAGGAGTGGATGTCCGGTCTGAGTACGGTGGTGGCAAGATGGGGAATAGCAGCCCGCTGAGTGGTGTTGACGACCACGAGCCGTGCGCTGTTCACGGGTTGACCACAGCTGTCCCTTTAGGAGAGTTCATGACTGTGCAGAACGAGACCGAAACTCACGGCGCCATCCTGACCGAGGCCGCCGCCCTCAAGGCGAAGGCGCTGCTGGACCAGGAGGGTCGTGACGACCTGGCGCTGCGTATCGCCGTGCAGCCCGGTGGCTGTGCCGGCCTGCGCTACCAGCTCTTCTTCGACGACCGCTCGCTCGACGGTGACCTGGTCGCCGACTTCAACGGCGTCAAGCTGGCGATCGACCGGATGAGCGCCCCCTACGTGCAGGGTGCCTCGATCGACTTCGTCGACACCATCGAGAAGCAGGGCTTCACGATCGACAACCCGAACGCCACAGGATCGTGCGCCTGCGGCGACTCCTTCAACTGAGCTGAGATTGATACCGTGAGGACGGGGACTTCCCCCCGTCCTCACTTTCTGCCGTCCACCCACCGTTCGAAGGGCCTCAGCTCGTGTCTATCGCCGTGTCCGCGTCCATCGCGACCGACCATCTCATGCGTTTTCCCGGGCGGTTCGCCGACGCACTGCTGGCCGACCAGCTCGACCACGTCTCCCTGAGCTTCCTCGTCGACGACCTGCAGCTGCGCCGCGGTGGCGTGGCGGGCAACATCGCCTACGCCATGGGCCTGCTGAATCAGCGCCCGCTACTGGTCGGTGCGGTCGGCGCGGACTTCGCCGAATACCGGGCCTGGCTGGAGGGCAACGGCGTCGACTGCTCGACGGTGCTCGTCTCGGAGAAGGCGCACACCGCCCGTTTCGTCTGCACCACCGACGAGGACATGGCGCAGATCGCCTCCTTCTACCCGGGTGCGATGAGCGAGGCCCGCGACATCTCCATCACCGAGCTGTCCGAGAGCCACGCGCTGGATCTGGTGCTGGTCGGCGCCAACGATCCCGAGGCGATGCTCAAGCACACCGCCGAGGCCCGCGAGGCGGAGATCCTGTTCGCGGCCGACCCGTCGCAGCAGCTGGCCCGCCTCGACGGTGATCAGGCGGTGCAGCTGATCGAAGGCGCCGCATACCTTTTCACCAACAAGTACGAGTGGGCGCTGCTGCTGCAGAAGACCGGGCTGAGCGAGGACGAGGTCGCCGCGAAGGTCGGCATCCGGGTGACCACCCTGGGCGCCGAGGGCGTGAAGATCGTGGACCGCGACGGCACCGAGGTGCATGTCGGTGTGGTGCCGGACCGCGGCCGGGTCGACCCGACCGGCGTCGGTGACGCCTTCCGCGCCGGCTTCCTGACCGCGCACACCGCCGGCCTGAGCCTGGAGCGCGCGGCGCAGCTGGGCTCGCTGATCGCGGTGCTGGTGCTGGAGACCATGGGCACCCAGGAGTGGACCCTGAACAAGGAAGACGCGCTGCAGCGCCTGACCGAGGCCTACGGCGCCGAAGCGGCGGACGAGATCAAGCCGCTGCTCTGAGCTGAAACGACAACGGCCGCACCGAGTTATCGGTGCGGCCGTTGTCGTTGCTGGGGTTACAGCGAGACCGGGTAGACCGGTTCCTGAATGTCCGGCTTGATCCGGTCCTCGACGAAGATGCCGTGCCACACCATGAACACCAGCAGCGTCCACAGACGGCGGCTGTGGTCCGAACGCCCGGCGCGATGGTCGTCGAGCATGCCCTTGATCGCGGCCTTGTCCAGCAGGTGGTCGGTCTGGGAATCGGCGATGGTCTGCTGGGCCCAGTCGTAGAGTTCGGTGCCGCGCAGCCAGTGCCGCATCGGGACCGGGAATCCGAGTTTGGCGCGGTGCAGCACGTGACCGGGGACGATGCCCTCGAGTGCCTGGCGCAGCGCGTATTTGGTGGTGTCCTTGGTGATCTTCTGCTCGAACGGCAGCCGCTCGGCGACCTGGAAGACCTCGGAGTCCAGGAACGGCACGCGCAGCTCGAGGGAGTTCGCCATGGTCATCTTGTCGGCCTTGACCAGGATGTCGCCGCGCAGCCAGGTGAACAGGTCCAGGTGCTGCATCCGCACCACCGGGTCCCAGCCGCGCGACTGCGCGTAGATCGGGGCGGTGACGTCCTGGTGGGTCCATTCCGGCCGGAATTCGCGCAGCACGGCGCGCAGCTGAGCGTCGTTGAAGCTGCGCGCGTTGCCGTAGTAGCGCTCCTCCAGCGTGAGCGAGCCGCGGTGCAGCAGGCTCTTGCCGCGGGTGCCGTCCGGGATCCGCTCGGACAACCGGCCCGCGAGCTTGCGCACGCCGCGCGGCAGGTATTCGAAGGGCTTGAGCGACAACGGCTCCCGGTAGATGGTGTAGCCGCCGAACAGCTCGTCGGCGCCCTCGCCGGAGAGCACCACCTTGACGTGCTTGCGGGCCTCCTTGGCCACGAAGTACAGCGGCACCAGCGCCGGGTCGGCGACCGGATCGTCGAGGTACCAGACGATCTCGGGGATGGCGGCGGCGAATTCGGCGGGGGAGACGGTGCGCACGATGTGCCGGGCGCCGATCGCCTCGGCGCTCTCGGCGGCGACGTCGGCCTCGGAGTAGCCCTCGCGCTCGAACGCCGCGGTGAAAGTGATGAGCTTCGGGTTGTGCCGGATGGCCAGCGCCGCGATCGCGGTGGAGTCGATGCCGCCGGACAGGAACGAGCCGACGGTGACATCCGCGCGCATGTGCTTGGCGACGGAATCCTCCAGCGCCTGCGCGATTTCGCGGTACCGGGCCTGCTCGGACCCGGCCGCGAACGGGCGGATCTTGAAGCCGGGGTGGAAGTACCGGCTGACCTTCGGCTCCTGACCGGGCCGGATGGTGGCGTAGCTGCCCGAATCCAGCCGCCGAATGTCCTTGTGCAGCGTCTCCGGCTCCGGCACGTACTGCAGCACCGTGTAGTGCTCCAGCGCCCGCGGGTCCAGCGCGTCGCCGAGCCCGAGCGCGGGCAGCAGTTGCAGCAGGCTCTTCTTCTCGCTGCCGAAGGCGGTGCCGCCGGGGCCGGTCGCCAGGAACAGCGGCTTGATGCCGAACGGGTCGCGGGCGACGAACAGATCCTGGGTCTCGGTGTCCCAGATCGCGAACGCGAACATGCCGCGCAGCTTGCGGACCGCCTCTGGGCCCCAGTAGTGGAACGCCGCGGCGATGGTCTCGCTGTCGCCCTCGGTCAGGAACATCTGACCGTCGGGGAACTCCGCGCCGTGCGCCTTGGTGAGTTCCGCGCGCAGCTCGATGTAGTTGTAGATCTCGCCGTTGAAGGTGAGCGCGTAGCGCTGCCGGTTCTCCGGCGGGCCCCAGCGCAGCGGCTGGTGCGAGTGCTCGATGTCGATGATCGAGAGCCGGTTGAACCCGAAGATGATGTGGTCGTCGTGCCAGGTGCCGCGTTCGTCCGGACCACGATGGCGGACGCAATGCAGGGCGTCGTACACCTGCTGTACGACGTCATCGGTTGCCGCATCAGATGTCAGAAATCCGAGCAGTCCACACACGCCGCGGCAACCTCTTTCGTTCTTGGATGGCTGCGCCCGAAGCAAGCGGGCGCACCGGAGGGAATTCTTGGGTCCGAGTATGCCGCACCTACGCGTCGCGCGGCGTTCACGACCCCGGCGCGGGTGCATCGAAATGTCGTGGCGGACTGTGCCAAAGGGTGTTGTCCTGGGGTTTTGACCCGGCGCCCGGCCTCTGGCCGGTGCCGGTCCAGGATCGGCGGAGTGTCGAACGCGACCCGACGCAAAACTGTGCGCCGGTTTGGTCTACGCTGCGTAGTACTCAGGTCCTTCTCAGCTGGCGTGTGCTCACCAGTGCGTGCCCGCACGAAGGTCCTGAAACGTGCTTAGGAAGTGCCGCCGGGAGATCGCACCCCGTCGGCGCAGATGTCGGAATGTGTGGCGACCAGGAAGGCGTGAGCGTGGCGCACAAGGCGAGCGAAGAGATCGGGGCCGGACCCGTGAAGGGTCGGCGGGGCCGCGTCCTTCGGCGGGCCGGGCTGGCGGTGTCCCTCGGGATCACCGCGATGCTCGTCTCGGGCTGCTCGATCGACAATGTTTGGCTGCGGTTCGGCTGGCCCTCGGGTGTCACGCCGCAGGCCACCCGGATGCGGGAGCTGTGGACCTGGTCGGTCCTGGCCGCGCTCGCCATGGGTGTGCTGGTGTGGGGCCTGACCTTCTGGACGGTCGCCTTCCACCGCAAGAAGAAGGACTCCCCGGAGTTCCCGCGCCAGACCGGCTACAACGTGCCGCTGGAGCTGACCTACACCGCGATCCCGTTCGTCATCATCGCGGTCCTGTTCTACTTCACCGTCGTGGTGCAGAACTACGTGCACGAGAAGGTGGCCGATCCCGACGTCACCATCGACGTGACCGCCTTCCAGTGGAACTGGAAGTTCGGCTACCAAGAGGTCGACTTCAAGGACGGCTTCAAATACGACGGCCGCGACCCCGAGGCGGCGGCGCGGGCGCAGGAGCAGCTCGAGGTCTACAAGGAGCTCAAGAACGACAAGGGTCACCCGCAGCCGGGCCCGGTGCACGGCAAGCCGGCCAACGACATCCTGTCCTACCTGCACTACAACAAGATCGAGACGGTCGGCTCCAGCCAGGAGATCCCCGTTCTGGTGCTGCCGACCAATCGGGTCATCGAGTTCCAGCTCGCCGCCATGGACGTCATCCACGCCTTCTGGGTGCCGGAGTTCCTGTTCAAGCGCGACGTGATCCCGAACCCGAAGGAAAACCACTCGGACAACGTCTTCCAGATCTCCAAGATCGAGAAGGAAGGCGCGTTCGTCGGCCGGTGCGCCGAAATGTGCGGCACCTTCCACTCGATGATGAACTTCGAGGTCCGCGCGGTCTCGCCGGAGAAGTTCGTCAAGTACGTGGAGGGCCGCCAGGCGGGCATGACCAATGCCCAGGCACTGGCATCGATCGGCGAGTCGCCGGTCGCGACGTCGACGCAGCCGTTCGAAACCGACCGCACGGTCAAGAGCGCGTCCGAAGCCAAGTGAGGATTGAGCTGACATGAAGATCGAAGCGCGCATTTTCGAACTGCTCACGATTTTCTTCGTGATCACCGGTGTGATCTACGGGTTCTTCACCGCGAAGTCCCGCACCGGTGTCGAGTGGGCGGGCACCACCGCCATCGTGCTGACCGCGGGCCTGTCGCTGATCATCGGCACCTATTTCCGGTTCGTCGCCCGTCGTCTGGACCTGCGTCCCGAGGACTACGAGGACGCCGAGATCGTGGACGGCGCGGGCGATCTGGGCTTCTTCTCGCCCGGTAGCTTCTGGCCCATCTCGCTGGCCGCCGCCGGTTCCCTCGCGGCGCTGGGCCTGGCGTTCTGGCAGTACTGGCTGATCGCGATCGGCGTGGTCGCCGTCCTGGTCGCCGCGGCGGGCCTGGTGTTCGAGTACTACGTCGGCCCGGAAAAGCACTGAGTCAGCGACTCTTCGCAGCACCCCATCGGAATTCCGGTGGGGTGCTTCGCTTTATCCGGCCGCGCAAGGTCCGCGCGACGCGGGGTTCGACGCGGTCCGGGTGGGCGCGGATGGCGGCCTCGATGGCGCGGGCCGCCGCGGGGGCCGGGCTCTCGACGGTGCTGACCTGGATGCCGTGCGGCGCGAGTTCGGTGTCGGTGCATTCGCCGAAGGTGGTCCAGGCGGCCTGGGCGGCCGCGTAGGAGGCCAGGTGCGGCGTGGCGTCGCTGCCGGGACCCACGTTGACGACCTGTCCAGAGCCGGACTGCAGCATGGCGGGTAACAGGCCGAGGGTCAGGCGCAGCGGGCCGAAGTAGTTGGCGGCCATCATGCGCTGATAGTCGCGGAAGCGATTGGTGGACTGGGCGAGCGGCCGGCGCGGTGGCCGGCCGGCATTGTTGACCAGCACGTCGATGGTGCCGAATTCGGTGAGCACCCACCGGACCAGCTGGTCGACGTCCCCGAGCGCGGACAGATCGCAGCGGTACCAGCGGGCGAACCCGCCGGTGCCGATGATCTGGTCGCACACCGACACCAGGTGATCGCCGCGCGGGGCGACCAGCACCAGGTGCGCGCCGTGGGCGGCGAGCCGGACCGCGGTGGCGCGCCCGGCCTCCGAGCACGCGTCGGTGATCAGGATCCGCAGGCCGCCCAGGGAATCGGCGGGACACTCCTGGTCGCGGTCGGACCTGCGGAGTAGCTCGACGCCGAGCTTCTTTCGGAACGGCACGGGCGCGGGGCGGAATTCGAGCATCGGAGCAGCAACCTTCGCATCAGGTGGAACGCTGATCTAACGCATCGACACCCCGCCGACAGTGCCGAAGTTTGCTCGCAATCGTCAGGGGCGGTGGAGCAACCCCTTGGCGACTAATCGCGGCGTGAGTGGAGTCTAATCCGCCGACTCGTATCGCAGGGCGTGTTCGGAGGTGCAGATCTCATCGATTCCGGAGACGATGTCGCGCAACAACTCCGAGGGCAGCGCCGAGGGACGCAACCGGCAGGTGAAGGTGATCAGCGCGTGGTCGTCGGCCGGCAGGTTCCGCGTCGCCGCCTGGGCCTGCAGGTATTTCGAGCGCACCCCGTAGGTCATGGCCGAGATGACGGTGAAGCAGCCGGTGCGTTCGCGATGCCCGGCGAACAGGTCGTGCAGCCGGTAGAACACCGAGGTGTAGTTGGCCAGCGGCGCGAAGACGCCGACGCGGTAGGCCGGTCCGCGCTCGGAGGAACTGATGACGGTGTCCGCCAGATACTCCGCGTCGCGCAGGGTCAGCACCTTCGGGGCGAACATCAGCGCGCCCGCCGCGGCATTGCGCACCGGCATACCGGCCTTGCCGCTGGCAGCGGAAGCGATGGCGCCCAACGACTTCCGGGTGCGGGTGCCGACCTCGCGGCGAGCGCGCAGCGACCGGGTCGGGGTGGTGGGGTAGAGGCTGGACCACTGGCCGAAACGCACCGTGCCCAGCTGCACCTGCCCGGTGCCGACCGGCCGCGAAACCTTCAGCGGCGCGGTGTCGACCCAGCGGCCCACCTGCAAGGCGGCGTTGCCGGGCTTGACGATCTCGGCGTAGGCGTGCTCGATGAAGGAGTCGAAATCCAGGAACCGGCCGGCGTCGGTGGTGAGCCAGGTGTGGTCCTTGTCGATGTCGACGGCGTCCAGGGTGAGCGCGGTGATGATGCCCGCCCGCCCGCCCGCGCCGAGGATCCGATGGAACCGCTCGGTGTGATGGCCGCGCCCGCAGGTGCCGATCCGCCCGTCCGGGTCGACGTACTCCAGATCCACGATCTGATCGATGAACAGGCCGTACTTGTGCGAGGCGCTGCTCACGCCGCCGACCGAGGCGAATCCGCCGGCGGTGATGTCGCGATGGTCGCCGACGATCGGCAGGCCAAGTCCGTGCGCGCCGAGCCGGCGATCGATATCGGACAGCTTGGCGCCGGCCTGGACGCGCACGGTGCGTCTACCCAGGTTGATATCGAGCACCGAGTTCATCCGCCGCAGCGAGACGACGGTTCTCTGGTCCGGTAACGACAGACCGTCGTCGAGTTGCTCGCCGCCGCGCACCATCAGCTGCTCGGCGCGATCCCGTGAATCCCGCACCGTGCGAACCACATCCGCGGTGTCGCGAGGTAGAAATTCGGCGGCGGAGACAGTACGCGGCGTGCTCATGGATCGAAAGCTAACCACAGCTGAGCCCGACGCGCGCACCCGAACACCACTGTGCGCCAAAGGCGCCAGCGCGACACCGTCTGACCAGCAACGATACCGGCGGACCAAAGGTTCAGGGGACTTCGAGGGTATCGACGATTTCGGGGAACCAGCGGGTGAATTCGGCGCGCAAGGGGAGTTCCGCGCGGAGTTGGCCGAGCACGCCGAGACCGGCCAGGGCGGTGCGGGCGACGGGGGTGTGCTGGGAGGGCATGGTGAGCTGCCGGATGACGTTGGTGACGCGCAGGTCGGTGACGGTGCGCAGGTGGGTGCGCAGCCAGTCGGGAGTCAGGGCGATGCTGGGTGCGACCACGGCGTCCCGGATCGGGGTGAGCCGGGCGACCACGGTTTCGATATCGAGGTCGCGATCGGGTGTGATGTAGCCGTGGCGGCGGATCGCGGCCTCCAATTCGGCCGGGGTGCAGGCCAGCAGGGCCGGGGCGAAGTCCTTGGCCATGTCCAGGTAGCCCGCCGGCCAGGGCGCGCAGGCGCCGAAGTCGACGACGCCCAGCCGGCCGTCGGGCAGGACGCGGAAATTGCCGGGGTGCGGATCGCCGTAGAGCAGTCCGGCGCGGGTGGGACCGGAGAGCAGGAAGCGCAGGATGAGCAGGCCGATACGGTTGCGTTCGTGCCGCAGCGGCCCGTCGGCCGCCGGGCCCTGGGCGATCAGGCGCGAGAGCGAGATGCCGTCGAGCCATTCGGTGATCAGGACGTCGCGGTATTGCGCGATCACCTGGGGGACAACGAAATCCGGGTCGTCGGCATAGGCGGCGGCGAAGGCCCGCTGATGGGTGGCTTCGAGCGAGTAGTCGAGTTCCTCGCGAATATAGGAGCACAGCGCTTCGATGACGGCTTTGGTGTCGGCGCCGGGGAGCAGCGCCGAGAACAGCGGGCCGATCCGGCGCAGCGCCTGCAGATCGTCGTAGATCGCTTGGCGGGCCCCGGGATACATGACCTTGACGGCGACCGGCCGGCCGTCGTGCCAGACCGCGCGATGCACCTGACCCACCGACGCCGCCGCGGGCCGCCGATCGTCGAACTCCTGGAACCGGGACCGCCAGTCCGGCCCGATATGCGTCGCCAGCACCCCGTGCACCGTCGCCGGAAGCATCGCCGGGGCGGAATCCTGTAGTCGTCCCAGCGCTTCCCGGTACGGCGCCGCCACCTCGTCCGGCAGCACGAACTCGTACACCGCGAGCAGCTGGCCGAGCTTGGCGATGCACCCCTTCAGCTCGCCGAGCACCTCGAACATGTGCTGGGCGGTGCGCAACCGGATCTCCCGATCCACCTCCTGCACCGACCGGCCCATCGCCCGCTTGCCGACCCCGGCCATCCGGCGGCCCGCGAACGCCACCGGCACCCCCGCCAGCTTCGCGCTGCGCACCAGTTTGCCCGCCGGTGGGACCCCGCCCCCGTCTGCCGGGGTCCGCTTGGGCAACTGCACTATTCGACCACCGGTTTCTCGGCGGGCCATGCTCACCTCACTCGCACGCCGGCGCCGAATTCACCCCTACCGTGAATTCCGCCCGGCGTTCGGTCCACGCTATCAGCGGCGTGAGGCCATACCCGCGAGACGGTGGTGCAGTTCGCCGGCCCAGTCCCGTTGGCCCAACGTGGCGTAATCGACCCAGAGCGCGTCGAGCACGTCGCGGCTTTCCGACCACAGGCCGCCGCGCTTGTCGGCCTCGAGCACCACGCTCATGCCCTGATCGCTGGGCACGAAGGTGACCTCCAGCTGGTTGAGCTGCGGATACCGGTGCGAGCCGCCGAATTCGATCTCCTGATAGAACGGCAGCGTCTGAGTGCTGTTGTGGATACGCCCGTATTCCACGTCGGCGCTGCGCAATCCGAAGCCCAGGCGTTCGACGGCTTCCAGCAGCACATGCTGGGCGGGCAGCGCGCCGACCCCGATCGGGTCGGTGTCGGTGGCGTCGACCGCGCCGTGTACGTCGACCACGGTGCGCAGCGCGACCCAGGTGCCGGGCAGCACACGGCCGTTGTAGAAGGTGATCGGGGTTTCCATCGGCGCCCGCGCTCCGAAACGGAATTCGGCGAATCCGCCCGGCTCCAGCCGGAACGGGCCCTGTACCCAGGTGCGCCCGAATCCCATGTCCCGCACGCCCTCGTGGTCGTCGCGCTCGTGCTCCACCCGGGTGACGAACTCGACCTCGACCTCCGCGATGTCCTGGGCGACCTTTCCGCCGCGCAACCGGATCACACCTTCGGCGACGCCGCCGGGCTGCACACCGGGGGTGAACAGTTCGGTCTCGACCTCCGCGCCGCCGACTCCGGCCGCGGCCAGCAATTTCTTGAACATGACCAAATCCTCGCCGTCGCACCATAAAACCGACTTACCGTTCGCTTGGCGTGTGACAGAGGTCATCGGCGGGCCGGAAGGGCATGCGCCGCACCGGGGGTGCGCTGGATACTGGTGATACGTCGCGCGCTCGCCAGTCGATATAGCGACAGATAGTGTAGTGCCGCTCTTGATGTCGAAACACGAACCGGGGGACGCAATGTCATACCCGCACGGGCAGTATCCCGGCGAGCAACCGGGTCAGCCTTATCAGCCGACCCAGCCTTACCAGGCGGATCCGTACCAGTCGGGCCCGCAGTACCAGCAACACGGCCAGTACCCGCCGGGGCCGCCCTATCAGCCGCCGCCGTACGGCCCGGGCGGGCCGTCGGGTGGCGGCGGCGGGAAGATGGCCGCGATCATCGTCGCGGTCCTGATCGGCGTCGTCGCCATCGTCGGCGTGGTCGGCGTGCTGGTGATCCGCAGCAACAAGGACGATCCCGACATCGTCGCGGAGACCACCACCTCGACGTCGTCCTCGTCGAGCGCGGCGCCGACCACCACCACCGAGACGACCACGGAGTCGCCGACGCCGACGACCTCCTCCAAGCGGGACACCTGGATCGCGGCGACCTACAAGGAAGACACCAACCAGGTCGTCTGGGTGCGCTCGACCATCAGCCAGGACTCCGCCACCAACCAGGTGCTGTCCGACTGCGGTACGGGCTGCCCGAATCCGATCTGGTCCCGCAACGGCTGCATCGCGCTGGCGTTCGGGCAGAACGGCGGCTGGGGTTCGGACTGGGGCTCCACCATCGCGGAGGCCGAGTCCAAGGCGGTCAAGACCGCGACCGGCGTGTACAACGTGTCGGGCCCCTTCGAGCTGTGGTCCAAGTGCGCTTTCGAGTAGGCCGGGCTCGGCGTTCGCGCTGAGGTTTCGTACTACAGAAAGGCCCCGGATCCTATGGGATCCGGGGCCTTTCGAGTCGTGCCGGGACTAGCTGGCGGCGGTGTCCGGGATGCGGGCGGCGTCCGGGACGGAGCCGCTGGGGACGCCCTTCTTCAGGCTGTGCGCGTAGACGTCCACGTATTCCTGGCCGGTGAGCTGCATCAGGTCGTACATGACCTCGTCGGTGACGGCGCGCTCGACGAAGCGGTTGCCGCCCATGCCCTCGTAGCGGGAGAAGTCGATCGGCTTGCCGAACTTGACGGTGACCTTCGCGAAGCGCCAGCGGAACGGTCCGGGCGGGCTGACCTGATCGGTGCCGATGACGGCGACCGGGATGACCGGGACGCCGGTGTCCAGCGCGAGCCGGGCCAGGCCGGTCTTGCCCTTGTACAGGCGGCCGTCGGGGGAGCGGGTGCCCTCCGGGTACAGGCCGACCAGGCGGCCCTCGGCGAGCAGCTTCTTGGCGGTGTTGAGCGCGTCCTCGGCGGCGTCGGCGCCGGTGCGGTCGATCGGGTACTGGCCGGCGCCGGAGAAGAACCACTTCTGCAGGCGGCCCTTGAGCCCGGGGGTGGTGAAGTACTCGGCTTTGGCCAGGTAGGTGATGCGCCGGGGGCTCATCAGCGGACCGAACAGCCAGTCCGCGAAGGAGAGGTGGTTGCCCGCCATGATCGCCGGACCGTCCGCCGGAATGTTCTCGACTCCCTCGACCGTGGGTTTATTGAAGATATGCATGAACGGTCCAGGAAACACGAACTTCAGCAGCCAGTAGAGCATGACGTCCTTCCCCCACGGGCGGGATAAGTTGCGGGCACCTGCGTCAGTTGCCGACTTTACCGCTGGTCGCAGATCACATCCAAGCGCAGCGAGGTATCTCACCACATTCATAGGAGCGGTTGTGAACAGGGGATTACTCTGCGCGGTCGATCAGTGTTCATTCGAACGTATGTGCCGGTCCCGGGAGTTAGCTGGGCGGCGGGCTCAGCTGACCCGGGAGGGGCGGTGGTTGGTGTCGACGAGTACTGCCCGGGCGAGTTCGGCGGCGCCGATCATGCCCGCGGCCTCGCCCAGCTGGGTGGTGCGGATGCGAGCCAGGGGGCGGTGGCCCGCGCCGGTGACGGCGCGGGCGTACTCCTCTCGGGCGTCGTCGAGGAAGAGCGCGGAGGAGCTGCTGACGCCGCCCGCGATGACCACCAGGTCCGGGTCGAAGATGTCGCTGACGAAGGCCAGGCCGAGGCCGAGCCAGCGGGCGAAGTCGGCCATCGCGGCCAGGGCGATCGGGTCGCCGTCCTGGGCGGCGCCGGCGACCCGGCGGCCGGTGAGCGAGCCGGGGTCGCGGTAGACCTCGCGGGCCAGCACGGTCGAGCTGACCGGGTCGGTGGCCAGGAGTTCGATCGCGGTGTCGGCCAAAGCCGTTCCACTGCAATATCTTTCCCAGCAGCCGTGCTTCCCGCACGGGCAGGACCGGCCGTGCGGGACCACCTGCAGATGACCGAGTTCCGGCGCGACGCCGTGGGTTCCGCGATACAGCTTGCCCTCGATGAGCAGCGCCGCGCCGATGCCGGTGCCGATGGCGATCAGGACCACGTTGTGGCCGCCCGCGGCCGCGCCGAAACGGTACTCGGCCCAGGCCGCGGCATTGGCGTCGTGCTCCAGGATGACCGGCAGCTCCAGTCGTTCGGTCAGGCGCTTGGCGACCGGGGTGTCCTGCCACGGCAGATGCGGCGCGAACCGGACGGTGGTGCGGTCGCTGGTGATGAACCCGGCCACCGCCAAACCGACCGCGCCGATCGCGTGCCGGTCGCAGAGTTCGCGGACCGAACGGGCGAGGGCGTCCTCCAGGGCGCGCGCGGAATGTGGCGTCGGCGCCACGACGGTATCGAGCACCTGGCCTTCCGCGTCGACCACGGAGGCGCGAATGTTGGTGCCGCCGACGTCGATTCCGACGGTCAGGGGATGGGCACCGGCGATCGGGCGGGTCATGCCTTGAACGTCACGGGGATTTTGATGTACCGGGAACGCTTGCGCCCCGGCCCGCGATCGGTGCGCGGCTCCGCCGCGGCGGGCGGCGGCGGGGCGGCTGGCTCCGGCGGCGAATCATCGTGCGGGGGTTCGTCTTCCGGATCGGGCAGCACCGGCTCCACCGGGATCCCGGCCAGCGCCTCGCGCAGCACGGTGACGATCGAGGTGCCGTGATCGGCGATCGCTGCCACCACATCGTGGTGTTCCCCGCGCACCAGCGCCGCCGCCGCGCACACCGGGCACCAGCTGCAGCTGGACCACTCCGCCTGCCCTTCGGTGGCGGAACGGCGCAGCACCGGCTCGACCTTCTCCAGCACGGCCTCGGCCAATAACTTCAGTTCCTCGGCGAATTCGCCGAACCCGTCGGCGTGCGCGTCGTGCGCCGCGCCGGGCTCTCGTTCCCCGGTCATCGCGGCCAGAGCTCCGGGTCCGGAACGAAACGCAGCACCAGGTGATTGCCGTCGAGTTCGGCGCCGTCGACTGTGCACCGCCGCAACACCGGCGCCAGGCGCACCCGGCGCCGGACCCCGTCCGCTCCCACGATCACATCGTCCTCCACTCGTCCCAGTCGCAGCGTCGCCGGATCGACGACGGGCAGGTGCATCCGCAATGTGTAGACCGAATGCAGGCCGGTGCCCGACTCCCATCGAACCACCGGTTCACCGGAACTTGTGCGAACCTCCGGCAGATTGTATGTGGGGGTGTCCCCCCACACCCCCTGCTGCTGCGGGGTTACGCCCGTTGGACCGCCGGTCGGGGGGTCGCCCAACGCAGGTCCGGAGTCCACCGCGTAGGCCAGCGCGGACAGGGCGGTGATGCCGACCGGTTCGGGGCCGCTGTGCTGGGCGATCAGTATCGGGAGAGCGCCGTCGACGCGGCTGTGCAGCTGTTCGATGACGCGCAGTTGCTCGGCGCGCCGGCTCAGGTACCAGTCGATCGCGGGATGCGCGGAGTCCGCGGGCGGGACCGCGGGCAGCACCTTGTTGACCAGCACCGCGTCCAGGCGCAGTCCGAGCAGCGCGGCGGCCGAGCGCACCCGATCGGTCTCGGCGATCGCGACCCGTTCGGCGACGGTCACCAGTGTCGCGCCGGTGCGGGCGTGGTCGGCCAGCAGGTCCCGCACCTCGGTGACCGCGGCGACGATCTTGTTCACGGTCGCGGCGAGCACCGCGCGCCGCAGGTCGATGCCGCCGGCGCTCATGGCGCGCGCGTGCGGCGGCCACATCCGTTCGAGATAGCCGAGCAGGGTATCGGGCGCGGTGACCAGGCGCAGCATGTCCGCCGAGGGCGGGCAGTCCACGACCAGCACATCCCAGTCGTCCTCGTCGGCGTACTGCGCCAGCTCCACCAGCATCAGCAGTTCCTGTACGCCGGGCAGCCCGGTCAGCTCGGCCGGGTCCAGCGCGGCCAGATCGATGCCGTGCTCGTGCCGGCCGCCGGTGGCCAGCATCCGCACCACGTCGCGGAACCGATCCTCCAGCAGCGCAAGGGAATCCACCTCGATGGCATCGAGATTGGGCGCCACCCGGGCGATGCCGGTGACGGTGCCCGGGTCGTGCGGGAAGCGCACGCCGAGCGCGTCCCCGAGCGAGTGCGCCTGATCCAGGGAGGCGATCAGCACCCGCTGCCCGGCGCGCGCGTAGGCCATCGCGGTAGCGCACGCCAGCGTCGTCTTACCGACCCCGCCTTTGCCGACGAACAGCTCCAGCCGGGTCACGGCGGTCAGCCTTCCACCCGTTTCTTCAGCTCCTTGAGCGCGGTATCGGTGATCACCTTCTCGGCTTTGCGCTTGAACATGCCGATCATCGGGATGTTCAGGTCGACGGTGAGTTGATAGCTCACCTCGGTGCCGCCGTCGGGGCTGTCGCGCAATTCGTAGGTGCCGTCCTGCGCCTTCTGTAAGTCACCACTGATCAGCTGCCAGCTGACCGCGCGGTCGTCGGCGCGCCACTGGTAGGTCAGGACGTAGGTGTCCTTGACGACGCCCGCGTCGAGCACGAACCGGGCGGTGCGAGCGCGGCCGTCGGGCCCCTTCTCCAGCACCTCCACCGATTTCGCGGCCGACACCCACTCGGGGTAGGACTCCAGATCGGCGATGACGGCCATCACCCGCTGCGCGGGCGCCTCGATGAGGATGGACCTCTCCGTCCGGTCGGCCATCAGCAAGCCGGGGCCACGCCCGCGGGCCGCCCCGCCTCCAGCCGCGATTTGATCTCGAACGCCATCTGCTTGCCCGCCACCCGGCGCGTCCGGTTGGCGGCGAGCAGCCGCTTGGCCGGGATCGCGTCCCGCGGTTCGGCGTGCAGGAAGTAATGCAGGATCACCCCGTCGAGCATGTCCTGCAGCCACACCTCCATGGTGCCTTCCAGCGCGCCGCTCACGGTCCAGCGAATGCCCTTGTCGCCCCGGTCTTCCCGCACCTCGAGGCTGAGGTCCGGCCACCACTTACGCCAGTTCGTCGGCCCGCCGAGGATCTCGGCGACCGCGGCGCCCGAAGCGGCGACGAATGTCTGATCCGCGACCTGAATACTGCTCACAAAGCTGAGCGTAGTGGATTAGGACACAGCACCGTTCAGTGCAGTAGGTGCGCGAGCCGGTCGCCCAGGCTGTCCCAGCGCCACTGCTGTTCCACCCAGGCCCGGCCCTCCGCGCCCATGCGCGCCGCCGCGTCCCGGTCGGCGAGGATGGCGATGATGGCCTTGGCGATGGAGTCGGTCTTGCGGCCGTCGACCACGCGGCCGGTCTTGCCCTCGATCACGGTCTCCGGCGCGCCGCCCGAATTGCCCGCCACCACCGGAACACCAGAGGCGGAGGCCTCCAGGAAGACGATGCCCAGCCCCTCCACGTCCAGGCCCGCGCCCCGGGTGCGGCAGGGCATCGCGAACACGTCGGCGAGGGTGTGGTGCGCGGCGAGTTCGGCGGACGCGACGCGGCCGGTGAACACCACGTCCCGGTCCACGCCGAGGGCAGTCGCGAGGCCACGCAGCTTGTCCTCGTAGGGGCCGCCGCCGGCGATCACCAGCACCGCGCCGTCGATCTTCGCGCGGATCTCGCGCATAGCCACGATCAGCGCGTCCTGCCCCTTGCGCGGCACCAGCCGCGACAGGCACAGGATCGTGGGACGGTCGCCGAGCCCGTAGCGCTCCCGCAGTTCCGCGCGCGCGGCCGGATCGGGCCGGAAGACCTCGGTGTCGACGCCGGGCGGCAGGTACTCCAGCGCCGCGTTCGCACCGAAGGCCGAGGCGAAGCGATGACGGGTGTAGCGGCTGACGTAGGTGACCACGTCGGTGTGCTCGCCGATGGAATGCAGCGATTGCCGCGCGCCCGGCAGCATCGACCAGCCGACCTCGTGCCCGTGCGTGCTCGCCAGAATTCGTTCCGCGCCCGCCCGGCGCAGCATCGGCGACAGCAGCGCCAGTGGGGCGGCCGCGCCGAACCAGACGGTGTCGCAGTTCTCGCTGCGCAGCAGGCGCGCGGCGCGCCGCAGCACCAGCGGCGTCGGCAGCATCAAGGTGGTGGGGTGGCGGACCACCTGGAACTTCTGTTTGGCGTCGAACTTCAGATGGCTGTCGCCTTTCCAGCGCGGGGCGTAGACGACCAGGTCATCGGGCGGTAACTGCCCGGCGAGTGCCTGCAGATACGACTGGATACCGCCCGGCCGAGGCGGGAAATCATTGGTAACCAGCAGAGTTCGGGCCATAACCGAACAACCTACTGTGTCCGATTCACCGGGCGGAAAACCCGTCGTCGGGGCTAGTGGGCCGAGAGCCGGCCGCGCCAGGCCCGCACGAAGTCCGGGCGGCTGGTGTGCAGGACTTCGCGCAGGATCCGGTCCTCGGTGTCCGGGGTCTGCGCGCCCGCGGCGAGGCGGCGGTAGAGCTGGACGAGGCGGGGTTCGCCGTAGGTTTCGGCGAGGAAGGCGCAGGCCGACCACGCCTGTTCGTACGCCGCCGCGGCGTCGGAGCCGGTGAACGCGCTGTCGGCGGGCAGGTCGGCGGGGACGTCGCCGGTGCGCAGGCGAGCGGTGAGGGTCGGGGCGATCTCGGCGAATGGCAGCCGCTGCGCGCGCTGCGCGGCGTATTCGGCGAAGCCCTCGAGCATCCACTGCGGTGCCCCGTCGACGGTGTCGGCGCGGGTGGCGATGTGCGTGAGTTCGTGGCGCAGGACGGTGCGCAGGCCGTCGGGGGACAGGCGGCGGCCGGCGTCGGGGCTGAAGACCACGCGCTGTCCGGTCGGTGTGGTGCCGTGCGTGAACGGGTCGGCGACCGAGGCGGCGGCGACCTCGCGCGCGAGCAGGCTGCCCGAGCGCAGCAGTGCCGCGAACTCCGACGCGTTCGAGGCGACGACGACCAGCGCGGATCGCGCCCACCCGGTGCCCCACAGCTCGGTGATCGAGGCGGTGGCCGGTGCGAGTTCGGCGGCCAGCACAGCCATTTCGGCGCGCTGGCCGGAATGGCCTACGACCAGCGATTCCGGTCCGTCACCGGTCGCCACCCGCAGCGCGGTGAGCTCGCCGAAGGGCTCCATGATGCCGCGCACCGCCGTCAGCCGCGGATCGTCGGTGGCCACGTGCTGTGCCGAACCGAGCTGGTCGGCACGGTTTTTCGGCAGTACCCAGTTCGGTGCGACGAGCAGTGCGCCGCAGGTACCGGTCAGCATGGTCACCATGCCGACGGTGAGCGCGAACTGACCGCGACGGCGCGCGCCGCACCAGCGCCGGAACCGGCGCAAACCCCGCATAGCGAATCAGTATCGCCGAGCGGAGTGGTAGGGCGTGGTGTTGATGGGTGCGACCGCGACCGGGACGCCGAAGGTGGAGGCGTGCAACATGAGTCCGTTGCCTGCGTAGATGCCCACATGCGAGATCTCGGGGTAGAAGAAGATCACGTCGCCGGGCAGCATATTTTCTTTCGACACCGGCGTGCCGAAGGCGGCCTGCTGCGAACTGGTGCGCGGCACGTTCTTGCCGACCTGCTTGAACGCCCACTGCACCAAGCCCGAGCAATCGAACTGGTTCGGACCGGTCGCGCCCCAGACATACGGGTCGCCGACCCGAGTCATGCCCGCCGCGAGCGCGCTGGTCCCGCTGCCGGGCACCAAGCCCTTCAGCAGCGTGTCGCGGTCGAAGCCGGGCGGGAAGGGCGAACCCGCCCAGGCGGCTTTGTCTTTGGCGGACAGCGCGGTCCAGGCCTCGACCACCTGCGCGGTGGCGGTGCCGAGTTCGTTCTGCTTGCCCTGCAGATCGGCGCGCACCTTGTCGGACTTCGCGGCGGCGTCGTGCGCGGCGTCGGAGGCGGCGCGGGCGGCGGACTCGGCGGCCGAGGCGGCGTCGGTGGCCTTCTTGAACTGCTTGAGTTGATCGGTGGTCTGCGCGGTCATCACGTCCAGCACCGACATCTGATCGAGCAGCTGCTGCGGCGAGTCACTGGTCAGCACCGCGAACATACGATTGGTCTTCGCGCCCTGATAGGTCGCGATGGCGGTGCGGTCGATGACCGGCTGGAATTTGCGCACCTCTTCGCGGGCCGCGTTGAGCGAGTTGCGCTTGGTCGCGAGGGTGGCGTCGGCGTCGCGCTGGAGCACGAGTTTGGCGTCGAGATCGGATTGCGCGTTGAGCGCTTCCTCGTTGAGCTTCTCGGATTCGCGGGATAGCTCGATCAGCTTCTGCACCGCTTCACCGGCGGTGGCGGGCATCGCCACCGGGTCGGCGCCGGCCGGTCCGATGCAGACGGTCGCGGCCAGGATTCCCGCCGCAAGTACCCCTCCCACAACACGATTGGTGCGAAGTGTTCTGTGTGCGGCCACGGCCTGCCTTGCCCCGTTCTCTGTCATTGAGCAATAGGTCTCGATTAGGTTACGGAACGGCGTAGGTCTGTGTCCAGTAGGGAACAAACCGGTCACACCCCGGCTGGGTATGTTGCGGCGGGAAAACGCTTGCTACCCAGCCGGGGTGGGCGCTCAGTAGCGGCGCGCGCCCGCGAACGGCATCTCCGACATCGAGGCGATCTTCACCGGGACGCCGGAGGTCGAGGCGTGAATGACGTTGCCGTCGCCCGCGTACAGACCGGAGTGGCCGCCGCCGTAGAACGACACCACGTCGCCGGGCTGCAGGTCGTCCATCGAGATCGGGGTGCCCGCGGACAGCTGGGCGCCGCTGGTGCGCGGTAGCTCCATGCCGGCCTGGCGGTAGGACCACTGGACCAGGCCCGAGCAGTCGAAGGCGTTCGGGCCGGAGGCGCCGTAGACGTACGGGGCGCCGAGCTTGGATTCGGCCGCTTCGAGGGCGATCTGGCCGGCGGTCTTCACCGGGGCCGGCGGAACGAACGGGGCGGGCGCCGGATTGGGCACCTCGATACCGGGAATACCCGCCGGGATCGGGATCTCGTTGGGCACCTCGAAGGTGCCCACGCCGGGGATGGTTACCGGCTGTGCCGACGCGGGAGCCGCGGGCAGGAGGATCGCGCCGATGGTGGCAGCGCCGACGGCTCCGGCGGCAACGGCACGCCGCGCCCCGCGCTTGACGGTGTTAGACGCCATGATGCGTTTCTTCCAATCTGCCCCACGACGCTGCACCCGGTCTGGTGCGGCGGACTGCGTGCCGTTCGCACCGTCTCCGTGAAGGGGTCTGGTGCGGCGGACTCCGTGAGGTCTCGAAAAGGTTACGAACACATCACGGGGCTTTGTAAAGCCGTACCGGTCGGAATTGGGGGTGCACCGCCATTTCGTGCTCGCTTATCTGCGAGATATCTCACACGGATCACGAAACAATAAATACCGACCGTTATCAGGGAGTTCTCAGGTCGTTCACCGGCGCGTCGCGGGCCCGGGACCGGCTGCGATAGGGAGCCGATATGGGTGCATTCGCGCAGGTAGTCTGGATAGTGAAGATCGTCGGCGAGGCCCCGGACCGGTCAGATGACCAAAACTCGCGTGACACGCCGGGTTTCGAGTTCGATGGAGATCGACACGCCCGGGCGGTTTATTTAGACCAGCGTTGAATGTGACCTGCATCACATTTTGGTTAACTAGATCGAATCGCGGGCATCGAAACGAAAACCTCGCGCGGAATTCGACAGTTTCTCCGTGGGTTTTGTTGTGGGCTCAATCAACTGTCCTGGGCTTTCGCGCCTGGCCGAGCTTGTCGGTGCCTGCGCCTACGCTGCACGCCGTGCCCGACCCGTTCGCCGCCAAGCAGCTGGCCTTCGATGAGCTCGACACCCCGCTCTACGACACGACTTTCGTCATCGTGGACCTGGAAACCACTGGGACCAGCCCGGATGGCGACGCGATCACCGAGATCGGTGCGGTGAAGGTGCGCGGCGGTGAGGTGCTCGGCGAGTTCGCCACCCTGGTCAACCCGGGGCGCGAGATCCCGCCGCAGGTCGTGCACATCACCGGAATCACGCACGCGATGGTCTACGACGCCCCGCGCATCGAGCTGGTGCTGCCCGGGTTCCTCGAATTCGCCAAGGGGGCTGTTCTTGTCGCGCACAACGCGCGATTCGACACCGCGTTCCTCAAGGCCGCCGCCGCGCGCAGTGACACCGCCTGGCCGAATCCGCCGGTGCTGTGCACGGTGAAGCTGGCGCGGCGGGTGCTGACCCGCGACGAAGCGCCGTCGGTGCGGCTCGGAGTGCTGGCGCACGTCCTCGGGGCGAGCACGCAGCCGACGCACCGCGCCCTCGACGACGCCCGCGCCACCGTCGACGTGCTGCACGCGCTCATCGCCCGGGTGGGCAACCAAGGCGTGCACAGTCTTACCGAGCTCCTCGACTACCTGCCCAACGTGACGACCGGTCAGCGGGCCAAGCGGGTGCTCGCCACCGACCTGCCCGCGGATCCCGGGGTGTACCTGTTCCGCGGGCCCTCCGACGAAGTCCTCTATATAGGCACCGCGGTGAATCTGCGCCGCCGCGTCCGGAATTACTTCACCGGCTCGGAAACGCGCGGGCGCATGAAGGAAATGGTCGCACTGGCGACGCGGGTCGACCACGTGGTGTGCGCGCACGCACTGGAAGCCGGTGTGCGGGAACTGCGCCTGCTCGTCGCGCACGCGCCGCCGTACAACAGGCGCTCCAAGTTTCCCAAGAAGGCGTGGTGGCTCACGCTCACCGACGAGCCCTTCCCGCGCTTCGCCATGGTCCGCACCCCCAACCGAGATGCACTGGGCCCGTTCAACTCTCGGCTCGATGCCACCGACATCGCGGCGACCGTCGCCGAGCACGTCGGACTGCGCACCTGCACCACCCGGCTGCCGCGCACCGGAGTCCACGATTGCCCGCCCGCGGTGGTCGGCGGCTGCCCCGCCGCCCGCGTCTCCGAAATCGCCATGGATATAAAGGAATACGCGCCCACCGCCACGGCGGTCCGGGACCTCTTCGCCGGCCGCTCCGACGCCCCGGTCCGGGCGATGCTCGCCCAGCTCGAAACCTATTCCCACGCCGAACATTTCGAAGCCGCCGCCCGCCTGCGCGATCGCGCGGTCACCGTCGTGCGGGCGATCGCGCGCACCCAGCGCCTCGCCGCCCTCGCCCGCATCCCCGAACTCGTCGCCGCGCACCCCGACGGTGCGGGCGGCTGGGAATTCTCCGTCATCAGATACGGGCGTCTCGCGGGCGCGGGCACCGCCCGGCGCGGCGTTCCGCCCATGGCAGTTGTCGAACACCTCGTCGCCGCCGCCGAAACGGTGCTCCCGGAGGGGATCACCCACCGACCGGAGAATCAAGAGGCGCTGCCGGGCCTCGCGGCGCCCGAGCCTGCCCGCCCCGCGGTATCGAGCCGGCGAACCGAGGACTCTTCGCCAGGCGGCCACCGGACACTGCGTGACAGCCCTTCACAGCCCGACGGTCTGCTGCCGGGCGGCGGTTCGGGGTCGCCGCTCGATCGCGCCGCGCCGCTCGGCAGCCCGCAGTGGCACGAGGGACCACCGCTGCTCGGTGGCTCTCCGTCGGGCGACCGCCTGCCGCCCCGCGACGTTCCTGCACCGAGCGCTGGTTCGCGGCTGGACGGTCGTTCCGAGGTGGGCGGTGGGCCGCCGCACGATGGCAACTCGTCCAGGGACAGCACACACTGGCACGACGGCCCGCCACTGCTCGGCGGTTCGCCGGAGGAGATCGGGTTGGTGGTGCGCTGGCTCGCCCGCCCGGGCGTCCGGATCGTGCGCGGCACCGCCGGCTATTGGGAACCGCTCTTCGGCGCCGCCCGCTGGCTGACCTGGGCCGACCACGCCGAGGCGGCTGCCCGCACCGAACTCGCGGGAGCGGAGTACCTCGGCCAATTAGGCTGACGACCATGATTAACGCGATCGTGCTCATCCACGCCGAAAACGGCCGCATCCCGGAGACCGCCCAGGCCGTCGCCGACACCGCCGGCGTCACCGAGGTCTACTCCTGCGCGGGCGATGTCGACCTGATCGCGATCGTCCGGGTCCGCGACCACGAGAAAATCGCCGAAGTGGTCACCTCCGGCATCGACAAGGTCTCCGGCGTCCTCCGCACCACCACCCACATCGCCTTCAAGTCCTACTCCAGCGCGGATGTCGAGGCCGGATTCTCGCTGGGGGAGTAGCCCGGCGGCCTGGAACCCAGCGCGGACGATGCGCCGGGTTCCAGGCCGAAGATCTAGGACCCGAACGACCCCGTGCCCGGACCGTTCGGCTGACGTTGGCCGCCGTCGACGTTCCAGACGCCGCAGCCGGTGGTGGAGAAAGCGGTGTCGGTGGCGGGGATGCGAACCTGCCGGGTATGGCTGCCGCTCTCGAGCACGTCGCCCGAACCCGTCAGCCGCGCCCAGGAACAGCCCGGCGAAGCGGTGGTCGTCGTGTAGTAGCCGGGTGAAATGTCGACGCCCACCTGGTACACGCCATCGTGATCCATGGTCAACGGGGCAGCGACCGCCGTGGCCGCGCTGTACAGCGTTGCCGCCGCGGCGAGGCCGAACCCGTTGAGCCACACATTTTTACGCATGATCACCAAGCTAGGGCCGGGCGCTCCGCCCGCCAAGACCACGGAACTGGCGGCCCGGCACGGGCCCTAGTTCTCGCCGAGGGTGTTGGTGAGCTTGGCCCAGTTGTCCAGCAGCGCCGCGGATTTGCCCGCATCGATGGCGGCGGCGGCGCGTTCGATGCCGGTGCCCAGGGCGTCGTGGATGTCGGTGCCGGGATCGCCTTCGCCGCGGGACCAGTCGTAGGCGACGATCGCGGCGGCGGAGTTGACCAGCACCGCGTCGCGGACCGGGCCCGCTTCACCGGCGAAGACCGCGCGGGCGATGCCGGCGTTGGTGTCGGCGTCGCCGCCGCGCAGGGCGTCCAGGTGGACGCGGGGGATGCCGAGGCGGGTGGGGTCGATGGTGGCTTCGCGCAGGCGGCCGCCGGAGACGACCCAGGCGGCGGTGGTGTCGGAGGTGGTGATCTCGTCGAGGCCGTCGTTGCCGCGGACCACCAGGGCGCTGGCGCCGCGTTCGGCGAAGACGCCCGCGACCACCGGTACCAGATCGGCGAAAGCGCAGCCGACCAAGCCCGCGCGCGGCTGGGCTGGGTTGGTGAGCGGGCCGAGGATGTTGAAGACGGTGGGGATGCCTATTTCTTTCCGGGCCGCGCCCGCGAACCGCAGCGCCGGATGGAAGACGGGGGCGAAGCAGAAGCCGATGCCCGCCTCGCGGACACACTGCGCGACCGCCTCCGGTCCGAGATTCAGCTTCACGCCGAGCGCTTCGAGCACATCGGCGCCGCCGCTCTTGGAGGAGGCGGCGCGGTTGCCGTGCTTGACCACGGGAACCCCGGCCGAGGCGACCACGATCGAGGACATGGTGGAGATGTTCACCGAGCCCGATCGATCGCCGCCGGTGCCGACGATGTCGACGGCGTCCCCGTCGACGTGCACCAGGCGAGCGTGCGAGAGCATGCCGGAGGCGAGGCCGCCGAGCTCCGCGGGCGTCGGGCCCTTGATCTTCATCGCGACGCCGAACGCGGCGATCTGCGCCGAGGTCGCGTTGTCGGACATGATCTCGTTCATCGCCCAGGTCGTGTCGTCGGCTGCCAGGTCGCCGCCATCGGCGAGAGTTCCGAGTACCTGTGGCCAACTGCGCACGCTGCTCATGTCCTTCTCCCTATTACTGGTTGCCCACCAGTCTGTCGCGATGCAGCTTATCGGGCCAGACGTTATTCCCCGGGTGTGGTGCTGGGCTGGAGGGCGTCCCAGCCGTCGGCGAATCCGTCGTGCCGCTGCGCGAGCCCCGCCATCCGGGATCGTTCCTGCGAGCAGTGCAGGGCGTCGAGGACCTGCACGCGTCGCAGGATCAGGTTCTCCAGGTCACCCGCGGCGGCCGAATCCACAGGCCCGGGGGCGTATCCGTCCTGCGCGGCGATTTCACAGACCCGCCCGATCTGCGCGGCGGGAATCCGGAGATGGTGACGCAGCACCACGGGGGCGTCCGCGACCAGGGCGGTTGCCCGCGCCAGCGCCGCCGAACACGCCTCCGCGTCATCGAAACTCGCCGCGACAACCACCAGATCCGGTCGATCCGGGTCCAGCGAGGCCGCCTCGCCACGCCCGAACAGCCGTCGCAACAAACCCTTCACAGAGACCTCCATCTCAGCATTTCCTCAGCGCCGCCTGCCATGCTAGGCGCGGTCGTCCTGCGCAAATACCCACGCGTCCTGCATAAACACAGACACGCCGACACCGATGCGAGACCCACTCTGTCCGTGCGTTTTCCGACACGGGCAGACAAGTTTCGCACCCGGGTACTTGTGTCGTACTACGACGAGTCATACTTACCGGCGTGACGACCGCAGTAGGCACCCCAGGATCGGCCATTACTCAGCGTGTGCATTCGCTGAACCGGCCCAACATGGTCAGCGTCGGTACCATCATCTGGCTGTCCAGCGAGCTGATGTTCTTTGCCGGCCTCTTCGCCATGTATTTCGTCGCGCGCGCGCAGGCCCACGGCAACTGGCCGCCGGAGCCGACCGAGCTGAATCTGAAGCTGGCCGTGCCGGTCACGGCCGTGCTTGTCGCCTCCTCGTTCACCTGCCAGATGGGTGTGTTCGCGGCCGAGCGCGGCGATGTGTTCGGACTGCGCCGCTGGTACGTCATCACGCTGGCCATGGGTGCGTTCTTCGTCGCTGGTCAGGGCTACGAGTACTACCACCTGGTGCATGAGGGCACCTCGATCTCCAGCAGCGCCTACGGCTCGGTGTTCTACATGACCACCGGCTTCCACGGCCTGCACGTGATCGGCGGCCTGATCGCGTTCGTGTTCCTGCTGATCCGTACCAAGGTCAGTAAGTTCACGCCCGCGCAGGCGACCGCCGCGATCGTGGTCTCGTACTACTGGCACTTCGTCGACATCGTCTGGATCGGGCTCTTCGCCACGATCTACTTCGTCCGCTGAGCGGGCGACACCCAGCTACGTACAAGTCGGTTCCGTCTACTCAAAGGGACACAGATGAGTTCATCTCCCCCGTCAGCGCCAGAGCCCGCCAGCCCCGGGAGTGGTCAGGCCACCAAGGTTCGTAAGCAACGCCGCCTGCGCAGGCGCGTCGCCGGCGGACTCGCGCTGCTGATCGGTCTCGTCGGAGCCGGTTTCCTGGCCACGGCCCTCACGCCGGAACCCCAGGTCGCCACGGCCAACCAGGACCAGACTGCGCTGATCCGCGAGGGCAAGCAGCTCTACGACACGTCCTGCATCACCTGTCACGGCGCCAACCTGCAGGGCGTCAACGACCGCGGTCCGAGCCTCATCGGCGTCGGCGACGCGGCGGTGTACTTCCAGGTCTCCACCGGCCGTATGCCGCTGGCCGCCAACCAGGCTCAGGCCGCGCGCAAGCCGGAGAAGTTCGACGCCGCGCAGACCGACGCGCTGATGGCCTACATCCAGGCCAACGGCGGCGGCCCCACCGTGGTGCGTGACGCCAACGGCGAGATCGCGCAGGCTTCGCTGCGCGGCCCCGACGTCGCCCGCGGTTCGGAGCTGTTCCGGATGAACTGCGCCTCCTGCCACAACTTCACCGGCCGGGGCGGCGCGCTGTCCTCCGGTAAGTACGCGCCGCCGTTGAACGAGGCGAACGAGCAGCAGATCTACACGGCCATGCTCACCGGCCCGGAGAACATGCCCAAGTTCTCCGACCGGCAGCTGACGCCGGAAGAGAAGCGCGACATCGTCGCCTACGTGCGCAACGCCGACGAGGAATCCGCGCCGGGCGGCTGGGACCTGGGTGGTTTCGGCCCCGCGACCGAAGGTCTGGCCGCTTGGGTCATCGGCATCGTCGCCATCGTCGGTGCCGCGATGTGGATCGGATCCCGATCATGAGTGAGAAGGAGCCCAACGACATGGGTCGGCCGGATGAGGGCCACGACAGCGAGCTGTCGACGACAGAGACGCGCGAGCTCGACGTCAATCGCGACTACACCGAGGCCGAACTCGACGCGATGTCGCGGGACGAGCTGGTCCGGCTCGGCACCATGCGCGACGGCGTCGACGTCGCCTACCGCCGTGAGCGTTTCCCGATCCCGGGCACCCGGGCCGAGAAGCGCGCCGAGCGGGAGGTGAGCTTCTGGTTCGCCATCTCCGCGCTGTCCGCGGCCGCTCTGATCGGCGTGTTCCTGTTCTGGCCCTGGGAATTCAAGGGCAAGAACGAGGACGGCCACCAGGCCTACTCGCTGTTCACCCCGCTGATCGGTCTGACCTTCGGCATCTCGATCCTGGTCGTCGGTGTCGCGGTCGTGCTGATCCGCAAGAAGTTCATCCCGGCCGAACTGTCGATCCAGGATCGCCACGACGGACCGTCGCCCGAGGTCGAGCGCCGCACCCTGGCCGCTCAGCTCGGCGATGCGCTGGACACCTCCACGCTGGCCCGCCGCAAGATGATCACCCGTACCGCGGGCGCCGGTCTCGGCGTGTTCGGTCTCGGCGCGCTGCTGGTGTTCGCCGGCGGCCTGATCAAGAACCCGTGGGCCAAGGGCGACAAGTCGCCGCTGTGGGTGTCGGGCTGGACCCCGGACTTCGCGGGCGAGACCATCTACATCCGCCGCGACACCGGCCGTCCCGAGGACATCGTCCTGGTGCGCCCGGAGGATCTGGACGCGGGCTCCATGGAAACGGTGTTCCCGTGGAAAGAGAAGTGGCGTGGTGACGAGCACGCGACCCTGCAGTCGCTGCGCGGTATCCGCAACTCGGTCATGCTGATCCGCCTGCGCACCGCGGACGCGGAGAAGGCGATCAAGCGCAAGGGCCAGGAGAGCTTCAACTACGGCGACTACTTCGCCTACTCGAAGATCTGCACCCACCTCGGCTGCCCGACCTCGCTGTTCGAGCAGCAGACCAACCGGATTCTCTGCCCCTGCCACCAGTCGCAGTTCCTGGCGACCGAGTGGGGTAAGCCGGTCTTCGGTCCCGCCGCTCGCGCACTGCCGCAGCTGCCGATCACCGTCAACTCCGAGGGCTACCTGGTCGCTGCCGGCGACTTCATCGAGCCGCTCGGACCGGCCTTCTGGGAGCGTCGTTCATGAGTGTCGCCGCACAAGCCAATGGAATGGACGAGCGGTATCGCGCCGCGGCGTTCGCGAAGCGGTCGATCAACAAGGTCTTCCCGACGCACTGGTCGTTCCTGCTCGGTGAGATCGCGCTGTACTGCTTCATCATCCTGCTGCTGTCGGGTGTGTACCTGACCCTGTTCTTCGATCCGTCGATGAGCGAGGTCGTGTACAACGGCGCCTACCAGCCGCTGCGCGGCGTCACCATGTCGCGCGCCTACGAGACCTCGCTGGAGATCTCCTTCGAGGTGCGTGGCGGTCTGTTCGTCCGCCAGGTGCACCACTGGGCCGCGCTGCTGTTCGCGGCGTCGATCATCGTGCACCTGTTCCGCATCTTCTTCACCGGCGCGTTCCGCAAGCCGCGTGAGGCGAACTGGGTCATCGGCTCGCTGCTGTTGATCCTGGCGATGTTCGAAGGCTTCTTCGGCTACTCGCTGCCCGACGATCTGCTCTCGGGCACCGGCCTGCGTGCCGCGTTCGGCGGTATCACCATGGGTATCCCGATCGTCGGCACCTGGATGCACTGGCTGATCTTCGGTGGCGACTTCCCCGGCACCATCATCATCCCGCGCCTCTACATCGCGCACGTGCTGCTGCTTCCGGGCATCATCCTGGCGCTGATCGCCGCGCACGTCGCGCTGGTCTGGTACCAGAAGCACACCCAGTTCCCCGGACCGGGCCGCACCGAGAACAACGTGGTCGGCGCCCGCATCATCCCGGTGTTCGCCGCCGACCAGGGCGCGTTCTTCGCCTTCACCCTCGGCACCATCGGCATCATGGGCGGCGTGCTGCAGATCAACCCGATCTGGAACCTGGGTCCGTACAACCCGTCTCAGGTCTCGGCGGGTTCGCAGCCCGACTTCTACATGATGTGGACCGACGGTATGGCGCGTCTGATGCCGCCGTGGGAGCTCTACATCGGCAATTACACGGTTCCGGCCGTGTTCTGGGTCGCGATGATCATGGGCCTGGTGTTCACGCTGCTGATCGCCTACCCGTGGATCGAGAAGCGGCTCACCGGCGATACCGCGCCGCACAACCTGCTGCAGCGTCCGCGTGACGTGCCGGTGCGGACCGCGATCGGCGCCATGGCGATCGCGTTCTACCTGGTGCTGACCCTGTCCTGCGTCAACGACATCCTGGCGTTGAAGTTCGACATCTCGCTGAACGCGACCACGTGGGCCGGCCGTATCGGCCTGCTGGTGGTGCCGCCGGTGGCGTACTACGTCGCCTACCGGTTCTGCCTGGGTCTGCAGCGCAGCGACCGCGCGGTGCTCGAGCACGGCATCGAGACCGGCGTGATCAAGCGCCTGCCGCACGGCGAGTACATCGAGATCCACCAGCCGCTGGGCCCGGTCGACGACCACGGCCACCCGCTCCCGCTGGAGTACCAGGGCGCGCACGTGCCCAAGAAGATGAACAAGCTCGGTCTGGCCGGCAAGCCGGGCACCGGTTCGTTCCTCCGCCCCGATCCGTGGCAGGAGAGCGAAGCCCACTTCGAAGCCGAAGAGGCCGAAGAGCACAAGCAGCTCGCCGCCCTCGCGAAGGCCCAGCAGAAGGCCCTCGACGGCAAGTCCGGCCACTGATCGGCCGGTAAAGCGGAAGGCCCCGAGTCGGAAACGACTCGGGGCCTTTGCTTTTGCGCTGTCAGCGGCGGCGGTGGGCCTCGATGGCCTCGAACTTGGCCAGGTTGTGGCGGGCGTCGGCGAGGGCGTCGTGAGCGTCCGGGGGGATCGGGGGGAGGTCGGGGCGGCCGTGGGCGTCCCAGTGCTGGCGCAGTTCGTTGGTGTAGCGGGGGAGGGTGTTGGGGAGGTCGACCATGGAGCCCCAGAGTTGGCACAGGGCTACGTGGTCGTAGGCGGAGACCCAGGCCCACAGTTCCGGTTGGACGGTGGGGCGGGGGACGAGGAATTTGTAGAGGTCCTCGCGGATCTGTTCGCGGCTGCGCCAGAGCGGGGAGGCGGGTGCGGGCAGCTGGGGGAGTACGTATTTGCGCACCCAGGGGCCGGCCCGCTCGGGGTCGAATTCGGTTGATACCGCGTAGTATTCGCGGCCGTCCTCACAGACGACGCCGATCGATACGAGGTCGATCGTCACTCCGTCCTCGATGAACTCGCAATCATAGAAGTAACGCGACGAGATCGCCTCTTTCGGTCGTGGGGTGGCATGGGCCGGTTGGGTCAACCCTAAGCCCGGGATGCGAGGCGTTTGCCGCAAGCCCCACCAAGGTGGAATTCGCCGCCACCAAGGTTGCGATGATTTCCTACTACCTCTGGGTATCTGCCGATCTGCGGTGACCGTATTCTGAATCTCGTGAACTGGACCGTCGACGTACCCATCGACCGCTTGCCGGAACTGCCGCCGCTGCCCGCCGAGCTGCGCAGACGTCTGGACGCGGCGCTGGCCCGCCCCGCGCTGCAGCAGCCGTCGTGGGATCCCGAGCAGGCGGCGAAGATGCGCACCGTGCTGGAGAGCGTGCCGCCGATCTGCGTGCCCGCCGAGGTGGAGGAGCTGCGGGAGCGGCTCGCCGAGGTGGCGCGCGGCGAGGCATTCCTGATGCAGGGCGGTGACTGCGCGGAAACCTTCGCCGACAACACCGAGCCGCACATCCGTGGCAACATCCGCACCCTGCTGCAGATGGCCGTGGTGCTGACCTACGGCGCCAGCCTGCCCGTGGTGAAGGTGGCGCGGATCGCCGGTCAGTACGCCAAGCCGCGCTCCTCGGACACCGACTCGCTGGGTCTGACCTCCTACCGCGGCGACATGGTCAACTCGCTGGTCGCCGACGAGAAGCTCCGGGCGCACGACCCGTCCCGCCTGGTCCGCGCCTACGCCAACGCCAGCGCGGCGATGAACCTGGTGCGCGCGCTGACCAGCGCCGGCATGGCCGATCTGCACAAGGTGCACGACTGGAACCGCGACTTCGTCGCCCAGTCGCCCGCCGGCGCCCGCTACGAGGCCCTGGCCGAGGAGATCGACCGCGGCCTCGCGTTCATGAACGCCTGCCGGGTCAACGATCCGAGCCTGCAGTCCGCGCGCATCTACGCCAGCCACGAAGCGCTGGTGCTCGATTACGAGCGCGCCATGCTGCGGCTGGGCGAGAACCCGGCCACGGGCGAGCCCGCGCTCTACGACCTGTCCGCGCATTTCCTCTGGATCGGTGAACGCACTCGTCAGCTCGACGGCGCGCACATCGCCTTCGCGGAGCTGCTGGCGAACCCGATCGGCCTGAAGATCGGGCCCACCACCACCCCCGAGCAGGCGGTGGAGTACGTGGAACGCCTGGACCCGAACAACGAACCGGGCCGGCTGACCATCGTCTCGCGCATGGGCAACGGCAAGGTGCGCGACGCCCTGCCGCCGATCATCGAGAAGGTCCAGGCCACCGGACATCAGGTGATCTGGCAGTGCGACCCGATGCACGGCAACACCCACGAGGCGTCCACCGGCTTCAAGACCCGCCACTTCGACCGCATCGTCGACGAGGTACAGGGCTTCTTCGAGGTGCACCACGCTCTCGGCACGCACCCGGGCGGCCTGCACATCGAGCTCACCGGCGAGGACGTCACCGAATGCCTCGGCGGCGCCCAGGACATCTCCGACCTGGACCTCAACGACCGCTACGAAACGGCCTGCGACCCGCGCCTGAACACCCAGCAGTCGCTGGAGCTGGCGTTCCTGGTCGCGGAAATGCTGCGCTGACCCCAGTTTCGAGGAAAGGGCGCCGGATCTCGATCCGGCGCCCTTTCGCTGTTTGTCAGGGGAGTGCGGTCAGGGTGATGGTGCTGCCCGGCTCGACCCGGCTGCCCGCGCCGGGGGCCTGGCCGATGACCACCGAGGTGTCGGAATCGGTGAGGGACTGGACCTGGACCTTGAACCCGAGCGCCACCAGTTTCTGGCGCGCTTCGCCGACGCTGGAGCCGACCAGGAACGGGATCTTCACCGCGTCGGAGACGATCAGCGTCACCGAATCACCGGAATTCACAGTCGTTCCCGCGGCGGGATCGGTGCCGACGACCTGGCCGGACTCGATGGCCTTGTCGAATTCGGTTTGCTGACCCTTCACCTTGATGCCGGCCTTGGTCAGGACCGAGGTCGCCTCGTCGACGGTCTTGCCGCGCACGTCGGGCAGTTTCACCGGCGGCGCGCCGTTGCTGCGGTACACCTTCACCTGCGCGCCCATCGGCAACACGGTGCCGACGCCGGGTTCGACCCGCGCGAGACTGCCCTTGGGCAGCTGGCTGCCGACCTCGCCGGCGTCGATGGGCTGCAGGCCGGCGTCGCGGACCAGCTGATTGACCTTCTTGATGTCGTCACCGGGCTGCACGTCCGGCACCCGCGGCTTGCCGCTGGAGATCAGCACCGCGACCGTGGAGCCTTTGGTCACCTTGGATCCGGCGGACGGATCGGTGCCGACCACGCCGCCCAGGGGAATGGTGTCGGAGGCCTTCTGCCTTGTCTCGCTGTCGAATCCGGCGTCCTGCAGGGCCGCGGTGGCCTGCTCGGCGGACATGCCGGCGACGGGCGGGATCGGCGAATAGCGGCCGACGCCGAGCCACCAGCCGCCGATGCCGACCAGCAGGGTCAGGGCGACCACGATCGCGGCCCACACCAGCGCCGTGCGGCGCGATTTCACCGGATCGGCGCCGTAGGGCTGCGGCGGCTGACGGCGCGACGGCGCGTAGTCGTGGACCTCGGTAGCGCCGTATCCGTTGCCGGGGCCGTATCCGCTGTCCGGGCCGTAGCCGTCGTCGTAGCCGTCGGGCCCGTAGTCGGGCACGCGCGGCCGCGCGGCGGTCACCACCTTGGTGTGCTGCGGGTCCGGCGTGTACTGCGGCTGCGGCGCGGGCTGCGGGGAGGCGTTCCGTCCGCTGAGATCGGCGACGGAGGTGAATCCGGCGCTGAGATGCTCGGCCGATTCCTGCGGCGCCGGCACCCGGTAGGGCGGCAACTCCAGGTCCGCGGCGATGGCACGCAACGCGGCCGCCATCTCGCCGGCGTCGGCGAACCGGTGCAGGGGCTCACGGGCGGTGGCGCGGGCGACGAGATCGTCGAACTCCGGCGGCACGCCGGCGATGAACTCGCTCGGGCTCGGCACGTCGTTCTCGATGCGCTGGTAGGCCACCGAGATCGAGGTGTCGCCGGTGAACGGCACCCGGCCGGTCAGCAACTCGAAGATCAGCACGCCGAACGAGTAGACGTCACTGCGCGAATCCGCGGACCCGGAGGTCACCTGTTCCGGCGACAGATACGCCGCGGTACCCAGGATCACGCTGGCCGAGGTGGTGTTGGCCGCCGCGACCGCCCGGACCAGGCCGAAGTCGGCGATCTTCACGTCACCGCTGTCGGAGATCAGCACGTTCTCCGGCTTGATGTCGCGATGCACCAGGCCCGCCGCGTGCGCGACGCCGATCGCCTCGAGCACCGGTTCGGCGACCGCGCGCACCGCGTGCGGCGGCATCGGACCGCGTTCGCGCAGCAGCTCGCGCAGCGTCCCGCCTTCGACCAGCTCCATGATCAGGAACGGGTATTCGCCGTCCACGCCCTGGTCGTACACCCCGACCAGGGACGGATGCTTGAGCTTGGCGACCGCGCGGGCCTCGAATTCGAAGCGTGACAGGAACTGCGGATCACCGGCGAACTTGGGATCCATCACCTTGATCGCGACCGGGCGGTCCAGCCGGGTATCCATCCCGCGGAACACCATCGACATCCCGCCCCGCGCGATCGGCGCGTCAATCCGGTAACGCCCTTCCAGGATCTGCCCGATCAAGTCGTGTCCTCCAAAAACTGTCGTCCGCGCCGTGCGGCCCCCACGATGGTAACTGTGTTCGAGCCGGGATCCCGGCCTGCCGCGACGGTTTTTCCGCATGCGCCGGGTGTCTCGCGACCTGCGCGCGGGCACCGTCTACCGTTATCGGGGTGAGTGCATTTCCCTGCAGTGATGATGTTCTTCCGGAGTCGGTGTCCCTGCTGCCACTGCCAGAAGTGGCCGACAAGCTCGGCATCTCGGTGACCCGAGTGCATCAGATGCTGCGCGACCACCAATTGCTCGCGCTGCGCCGGGCCGGCGTCGCCGGCGTCCCCGAGATCTTCTTCGACCCGCACGGTGGCGTGACCAAGCACCTCCCCGGGCTGATCACCGTGATGAAGGACGCAAAATACAGCGACGAGGAGATCCTGGAGTGGATCTTCACCGACGACGACAGCCTGCCCGGTAAGCCGATCGACGCGCTGCACGGCCCGCTGGCCCGTGAAGTGATCCGCCGCGCGGCCGCCGACCCGTTCTGAACCCGGTCTGATCCGCGGTAGCGCCCGCGCGGCGCTACCGCCATTCAGCGCGCGAGGAGCTGGGTCGCCGCGACGCGCAGGCGCTTGGGCGTCCCGACCACCGCACGCTGGTCGAAGACGGCGTAATCGCGTCGCTCGATCTCGGTGAGGATGGCCGCGTACAGGGTGCTGGCGGTGCGGATGGCGGGGCGCACCCGCGGTTCGAGCAGGTCGATGCCGGGGTCGGCGCGCCGGTAGATGCCCCGGTTGACGGCGATCAGATGCGCCAGGGCGCGGCGGACCCGCGGGTCGGTGCGCCCGGTGCGCCGGCAGTGCAACAGCAGGTCGTGGTCGACGCCGAAGGCGATGAGATCGTCGGCCGGGAGATAGACCCGGCCGCGGTCCAGGTCTTCGCCGACATCGCGCAGGAAATTGGTGAGCTGGAAGGCTTCGCCGAGCGCCGCGGCGGCCGGTTCGGCGTCGGCCCGGGGGACTACGGTGCCGAGCACGGGTAGTAGTTGCAGGCCGATCGCGGCGGCCGAGCCGCCCATGTACGCGCGGAGTTCGGTCATGTCGGCGTAGCGGTCGCGGTAGTGCCCGGAGCCCGGAATGTCCATGCGCATGGCATCCAGGAACGTCCAGAAGTGGTGCGGGGCAATGTCGTATCGCGTGATCGTGTCGGTCAGGGCGAGCAGCACGGGTGCGTCGGCGACCGCGCCGGGTCCCTGTTCCAGCGCCGTGCGCAGCTGCTTCTCCAGCAGATCGACCGCGCCCGCGGGCCCGTGGTCGGACGAGACGCGCTGGGCGTGGTCGACGATGTCGTCCACGGTCCGCGCGAACGCGTAGAGCGCGTGCACGGCCGGTCTGCGCGGCGCGGCCAGCAGTCTGGTCGCCAGGAAATAGGTGCGCCCGTGTTCGGCGGCGATCCGCCTGCATTCCTGATAGGCGGCGTCGAGGGGCGTCGAGCTCATGGCCGCGGGACGGGAACTTCCGCGGGCGGGGGTGTGGCGCGCAACCGCAGCGGGTCCACCTTGCGCAGCGACAGCGCCGCCACCACGGCGGCGAAGGTCGCGGCGGCCACATGCGGGAGGTTGTAGAGCCCGATGTTGCCGTCCGGGGTGAAGACCAGCATCAGCCAGGTACACAGGCCGACCAGCACCATCAGGGTCGTGGTCGAGAGCGCGAAGCCGGCGGCCAGCGCCAGCGGCCAGGAGTAGTACCAGGGCAGCGCGGCGGGGGAGAGGATCACGATGGCGACGAACGCGATCGTGATGCCGAGCACGGCCTCGCGTTCGCTGTGCCGGAACCGCCACCAGGTCAGCACCAGCAGCAGCCCCATCAGCAGCTCGCACATCAGGCGGGTGACGTCGAGGACCGGCGCGAACTCGAGGGGGGTGACCCAGGTGGCCATGTGCGCCAGGATGGTCGGCAGCGAGAGCCAGTTGACGATCTTGTTGGAGCCTTGCAGCGCCTGCAGCCAGCCGATGCCGACCCCGGCGAGCAGCGAGGCCGCCGCGAAGACGGCGGCGAAGACGAGCAGGCCCAGTCCCGCGATCTTGGCGAAGACGAACGCCGGATGCGGCATGTCCCGCGAGGGGGCGGCCGCGTCGGTGTCGATGACCGCGGGATCGTCGGTCGGCTTGCCCAGCCGCTCGGCGGCGCGTTTCTCCTTCTCGTGCAGCATCCAGATCCACACCAGGAAGGGCAGTGCGATACCGGCGGTCGCCTTGATCGCGACGCCGATGGCGACCACCACGATGCCCGCGACATGGTGCCGCTCCAGCACGAGCGCGATGCCGGCGCACATCAGCCCGACCATCAGCATCTCGTTGTGCACGCCGCCCATCAGGTGGATCAGCACCAGCGGATTGAGCACCGCCAGCCACAGCGCGACCGTCGGCTTGCCGCCGAGGTGTTTGGTCAGATACGGCACCGCCCACATCATCAGCGCCAGACCGGGCAGCATCACCAGCCGCAGGCCGATGGTGCCCGCGACCACGTTGTCGCCGGTGATCGCGGTGATGCCGCGGGCCAGCAACAGGAAGATCGGGCCGTAGGGCGCGGTGGTGGTGGTCCAGACCGCGCTCACGTTGTCCAGCAGCACACCAGGATTGGCGACCGGACCGACCGCGTAAGGGTCGAAGCCGTCCCGCAGCAGCGCACCCTGCGCAAGATAGGAATAGGCGTCGCGACTGAACATGGGCGCCGCGAACAGCAGCGGGAAGACCCAGATGCCGACGATCGCGCGCAGCTCGTTCAGCGTGACCTCGGCGCCCGCGCGGTCGCCGGTGCCGATCGTGGTCCGCCCCAGCCGAACCCAGGCGGTGATCATGAGCAGCACGCCGATCCAGACGACCATGCTCGACAGCACCAGCCCGTGGCCGAAGCGCAGCCACGACAGATGCCAGGACTCCAGCAGCGGGTCGACTTTGCGGACGCTGCCCGCGCCGAAGCCGCCGAAGGTGATCATGATGGCGCCGACGAATCCCATCAGGGCCGCGTGGCCCTCGGGGCTGCGGATGAAATCGGCGTAGGTCTGCATCCGCGACCGCAGGGGGCGCGGGCTGACGGCGGTGTGGTCGGCCGACCCTTTCGGGCGGCCTGGCAAGTGCTCGCTGACGGCCGAATTGTCGGAGGTGACGCGCATGTCCGGGGATGGCATGTGGTGTCGGTCCCCCCGGCAGGGTCAGCGGTCGCAACCGCAAGCGAATAGGTCGGCGATCAGTTTAATGCTTCGTTGCGAACCCACGCGCCATGGTAGGCGCGGTTTCTTCCGATGCCGGTGACACAGCGCCGGTAATCCGGTTAGCCGCCAGTTTTCCGGACAGCAGCACCGTGGGCACGCCCACGCCCGGGGTAGTGCCGCAACCTGCGATAACCACGTTGTCACTGGAGCTCGGCAAGTTGCGCGAACGGAACGGACCGGTCTGCCGGAAGACATGCGCGGCCGAGAACGGCGTGCCCGCCAGCATGCCCTGGTCCTGCCAGGTGCGCGGGGTGTCGAGGTGGTCGACGGTGAAGTGCGCGGCGAGGCCGGTGTAGCCGCGCTGCTCCAGCACCTCCAGCAGCTCGCGCAGGTAGGACGGCCCCAGCCGGTCCCAATCCAGCGGCGCCGCATCGAGATTCGGGCAGGGCGCGAGCAGCGAGAAGGGCTCGTGCCGGCCGTCGGGGCGGTCGATGAAGAGGCCGGGGTCGGTCAGCGCGGGCCGGGTCAGCAGCAGCGACGGGTCGCTCATCAGCTGCCCGCGCCGGGCGGTGAGTTCGGCGAAGGTGCGATCCCACGCGGCCCCGAACTCGATGGTGTGGTGGGCCTGTATGGGCCAGCCCGCGGCGATCTCGGCCGGGACGGTGCCGTGCGCGACGACCGCCGAGGGGGACGCGCGCAGCCACCGGCGGCGGCGGACGCCGAAACGTTCGATCGCACCGAGGTCGGCGGTGAGGACGACGGCGTCGCATTCGAGGGCCCGGCCGTCGGCGGTGCAGACCCGCCGGGCCCGGCCGCCCGCGTAATCGATCCCGACGACCTCGGTGTTCAGCTCGAGGGTGCCGCCCGCGCCGGTGAACGCCTCGGCCAGCGCCGCCGCGACCGCGCGCATGCCGCCTTCGGGGAAGTACACCCCGAGCGAGGTGTCCATATGGGGAATCGCGCCATACACCGCGAGCGCTTCGGCGGGCGGCATGCCCGCGTACAGCGCCTGGAAGGTGAACAGCCGCGCCAGCCGCTGGTCCCGCAGGATCCGGCCGACCCGGGCGCCGAGTTTGCCGAAACCGCCGAGCCGCACCAGTTCCAGCAGCGCGGCGCGTTTGCGCGGCAGCCGCACCATGTCCAGGGGCGAGTCGAAGTTGGTGTCCATGAACTCGGTGAACTCGGCCGCGTAGATCCGGGCCAGCCAGTCCCGCAGCCGCCGGTAGCGCCGCGCCTCCACCGGTCCGCAGACCCGGGTGACCTCCGCCGCCATGGCGTCGGCGTCGGCGTAGACCCGGAGATCGGCGCCGTCGGCGAACCGCGCGTGGTAGCTCGGGGTGAGCTGCTGGATGCGCAGGCCGCAGGACTCGGGGGTCCGGCCGACCGCGGCCAGCGCCTCGGTCACCAGTTCGGGCAGGGTCAGCACCGTTGCGCCGGAATCGATCTCGTAGTCGGGACCGCGATAGACGCCGACCCGGCCGCCGACATGATCGGCCCGCTCCAGCACGGTCACGGTGCGCCCGGCGCCGGTGAGATACAGCGCCGCCGCGAGCCCGGATAGACCGGCGCCCACCACGACGACCCGATCAGTCGGTCCCGCAACGGTTTTCACAGATTCTCCTTGAAGATCACCGCTGTCCCGGCGCGCTTATAGCCGGGATCCAGACGGTTCGATGAAGCGTGCCTGGATCCCGGCCGAAGCATGCCGGGAGGACGGGGTAGGCCGACCGGACGACGGGTAGGACGGGTCTACTCGCCGGTGGTTTCGGTTGCGGCGCAGGCCTTCGGTAGTCGGATGGCACGGCGGGCGGGCAGCGCCGCGCCCATCATGATCCGGCGCTCGGTGAGCACGAAACTCTTCCCACGTCGCTTCGCGGTCGTACGCGGGGCGGGACCCGCGCCGACGGTGATTACTCGATCGGCTGGTCCCACAACGGCTTTCATGCGGTCCTCCTGGTTGCGGCGAGTGCCATCGCACGCAATGACTGTTTCGCGGATTGGGTGGCGGTCGAGGTTTCGATGGCGGCGAGGCCGCGTTCGGTGAGGTCGGCGATGCGAGATTCCACCTCGTCGACCGCGCCGAGCTCGGTGAGCACGGCGCGCAGGCGCTCCACGTCGTCGGCGCTCAAATCGGTGCCGATGCTGGTGCGCAACAGTTTCGCGGCGGCCGGGTCGGTGGCGTCGGCCCGGCGCAGGGCCTCGGCGAGCAGCACGGTGCGCTTGCCTTCGCGCAGATCGTCGCCGGAGGGTTTGCCGGTGACGGCCGGGTCGCCGAAGACCCCGAGCAGGTCGTCCCGCAGCTGGAAGGCGATGCCGATATCGGTGCCGAACTCGCGGTAGGCCGCGAACAGCCCGGCGTCGGCGTCGGCGATGGCGGCGCCCAGGTGCAGCGGGCGCTCCACGGTGTAGGCGGCGGTCTTGTAGCGGTTGATGCGCAGCGCGGCCTCGACCGAGTCGTCGCCGCCGGCTTCACCGTTGATGTCGAGCAGCTGCCCGCCCAGCACCTCGGTGCGCATCAGCGCCCAGACCGGGGCGAAGCGGGAGATGGCGGCGTCGTCCAGGCCGGAGGCATGGACCATGTCGTCGGCCCAGGCCAGGGCCAGATCCCCGATCAGGATGGCGACGCTGGTGCCGAAGTGTGCGGAGTCGCCGGCCCAGGCGCGCTCGCGGTGGCGCTCTTCGAAGTCGACGTGCACGGTCGGGAAACGGCGCCGGGTGCGCGAGGAGTCGATGATGTCGTCGTGGATGAGCGCGCAGGCCTGCACCAGTTCGAGTGCGGCGCAGGCGCTCAGCACGGCGGCGGCTTCGGGGGCGTCCGGGTCGCCGCCCGCGCCGAGCCAGCCGGTCCAGGCGAAGGCCGGGCGGGTGCGCTTGCCGCCGCGCAGCACGAAAAGCTCGAGCGCTTCGGCGGATTCGACGAACGGGAGCCCCAGCGGCTCGACCGTGGTGCGCTTGGCGGCGAAGAATTCCGTGAGTGCCTTTTCCACCGCGGTGACGAAGCCGGGTGCGCCCAGTTGCGGAGTAGCGGAGGCTGCCCCGGTCACCTCGGCGGATCCGTTGGTCGCCGACGACAGGGTTCGGGTAGGGGTACCTGGTCCGGCGGACAGGGCATCCTCCAAGATGGATCACGGGCCGCACTGGGGCCAGCACGGCGGATGTCGGTGTTTTCGGGCTCGGGGCCGAGGCGGGATTTCAACCAGGTCACCGCGAGGGTACTGCCCAGTAAAAGGATACGCGCGCCCCTTGTGACCGCCGTCGCCCGGGCTCTCCTTTTTCCCGCCATTTGGGAGGAAATAGGTCGAACGTGCAGGTCCCCCTACACTGGACCGGTGACTTTCGATGACTTGCGGCGGCCACCGAACGTCTCTGGAACGCCTTCGGTTGTACAGAGCCTGCGGACGCACGGCGGCCGCGCCGTGCCGTTCTCGGTGGAGTTCAATCCGCCCCGCGACGCCGCAGCCGAGGCCCGGCTGTGGCGGGCGGTGCGCGAATTCGAGCGGATGCACCCGGCCTTCGTGTCCATGACCTACGGCGCGGGCGGTTCCACCCGCGACCGCACCGTGCGGGTGACCGGTCAGCTGGCGCAGGAGACGATCCTGCTGCCGGTGGCCCACCTGACCGCCGTCGGGCACAGCGTGGCCGAGTTGCGGTCGCTGGTCGGCGCCTACGCCGATTCCGGGATCAAGAACATTCTGGTGCTGCGCGGCGACCCGCCGGGCGATCCGCTCGGCGAGTGGGAGCAGCACCCGCACGGCGTCGCCTACGCCGAGGAACTGGTCCGGATCGTGCGCGATCTCGGTGACTTCCACGTCGGCGTCGCCTCGTTCCCGCAGGGCCACCACCGCTCGCCGAGCCTGGACCACGACACCGAGTTCCTGGCCGCGAAACTGCGTGCGGGCGCGGAGTATTCGATCACCCAGATGTTCTTCGACGTCGAACACTATCTGCGGCTGCGGGATCGGCTGGCCGCGTTCGATCCGATCGAGGCGGAGAAGCCGATCATTCCGGAGCTGATGCCCGTCACCTCGCTGCGCACGGTCGCGCGCGCGGAGGAGCTGTGCGGTCGCGCGCTGCCCGCGCATGTGCTGGAGCGGTTGCACAAGGCCGCCGGGGACGGTCCGGAGGAGAACCGGGCCGCGGTGCGCGAGGTCGGGATCGAGATCGCCACCGAGATGGGGCAGCGCCTGATCGACGAGGGCGCACCGTGCCTGCACTTCATCACGCTGAACTTCGCGAAGGCGACCAGTGAGGTGCTCACCAATCTGGGTTACGGCGTGACCGCCGCGCCGCTGAGCGCGTAAGAACTACGAAAGGGGCCGGTGCATGCCGGCCCCTTTGCTATGCGCTCACCAGCCGGGGTTTCCGGCGATCGGCACGTTGACGTAGCTCGGCGACGTGGGGTCCAACTGAAGGTGCTGAGGTTTCGGCTCCGTCGCATCCAGGAAGGGCCGGATCGGCAGCCCCTTCGGGTAGTTGCTCGCGAAGATGTCCACGCGCAGCCGGTGCCCTGGCTTCAGGACGGCGTCGGTGGGCGCCAGCCCGATGTCGAGCTGGGTCGCTTCGCCCGGCACGATCGGCAGCCGCTCGTGCAGCGACATGATCGGGTAGGGGTCGCTGTAGTCACCGTTCGCCGAACGCGCGCTGCGGTTTTCGTCCATGGCGCGGAGTGAGGCCAGCAACTGTCCGGTGCTCAGCGTCGTCGAACGTCCATCAGGTGCGACATCGTTTACGGTCACCGTCCAGTATCCGTCGGTCGCGTCGTGAATTGTGTTGAGGTGCACCGCGATCGGACCCGAGAGGGTGGTCGGTTCGGCAACCGGGGCACTGGTGAAGGTCAGTCCTTGCAGCTCTTGCACCCGGGCGTCCTTGCCGCAGCCGGTGAACACCAGGATGCCCGCCGTGCCTTGTGCGGCGTCCGCCGAGCACAGGCTCGCCAGACCGGGCGCGACCGTCAGTCGTCGAGCATCCGAAGGCGCTGCCGCACTGAGGCTTCCATCGTGCACGCTGGCGTTCGTGGTGCCGCTCGCCGTCGCGGACAGATACATGCGCTGGTGCGTGTGGCCCGGCCGTGGGAACTCACCGGCGGTGGTCCAGCCCGCGCCCTGCTGCCACAGGGTGACCGGGCCGTAGCGGTCGATGCCGTTGTCGATGCCCTTGAGCCACTTGTCGAACCAGGCCCGCGTCAGCACATCGACGCGCGGCGGCTCGCCGTCGCGGCCGCGCATGTCGAAGCCGGCGCTGACGTGGTAGCTGTTGCCCATGATCAGCTGCTTCTGGCCGGGCGGCAGCGGGATGCTCTGGTAGATGCGCGGCTCGCCGTTGGCGAAGTTGTCGTGCCAGCCGCCGATCACCATGGTGGGCACGGTGATTCGATCCGGATGCCCGAGCCAGGCCTGCCGGATCGGGCTGGCAGGGTCGAGCACCGACGCCAACTCCGGCGGGATGGCATCGAAGGAGCTGGTGGTCAGGGTCGCGATCGCGATGTCCAGGAACGACATCGGGCTGCGCAGGCGGTCGGCCAGCCACTGGGTGTCGAACTTGCCCACAGCGATCGACACCAGGTCGGGGGTGAGCTTGAGCAGGTTCACCGCCAGCAGATACGGCGCGAGGATGCCGATCGCGCCGCCGCCCGGAGCGATCATGTCGTGCACCAGATCGTTGCCGGGGACCAGCGGGACAATGGCTTTCAGCGCGGGCGGCTGTTTCGCCGCCGCCTGTACCTGATTGATGCCGGAATAGGACGCGCCGGTCATGCCGATCTTGCCGTCCGACCACGGTTGCGCCGCCGCCCAGGCGATCACCTCCGGAGTGTCGGCCTGGTCCTTCGGACCCCAAGGTTCCCAAATGCCTTGGGAGAAACCGGTTCCCCGGACGTCGGCGACGACCTGGACGTAGCCGTTGCGGATCAGGTTCGGGTCCGCGGCGAAGGCACGCCCGAACCCGCCGCCGAGCACGCGGGTCTGGTCGGTGAGTCCTTCCAGTGCGGTGCCGTTCAGGCTGAAGTCGCGGAAGGCGCTGGTCACCGCGTCGGAGAGCACCGGGACCGACAGCGCGGTCTGCGCGATCATCGAGAGCAGTTTGGTGTAGGGCGTGAGGTTCACGATCGTCGGCAGCGGGGCGGTGACCGGGCCGTTCGCGTCGGCGGGGCGGTACACGTTCGCCTTCAGGATGGTGCCGTCACTCATCGTGATCGGGACGTCCCAGTCGATATGGATCGAGGGGAACTGCGGCGGACCGTCGTGCAGCGCGGCCCAGTGCGGGTCGCCCGCGGGCGTGGCCTGCGCCGGCGGGGCTCCGGCCAGCGCCACGGTGACCAGCGCGGTGAGCCCGGCGATCAACCAGCGAGCGCCGCGGCGTGGGGGAGTTGTCGTCATTGATCTCTCTCCGTCGTCCGAACCCGACGAACATTACATGCAGATGTGAATGTTCTTTGGTCGAACGTATAGCTTCACAACTCGGGTTGGGCAGATCAACAAGGGCTGAAGCAATGGGAGATACGCGCTCAACTGCACGCAAATGCCCAGGCCCGCGTCGCGGGCCTGGGCAATCCGGTCGGCGTTCAGGCGGCCCGGGCGGCGCGGACGCCCCAGGCCTCGGCCAGCAGCCGATGCGATTCCAGCCGGTCGGCGTGGTCGTGGGTGACGCTGGTGACCAGCAGTTCGTCTGCGCCGCTCACCCGCTGCAAGGCGGCGAGCCGTTCGGACACCGTGCTGGGCGAACCGACGAACTGGGTGGAGGTTCGATCCGCCACCAGCCGTTCCTGGTCGGCGGTGAGCGCGGGGGCGGTGCGCGGATCCGGGTATTCGGGCGCGCCCGCGCCGCTGCGGATGCCGTGCACCCAGTGGCCGTAGGTGGCGGCCAGACGCTGTGCCGCCGCATCGGTTTCGGCGACCACGACGTCCGCCGACAGCACCACGTACGGCTCGGACAGCTGGGCGGACGGGCGGAAGGCCGCGCGGTAGGAGTCCACCGCGTCCAGGGCGGTGCCCGGCGCGACGTGATAGGCCGCCGCGAACGGCAGACCCAGGCGCCCGGCGAGTTCCGCACTCGCGCCGCCCGAACTGCCGAACAGCCACACCTCGACCTGCGCTCCCTCGCCCGGAACCGCGTGCAGCGCAAAGCCGTCCGGCGTGGTGTAGGTGCCCGCCAGCAGCGCGCGGATGTCGTCCACCTGCTCGGTGAAGTCCTGCGGCTGCGCGCCCTCCTGGTGCAGGAGATGCAGTCCCGCAAGATATTTCGAGCGGTCCGCGACCCGGCCCGGATCGAACGGCGGCGGAATCACCACGCCGTCGCGCACCTCGGTGCGTCCGGTCGCGGTGTCCAGCACTGGGCGCTCCCGCCTGGGATGGGTCGGCTCCGAACCGTATTGGGCCTTGCGATGTCCGGACCGGCCCAGGCCGAGATCGAGCCGGCCTGGGTAGAGCGCGTCGATGGTGCCGAACGCCTCCACGATCGACACCGAGGTGTGGTGACCGACCTGTACGGCCGCCGACCCGACCCGGATCCGGCTGGTCGCCGCGGCCACCAGCCCGATCAGGGTCGTCGAGGACGAGCTCGCGACCGCGACGAAATGGTGCTCGGCCAGCCAATACCGGTGGTAGCCCCACTGTTCGGCGTGCTGGGCCAGATCGATGGTGTTGCGCAGCGCCTGCTGGGCGGTGGACCCGGCACTGATCGGCGACAGGTCGAGAATCGACAGCGGCACGCTCACAGCCGATCACCCAGGCCCAGCTTCGGGTGCTGTTCGCCCGCTTCGATGGCCACGCGCAACCGGTTCTGCTCGGGCGCGATCGGGCAGGTCGCGAAATCGGTGAAGGCGCACGGCAGATTCGCCGCCCGGTTGAAATCGAGGCGGACCGTCCCGTCGGGATCCGGTGCGTCGACGGCGAGCGCGCGGGCCGCCGGATAGGTGGTGACGCCGCTGGTGGCATCGGTGAACAGCACGCGCAGGTCGTCGCCGTTGCCGAAGGCCACGACCCGCTCGGTCACCTCGCCGATGGTGAATTCGATGGTGCCCGTGGCGGTGTGGTGATGTTCCAGGCCCTCGACGACGGCGCCGGTGGTCAGGGTGCGCGGCACGTCGAAGGGCTGGTAGTGGCCGGTCACCACCCAGCGCGGCTCCGGTGCGTAGGCGGGGATGCCCTCGAAGGCGAGCAGTGTCGGGGACTTCGGATCGTGCACGCGCACGGCGTACCGGCCGGTGCGCCGGATCACCTCCAGGATCCGATCCCCGTGCCGCACTTCGAGTCCCGGCGCACCCTCGGCGGGCGTCAGGATCTGCACGCCGGCGATACCGGAGCCCTGGAAGTCGAGCCGGTCGCCGGGCTGGGCGGTGATGAAGACCTTGTCGTCGGTGACCCACCAGGTGCCCGGCACGCCGGCCAGGCGCTCGGGCCGATCGGTGAGCCAGTGCAGCGCGGTGAGGCTGAGGAAGCCGAGCGGATCGCGCAGCTGGTCTTCGCGGGCGTGCTGCCACAGCGCCCAGGTGGTGTCGAATTCGGTGGCGGTGCTTGTGGTCATGACGCGCGTACTCCTTCGTGGACGGTGCTGCGGTGAGCGTTGCGGGGATGGCGCAGACCGAGGTGGTCGCGCAGGGTCGAGCCGGAGTACTCGGTGCGGAAGCTGCCGCGTTCCTGGAGCTCCGGGACGACGCGATCGACGAATTCGTCGAGCCCGCCGGGGGTCAGGTGCGGGACCAGGATGAAGCCGTCGGCGGCGTCGGCCTGGACGTGCTCGTCGATCTGCGCGGCGACCTGGGCCGGCGTGCCGACGAACTGCTGGCGGGCGGTGACCTCGATGATCAGCTCACGGATCGTCAGGTGCTCCGCCTCGGCTTTGGCGCGCCAGGCCTCGGCTACCGCGCGCGGATCCTTGGCGTGCCGGACCCGGCCGCGGGTGATGTGGACGTTGTCGGCCGGTTCCACCTCGGGCAGCGGCCCGTCCGGGTCGTAGCCGGAAAGGTCACGGCCCCAGACTTGTTCGAGGAAGGCGATGGCGGTCTGCGGGCCGACTTGTTGCAGCCGGATGTGGCGGGCCCGGTCGTGCGCGTCGGCCGCGGTGTCGCCGAGGACGAAGGTGGCGGCGGGCAGAATCTTCACTTCGTCCGGCGTGCGGCCGTATTTCGCGAGCCGGCCCTTGATGTCGGCGTAGAAACGCTGACCGGCTTCCAGGGTGCCGTGGCCGGTGAAGATGGCATCGGCGGTGGCGGCGCCGAACTCACGGCCCTCGTCGGAATCACCGGCCTGCAACTGCACCGGATATCCCTGCGGGCTCGGCGGCAGCACGAACCGGCTCTCGATATCGAATTGGGTAGTGCGGAAACGGGTTTCGGGAACGTCGTGGGCGAAGACGCCGGCTTCGCGATCCACGACCAGGGCGTCCGCGGGCCAGCTGTCCCACAGCGCGCGCGTCGCCCGCACGACCTCGGCGGCGCGCTGATAGCGCTGGCTGTGCTCCAGATATCCACCGCGGCGGAAGTTCTCGCCGGTGAACGCGTCGGAGGAGGTGACGGCGTTCCATGCGGCGCGGCCGCCGGAGAGATGATCGAGCGAGGCGAATTGCTTCGCCAGTTCGAAGGGTTCGTTGAACGTGGTGTTGATGGTCCCGGCCAGGCCGAGTTTGCCGGTCACCCCGGCCAGCGCGTTGAGCACCGTGAAGGTGTCCGGCCGGCCGACGACGTCGAGATCGTGGATGCGGTCGCGGTGCTCGCGCAGCCGCAGACCCTCCGCGAGGAAGAAGAAGTCGAACAGTCCGCGTTCCGCGGTGCGGGCCAGGTGCGTGAACGAGGAGAAATCGATCTGGCTCTTGGAATCCGGGTCGGCCCAGACGGTGGTGTTGTTGACGCCGGGGAAGTGCGCGGCGAGATGGACTTGCTTGCGTGTGGTGGTGGTCATGGCGGTCTCTCAGTTCGACGGCGCGGTCGCGTACCGGCTGAGCGGGCGGGGGAGGCCGAGACGGTGCCGGAAAGAGCTGGCGGCCGGTGGATTACGGCCGAGTCCGGCGAGCCGGGTCAGGGTGGACTGGACGGCGAGGGGACGCAGCACGACGCCGTCGGCGATGCGGTCCTCGGCGATGTCGTCGAGCAGGCGGCGCAGTCCCGCTGTCGTGCCGAGGTGCCGCAGCGGCGCGGTGCCCGCCCGGGGTGCGGAGGCGGGGGCCGCCCACTGATCGAGTTCGAGGACCTCGGCGGCAGCGGTTTCGACGGAATCGGCGAGATGGACGTCGAGGTCGAGCAGTACGCGCACGGTGTCCGGGTCACGCTCGGCGGCGGCGAGCGCGGACCGGAGTTCCGTGCGCCGGGCGCGGGCCTGCGCGGGCGAGGCGGCGGTGATCCGGATGAGGTCGGCGCGCCGCACCGCGACCGCCGTACTCGCCGGGTCCGCGGCGCGCACCGCGACGATCGGCCGTCCCTGGGGTGGGCGCGGCGTGATCGACGGGCCCTTCACCGAGAAGTTGTCCCCGGCGAAGTCGATGTAGTGCAGTTTGTCCCGGTCGATGAAGCGACCGGTGCCGACGTCACGGATCTCGGCGTCGTCCTCCCAGCTGTCCCAGAGCCGGGTCACCACCTCGAGGGCCTCGTCCGCCTCATGCCACAGCGCGGCGGAATCTTGCACACCCTTGCGGCCGAACGCGTTCGCCTCCGCGGCGGTCTCGGATACAGTCGTTTCCCAGCCTGCTCGGCCCAGTGCGGCGAAGTCGAGGCTGGCGATCGCCTTGGACAGGTGGAACGGCTCGGTGTGGGTGACCGCCGCCTGCGGCAGCAGCCCGATCCCGTGCGTGGCCGCGGCGACGCGCGCCGCGAGAGCGACCGCGTCCAGCCGGCCGCGGGTGACTCCGGGCCCGCCGGGTTGCAGCGCGAATCCGTCCGGCAGGAAAGCCGCGTCCACGCCGGCGGTTTCGGCGGCCGTCACCGCGGCCACCCAGTATTCGCCGGTGAACAGGTCCTCGGCGCGGGAGTCGGCGCGCCGCCACGCCGCCGGGTGTATGCCGGGCCCGGCGAGCTCCACGCCGAGGAACAAGGTCGAATCAGCCATGTGCGGCGGTCCTTTCGAGTGGGTGGGTGCCCGTGCGATCGGAGTCCGGGCCGGCGCGGCGGCCGGGCGCGGGGATCGCCGCCAGCAGCTCACGGGTGTATTCGTGCTGCGGCGCACCGAAAATGTCAGCGGTGCTGCCGGTTTCGACGATGCGCCCGTGCCGCATGACGGCGACCCGATCGCTGATCCGGCGCACCACGGCGAGGTCGTGCGAGATGAACAGGTAACTCAGGCCGAGCTCGGTTTGCAGCCGGTCCAGCAGCTCGAGGATCTGGGCCTGGATGGAGGCGTCCAAGGCCGACACGGGCTCGTCGAGCACCAGCAGTTCCGGGCGCAGCGCCAGCGCGCGGGCGATCGCGACGCGCTGGCGCTGCCCGCCGGACAGTTCGGCGGGGCGACGCCGCCCGAAGTGCTCGGGCAGCGCCACCTGATCCAGCAGTTCCCGGACCCGGTCGCGCCGGGCGGCACGGTCCCCGACGCCGTAGGCGCGCAGCGGTTCCTCGACGATCGTCGACACCCGCCAGCGCGGATCCAAAGACGCGTAAGGGTTCTGGTACACGATCTGGAACCGCTGCCGGAGTGCGCGCAGCCGCGCGCCCCGGGCCTGGGTGAGATCCGCGCCGTCGAAGGTGACCGTGCCGCTGTCGGCGGCGGTGAGCCGCACCGCGATGCGCGCCGTCGTCGACTTTCCGGAGCCGGATTCGCCTACCAGGGACAGGGTTTCGCCACGCCGCAGCTCGAACCCGACGCCGTCCACGGCGGTGACCGCGCCACCGGCCTTGGCGTGGAAGCGCTTTCGCACCGCGCCGACGGCGAGCAGCGGCGGCGCCGGGGCGGCGGGCGGGCTCCGGAAACCTGGGAACGGCGCGAGGCTGGGCGAGGCGGCCAGTAGTCGCCGGGTGTAGGGGTGTTGCGGCGCGGCCACGAGCTCCGCGGTCGGGCCGGTTTCCACGATCTCCCCGCCGTTGAGCACGATCAGCCGATCCGCCCGCTCCGCCGCCACGGCCAGGTCGTGGGTGATCAGCAGCACGGCGGTGCCACGGGCGGTGGTCTGCGCGGTCAGCTGATCGAGCACCCGGCGCGCGACGGTCGCGTCCAGGGCGCTGGTCGGTTCGTCGGCGATGATCAGATCCGGTTCCGCGATCAGCGCCGCCGCGATCAGTACGCGCTGGCGCTGCCCGCCGGACAACTCGTGCGGATACTGCGCGGCCCGCAGCTCCGGCCGATCGAGCCCGGCATCCCCGAGCAGACGCACCGCGCGCTCCCGCGCTTCCCGGCGCTCGGCCAGACCGTGCACCAGCAGCGTCTCGGCGACCTGATCGCCCACCCGCCGTACCGGATTCAGCGACAGACCGGGGTCCTGCGGAACGAACCCGATCCGGGCGCCGCGCAACCGCCGCCATGCCCGCTCGTCCCCAGCATGCTGCCCGTCGAAAGTGAGAGTTCCATCGGTGATTTCGGCCGACGAGCCGAGCAGCCCGAGCACCGCGTGCCCGAGCGTCGATTTCCCCGAACCGGATTCGCCGACGAGCGCCACTACCTCGCCCCGCGCCAGCGTCAGCGACACGCCCGCCAGCGCGGTGACGGGCTCCCGAGCGGATCGGTACCGCACTCGCAAGTTCTCGACCCGGAGCAATGTGGTCTCGTCCGTAGCGACCTGGCTGGTTGCTGCGCCCCCTCGCGGCGCAACATCCAGCGCTGCCGACCCGGCGTGGCCGGAGGTATCTGCTGACTGTGTCTCCCGGCGATGCGGTCGAGACGCTGGGGCGGTGACCCGGTCGGAAGTGTGTGCCGTCATCGGTGTCCCTCCTTCGCGGCCGTGCGGCCGAGGTGCTGGGCGGCGACCACCACCGCGATGATGACCAGCCCCGGCAGGGTGGTCAGCCACCAGGCGATGGCCAGGTAGTTCCGGCCCTCCGAGATGAGCGAACCCCATTCCGGCGTGGGTGGTTTCGCGCCGTAGCCCAGGAAGCTGAGGGCGGAGACCGACAGCACCGCCATGCCGAATTCGACTGCGGCGAGCGCGAGCACGGGTTGCGCGGAATTCGGCAGGATGTGGCGGGCGAGCACCGCGTACCAGCGCACTCCGCCGGCGTGCGCCGCCTCCACATAGTCCGCGCCGCGCACCCGCAGCACTTCCGACCGCATGACCCGGGCGAAATTGGCGATCAGCGAAACACCCACGGCTACAGCCACATTGCGGGTGCCGAAGCCGAGCGCGGTGACCAGGGCGAGCGCCAGCAGCAGCGAGGGGATGGCCAGCAGCACGTCGACGACGCGCATGATGGCGGCGTCCACGATGCCGCCGGCGGCACCGGCGAGCAGCCCCAGCAGCGACCCGGCCAGCAGCGCGATGGCGACGGCGGTGAGGGTGGCGGAGAGCGACAATCCCGCCCCGTGCACCATGCGGGTGTAGAGGTCACGTCCGAGGTTGTCGGTGCCGAACCAGTGTTCGGCGCTCGGCGGCTGGAACTTCTGCGCGGGCACGCCCGTCAGCGGGTCCCCGCTCGCGAAAACCGAAGGGAACAGCGCCCATCCGAGTGCGAGGAGCGCCACCGCGGCGGCGAGCAGCGCGAAGGCGTTGGCGCGCAACCAACTCCAGCGGATCGTGGGACGCCCGAGCCTGGCGATGATGCCGCTGCGTTCATCGAGTAGATCAACCATGGGTGCGCATCGCCTCCATTGTCGCCGCGAAGGCCCAGGGTGCGGCGGCGTCCGCGCGCAGCCAATTCCAGCGCCCGGAGCGCTTGCGGCCCGGCCCGGCGCCGAGGTCGGCGAGCAGCCACGGGGTGAAGCCGACTCCCGCGGTGAGCGGCCCACGCGCGAGCTCGAAAAAGTTCGCGAGGATCGCCGTGGTGGACGGATCGAGTTCGGGACGGGCCGGGGCGGTGTCATGCACGGGCGGCCACCTCCTCGGTAGCGTTGAGAGTGGTTGTGCCGGTGGCCGTCCCGCGATCGGCGATGCGCGGATCGAGCAGCGGGTAGATCAGATCGACGATCAGGTTCACCGTGACGAATACCGCCGCGCTGAGCAGCACGATGCCCTGCACTACCGGGATGTCCTGGTCCAGCACCGCGGACTGGGTGAGCCGCCCGACGCCGGGCCGGGCGAAGACGCTCTCCACCACCACGGCCCCGGCCAGGATGTTGCCCACCAGCACGCCGGCGATGGTGAAAGCGGGCACGCTGGCCGGGCGCAGCACATGCTTGCGCCGCACCCACCAGCGCGAACCGCCCTTGGCCAGGGCGACATCCACGAACGGCTGCCGCCAGGTGGATTCCAGGCCGGCGGTCAGGACCTGCGCGATCACCGCGCCGATCGGCAGGCCCAGGGTCAGCGCGGGCAATACCGTCCCGCTGAATCCGTGCCCGCCGAACGCGGGGGTGAGTCGCCACTGGAAGGAGAACAGTTGCAGCAGTACGAGACCGGTGAAGAAGGTCGGGACCGCCACCCCGAACGAGGGCAGCGCGGCGAGCAGGTTGCGCAGCCAGGGCCGTCGCGTGGCCGTCGCCGCGCAGGCCAGGCCGGCCCCGCCCAGGATCGCGAAGAGCAGGGTCAGCGCGGCCAGGCCGAGGGTCGAGGGCAGCGCCGCGCCGATCGCCTCGGTCACCGGCTGACCGGTGCCGATGGAGTGCCCGAGATCACCGCGCACGGCATGTCCGAGCGCGGTCCAATACTGCTGCCACAACGGCTGATCCAGGCCGTACCTGGCCTGCAATTCGGCGATGGCCGCCGGATCGGCCGGCGAGCCGGATTCCGCGCCGCCGGCGGCGATCGAGACCGGGTCGGCGGGCAGCAGATAGAGCACGACGAACGAGACGGTGAAGGCCGCCCACAACACCCAGACCGCTTGCGCGACACGTAAAGCCAGATACCGGCCCATGATCAGCGCCCGCTCAGCCAGGCGTCGAAGAATTGCAGCCGGGCCGAGGCCTCGAACTTCAGATCGTGCACCGTGCCCGCGGCGCCGATGGCCTGGGACAGCTCGACCGTCGGAATCCAGAGCCCGTGGTCGAGGATGCGCTCCTGCGCGGTCCGGATCAGCGCCAGGCGGGCCGCGGTATCGGCGGCGCTCAGCTGGTTCTCCAGTACCTCGTCGAGCGCCGGAATACGTTCGCGGACATTGAGATTGCGCCCCTCGACGGTAAAGGAGTTGCGCAGGATGTCGCCGTCGGCGCGGGTGGTGTTGTAGTAGTAGGCGTCGTAGTCCTTGGCGTTCTGCCGCGCCGTGCTCTCCGGCAGCGACACCAGATCCAGGCGCAGGTCCACCCCGACTTGGCGCAGCTGCTGCTGGACCAGCTCGATGATCGCCTTGTTGCCCGCGAACACCTGGCTGAAGACCACACCGAAGCTCAGCCGCTCACCGTTCTTCACCCGGATGCCGTCGGCGCCGGGCGCCCAGCCCGCCTGGTCGAGCAGGGTGCGCGCCTTGGCCGGATCGTAGGCCAGGCGCGCCGAGAGGTCCTGGTAGCCGGGGGTGGTGCTGGCCAGAGTGCTGGTGGCCGGTTTGAACTGCGGGCCGAGCACGGTGTCGACCAGTTGCCGGCGGTCGATCGCGGGCAGCAGCGCCTGGCGCACGGCGGCGTCGCGCAGCGGGCCGCGGGTCAGATTGGGCTGGAAGCCGAAGGGGATACCCGGGTTCGGCGTAGTCAGCAGGCGGGCGCCCGCCGCTTCCAGCAGCGGCAGATCCTGCGGCAGCGCGTCGCTGACCGCGTCCAGCTGGCCGGAGGTCAGACTGCCGGTGCGCACGCCGGATTCGGGCACCACCGTGAACTCGATGCGATCCAGGTAGGCCTCGCCCTTGTGCCCGAAGACATCCGAACCCCAGGCATAACCGGGGCGCTTGGTCAGCGTGGTCGAAATGTTCTGCTGATAGCCGGTGTAGACGAACGGGCCGCTGCCGACATTGCTGCCGTCGCACCGCTGCTCGGCGGGCTTGGCGGTGGTGGCATCGCCCTGGATGCCGAGCTGGGTGCTCGCGGTCGCCTGCAAGAACTGGGCGTTGGGCTTGCTGAATTCGACGCGCGCGGTCAGCCGGTCCACCACGGTGGTGCCGGCGTAATTGACCAGAAAGCCGTTGGCCAGTGGCGCTTTGGCCGCGCCGAGCTGGACGATCGAGTCGAAGTTCTTGCGCACCGAATCGGCCGTGAGCGGTGCGCCGTCGCTGAAGGTGACGCCGTCGGCGAGGTGGAAGGTGAAGGCCTTGGCGTCGGGCCCGGCCTCCCAGCTGCGCGCCAGCCACGGCTTCAGCTCGCCGGTCCGCGGATCCTGATCAGTGAGCGAATCGACGATCTGCCGGGTGACGTAGAGCGTCTGATTGCTGCTCGCCTGCGCGGGATCCGAGCACGTCGGCGCCTGCGACAGACCGTAACGCAGGGTCCCGCCGGGCTGGGGCGGTCCGGCGTCGCCGCCCGCGCCGCCGGAGTCGCTGCCGCAGGCGGCCAGGGTACTGGCCGCGGCTAGTGCGCCGGCGAGCGCGGCGAGGCGAGGACGGGTGCGGATCACGAGGTAACTCCAGAGAATTCGGGGCGGGTATGGCCGGTGGCCAGGGGACGACTGGGAATGCGGCGGCGCAGTTCCGGCGCCACGGCCTGCTGGAACAATTCGAGGCCGGCGCGGTGCTGCGCCTCGGTGCGCCCGTCCGGCTCGGCGGACAGATGGATGACCTCGTGCCCGAACTGCTCGTGCTGACGGCCGACTTTGTCGAGCACCTGCTCCGGGCTGCCGATCAGCGCCGAGGACCGGGTGACGAAGTCCTCCAGGGTCTCGAACACGACGGGCAGGCCGAGCTTTTTCGACAACGCCAGGCGGGCCTGGAAGATCGGGCGATACACCGCGAGCGCCTCCTGCGAGGTGGGCGCGACGTGGAAGCCCGCGGTGCCCGCGCCGACCAGGGCGTCGGCCGGGTCGTGTCCGTAGTGCGTCCACCGTTCCCGGTAGTGCCGCACCAGGTCGGCGTACGGCTCGATCGGATTGGTGACGTTCGCCGAGAAGAGCGGATCACCGTGGCGCGCGGCCAGTTCCACCGAATCCCGGCTGGTGGCGCTGCCGTGCCAGATCCGGATCGAGGGCTGCAACGGCCGCGGCAAGGCTTTGGCCGCAACGAGTTCCGGCCGGAAGCGGCCGGACCAGGTGACCTGGTCGCTGGCCCACAGCGCCCGGAACAGTTCGTAGCCTTCGCGATTGCGGTCCCACTGGTCGCCGGTGGTGACGTGGAACAACTCCGCCTGCGCCGTGCCGTTGCCTTTGCCGATGATCAGTTCCAGCCGCCCGCCGGACAGATTGTCCAGCGTCGAGTAGTCCTCGAAGGCCCGCACCGGATCCAGCAGGCTCAACGTCGTGACGGCGGTGAACAGCGTGATCCGCGCGGTGACGGCGGCGATGTGGCTCAGCAGCACCGGCGGCGCGGCGGACAGGAACGGATCCTCGTGCCGCTCGCCGACCGCGAACCCGTCGTAGCCGAGTTCCTCGGCGACGCGCGCTTGGTCCACGACCGACCGCAAGCGCTCGTGCGTCTCGGGGAGCACGCCGGTGTGCGGGTCAGGTACCCGGGTGACCAGCGTGAACAGTAGGAATTTCATGCCCTCGCCGCCGGTTCGGGCGGGCCGGAGGGCGCGATCGACGCACTCATATCGTTGTTCCTCGAAGATGATCGAACGCGACGACGCGCGGGCGTCGATCGCACCACCCCGGCCAGCGTCGGGGTGCGGTACTGGCTGTGAACTCAGCGGCGACAAGCCGTCGACGTGCCGCGGCGCTGCGCGATGTGCCGCTGTCCCCAGCGGGAGGTGTGCTGTGCGGTGCTCATGTCGGGGTCCTCCATCGTTCCTGGCGGAAGCACCCGCACCCGGCCTGCCGGGGGGTTGCTGCGACGTCGCCGAGCCAGGTCTCTCAATCGCTCTGGATGGTGCTCGAACATCATGGATAGCAACCGAACTCGCCGACAAGAGTAGAAATCACCGTGAGCGCAGCCCTGGCCACCAGGCGATCCTTGGCGCACTATCGTCGCGGCCCCCGACTACGGCCCGCCCCGAGCCACCATCCCGCCACGCCGGAAATGCCCGGTTTCCCGAGTTAGCGGACGTACCGTTGAACCTCGATCATCGCCACGATGAGGAGGTCCGCAGTGCCTGTCCACCCCGTCGACCCCGGCGCCCGCCGCCTCCGCACCCGCACACCCCTCGCTGCCCTCACCCTCGGCAGCCTCCTCACCCTCGCCCTCGTGACCCCCGCTGCCGCGACCCCCGCTGCCGCGACCCCCGCTGCCGCGACCCCCGCTGCCGCGACCCCCGTCGCCGATGGCCCGTCAGCCGCCGACCCGTCGGCGATGCCCGCCGCCGGTCTTCCGTCCGTGGCAGCGCTGTCTGTGGTGCCTGCTGGTGACGGTGATCCGTCCGCGGCGGCGCTGCCCGTGATGCCTGTTGCTGACGGTGATCTGTCAGTCGTGACGCTGCCTGTGACGGCCGGCGGTGTCGGTTACCAGCCTGTCGTGGCGCTGCCGGAGATGCCTGCCGCTGTCGGTGATCTGCCCGCCGCCGCTCCGCCTGTGATGGCCGCAGCGGTCAGTGATCCATCCTCCGCCGCCGTCGTCGATGCTCCCTCTGCCGCCGCTGCCCCCGGTACCGGGCAATCCGCTCTCGCCGCGCTGCAATCCCTCGGTGTGACGCCGTTTCTGTATCCAACAGCAGCGTTGTGCTCCGGTGCGGGCGTGACGCTGACGAGTCCCGCCGTAGCGGGCGCGGTCCCGGGTCCCTGGCCGGTGCACAACATCGCGATCCCCGGCCTCGATCTGACCGCCGTGAAGTCCGGCCAGACCATGTTCACCTTCGTGCCGTCGGGCAACACGCGCTCCGAAAGTCCCGGCATGCGCGTCGTCTGGCTCAACGTCGACACCAAACGCGGAGGCGTCGCCTCGATGGGCCCGCTGGACGAAGTCTTCGGCCGGATGATCCCGCCCGAGGTTCCCGCCGCCCTCCGCCCACTCGCGGAACAGGCCGTCCGCGACTTCTTCCTCGCCACCGTCCCGGTCAGCGGCATTCGCGCGGTCCCGGTGGACACTGGCAAAGGCACCGTCCTCGCAGCGGTCTTCGGCACCATGGCCAACGGCGCGGAAACCTGCTTCTACCTGCCGACAGTCGGAATCACCACGGTCCCTTGACCGCACGTTGGCCGAAGACCCAGCGTTCCCAGTGCACAACCTCTCGCCGCCCCGGCTCCGCAAACGGACTCTCGTCGTTCCGGCGCGTCTTGGCCTAGGTCGTGTCTCGAAGTGGGCTACGGTCAGCCGCGCTGTGGCGGAGCTGGTTACATGGCTGGGTGTGACTGCACCCGCGCGATCGCCGCTGTGTGGTGACGGCTCGGCCTGTGTAGTCACACACGGGCCGCCCTCACTCGCAGACCGGCACCGGGCACCGCAACCCGCCACCGCCACCCACACCGGGCACCGCCACCGCCACCGAGCGCGGGTTCGGTCCTGCGGTGGTTCAAGAGAGCCGAGTGAGTCTGAACGGCAACGCAGAGCTTCCGATTCGGCACGCTCGCTGCCGATACCAGACATCGCAGGTGAGCGGACCGCTGACCTCGCGACTTCGAGACAGAACTCAGGTGCTCGGGGCGAGCCCCTGGGTCCGGCCGAAAGCATGCCGGACGACGGAGAGTGGCTCAGCGGTGCGGGCTGTGCGTCAGGGGACGACTCTTCCAAATGAGGTTGCCGCGGCGGTGGGCGCGGTGTGAGCGGATCGTCAGTGCGGTGTATGCGGCGATCGATGCTGGGTGTGCCAGTGCGGCAGTGATATCCGTGCGGGTGAGGGGGGCGGTTGTTTCGGTGGAGCGGGCGAGGAGGCGGCCGGTGACTGCGGCGCAGTAGCCGAGCAGGCCGGTTCGCCGGAGCTTTCCGCGGCTGATGACGGCGGCCAGGGGCGGGGCCCAATAGCCGAGGGCGGCAAAGATTCCTACCGCTGCGGCGGCGAAAGGCGAACCACCGTAGGCCGACCACAGCCAGCGGGTGTAGCCCGCTTCGAGTTCGGTGGCGTCCCGGTACATCCGGGTGCTCGCGCTGCGTCCGGCGGCGACCACCGCGGTGCGTCTGCCGCTGCGGCGCAGGGCGCGGGCGATGTCGAGATCCTCGGTCGCGCTGGCGGATACCGCGCGGTGGCCGCCGATCGCGCGGTAGGCGGCGGTGTCGAAGACCAGGAACTGTCCGCAGGCCACCGCCATCGAGGGCCGGCGGCTGTGGTTGCCGACCGTGATCGGCAGTGTCGATGCCCACGACCAGCACAGCAGCGGCTGTACCAGGGTCTCGGCCGCCGAGCGCATCTCCTGCGCGGGCCAGGGGGACACCAATGCCACGTCGCGCCTGCGCAATTCGGTGGTCGCGGCGGCGATCGCGCCCGGTGCGAGCCGTACATCGGCATCGAGGAACACGAGCACGGCGGTGTCGGCCAGCTCGCCGAGGCGGTCGCAGGCGGCGGCCTTACCGGTCCAGCCGGGGGCGGGGTCGTCCGCGGAGCGGATCACCAGGAAACGGTCGTCGGCAGCTATCGCCTGCGCGGCCGCGGCCGCCGTCCCATCGGAGGAGGCATCGTCGAGGATCAGCACCCGCAGATCGGCAACCCCGGTCTGGGCCCGAAGATCGGCGATCAACGCGGGCAGTCTTTCGGCTTCGTCCCGCGCCGGGATACACACCGTCACCGGCTCCAGCACGGTCGCGGACTCCGCCAATCTCCGCACCGTCAACCGGTTGTACAGCGCGACAACACAACCGGTGACCGCGATCGCCGTGCCCGCCCGAACGACTCGCTCGGCCGGACCGATCAGCGGCCTTCCTTCACCATGCGCCACCACTCGGTCAGCGAGAACCGGCCGGAGCTGCCAGGGGCCGGGGGATTGCGATCCATGTACGCCATGGCCGCGACGATCGCGGCGACGGCGAGCGTGATGCCGCCGACGATGCCCGCCCAGCCCGCGAACGAGCGGGTGTTCGGATCCGCGTAGCTGACCTCGGCGCGGATCACGGACACCTCGCCGGGCGGCAGTTTCCAGGACACCGTGGAGTCGTCCTCGCGGTTGCCGTTGGTCTTGGCGACACGCGACGGGAAGGCCACCGTCAACTGCACGTCGGATCCGTGCGGCGGCACCGACTTCAGATCGGCCCGTCCTTCGAGGCTGACCAGGTCGCCGGTGCGTTTGAAGTTCAGCTGGAACATGCCCTGGCTCTGTTCCGACAGCGCGCCGAGCTGGGACACCTCACCGAAGGACAGGTCCTCGAAGAACACCTTGCTGCCCACGTACCCGTCCTGGGCGTAGGTCTCGATCCGCACCTTGCTCGCCAGCGAGTCGGGCGCCTTCAGCTGCGGCCCTTTGTCGTTGGCGTCGGCCGGCACCACCGCGGCGACGATCCGCCCGGACACCCGGTCGTTCGACGACACGCCCATCGACACCTGGACCCGCAGGCAGGCCGCGAGCATCGGCACCAGCAGTGCCGCGAGCAGCACCGCCCCGGTTATCCGCACGCCGGTGCGGCGCGGCGGTACCAGAACCGGGGCGTCGGGCTTCGTAGTCATCGGGCTAGGTTGCACGGCTCACATCGTGCCAGGCCCGGCCCCGCAATAGCCACGCGACAAGCCAGAGCGGGCGAGCAACCCCAGCAACGGGATTCCGAGCAGACCCATACCGACCGCCCCGTATCCCGCAGAGGCGGGCAACCCGAGAAACACCGCGTGCGCCAGCGCCGACCCCAGCCAGGTCCACAAAAACACCGCAACCGGCACCGCAACCGACGCAGCCCGCCCCGGATCCGCCCACCGGGCACTGATCCGCTCCCACCCCACCAGCAGGCTCGCCATCACCACCCCGACCCCGAACCACCCCGCGTAGTTGGTCAACGGAATCTGCTCCAGCCCCGGCAACCCGGACCCGGTATCGCACCACCGCCACTGCCCGTCGGCCACCATCTGCGGATCCAAGAACAAATCCCACCCGACCCCGCCGACCGCCGTCACCCCGATCCGCGCCGCCGCCCCCCGCACCAGCATCCCGGCCACCACCCACACCGGATACAACCCCCCGGTCCACGCCAGCGGCACCACCAACGGCACCCCCGCCACCGCCGGCCCGATCCGATCCACCGCATACGCATAACACCCGAACGGCACCCCACTGGCCGTCCCCACCACCTCGGCCACCAACCCCACCCCGGACACGATCACCAAAAACCCACCCGCATACCACCACCCCCGCGTCACCACCGCATGCGCCAACGCCGTCCCCGCCGACAACAACACAACAGCCACCGTCACCCGATCCCGCCAATCCCCCTCACTCAGCGGATAGGTGACCTGCACCACGACAAGCGCCAGCGCGAACACCACTGGCACGAGCCCGGAACCCCGCACCCCCTTGAAAGTCACCACACCATCAACTCTTCCGCCACCTCATCACCCAGCCCTCGTCGTCCCGGCATCGCCGACACCATGTCGCCGCGATTCGCACCCAGCGCTCGACGGGCATGAACGCGCGAAAGTCGCCGCGCGCGCGTCGCTTCCGCCGCCAACCGGCTGACGCTGCGTCATCCTGGCACCGCCCGGCACTGTGTCGCCGCGATTCGCACTCCAACACATGGCGGGCGTGAACGCGCGAAAGTCGTCGCGTGAGCATTGCTTCCGGCGCCAACCGGCTGACGCTGCGTTGTCCTGGCATCGCCCGGCACTGTGTCGACGCGATTCGCACCCAGCGCTTGAGGGGCGTGAACGCGCGAAAGTCGCCGCGCGTGCATCACTTCCGCCGCCAACCGAACAACGGCTGCGTTTTCTGGGCGTGGCGGGCACTGCGTTGTTGCGGGCGCGGCCAAACCGGTATTCCGGCAGCGCACATACCTTTTGGCTCCGGCACGGCAGGCACCTGAGGTTCCGAGATGGCCGATGCCGTGTGGTGCTCCGGCACGGCAGCACCCCGTCGTGCCAGCATGCGGTCGGCCGGGACGCCTGGGGTGTGCTGATCGAGTCGAGGCCGGTCATCGCCTGCGCGGCAACGCGAACCGGTTTCGGCGGGCGTCGCGCAGCAGAAGTTGTGCGGCGCTGCGGCCGCTGGCGCCCGAGACGCCGCCGCCGGGGTGCGTCGATGCGCCGGTCAGGTAGAGGCCGGGTGCGCCGGGGACTCGCTGATCGGAGAGTTCGGGGATCGGGCGCCACATCATCATTTGATCCAGGGACATCTCGACGTGCATGACGTTGCCGCCGCGCAGGCCCATCTCGCGTTCCAGGTCCACCGGTGTCTGCACGTGCCGGCGCAGCACGGTGTCCGCGAATCCCGGTGCGTAGGAGTCGACTTCGGCGATGATCCGGTCGGCCTCCTGCTCGGCGTGCGCGGTCCAGTCGCTGCCGTCGGCGAGCTCGTACGGATGCCACTGCGACCACAGCGAGAGCTGGTGTTCCCCGGCCGGGGCGATGCTCGGGTCCAGGGCGCTGAAACTCATGGCCAGCACGACCGGTCGCGGCGGCAGGTCGCCGGCCAGCGCCGCGCCGTGCGCCCGCCGCAGGTGCCTGCGATCGGAGACGAGGAACTGCAAGCCGTGGGCGGATTCCGCGGCCGTGGCCCCCGGGTAGCGCGGCAGGGCGCTGGTGGCGACTCGGACCACCATCCCGATGCCGGGTCCCACCCGGATGCGCGACTGCCAGTCGTCGAGCGACTCCGCGTCGAAACCGCCCGCACGCAACAGATCCAGTGTGGTCAGAATGTGCGTGCCCGCGATCACGGTGTCGGCCTGGAGGTTTCGGCCGGAGGCGGTGCGCACCCGCCAGCCCGCGTCCGCGCGCTGCACCGCGGTGACCTCGTCACCGGCCGAGACCACGCCACCGTCGGCCCGCAGTCGCGCCACCAAAGCCTTTGTCAGCGCGCCACTTCCGCCGACCGCGCGCCCCGGCGGCAGCTTGTGCATGAGCGCGGCGAAGCCGACCATCGGCGCGGTCCCGGGCTCCGACATCGGCGGCCCGGACTGCGCTCCGAACCAGGCCAGCGAGGCCTTCAGCCGCTCGTCACGAAAGTAACTGTCCAGCAGCGCGTCTCCGGGTTGCAGGAACTCCCGGGACAGCGCGCTGCCCCCGTCGCCGGCGTCCAGTCCCCAGAACGACCGCAGCAGCCGCCCCGGCGTCGAACGCCCGCCGAACGCCCGCATCACCCGATCGCTGCGCTCACCCCAGACATCCACGAACCGCCGGTAAGCGATCGCGTCGTGCGGGCCACAGGCCGCGGCGATGGAGGCGCAGGTGCGATCCAGGGCACGATGGAAGACGATCGGCGGCGCGCCGTCCACTCCGGGAGTGAATCCCCAGGGATCGCAATCGATATAGCGCAGCCCGAACTTCCCGAGCTGGAGTTCCTCGATGATCCCGGTGTGCCGGACCATGATGTGCGCCGAGGACCCGCGATCGACCTGATGCCCGGGAAACCGCTCGACGGTCGAGACCGCGCCACCGAGCACCTCGTCGCGTTCCAGAACCTCGACCTGCTCCCCGGCCCGAGCCAGATAACAGGCCGCGACCAGCGCATTGTGTCCCGACCCGAGCACAAGCGTGCGCCCGCTCGTCGCCCGGCCCCGCGCCGAGTCGCTCCGAGACGCCGTCATAACGGCAATCGCCGTCCCAGGATCGCGAACGGCCGATTGTCACCCGCGAAAACGAACTTCCGGACCACGTCGACAAACCCTTCGCGCCGATACAACCGCCACGCTCGATTGTCCTCGCCTTCCACTTCCGGCGTGGACAAAAGCACCGCGCCTTCAGGGCGATTACGCAGCAGCCGGTTCAGCAATACCGCGCCCAGCCCCTGACCCTGCGCGGCCGGATGCACATGCAGCTCGGTCAGTTCGAAGTAGTTCGACAGCAGTTGCTGTGTCGCGTGCTCCGGCCACGCGCTGCGCCGCATCCCGCTGTGCACCTGCTGATGCCACCACTGGTGCGGCGCGCCGCTGTAGCCGTAGGCGATGGCCAGCAGCGGCGCCTTGCGGACGTCGATGCGCCCGTCGTCATCGGGCAGGAACGCGGCCACGGCCTGCCAACCCGGGCGGGTGGTGTGCTCGGTCCACATCGGGGCCCGGTGGTTCTCGGTGCCGTGCGGATACCCCATCGCGGCGACGTACACCGATAGCGCGTCGTGCAGTCGGTGGCGCAGCTCGGCGACGGAGAGGTCGACGACGACGGGCGCGGCGGCGGATTTGTGTTCGGGCTTGACTGCAGTCATGGCTCTCGGACGGAAAGTTGTCGGTGGGTGTCCCTATATTCAAGCGTAATTCAAACGTTCGAATGCCTGTTCGGTCCGCTCGGTGGGTGAAGAGCACTCCAGGACTCCGGGTGTCGAGGAGCGGAGGAATGGGGAAATGCCTTCTCGTATGGAGCAGCCGGGCCGCCCCGGCACGGCGGGCAAGCTGCTGAAAAGGGCGGACGCGCTGCTCATGGAAGCGGCGGCGGAGCACGATCCGCGCGAGCGTTTCCGAACCGCCTACCTGGCCGCCCTCCGCGGCGCGGGCGCGGTGCTCGCGTTTACCGGGGCTGACGCCGCCCCCAGGGCCCGATCCCGCAATGCCTGGGTGCTGTTGCAGCGCGCCGCGCCCGAGTTCGTCATGTGGTCGGATTATTTCAGCGCGCGCTCGGAATTGCGGGCCGCCCTGGAGGCGGGGCTGGATCGCGATGTCGATGATCACGAGGCCGACGAGTTCTATTCGCGGGTAGGAGCATTCCTGCACGACGTCGAAGACATGCTGACCACAGCCTCGCGTTTGCGCCCCGCACCAGGCCTGAACGGGGGCTTGACCGCATAGACGCCACGCCATGACCAGTTAGTTATGCGCGAGTAGGTGGTACGCCCCTGATCGAACTCGTATCATTGGGGTTAGATAGCCGCCAAGGTCGGCTGTTTGTCGCTTACCCGGAAGCGGCAGCCCACGTCTAGTGCCGGGGGAGGTACCGTGCCACTCTCCGAGCACGAGCAGCGCATGCTCGAACAGATCGAGAGCGCGCTCTATGCTGAGGATCCGAAGTTCGCCTCGTCCGTCCGCGGCGGACGACTTCGCTCGACCTCGAGTCGTCGCAGACTCCAGGCCGCGGCCTTGTTTGTCCTTGGCCTGGTTCTGCTCGTCGCCGGCATCGCTTTGCCGAAGCTCGGCGGCTTCCCGATCATCAGCTTGATCGGTTTCATCGTCATGTTCGGAGCCGGCGTCCTGCTGTTGCTCGGCAGCTCGAAGGGCGGCGCGGCTTCGGCCGAGACGCCGTCGAGCGGTTCGGGTGGCGGCGGAACGAGTGGTTCCGGCCGAGGCAAGAAGTCCGGTGGGTTCTCCGAACGTATGGAGGACCGCTTCCGGAGGCGCTTCGAACAAGAGTAGGTCGCGCCCCTTCGGGCAGAGCCTCGATATTTGAACGCAGCGGCGACGTCGCACCGATCCGGTGCGACGTCGCCGTCTCATGTCTGCGTCCGAGTGCTCGGTAGGCGTCCCTCCCAATCTCCTCCACACCACCCCACCGGTTCCCCCCACTTCCCCCCATGCTGGATGCGGTTGCTGGGTGTTTCCGGGCGATCAGCCAGGCCCGTACCGCGTGTCGGCGGAACACGCGAAAGCTCTCCACCACCGTGATAGCTGTGGTGACCTGCGGAATCGCGAAACCGGGGAGGGAGATCACCCCGGTATTCGATTGAAAGTGGGGGAAAGTGGGGTAATGTGGAGCGCGCACTACAGGAGAGGCCATCCAGGCGAGGTGATCCAGTAGGGAGGTATCGGGGTTGTTTCTCGGTACCTACACACCTCGGCTGGACGACAAGGGGCGACTCACGTTGCCTGCGAAGTTTCGAGACGATCTGGCGGGAGGGTTGATGGTCACGAAAGGTCAGGACCACAGCCTTGCCGTGTACCCCAAGGATGAATTCACCGCGCTCGCTCGCCGAGCCGCGGCGGCGTCTCGAAGCAACCCGCAGGCTCGCGCGTTCGTCCGGGCGCTCGCCGCCGGAACGGATGAACAGCGTCTGGATGCGCAGGGCCGGATCGTGTTGTCAGCCGAACATCGTCGCTACGCGAACCTCGACAAGGATTGCGTGGTCATCGGCTCGGTCGACTTCTTGGAAATATGGGATAAGCAGGCGTGGGAGTCCTACCTCGCCGAGAACGAGGAGGATTACGCGCAAGCGAGAGACGAGTCGCTGGGCGGAATCTTCTAGCCCGAAACAACGAGTGCCACGCGGCCTCTGCCCGGACACGGACCCTGACGTACTTCCCCGACGCCAGGTGCCGAGGTTCGGTCAGAGACCACGCGGCATTCGTTTTCTCTCAACCACGCCGCTGAGCCGTAGGCGGTGCGCGACGACGCGAGGCAGATCCGGGAGGTCGAGGTGAACCCAGAACAGCCCGGCCCCCGCCATGTTCCGGTCCTCTTACGCAGGGCCGACGACTTACTCGGTCCCGCCTTGGCCGAGCCCGGCGCCGTCTACCTCGACGCCACGCTCGGATTGGGCGGGCACGCAGAGCATTTCCTGCGCACCTATCCCGAGTCCCGCCTGGTCGGGCTCGATCGCGACACCAACGCCCTGGAGCTGGCCGGTGCCCGGCTGCAGCCGTTCGAGGACCGAATCACGCTGGTGCACACCCGCTATGACGGCATCGCCGACGCGCTGAAGCAGGCCGGCCTGGACGCGACCGCTTCGGTCAGCGCGATCCTGATGGATCTCGGCGTCTCCTCGATGCAGCTGGACGAGGCCGATCGCGGTTTCGCCTACTCCGTGGACGCGCCGCTGGACATGCGGATGGATCCGACCAGCGGGCTGACCGCCGCCGACGTCCTCAATACCTACAGTCACGGCGACCTCGCGCGGGTGCTGAAAACCTATGGCGAGGAACGGTTCGCGGGCAAGATCGCCTCGGCGGTCCTCAAGCGCCGCGAGCGCCGGCCGTTCGAAACCAGCGCCGAGCTGGTCGAACTGCTGTACGCGACGATCCCCGCGGCGACGCGGCGGACCGGAGGTCATCCCGCCAAGCGGACCTTCCAGGCTTTGCGCGTCGAGGTGAACAGCGAACTCGATTCGCTGCGCGCCGCGTTGCCGGCCGCGCTGAACTCGCTGCGGGTGGGCGGCCGCATCGTGATCATGTCGTATCAGTCGCTGGAAGACCGGGTCGTGAAACAGGAACTGGCGCCGCGCATCATCTCGCGCACGCCGGTGGATCTGCCGGTCGAACTGCCCGGAATGGGGCCGGAGTTCCGGATGCTCACCCGTGGCGCGGAGAAGGCGACCGAACAGGAGATCGAGGAGAACCCGCGGGCGGCTCCCGTGCGAATGCGGGCCGCGGAGCGGATCCAAGAGACGGAGGGGAGAGCATGAGCATCAAAGAACGTATCGCACAGCCGGGTCGGGTCGCCCGGCGTGTGCAGGCCGCTGATCGGGTGAAATCCGGTGCGGCGCAACGGGCTTACGCCAAGCGCAAGCTGCGGGCCGAAACCAAGGAGCAGATCTCGCCGAAGCTGCCCCGGCGGCGCGGCTCGGTCATGGCCACGCGGATTCCGTTCGTGGCGGCGATCATCGCGCTGCTCGGGTGCGGTCTCGCGTTGACGCTGCTGCTCACCACGCGCGCCGCGGAGGACAGCTACCAGCTCAGTGACGCGCGCTCGCTCAATCGCAAGCTGTCCGAGGAACGGGCCGGTCTGCTGCGTGAGGTGGAGGCCGCCGAATCGGCGCCCGAACTCGCCGCGCGGGCCCGTGAGCTCGGCATGATCCCGGCCAAGGATCCGGCCCGGCTGATCATCGCGCCGGACGGCACCGTCTCGGTGATCGGCGACCCGACACCCGCGCAGGGCGCGCCCGCGCCGCCGCTGAACACCGCGCCCAACCAGCCCGCTCCGCAGCCGCACGCTCAGGCGCACGGCGAGCGAGTGGTCCCCGTGGCGCCGCCGCGGACCCCGGGCCAGAGCACCGATCAGGCCAGTGGCGCCACGGCGCACACCACCGCGTCCAATCCCGCGCCCGCGGCGGCCCAGCCGGTCGCACCCAGCGCGACGCCGAGCCCGGTGCCCTCGCCGATCGCCGCGCCGTCGGTGCAGCTCCCGCGTCTGGTCACGGAATCGCCGGTGCCGCAGCCTGATCCGGCGCCCGACGCGGCACCGCAGGAGGTCGCTCGGTGACTCACACCAGGCCCGCGCCGCGTCAGCGCCGCGGGCCGCGGCCTCCCGGCGGCACGCGACCACGCACAGCGCGCGCGGCAGGAGACAATCCGATCCGGCTGCGTATCGGGGTCGGCCGGATCGTCATGCTGGTCGCGCTGGGAGTCGTAGCGCTGCAGCTGCTGTGGGTCCAGAGCATCGCCGCGCCCGGGCTGTCCGCGCAGGCCGCGAGCCAGCGCACCGCCCGGGAGATCGACCACGCCACCCGGGGCGCCATCACCGACCGCTTCGGCAACAAACTGGCCTTCACCATCACCGCGAAGGCGCTGACCTTCCAGCCGGTGCAGGTGCGCAAGGAGCTGGAAGCGAAGAAGGCCAAGAGCGCCGAGTCGTCGAAGGACAAAGACAAGCCGTTCGATCCGGACAAGCGCCTGGAAGAGATCGCCAAGACCATCCACGACAAGCTCGGCAAACAGGCGCCCACCGTCGCCGCGCTGCTGGACAAGCTGCGCGGCGACGAGACCTTCGTGTATCTGGCGCGCAATGTCGACCCCCGCGTCGCGAGCGAGATCACCGCGCAGTACCCCGAGGTGGGCGCCGAACAGCAGTCGCTGCGGGAGTACCCCGGCGGTTCGCTGGCGGCCAATGTCATCGGCGCGACCGGCTGGGACGGGCACGGCCTGATCGGCCTGGAATCCTCGCTGGACGCGGTGCTCGCGGGCACCGACGGTTCGCAGACCTACGATCGCGGCTCCGACGGCGCGGTCATCCCCGGCAGCTGGCGCGACAAGCAGCCCGCGGTGAACGGCAACGGCGTCGAACTGACCCTGGACCAGGATCTTCAGTACTACGTGCAGCAGCAGGTGCAGCAGGCCCGCGAGATGTCGGGCGCGCAAGGCGCTTCCGCGGTGGTGCTGGACGCGAAGACCGGTCAGGTGCTGGCCATGGCCAACGACAGCACCTTCAATCCCGCACTGCGCCCGGAGCACTGGGATACCGCCAAGAAGAGCAACCCCTCGGTCAGCGATCCGTTCGAGCCCGGTTCGGTGAACAAGATCATCACCGCGGCCGCGGCCATCGAGTACGGCCTCACCGATCCCGATGAGGTGCTGCAGGTTCCGGGCTCGATCCGGATGTCCGGGGTCACCGTCGGTGACGCCTGGGAACACGGCACCGTGCCCTACACCACCACCGGCATCTTCGGTAAGTCCTCCAACGTGGGCACGCTGATGCTGGCCCAGCGAGTGGGCGAGGACCGGTTCGCGGACATGGTGCACCGGTTCGGGCTGGGGCAGCGCACCGGCGTCGGCCTGCCCGGCGAGACCGCGGGCCTGGTGCCCTCGCGCGACCAGTGGTCCGGTGGCACCTTCGCCAATCTGCCCATCGGGCAGGGTCTTTCGATGTCCACACTGCAGATGACCGGCATGTACCAGGCCATCGCCAACGACGGTCTGCGGATTCCGCCGCGCATCGTCAAGGCGACGGTGGCGCCGGACGGCGCCCGCGCCGAGGAACCCGCCCCCGAGGGCGTGCGCGTGGTGAGCCCGCAGACCGCGGCCACCCTGCGCACCATGTTCCAGGCGGTGGTGCAGAAGGATCCGATGAGCGCCGAGCAGAACGGCACCGGCGCTCCGGCCGCCATCGAGGGCTACCAGATCGCGGGCAAGACGGGCACCGCGCAGAAGATCGATCAGCGCTGCGGCTGCTATTCCAGCTCCAGCTACTGGATCACCTTCGCCGGTATCGCCCCGGCCGACAACCCGCGCTACGTGATCGGCATGATGCTCGACAACCCGGTGCGCAGCTCCGACGGCAGCGGCGGGCAGTCGGCCGCGCCGCTGTTCCACAGCATCGCCTCCTGGGCCCTGCAACGGGACCGCGTGCCGCCCTCGGCCACGCAGCCGAAGCGTTTCGTCCTGCGGGCTGATGCATAACCGACGCAGTAAGCGCCGCAACACCGAGGCGCGTTGTTCGGCGGTGTGCGCGCGTCGGTAACCTGACTCGTCGCAATCCGTGCAAGACGCAAGATGTCCGAATCCGAGAGGAGCAAGGTGCCCGCGCAGTCCAGCCCGCCTGTGTTGCGGCCGGCCGTCGCGCTGTCGACACCGCTGTCCACCGTGCTGGACCTGACCGGCGCCCAGCTCGTCGGTGTGGACCGGCCGGAACTAGTGGTCACCGGCATCGAGCAGCGCTCGAACGCGGTGTGCCCGGGGGATCTGTTCGCGGGATTGCCCGGCGCGCAGGCGCACGGCGCCCGATTCGCCCAGGACGCGGTGCGATGCGGTGCGGTCGCGGTGTTCACCGATGCCGCCGGCGCCGAATTGATCGGCGCGATCGACGTGCCGGTGCTGGTCCGCGAACAGCCGCGCGCGGTGCTGGGCGAGCTGTCGGCGGCGCTGTACGGCGATCCGTCGCAACGCCTGCGCGTCATCGGGATCACCGGCACCTCCGGTAAGACCACCACCTCCTATCTGGTGGAGGCGGGCCTGGCGGCCGCCGGGCTGTCCACCGCGCTGATCGGCACCATCGAGACCCGCATCGGCGGGCAGCGGGTGCCGAGCGCGCTGACCACTCCGGAAGCCCCACAGCTGCACGCGATGTTCGCGCTGATGGTGGAGCAGGGCGTGGACGCGGTAGTCATGGAGGTGTCCAGTCACGCGCTGGCGCTGGGCCGGGTGGACGGCGTCCGGTTCGCGGTCGGCGCGTTCACCAACCTGTCGCAGGATCACCTGGATTTCCACGCCGACTTCGAGGACTACTTCAACGCGAAACGCCGCTTGTTCGCGCCGGATTCGCCGGTAGCCGCCGAGACCTCGGTGATCTGTGTCGATGACGAATGGGGCCAGAAGCTGGCCGCCGAGCTCGAGGTGCCGATCACCGTGTCCACCTGGGGCATCCAAATGGCCTCGGCGGACTGGGGTTTGGCGGGCGCGGTCGAGACCGGCGGCGGCGAGCAGGAATTCGTTGCCGCCCACCGGGGCGGGCACATCCCCGTGCAGCTGCGGCTGCCCGGTCGCTACAACGTCGCCAACGGTCTGCTGGCGATCGCGGTGTGCGCGGCGGCCGGGGTCGATCCGGCCGCGGCCGCGGCGGCGCTGAGCAAGGTCGATGTGCCGGGCCGGATGCAGCGGGTGGAAGCGGGCCAGGAATTTCTCGCCGTCGTGGACTACGCGCACAAGCCCGCCGCTGTCGAATCGGTCATCGCGACACTGCGCGGGCATCTCGAAGCCGCTGCGGCACACGGCCCGAGGCCGGAAGCGGCCGCGGCGTTCGGTGACGACTCGCCGCGCACTTTCGCGGGTCCCGCGGGACGTCTGGCGGTCGTGCTCGGCGCGGGCGGCGATCGTGACGCCGGGAAGCGGCCGCTGATGGGCGAAGCCGCGGCCCGCGGGGCGGATCTGCTGATCGTCACCGACGACAACCCGCGCACCGAGGACCCGGCCGCGATCCGTGCGGCCGTGCTCGCGGGCACACAACGGATTCCGGCCGCCGAGCGCGGCGAGGTGCGGGAGATCGGTGACCGCGCCGCCGCCATCGCGGCCGCGGTCGACTGGGCGCGCGCCGGGGATGTGGTGCTGGTCGCGGGCAAGGGTCACGAGGTGGGCCAGGAGATCAATGGGCACAAGCAGCCGTTCGATGATCGGGAGGTGCTGGCGGAAGCGGTGCGCCACAAGCACTCCGGCGACCCGGGCGATGCCGGGCCCAGCGACGGTGGCGGAGCGTGACCATGCAGAGGCCCGTGCGTGCCGCACATCAGATACCGACGCGGAGGACTTGACGGTTCGATGATCGAGATGACACTGCGTGAGATCGCGGACGTCGTGGGCGGCACGCTGCACGACGTGCCGGATACCGAGGCGCGGGTGACCGGTTCGGTCGAATTCGATTCCCGTGCAATCGGTTCCGGTGATCTATTTCTGGCCTTGCCCGGAGAGCGTTCCGACGGACATGATTTCGCGGCCGCCGCCGTCGCGTCCGGGGCGGTCGCGGTACTCGCCGCGCGTCCGGTCGGCGTGCCCGCCATCGTGGTGACCCCGAATCCCGGCGAGGTGCGGTCGAGGTCGGTCGCGCTGACCGCGGATTCGGACGGCTCGGGCGCCGCGGTGCTAGAAGCGCTCGCCGCGCTGGCTCGGGTCAGTGTCGAAAAGCTCACGGCGACAAGTGGGCTCACCGTCGTCGGCGTCACCGGTTCCTCCGGCAAGACCTCGACCAAGGATCTGATCGCCGCCGTCCTGGCTCCGCTCGGCACGGTGGTCGCCCCGCCCGGCTCCTTCAACAACGAACTCGGCCACCCCTGGACCGCGTTGCGCGCCGATGCGAATACCCGCTTCCTGGTGCTGGAGATGTCCGCGCGCGGGCCCGGTCACATCGCCGCGCTGGCGCGCGTAGCACCGCCGACCGTCGGCGTCGTGCTCAACGTGGGCACCGCGCACCTCGGTGAGTTCGGCAGCCGCGAAGCCATCGCCCAGACCAAAGGCGAACTGGTGGAAGCACTTCCGGCCGCCGGGCTGGCGGTGCTCAACGCCGACGACCCGAACGTCGCCGCCATGGCCACGCGGACGGTCGCCCCCGTGGTGACCGTCGGCCAGTCCACCGGCGCGGATATCCGCGCCACCGACATCCGCATGGACGCCCAGGCGCGCGCGGGGTTCACGCTGCACGCACCCCAGGGCAGCATCGCGATCCAGCTCGGCGTGCACGGCGAACACCAGGTCGGCAACGCCCTGTCGGCCGCGGCCGTCGCGCTGCACTGCGGCGCCGACCTCGCGACCGTCGCCGCCGCCCTGTCCGGCGCGCGCGCCGCCTCGGCCCGCCGGATGGACGTCCAGACCACCGCGGACGGCATCACCGTCGTCAACGATTCCTACAACGCCAACCCGGATTCGGTGAAGGCGGCACTCAAAGCCTTGGTGACCATGTCCAAGGCCGAAGCCACCCCCAGGCGCAGCTGGGCGGTACTCGGCGAAATGGGCGAGCTGGGCGAGGAATCCGTGCTCGAGCACGACCTGATCGGACGGCTCGCGGTACGCCTGGATGTCGACCGCCTGATCGTCGTCGGCACCGGACGACCGTCCCGCGCGATGCACCAGGGAGCGGTGATGGAAGGCTCATGGGGCGAGGAGTCGATTCTCGTGCCCGATATCGGCGCGGCTATCGCGCTACTCGACGAAGAAGTCGAGCCGGGTGATGTGGTGCTGGTCAAAGCTTCGAAGTCCGTCGGCCTCTGGGCCGTCGCCGAGCACCTGACCAGCGCGGAACGTGCCGAACAACGCAGGGGCAGCACGGAGGCAGCGCAGTGAGGGTAGTAGTGGTGGGCGAGACGCCGAGCGCCAGCGAGGCTGGTTCATGAGGCAGATATTGTTCGCGGCGGCGATCGCGCTCGCGGTGTCGATCATGTTGACGCCGTTGCTGATCAAGATGTTCGCCAAGCAAGGTTTCGGCCAGGAGATCCGGGTCGACGGCCCGGCCAGTCACCAGGCCAAGCGCGGCACGCCCACCATGGGCGGCGTCGCCATCCTGATCGGCATGTGGGCGGGTTACCTCGGCTCGCACCTGATCGGCATCATGTACAACGCCGACGGCCCGTCCGCCTCGGCGCTGCTGGTGCTGGGCCTGGCCACCGCGCTGGGCGCGGTCGGCTTCGTCGACGACTTCATCAAGATCCGCAAGCAGCGCAACCTAGGGCTGACCGCGGCGGGCAAGTACATCGGCCAGCTCGCCGCCGCCGTCGTATTCGGTGTGCTGGCACTGCAATTCCGCAACGACCACGGCATCACCCCGGCCAGCCGGCACCTGTCGTATGTCCGCGACATCGCCACGGTGTCGATGGGCGTGATCATCTTCCTGCTCTGGGTCAGCATCCTGACGATCGCCTGGTCCAACGCGGTCAACCTGACCGACGGCCTGGACGGCCTGGCCGCGGGCTCGATGAGCCTGGTGCTGGGCGGCTACGTGATCATCACGTTCTGGCAGTACTACCACTCCTGCTCGTTCGAGGTGGAGCGCGGCTGCTACGACGTGCGCGACCCCTTGGACCTGGCGCTGGTCTGTGCTTCCGGCGCGGCCGCCTGTATCGGCTTCCTGTGGTGGAATGCCGCGCCCGCCAAGATCTTCATGGGCGACACCGGTTCGCTCGCCCTCGGCGGCATGCTGGCCGGCCTGTCCATCACCACCCGCACCGAGCTGCTGATGGTCGTCATCGGCGCGCTGTTCGTGGCCGAGGCGCTCTCGGTGGTGCTGCAAGTGGCGGTGTATCGCACAACGCGCAACCGATTGTTCAAGATGGCGCCCTTCCATCACCATTTCGAACTCAGTAAATGGGCCGAGACAACAGTGATCATCCGATTCTGGTTGCTGGCCGCCATGGCCTCCGCGGTCGGACTCGGCTTGTTCTACAGCGAATATCTCTCCAAGGTCGGGTGAAACAAGCGTGGTCGACCATTCTCCACGGGCCCTGCGTTCACCGGGGCCCATGCTGGAATTCCTGCGGGGCCGTGACGTTCTGGTCGCGGGCTGGGGTGTTTCCGGACGTTCGCTGATCGAACCGCTGCGCGATATCGGCGCACACCCGGTGGTGACCGACGGCGGCGCGAAAGCGCTCGCCGAGGCCGCCGAACTCGGGCTGGAGGTAGCGCCGTGCGCCGATCTGGAAAACACCGATTTGAGCCGGTTCGCGCTCGTCATCACCAGCCCCGGCTGGCGCCCCGACTCGCCGGTGCTGGTTTCCGCGGTCACCGAGGGCATCCCGGTCTGGGGTGACGTGGAATTCGCCTGGTGGGTGGACCAGGCCCGGATCTACGGCCCGGCCCGCAAGTGGCTGGTGATCACCGGCACCAACGGCAAGACCACCACCACCCAGATGACGCACTCGATCCTGCGCGCCGCCGGCATCGCCAGCGTGGCCTGCGGCAATATCGGCCTGCCCATCCTGGACGCGCTGCGCCGCAACCCCGGCCCGCAGGTGCTCGCGGTGGAACTGTCCTCGTTCCAGCTGCATTGGGCGCCGTCGGTGCGGCCCGAGGCGGGCGTGGTGCTGAATGTGGCCGAGGATCACCTGGATTGGCACGGTGGCCTGGACGCCTACGCCGCCGCGAAGGCGCGCGCACTGTACGGCCGGGTCGGCGTGGTCGGCCTGGACGACGCGGTCGCGGCCGCGCTGGCCCGCAAGTCCAAGGCGCGCCGCACGGTCGGATTCCGGATCGGCGTGCCCGCCGACGGCGAACTCGGCGTGGTCGACGGCAAACTGCTGGACCGCGCCTTCACCAAGGCCGCGATCCTGGCCGAGGTCGGCGACATCAGCCCGCCCGGACCGGCCGGTGTGGCCGACGCGCTGGCCGCGGCCGCGCTGACCCGCGCCATCGACGTGGCCCCGCAGTTCGTGCGTGAGGGCCTGGTCGAGCACAAGGTCGGACCGCACCGCGCCGCGTTCGTGCGCGAGCTCGCGGGCGTCAACTTCATCGACGACTCCAAGGCCACCAACCCGCATGCCGCGCGCTCCTCGATTCTGGCTCACCCCCAAGTGGTTTGGGTCGCGGGCGGGCAGCTGAAGGGCGCGCACGTCGAGGATCTGATCGAGGAGGTCGCCGATCGGCTGGTCGGCGCGGTGCTGATCGGGTCCGACGCGCCGGTGATCGCGTCCGCGTTGGCGCGACACGCACCCGATGTCCCGGTCATCGAGGTGTGGGCGGGAGACGATGCACTGATGGACGAGTCGGTGCGGATGGACAAGGCCGACGCGGTTATGGCGCAAGCGGTTCGGGCGGCGGCCGGTATGGCCAATCGCGGCGACACCGTGCTTCTCGCCCCCGCGGCCGCGTCGCTGGACATGTTCGCCGACTACACCCATCGCGGCCGCAGCTTCGCCGACGCCGTGCACACCTTGGAGGACGGGGACATCGGGCGGCAGCTATGACGACGACGGCGACGAAGAGCGGGGCGGTCCGAGGTTCTCTGAAGAATTTCGGCAACGCCCGCTGGGCCGGTGCCTGGCTGGCGCGTCCGCTCGCGTCGTTCCACCTGGTCGTCACCATCGCCACCCTGCTGACCGTGCTCGGCCTGGTCATGGTGCTCTCGGCGTCCTCGGTCGAGGCCTATGCCGGCGGCCGGTCCGCCTACGCGCTGTTCATCCAGCAGGCCATGTTCGCCGCCATCGGCTGCGGGCTGTTCTATCTGGCGCTGCGGCTGCCGCTGAAACGCCTGCGGCAGTGGTCGTTTCCGATGTTCGCGCTGTCGGTGCTCGCGCTGGCGCTGGTGCTGGTCCCGGGCATCGGCTCGGAAGTGCAGGGCGCGCGGCGCTGGTTCGTGCTCGGCCCGATCTCGGTGCAGCCCTCGGAGATCGTCAAGGTGACGCTGGTCGTGTGGGGCGCGCATCTGCTCGCCTCGCGCCGTTCGGAGCGGGCGGGCCTGAAAGACATTCTGGTGCCGCTGGTTCCGGCGGGTCTGCTGGTGTGCCTGCTGGTCGTGCTGCAGCCCAACCTGTCGACCACCATCGCGCTCGGCGTCGTCCTGGCCGCGCTGCTGTGGTTCGGCGGGCTGCCGGTGCGCCTGTTCATCACCATCGCCATCTCCGGTGTGATCGCGGCGGGCGTGCTGGCCGTGTCGGCCGGCTATCGGTCCGATCGCGTGCGGTCCTTCTTCAATCCGGGCGCCGATCCGCTGGGTGCGAACTATCAGGCGCGCCAAGCGCAGTACTCCCTGGCCGACGGTGGGATCTGGGGCCGCGGCCTGGGGCAGAGCCGCGCCAAGTGGAGTTATCTGCCCAACTCGCACAACGACTTCATCTTCGCCATCATCGGCGAGGAACTCGGCTTCCTCGGCTGCGCCCTGGTGCTCGGGCTGTTCGCGCTGTTCGTCTACACCGGCCTGCGCATCGCCGCCCGCTCGGCCGATCCGTTCCTGCGGCTGCTCACCGCCACCGCCACCACCTGGATCACCGCGCAGGCGCTGATCAATATCGGGTACGTGGTCGGATTGCTGCCGGTGACCGGCCTGCAGCTGCCGCTGGTCTCGGCGGGCGGTTCGTCGCTGGCGATCACCCTGTTCATGTTCGGCATCATCGCCAGCGCGGCCCGGCACGAACCCGAGGCGGTCGCCGCGCTGCACGGCGGCGCGGACGGACGATTCAGCCGGCTGCTGCGCCTGCCCAAGCCGGAGGTGTACTCGCCCGCCAAGGCCGCCTCCTCGGCCCGGGCCCGCAACGCCGCCAGAAACCAGGCGCAGCAACGCAAACGCCCCCAGGCGCAGCAGCCCCCGCGCGCCCGCCAGTCCCAACCTCCGCGCGCCCGCCAGCCTCAGCCGCCGGCCCGCCGCCCGCAACCCGGCGCCGACGGGGCGGGTAAGAACAGACGCGGCACCAGCTCCCTGCGCTCGACCCGGGCCTGGGAACCGAACTATCCGATGCCCCACGCGAGAGAACGAGGTAGAGACAGGTGAGCGCCATTTCGGTGATCGTGGCCGGCGGTGGCACCGCGGGACATATCGAACCGGCGCTCGCCGTCGCCGACGCGCTGCGGCGGCTCGACGAGTCGATCCGCGTGACCGCCCTCGGTACCGAGCGCGGCCTGGAGAAGGACCTGGTGCCCGCGCGCGGGTATCCGCTCGAACTCATCCCGCCGGTGCCGTTGCCGCGCAAGCTCTCCGCCGACCTGCTGCGCCTGCCCGGGCGGGTGCGCGCGTCGGTCGCCGCGACCCGGGCCGTGATCGACAAGGTCGACGCCGATGTCATCGTCGGTTTCGGCGGCTATGTCGCTCTGCCCGGCTATCTGGCCGCCCGCGGCGGCTTGCTCGGCCGCCGGCGCGCCGTGCCGATCGTGGTGCACGAGGCCAACGCCAAGGCGGGCATCGCGAACAAGGTCGGCGCCCGGTTCGCGACCAGAGTGCTTGCCGCCGTCCCGGACTCGGGTCTGGCCGGGGCCGAGGTCGTCGGCATCCCGGTGCGGGCCGCCATCACGACCCTGGACCGGGCCGCGTTGCGGGCCGAGGCGCGCGCGCACTTCGGCCTGCCCGCCGAGGGACCGGTGCTGCTCGTGTTCGGCGGTTCGCAGGGCGCGCGCACCTTGAACGAAGGCGTCTCCGGCGCGGCGCGCGAACTGACCGCGGCCGGTATCTCGGTTCTGCACGCGCACGGCCCGAAGAACACTCTGAGCCTCGCGGACACCAATGGCGCTGCCGCGCGGTATGTCGCGGTGCCGTACCTGTCCCGGATGGATCTGGCCTACGCCGCCGCCGACGCGGTGGTGTGCCGCTCCGGCGCGATGACAGTGGCCGAGGTGTCCGCGGTCGGGCTGCCCGCCGTCTATGTGCCGCTGCCGCACGGCAACGGTGAACAGGAACTCAACGCCCGCCCGGTGGTGGCGCAGGGTGGTGGCAGAATTGTCGCCGATCAGGACCTGACCCCGGGCTATGTGATCAACGAGGTGATACCGCTGCTGCGCGATCCCGCGCGGCTGACCGAGATGGGCCGCGCCGCGGCGGGCGCGGGACACCGCGACGCCGCCGACGAGGTTGCCCGCATCGTGGCGGCGATCGGACGAGAGAGGAGGGGACAGTGAGTAAAGAGCGAACGGCTCTCCCACCCGACCTGCAGCGGGTGCACATGGTCGGCATCGGCGGCGCGGGCATGTCCGGCATCGCCCGGATCCTGCTGTCCCGCGGCGGCGAGGTCTCCGGTTCCGACGCCAAGGAGAGCCGGGGCGTGCTCGCGCTGCGGGCCCGCGGCGCGCAGGTGCGCATCGGCCACGACGCCAGCGCCCTGGACCTGCTGCCCGGCGGCCCCACCGTGGTCGTCACCACCTACGCGGCCATCCCCAAGACCAATCCCGAACTGGTGGAGGCCAACCGGCGCGAGATTCCGGTGCTGCTGCGCCCGGCCGTGCTGGCCTCGCTCATGCATGGCCACCACACGCTGCTGGTCTCGGGCACGCACGGCAAGACCTCGACCACGTCGATGCTCATTGTCGCGCTACAGCACTGCGGGTTCGATCCGTCCTTCGCGGTCGGCGGCGAACTCAACGAGGCCGGCACCAACGCCCACCACGGCACCGGCGACAGCTTCGTGGCCGAGGCCGACGAGAGCGACGGCTCGCTGCTGCAGTACTCCCCGGATGTGGCGGTGGTGACCAATATCGAGGCCGATCACCTGGATTTCTTCGGCACCCCCGAGGCTTACGCCCAGGTGTTCGACGACTTCGCCGACCGGATCGTCGAGGGCGGCCTGCTGGTGGTGTGCCTGGACGATCCCGGTTCGCGCGCGCTGGCCGAACGAGTCGGGGACAAGCTGGCCGCCAAGGGCGTGCGCGTCCTGGGTTACGGCTCCGGCGAAGTGGCGGACGCGCCCGTTCCGGTCGGGGTGCGCCTGCACCACTGGGAGCCGCGTGATGTCGGCGGCGTCGCCCAGTTCCAGCTGGCCGACGAGTCCGCCCCGCGCACCCTGCGCCTGTCGGTGCCCGGCCGGCACATGGCGATGAACGCGCTGGCCGCGCTGCTGGCCGCGCGGGCCTCGGGCGCCGATATCGACGAGATCGTGCAGGGGCTGGAAGGTTTCGGCGGCGTGCATCGCCGGTTCCAGTTCGTGGGCCGGGAGAACGGCGTGCGCGTCTTCGACGACTACGCCCACCATCCGACCGAGGTCCGCGCGGTGCTCGGCGCCGCCGCCGAACTGGTGCAGCAGGAGGCCCGGGACGGCGCCCGATCCCGGCAGGGGCGGGTCATCGTGGTCTTCCAGCCGCATCTCTACAGCCGCACCGCGACCTTCGCGACCGAGTTCGGCGCCGCGCTGAGCCTGGCCGACGAGGTGGTCGTGCTCGATGTGTTCGGGGCGCGCGAGGAGCCGCTGCCCGGGGTGAACGGCGCGCTGGTCGCCCAGGCGGTCACCAAACCGGTGCACTATCAACCCGATATCTCCCGGGTGGGCCGGCAAGCCGCGGCGCTCGCCCTGCCCGGCGACGTGGTGATCACCATGGGGGCCGGCGACGTGACGATGCTCGGCAGCCAGATCCTCGACGGCCTGCGGGCGCGTCCGCCGTACGGGCGGTGAACCGGTGGGTTCCGGGCTCGCGCGGTGGCGGCTGGATCGCCGGCTCTGGCTGTTCAGTTTGCTGGGAGTGTGCGTTCTTACCGCTGTAATGGTGCTGGCCTGGTTCACGCCGACGTTATCGGTGCGCACCGTGCGGATCGACGGGCTGACGGCGGTGTCCGAGGAGGCGGTGCGCGAGCAGCTCCAGATCCCGGCGGGCACCTCCATGCTGCGGATGGATACCACCGCGATGGCGCGCCGGGTCGCGGGCATTCCGAAGGTGCACACCGCCCGCGTGCAGCGGATGTTCCCGTCCACCATCAAGGTGACGGTGTCCGAACGCGTCCCGGTGCTGTACTTCGACGGCCCCGACGGCGCCCACCTGGTGGACGGCGAGGGCATCGAATTCGCCGTCGAGCCGACGCCGATCGGGGTGCCCAAGCTGCTCACCGAGCGGCCCAGCGGCAGCGATCCGGTGACCGACGCCGCGGTCGGCGTACTGCGGGTGCTGCCTCCGGCGCTGGTGGCGCAGGTGGGTGAGGTTGTCGCACGGTCGATTTCGGATATCTCGCTGAACCTGACCGACGGGCGCACGGTAGTGTGGGGCGGGACGAACGACGGCGAGCGTAAGGCGCAGGTCGTGTTGCCGCTGTTGACCCGTGAGGGCACGGTGTTCGACGTTTCGAGTCCTAATCTGGTCACGGTAAAGTGAGCGACACCCATTGCGCCCAGCGATCTTTCAGCAAGATCGGGTTCAGGGGGCAACCGTCCACGATATGACGTGTGGCGCGGCGAGGCGAGCGGGATCACGCAAGATTCTGGTACTCACCTCGGCGCGCCTGCGAGCGTATCGCGGCGGCTGCGAATAGCGTTCCGCAGCAGTCGGATACTTGACATAACGCCAACCCTATGGTTGAGGTTCAGGGTTTGCCCGTCCGAAACGACGGCTTTAGATCGAAGGAAGGCGAGAGCCCATGACGCCCCCGCACAACTACCTTGCTGTGATCAAGGTCGTCGGAATCGGCGGCGGCGGCGTGAATGCCGTCAACCGGATGATCGAACAGGGACTCAAGGGAGTCGAGTTCATCGCGGTCAACACCGACGCGCAGGCGCTGCTGATGAGCGACGCCGACGTCAAGCTCGACGTCGGCCGTGAGCTCACCCGTGGTCTCGGCGCCGGCGCCGACCCCGAGGTCGGCCGCAAGGCCGCCGAAGACCACAAGGACGAGATCGAAGAGGTGCTCAAGGGCGCCGACATGGTCTTCGTCACCGCCGGCGAGGGCGGTGGCACCGGTACCGGTGGCGCGCCCGTGGTCGCCAGCATCGCCCGCAAGCTGGGCGCGCTCACCATCGGCGTGGTCACCCGGCCGTTCTCGTTCGAGGGCAAGCGCCGCGGCAACCAGGCCGAAGTCGGCATCAATCTGCTGCGCGAGTCCTGCGACACGCTCATCGTCATCCCGAACGACCGGCTGTTACAGCTCGGCGACGCGGCGGTGAGCCTGATGGACGCGTTCCGCTCCGCGGATGAGGTGCTGCTCAACGGTGTTCAGGGCATCACCGACCTGATCACCACCCCCGGCCTGATCAACGTCGACTTCGCGGACGTGAAGTCGGTGATGTCCGGCGCCGGCAGCGCGCTCATGGGCATCGGCTCCGCCCGTGGTGAGGGCCGGTCGGTGAAGGCCGCCGAGTCGGCGATCAACTCGCCGCTGCTGGAGGCGTCGATGGACGGCGCGCACGGCGTGCTGCTCTCGATCGCCGGCGGTTCCGATCTCGGCCTGTTCGAGATCAACGAGGCCGCCTCGCTGGTGCAGGAGGCCGCGCACATCGAGGCCAACATCATCTTCGGCACGGTGATCGACGACTCGCTCGGCGACGAGGTCCGCGTCACGGTCATCGCGGCCGGTTTCGACGGCGGCGGCCCGGCCCGGCGCAGCTTCGAATCCACCCGCACCGCCATCGGTTCCGGCCGCGCCGGGGAGATCGGCTCGTCCCGCGCCAGCACCGAGCCCGCCGTCACTGCCCGGACGGACCCCCCTGCCGCCACGCCGAGCAACCCGACTCGCGGCACCGTCCCGAGCTACATGGAAAGCGAACGCGCCCGCCTCGCCGAGCCCACGGTGACGCACAACTCGCGCTCGCACATCCAGCCCCCGGACGCCGACGACGACGATGACGACGTCGACGTGCCCTCGTTCATGAGGCGGTAGACCGGACGAACGCCGCGCTGCTTCGGGCTTGCCTCGCTGCGCTCGGCGTTCGCCCTGAGGTGCTGGAAATATTGATGGTGGCGGGTCATTCGAGGTGTGGATGGCCCGCTGTTTTGCGTGTTGGTGACGGTGGTCTCCGGGGGTGCGCGGCATTCGTTGTGGTCGGTGTTCGGCTACTACGCTCGGCGGTATGACTGCTGCGCCGACTGTGACTGTTCGACGGGTGACCACTACCAGGTCTGGTGGGTTCTCGGCGCCGCCGTATGACACGTTCAACCTCGGTGATCATGTCGGTGATGAGCCGAGTGCGGTGCGGCGGAATCGGGAGCGGCTGGCGGAGGGGATCGGGCTGACGCCGGATCGGCTGGTGTGGATGGAGCAGATCCATGGGCGCAATGTCGAGATCGTCGACGGGCCGCGGTCGGAGGCGGTGCCCGCCACCGATGCGCTGGTGACCACCGTGCCGAATCTCGCGTTGGTCACGCTCAGTGCGGATTGTGTGCCGATCTTGCTTTCCGATGACGAAGCCGGGGTGATCGCCGCTGTGCATGCGGGGCGGATCGGCGCTCGGATCGGGATCGTGCCAAAGGTTCTGGAAGCGATGGTGTCGGTGGGGGCGCGGGTGGACCGGATCGGCGCGTTCCTCGGTCCGGCCGCGTCAGGTCGGCAGTATGAGGTGCCTGCCGCCATGCGCGACGACGTCGAGAAGCATTTGCCGGGCAGCGCCGCCACGACCGTGCGCGGTACGCCGTCGCTGGATCTGCGCGCCGGGATCCGCAGGCAGCTCACCGAAGCCGGGATCGGGGCGGTCGCGGTCGATCCGCGCTGCACCATCGAGGACAAGACCTTGTTCAGTCACCGCCGCGGCGCGCCGACCGGACGGATCGCCGGGGTGATCTGGATGGAGACGCCGGCATGAACACCGGAACCCAGCTCGACGCCCGCACCGTGGAGCTGTCGGCGAATCTGTCGGCACTGACGGGCCGGATCGACGCGGCGTGCCGAGCGGCGGGGCGCGCGCCGGAATCGGTGCGGCTGCTGCCCGTGACGAAATTCTTTCCGGCCTCGGATGTGGCGATCCTCTACCAGCTCGGCCGCCGCGAGTTCGGCGAATCCCGGGAGCAGGAGGCGACGGCGAAAGTCGCGGCGCTGCCGGAGCTGGTGGGTGAGGGAGACCTCAGCGACGTGCAGTGGCACATGATCGGGCGGCTGCAGCGCAATAAAGCGCGGGTTGTCGCGCGCTGGGCGCACACCGTGCACTCGGTCGACAGCGAACGGCTGGCAATGGCACTTGACAGAGCGGCACGCGACGCGCTGGAGGCCGGGGAGCGAGACACGCCGGTGCGGGTCCTGCTGCAGGTCAGCCTGGATGAAGACCCGTCCCGGGGCGGCGTCGCGCCGGCCGCGCTCGACGGCCTCGCCGACCTGATAGCCGAATCGGAAGGACTGCAGATGGGAGGCCTGATGGCCATTCCACCGCTGCAAGCTGACACCGATAGCGCGTTTGCACGACTTGCGACCTTGCACACCCTGTTGCTGGAACGACACCCCGATGCGACCGAACTTTCTGCCGGAATGTCCTCGGATTTGGAAGTCGCGGTCGAACACGGTTCGACTTGCGTGCGTGTCGGTACCGCCTTGATGGGCGCTCGACCGATAACCTCGGCGTAGCAAAGAAACCTCATCAGTCACATTCGACACATATGCTTGGGACGGAAGAGGGCTGAGCAAAACTTCAATACCCGGCCGCCACCGGGGCCGAAGGAAGGTCGACCACATGAGCGAACACGAGGTGCGGTAATGAGCACACTGCACAAGTTCAAGGCTTACTTCGGCATGGTTCCGCTCGAGGATTACGAAGACGACTACGTCGCCGACGATCCGCGCGCAACCGCTGCCGCCCCTCGTGGGGGAAGCGAGCCTCGTGGTGCGCGTGGTCGGAGCCCCTACGCGGGCGGCTACCCCGCCGACCGCTACGCCGAAGACCCTTACGGCGCCGAGCGTTACGCCCCGGCGGACCGGTTCGACGACGAGCCGGACTACGCCGAGCCCGCGCCGGTCTACAAGCCGTACAAGGCCGGTTACCCGGTCGCGCGTCGCGACGACTACGCCGACGAGCCCTACGGTGACGATCGTTACGAGGCGCCCCGGCGCCCCACCCGGATCGAGTCGGCCCCGTCGTCGAGCCGCCGCTTCACCGCTGGTGGCGGCGCGCCGATGATGCGCGGAGCGACCCGCGGTGCGCTCGCTGTCGATCCCGACGCCGAGGAGCGCCGGCTGGAGGAGCGCGTGCGCCCCGAACCGGCCCCCGCGCGCCGGCCCGGGATCTTCGAGGACGGAGGTCCCTTGTCCAAGATCACGACACTGCGCCCGCGCGATTACAGCGAGGCCCGGATCATCGGCGAGCGGTTCCGTGAAGGTAACCCGGTGATCATGGACCTGGTCGACCTGAGCAACGCCGACGCCAAGCGGCTGGTGGATTTCGCCGCCGGACTGGCCTTCGCGCTGCGGGGTTCGTTCGACAAGGTGGCCACGAAGGTGTTCCTGCTCTCGCCGGCCGATGTCGACGTCTCCGCCGAGGAACGGCGCCGGATCGCCGAAACCGGCTTCTACAACCAGAAATAGGGTTGTGATCAGGGGGTTTCATCAGATCCGTTGCGCCGGGGGCGGTGTGGTCATTTTGCGCGGCGCGGATTTTGCGGCAGAGTGAGGTCGTGGCCTTGTTCGCGGTGCTGTACCTCGTACTGTTCATCTTCTGGCTGTTGTTGATCAGCCGGGTGATTGTCGAGTTCATCCGTAGCTTCGCCCGTGACTGGCGACCGACCGGTGTCGTTGTCGTCCTCCTGGAGGTGATCTTCACGATCACCGACCCGCCGGTGAAACTGCTGAGGCGATTGATACCCACGGTGTCATTGGGAGGAATTCGACTCGATCTGTCGATTATGGTCCTGCTGTTCGCGGTGTTCATCGCGATGACATTCGCGGAAGGCCGCGTGTCGTGATGACCAATCGTTCGCAGGCACAGCCAACCGGTAGCTCCGGTGTGACAGAATGGGCCGAGATACCTTGCTAGATCTGCTACATCTCCAAAAGACGCGTGAAGGGATCCTTCCATGCCGCTGACTCCAGCCGATGTGCACAACGTCGCGTTCAGCAAACCGCCGATCGGGAAGCGCGGCTACAACGAAGATGAAGTCGATGCCTTCCTTGATCTTGTGGAGCAGGAACTTTCCCGTTTGATCGAGGAGAACGCCGACCTGCGCCAGCGGGTTGCCGAGCTCGATGCCGAACTGGCCGATGCCAAGAAGAACCGCCCGGCCGCGCCCGCACCGGTGAAAGCCCCAGTGCAGCAGGCGCCCCCGCCGCCGGAGCCGATCAAGCCCCCGGTGCAGGCCCCGCCCGCCCCGATGCCGGTCGCCGCACCGCCGAAGGAAGCCCCCGGCGCCGACGCCAATCTGCAGGCCGCCAAGGTCCTCAGCCTCGCCCAGGAGATGGCGGACAGGCTGACCAGCGACGCGAAGGTCGAAGCGGAGAATTTGCTCTCCAACGCGCGCGCCAACTCCGAGCGCCTAGTGGGCGACGCCAGAACCCGCTCCGAGGCGATGATCGGCGATGCCCGCCAGAAGTCCGAAGCCATGCTGTCCGACGCGCAGAACCGCTCGGACAACCAGCTGCGCCAGGCCAAGGAGAAGGCCGACGCCCTGCAGGCCGACGCCGAGCGCAAGCACACCGAGATCATGGCGACCATCACCCAGCAGCGCAGCGTGCTGGAGAGCCGGATCGAGCAGCTGAAGACCTTCGAGCGCGAATACCGTGTGCGGCTCAAGTCGTACCTGGAATCGCAGCTGGAAGAGTTGGAGAACCGTGGGTCCGCGGTTCCGGTGGACGGTGGCGAAGCGTTCGTCGATGCCGGCTCCGGAAACAACCTGGCGCCCGCACAGTTCGCCAAGGGCTCCAAGTAGAAAACTCCCCCCGTCGAACCGCCTGGCATGGCTGAGCTAACTCACCCCGTCGGCTGCGCCTCCTGCCCTCCCTCCAGGGGGTCACCATGCTCGTGTTGACGCTCGTTCTCGCTGCGATCGGGTTCGCCCTGCTCGTGACGGCACTGACCACCGGGTCGGTGCTGTGGGCCTGGGGCTGCATCCTGGTCTGCGTGATCGGTGCTGTGCTGCTGCTGGTCAGCGCGCTGTCCATGCGTAAGCCGGACGGCGAGGCGGTGCCACCGCCGGGGCGGCACGCGAAGCGGTGAGAACCTGGGAGCACCTTGCACCTTCGTAGATCTTGAGCTACTTGCTTGTACCCGGGCTCAGGGCTGCGGAAACCTGCTGGACAGTACTGGTTAGAATCGTAAGAAACACGGCGTCGATCCGGCCATCACCGGGGAGCCTTCGGAAGAACGGCGCGTCCAGCGCTTACTAGAACCGAACGGGTTGAGCCCGTCACAGCTCACAACGAGAGGTCCGGCGGCTCCGTGCGCCGGACAAACGGGGTGGTACCGCGGTTTCGGCGCACCGGCGCCGGCATCGTCCCCGTGCCTGACAGATACGCGCCCCCGGGGCGCGGTGGCACGAGGAGACGCATCTTTATGGTGGACCCAGCCGCGATGGCGGACGACACTGTAGGCAAGGCCGCATACCCTCGCGTCGATCTCGGCGCCGGATCCTTCCCCGACCTGGAGCGCAAGGTCCTCGACGCGTGGGCCGCCGATGACACCTTCCGGGCCAGCATCGAGAACCGCGCGGGTGCGGGCGAGTTCGTCTTCTATGACGGACCGCCGTTCGCCAACGGTTTGCCGCACTACGGACATCTCCTCACCGGATATGTGAAGGACCTCATCCCGAGGTTTCAGACGATGCGGGGTAACAAGGTCGACCGGCGATTCGGCTGGGACTGCCACGGCTTGCCCGCGGAAATCGAAGCGGAAAAGCAGCTCGGTATCACGGACAAATCACAGATCGATGAGATGGGCCTGGCGCAATTCAATGCCGCCTGCAAATCCTCGGTGCTGCGGTATACCGGTGAATGGCGTGATTATGTGACGCGTCAGGCACGCTGGGTGGACTTCGACAACGACTACAAGACGCTGGATCTCGACTTCATGGAGTCGGTGATGTGGGCGTTCAAGTCGTTGTACGACAAGGGCCTGATCTATCAGGGCTTCCGGGTGCTGCCTTACAGCTGGTACGAGCAGACGCCGCTGTCGAATCAGGAGACCCGGCTCGACGACGCCTACAAGATGCGCCAGGACCCGGCGGTCACCGTCGATATGGTGCTGAGCGTGCCGGGCGAGCATCCGCTGCACGCGCTGGACGGCGCGAACGCGCTCATCTGGACCACCACCCCGTGGACCCTGCCCTCGAACCTCGCGGTCGCGGTGCACCCCGATGTGACCTACGTCCATCTGCGCGCCGCTGACGGCAAGCGCTATGTGCTGGCCGCGGAGCGGGTTTCGCACTACGTGCGGGAGTTCGGCGAGGAGCCCGAGGTGCTGTCCGAGCATCTGGGTGCCGCGCTGGTGGGTCTGAGCTACGCGCCGCCCTTCGATTTCTTTGCCGGCCACCCGAACTCGCACCGGGTGCTCTCGGCCGACTACGTCACCACCGACTCCGGCACCGGGATCGTGCACCTCGCACCGGCTTTCGGTGAGGAGGACATGGATGTCGCCGCGGCCAACGGGATCGAGATCGTGCAGCCGCTGGATCCGGGCGGCAAGTTCACCTCGATGGTGCCGCCGTACGAGGGCCTGATGGTCTTCGACGCCAACCCGGTGATCATCAAGGACCTCAAGGCCGCGGGAAAGCTGTTGCGGCACGAGACCATCGAGCACTCCTACCCGCACAGCTGGCGTTCCGGTCAGCCGCTGATCTACATGGCGGTGCCGTCCTGGTTCGTCGCGGTCACCAAGTTCCGTGATCGCATGGTGGAGCTGAACCAGCAGATCACCTGGGTGCCCGAGCACATCCGCGACGGCCAGTTCGGCAAGTGGCTGGAGGGCGCGCGGGACTGGAACATCAGCCGTAACCGCTACTGGGGCAGCCCGATCCCGGTGTGGGTCTCCGATGACCCGGCCTACCCGCGCCTGGACGTCTACGGCTCGCTGGACGAGCTGGAGCGCGACTTCGGCGTGCGCCCGGACGATCTGCACCGCCCGATGATCGACGACCTGGTCCGGCCGAATCCCGATGATCCGACCGGCAAGTCGATGATGCGGCGGGTGCCCGAGGTGCTGGACTGCTGGTTCGAGTCGGGTTCCATGCCCTACGCGCAGGTGCACTACCCGTTCGAGAACAAGGACTGGTTCGACAGCCACTTCCCTGGCGATTTCATCGTCGAGTACAACGGGCAGACCCGCGGCTGGTTCTACACCCTGCACGTGCTGTCCACCGCGCTGTTCGACAGCCCGGCGTTCAAAACGGTTGCGGCGCACGGCATCGTGCTCGGCGACGACGGCCTGAAGATGTCCAAGTCCAAGGGCAACTACCCGGATGTGAACGAGGTGTTCAACCGGGACGGTTCCGACGCCATGCGCTGGTTCCTGATGAGCTCGCCGATCCTGCGGGGCGGCAACCTCATCGTCACCGAGCGCGGCATCCGCGAAGGGGTCAGCCACGCGCTGCGCCCGCTCTGGAACGCGTGGACCTTCCTGCAGCTCTACGCCTCGGAAGCCGGTGTGTGGCGCACGGATTCGCCGCACGTGCTGGACCGCTACATCCTGGCCAAGCTGGCGGCGACGCGGGACGTGATGACCGCGGCGCTGGAGACCTACGACATCGCCGGGGCCTGCGACGAGCTGCGCCAGTTCGCCGACGCGCTCACCAATTGGTATGTGCGCCGGTCGCGTTCGCGCTTCTGGTCCGAGGACCGCGACGCCGTGGACACCCTGCACACGGTGCTCGAGGTGGTCACCCGGCTGGCCGCGCCGCTGCTGCCGCTGCTGGCCGAGGTGATCTGGCGCGGCCTCACCGGTGACCGGTCGGTGCACCTGGCCGACTGGCCCAAGGAGGGTGAGCTGCCGGAGGATCCGGACCTGGTCGCCGCCATGGACGAGGTGCGCACGGTCTGCTCGACGGTGCTGAGCCTGCGCAAGGCGCAGAACCTGCGGGTGCGCCTGCCGCTGGCCGAGGTCACCATCGCGGCCGCCGACGCCGACCGGATGCGGCCCTTCGCCGACATCATCGCCGACGAGGTGAACGTCAAGAAGGTGGACCTGACCACCGACGTCGCCGTGCACGGGCGTTTCGAGCTGGTCGTGAACGCCCGCGCCGCGGGCCCGCGCCTGGGCAAGGACGTGCAGACGGTGATCAAGGCGGTCAAGGCCGGCGACTGGTCGGAGAGCGCCGACGGCGTCGTGACCGCCGCCGGTATCGCCCTGCTGCCAGAGGAATACACGCAGCGCCTGGTCGCGGCCGAGCCCGAGTCCACCGCCGCGCTGCCCGGCAATGCCGGGCTGGTGGTGCTCGATTCGGTGGTGACCGAGGAGCTGGAGGCCGAGGGCTGGGCCCGCGACCTCATCCGTGACCTGCAGGAAAGCCGCAAGTCGGCGGGCCTGGACGTCTCGGATCGGATCACCGTGGTGCTGGAGGTTCCGGCCGAGCAGCTGGGCTGGGCCGAGACGCATCGTGAGCTGATCGCGGGCGAAATCCTCGCCACCGCACTGACATTCGGTGACGCGGGGGCGGACGCGGCCGAGATCGTGGGCGGCGTCAAGGTGTCGCTCGGCAAGGCCTGAACCCGGTCGTCTTGAGTAAGGCTCTCGAACGGGGCCGACTCCAGCTGGAGTCGGCCCCGTTCGCTTTACCCGCCCGCATCTCGACCGTGATCGAGATGCAACGCTGAAAATTAGCTAGAAGCTTGGTGGGCGGGGGAGGCGGGCGCAGAATTCGATGGTGCTAGTGGGGTGCAGAGGTATCTCTGCGCTGTGGTTCCACGTCTACCGGTCTTCTGATGTGTCGTCCTCGAGTCCGGTGGCTGTGGCTTAGCCGAGGAGACGCCCGCCGTGCCGAAGACATCGAAGAGACCCGGTAAGAGAACGACTCTGGGCCTGCTGCTGGCCACACCCGCGGTGTGCGCGGCCCTGCTGACCCCCTGCACCGCCGTGGCCGACACCGGCGCTGCCGCGCTCGGCAACGCCGCCGAGGCCCGGGAGACCACCTACCTGGAACAGACCCTGCGCATGGCCGAGTTCCTGGCCACCACCGGTATCAACATGGCCGAGACGCTCAACGAGGTCGGAAGCAGCAGCGGCTCGGCCGAATTGCCGCTCCCGATCGCCAGCCCCCGCGGGCTGGCCGCGCTCGCGATCGCCACCTCGCAAGTCGGCAAGCCCTATCAGTGGGGCGGCAACGGGCCGCATGCGTGGGACTGTTCGGGCTTGGTCCAGTGGGCCTATCGCCAGGTGGGGATCAAGCTGCCGCGCACCACCTGGGAACAGGCGAAGGTGGGTATCCCGGTGGCGTTCGTCGGGCTGGCGCCGGGCGATGTGGTGGTACTCAACCGCGACGGTTCGCACGTGGGCATCTATGCCGGAATGGGCCAGATTCTCAACGCCTACGACTGGGGCGTCCCGGTCGGGCTTACACCCCTGCGCGAATTCAACATCTACGCCATCCGCCGGTTCTTCTGAGCTCCTAGCCCTCTCCGGTCACCAGCCCGCGCAGCAGCGGCCCGTACTCGGGATGGGCCAGCGCGGAAGCGAATTGGGCGACGAGGTAATCCGCCGGATTGCCGGTGTCGTACCAGCGGCCCCGGATCACCTGGCCGTACACGGGGTGGTCGGCCGCGAACACATTGATCGCGTCGGTGAGATACACCTCGCCGCTGCGATGTTCGTACCAGGCGTCGGTCTGCCGGCGCAGCTCCTCGATGATGCCGGGCGTCACCACATAACCCCCGATCGCGGCGTACGCCGACGGCGCGTCCACCGGCTTGGGCTTCTCTCGGAGCCCGGTGATGCGCAGCAGGCCGTTGCCCTGATCGTCGGCGACGACCGGCACGCCGTACCGGCTCGATTCGGCCGGATCCATCGGCATCAGCGCGAGCACGGGCGCTCCGGTCGCCTCGTAGGCGTCGACCAGTTGCTGGGCGCGCGGCACCTCGGCGACGAAGACGTCGTCGGGCCACAGCACCAGCATCGGTTCCTCGCCGGCGTTGCGGGCGGCGTTCAGGACGGGCGTCCCGTTGCCGTAGGGGCCGTGCTGATCGAGGTAGGTGATGTGGCCGAGCCGGGACAGATCGCCGACTTCCTCGACCGCGTCCGCGTAGGCGTCCTTGCCGTCCGAGCGCAGCTGGGCGACCAGCGCCGGATTGGGGCGGAAGTGGTCCTGGATCAACGACTTTCCGCCACTGACGACAATCGTGATGTCGGTGATGCCGGACGCGACGAGTTCACGCACGGTGTGCTCGATGACCGGCTTGTCACCGACCGGCAGCATCTCCTTCGGGATGGCCTTGGTGAGGGGGAGGAGCCGGGAGCCGATTCCAGCGGCCGGGATGACGGCCTTGCGGATCTTCATACCCCCGATCATCACACACCGGCTGAGACGCCAAGTCCGATCGGGGCAGGTCAAGACGGGTGGACCCGGGGCTGAGGGCGGTAGCTATCGCACAGTCACCGGCCGACTCGCCGGTGCGCGAACCTGTCGGTGGGGCCGCGTAGATTCCTGGCCGTGAGGACCCTGAACCTGCGGCGAGCGCGGTGAGTGCGCAGCCGCCGTATCCGCCGGAGGAGGCGGAGCGCGCCGCCCGGCGCTGGGTGCTGCACATCGACATGGATGCCTTCTTCGCATCCGTCGAGCAACTGACCCGGCCCACGCTGCGCGGGCGGCCGGTGCTCGTCGGCGGCACCGGCGGGCGCGGCGTGGTCGCCGGCGCGAGTTATGAGGCCCGGGTGTTCGGCGCGCGCTCGGCCATGCCGATGCATCAGGCGCGGCGGCTGGTCGGGGTGAGCGCGGTGGTGGTGCCGCCGCGCGGTGCGGTCTACGGCGAGCTGAGCGGGCGCGTGTTCGAGACGCTGCGCAGCCGGATCCCGGTGCTGGAGACGCTCTCCTTCGACGAAGCCTTCGGCGAGCCCGCGGAATTGGCCGGCGCCACGGTGGCGCAGGTGCACGAGTTCAGTACCGAGCTGCGGGCCGCGGTGCGGGCGAAGACCGGCCTGGTCGCCTCGGTCGGCGCGGGGACAGGCAAACAGCTGGCGAAGATCGCGTCCGGATTGGCCAAACCCGATGGCATCCGGGTGGTTTCGCCGGGCGAGCAACAGCGGTTGCTGGCCGCGTTGCCGGTCCGCAAACTCTGGGGGATCGGCCCGGTCGCCGAAAGCCGGTTGCGCTCACTGGGTATCGAGACCGTCGGCGCGTTCGCCGCGCTCCCCGAATCCGAGGCCGCCTCGATTCTGGGTGGCAGCGTAGGGCTCGCGCTGCACCGGCTGGCCCGCGGTATCGACGACCGCCCGGTCGCCGAACGCGCCGAAGCCAAACAGATCAGCGCCGAGAACACCTATGAGACCGACATCGTCACCCTCGCTCAGCTGCGGCCCGCGATCGAGGTGATGGCCGCGTCCGCGCACCGGCGGCTGGCGAAGGACGGCCGCGCCGCGCGCACCGTGGTGCTGAAATTGAAGAAGTCCGATATGAGCGTGGTGACCCGCTCGTTCACCCTGCCCTACGCGACAACGGATCTGGCAACCCTGTCCACCGCGGCGCAGCGGTCCGCGATCGACCCCGCCGAGCTGGGTCCGATCCGGTTGGTGGGCGTGGGTTTCGGCGGGTTGTCGACGGTGCGCCAGGAGTCACTGTTCCCGGAGCTGGACCAGGACCCGGTCGAGGATGCCGCGGCCGGCTGGGTGCCCGAAACGCCCGCCCCGGCCGCCGCGGACGACACGCCGGAGCCCCGAGCAACCTTCTGGTATCCCGGAATGGATGTCACGCACCCGGAATTCGGGCACGGATGGGTGCAGGGAGCCGGATTGGGAGTGGTCACAGTGCGTTTCGAGACCAGTTCGACAGGGCCGGGTCCAGCGCGTACCTTCAGCGCCGACGACATCAGTCTGTCCCGTGCCGATCCGCTCGACAGCCTCCACTAGCCTGAAGCACCGTGCAGTGACGCCCGCTCCGGTGGAAGCTGCTGCGAGAAACCACGGAACCTACTCGAACGCAAAGGACGAGCAGTTGAAGCTTCGTAAGACTGGACGCATCGCGATCGCCGGCTTGGCCCTCGCCGCCGCACTGAGCATGACCGCTTGCAGCAGCGACGACAAGAAGGACACTTCGACGGCGAAGAGCTCGACGACCAGTGCCCCGGCGGCCACCAGCGCGGCGAACGTGCCGCCGGTCCCGACCGTGGCGGAGCTGAACGCCCAGCTGCAGAAGGCGCTCGACCCGGCGGTGCCGAACTCCGAGAAGCTGGAAATGGTGCAGGGCGCCGAGGCCGATCCGGAACTGCCGGGCCGCCTGGCCCAGGCCGTCCAGCAGTCCGGCGCGAAGGCCGAGGTCACCGAGGTGACAGCCTTCGGCGACACCATCAACGCCAAGGCCAAGATCACCATCAACGGCCAGGAGAACATCGCCGACGTGCCGTTCGTCGCCGAGGACGGCAAGTGGAAGGTCCAGAAGACCTGGGCCTGCCAGATGCTGCAGCTGGCCAACGTCCAGTCGGTGGCCTGCGCAGCGTGATAGTCGGGACGAAGCCTCGCTGACGCTCGGCTTTCGTCCCGACTATCTTCCGGCCGGATGGGCACCGGGGGCGCTTCGCTTCCCCGGTGCCGCACTGCTTCGGGCTTGCCTCGCTGCGCTCGGCGTTCGCCCTGGCGCACTGGAAAACCGATCGGGTTGTGCCGGTTGGGCGATTGGGCGGAGCGCTGGTGGGAAGCTAGGCGGGAGTACCATTTTCGGCGGTGTGAAAGTTGCTGTTAGCTGCGTGTTCATCGCTTCTGGGTGAGGGCGACGTGGTGGCAACGGGTTTCGGTTTTCGAATCCGCCGCTACTATCAGGCTCCGTGGCTGACACAATGGTGTGGGCGGGGGCGTCCGTTGACGAATCCGCGACCGAGACTGCGAGATCGCCGAAGGATCGGGGGTGGGCTCGGCCGGTTGCGTTGATCGCGGGGCTCATCGGGGTGTTGTGCGCGGTCGCGATTCCGTTGTTGCCGGTGCGGATGGATGCCGCCACCATCGCGTGGCCGCAGAACGGTTCGGTCACCAGCATTCAGGCTCCGTTGACCGCGTATGCGCCGACCGAGTTGTCGGCGACCATCCCGTGCGCTGCGATGACCGCGCTGACCGACACCGGCGGGGTTGTGATGTCGACCATCCCGCGGCAGTCCGCGGACATGGAGCGGTACGGGTTCGTCGTCAAGGTGGTGCCGGATGCCGCCGACCGGCCCGGGCGGGTCGATGTGGTCTCGCGGAACACGCTGCTGTGGTCGGCTCCGCTGGCGGCCGTGCGCGACCAGAACTGTTCCGTGGCAGTCGATTTGGGGGTCGGGAAGAATTCGGTGGCGGTCGGCGGGGCCGGGCCGATCAGTTCCGGTGATCTCGCCGGTAAAGACCTGCGCCCGCAGGTGGTCGGCGTCTTCAGCGACGTAAAGGGCGCGCCGCCACAGGGTTTGGGCGTGGACATCACGGTCGACTCGCGGTTCTCCACTTCGCCGACGGGTTGGAAGCTCGCGGCGATCGTCCTGTGTGTGCTGGCGACGCTGGTCGCGCTGGTGGCGCTGCATCGGCTCGACTGCCTCGACGGCCGGGCCACGCGCCGGTTCCTGCCGACCCGGTGGTGGCGGCTGCGGCCGGTCGACTGGGTGGTGTTCGCGACGCTGGGCGTCTGGCATTTCGTGGGCGCCAACACTTCTGACGACGGATACATCCTCGGCATGGCGCGCGGTGCGCAGAGCTCCGGATACATGTCGAACTATTACCGCTGGTTCAGCGTCGACGAAGGGCCGTTCTACACGCCCTACACCGATGTGATCGGCTGGCTCGCACAGATTTCCACGGTCAGCCCGTGGGTCCGGCTGCCCACCTTGGCAGCCGCGGTGATCTGCTGGTGGGTGATCAGCCGCGAGGTGCTGCCCCGGCTCGGCGCCGCGCTGCGCAGCGGGGTCGCGGTGTGGACTTCGGCGCTGATGTTCCTGGCGTTCTGGCTGCCCTACAACAACGGTCTGCGCGCCGAATTCGTAGTGGCGACCGGGGTGCTGCTGACCTGGGTGTCGGTGGAGCGGGCGCTGGCCACCCGGCGGTTGCTGCCCTATGCGTGCGCGATCATCGTGGCGGCGTTCACCTTGACGGCCGCGCCGTCGGGGCTGATCTGCCTGGGCGCGCTGGCCGCGGGGGCGCGCGGCATGACCGAAGTCCTGGTGCGGCGGGCGAAGACGACCGGGTACCTGTCGCTGCTCGCACCACTGGCGGCAGCCGGGCTGGTCGTGCTGACCGTGGTGTTCGCCGACCGGACCTTGGCGGCCGTGCAGGAGATGCTGCGCGTGCACGACCTGGTTCCGCCCGGGCAATCCTGGTTCGAGGAATACCTGCGCTGGCAGTACCTGATCACGCCGAGCGGGGATGGCTGGCTCACCAGACGTTTCGGCATGTTCCTCCTGGTGCTCGGCTTGATCGTGTGTGTGGTGAGCATGCTGCGCCGCGGCGGCCACCTACCCGGGACGGCGGCGGGGCCGACGCGGCGGCTGGTGGGCATCACCTTCGCCGCGATGGTGCTGATGATGTTCTCGCCGACCAAGTGGAATCACCAGTTCGGTGTGTTCGCCGGGCTGGCGGCGTGCGTCGCCGCGCTCACCGCGGTGGCGGCCGGGCCCCGGGTCCTGCGGTCGGTGCGCAACCGCGCGCTGTTCGCGGCGGCGGTGTTCTTCACCCTCGGCATCACCTTCGTGGCGGCCAACGGCTACTGGTATGTGTCGTCGTGGGGTATCCCGTGGTGGGACAAGGCGCCGGAGATCGCGGGTAAGGGGCTCTCGTCCTTCGCGGTCGGGCTGTCGGTGCTGGCGCTGCTGGTGGCGGCGTGGTGGCATATCCGTCCGGACACCCGGCTCAGACCGTGGGCCGAGCGGATCACCCGGGTGCCGGTGCTGGCGCTGGTCGCCGCGTTCATGGTGATCTTCGAGGTGGGCTCGTTCGTCAAAGCCACGGTGTCGCAGTACCCCGCGTACTCGCTCGGGAAGTCCAATGTGTCCGCCGCGTTCGCGGGCGGTTGCGGTCTCGCCGACGACGTGCTGGTGGAAACGAATCCGAACGCGTCGATGCTCGCGCCGTTGACCGGGGACATGGTGACCGCGCTGGCCGGGACCGAATCCGCCGGCTTCGGCGCGAACGGTGTTGCCCCGGTGCTGGTCTCCGACGAGGTGGACTCCGAAACCGGTCGCGCCAACACGGTCTCCAGCGATCCCGAGGACCTCCAGGACGCCGCGAAATCGGCGGACTCGGAATCGGATACCACGAGCGGCGGCTCCGTTGCGCTGCCATTCGGGCTGGACCCGGCCGGCACCCCGGTGCTCGGCAGTTACCGCGAGGGCGCGCAGACTCCGGCCGCGCTGACCACGGGCTGGTTCCGGCTACCCGACGCGGTCGATGGAAAGCGCGGGGACATCATCGCCATCGCGGTGGCGGGGCGGATCCGTTCCGTCGACGCCGACGGCGTCGTGCAGCCCGGCCAGCATCTCGAACTCGAATACGGCACAGCGGGTTCCGGCGGCAGCGTCGCTGCGGTCGGGCGGATCCTGCCGATCGATATCGGTCCGGCGCCGCTGTGGCGCAACGTGCGCGTCCCGCTCGACCAGCTGCCCGGTGACGCCGATGTGGTCCGGCTGGTCGCCGAGGACAAGGATCTCGGCAAGGACCAGTGGCTGGCGGTCACCCCGCCCCGCGTCCCACAGACGAAAACCCTGAACGCGCTGCTCGGTTCGCAGACCCCGGTGCTGCTGGACTGGGCCGTCGGGCTGAACTTCCCGTGCCAGAAGCACCTGCCCACCCGGGTCGGCGTCTCCGAGCTGCCCGAGTACCGGATTCTGCCGGACCGGACCGGCGCCTCCATCACCAATATGTGGCAGGACCATGTCGGCGGCGGACCGCTCGGCTGGACCCAGCTCCTGTACACCACCCGCACGGTCCCGGCCTACCTGAACCACGACTGGGATCGACCTGGCGACTGGGGTTCGCTCGAGCAGTACATCCCGCTGGATCCCAACGCGGTGCGCGCACGGATTCAGGTCGACCCGAAGGACCGCTGGGGCACCTGGACTCCGGGGCACATCAACGTCAGCTGGTAGCTCGGTTCGTCGGGGTGCAGGCGGCGATGGCGTCGTCGAGCGTGGCGAGGTACCACGATTCGGCCGCGCCCGCGTCGTCCCGCAAGGCCCGCAGCGCGGGCAGGAACTCCGGTGCGCCGAGCACGGTCGCGGCCTCGAGCGCGAGCGTGCTCGGCTCGCCCGCCAGCATGCCGTGCAGCGCGGCCACCGCGCGACGGTCGCCGCGCCGGGCCAACCCCATGGCGGCCTCGGCCGCGGTCTCGGGGTCGTGGTCGTCCAGCCGGGCGGCGAGCGCGTCGCGGACCTCGAGGGTATCGATCTCGAGCTGGGTGCCGAGGCCGAACACCGCCCAATCCCGCACCATGTCTTCAGGATCGGTGCTCAACCGCGCCAGCGCGGCCACCGCCTCGGCGGCGGGCGGTTCCCCGGCGATCGTGGCCAGCGCCACCGCGGCGGCGAACCGGATACCCCGATCCTCGGAAGTGATGTGCGGCAGCACATAGGGCAGCCCCCGCGGATCGTAGTGGTGCCCGAATCCGCCGATCGCCGACGCGACCACCCGCGGATCCGCATCCCCGCACGCCGCCGCGAACAACGGCAGCGCGTCCTCCAGAAACGGTTTCTCGTGCGCGTATCCGTACTGACTCAATACGTCGACGGCAAGCAACCGCGTCGTCGCGTCCGCTGAATCCGTCAGTGCCGCAACAGCATCGAAGGTCCCCCGATCGGTCCGGTGCTGCAACTCCGTCACCGTCCGCCACCACCGATCATCCTCCGGATCCCCCACCACCAGCGCCCGTTCCAGCAACTCCGCAGAACCCACCCCCGCAAGGTCGCTACCGGCCCTGTCGCTCATAGCAATCGCATCCAAGTCATGCCCAGCATTCTCCCCGCGCCACCCCCGCCACCACCCCCACCCCACACCGCAACGGCGTGTTGCGCCGCAACACGATCGGCCACGGGCGGTTGTCGGTCCCTCGGAATAGAGTCGCGGCACCGAGGAATCACGGCACCCATCGTGATGCCACGAAATGGCTGATCAGTCTCCGTGTTCGATGCGCAGGGTCATCAGCTCGGGCCAGGTTCGGGACCAGGGGCGGAGGGGGCCGGTGCAGTGCCAGAGGCGGATTCCGTGGTTCACGCCCTGGTAGCCGGTGGGGTCGTCGAGGCGGGCGAGTGGGGTGGCCGTGGTGAAGAGGGCGGGGAGGGTGGGGGTGAGGCTGTCGCCGCCGATGTAGAGGACGTGGGTGGCGGTGTCGGGTGGGGGGCCGAAGTAGCCGTAGCCGCGGCTCGGGCTGTAGATCGGGGGGAGGGGGTTGCGGGAGAGGACGTCGAGTGCGCTGGCCTGCCAGTAGTTCTGGGTCATGAGGATCGTTCGGGATCGTTCGGCGGCAGGTAGGGACTCGAGGGCGCGTTCGACGGTGTCGACCAGTTGGGGCCAGCCGCGCAGGCCGTAGAACTGGGCGCGGATCGCCATGTCGCCGTTACGGATCGCGGGGGTGTGCAGCCAGGATTGGGGCAGGGGGAGCAGGCATACCGCGGCGAGGACGACTGCTGTTCCGGTGGCGAAATAGGCGGTCAGGATCTTCTTGGTGCGGTCGCGGAGTTCGTCGCCGACGAGGTGGATCGCGGCGGCCGCGTAGAAGACCGCGAAACCGTCACCCAGGTAGTAGGGGCGCAGGCCGGCGAGGAACACCGCGAGCAGGGGGAGGACACCGAGGGGGAACAGGAAGCGGTAGGGGCGCAGGCGGGGGGATCGGCCCGCCGCCCAGATACCGATCAGGAGCAGGATTCCGCTCGGGCCGGTGGTCAGCAGGAGTTCGCGGATCGCCGAGGCGAGCTGGCCGTCGGACATGGAGGTCTGCTCGGCCCTGATCACCGCGCCCATCGCGATCTGGGGCCAGTCGTGGCGGGACTGCCACAGCAGCGCGGGGATCGTCGAGAGCGCCAGGATCGCGGTGGCGGCCCACAGCGCCGGGCGGCGGAGCACCTCGCGAGGCCCGCACAGCAGCACGCTGAGCCCCAGTACGGCCCAGACGCCCAGCACCATCCATTTCACCTGAAAGTCCACTGCCGCAACCACGCCCGCGGCGATCAGCAGCCGGTCCCGGCGGGTGCGGACCCAGCGGATCAGCAGCCAGCAGAGCAGCGAGACCAGAGCGGCGTCGTAGGCGAAGGTGCTGATCGCGGCGGACTGCTGCACTGCGAACGGCGTGCAGAGGTAGCTCATCGCGGCGATCAGCTGCGCGGCCCGGCCGCCGCCGAGTTCGCGGGCGATGAGGGCGGCGAGCACGACGGTGGCCAGCGTCAGCAGGACGACCGGAAGCCGGAGCAGCACAGCGGAACCCGGGGCGATCAGGTCCGAGAGATGGGCCTGCAACGGGACCAGCGGCCCCTGATCGGCGAAGCCCCAGGGCGATCGTCGTCCGACCGGAACCAGGTACAACTCGTCGCCCCACAGCGGATACCGCCCCAGCCGTGCGATCAGGAGAACGGCGAAAAGCCCACTGATGATCGACAATTCGCGCCAGGCGAACGGCGGGAGCGCCGGGGGCGCGGTGGTCTGAATGTCCTCGGCGGCGCGCATAGCGGCCCTCCGTACCAACGGTTCGAACGATGCGACCGGGCCCCCGCCCCACCGCACACAAGCTGACGAAACGCGATGCTAACCAACCGAATTGGGTTGGCCCGCCCGGTCTGGTCTTCTCACAGCGAGCCGCCCTGTGCGTGGTGACCGGGCCCAGTGCGACTCGGCGAGGCACCGCGGCGGCGAGGGTGCGGAAGGCGCCCGCCGCCCCAGATTTGGTTGTGATAACCAAAAATGAGATGACTGGTGAAAGCGGAATCCGTAGCGTCTGCGGAATGAGTAGTAGCCCAAGGCAAATGGCCAGGGAGAACGAGCAGATCGCGGACCGGGGCGGGTATCGGACGCGGGACGGTGTCGAGGTACGGATCGGGGCGCTGCTCGAGGCGGCCCGGCAGGGAACCGTGTCCTATGCGCCCGAGGATGACCTCGGTGGGGCCGGGCAGGGGGCGTTTCGGGGGAAGGTCGAGGTGACGGGGGAGGGCAGTGTCGAGGCGGCGCGGCGGTTATACGAGGAGGGTGGGCGGTCGGTGGGGGTGTTGAATTTCGCGTCCGCGCGGAATCCGGGAGGTGGGTATCTGGGCGGGGCCCGGGCGCAGGAGGAGGATCTGTGCCGGAGTGCGTTGTTGTATCGGTGTCTGCTGGAGGCGCCGGATTACTATGCGGCGCATCGGAAGTCGACGGATCTGCGGTACAGCCATCGGGTGATCTTCGCGCCGGGAGTGCCGGTGATCCGGGATCGGCATGGTGATCTGATTGCCGACCCCTACCCGGTGTCGTTCCTGACTTCGCCCGCACCCAACGCCGGGCAGCTCCGATTGCGTTCGGAGCAGCCGGTTTCCGTGCGCGCGGAATTGTGTGAGCGGGCCGATCGGGTGCTGGCGGTGGCGGCGCGGCACGGGGTGCGGGAGCTGGTGCTCGGCGCGTGGGGGTGCGGGGTGTTCCGGAACGATCCGGCCGAGGTCGCGGAGGCGTTCGACCTGGCGTTGGGGGAGCGCGGTGCGGCGTTCGGGCGGGTGGTGTTCGCGGTGTGGGGGCGGCAGCCGGTCACCCCGAATCGGACGGCGTTCGAGGAGCGGTTCAAGGGCTAGGTGGGTTCCGTGACGACGGGCTCGGTGGTGCGGCGGGTGCGGGCGCGGCGCAGTGCGTCGGTGGTGAAGAGGGCCAGAGCGGCCCAGATGAGGGCGAATCCGGCCCAGCGGGAGGGCGGCATGGGTTCGTGCATGACGGCCACGCCCCAGGCCATTTGCAGTGCGGGGGTGAGGTATTGGAGCAGGCCCATGGTGGAGAGCGGGACGCGCTGGGCGGCGACGGCGAACAGCAGCAGCGGGACCAGGGTGACGGGGCCGGTGGCCAGCAGCAGGCCGGTGTGGGCCGGGCTGGAGGCGAACTCGGTGCGCCCGGAGAACACCAGGTAGGCGATGAAGGCCAGGGCGAAGGGCGCGGCGACGATGCCCTCGGCCGCGATGCCGCGCAGCGCGTCCAGGCGGATGACCTTCTTGACCAGGCCGTAGGTGGCGAACGAGCAGGCGAGGACGAGCGCGATGTAGGGCGGCCGGCCGTAGTCGACGGTGAGCACCGCCACGGCGAGCGCGCCGAGCCCCAGCGCCACCCACTGCGCCCGGCCCAGCTTCTCCCGGAAGATCACGACACCGAACGCGACGGTGACCAGCGGATTGATGAAGTACCCGAGCGCGCACTCGACCACGTGCCCGGTGAGCACGCCGTAGACGTACACGCCCCAGTTCAGCGACAGCGCGAACGACGCGACCGCCGCCAGCCGCCAGGTCTTGGCATCGATCCCGAGCAGCTCGCGCAGCCGCCCGCTGCACGCCAGCACGATCAGGACCACCACCAGCGTCCAGACGATCCGCTGCGCCACCACCTCGACCGGGTCCGCGAAGGCCAGCAGCCCGAAGAACGCCGGGAACAGGCCCCAGATCAGGTACGCGCCGGTGCCGAACACCACGCCTGGAGCCGATCCGATTCGCCGCACGCGATGCACGCTACTAGTGCGGGCGGCGCGCGGTCATCCCATAATCCGTCGACTGCTCCGCGCGGCACGGAGCAGCTCGAAGTCCGACACGCCTTAGGCTGGCTGGCATGTCGATCACCGTGCAGGCCTCCGACGCCACCGGACTCACCGCGGCGGAGGTAGAGGAACGTCGTCGTGACGGGCGCACCAACGATGTGCCGGATCGGGCCAGTCGCTCGGTGCGCGAGATCGTGCGCGCGAACGTCTTCACCCGCATCAACGCGATTCTCGGCGTGCTGTTCCTGCTGGTGCTGGCCACCGGTTCGCTGATCGACGGCATGTTCGGCCTGCTCATCGTGGCCAACAGCGCGGTCGGCATCATTCAGGAGGTGCGGGCCAAGCGCACCCTGGATCAGTTGGCGATCGTCAGCCAGGCCAAGCCGACGGTGCGCCGCGACGGCGTCGCCACCGAGATCCCGCCGCGCGAGGTGGTGCTCGACGACCTGATCGAGCTCGGCCCCGGTGATCAGATCGTGGTCGACGGCGAGGTCGAGGAGTCCGCGGCGCTGGAGATCGACGAGTCGCTGCTCACCGGTGAAGCCGATCCGGTGGACAAGCCGCTGGGCACGTCGGTGATGTCGGGCAGCTATGTCGTCTCCGGCAGCGGCGCCTACCGCGCCACCAAGGTCGGCAAAGACGCGTACGCGGCCAAACTCGCCGAGGAGGCCAGCAAGTTCACGCTGGTGCACTCCGAGCTGCGCAGCGGTATCGACAAGATCCTGAAGTTCATCACCTACCTGCTGATCCCGGCCGGACTGCTGATCATCTACAACCAGCTGTTCTCCAGCGGCGAGTCCTGGCGGCCCGCGGTCACCGGCATGGTGGCGGCGCTGGTGCCGATGGTGCCCGAGGGCCTGGTGCTGATGACCTCGATCGCCTTCGCGGTCGGCGTGGTGCGGCTGGGCCGGCGGCAGTGCCTGGTGCAGGAATTGCCCGCGATCGAGGGCCTGGCCCGCGTCGATGTGGTGTGCGCGGACAAGACCGGCACGCTCACCGAGAACGGCATGCGCCTGTCCGACATCAAGGTGCTCGGCGACGGGCAGATCGACGAGGCCGAGGTGCGAAATGCCCTGGCCGCCATCGCCGCCGGCGATCCGCGCCCGAACGCCAGCGTGCAGGCGATCGCCGAGGCGCTGCCCGAGGGGCCGGGCTGGACCCAGACCGCCGTCGCCCCGTTCTCTTCGGCGAAGAAGTGGAGCGGTCAGTCCTACGGTGAACACGGCGACTGGCTGCTCGGCGCGCCCGACGTCCTGCTGGACTCGCACTCCGAGGATGCCCGGCTCGCCGAGGAACTCGGCTCCTCCGGTCTGCGCATCCTGCTGCTGGGCCGCAGCGACCGCCCGGTCGACGCCCCGGACGCGCCGGGCACCGTGCGGCCGGCCGCGCTGGTGGTGCTGGAGCAGAAGGTCCGGCCGGATGCCCGCGAGACCCTCGAATACTTTGCCTCGCAGAACGTTACGGTGAAGGTGATCTCCGGCGACAACGCCGTCTCGGTGGGCGCGGTCGCGGCCTCGCTGGACCTGCCCGGCGGCGACAACGCCGTCGACGCCCGCGAATTGCCGGACGAGCAGCAGCCGTTGGCCGACGCACTGGAGCAGCACACCACCTTCGGCCGGGTCCGGCCGGACCAGAAGCGTGCCATGGTGGGCGCCTTGCAGTCGCGCGGCCACACGGTCGCGATGACCGGCGACGGCGTGAACGACGTGCTGGCGCTCAAGGACGCCGATATCGGCGTGGCGATGGGCGCGGGCAGCCCGGCGACCCGCGCGGTGGCGCAGATCGTGTTGCTGGACAACAAGTTCGCCACCCTGCCCTACGTGGTCGGGGAAGGCCGGCGGGTGATCGGCAATATCGAGCGGGTCTCGAATCTGTTCCTCACCAAGACCGTCTACTCGGTACTGCTGGCGTTCCTGGTCGGTGTGGCCGGAGTCGGTTCGCAGATCTTCGGCTACGAACCGCTCGGGTATCCGTTCCTGCCCCGGCATGTCACGATCGCGGCCTGGTTCACCATCGGTATCCCCGCGTTCATCCTGTCGCTGGCGCCGAACAACGAACGCGCCCGCACCGGGTTCGTGTCCCGGGTGATGCGGCTGGCGATCCCGTCCGGCGTGGTGATCGGCGTCAGTACCTTCATCGCCTACCTGATCGCCTACGAGGGTCCCGACGCCTCCGAAACCGAACGCGTGCAGGCGAGTACGACGGCGCTCATCACCCTGATCATGATCGCGGTGTGGGTGCTGGCGCTGGTGGCGCGGCCCTATGTGTGGTGGAAGATCGTGCTGATCGGCGCCTCGATCGCCGCGTACATTTTCCTGTTCACGATGCCGTTCACCCGTGAATTCTTCAAACTCGATCCGTCCAACGTGCGGCTCACCACTGCGGCGCTGGTGCTGGGTGCGGTCGGTATCGTGCTGGTCGAGGCGGCCTGGTGGATCACCGCGAAACTGCGCGGCGGGCAAACCCATCCGATCCCGTCGACCGCCTGACGGCCTACTGGACATTCGACCCGGCGCGCCAACGAGAAGCCTTGTGCGCAAGGGTGATTGGGTGTTGGAGTACCTTCAGCGACTATGGAGGTATTGCTGCACCAGATCGACGCGTTCACGGACGCACCGTTCTCGGGCAACCCGGCCGCGGTCATGCCGCTGCCGGGTTGGTTGCCTGACCAGTTGCTGCTCGACTTGGCGCGGGAGAACAACCTCGCCGAAACCGCCTTCTACACTTCGCAATTACCCCCGGAAGCCGGTCCGCCGCCAGGCGCCGGACCGACCTTCCATCTGCGCTGGTTCACCCCTACCGTCGAGGTCGAGCTGTGCGGCCACGCCACCCTGGCCAGCGCCGCCCAGATCCTGGAGGACGTCTACCCCGGCGTCGATCAGGTCAACTTCTACACGCGCAGCGGCTGGCTGCGCGTGGACCGCACCGACGACGACGAATACGTGCTGGACCTGCCGGCCCTCGCCTCCACCGAGGTCGAGCCGGACCCCGCCCTGGTGGCCGCGCTCGGCGTCCGCCCGGTCCGCGCCTACACCGGTTTCGACGAAATCCTCGTGCTCGGCTCCGAACAGGAAGTCCGCGACGCCACCCCCGACTTCGCCGCCTTCCCGCCGCTGCGCTTCGACGCCGTGATCACCGCCCTCGGCGACACTTCCGACATCGTCTCCCGCGTCTTCGGCCCGGAACTCGGCATCGCCGAGGACCCGGTGACCGGATCGGCTCACGCTCAACTGATTCCGCTGTGGTGCCGCGAACTGGGGCGCAACCGCATCACCGCCCGCCAGCTCTCCCGCCGCGGCGGCAGCCTGCGCGGCGAACTCGACGGTGACCGCGTGTTCCTGTACGGGCGCTGCCGCCGCTACCTCGACGGCGTGGTGACTCTGCCGGACTGAACACCGAATACGCTCTCGCACAGGCCGCAACCTGTGCGAGGGCATGCTGCCGGGAGAACGGGGGTACTGCTAGGGCGGGCCGTAAGCGGGCAGGCAGCGGGCTGTCAGAGCCGGTCGGGGGTGACCAGCCCGGCTTCGTAGGCGGCAATCACCAACTGGACTCGGTCGCGCGCGAGCACCTTCGCCAAGATGCGGCTGACGTGTGTCTTCACGGTAAGCGGGCTCACGACAAGGGATTCCGCGATCTCGGCATTGGTATGTCCCTTCGCGATCAGCACCAGCACGTCGAGCTCGCGATCGGTGAGCGCGCCGAGACTCGGCCGCGGCGTGGGATCGGGAACCGAGCGCACCCGAGCGATCACCGTCGCGGTCGCACTCGGGGAAAGCAACGCTTCCCCGGCGGCCACCGTGCGGATAGCGTCCAGCAGCGCCGCCGGTTTGGTGTCCTTGATGAGAAACCCACTGGCACCGGCACGCAACGCGGCCAGCACATTGTCATCGGTGTCATACGTGGTCAGCACCAGTACCCGGACTCCGGCCAGATCCTCATCCGCAGCAATAAGCGTCGTAGCCGCGATGCCATCGAGATCCGGCATCCGAATATCCATCACGACAACATCGGCCCGCTCACTACGCGCCAATTCGACTGCCTGCCGACCGTTCCCGGCCTCGCCCACCACCGTCATATCCGGCGCGGACGCGACCAGCATGGCGAAAGCCCCGCGCACCAGAGCCTGGTCATCCGCCAGCACCACCCGAATCATGCGATACCTCCAGCGATTTCCCCACGGGCCGGCGTGGCTGTCGCGAAAGCGTCGCGCGGTGGCCGGTCCTGCGGCACTGCGAGATTCGGGGTGGTCCCGATTTGATTGTGGCCGTTGGCGGGGAGGTCGGCGGTGACGATGAAGCCGGTCGCGGAACCCTGTGCCTTGACGTGACCGCCGATCGCCTCGGCTCGCTCGGCCATGCCGCGGATACCGAACCCCGGAGTGCCGGAGCCGAATCCGCGGCCGTTGTCGGCGACGGTGAGGAGCAGGCGGTCGGGGCGGTAGTCGAGTAGCAGGGTCACCTGGGTGGCCTGGGCGTGTTTGGCGACATTGGTGAGGGCCTCCTGAATGATGCGGTAGCCGACCATTTCGACGGCGGGGGTGAGGGTTCGGGTGTCGCCGGTGGTCTCGAATCGCACTGTCAGACCGGCGGATTCGGCGCGGTCGAGGAGGGTGCGCACCTGGGCCAGGCTCGGCAGCGCCGCGCGTGATTCGCCCGGTGGTGCGCGCAGGACCCCGACGGTGGCGGCGAGTTCGGCGCGGGCCTCGGCGCAGGCGTCGGAGATGGTGTCCAGGGCGCCGAGCACCGTCGCCGGTTCCGCCTGGCGTTCGGTGAGCAGGTGGGCGGCTACGCCGGCCTGCACCTGTATGACGGTGATCGTGTGGGCGAGCAGGTCGTGCAGGTCGCGGGCGATGCGGAGGCGTTCCTCGGCGACCTGGCGGCGCGCTTCCTCGTCGCGGGAGCGTTCCGCGCGGTCGGCGCGATCCAGCACCTCGGCGATGTAGGCGCGATGCAGGCGCACGGCTTCACCCGCCACGCAGGCGAGCACGATCCAGCCGACCGCACCGAAGGCTTGCAGCGCGATGTTCTCGCCCTTCTCGCCGGACATCATGATGCCGGCGAGGCCGAAGGTCAGCACCGCGACGATCATGACCGCGGTCTGGCGACGACTGCCGAATCGGGCGGCGGTGTACAGCGCGACGATGGTCGCCGGGATGATCGCTTCGTGCGGGAACTCGCTGGCGTGGTAGGGAATCGCCATCGCCAGGTGCACCGCCAGCACCGGGATCGGTGCGAAGGTGCGGGCGGCAAGCGGCACCGTCGCCAGCACCAGCAGCGCGGTGCCGAAACCGTCGATCGGGCGCACGTTGGGGATCAGCGTCGCGGCGATCAGTTCGCTGACCACCAGCAGGACCGCGAGGATGCCGTCGCCCCACCACCGGGCCGGCCGTTTCTTTCCCACCACCGCCGGTGGCCGCTGCTCGGTATCCATTCCAGCCATTGTCCGCCGGGACGGCATTCGCCGCGTACTCCGCGCGGAGTATCCGTAACAGCCCTCCCTGGGCTGACGTTTTCCCCTCGCATTCCCGCGAGGCTGCTCCTATGTCCGTAGCAAGGAGACAGTGATGGGGATGAAGTCCAGAGCGTGGCTGCTCATCGGTTTGTGGATCGCGGTGCTGGCCGCGCTGACGCCGTTCGCCGGCAGCCTCGATGATGTCAAGTCCGACAAGGAAACCGACTATCTGCCCGCCGCCGCGCAGTCCACCCTGGCGGCCGAGCTGGAGGCGACGCTGCCCGGCGGGACCTCGAATGTCTTTCTGGTCGTGTATCAGCGGGACACCGGCGTCACCGACGCCGACCGCGCCACGGCCACCGCCCAGTACGCGGCGCTGCGGGCGAAATTCGGCGCGGAGGGCGGGCCGTCGCAGCCGCTCACCGCCGCCGACGGCCAGGCCCTGATGTACCCGGTGATCGTGGACCAGTCACACGGCGAATCCGCCGAGTACATCGAGGAATTCCGGGCGATGGTGGCCGAGCACCCGCAGGGGCTCACCGTCCAGGTCACCGGCCCGGGCGCGCTGGGCGCGGATTTCGAGGGTGCGTTCGAAGGCATCGATGAACGTCTCCTGCTGGTCACCGCGCTGGTGGTGACGGCGATCCTGTTGCTCACCTACCGCAGTCCGCTGCTGTGGCTGGTGCCGCTGATCTCGGTGGCCGGCGCGAACATCGCGTCGATGGCGGCGGTGTACGGGCTGGGCAAGACTTTCGACGTCACGGTCAACGACCAGAGCGCCGCCGTGCTGACGATTCTGGTGTTCGGCGTCGGCACCGACTACGCGCTGCTCATCGTCGCCCGGTATCGCGAAGAGCTGCACCATCGTTCGGATGTGGCAGGCGCCATGCTGTCCGCACTGCGCACCTCGGTGCCCGCGATCGCCGCGTCGGCGGCGACGGTCAGCCTGGGTCTGCTGTGCCTGCTGGCCGCCGATATGAACAGCGCGGCGGGCATGGGCCCGGTCGGCGCGGCCGGAATCGTGTGCACCCTGGTGGTGATGGTGACGCTGTTCCCAGCCCTGCTGGTGGTGTGCGGACGGTGGATCTTCTGGCCGCGCATCCCGCATGTGCAGTCCGCTGTCCAGGCGAAGACCACGCTGTGGGACCGGATCGGCACGAATATCGCCCGCCGCCCGGTGGTTTCGGCGCTCGCCTCGGTCGCCGTGCTCGGGCTGCTGAGCCTCGGCCTGCTCGGCAACACCGACGCCCTCTCGCGAGCGGACCAGTTCGTGCAGACCCCGGAATCGGTGGCAGGCACGAAGACTCTCGCCGCCCACTTCCCGGACCGGGCCGGCACACCGCTACTGATCATGACCCCCAACGGTTCTCGTGACGCGGTGCTGCGCGCCACCGAAGCCGACCCCGGCATCGGCGCGGCCGAAGCCGGGCGCACGGGACCGGAGTTCTCCGAAATCACCGCGATCCCACGGGATCCGGCGGATTCCACGGCCGAATACGCGACCATCGACCGACTCCGTTCCGCACTGCCGGACCTGGCGCCGGGCACCGTGGTCGGCGGCCCCAGCGCCTCGAACCTCGACATCGCGAACTCCTCCGAGCGGGACCGCTGGGTCGTCATCCCCTTGGTGCTGCTGGTGGTGACGATCGTGCTCGGCCTGCTGCTCCGCTCCATCGCCGCACCGATCGGCCTGGTGCTCACCGTGGTGCTGTCCTTCGGCTCCGCTCTGGGTGCGAGCGTTTTCCTCTTCGAGCACCTGTTCGGCTTCGAGGGCCTGGACTCCGGCCTGATCCTGCTGGCGTTCCTGTTCCTGGTCGCCCTCGGCGTCGACTACAACATCTTCCTGGTCAGCCGCGCCCGGGAAGAAGCCCGGCAGCACGGCACCCGAGCCGGCATCCTGCGGAGCCTGTCGGTCACCGGCGGCGTCATCACCTCCGCCGGCATAGTCCTGGCCGCCACCTTCGCGGTCCTGGTCACACTGCCGCTGGTCGCCTTGGCCCAGGTAGGTTTCGCGGTCGCCTTCGGCGTCCTCCTCGACACCCTGCTGGTCCGCTCCGTCCTCGTCCCCGCTCTCACCCTGATCGCGGGCGGCCGAGTCTGGTGGCCCTCCCGCCTGCCCGAACCCGCTCATCCTCGACCGGCCACCCGGGAACCGGAACTGCTTCCCCTGTAACCACTCCCAGCCAAGAGCACCCGGAACTCCCGGCGGCATCGTGCGAGCAGCGACCGCCACCAGTTCCGGGTGATCTTGCTATTGCTCGGGGACGGGCCCGTCGTCAGGGGTGGGTGTGATGGTGGTGGTGTGCTCGGGGAGGAGCGGGGTGACGGCGAAGCGGCCGTCGACGGCGTCGGCGGGGAGCGCTTCGACGGCGCGAATGCCGGTGCCGGCGGCGAGGTTTCGGAGCTGGGCGAGGTTGCCGCGGACGACAAGACCGACGGTGCAGGCGCAACCGGCACGAAGGCGGGCGATGGAGACCGAGGTGGCCCGGAGGGTGCGGTCGCTCAAGACGCCCAGCGCCTCGTCCCGCTCGAGCTGTGCTTGGAGCTGCCAGGCGGCGTTGTCCGCCGAAGCGATGGCGACGGCGTCGCCCGCCGGAACCCCGACGGTGACGATCGGCGTCTGGACCCGGGGGAGCGGAACCCGGTGCAGCACTTGCCCGATCCGCAGGGCGGCACTGTGCGCGGGTATGGCCGTCGGTGCGAGTTCGGTGGTGAACGACACCAGCGCCCAGTGCTCGGCGGTGTCCCCGCCGGTGAGCGAATTCTGGGCCCGCGCAAGATAATCCGCGACGGTCTCGCCCTGTTCGGGACCGAGCCGATCGGTCCCCACCCCGAGTGGGCGCGGCGGATTCAACGTGCCGAGCGTGAACATCAACGCCGACACGCCGACGGCGACCGCCCCATACAGCGCCCCCCGCTTCAGCGCGGAAGAGCCTGCCGCACCGGGGCTTTCAGGCATTGCGCAGAACACCCAGCGCGTTCTTCAGATCGTCCGGGTACTCGGATTCGATCTCCAGCCACCGCCCATCGGCCGGATGGTTGAAACCCAGCGTCTTCGCGTGCAGCCACTGCCGTTCCAGCCCGAGCCGTTCGGCCAGCCGCGGATCCGCGCCGTAGGTCAGATCGCCGCAGCAAGGATGCCGGATCGCGGAGAAGTGCACCCGAATCTGGTGCGTCCGGCCGGTTTCCAGATGGATATCGAGCAGGCTGGCCGCCTGGAACGCCTCGATCGTGTCGTAATGGGTGACGCTCGGCCGTCCGTCCGAGGTGACCGCGAACTTCCAGTCGTTGCCCCGCGCCCGCCCGATCGGCGCGTCGATGGTGCCGCTGGAGGGATCCGGATGCCCCTGCACCAGAGCGTGATACCGCTTCTCGACGGTGCGCTGCTTGAACGCGCGCTTGAGCACCGTGTAAGCATGCTCGGACTGCGCGACCACCATCACGCCGGAGGTGCCGACGTCGAGCCGGTGCACGATCCCCTGGCGCTCATGGGCGCCCGAGGTGGAAATCCGGTACCCCGCCGCGGCCAGCCCGCCCACCACCGTCGGTCCGGTCCAGCCGACACCGGTGTGCGCGGCCACGCCGACCGGCTTGTCCACCGCGACGATGTCGTCGTCGGCGTAGAGGATCTTCATGCCCTCCACCGGCGCGACCTCGACCGTCAACTCCCGCTTGGGCTCCGGGAACTCGACCTCCAGCCAGGCGCCCCCGACCAGGCGATCCGACTTACCCGCGGCCACACCGTCGAGCTGCACCGAGCCATCCGAGGCGAGCGCCGCCACCGCGGTGCGGGACAACCCCAGCAACCGCGATAGTCCCGCGTCCACCCGCATCCCGTCGAGCCCGTCCGGCACGGGCATAGACCTGGTCTCCCTCATGCCGCCTTCTCCTCCTCGATGGTGCCTTTCTCGTGTCCGTGCCGCGTCCCATCCGGTTCGAAACCGAACACTGTCAAGGCCACCAGCAGAATCGCGCCGCAGACGATGGCGGAGTCGGCCACGTTGAACACCGGCCACCAGCCGATCGCGACGAAATCGACCACATGGCCCTGCAACGGTCCCGGCGCGCGGAACAGCCGGTCGATCAGATTGCCGAGCGCGCCGCCGAGCACCATGCCCAGCCCGATCGCCCACCACAGCGACTGCAGCGTGCGCCCGATCCGGATGACCCCGATCACCACACCGGCCGCGACCAGGGTCAGCAGCCAGGTCATGCCGGTGGCCATGGAGAACGCCGCGCCCGGGTTGCGCACCAGCGAGAATCGGGCCCAATCGCCGATCAGGTAGACCGGATCACCCGGGGTGAGCTGGGCGACCGCGATGGTTTTGGTGAGCAGATCCAGCGCCAGCAGCACCACTGCGATGAGCAGCAGCGTGCGCAAGCGCCGCGGGGCGGGGTCGGGTTCGGGCACGGCGGGGGCCGCCTCATCGCTACTCACGACGATCATCATCTCTCAGTCCCGCAAACCGGCTGCACCGCGCCTCCGCGCGGGCGTGTTCGGCTCCGGAATTGCGTTGCTCAAAGCCGCCACTCAGGAAGCGGTCGTACGCTGTCGGTTGTGACGGTGTTGTCTTCCCCCCACGCCCCCCGGATCGCGCGTTCCGGCGTGCGTTCCGGCGTGCTGCTGGTCGTGCTCGCGCTCGGGCTTTCGGCGTTCACCGTCGGTTGCGCCGACGACTCCGACACCGCGGCGGTGTCCGACGGCACCGAACCGCTCGGCATCGGTAAGGAAGTCACCGTGCCGATCTCGGAATCGGCGGCCCGCCTGGTCTCCGCCGGCGCGGAGCCGCGCGCCGTGCTGCGCCCCAGCTACGCGGCGGGGACCACCCAGCAGGTGACGCTGCGCACCGAGCACCGCATCCAGCAGCAGATCAATGATCAACCGGTGCGCGACTTCTCGACCGCGCCGCTGACCATCCCGATGACGGCGCAGACCAATGCCGACGGGTGTGACCTCACGCTCGGCGCGGTCACCAGCACCGATCCGGCGCTGGCCAAGGCGCTCACCGCCGCGGGCGGTTCACACGCCGGTTTCGAGTTCAACGACGACGGCGCGATCACCGCGCTGCGCCTGCAACCGTCACCCGACACCTCCAACGCCGCGCGCGCCGCGCTGGAACAGGCCTTCTACCAAGCGGTCTACCGCTCGGTCATGTTCCCCGACGAGGCGGTCGGGGAAGGCGCGGTGTGGACGGTGCACCAGGAGGTCGACGGTGGCGTCACCCTCGATCAGGTGACCACCGCGACGCTCACCCACCGCGACGGCAACCGGCTGGTCGTCGATCTGAATGTCACGCAGATCCCCAAGACGAAGGTGTGGTCGCTGCCCAACAACGCGGGCACCCTCGATATCGAGGACTATGTGATGCAGGGCCAGGGCACCATCACCGTGGATCTCGGCTTGCCGCTGCCGGTGTCGGGGACCATCACGGTCGGCGGCCATCAGGCCTACCGTGACCCGAACAGCCAGAGCAATCTGCAGCAGACGATCACCACGCAGGTCTCGTGGACCGAGTGATCCGGGGCCGTAGCGATTGCTTGCGGGTCGCTCGAAAGGGTCTGCTCGGCCTGGTCTTGGCCGGTCTGGGCACGGCGCTGGCCGCCTGCTCTACCGAGGGCCCTGACGACGACAAGTCCGCGCTGCCCGCGTTCGGCCCGGTCACCGCCGCGGCGCCCGCCGGCGGTGCGCCGATCACCGATTCGGAGGTGTTGCTGGCCCGCTTGCTCGACCCCGCCGACCTGCCCGCCGGATTCACGCCCTCGGGGATGTCCCGCTCCGCCGACCTCCCGCTCGGCGACCCGCCGCCGACCCGCCCGGCGGGCTGCGAGAAGGTCATGACCCCGATCGGCGAGCAGCGCCCGGAAGCGCCCGCCTGGAACTTCATCGGCTACAACGGCCCCAATTTCTCCAGCATCGACATCGACGCCGCCAGCTATCCGGCCGACCAGCTCGGCCCGGCCTTCGCCGCGGTCCAGCAGACGCTGCGCGGCTGCACCAGCTACAGCGGGACCGACGCGGACAAGACCACCATCGATTTCCGGCTCGGCAGTCTCGAACAACCGGCCGCGGGCGACGCCGCCACCTCGTTCCAACTGCGCACCACCAGCGCCGGCGTCACCCTGCTGACGCTGGTCTCGCTCGTCCAGGTCGGCAACACGCTCACCCAGGTGGCGGTGACCGCGCCGGACGCGGTCGATCCCGGCGTGCTCACCGCGGTGACCGCGGCCCAGGTGCGCCGCCTGCGCGGCGTCGCCGGTCCCTAGTCGGGAACCGCCAAAATCTAGATCATCCGGTCGAACAGGCCATTTCCCCAGGACCCGGGAATAGGCTCGGAACCGTTACCACGATTGACACGACCGGAGGTCTCTCATGTCTGATGTCAAGCCCATCCCCGACGGATATCCGCAGGTCTCCCCGGGTTTGGCGGTCGACGGCGCCGCCGCCGCGATCGACTTCTACAAGCACGTGTTCGGCGCATCCGAGCGGATGCGCATGCCCCGCCCCGACGGCAAGATCGCGCACTGCGAGCTGGTGCTGGGCAATTCGCTGATCATGCTCGGTGACCCGGCGCCGGAGATGGAATTCCTCGACCCGAAGACCGTCGGCGGCACGCCCGTCAACCTCTACGTCTACGTCGAGGATGCCGACGCCGCGTTCGCCGCCGCCCTGCAATCCGGATCCCGGGAACTCACCCCCATGACGACCCAGTTCTACGGCGACCGCAGCGGCGCCTTCGAGGACCCGTGGGGCCACCGCTGGACCGTGGCCACCCACGTCGAAGACGTACCGCCGGAGGAGATGGACAAGCGGATGGCCGCGATGTTCGACGACGCCTAGCCTTCTACGATCGAATCACCCTCCACCCGAACGCTTTTCGACTTCAGCGGGCGGGTGGCCGGGCCGGTCGCGACCGAACCGTCCAGGTTGAACTTGCTGCCGTGGCACGGGCAGTTGATGGTGCCGCCGGCGATCTCGTTGACCTTGCAGCCGGCGTGCGTGCAGGTGACGTCCAGCCCGACGAACTGGCCCGCGGTCGGTTGCGTCACCACGGTGCTGCCGAGAATCTTGCCGCCGCCGACCGGGATATCGGCGGTCTTGGCGATACCGCCGGTGCCGGTGGCGCCGGCGGTACCGGGCTGCGCCGGTTCGGTCGTCGCGGGTTCGGCGTCGTCCTTGCCGTAGGTGGAGCAGGCGGCCAGCGTGGCGGCGGCCAGGGCGCCCGCGCCCGCCACGACCGTGCGGCGGTTCACATCAGGAATGGTCATAGCTCGAGCTTTCGTTAGAAGGTCAGGCCGTTGTTGAGAAAGAACCAGAGCGCTGAGGTCAGCCAAACGAAGGTTAGTCCGCTGAACACCACACCGCCCGCGATCGGGATGACCCATCCGGGCAGGCCCTTACGGGTGAGCAGCAGCATCTTCGCGACGAACGCGCCGTAGAAGAAGCACCCGAACAGCGAATGCAGCAGCACCCGGGTCGTCGAGTCCTGATAGCCCAGCGCGTAGAGGCAGTGCACCGCGACCGGGACGGTGGCCAGCACCGCCAGCCGCCCGGACCAGACGTGCGCGGGCCCGGTCCACGACGCCCGCGCGAGCGGCCGGATCTTGCCGTACAGCGCCGCCGCCGAGAACAGCTGGAACAGCGCCAGCCCGAACGCCAGCGTGGCCAGCCAGGTCTTGACCGACGTCGGGCTGGAGAACCCGGCCACGTTCACCGAGAAGAACCGCGGATCATGGGCTTTCGCGTACACCCCGAGGACCACCGCGACCGCCGCGCCCGCGAGGAGCGGGATCACGATGGCCGCCGGGCGGGCCGGTTGCACCTGCCGGACGGTGGGCGCGTTGGGATCAGCCGACACTGTCACCACCACTTACCTTGGTCGCTGTGATCTTTCTGCCGTTCACGATTGCCGTCGCGTCGGAGTTCAAAGGCGCGGCCGGGGAGGTAGCGCCGTTCGCGGCGCGCTGCACGCCCGTGACGCCGCCGTTGTCGTCCACGATCCAGCTCTGCCGGACCCCGCCCTCGGTGTAGACGTAGAGCCCGGCCGGCGGCGTGACCGGCGAAGCGGTGAATTCCCACTGCTTTCCGCCGATCGAGAGGTTCCCGTTGACGGCTTTGCCGTCGTGTGTGCCGGTCAGGGTGGCGTCGTTCTTGCCGGTCAGCTTGAGCGCACCGTTGATGGCGGTGCCCTGCAGCCACGACTCGATGGTCTTCCCGTCGCAGGCGTAGGCGATGGCCTTGTCACCCTCGACCGTGATCTCCAGCGTCATGGTCCCGCCCGCGTCCAGCGCGATGGTGGCGACATAGTCGGCGTTCGCGGGAAACGGCGTCGCCTTCGGCGCGGTGGCCGGGGCGGCGGACGCACTGGCCGGGCCCGAATTCGGTTGCGCGGTAGTGGGTTCGGTGTCCTTGGACATATTGACGACCAGCAGGGCCAGACCGAGCACGGCCACCGCCGCCAAGGTCAGCCATGGTCCGAGACGTTTCCGCATGGGCGCTCCACTGTCGTTGCCGGACAGCTGCATTCGGCCCGCTCGCCCGCGGCGTGCTGCCAGCGCGCTGAATCCACCTGTTTCGCATTGTGTACGTGGCAGTGCGCGCCGGTGGTTCAAACCGGCATTCGGGACCGGGCGGCTCCGGCGTGTTGCCGTGCGGGCCGGGCGCGCCGCACAGGTGCTCGAAAACGGGAAAGCCCCGCACCGGAGTCGGTGCGGGGCTTCCCGTTCGGATCAGCGCCAGGTCTAGTCCTTGACCAGCTGCGGGGCGGGCGCTTCGTCCTCGACCTCGACCGGCGCGCCGTGCCCGTGATCGGCGGCGCGGGCCGGAAGCACCAGCGCCATGATGATCACGATCACCGACAGTGCGGCCGAGATGCCGAACGCCAGGCGCATACCGTCGAGTTCCGCGGCGATCGGTTCGGCGCCGCCCTCGACCAGCGACTTGGCGCGGGCCGTCATGACGGTGATGACCAGCGCGGTGCCGAACGCCGCGGACACCTGCTGCAACGTGCCCAGCATCGAGCTGCCGTGCGAGTACAGGTGCGGCGGCAGCGCGCCCAGACTCAGGGTGAACACCGGGGTGAACGCCGCGGCCAGCGAGATCATCAGCAGGATGTGCAGGCCCAGCAGCTGCCAGTACGGCATGTCCATGGAGATCTGGGTGAAACCGGCCAGCGACACGGTGATGCCGATCGAGCCGGGGATCACCAGGACCCGGCCGCCGAAGCGGTCGAAGATCTTGCCGACGGTCGGGCCGAGCAGACCCATGGCCAGGCCGCCGGGCATGACCAGGAAGCCGGTCTCCAGCGCCGAGAGGTGCCGCACGCCCTGCAGATACAGCGGCAGCAGCATCATCGAGCCGAGCATCGCCAGGAAGGCGATCGACATCAGGACCAGGCCCTTGGTGAAGGTGCCGGCCAGCAGCACCCGCAGATCCAGCAGCGGAGTACCGGTGCGCTGCAGCTTGAGCTGCCGGACCGCGAACACCGCGACCAGCGCGATACCGGCGACGACCAGCAGCGCCGGGCTGGCGACATTGTCCGGCGAGAACTTGCTCAGGCCGTAGACCAGCGCGCCGAAGCCGAGCGCCGCGAAAGCCACGCTGGACCAATCGATCTCACCGGCCTGCGGCTCGCCGACATCTTCGAGCTTGCGGTAGCCCAGGTAGGTGACCGCGCCCGCGATCGGCAGCACCAGCACGAACAGCCAGCGCCATTCGGCGAAGCGGAGCACCAGGCCGGAGACGACCGGGCCCATCGCCGGGGCCACCGAGATGGCCAGGGTGACGTTGCCCATCACCTTGCCGCGGGCTTCCTCGGGCACCACCGTCATCAGCGTGGTCATCAGCAGCGGCATCATCACCGCGGTGCCGCCGGCCTGGATGACCCGGCCGAGCAGCAGCACCGCGAAGGTCGGCGCGACCGCGGACAGCGCGGTGCCGGCCAGGAAGACGCCCATCGCGATGGCGTAGGCCTTGCGGGTGCTGACGCGCTGCAGGAACCAGCCGGTGACGGGGATGACCGCGGCCATGGTGAGCATGAAGACGGTGGACACCCACTGCGCCGCCTGCGGGTCGATCTTCAAGTCCGTCATCAGACTCGGGATCGCGTTGATCATGATGGTCTCGTTGAGGATCACCACGAAGGTCGCGAGCACCAACAGCCGGATGACTGTCGGCGTTTTCCCCCCGGTCGTCGGGGCGGATATGTCGGCGCGCATGCGGCTACCTCCGGGGTGTACGTGAGCGGAAAACGAGGGGGTGGGCCGATGTCGAGTCACAACCACGTTCCGGACGCCACACGAGATCAGACGGGAACAGATCGGACAACTCATCGGTCGCGCACAAGTATTCCGATGGGCACCGACAGGTTCACCCGAATTTTCCGGGCTCAGCCCGGTCATAGCTCGTCGGCGAGCCTGCTCACCTGTGCTTTTCACCAACCTGTCGGCCGGATGGTGAGCCCCGTCACGCCCCCCTGACAGCCGGTGCGGTCTACCGGCCCGGCAATCGGGCAGCTAACATACCGAACGGTACTGTTCCAGGCTTTCGCATTCCGCGCATCATCCGGCTCCGACCCGTGAGGTGGCCATGGCGAGCATTGTCGAGGAAACAACAGCCGCGCAGCGCGCGCACAACAAGCGGTGGTGGGTGCTGGCGGTGCTGGCTATCGCGCAGCTCATGGTGGTGCTCGACGCGACGGTGGTGAACATCGCCCTGCCGGACGCGCAAAAGGATCTCGGCTTCTCCGACTCCAGCCGGCAGTGGGTGATCACCGGCTACACCCTCGCCTTCGGCAGTCTGCTGTTGCTCGGCGGCCGCCTCAGCGACCTGGTCGGGCGCCGGCTGATGTTCATCACCGGACTGGTCGGCTTCGCCGTCGCCTCCGCGGTCGGCGGCGCGGCCTCGAACTTCCACATGCTCGTCGGGGCGCGCGTCGCCCAGGGCGTCTTCGGCGCCATGCTGGCCCCCGCCGCGCTGGCGCTGCTCACCGTGACCTTCACCGAACCCAAGGAGAAGGCCAAGGCGTTCGGCATCTTCAGCGCGGTCGCCGGCGCGGGCGCCGCGATCGGCCTGTTGCTCGGCGGCGCGCTGACCGAATGGGCCTCCTGGCGCTGGGCGCTGTTCGTGAACCTGGCCTTCGCCGGTGTGGCTCTGGTCGGCGCGGTGTTGCTGCTGGCCCGGCACGTCGCCCACGGCAAGGCCGCGCTGGATCTCCCCGGCACCGTCACCGCGACCGCCGGCCTGTTCGCCATCGTCTACGGCTTCTCGCACGCGGCCGACCACGGCTGGCGCAGCGCGACCACCGTGTGGTGCCTGATCGCCGGCCTGGTCCTGCTGGTGCTGTTCGTGATCATCGAGACCCGCGTCGCGCAGCCGCTGCTGCCGATGCGCATCGTGCTGGACCGCCACCGCGGCGGCGCCTACCTGTCGGTCTTCGTCGCCGGCATCGGCATGTTCGCGGTGTTCCTGTTCCTCACCTACTACATGCAGCTGATCCTGGAGTACACGCCGATCGTCACGGGCGTCGCCTACATGCCGATGGTCGTGGGCATGATCCTGTCCTCCACCACCGGCCCGACCCTGCTGCTTCCCCGTTTCGGGCCGAAGCTGGTCTCGGTGGTCGGCTTCGTCGTCGGCGCGCTGGCGATGGTCCTGCTGACCCAGATCGACCTGCACAGCAACTACGCCACCCACGTGCTGCCCGGTCTGCTCCTGATGGGCCTGGGCCTCGGCGCTGCGATGTCGGCGGCCTTCGCCTGCGCCACCTCCAACGTGCACCACACCGACGCGGGCGTCGCGTCCGCCATGGTGAACACCTCGCAGCAGGTCGGCGGTTCCATCGGCACGGCGCTGCTGTCCACGTTCGCCGCGACCGCGGCCACCGACTACATGGTCGGCAAGACGCCGGGTCCGGTGAATCTCGCCGAAGCTCAAGTGCACAGCTACATCACGAGCTTTTGGTGGGCCGCCGGGTTCCTCCTGGCCGGCGCCATCCTGATGGCGATCATCATGCCCAATTCGGTTCCCGTCCCGGCCGAAGGTGAGCCGGTTCTCGCGGGCTGACCGCACCCGGCGTAGCCGTTCGCCCGGCTGTGTTCACACCCGGTCAGAAGCGCGGCACGTGGTCGCCAGCGCACGGGCATCGGCTACGTCCAGGCCGGTGCCCGTGTCGTATGCGGCGGTGAATTCCGGATCGCCGAGCGCCGTGCGCAGCGCCGCGGTGGGGCGCTCGATGTCGGGTAGTTCGGCGGGCAGCAGCGGCATCCGGGTGGCGGCGCGCACCGCCGCCGCGGCGCCGAGTAGCTGTGCGGCCGTGGTGAATTCACCCAGCGCGGTGGCGGCTGACGCCAGCCCGGCCAGTGCGAAGGCGGTGTCGCGGGGAGCGGCGATGCGCTGTGCGCCGTCGAGGGCGGTCAGGTGCAGATCCAGCGCGGCGCGGAAGTCGCCCCGCTGTTCGTGCAGATAGCCGAGTTCGACCTGCAGCATCGGCAGGAACAGTGGGGTGTCCGGGCCGTCCGCCAGTGCGATCAGTTCGCGCAGCAGCTTTTCGGCGTCCTCGGGCCGGTCGTCGCGGCGTGCGGTGAAAGCAAGGACGATGGACGCGAAGATCCGGCTCGGCGCGGATCCTTGTTCGGTGGCCAGCCGCAGACCTTGTTCGGCGAGCACGGTGGCGCGGTCGAAGGCACTGTGCTGCATGCTGATCCAGCCCAGCCAGCACAGGTGCGTGCACGCCTGGCTCCACCAGCCCAGCTCTTGCGCCAAACCCAGGGCCTCGCGGTGGATGTCGGCGGCGGCGGTCAGGTCGCCGGTGAGTTCGGCGAGCCCGCCCAGCCATTCGGCGGCTTGCAGGCGGCCCCAGCGGTCGCCGAGTTCGGCGAAAAGCCGTGCGGCGGTGCGGGCGTGCTGTTCCAGGGCTTCGACCTCGGCCCGGCTGTGCGCGGCTTTGGCCAGCGCGACGTGGGCCGCCGCCAGGCCCCAGTGGTCACCGATCTGCTCGCAGACCGGTAGCGCCCGGCCGACCAGTTCCTCCAGATCGCGCAGGTCGCCGGTGTCCATCGTGAACAGGGCGAGGAACAGCTGTGCTCGAGCTCGTCCCGCCGGGTCGCCGAGGGTGTCGTACCCGGCCAGCACCGCGGCCCGCTGCGCGGCGGCGTCGGCGGATTCGCCCTGCCGGCACGCGAATCCGAGATTCCACGCCAGGACCGGTGCGCGCAGCCGCTCCGGACCGCCCAGCGCGAGGGCCGCGCCGAACGCGCGCCGCGCCTCCCCGAACCGGCCGCGCAGTTGCCAGTACCAAGCCAGCGCGTTCGTCAACCGCAGCGCATTGTCCGCGTCGCCTTCGCGTAGGAAACCGTCGAGCGCGGCCCGCAGATTCGCGGCTTCGGCGTCGAGTCGTTCCAGCCACCGTCGCTGATCGGCGCCGTACAATTCCGGCGCGGCCTGTTCGGCCAGATCGAGGTAGTACCGCCGGTGCGCCAGCTGGACGATTTCGGACTCACCAGCCTCCCGCAACCGATCCGCACTGAACGCCGCCACCGATTCCAGCAGCCGGTATCGCCGCCCGCTCAACTGCACCAGCGACCGGTCCACCAACCGGGCTATCACATCCGCGACCTCCGCCGGCGGCACATCCGCGACTTCCGCGGTCGGCGCGCTGGTGGCTTCTGTTGCGCCGAGAATGCTGGTACCGCAGATGGTTTCGGCGGCCTCGAGGGTGCAGCCACCGGACTGCACGGCCAGGCGGCGGAGCACGGCGCGCTCTGGGTCGTCGAGCAGGCCCCAGCTCCAGTCGATCATCGCGGTCAGGGTCTGCTGGCGGGGCGGTGCGCCGCGATGGCCGGTGGCCAGCAGCCGGAAGCGGTCGTCCAGGCGGGCCACCATCTCGTGTACGCCGAGGGCGCGGACGCGGGTGGCCGCGAGTTCCAAGGCCAGCGGGATGCCGTCCAGGCGGCGGCACAGCGTTGCGATGGGTTCTGCGGTGTCGGCGTCCAGGACGAAGTCGCGTGCGCCTGCGCGGGCGCGCGCTACGAACAACTGTGCGGCACTGGAGTTTTCGAGCTCCTCGAGGGTTGCGTCGCGGTGCGGAACGGCGAGCGGTTCCACTGGGACGATGTCCTCGCCGGGCAGGCGCAGCTGTTCTTGACTGGTGGCCAGGATGTGCAGCCGCGGCGCCGCGCCGAGCAATGCCTCGGCCAGATCGGCCGCGGCGTCGATGACGTGCTCGCAATTGTCGAGCACCAGCAGCATTTCCTGGTCGGCCAAGGTCTGGCAGAGCAGATCCAGCGGGTCGGTGGGCGCGCCCTCCTCATTGCGCAGACCCAGTGCATGAGCGACCGTTTCGGCCAGCTGTGCCGCCCCGCCGGCCGGTGGCAGCGGCGCGAGTTCGATCATCCAGGCGCCGTGCGGAAATCGATCGGCCAGTTCGGCGGCCGCGGCGGTGGCCAGCCGGGTCTTACCCACTCCGCCGGGCCCGGTGAGGGTGACCAGCCGGGTATCAGCCACGGCGCGGCGCAGCTCGCCGAGTTCGTTCGCACGACCGATCAGTGTGGTCCGCTGGGCTGGAATGTTGGTAACGCGCCGCCGGATCGCGGCGACGTCGTCCCGCTGCGGTGCGACCAGTTCCAGCTCCTGCGCGAGGATGGCGCGCTGCAGGGCAACGAGTTCCGGACTCGGATCCAAGCCGAGTTCGTCGTCGAGCTGCCCGCGTAGATCCTCGTAGCTGTCCAGGGCTTCGGCCTGGCGACCCGAGCCGTACAGCGCGCGCAGCTGCGCGGCCCGGAGTCGCTCGCGCAGCGGATGTTCGCGGACGGCACTCGCGAGATCGCCTGCCACCTCCCGGTATTCGCCCAGGACGAGCCGCGCCTCGGCCAGCTCCTCGATCGCGACGAGCCGCTGTTCCTCGAGCTGCGCGATAGCGGGCTGTGCGAAGGCGGCGTCCCGGAAATCGGCGAACGCGGGCCCGCGCCACAGGCCGAGCGCGTCGGTGAGCGCGCGGACCCGGCCGCCCGCGTCGGGGGCTTCGCGGGCGGCGGCCAGCAGACCGCGGAACCGCAGCGCGTCCACCTGGTCGGTGCCCAGGCGGTAGCCCGGCGGCGGCGACACCACCAGCTCCCGGCCGCCCGGTTCGGCGTCCTCCAGCGCTCGGCGCAGCTGGGAGGCCTTCGCGGCAAGAGTGCCCGCCGGGTTCCCGGGCAGATCTTCGGCCCAGATGTCGTCCACCAGCCGGTCGCCCGATACCGGCTGGCCGGCGTGCACCAGCAGATCCGCCAGCAGGGCGCGCACTTTCGCGCCGGGAATCGGCACCACGGCTCCGCCGTCGGTCCACACCGTCAACGGGCCGAGCACACCGAAACGCATGGTCGCAGCCTAATGAACGCCCCGGTGCGGGGGTGTTTCCGGTGCGGCGGAATCAGACCGTAAACAAACCGGAAGGTGCCCCGGCCAATGTTGGAGACAACAAGGAACCAACCACCGAAAGAAGCAGAACCATGAAGCTCCAGACCACCATCGCCACCGCCGTCCTCGCCGCCGGATTCGCCGCGACCGCCCTGACCGGATGCGGAGCGCAGGACAACGCTCCCGCCCCGGCCCCCGCGTCGCCCGGCGCCTACGCTGACGTCAACGGCCTGCACATGTACTACGAGGTGCACGGCACACCCACCGCGCAGCCGCCGCTGGTGCTGCTGCACGGCGCGCTGTCGGGCATCGGCACCGACTTCGGCCAGCTGATTCCGGAACTGTCCAAGACCCGCCAGGTCATCGCGGTCGAACAGCAGGCGCACGGCCGCACCGCCGACATCGACCGCCCGCTGCGCACCGCGCAGATGGCCGAGGACACGGTCGCGCTGCTGCGCAAGATCGGCGTCCAGCAGGTCGATCTCTTCGGTTACAGCATGGGCGCCGGTGTGGCGCTGGAGATCACACTGAAGCACCCGGAACTCGTGCGCAAGCAGGTGCTGGCCGCGGGCGGGCTGAACGCGGGCGCCATGCACCCGGGCCTGCTGGAAGGCCTGGCGCAGCTGAAGCCGGAGAACCTGCACGGTTCGCCCTTCCACAACGACTACCTGAAGAACGCGCCCCGGCCGGAGGACTTCCCGCGGCTGGTGCAGCGGGTCGTGGAATACGACCAGAACGACCTGCCCAATGTCGCGCCCGAGGCGGTCCGTCAGGCCAAGGAGCCGACGCTGACGGTGATCGGTGACTCCGACATCATCCGGCCCGAGCACGCCGTCGAGATGTTCCGCCTGTTCGGCGGCGGCATCATGGGCGACACCCCCGCCGGTCTGCCCAATTCGCAGCTGGCGATCCTGCCCGGCACCACGCACGTCACCCTGGTGCACCGCCCGGAACTGCTGCTGCCGATGATCCCGGCCTTCCTCGAGGCTCCGGTCAAGGATGCGCAGTGAGCACCTCGAACCGACTGCGGGTGGCGCTGATCATCGGCTCCACCCGCTCCGGGCGTTTCGGCCCGACCGTCGCCGACTGGTTCACCGCGCGAGCGGGCCGGCGGCGCGACATCGCCTTGGACCGAATCGATCTCGCCACCATCGGGTTGCCGGATCAGCTCACCGACCACGACGAACCGGTGCCGGCCGCGGTGCGCGAGCTGGGCGAAAGGCTCGCTGCCGCGGACGCGTTCGTCGTGGTCACCCCGGAATACAACCGCAGCTTCCCGGCCGCGGTGAAGAACGCCATCGACTGGTTCGGCACCGAATGGGCCGCCAAACCGGTGACCGTCATCAGCTACGGTCGCGACTCCGACGGCAGCCACGCCACCGCCCAACTCCGCCAGGTCTTCGCCGAACTCGACGCCGTCCCGATCCGCCGCACCGTCGGAATCACCAGGGCCTGGCAGCGTTTCGCCCCTGACGGCAGCTGGCCCGGCCGCGACCCCGAACTCGAGGACGCCGCCCGCGGCATGCTCGACCAGCTCACCTGGTGGGCCACCGCGCTCCGCGAGGCCCGCGGCAACACACCGTTCGTACTATGAATCCCGAAGACAGGCGCGGACCCGGCCCCCTCATACGGCCGGGTCCGCGCCTGTCCGGTCAGCTCTTGGCGATGGCCTCGAAGACCTTGGGGTCCACCAGGGTCGAGGTGTCGCCCAGTTCGCGGCCCTCGGCCACGTCGCGCAGCAGGCGGCGCATGATCTTGCCGCTGCGGGTCTTCGGCAGTTCCGGCACCACGTGGATCTCGCGCGGGCGGGCGATGGGGCTGATCTCCCGGGAGACTTCGGCTTTCAGTTCCGCGACCAGTTCCGCGCCGGTGTCTCGCGCCTCGGCGGTGAGGATCACGAAGGCGACGATGGCCTGGCCGGTGGTCGCGTCGGTCGCGCCGACGACCGCGGCCTCGGCGACGCCGGAGTGGCCGACCAGGGCCGATTCGACTTCGGCGGTGGAGATGCGGTGGCCGGAGACGTTCATGACATCGTCCACGCGGCCGAGTACCCAGAGGTCGCCGTCGGCGTCGAGTTTGGCGCCGTCGCCGGCGAAATACCAGCCTTCGGAAGCGAAACGGTCCCAATAGGTTTCGCGGAAGCGGTCCATGTCGCCCCAGATACCGCGCAACATGGACGGCCACGGCTCGTCGAGGATCAGCAAGCCGGAACCGTTGTCGAGTACCGCGCCGTCGTCATCGACGACCTTGGCGCTGATGCCGGGCAGGGCGGCCATCGCGGCGCCGGGCTTGGTGGCGGTGACGCCGGGCAGCGGGGAGATCATGATGGCGCCGGTTTCGGTCTGCCACCAGGTGTCCACGATGGGGGTCTTGTCGCCGCCGATGACTTCGCGGTACCAGCGCCAGGCTTCGGGGTTGATCGGTTCGCCGACGCTGCCGAGCAGACGCAGCGAGGAGAGGTCGTGGGCGGCGGGAATCTCCTTGCCCCACTTCATGAACGTCCGCACCAGGGTCGGCGCGGTGTAATAGATGCTGACGCCGTACTTTTCGATGATCTGGAAATGCCGGTGCTCGTCGGGGGAGTTCGGGGTCCCTTCGTAGACCACCTGGGTGGTCCGGTTGGACAGTGGCCCGTAGACGATGTAGGTGTGTCCGGTGACCCAGCCGATGTCGGCGGTGCACCAGTAGACGTCTTGTCCGGCTTTGTGGTCGAAGACGTTGTGGTGGGTGTAGGAGGCTTGGGTGAGGTAGCCGCCGGTGGTGTGCAGGATGCCCTTGGGCTTTCCGGTGGTGCCGGAGGTGTAGAGGATGAACAGCGGGTGCTCGGCGTCGAAGGCCTGCGCCTCGTGATCGGGAGACGCGTCGGTGACGGTGTCGTGCCACCACAGGTCGCGGCCCTCGGTCCAGGGCACCTCGATTCCGGTGCGGCGCACCACGAGAACATGCTCGACCGAGGACGGCGCCCCGCCGAGCGCCTCGTCCACCGCGGCCTTGAGCGGCGCGGCGGTACCACGCCGCCACTGCCCGTCGGTGGTGATGATCAGCCGGGCCTGCGCGTCGTCGCAGCGCTGCCGCAGCGCGGTGGGGGAGAAGCCCGCGAACACCACCGAGTGCGTCAGGCCCAGCCGGGCGCACGCCAGCATCGCGATGATGGCCTCGGGCACCATCGGCATGTAGATCGCGACCCGGTCGCCCGCGCGCAGGCCCAATTCGGTGAAATAGTTTGCGGCCCTGGAGACTTCGGCCAGCAGCTCGCTGTAGGTGAGGTCCCGGGAATCGCCCGGCTCGCCCTCCCAGTGGATGGCGACCTGATCGCCGTGCCCGGCCAGCACGTGCCGGTCGACGCAGTTGTAGGCGACGTTGAGTTTGCCGTCGACGAACCACTTGGCCACGGGGGCGTCGGTCCAGTCCAGCACCTGTGACCACGGCTGCTCCCAGTGCAGCCGCCGCGCCTGCTCGGCCCAGAACTCGAGCCGGTCGGCAGCGGCCGAGTCGTACAGGGCCGCATCGGCATTGGCGGCCGCGGTGAACTCCGCGGTGGGCTCGAAGGCCGCGATGGCGTGGTCGGTCGCACTGGACACTGGGGAAACTCCTATCGAGAAATCAAGGGAGGCACGGAAGTTGGGCCCCGGCCTCCGCCGGGGCCCAACTGGACGCCGCGCCGTTGCGGCTATTCGCTACCGGCGATCAGTGCGCGATCGCCTTTTCAGCACCGACACCGGTGAGCGAACGAACTTCCATCTCCGCGGCCAGGGCCTGGCTCTCCTGCTTGCGGCCACCGATGAAGGTGCCGATCACGCCGAGCGCGAAAGCAAGTGGGATGGACACGATTCCGGGATTCGACAGCGGGAAGTAGTCGAAGTCCATGTCTTTGAGCATCGCGGTCTTGTTGCCCGACACCGCGGGCGAGAACACGATCAGCACGATGGTGGAGATCAAGCCGCCGTACATGCTGAACAGCGCACCTGTGGTGTTGAACCGCTTCCAGAACAGCGAGTACAGGATGGTCGGCAGATTCGCCGCCGCCGCGACCGCGAAGGCCAGCGCCACCAGGAACGCGATGTTCTGACCGTTGGCCAGAATGCCCAGGCCGATGGCCAAGACACCGATCACCACCGCGGTGATCCGGGAGACCCGCACCTGCTTGTTCTCATCGACGGTGCCCTTCTTGATGACACTGGCGTAGATGTCATGGGCGAAGGAGGCCGACGCGGTGATGGTCAGGCCCGCGACCACCGCGAGGATGGTCGCGAACGCTACCGCGGAGATCACGCCGAGCAGGATCACGCCGCCGAGTTCGAAGGCCAGCAACGGAGCCGCCGAGTTCTGTCCGCCCGCGGCGGCCAGGATCCGGTCCGGTCCGACGATCGCGGCCGCACCGTAGCCCAGCACCAGGGTGAACAGGTAGAAGGCGCCGATCAGCGCGATCGCCCAAACCACCGAGCGCCGTGCCTCTTTCGCGGTCGGCACCGTGTAGAAGCGCATCAGCACATGCGGTAGACCCGCGGTGCCCAGCACCAGCGCCAGGCCCAGCGACAGGAAGTTCAGCTTGGACATCGAGCTGCCGCCGTACTGCGCGCCGGGGGCGAGCACGTCGCGCGAGGCGACGGCCTTGTTCGTCGAGTCCGAGACCATGTTCTGGGCCGAGCCGAGGATCTCGGAGAGGTTGAAGCCGAACTTGGCGAACACCATGATCGTCATGAGCCCGGCGCCCGCGATCAGCAGCACCGCCTTGATGATCTGCACCCAGGTGGTGCCCTTCATGCCGCCGACCAGCACGTACACGATCATCAGCACGCCGACCACCGCGATCACCACGGCCTGACCGGACTTGCTGGAGATATCGAGCAGCAGCGCCACCAGGCCACCGGCGCCCGCCATCTGCGCGAGCAGGTAGAACAGCGACACCGTCAGTGTGGTGAGCGCGGCCGCGGTGCGCACCGGCCCCTGCTTGAGCCGGAAGCTCAACACGTCGGCCATGGTGAATTTGCCGGTGTTCCGGAGCATTTCGGCGACCAGCAGCAGCGCTACCAGCCACGCCACCAGGAAGCCGATGGAGTAGAGGAACCCGTCGTAGCCGTATACCGCGATGGCGCCGGCGATGCCGAGAAAGCTTGCGGCCGAAAGGTAGTCGCCCGCGATGGCGATGCCGTTCTGCGGGCCGGAAAAGCCGCGGCCACCGGTGAAGTAGTCCGCGGCGGTGCGGGTGTTGCGACTGGCCCGGATCACCACGACCATGGTGATCACGACGAACAGGCCGAAGATGGCGATATTAGCCAGCGGCTCACCGACGGTCTCGGCGGCCAGATACTGCGTAGTGGCGAGACTCATGCCTTATCGCCCTCCATGTAGTTGCGGATGGCGGCGGCGCGCGGGTCCAGTTCCTTGTTGGCGAACCGGACATAGAGGCCGGTGATCACGAAGGTGGACACGAACTGTCCGAGGCCGAGCAGCAGACCGGTGTTGATGTTGCCGAACACCTTGGTCGCCATGAAGTCGTGCGCGTAGGCGCCGAGCAGCACATAGCTCACGTACCAGAGCAGGAACAGCGCGGTCATCGGGAACACGAAGCGCCGCAGGCGGCTTCGCAGCTCCTGGAACTGGGGACTCGATTGCACCTCGGCGAAATCTTCGGCGCTCGGGACGCGGGGTGGCTCCGAGCCGCCCTTGTCGAGATCGATACTCATCAGGTTGGTCCTCGCTGTGACGTGGCTTACTGCGCTGAACGGTAACCGGAGCGTCATGAGGAATTGATGATGTGGCCCAGCTCACTCCGCGAAGGTGCGCAATTGTGCGCCGAACGGTCGGCGGGCCGCGACGAACGGTCGGCGCTAGCCGCCGTGCAGCCGGCGCTCCCGATCAGCGCCCATACCCAGTCGCTCGGGCGCGTGCATGCGCACGAAGATGCGGCCGACGCTGCGTGGCGGCAGACCCCGCGTCACCTTGCTGACCAGGATCATCGTCACGAACGCCAGCGGCACGCTGATCGCTGCGGGATAGCCGAGAATCGCGGCCGGCCACCCCCCGGCTACCGTGCCGGAGATCCCGCCCGTCACCGACACCACGGTGGCGCCGCCCGAGAGCAACCCGCCCGCCACCAATCCGGCCGCCGCGCCGGTCGCGGTCAGGCCGCGCCACCAGATGCCCAGGACCAGCAGCGGGCACAACGTGGAGGCGGCCACCGAGAACGCCAGCGCCACCGTGCGGGACAGGTCCAGCGAGGTGACCGTGACCGAAAGCACCAGCGGGACAAGGCCGGCCGTGAGCGCCGCGATCCGGAAATCCCGGATCCGCCCGCGCAGCATGTCGGTGCTGAGCACGCCCGCGATGCTGACCAGCAGCCCCGAGGAGGTGGACAGGAACGCCGCGATCGCACCGGCGGCCGCCAGCGCGGCCAGCAGTTGCCCGGGTAGTCCGCCGAGCACCGAACTCGGCAGCAGCACCACCGCCGCGTCCGAGGTCCCCGTGATCAGCAGCTGCGGAACATAAAGGCGCGCAAACACTCCCAGCAGAATCGGGCTCAGATAGAACACCCCCACCAGCCCGATCACCGCCAGCGCCGTCGCCCGCGCGGCCCGGCCATCCGGATTGGTATAGAACCGCACCAGCACGTGCGGCAACCCCATCGTCCCCAGGAACGTCGCGATGATCAGCGAATACACCTGATAGGTCGGATGCTGCCCGCCGAACCCGCCCCCCGGCGTCAACCAGGTCGCGCCGTCGGTCGGCGCCCCGCTCACCACCGGCACCGCCGATCCCGCCTCCAGCACCAGCTTCGTCCCGGCTCCTAGTTCGTGCGCCCCCGCCGCCAGGATCACCGTCGCGTCCAAGGCGCGCCCGTCGAGTTGCCCATCTATCGAAACCTGCTGTGGCGCAGCGACTTGCACCACCACATCGGTGCTCACGTCCACCGTGGTCCGCACCGTCACGACGGGCGGCGCCGGCGAGCCCAGCGGCCGATCCTCGGCGAGAAAATGCCCGAGCAGCACCATCGCCGGCAACGCCACCGCCGTCAACTTCAACCAATACTGAAACGCCTGCACCAACGTGATCGACCGCATCCCTCCCCCGGCCACATTCGCGATCACGATCGCCCCCACCGCCAGCGCCCCCACCCAGCTCGGCACCCCTAGCAAAATCCGCAAAGTAAGCCCAGCGCCCTGGAATTGCGGAATCAAATACACCCCGCACACCAGCACCACAACCACCGCCGACAGCCTGCGCAACCGCACCGACCCCAACCGGAACTCCGCGAAATCCGGCACGGTATAGGCCCCCGACCGCCGCAACGGCGCGGCCACGAACAACAACAGCCCCAGATACCCCGCCGTGAACCCCACCGGATACCACAACGCATCGGCCCCATACTTGGCGATCAACCCCGCAACCCCGAGAAACGAAGCAGCCGAAAGATATTCGCCCGAGATCGCCGCGGCATTCCACCGCGGCCCCACACTCCGCGAAGCGACCAGAAAATCGGAAGTAGTACGCGCCATCCGCACGCCGTACGCCCCGATCGCCACCGTAGCCAGCGCCGCGAAAAGCAACGCGAACACGGTCAGCAAAGGCGCGGTCCCCATCACAGCCCGCACCGCATCACCCCGGCCCCGTCGTCCCGCCCTGCGGTCAGCAGAGACCCGGCGGAGTGGTGCGGATGCGTATTCACCTCAGTCCTCGGCCAGTTCGAGGAAGTCGTGCTCGTTGCGTTCGGCCAGGTGGCGGTAGAGCCAGCCGACGGCGTAGAGGGCGGGGTACACCAGGAAGCCGAGCAGCAGCCAGGGGAGGCGGATGCCGAGGAGGACCAGGGACCCGATCGATTCGATGCGGAAAAGCAGCGGCAGGGCGCACAGTACGAGCACCGTGACCAGGGCCATGCGCAGGGCGAGGCCGAGTTGGGCGCGGATCAGGCCGCCGATCAGCGCTTCACCTATCTCGGTTTGCTCCGCTACTTCGAGGCGGGTGTGGATGCGGCGGGCGCCGCGGCGTTCGGCGAGGACGACGCGCTGGCGGACCGGACGCTGCGGGCCCGTCATCGAGTAGTCCAGGTTTGCCGGGGGCCGTTGATCAGTCGCTGCTTCAGTTCGCGCACTTGGCGGCGGCTCACCGGAAGCTCGACCGCGCCGGCGTTGCCTTCGGCGCGCAGGCACACCACGGTGCCGGTGCCGACGGTGCGCAGGCCGGTCACCAGGCGCAACGCCACCAGATAGGAGCGGTGCACGCGCAGGAAACCGGCGTTCTCCCAGCGTGATTCGAGCGCCGACAGCGGAATTCGCACCAGGTGTGAGCCGTCGCTGGTGTGCAGCCGGGCGTAGTCGCCGTCGGCTTCCACCCAGCTGACGCTGGACCGCGGCACCAGCGTGGTCACGCCGCCGAGCTCCACGGGGATGACCTCGTTCGGATCGGCGCGCGGCTGCTCGGGCGCGGGTGCGCTCGATTCGGCTGCGGCGCCGCGCGTCCCGGCGATCCGGCGCACTGCCTCGGCGAGCCGCGCCTCCCGCAACGGCTTCAGTAGATAGTCCACCGCGCCCAGATCGAAGGCGGCGACCGCCCGATCATCGTGTGCGGTCACGAACACCACGGCGGGCGGATTCGCGAACTCCGACAGGATCCCGGCCAGCTCCATCCCGTCCAGCCCGGGCATGTTGATGTCGAGGAACACCGCGTCGACCGAATGCGCGCGCAGCACCCGCAGCGCCTCCGTCGCATCGCCCGCGCCGAAAACCTCGCCGACCTCGGGGTGCGCGTGCAGCAGGTACACCAGCTCATCCAGTGCGGGTTTCTCGTCGTCGACCGCCAAGATCTGCAAATTCGCTGGCGGGCTGTCGGTGGTGCCTGTCACAATTGCTCCATCGTAGAGCTTCGCTCCGATGCCGGTGGGGGCCCCATGCCATCGGATGCAGAGGGCGGGCCGGCTTTATCGCAAGAGAGTTCACCGCACCGATTCCTGTGACCTGCCCAGGCGTGCGGTGCCCGGCGCAGCCCTGCGCCGGGGCAGTGTGCCCGGCGCCGATCGCCGCGGACTCGCCATTATCTGCAACCCTCCTGCGCTTTCCCGACTACCCTTATGTATGGAAGGCATGGATTGTATATATGGAGGTCCAATATGACCGTGACGACGATCGATCTGGACGACGAACTGCTGATGAAGGCCATGCGCTTGAGCGGTGGCGCGACGAAGAAGGAGGTAGTGAACATGGCACTGCGGGAGTACGTGGAGCGACAGGATCGGGCCGCCCAACGGGAGCGCTTCTTCGACAGCTTGTCGGAGGAGTCCTACCAGCACTGGAAGCGGATCCACGAGGCAGAGAAGGGCAGGCCGTTCGAGGAATGATCCGCTACCTCATCGACTCGTCCGCACTCTGGCGCCTGAGGCGTGATCGGGATTTGCACGAGGCGTGGGCAGAGTTGATCGACCTGCGCCTGATTGGCTCATGTGCACCGCAGCGCGTGGAATTTCTGCGCTCGACAAAGAACGCGGCGGAGTATGAGGTTTGGCGAGACGATCTCCTCGAGATGTTTCCGGAGGCGCCGCTGCCGAAGCAGGTTTGGAGGTGGGTCGATACCGCACAACATCATTTGGCGGAGTACGGCGTGTTGAGTGCGTTGTCCCCCGTGGATCTGATGATCTGCGCGACAGCCGTCCATCACGGGTTGACAATCCTGCACGACGACAAGGATTTCCGCACCGTGTCTCGATACCTGCCCGAAATCGCTCAGATGTCGATTTACGCAGGACAGGAGGGTGGCGCGCCTAGCTGAGTGGTCGTAGCTCACGCCTGAATCCCGGCGCGGAACTTAGGAACGCGCATGCTGACCTTGGTGCCCGCGCCGGGTGCGGTGTCCACGACCAGGCCGTAATCGTTGCCGAACGCGGCCCGTAGCCGGTCGTCGACATTGGCCAGGCCGACATGCGCGGATTCGGCCGAACGCGCTGGCCCGGAGCCGGTTTCGACCGCATCCAAAGCCCCGGATCGCAACAGATCCGGGTCCATTCCCGCTCCGTCATCCTCCACGCTGATCACACAGTCGGTCCCCGCGTCGGCGGCGACAATGCTCACGATCCCGCGCCCGCCCGACCCACCCAGCCCATGCCGCACCGCGTTCTCCACCAGCGGCTGCAACGCCAGGAACGGCAGCACCACACCCAGCACCTCGGGCGCGATTTGCAGTCGCACCTGGAGTGCGTCACCGAAGCGCGCTCGTTCCAATTCCAGATACCGCTCGATATTGCGCAATTCGTCGGCCAGCACCGTGAATTCCCCGGCGGTCCGGAACGAATAGCGAGTGAAGTCGGCGAATTCGAGGATCAGCTCCCGCGCCCGATCCGGATCGGTGCGCACGAACGAGGCGATGGTGTTCAACGCGTTGTAGATGAAATGCGGGCTGATCTGCGCGCGCAACGCCCGCACCTCGGCCCGGTCCAGCCGCGCCCGCGACGCGTCCAGCTCCGCCAATTCCAGCTGACCGCAGGCATATCGGGCAACCTCCGCGACCGCGCCGAGCCGCCCAGGCCCCGGCTGCCCCGTCATCACCACCCCCAAAGCTCCCGCGACGCCCGCGTTCTCGATCAGCAGCGGCTGCGCGATCAACGTGCGCCCGGTGTGCTCGGCCCGCCCCGGACCCGGCACCAACACCGGCCGCTCGGTGGCGACGGCCCGTTTGGCGGCATCGGTGAAATATTCGGCGAGCTCGGCATGCGGCCCGTCCCAGGCCAGCAGCGTCCCATCCGCGTCGGCGACCCCGAGCGCCTCACCGCCGGTGAGTTCGCGCAGATGCGGCGCCGCCTCCTGCGCCGACCGATCGGTCAGCCCGCCCCGCAGCGGCCGCGCCGCCAGCGAGGCGGTGTGCAGCGCCGAATACACCGCGCGCTCCGCGGGCGTCGTCACCACGCGCCGGGTCCGCGACCACACCAGCAGCGCGACGGCCAGCAGCACGGCCGAAACCGTCACTGCCACAACCGCGGTCGTCACCGCGGACCAGACGTGCCCGCCGGGTGCGTACCCGGGCGGCGAGACAGCGGCGCATCCATGCGCTGATTATGGTCGCAACGCCCGTGTGCCGAGGCGTTGCCCCGGCGGCTTTCGGCCATCGACCTAGCGGATTTTCGTCGCTTCTCCCGACACTCCGGTGATCTCCACCACGACGCGCCGATGATCGTGCAGACCCCGCGCGCCGGTGCGAAAACCTGTCCCCGGGGGCGCATAGACTCCCTACCGCCAACCCCCGTCGAGACAAGGGAGGAAGGACCGTCTTGGCTGCCTCGTCCGGATCGTTCGTTCACCTGCACAACCACACCGAGTACTCCATGCTCGACGGTGCCGCCAAGATTTCTCCGCTGTTCACAGAGGCGAAACGGCTCGGGATGACGGCGGTCGGCATGACCGACCACGGCAATATGTATGGCGCCTCGGAGTTCTACAACTCCGCGAAGAGCGCCGGCATCACGCCGATCATCGGCATCGAGGCCTACATCGCGCCGGCCTCCCGCTTCGACACCAAGCGTGTGCTGTGGGGCGATCCGAGCCAGAAGGGCGACGACGTCTCCGGCTCCGGCGCCTACACCCACATGACCATGGTCGCCGAGAACGCGACCGGTTTGCGTAACCTGTTCAAGCTGTCGAGCCTGGCCTCCATCGAAGGTCAGCTGGGCAAGTGGGCCCGGATGGACGAGGAGATCATCGCCCAGTACGCCGAGGGCATCATCGCCACCACCGGCTGCCCCTCGGGCGAGGTGCAGACCCGCCTGCGCCTGGGCCACGACCGCGAAGCCCTCGAGGCCGCCGCGAAGTGGCAGGAGATCTTCGGCAAGGACAACTTCTTCCTCGAGGTGATGGACCACGGTCTGTCCATCGAGCGCCGGGTCCGCGAGGGCCTGATCAATGTCGGTAAGCAGCTGGGCATTCCGGCGCTGGCCACCAACGACTGCCATTACGTCACCAAGGATCAGTCCACCAACCACGAGGCGCTGCTGTGCATTCAGACCGGCAAGACGCTGTCCGACCCCACCCGCTTCAAATTCGACGGTGACGGCTACTACCTGAAGTCCGCCGAGGAGATGCGGGCGATCTGGGACGCCGAAGTGCCGGGGGCGTGCGACAACACCGTGCTGATCGGCGAACGCATCCAGTCCTACGACGACGTGTGGGCGTTCAAGGACCGCATGCCGGTGTTCCCCGTCCCCGAGGGCGAGGACCAGGATTCCTGGCTGCGCAAGGAAGTCGACCGCGGCCTGGCCCGCCGGTTCGCCGGCGGCACGGTTCCCGAGGAGTACTACTCCCGCGCCTACTTCGAACTCGACGTCATCAAGCAGAAGGGCTTCCCGGCCTACTTCCTCGTCGTCGGCGACCTCGTCGAGCACGCCAAAGAGGTCGGCATCCGCGTCGGTCCCGGCCGTGGTTCGGCCGCCGGCTCGCTGGTCGCCTACGCGCTGGGCATCACCAATATCGATCCGATCCCGCACGGCCTGCTGTTCGAACGGTTCCTGAACCCGGAACGCCCGTCCGCCCCCGATATCGATATCGACTTCGACGATCGCCGCCGCGGTGAGATGGTCCGCTACGCCACCGAGAAGTGGGGCAGCGACCGGGTCGCCCAGGTGATCACCTTCGGCACCATCAAGACCAAGGCCGCGATCAAGGACTCCGCGCGAGTTCTGTTCGGCCAGCCCGGTTTCGCCATCGCCGACCAGATCTCCAAGGCGCTGCCGCCGCCGATCATGGCCAAGGACATCTCGGTCGCCGGCATCACCGACCCGGACCACGAGCGCTACAAGGAAGCCGCCGAGGTCCGCGAGCTCATCGGATCCAACCCCGATGTCGCCAAGATCTACGAGACCGCGCGCGGCCTGGAGGGCCTGATCCGCAACGCGGGCGTGCACGCCTGCGCGGTCATCATGTCCTCCGAACCGCTGCTGGACACCATCCCGATCTGGAAGCGCGCCCAGGACGGCGCCATCATCACCGGCTGGGACTATCCGTCCTGCGAGGCCATCGGCCTGCTGAAGATGGACTTCCTGGGTCTGCGCAACCTCACCGTCATCGGTGACGCCCTGGAGAACGTCAAGGCCAACCGCGGTCTCGACCTCGACATGGACAACCTGCCGCTGGACGACCCCGCCACCTACGAATTGCTGTCCCGCGGTGACACTCTGGGCGTCTTCCAGCTCGACGGCGGCCCCATGCGTGACCTGCTGCGCCGTATGCAGCCGACCGGCTTCAACGACATCGTCGCCGTGCTCGCGCTGTACCGCCCCGGCCCGATGGGCATGAACGCGCACAACGACTACGCCGATCGCAAGAACGGCCGGCAGCCGATCACCCCGATCCATCCGGAGCTGGAGGAACCACTCGCCGACATCCTCGCCGAAACCTATGGTCTGATCGTCTATCAGGAACAGATCATGTTCATCGCGCAGAAGGTCGCCTCCTACTCCATGGGTAAGGCCGACGCGCTGCGTAAGGCCATGGGTAAGAAGAAGCTCGAGGTGCTGGAGGCCGAGTACAAGGGCTTCCGCGAGGGCATGATGAACAACGGCTTCTCCGAGGCCGCGGTGAAGGCCCTCTGGGACACCATCCTTCCGTTCGCCGGGTACGCGTTCAACAAGTCGCACGCAGCCGGCTACGGCCTGGTGTCGTTCTGGACCGCTTATCTGAAGGCCAACTATCCGGCCGAGTACATGGCCGGCCTGCTCACCTCGGTCGGTGACGACAAGGACAAGGCCGCGGTCTACCTGTCGGACTGCCGCCGCCTCGGCATCACGGTGCTCCCGCCGGACGTCAACGAGTCCGAGATGAACTTCGCCTCGGTCGGCGCCGACATCCGCTTCGGTCTGGGCGCGGTCCGCAATGTCGGCGCCAACGTGGTCTCCTCGATCATCGCCGCGCGCAAGGAGAAGTCGAAGTTCACCGACTTCTCCGACTATCTGAACAAGATCGACGCGGTGGCCTGCACCAAGAAGGTCACCGAATCTCTGGTCAAGGCAGGCGCTTTCGATTCGCTCGGGCATCCCCGCAAGGGCTTGCTGCTGATCCACTCCGACGCCATCGACGCGGTGATGACCACCAAGAAGGCCGAGGCGATCGGCCAGTTCGACTTGTTCGGCGGCGTGGACGCCGACGATTCGATCGCCTCGGTGTTCAATGTCGCGGTCCCCGACGACGAATGGGAGACCAAGCACAAGCTCGCGCTGGAGCGGGAAATGCTCGGCCTCTACGTCTCCGGCCATCCGCTCAACGGCGTCGAGCACGTGCTGGCCGCGCAGGTCGACACCCAGATCCCGGCGATCCTGGAGGGCGATGTCTCCGACGGCGCCCAGGTCACCATCGGCGGCATCCTCGCCTCGGTGAACCGCCGGATCAACAAGAACGGCCTGGCCTGGGCCTCGGCCCAGCTCGAGGATCTGACCGGTGGCGTCGAGGTGCTGTTCTTCCCGCAGTCGTACTCGGTGTACGGCATGGACGTGGTCGAGGACGCGGTGGTCCTGGTCAAAGCCCGGGTCTCGGTCCGCGACGACCGAATCTCCTTGATCGCCAACGATCTCGTCGTCCCCGACCTGTCCGCGATCGGCGTCGCCAAACCGCTGTCGGTCATCCTGACCACCCGCATGTGCACCCCCGACAAGATCGGCGAACTCAAGCGGGTGCTCTCCCGGCACCCCGGTACCTCCGACGTCCATGTCCGCCATGTCGGCTCTCGCGAGAAGACCACCCTCATGAAACTGGGGGACAACCTGCGGGTCTCGCCTTCTTCGGCCCTGATGGGCGACCTGAAAGCGCTGCTCGGCCCGGGCTGCCTGGGCGGCTGACGGCCTACTGCGACGTGGTGCGGGTGGGACGCACGACCAGGATCACCCGGCGTTCGGCGTCCCCCACCGGCCGCTCGTAGTCCAGGCCGTACCGGCGCGCGAGCACGTCGAAGAACTCGCCCTGCGGGTCCGGTTCGACGCGCTCGACCACGCCGCGAACCTCCAGGTAGCGGTATGGCTGCTCCGGATCGTTCACCGAGAACGACACCGCCGGATCGGCGACCACGCTGCGGTGTTTGCGGCGGTCCCGAGTGGTGGTGAAGCGGAGGAACTCGCCATCCCACAGCGCCCACATCGGGTTCACCTGCGGCTGATTGTCAGGACCGGTGACGGCGAGGTGGCCGAACAGAGAGGGAATGCCCCCGGAGGAACGCCTCGGCCTGGACGTCAAACGCGCCGAGCAAGCCCTCATCGCCGCCAAACACGCGGCGGTCAAACCGCTGACCGTCCCGCAGTACGCCGCCCTGTTCGCGTTGTCGTCAACACCGGGCGCGTCCTCGGCGGCGCTGGCCCGCGCCTGCCTGGTCACCCCGCAGGCCATGACCGTCGTCCTGAAGAACCTGGTCGATCTCGGCTACGTAGAGCGCACCCCGCACCCGCTGCACGCGCACGTGCTGGAAACGCATCTGACCACGGCGGGCCGCCGCGCCCTGGCCGCCGCCGACCAGGCCGCCGTCGCCATCGAACGCCGGATCGCCGCTGCTTTCACGCCTGCTGAACGCGAAACGCTCCGCGCCCTGTTGTCCCGTTTTGTCACAGCGATCGACGACGTCTGACCGGGAGCAGCCGGGCGGTCCGATGGCTGTGCGGCCGCGATCATTTCGATCTCAGGGTTCTCCCCCTGGCACAGGTTCCGTCGCACCTGACACAGTGGGACCGTGGGAATTTACGGTGATCAGATTGTGCCGCGCCTCGTCGACGTCGCTTGCGGGATGGGCATCAACGATCCGCAGCGCAAGCGAGCCTGCGCGGGCCTGCACGGGCGAGTAGTGGAGATCGGCTTCGGGTCGGGCCTGAACGTGCCGTTCTATCCGGACACGGTCACCTCGATCAGTGCGGTCGAACCCGCCGATCTCGGCTGGAAGCTGGCGGGCAAGCGGCTGGCCCAGGCCACGGTGCCGATCGAGCGCGCCGGGCTGGACGGCCAAGCCCTGCCGTTCACCGACAACAGCTTCGACTCCGCGCTCTCCACCTGGACGTTGTGCACCATCCCCGACGTCATGACCGCCCTGGGCGAGGTCCGCCGGGTGCTGGCGCCGGGCGGCACCTTCCACTTCGTCGAGCACGGCCTCGCACCACATCCGAGCGTCCAGAAATGGCAGCACCGCCTGAACCCGATCCAAAAGGCCTGCGCCGGCGGCTGCCACCTGAACCGCGATATCCGCGCACTGATCGAGAGCGCGGGCTTCGAAATCCGCGAGCTCGATGAGTTCTATGGCGAAGGCCCCAAGCCCGTTGCCGCCCTGACCCTCGGGGTCGCGGTCGCTCCGGCCGCCTAGTTCCGTGCCGCGCCAGCGTGCGATGCTGTCGCGGTGACCGGTTTCGAGGTGTGGGCGCCCACGGCCGAACAGGTGCGGGTCCAGGTGGCGGGGGAGATCTACGCCATGGTCGAGCACCCGGGTGGTTGGTGGCGGGCTGGGGTAGCGGCCGCGCCCGGGGACCGATACGGCTATCTGCTCGATGACGACGAGACGGTGCTTCCGGACCCCCGGTCACCACGCCAGCCGGACGGCGTGCACGCGCCGTCGGCAGTGCACGCGCTCGATCCGGAGGGCTGGACCGATGCCGCGTGGACCGGGCGGCCGCTGGCGGGCTCGATCTTCTACGAGCTGCACCTCGGGACGTTCACACCCGAGGGCACCTTCGACGCCGCTGTCGAACGACTCGATCATTTGGTCGACCTCGGTGTCACCGTGGTCGAGCTGATGCCGGTCAACGCCTTCGACGGCACCCACAACTGGGGGTACGACGGCGTGCTCTGGTACGCCGTGCACGAACCCTACGGCGGCCCGGACGGCTTGCAGCGCTTTGTGAACGCCTGCCACGCAAGGGGATTGGCGGTAGCGCTCGACGTCGTCCACAACCACCTCGGCCCATCCGGCAACTACCTGCCCCGATTCGGTCCGTATCTGACCGAAGGCCGCAACACCTGGGGCCAGAGCCTGAACCTGGACGGACCGGGCTCGGATACGGTGCGCCGCTACATCATCGACAACGCGCTGCGCTGGTTCCGGGACTTCCACGTCGACGCACTCCGGCTCGACGCGGTGCACGCCCTCGCCGACCGCACCGCCACCCACCTGCTCGCCGAATTGGCCGACGAGACAGCAGCTCTCGCCGCCCACCTGCGCCGCCCACTCACGCTGATCGCCGAAAGCGACCTCAACGATCCCCGATTGATCACCCCGCGCGCGGCCGGCGGCTACGGACTCACCGGCCAGTGGAACGACGACCTGCACCACGCCATCCACACCGCGGTCTCCGGCGAAAGACAGGGCTACTATGCCGATTTCGGCTCGTTGGCAGCCCTCGCGCAGACCTACACGCACGGCTTCTTCCACGCCGGAACCTATTCCAGCTTCCGCGGCCGCACCCACGGCCGGCCGATCGACCGAAACCTGATCCCCGCCAGCGCCTTACTGGCCTACACCTGCACCCACGACCAGATCGGCAACCGTGCGCTCGGCGACCGCCCGAGCGCCTACCTCACCGACGGTCAGCTGGCCGTCAAGGCGGCGCTGGTGCTGTTCTCGCCGTACACCCCGATGCTGTTCATGGGCGAGGAGTGGGGCGCCCGAACCCCGTTCCAGTTCTTCACTTCCCACACCGACCCGGTGATCGCCGCGGCGACCGCGGCCGGTCGCAAAGCCGAATTCGCCGACCACGGCTGGTCCGCCGGCGAGGTGCCGGACCCGCAGGACCCGCAGACCTTCCTGCGCTCGAAACTCGACTGGAAGGAATCCGAGAACTCCCGGCTGCTGGCTTGCTATCGGGCGCTGATCAGCCTGCGCCGCACCCGCTCCGAGCTCAGTGACCCCCGGCTCGAGCCGGTCCGGGTCGAGTTCGACGAGTCCGCCCGCTGGCTCGTCGTGCACCGCGGTCCGCTGCGTCTGCTCTGCAATCTCTCGGCCGACCGGGCCGAAATCCCACTGACCGGCGCCGATCTGCTGTCCTGGGAACCCGCCGAACAACGTTCCGGACACACGATTCTCCCTGCGCACTCCTTCACCATCCACGAAACCGACCAGCTGGCACGTGCGTAAATCGTTATCGCTCAAGGCAATAACTGTCCGAGACGGACATTGCCGGGTGTGATCTCCGCCATTACCGTGGAGTAATGAGCAACGTGGCTTCGTCCGGGGACCTACTCGCACTCCCGGAGGGGGTGGGTGGAAGCGCGGCCGTCGAATTCGGACCGCTGGTCAAGGCCTTCGCCCGCACCTTCGGGCATCGGCGCGGCGCGGGCGCCGGACTGGTGGTGCGCCGCCACGGCGAGACCCTGGTCGACATCTCGACCGGTTCGGCCGCCGGGAAGCCCTGGACCGAGGACACCGGCGCGATCATCTTCTCCGCCACCAAAGGGATCGCGGCCACGGTCATCCACCGCCTGGCCGACCGCGGGCTCATCGATTACCACGCTCCCGTCGCGGAGTACTGGCCCGAATTCGCCGCTAACGGCAAGGGCGCCATCACCGTGGCGCAGGTGCTGACGCACAGCGCGGGGCTCTCCGGGATCAGCACTCTCGCCACCGAAGCCGCCGAGGTGCTCGACCACCAGCTGATGGAGCAGCGGCTCGCGGCGGCGAAACCCGATCACCTCCTGGGCTTTCCGGCCTATCACGCGCTCACCCTCGGCTGGCTGCTGGCCGGATTGGCCCGCGCCGTCACCGGGCAGAGCATGGCCACCCTGTTCCGCACCGAGGTCGCCGAACCGCTCGGCGCCGACGGCATCCACCTCGGCCACCCCCCGGCCGGGGCCCGCACCAGGTACGCGCCGCTGGCGGGCAATCAGCTGAAACTGCTGGGCAAGCCGCTGGGCGCGCTCATCCTGGGCCGCTCCTACGGCTTCCCCGGCGCGCCGGGCGCGGCGGCGCGGGCCCTGTTCATGCCCGGTATGGAAGGCATTCTGGAGGGTGAGTTCCCGCCGATCCTGGCCACCGAACTCGCGGCGGGCAACGGCGTATGCACCGCCTCCGGTCTGGCCACCCTCTACGGCGCGCTGGTCGAGGGCCGCACTCCCGATGGGCAGCAATACCTTTCGCCGCACACGGTCAAGTCGATCCGCCGGATCCGCAGCTACAAGTTCGACCGCACGCTGTTCTACCTGCCGATGATGTGGCACCTCGGGTACCACTCGCTGCCCACCGCGGGCGCCCGCGGCGGCTTCGGGCACATCGGTCTCGGCGGCTCGTTCGGCTGGGTGGAACCGCGCTCGGGCCTGTCGGTCGGCTTCGTGCACAACCGGCTGACCCTGCCGCAAATGGGCGTCGATCAGATGTCGGCCATGTGGTTGCTGCCCCTGACCATGAACTGCCTGCGTGGGAGCAGGAGTGTCGTCGTGCAGCCGCCCCGCGAGGCCGCCGCGTAAGGCCGGCCCCGACGAGCGATCTGCACAGCGATCGCTACGACCCGCCCGGTTCGAGTGGCAGCGGACCGGGCGGAAGTCGGTTACGTCAGATAGCGGTACGCGGGCGAGCCCGGCTCCAGCCGCTCACACTGGATCGGCGATTCCCGCATGCGCTCCAGCAGCGGCTCCAGCCCGTCCAGCGCACCGAGTTCGATGCCGACCAGCGCCGCCCCGGTTTCCCGGTTGTTGCGCTTGACGTACTCGAACATGGTGATGTCGTCGTCCGGGCCGAGCACCTCGTTCAGGAAACGCCGCAGCGCGCCCGGCTCCTGCGGGAAGTCCACCAGGAAGTAGTGCTTGAGGCCGCGATGCACCAGCGAGCGTTCGATGATCTCGCCGTAGCGGGACACGTCGTTGTTACCGCCGGACACCAGGCAGACCACCGTGGCACCCGGTGTCACCTCGACCTCGGCCAGCGCCGACACCGCCAGCGCACCGGCCGGCTCGGCGATGATGCCCTCGTTCTGATACAGCTCCAGCATGGCGGTGCAGATCGCACCCTCGTCGACCTGCATGACCCGGAAAGACCCCGCGCCACTGGGGGATTCGGTCGCCGTTAGTAGAGGTAAAGACGCGTGCGAACGGGCCCGCCCGCCGAAGCTGGCGGCCGCCGCGTACGGCAGTTCGCCGATGCGGCGCACCGCGGCCCCGTCGACGAACGGATCGATCTCCGGCAGCGTCACCGGCCCGCCCGCGACCAGGGCCGCGGTCATCGAGGCCGCGCCACCGGGCTCGGCGGCGAGAATCGCGGTGTGCGGCGCACGCTCGCGCAGATAGGTGCCGATACCGGCCAGGCAGCCGCCGCCGCCCACCGGCACCACGATCAAATCCGGTGCGACACCGAGCTGTTCGAGTACTTCGGCGGCGATGGTGCCCTGCCCCGCGGCGGTACGCGGGTCGTCGAAGGGCGGCACCATGGTCGCGCCGGTGCGCGCCACATCGTCGGCGGCCGCGGCGGCCGCGGCGTCGTAGGTCTCGCCGATCGCGATCAGCTCCACGAACTCGCCGCCGTGCACCCGGATTCGGTCGCGCTTCTGCTTGGGCGTGGTGGTCGGCACGTAGATCCGGCCCCGGATCCCCATCGCCTTGCACGCGAAGGCCACACCCTGCGCGTGGTTGCCGGCGCTGGCCGCGACCACGCCGGCGGCGCGTTCCTCGGCGGTGAGCTGGACGATCAGGTTGTAGGCGCCGCGCAGTTTGTAGGAGCGCACCGCGGTCAGGTCTTCCCGCTTGAGGTAGACCTGCGCGCCGGAAAGGGCCGATAACCGGGGGCTGAACTGCAGCGGAGTCGGCTCGATAATGTCGGAAATTCGCTTGGCGGCCGCGTCGATCTCGTCCGCGCTGAGCGCAGGACGGGTATTGGACAGATCGTCGATCACATCAAGCGGATTGGACACCCGAAATATGCTGCCACCCGCCGCATCGGGCAGACGCGGCGGGTGGGGGAGAACCGGTTATGGGGTTACTGCGGCGTAAGCACGAAAACCGGAATCTCGCGGGTGGTCTTCGTCTGATAGTTGGCGTACTCGGGCCAGACCTGCACGGCCCGCTCCCACCACTGCGCCTTCTCGTCGCCGGTGACCTCACGGGCGGTGTAGTCCTTGGTGGTGGTGCCGTCCCGCAGTTCGACCTGCGGGTTGGCCTTGATGTTGAAGTACCAGACCGGATGCTTGGGCGCGCCGCCCAGCGAGGCGACCACGGCGTACTCGCCGTCGTGCTCGACCCGCATCAGCGGGGTCTTGCGCAGCAGGCCGGTCTTGGCGCCTTTGCTGGTCAGCAGGACGACTGGCTTGCCCTGCAGGATCGTGCCCTCGGTGCCGCCGGAGTTCTCATACGTTTCGGCCTGCTCACGGGCCCAATCGGAGGTGCTCGGTGCGTATTCTCCTGTTAGTGGCATACCCGGGGCAACGCCTGCGGGACCGCTCGTGTTCCCGGAGTTGTCGGGTTCCCCACAGAGCCGAATGTTCGGTGGACCGAACTTCGTCATCCGTATATCCTGACGACATGCAGACGGTCTACCCCCACACGGTCGATATCGCGGGTTCCGCGTGGCCGGTGTTCAAGCTCGAGGCGCTCGCCGCGGGCTTGGTGGCCGGTCTCGTCCTGGCCCTGGTGATCGGTTCGTCGCAGGTCGCGGTGCTGGTCGGCGCGGCTGTCGCCGCCGGCCGCTGGGCGCTCGGCTACGCCGGAACCCGGCGTTCGAACCCGGGCCGCCGCGCCGATCGGGTCCTCGCCGCACACTGAGCGGTCACTCCAGCGGCAACGCCGTCAGTTCACCCCGCGACACCACCCCGAGCTTCGGGTACGCCTTGTACAGGTGATGGCCCACCGTGCGCGGACTCAGAAACAACTGCGCCGCGATATCCCGGTTCGACATGCCCTGTGCCGCGAGCCGGACGATCTGCAACTCCTGCGGCGTGAGCGCGGCCAGCACGCCGGCGGCCGGCCGGGCCGCGGCGCCGACGCCGAGCGCGGCGAGTTCGGTGCGGGCACGGTCCGCCCACGGGGCGGCGTCGAGCCGATCGAAGGTCTCCAGGGCCAGCTGTAATTGGTTGCGCGCGTCGATCTTTCGTCGGACGCGCCGCAGCCACTCGCCGTAGAGCAACTGCGTGCGAGCCTGCTCGAACGGTCGCCCGCCCAACTCCAGCGCGGCCTGAAAGTGCTGCTCGACCTCGGTCTCCGGCCCGATCAACGCCCGGCAGCGCTGCGTCAGCGCGCCCACCCAGGGCTGAGCGGATCGGCCGGCCCAGCTCGCGAGGCGCGCCAGCGCTTCCTCGGCTCGCTCCGTATTGCCCAGGCGCACAGCGGCTTCGATCAGATCCGGCAGGGTGCGCAACCCGATCACATGATGCGCGGCGGGTTCCTCCGCGAGGAGTTCGAAACGCGCCAGTGCGCTGTCGACCTTGCCCTGTCCGAGCTCCAGCAGCCCGAGCGCCGCATGCGCCCAGGTGGCTCCGGGTGCGTCGGCGCCGCCGAGGCCCGGGGCCAAGGCTTGGTCGATCAGGTCCCGGCAGTCCTGGTCCCGGCCTTCCAGCGCCGCCAGATAGCCCAGGCACGCCGACTGCTGACTGACCCAGTGCGGCTGCCCGATATCCGCGGCGATGCGCAACCCCTCGGTCGCGGCCAGGCGCGCCTCGGTCGGACGGCCCAGGTAGGTCTCGGCTTCGGCGCGGAAGAACAGCAGGGTGGGCAGCAGGGCGAGGCGTCCCTGCTCGCGGCATTCGCCGATCAGGTCGCCGGCCAGTTCGGTGACCTGGTCATCCTGTCCCACCACCAATCCCGCGCCACACATCTGCACCAGATCGCGCGGGCCGTCCGCGCCGGTGCGCCGGGCGGCGGCCGCGGCCAGGCGCAGATCGACGGTGTACCGGCCTTCGATCGCGGCCACGGTGTAGCGGGTGACGTGTGCCAGCGGTTCGGTATCGGGCAGCGCCAGGGTGGTCAAGTGGGCGGCGACCTCCGCGAGTTCCGCCGCGCCGAGGTACCAGGCCGCGTGCACCGCTTGGGCGAGCATGCGGGCCGCGCGCGCCGGATCCCGGCCGGCCACCGCCTCCGCGCCCGCGATCAGTCGATGATGTGCCGAAAGTGGTTTGCCCGCACCGAATTCCGCAGTCGCGCGGACCAGGTCCAGCCGGGCTCGCAGCAGCGGTGTCCGGTCGTCCGGCGCACTTCGATCGGGCCCGAGCAGCGCGGCCGCGCGTTCGGCCAGGTCGCCCGCGCGCGCCAACTGCCCGGCCTCGCCGGCGGTTTCGGCGGCGGCCACCAGCCTGCGGATCCGCGCGGCCGGGTCGGTGCTCAATCCGGCGGCGCGCTCGTAGGCGGCGACGGCGCCGGAGAAGCCGCTGCGGCGCCGGGCCCGCTCGGCGCTGTCTTCCAGTGCGGCCGCGGTGTTTTCGTCGGGTCCGGTGGCGGCGGAGGCCAGATGCCAGGCGCGCAGATCGGCGTCCTCGGGGCCGGTGAGCGCTTCGGCCAGCGCGGCATGCGCGGCGAGGCGTTGCGCGAGCGGCGTGCCCTGATAGATCGCCGAGCGCAGCAGCGGGTGCCGGAATCCCAGCACCTGGCCGTCGCTGTGCACCAGCCCGGCGTCCTGCGCCGGTTGCAGGTCGGCCAGCCGCACGCCGAGGGCGGTCGCGGCCCGCAGCACTGTCGCGAGGTCGGCGGTGCCCGCCGCGGCCGCCGCCACCAGCAACGTGCGGGTCGCGGCGGACAGCCGGCTGACCTGCCCGTGGAAGGCGAACTGCAGGCGCTGGGTCAACGGCAGCGGATTCGGTCCCGAACCCGGCGCTTCGGTGGCCAGCACGGCGGGCAACTCCAGCAGGGCCAGCGGGTTTCCGCAGGCCTCGGTGAGCAGCCGGTAGCGCACGGCGGGGGAGAGGTCCGGGGCCTGGCTGTCGACCAACGCCGCGGCCGCGTCCTGACGCAGACCGGTCAGCGTCAGCTCCGGCAAGCCCGGCGCCGGGAAGTCGTGTTCGCCGGCACGGGTCGCGAAGACGACGGCCACGCCCTCGGCTTCGAGCCGTCGTGCGACGAAGATCAGCGTTTCCGCGGAGGCCCGGTCCAGCCAGTGCGCGTCGTCGATCAGGCACAGCAGCGGCCCGTCGGTGGACTCCTCGGCCAGCAGCGACAGCACCGCGAGGCCGACCAGCATGCGGTCGGCGGGTTCGCCGTCGCCCAGGCCGAACGCGGCGTGCAAGGCGGTGCGCTGCCGCGCGGGCAGGGTGTCGGTCAGGGCCAGACCCGGTCGCAGCAGCAGGTGCAGCGCCGCGAACGGCAACTCCGCCTCGGACTCGATGCCGGCGCTGCGCACCGCCGGAATACCTTGGGCGGCAGCGTAATCCAGCAACGCGGTCTTGCCAATGCCGGGTTCGCCGCGCAGGATCAGCGCCCCGCTGCGCCCGTCGCGCGCCCCGGCGAGCAGCCGATCGATCTCCGCTTGTTCGGCTTCGCGTCCATGGAGCATGTGCATACGGTATCCGTGGCCCGAGTCGCTACCGCGCGGCGTGTCCTACTCGATCAATATTCGGAAATCCCTGGCCCGGCCGGGACTTTTTCGGTATGCCATTAACGAACGCTGCGCCGCTTCCGATGATTCGGGTAGTCCGGTACGCAGGTTTCGACGGGGATCAGAGGGGACGATTTACCTATGAAACGCCTGGTGGTGTGCTGTGACGGCACCTGGAAAGCCGAGAACAGCGATACGGTCTCGAATATCATCAAAATCGCGCAGACGGTCCGGCCGCACGCGCCCGGGCCGGATGGCGAGCCGGTCCGTCAGCACGTCATTTATGTCTCCGGACCCGGCGCACGGGGATTCACCGCCGACCGGTTGTTCGGCGGCGCGTTCGGGCTCGGTCTGGAAGCCAATCTGTCGGCCGCGTACTGGCAGGTCGCGATCAACTGGGAGCCGGGCGACGAGATCTTCGTGTTCGGCTTCAGTCGCGGCGCCTATACCGCCCGCAGCCTGATCGGGCTGATCGATCGGATCGGGATCATGACCCCCGAGTCGATGATCGGCGGCTTCTACCCGCAAGCCTTCAAAATGTATCGACGGCGCGGCAAGAGCCGGCTGCTGCCGTGGCGCAAACCCCCGGCCGAGACGGACTGGGAGAAACTCCGCGCCGACCACAGTTATCCGCGCTTCGACATCGATTTCGTCGGCGTCTTCGACACCGTCGGCGCGCTCGGCGTGCCCGGGCTGACCGCGTGGCGGCACCGCTTCCACAACACGGACCTGTCCGAGCGGGTGCTGTGCGCCCGCCAGGCCCTGGCCATCGACGAGCGGCGGCGCAATTTCGAACCCTGCCTGTGGCAGGTGCCGGTCGAACTGGAGCGCAAGTACCGCCGCATCAAGCGCCGCGGCAACGACCGCGTCAAGCAGGTGTGGTTCGAGGGCGTGCACAGCGATATCGGCGGCGGATACGCCGAATGCGGGCTGTCCGACATCACGTTGCGCTGGATGGTCGGCGAGGCCGAAGCCGAGGGCCTGGCCTTCGACCGGGAACGCCTCGACAACCTGCACGAAGGGTGCGCGGGCAAGGCCGAGCACCTGAAGCGGCACAACTCGCTCGGCCCGGCCTATCTGGTGCTGAACGCGCTGCGCACCCTGCGCGGCGCGATCAGCGGGCTCGGACCCCGCGGGCCGATCCCGCCCCGGTTCTACTGGAACTCCTGGCGCCGGCTGCGCGTCAACAACGACCACGGTGTCCTGATCGCCTCGACGGTCGACGAGACCTCCGGGTACGAGCCCTACAACCTGCGGCAGTGGCAGGACGACCTCGGCGGCGCGATCCCGGCGGAACTGATCGAAAAGGTTCCGGCGCTCGACGCGACCACGGTCACGCCGGACGCCTGCGGGCTGTCAGGAACGTACGAGGAGAGCGACGGGCAACCGGGCGAACATCTTTTCCAGCCGGGTCCGGCCGGTGAAGGTGTGACCGGTGAGCCGGTCGGTCCAGGTGCCCTGCGGTAGCTCCAGAGTCGTGTCGGCCCAGCCGCTTTCGGCCAGGCCGACCGAATGCCGGGTGGCCGCGACCAGGACCTCCGCGGCCTCACCCACTCGTCCGCGGGTGTAGGCCACCAGCCGGCGCGCCTGCTCACCGGTGGCGAACAGCGGCTGATAGGTGCCGCTGACGAAGCAGTCCGGCCGTTCCCGGCGCAGCCACAACGCATAGGCGACGATCCACATCTTCGCCGCGCCGCTGGGATCCAATGCCGGTGTGCCGGTGAGCGATTGCAGCATGCCGGTGCGAGCCGAGAAATCCACCGGCCGCCGATTGTCCGGATCGACGAGCGAGTCCTCCCACAGCTCGCAGCCCTGGTAGAGGTCCGGGATGCCGGGGCCGCACAGCTGAAGCAGTTTCTGCGCCAGCGAATCCGACCAGGCGTGCGGGGCCAGATCGTGGGTCAGGTCGCTGAGTTCGGCGCCGACCGGACCGTCGATGACCGCGTCGATCCAGCCGTGCACGGCCGCCTCGAACTCGGCATCCGGGTCCTCCCAGCAGGATCGGGTGCCCGCCTCGCGAACGGCCTTCTCCGCGAACAGATGCAGTCGCTCGCGCAGGCCCGGCACCGAGGAGGCCGGGCGGCCGTCGGCGGGCCACACCCCGAACATGTTCTGTAGCACGAACAACGCGGTCGAGCCGTCCGGTGCAGGGGCCATCTCCAGCCAGGAGTCGACCGCACGGGACCAGATGCTCGCGACCTGGGACAGCACCCCGATCCGGGCCCGCACGTCCTCGCCGCGCTTGGTGTCGTGCGTGGACAGGGTGGTCATGGTGGCCGGCCAGCGCTGCGCCCGGTCGATATTGGCCAAATGAAACTCGTTGAGCGAGTGGCCGAATCGGGCCGGGTTGCCGCCCACCTCCTGGAGCGATACCAGCCGGGCGGCCCGGTAGAACATGGTGTCCTCGACGGCCTTGGCCGTCATCGCGCCGCACACCTGACCGAAACGCACCGCCGCCTCGCCGTCGGTGGCCAGCGCCGCCACCAGCACCGAAAGCGGCGCGGTGAGTTCGGCATTGCGCCGCTCCACCTCGGCGATGATCGCGCCGGTCATGCCCGCCAGCGGCGTGTACTCCACCCGATACACCGGCATGAAGGCCAGCACCTCGATGGTGGCGTTGGTCAAGGACAACGTGTCGGAATCCGGTACGCCCGCATCGCGTTTGATCGCCTCGACCAGCCGGCGGATCTCCGGCGCCAGAATCGTCTCCGCCACCGCGCGTTTGATGCGGTGCTCGGTCTCGCCGAACCAGGCGCGATCGCTGCCGTGGCCCGCGACGCGGCGGGAGAGTTCGGTCAGCGCCTGCTCGCCCGCCGGATCGATGAGCACGCCGCCGAGGCCGGCCAGCGCGTCATAGCCCGTCGTGCCGTCGACCGGCAGCGTCGGATCCAACGGCTCCCGGTTGGCCAGGATCTTCTCCACCAGCAGCAGCCGGTGCGGGCCGATCAGCTGGCGCAGTTTCGCCAGATACGAACTGGGATAGGCCAACCCGTCCGGATGGTCGACCCGCACGCCGTCGATCAGGTCGTGATCGCACCACGCGGCCAGCTCCCGGTGCGTGGCCTCGAAGACCTCCGAGTCCTCCTGGCGCAGCGCGGCCAGGCTGCTGATCGCGAAGAACCGGCGGTAGGTGCACAGCCCGGACTTCCAGCTCACCAGTCGGTAATGCTGTTTGTCGTGGATCCGCAGCGCGTTGTCGCCGTCGGTGTCCGGGGCGATCGGGAAACGCAGGTCATGCAGGGCCAGCATGGGTTCCGGGCCGGAACGATCAACCGTGAGCTTGGCCGGATCGTTCTCGCTCTGCAGCACCGGCAGCGCCAGCCGCCCGCCCGCGCCGTTGGCGGCGCTCCAGTCGATGTCGAAGAAATGCGCGAACTTCGACTCGCGGCCGTTGCGCAGGACGTTCCACCACCACGGGTTCTGCCGTGGATCCGCGACGCCGACGTGGTTGGGCACCAGATCCACGATCAAACCCATCCCGCGGCTGCGCACTTCGTCGGCCAGCGCTTTGAACCCGGGCGGGCCGCCCAGGGCCGCCGAGACGGTGGTGGGGTCGGTGACGTCGTAGCCGTGCGTCGAGCCGTGCGCCGCGGTCAGGATCGGTGACAGGTACAGGTGCGAAATACCCAGCTGCTGCAGGTATTCCGCGATGGCGCGGGCGTCGGCGAAGGTCAGCGCGTCCGGCCGTAACTGCAGCCGGTAGGTACTGCGGACCGGAGTCGGACGGGCCCGGATGCGGGGCCGCTTCAGCGGATCGGTGTCGTGAGTCATAGGCGGTTACTCGGAACAGCGGAGGACGAGCAGACAGCGGGCAGGAACAGCGAGCGTGGCGGCCGCCGGATAGGTGGCCTCGGCGAATCCGCCGGGTATCGAACAATCCAGTGCGACAGACCATTCGGCACCGTAGTCGGCGCCGGGGATGACGAAGTCGACAGCGTGGTCGTGGGCATTGAAGCACAGCAGGAACGAGTCGTCGGTAACGCGTTCCCCGCGCGGGCCCGGCTCCGGGATGCCGTGGCCGTCGAGATACACCGCCAGGGCCCGGCCGAACCCGCTGTCCCAGTCCGCGTCGGTCATCTCCACGCCGGTCGGGGTGAGCCAGGCGATGTCGCGGACATCACCCGCGTGCCGGACCGGGCGGCCCGCCAGGAAGCGGCGGCGCCGGAAGATCGGATGCTGGGTCCGCAGGGCGATCACCCGTTGCGTGAAGGCCAGCAGATCCGAATTCGTCCGCGCCAGTGACCAGTCCATCCAGGACAGTTCCGAGTCCTGGCAGTAGGCGTTGTTGTTGCCGTGCTGGGTGCGGCCCATTTCGTCGCCGTGTGCCAGCATCGGCGTGCCCTGGCTCAGCACCAGCGTGGCGAGCAGGTTGCGAGACTGCTTGGCGCGCAGGTCGAGAATCTCCGGGTCGTCGGTCGGGCCCTCGACCCCGCAGTTCCAGGACCGGTTGTGGTTTTCGCCGTCCCGGTTGTCCTCGCCGTTGGCGGCGTTGTGTTTCTCGTTGTAGGACACCAGGTCTCGCAGCGTGAAGCCGTCGTGCGCGGTGATGAAGTTGATGCTGGCGCTCGGGCGGCGGCCGGTCGCCTCGTACAGGTCCGAGGAGCCGGTCAGCCGGGAAGCGAACTCGCCCAGCGTCGCTGGTTCGCCGCGCCAGTAGTCGCGGACGGTGTCGCGGTACTTGCCGTTCCATTCGGTCCACTGCCCCGGGAAGTTGCCGACCTGGTAGCCGCCCTCGCCGACATCCCACGGTTCGGCGATGAGCTTCACCTGACTGACCACCGGATCCTGTTGCACCAGATCGAAGAACGTCGACAAGCGGTCGACGTCGTGTAGCTCGCGGGCGAGCGTCGCGGCCAGGTCGAAGCGGAACCCGTCGACGTGCATGTCCAGCACCCAGTAGCGCAGCGAATCCATGATCAGCTGCAGGGTGTGCGGATGCCGCACGTTGAGGCTGTTGCCGGTTCCGGTGTAGTCGACGTAGTGCGCCGGATTCTTCTCGTCCAGGCGGTAATACGCGGCGTTGTCGATGCCGCGGAAACCGAGGGTCGGCCCGAAGTGGTTGCCCTCGGCGGTGTGGTTGTAGACCACGTCGAGGATCACCTCGATGCCCTCGGCGTGCAACGCGCGCACCATCGCCTTGAATTCGGTGACCGCCGCGCCGGCACGCGAGCTGGCCGCATACTCGTTGTGCGGCGCGAGGTACCCGAAGCTGTTGTAGCCCCAGTAGTTTCGCAGGCCCTGGTCGAGCAGAACGCGGTCGTGCAGGAACTGGTGCACCGGCATCAGCTCGATCGCGGTGACTCCCAGCGCTTTCAGGTGCGCCACGATCGCCGGATGCGCGATACCGGCATAGCTGCCGCGTAGTTCCTCCGGGATTTCCGGATGCGTCATCGTCATACCCTTGACGTGCGCCTCGTAGATCACCGTCTCGTGGTACGGCCGATTCGGCGGACGGTCGGCGCCCCAGTCGAAGAACGGGTTGATCACCACGCCGGTCATGGTGTGTCCCAGCGAATCCTGGCCGAAGGTGTACAGCGCGGGATCGTTGCCGAAAACGCCGTCGAACGCCTTGCCGTACGGGTCGAGCAGCAATTTACTGGGGTCGCAACGCAATCCGCGTTCCGGATCGTACGGCCCGTGTACTCGGAATCCGTACCGCTGACCGGGACCGATGGTCGGCAGATAGGCGTGCCAGACATAAGTATCGACCTCGTCGAGCGCCACCCGCGTCTCGCTGCCGTCCTTGGCGATCAAACACAGGTCGACCGCGTCCGCCACTTCGGAGAACACCGAGAAATTGGTGCCCGCTCCGTCGTAGGTGGCGCCGAGCGGGTACGCGGTGCCCGGCCAGACACCGAGCGGTGTCACCTCACCGGGCGCTGCGTCGGGCTGTGGCATGTCATCGACCCTAGCGGCAGGGTTGGGGCTTGTTGTGCGGGGTGGTTGCAGTCACTCGAGGCGCAGCGATCGATGCCAGGTCTGGCCCACCAGATCGTGGCCGAAGCTGTGGTGCGGAGCCGACTCGACCAGTTCGAATCCGGCGCGCTGATAGATGTGGCGGGCGGCGACGAGCACATCGTTGGTCCACAACACCATGTCGACGTACCCGGCCGCCGCGGCGAAGCGCAGGCATTCCCCTACCAGCGCCTTGCCCACTCCCAGCCCACGGGCCGATGGCTCGACCAACAGCAACCGCAGCCGTGCGGTGGTCGCGCTGTCGGCGACGCAGAACACCGCACCCACCGGCGTCCCACCGGCCTCGGCGATCCACGCCCGTTCCCGGCTGTCGTCATGGGATCCCAGAAAATCCGCGACGATCTTCGTCACCAGCGCCTCATAGCTCGCATCCCAGCCGTACTCGGCGGCGTACAACGCGGCATTGCGCTGAATCACCCACCCGTAATCACCCGCTTTCGGCGCCCGGATCGTCACCGGCGGACTGTCGACCGGCGCCTCGGGCCGCGCCAAGATCTGCTGGATGGTCGCCATCGCCCGGATCAACTTCGCCCGCTCGGCGGGCGGATGCGGCTCGAGTAACCGCCGCACATCCACCCCGGAACGCTGATTCAGCACCGCGAACTCCGCCCGCCCCTGATCCGTCAGCCGCACCTCCTGCCGCCGCCCGTCACTGCTGGACCGGCTGCTCTCGATCAAGCCCCGATTCTTGAACCGGGTCAGAATCCGGCTCAAATACCCGGGGTCCAGCCCCAGTCCCTTCCGTAGCCGGATCGCCTCAGTAGACCCGGAAGTGGCCAGCTCGAACAGAATCCGCGCCTCGGTCAACGAGTACTGGGTATCGACCAGCCCTTCCCGCAGCACTCCGATCACCTCGGTGTAGCGGCGGTTGAACGCGCGGACGGCAGCGATTTCGGCGGCGGAAGCTCCGGTGGCTACAGCGGTCATGGCGGCTCCAATGGTCGGCCGAGATCTTTGACTCAGTCAAAGAATAATGCCGATTGCCGCCGCGGCGGTGCCGAATCGACCGGATCGGTATGGAACCGGCCGCGGCCTCGGCGGTCGGCGAACGTGCCGCGGCGGCACTCGATTTCGCATTGCCGCGAGTCGGTATCGCGTTCGCCTGATCCTCAGGCCCGCTGCGTATCCGCAGAGCTCGGATGGTAACTTGAACGGCGTTCAAGCCGTCTCGGCGAGGCCGGGCGGGTCACTGCACCGCGAGGATTCCTGTGGCACTGACACCTGATGAGATCACCGCCATCGACGCCAAACATGTCTGGCATCCCTACGGCGGGTTCCCCGCGACGACCGAGCCTTTGGTGGTCGCGAGTGCATCCGGCACTCGGCTCACCCTGGCCGACGGCCGGGAGCTCGTCGACGGCATGAGCTCCTGGTGGGCTGCCGTGCACGGTTACCGGCATCCGGTGCTCGACGCGGCGCTCATCGAACAGTCGCAGCGGATGAGTCACGTGATGTTCGGCGGGCTTACGCACGAACCGGCGGCGCGACTGTCGGAACTACTCGTCGAACTCGCACCGGCCGGCCTGGACAAGGTGTTCCTCTGCGATTCGGGTTCTGTCTCGGTCGAGGTCGCGGTGAAGATGTGCCTCCAGTATTGGCGCGCGCTCGGCAAGCCCGGCAAGCGCCGCCTGCTCACTTGGCGCGGCGGCTACCACGGCGACACCTTCAGCCCGATGAGCGTGTGCGACCCCGACGGCGGGATGCATTCCCTCTGGACCGATGTCCTGGTGGAACAGGTCTTCGTACCCATGCCGCCCGTCGACTACCAGCCCGCCTACGTCGCCGAACTGGAGCGCGCGTTCGCCGAGCACGCCGGCGAACTCGCCGCCGTCATCGTCGAACCGGTGGTGCAGGGCGCCGGCGGCATGCGCTGGCACGACCCCCGCTACCTCACCGACCTGCGCCGTCTCTGCGACGCCCACGGCATTCTGCTGATCTTCGACGAGATCGCCACCGGCTTCGGCCGCACCGGCGAATTCTTCGCCGCCGACCACGTCGGCGTCAGCCCCGACGTCATGTGCGTCGGCAAAGCCATCACCGGCGGCTACCTCACCCTCGCCGCCGCCCTGTGCACCGCCCATATCGCCGAAACCATCAGCGCCGGCCACGGCGGCCTCATGCACGGCCCCACCTTCATGGGCAACCCCCTCGCCTGCGCCGTCGCCATCGCCTCCATCGAACTTCTCCTGCAACGAGATTGGCGTGCCGACGTCCGCCGCATCGAATCCGCGCTCCGCACCGGCCTGGCCCCCGCCGCCTCCCTCCCCGGCGTCCGCGAAGTCCGAGTTCTCGGCGCCATCGGCGTCATCGAACTGCACAACCCCGTCGACATGCGCTCCGCCACCACGGCCGCCGTAACCTCCGGAGCCTGGCTCCGCCCCTTCCGCAACAACATCTACGCCATGCCCCCCTTCATCAGCACTACCGAAGACATCGCCACCGTCACCAACGCCATGCTCGCTGCGGTCTCGGCCCAACCGGCCTAGCGAGTCCAGGGCGACCCTGGAGAACCGCAATCGCACTCGATCGAGCATCGGGAGTGCTGGCCGCATCGATCGAGCGCGGCCGCCGTGAGTTCCGATGGGCGGGGGCAAATTGGGGGATACCGACCTGAACGGTGTTCAAGTAAGGTGCGTACCTGTGGCTACCGATCCTTTGAGTTGGCTGGACGAGCGTGCTGAGGCGCGAGTTGGTGCGGGGTTGCGGCGGGGGTTGCGGCCTCGGGCGGCGGAATCGGCCTCGATCGACTTGGCTTCCAACGACTATTTGGGGTTGGTGCGGCGGCCCGAGGTGATCGCGGGGGCGGTCGAGTCGGTGCGCCGGTGGGGGACCGGGTCGACCGGGTCTCGGTTGGTTACGGGGACTACCGCTGAGCACGAGCAGCTCGAAGCGGAGTTGGCCGAGTTCGTGGGGGCTGAGGCCGGGCTTGCTTTTTCTTCTGGATACACCGCGAACCTCGGGGTTGTGACGGCGCTGGCGGGGCGAGGTGCGCTGGTCGTTTCCGACGCGGGTAGTCATGCCTCGCTGGTGGATGCCTGCCGGCTGTCGCGGGCTCGGGTCGAGATCGCCGAGCACTGTGACGTGGACGCGGTCGATCGGTTGCTGGCTGGTCGGAGTGAGGAGCGGGCGCTCGTACTCACCGACTCGGTGTTCAGTGCCGATGGGGATTTGGCGCCGCTGGCTGAATTGCATCGGGTCACTCGGGCGAACGGTGCGGTTCTGATTGTCGACGAAGCGCATGGGATCGGCGTGCGGGGTGACGGTGGGCGTGGACTGGTGCAAGAGGTCGGCCTGGCGGGGGAACCCGACTTGGTTGTGACAGCAACGTTGTCCAAAGCGTTTGCCGCGCAAGGTGGGGTGGTGTTGTCCAGTGAGCGGGTGCGGGCGCATCTGATCGATGCGGCACGGACCTTCATCTTCGACACGGGGCTTGCACCCGCCGCGGTAGGTGCGGCGCGGGCGGCATTGGGTCTGCTGCGCAGCGAGCCGGAGATGGCGGCTCGGGTGTTGGAGCGGGCGGCCGATATCGCGCGGATCGCCGGTGTGCCCGCGCCGCCGTCGGCGGTGGTGTCGGTGGTGCTCGGCAAGGCGCAGGTCGCGTTCGACGCGGCGCAGGCCTGCCGGGCGCGGGGGCTCGACGTCGGATGTTTCCGTCCGCCTTCGGTTCCCGAGGGCACCTCGCGGCTGCGGCTCACCGCGCGCGCCAATCTCACCGCGGCCGAGCTCGACACCATTGCCACCGTTCTCGGTGCGGTGCTGGCCGACGCCCGCGGCTTGCAGGCGGTGTCGGCGTGACTGTTCTGCTCGTCACCGGCACGTCGACGGATGTCGGTAAGACCGTCGTGACCGCGGCCCTCGCGGCTACCGCGACAGCGGCAGGTCTGTCGGTCGCTGTCTGCAAACCCGCGCAAACCGGTGTCGCGCCTGGTGAACCCGGAGATCTGGCCGAGGTCGAGCGGCTCAGCGGCGTGACCAGGTCGGTCGAGCTCGCCCGGTATCCCGAGCCGCTCGCGCCGGATACCGCCGCCCGTCGCTGTGGCCAGCCGCTGCTGACGCTGGCGGAAACGGTTTCCGCCGTCGAAGCGCTCGGCGACGCCGACCTCACGCTGGTCGAGGGCGCCGGCGGACTGCTCGTTCGGGTCGGTGAGTTCACTTTGCTCGAGCTGGCCCGCGCGCTCGACGCGCCGGTGCTGCTGGTGGCGGCGGCCGGGCTCGGCACGCTGAATCACAGCGAGCTGACCACTCGGATGCTGGCGTCCGCGGGGGTTTCCTGCGCGGGGTTGGTCATCGGGTCGTGGCCGGAGGAGCCGGATCTGGCTGCCGAATGCAATCGGACCGATCTACCGCGGCTGACCGGAGTCGATCTCGTGGGTTCGGTGCCGGCGGGAGCGGGCAAATGGGACAGGGAGCGTTTCAGTTCGGCGGCGCCGGGCTGGTTCCAACCGGGCTTCGTCGACCGGGCGTTCGCCGCCGGGCGCTGAAACAGGTCCCCTGACCAGCGGATTTGACTTCGCGTCCACCGGCACGTAACTTTTATCGAGTCAGAGCGACACGGACACCGACCCGGAGCCTAACGGCCTGGGAAACGAGGTAGTACGAGGAGCGCCTGGCTGATCACACTAGCTCGACTGAGACCCCGGGATTTTGTTCTGGGTGCTTGGCTGGGCTAAGCTGTTTAAGTTGCCTCATTGAAACCCCCGAGAGATCGAGTGGCGGATGTGTGTGCGTGTGTTCTTTGAGAACTCAATAGTGTGTCGATG
>NZ_JBFAYL010000008.1:0-232253 GCF_040681285.1 Nocardia sp. NPDC051832
ACCCGAACACCGATCCTTCGGACAAGCCACAACCCGGACCCACCCAACAGGCTAACCCCGCACCCGCATCCACGGCTTGACAATAAAGGGGTGCCCCTACAGTGCGTTCGTCGGCAGCCGTGCTGCGTTCGGCCCGTTGATCTTCCACAGCCCCGCGCGAGCCGCCTTCGAACCGGCGGCCGGGGAGGACGGCACACCCGAGGCGGAATCGAGGCTGCCTTCTCCGAGCATTCGGCAGCTGGCGATTCGGTGTCAGTGTTTGAGGGGCCGGAGTCCGATTATTGTTTGGGCGCTGGCGTAGGTGTAGTGGCCCTTACCGTGTGCGGCGAGTTGGCTGGGTCCGGTGAGGGACTCGGGGTCGGTGTTCACGGCGAGGAATGGGATGTCCCAGGAGGTGGCGCCGGTGCGGGGGTCTATCGCCCAGAGACCGGTGTAATCGGAGAGGACTACGGTGTGGCCGTCCCAGCCGAGGATCGTGCCGGAGCGGGTGGCGTCGGTCCGCCATAGCCGGTGTCCGGTGCGTAAGTCGAGGCCGGTTGTGGTGTGCGCGTTGGTGTCTCGCAGGAGGGCGACGTCGCCGAAGATCGCCGTCGCGGTGCCGGTCTCCTGGGGTGTGGAGATCAGGTCGGGGCTGGTCCAGAGGAGGCTGCCGGTGCGGCGGTCGTAGCCGCTGTCGCCGAGCAGGACGGGGACTGTGTCGTCGGTGGGGAGGTCGATCGAAAGGAATTGGGCGACTTTGCTATTGGAGGTGGCGATGGTGCGGCCGGTGCGGTCGAGGAGGTCGCTGCCGGTGATTTCGTGGCCGCGGCATTCGGATCGGACGCGCACGAGTACGGCGCCGCTGGTTGCGCCGGCATCGGAGCACCCGTCCTGGGTGGTGGTCCAGGTCGGCTTGCCGCTGCCGAGGTCGAACCCAGCGATATCGACGCCGAGGGTGAAGACGCCCTGGCCGTGGGACACGTCCAAGGCGTCGAAGGGCAAGTCTTCCCACAACGTACCCATGTCGAAGGCCTGAGACCAGTACGCCTCCGGGTCGGCCAGGGTGCCGGCGTGGACGCGCACGTCGTCGGATTCGACGTCGCCCTCGGCGACGTACACGCGATCATCGAGGGTCGCGATGGCGAAGGGAAACCACTTCGTCGGTGTGCGGGTGACAGCTCCGGTGGTGAGGTCGTAGCCGACGAGCGCTCGGTCGGAGCTGAAACACACGACCTGGCCATCGACAGGGGTGGACCCGCAACCGGTCAGGTCCGCGGCGGGCGCCTGCCAGCGCTTCGCGCCGGTGCCGGCATCGATGCCGACCAGCACCGGATCTCGCAGGTACATGTCGTCCGGCACACCGAGCACCGTCACGAGCGTGTCCCCACCGTCGACGAATCCTGGTCCGCCGGTATCGAATTCGGTGCCCGTCCGTGGATCGCGGAACTCCGCGCCTGCGCGTCCGAACCCGGCAGCGCTGGTCGACCACGCGAGGCCGGGAGCGGAGTCCGTGGTACCGGTGATCTTGCGCGTGGTGTCCTCGGGTTGTAAATGGACCACCAACGCACCGGCAGTGGCGACTACGGCCGCCGCGGCGGCGAGCACGAGGTTGCGCAGCCCGGGAACCGTTCTCATCGCGACATCTCCAGCCCCGGATTCGAGGCGATCGCCTCGAGTAACTCGAACGGCAACGGCTCGGCGGGACCATCGCCGGAGGTGACCTGGATCTGGGTCCCGGACGGGCGGGTGACGATCACGGTGCGGGTCGTTTGCGTGGAGGGCGACGGCTCCAGCACTGTGCTTCGCGATTCGCGCGTCTCGACCACCGTTCCGTCCGGCAGCCGGCGTGACGTCGTGCCATCATTCGGCGAAAGATCCTGCGGGAGCCGCTGTTCGGTGCTGATCGACACGCTCAACCGTGATTCACGGCCAGGAGTGGTCACCCGGACTACCTGGCACACCCCGCCTGCGCTCGCTGGTAGCAGCGCCCCCAGCGAATGGTCGAGGGTCAAGTCGTCGAGTGGAATCTGGGCTAGGATCGCGTCCCATCGACGAGCCTGGGCCTGATCGATCGCGGGGGAAGACTCCGCCCAGATACCGCAGGACTCGGGTGGGCTCGGCGTTCCGGGCGGAACCGGCGCGGTGACCTGGAGTCCGGGGACGGTGACGATCGCGACGAGCTCATCAATGGTCAGCGGGACGTTTCCGGTGTAGCCGCTGCCATCTGCGGCATCGTCGGTGACGTAGGCGAAGGCGACAGAACCGTCGGGCAGGTACGCGGTGGCCGAGCGCGAAAGGGCACGAACACCATTCGTCTCGGACCAGGTGTCATGGGTGTCGACGATCGTGCCGTCGGGGAGGCGGCGTCTCTCATCGAGATCGCCGGCGACGCACGGCGGGATCGGGGTGGTGGACTCGCGAACGTTCACCGTCAGCGAGCCCGATCGGTCGCCGCGCAGCAGCGTGGCGCGCGCGTCGGTCCAACCGCCGAACCTCTCGTCCTCCGCGGGGTCCTCGGGGATCGGCTGGAATACCAGTGACCGATCGACCGGTGCGAAGGCGATCTCGACACCGGCGGGCAGCGCCGCACGCAGCGCCTGCGTCATCGCGGCAGCCTTGGGCCCGGAGAACCACGGATAGGACGGGTTGTCGTATTCGGGTGTTCCGAACGTAATCATCGAAAACGATTGCCCTGGCTGTGGCGGCTGCACGACATCACAACCTGGGATCTGCACCGGAAACGTCACCGGCGGAGTGACATACGAATATTCGGCCGGCTCCGGCGGCTCCGAAGTGGTGGTGGGTGTTAGTGGTGCGGTCGTCAACTCCGGCTCCCGCTCGTGCAGCAGCCCGGCGATCAGGTACCCGGACGCGACGATCGCCAGGCACGTCAGACCCACCGTCCAGTGGTGAACGGCGGCGGAGGGTCCGGTCGCGTCCTTGTCGTCACCGATTTCCATTGCTGCATTGTGTCTGCCGTTCGAGAACCGAGAAACGTCGAGGTAGCCGTTCGGCGGTTGTGGGACTATCGCGGTACCTCGCTCGCGGACGGCGGATCCGGTCATTGACTCCGAGCGGCGACACATGGTGCAGTCACGAAAGCTCCCGAAGATGTCGACAGAGGATTCCGGGCCAACTGAAGAGGAGAGGCCATGGGCGACAAGCAGAAGACCCCCGACTGGGTCGCGGAAAGCGGCGCGTGGGCGCTGGAGAACGGGCACCGAACCTTGTTGAAGCTGACCGGCGGTCGCTGGCCGCACAAGCTCGGCAGGATGCAGGCGTTGGAGTTGCACACCATCGGTCGCAAGACCGGTCAGCGCCGCTCCACGTTGTTGAGCTCGCCCATTCTCACCGCGGAGCGGATCATCCTGATCGCCTCGCTCGGAGGCGCGTCGCACAATCCCGCCTGGTATCTGAATCTCGTCGCCCAGCCCAACGTCGAGATCACCGTGCGCGGTGAGACCGCGCCGTACGTCGCGCGCACCGCTTCTACGGAGGAAAAGGCCGAGCTCTGGCCCGAGATCACCCGCGGCTTCGGCAATCCGTACGACGGATATCAGCGCAGCACTCCGCGCGATATCCCGGTGGTTATCTGCGAACCGGCCTGACAGCGGCTCGAAGACCGGTTCGGCCGGTACCATCGTGCGGCAAGTCCGATCTAGTTCGCCGCTGGTGTAGTTGGGGGTCGCAGGTGCAAGGCAGTCACGGTGATTCGGGGAACGACCCGCGCTATGGCAGTCAGCCGAACAGTCCACACGTGCCCGGCGGGGTTCCGCCGTGGGGCGGGAACCCGGGACCGGCCCATGGTTTCCCGCAACAGGGTCAGCAGTATTACGGTGGGCAATTCCCGGGCGGGCGGCCGCCACGCAACAACCTCCCGTGGATTTTGGGCGGAATCGGCGTTGTCGTAGTGGTTTTGATCGCCGTGGTCGGACTGCTCGTGCTGAGCAGGAGCACCGACGACAATGCTGCCGCGCCGACGACCGCGCCGGCATCGTCGACTACTACAAAGGCCGCCCTGGCCGAGTCCGGCCTGCCCGTCGCGAAGCCAAAAGCGGCCCTGGTCAGCTGCGCCTACACCGCGAGCACCGAGCCGGCCGGTAAGCCGGTCACCAAGCCCGAGCAGGTCGAGGTGCCCACCACCGGAGCCGAAGCCAAGGTCAGCATGAATATGCAGACCAGCGCGGGCTCGGTCGGGCTGGCACTGAACAAGGCCGAATCGCCGTGCACGGTCAACAGTTTCGCCAGCCTGGTCAAGCAGAAGTACTTCGACGGAACCTCCTGCCACCGGATGACCACCGGCGCGGGCCTGAAGGTGCTGCAGTGTGGCGACCCGACCGGCACCGGAATGGGTGGTCCCGGTTACCAGTTCGCCAACGAGTACCCGACCGATCAATTCACGGCGAGTGATCCGAGCGCGCAACTGCCTGTCGACTACAAGCGCGGCGTGCTCGCCATGGCCAACGCCGGACCTGACACCAACGGCAGCCAGTTCTTCATCGTCTACGGCGACTCCCAATTGCCACCGCAATACACGATCTTCGGCACGGTGGACGCCGGCGGCTTGGCGACCTTGGACAAGATCGCCGCAGGCGGTAGCGACGATTCGAACGGCCCCGGCGACGGCAAGCCCAAGATTCCGGTCGAGATCGAGTCCATTAAGCTGGGCAACTGACAGCGCGCGCACAGCGCGGTGTCAGCCGCCGCGGTGTGTCGATCGAGCCGGCTTCGATCGAGCCACCAGCACAACGGCATGATCGAGCTCATGCCCACTAACGTGCTCACGTGGACGCCACCGGAAATCATCGACCTGGGAACCGATCCCGCGACTGCCCAGTTTTAACCGTGAGATGACTTCGCGGTCGGCAATCATGGTGCGTCTCCCCCACTCATTGCGGATTCCAGTAGTAGCCCGGGGTCTCGAGCGGGGTGTCGGTGTTTTGCAGGACCAGCGCTATCCCGTTGTCGCGCAGGTACATGTTCGGTGCCGACCTCGGCGCCAACGCCCATCGGGGCGGGTCGATATGGCCGCCCCCGACCCAGCCCGCGCGAGGGTCGTCACACGACCCGACGAGCACGACTCCGGGCAATGTGGAGGTATCGCCGATGAGGCATCTGCCGGGGAAGTCCTCCAGCTGGAAGAGGACAGAATCGGGTAGGGAATTCCGCACGAACCAATGCGGCGTGTCGGATCTGCAGTTGGCGGCGTCCACCGCTGCGCCGCGGCCGGCAGCGGCTTCGTTGTAGTAGACGCAGGCCGGGTTGGCGGGGTCGCCGAGCTGGAACAACCTGAACACATGCGGGAATCCGGCTTCCAGGGCGCCGGGTGTCGCGGGTCCGGCGTGGGCTGGTGCCGACACCGAGCACAGGACAGCCACGAAGAGGACAGCGAGTTTGGTTCTGTTCAACGGAACTCCTTCGGTCGGCCGGAATCGACGCGCGGAGTAGTCGGCATCGACACGTGCATGGAGCGAATGCTAGGAGCCCCGACATATCGTCGGCGTATGCAAAACCGCACGCGGCCTTGCCATCCCGTCGACGCCTCCCGCGCTCACCGTCACTGTCTCGCTGATCGAAACTGTTGGCGGAGCTCATTCGAGAATGCGGCTGCGAGACCGGAGGGGTGTCGTGTTGCGTCAAATCCAGCACGGCCGTGGAAGTCGGACTACCGTGACCACGTATGGCGACCAGGGATCTCACGGTGACCGTGTCCATGGACGAGGACCAGTGGCACAGTCTCGCCGACGCGGCCGAATGTGCGGGTATGACCTTGGAGGCATATCTCAGCTGGGGTGTGCGGTTGCTGGCCGAGCAGGCCCGGCCCGGCAAGAACCTCGCCGGTCGGCCTCGCGGGCAAGCCGTCCGGTCGCGCAGGGGCCGAGCGGTAGCCGAGGAGTCAGGGTCGGCGTGGACGGACACGTTCACCGAGCGGCTGTCACATCGTGCCGAGCACTACCGCGAAGTCTGAGCCGGGACGCCCCGCCGCCGGCTGACGTGCTGGTGAATGTTAACCACGCAAGATCCTGCTAGGTTCGATGCGTGGACGATGGACTCGGAGACTTGCTGCATCGCGTGGTGTACCTGCTCGGCGAGGCCGCGCGGCGGCGCGCGGACGACTCGGAGGCGTTGACCTACAGTCAGATTCGCCTACTGGGGACGCTGGAAGAGATCGAGCCGGTGACCCAGCATCAGCTGGCGCAGGCGCTGTCGGTGTCGGACCCGGCAGTCAGCCGAGCCCTGCGGCCGCTGGAAACGGCCGGGTTCGTCGCGGTCGAGCCCGACCCCGAGCACGGACGGCGACGGCTGGTCAGGACCACCGAGGCTGGCCGTGACGCCTTCCATGGCAGCGACCGGCCGCTGCAGAACGAGCTGCGCGAGGCGCTGCTCGAAGCGGGCTTTCCCTACGAGCGCTACCTGCGCGACACTGCCGCGCTGGCCAAGATCCTCGAGCCGCGCCGATAGCGCGATTCGGGCTCTAGCTGGATCAATAGAAGTCTTGACTGGTTAATATTAACCATGCAACACTCAAGGTATGAACGCGATGTCCTACCTTGCCCAGTCGGCTTTCCCCTTGCTCTGGATCGTGATCGCGGTGGTCGGCGCGCTGATCCGGACACGGCACAGCCCCTCCCCTGCGGCCGCCCTCGAGACCTGGCAGCGATGGTGGGCCGTCGCCGCGCTCGGCTGCGGCAGCTTGTGGATGACGATCGCCTTCCTGACCATCCCGGACGCGATGGCCACCGCGATCGGCTTCACCCCGAGCCCGTTCCAGTTCGAAATCGCCTTCGCCAATCTCGGACTCGCCGTCATGGGATTCCGCGCTGCCTCGGCGGGCGCACGCGAGCGCATCACCATCGGCCTCGGGGCCGGCATGTTCCTGTGGGGCGCGGCGGTCGGCCACGTCTACCAGTGGTTCGCGCACGGCGACCACGCTCCCGGCAATACCGGTGGCGTGCTGGTCTGCGACCTGCTCTTCCCTGCGGTCATGATCGTCCTCGCGCTCCGCTCGCAACAGCTGTCCAGGTCCGAGCGGCCTGCGCTCGCAGCCACAGCCTGAGCAGTCCCGAACCCCAGGAGGCTCCCATGCGGCTTCACCGAGACGCGACCGCCGAGAGTCCGGGCTGGTCACCGCACCGAATCGGTGCGTTCACCGACGCCGTTCTCGCCATCGCGATAACCCTGCTGGTCATCGAAATCAAGCGACCGCAGGACGAGGATCTGGTCGATGCCGACGCCCTCGCCGCCTTCCTCTGGCACGAGCGGGCCTCTTTCGTGGCCTTCGTCCTCGCGTTCTTCCTGCTGTGGGCGGTGTGGCGCCGCCATCACACGCTGATCTACGAAGTGACGCTGCTGGATCGGCGCACTCTCGCCTGGCATGCGCCGCTTCTGCTTTTCGTCGCGGTCCTCCCCTACTCGACGGCGGTGTTCGGGCACGCTGCGGACAACAGGCTTGCCGTCTGCCTCTTCGCTGCGACGTCGGCGCTGCTGTTCGCCAGCGAGGGTGTGGTGCGGGATCTGGCGTCCCGACGATCCACACTGGCCGAACACATCACCGCAACCGAACTTCGCACCAGCGCCGACGCGTCCTACGCGGTCGCCGCTGTCTTCTTCGCCACGGTCGCACTCGCCTGGCTCACTCCCTACGTGTGGTACGCCTGGTTTCTCGCGCCGCTGTCAGCCACTTTCGGGGGTCGCCTGATCGACCGGGCGCGGCGGCGGTAACTATTCGCCGAGCGTGGAGCGCCCCTTCGACGCCGGTTGGCTTCGGTCGTACTCGTGGAACCCTTCTCCAGGAATACCTTCGAGGACGCAGGCCATCGCGTAGGAGATCGTTTCGATCCAATCGCTCAGACGGGCGGCATCCTCCTCGGTGATGAGGTTGTTGCGGCGCAACATACTATCCGGCCAAACGCCCCACGCGCGGCCGAAATGGCATATCGCCCAGAGTGCTTGGATCATCTCACGGTCGACCGAATCGCGCTCCAGAGCGGGAGCCAATACACGCACACAAGCCATCACCGAGTGGAAGTTCTCCTCGCGCAGACCGTGGTACGGCCGGAGCATCCCCAGAAACCCCTGCTGCCAACGTGGGTCGTCGACCTCGTTGTGTGCGCCGCTGTGGAAAAGCAGCAGCTCGCGTGCTGAGTCCGGCGTCATAGACTTCCAGGCTATCCGTCGCTGGAAACGCCAACGGCCCGCACCAGGTGAGTGCGGGCAGTCGCGCGGTGCTGTCAGGCGACGACGGAACGCTGTGGCTCGCCGATGTATTCGCTCAGCGGCCGGATCAGCGCGTTGGACTTTCCTTGTTCGATGATGTGGGCGGTCCAGCCGGTGATGCGGCTCATCACGAAGATCGGCGTGAACACCTCGATATCGAAACCCAGCAGGTAATACGCAGGGCCGGTAGGGAAATCGAGATTCGACTTGATCCCGGTCGCCTCGTTCATGGTGCGTTCGAGGATCTCGTACATCTGCACCCACTTGTCACCGCCGGTGACCGCGGCGACGTCCAGGAACGCCTGCTTCATGGTGGGCACCCGGGAGTCACCGTTCTTGTAGACCCGGTGGCCGAAGCCCATCACCTTTTCCTTCTTGGCCAGCTTGTTGCGCATCCACTCCTCAGCCAGAGCGGGGTCGCCGATCTCGAGCATGTCGTGCATGACCGCCTCGTTCGCGCCGCCGTGCAGCGGGCCCTTGAGCGCGCCGATGGCGGCGGTGACCGCGCTGTAGATGTCGGACAGCGTGGAGGTGACCACCCGGGCGGCGAAGGTGGAGGCGTTGAAGCTGTGCTCGGCGTAGAGGACCAGCGAGACCTCGAACGCCTTGACCAGTTCGGGAGCCGGAACTTTCCCGAAGCACATGTTCAGGAAGTTCTCGGCGTAACCCAGGTGCGAGTGCGGCGCGATGGGATCCAGGCCGCGCCTGCGGCGATGGTCGGCGGCCACGATGGTCGGCAACACCGCCATCATGCGCAGCGACTTGGCGAGGTTGGCCTCGGGTGAGTTGTCGTCCTCGTCCGGGTCCTCGGCCCCCAGATAGCTGATGGCTGTGCGCACCACGTCCATCGGGTGGCAGTTCTCGGGCATCTTCGCGATCAGCGCGAGGAGTGAGCGGTCGGCGCGCCGAGCCGCGCGTTCGCGCTGCTGGAACAGCGCGAGCTGGGCGTCGCTGGGCAGTTCGCCGGACCAGAGCAGGTAGGCGACCTGCTCGAAGCTGCAGTTCGCCGCCAGATCCTGCACTGCGTAGCCGCGATAGGTCAGGGAGTTGGTTTCCGGCACCACCTTCGAAATCGAAGTGGTGTCGACGACCACGCCGGCGAGACCTTTGTAGATGGTCGGAATCGCGGTCTCCGTCATCACTGTTGCCTTCCCAAGGTGAAATTGAAGATGTCGGAATCGAATTCGTTGTAGCGCTCGTATTGCAGGAGTTCGTAGAGGCGGCTGCGGTGCTGCATCTGGTCGAGCAGACCGGACTGGGTGCCCTGCTCGAAAATCTCGCGCAAGCCGGCCTCGGCCGCGTACATGGCCAGCCGCAGCGTGGAGACCGGGTAGATGACGGCGTTGTAGCCGATCGATTCCAGCGTCTTCGCGGTCAGCAGTTCGGACTTGCCGAACTCGGTCATGTTGGCCAGCAACGGAATCGAGAGCGCGGAGCGGAACTTCTCGAACTCCGCCGGAGTGTGCAGCGCCTCGGTGAAGATCAGATCCGCGCCGGCGTCGGCATAGGCCTTGGCTCGGTCGATCGCCGCGTCGATGCCCTCGATGCCCGCGGCGTCGGTGCGGGCGCAGATCACGAAGTTCGGATCCCGCCGCGCCGCGACCGCGGCACCCAGGCGGCGCACCATGTCCGCGGCCGGCACCACGGCCTTGCCGTCGAGATGCCCGCAGCGCTTGGGGTTGACCTGATCCTCGAGGTGCAAGCCCGCGATCCCGGCGTCCTCCATCACCGTGACCGTGCGGGCCGCGCTCATCGGCTCACCGAATCCGGTGTCGGCGTCGATGAGCACCGGTAGCTCGGTGACCCGGGCGATCTGCTGGCCGCGCCCGGAGACCTCGGTCAAGGTGGTGAGGCCGATGTCGGGCAGTCCCAGATCGGCCGAGAGCACCGCGCCCGAAACGTAGACGCCTTCGAAGCCGATTTCCTGAATCAGCTTGGCCACCAACGGATTGAAAGCGCCCGGGAATCGCTGGATCTGTCCGGAGTTCAAGCCGGCTTTGAAGGCGGCGCGCTTGTCGGCAGCGGAGTTGGACGCCGCGAGCAGTCCGGTCATCAGAGCAGGCCCTTCGGGGACTGGGGCGCGCGGGCGAGCACGTCCGCGGAGACGGTGAAAGTGAGCTCCGACAGCTCGTTCGCCGACAGCTCGCCCGCGCGCTGGACCACCTCCAGGAAGCGGTCCTGCTCGGCGGACTCGATGACGCCCTCGGCCAGCGTGCGGAACTTGGCGATGTACTGCTCGCGGGCGAACGGACGCGCGCCCAGCGGATGCGCGTCGGCCACGGCCAACTCGTCGGTGATCACCTCACCGCTCTTCAACGTGACCTCGGCCCGCGCGCCGAACGCCTTCTCGTTCGGGTCGGTGGAGTGGTAGCGGCGCGTCCACTCGGCGTCCTCGGCGGTGGAGATCTTGTTCCACAGCTCGATGGTGTCCGGGCGCTGCGCGCGCTCGGGGGCGTAGGACCGCTCGTGGTGCCAGACACCGTCCTGCAAGGCGACCGCGAAAATGTACATGATCGAGTGATCCAGGGTTTCGCGAGAAGCCTTGGGGTCGAACTTCTGTGGATCGTTCGACCCGGTGCCGATCACGTAATGCGTGTGGTGGCTGGTGTGCAGCACGATCGAGGCGATCTGGCCCAGGTCGCCGACGCGCTCGCGCAAGCGGAACGCCAGATCGATCGGGGCCTGGCTCTGGTACTCGGCCGAGTGCTCTTTGGTGTAGGTGTCGAGAATGCCGCGCTTGGCCTCGCCCGGGCCGGGCAGCGGCACAGTGTATTCCGCTTTCGGGCCACCGAGCAGCCAGGCGATCACGCCGTCCTCGCCTTCCCAGATCGGCGACGGCGCGCCCTCGCCGCGCATCGCACGGTCCACCGCTTCGACGGCCATCTTTCCGGCGAACGCGGGGGCGTAGGCCTTCCAGCTGGAGATCTCGCCCTTGCGGGACTGCCGGGTGGCGGTGGTGGTGTGCAGCGCCTGGCCGACGGCCTGGTAGATGGTCTCGGTGTCCAGGCCGAGCAGCGTGCCGATACCGGCGGCGGCCGACGGGCCGAGGTGGGCCACATGGTCGATCTTGTGCTCGTGCAAGCAGATTCCACGCACCAGGTCGACCTGGATCTCGTAACCCGTCGCCAGGCCCCGGATCAGGTCGCGGCCGCTGCGGCCGGTGTGCTGGGCGACGGCCAGGATCGCGGGGATGTTGTCGCCGGGATGGGAGTACTCGGCGGCCAGGAAGGTGTCGTGGAAGTCGAGTTCGCGCACCGCCACACCGTTGGCCCACGCCGCCCACTCCGGCGAGAAACGGCCTTCGACGCCGAACACGGTCGCACCCGGCTGGTACGGGTGGGTCTGGGCCTGGGCGCGGGCGTTGGCCACGGGACGCCGGGTGATCGAGGCGGCCGCGACGGCGGCGTTGTCGATGATCCGGTTCACGATCATCTCTTCGGTCTCCGCGGCCACCTCGACGGCATCCGCGGCCACCTCGGCGATCTTCCACGCGAGATGCTCCTCGCGCGGGAAGTGCTCCGCGGAACGGTAGGTGCGGACGAGATGGTTCTTCACGGTTCAGGCCTCCAGGAAGTCGATTTCCACCGGTACCTTTCGCACGCTACACAGCGCGGTTTACGCCGGAAATACCCCGCAAATGCCTAATTTTGTGGAAGCAACCCTGTGAATTTGTGAAAGTTGTGAAAGTCGAGGTTGCTAGATTGGCGATATGCAGAAGATGTATGCGGGCGCGCGGCTGCGCACGTTGCGGGAGCAGCGGGGGCTCTCCCAGTCGGCCCTGGCGAAGGAGCTGGGGCTATCGGTGAGCTACATCAACCAGCTGGAACACGATCAGCGTCCGCTGACCGTGCCGGTGCTGTTGCGTCTCAATGCCCGCTACGACCTGGACATGGGCTTCTTCGCGGCCGATACCGACGCCCGGCTCATCGCCGACCTCCAGGACGTCTTCGCCGAGGATCCCGAGGGCTCGGCCATCACGACCGCCGAGATGGACGATCTGGTGGCCCGGGTGCCGGCGGCGGCGCGACTGCTGGTCGGGCTGCATCGCCGATTACGCGGGGCGACCGAGCAGATGGAGCGGGTCGCGGCCGGAATCGAGGGCGCCGCAACCGAATCCGGTGCCGCGATGCCGTACGAGGATGTCCGCGACTACTTCTACGACCGGCGCAATCACATTCCCGAACTCGACTCGGCGGCCGAGGAGCTGTTCGCGCGCAACGGATTGAGTCTGGGCGGACTGGATCTGCAACTGACCCGGCTGCTGCGGGAACAGCACGGCATCGCGGTGGCGATCCGCACCGACGACCCCGATCATCCCGGGCCCAAACGGGTCTACGATCCCGGCGGCCAGGTGTTGACGCTGGCTCGGCGTCTCTCCCCCGGTCAGCGTGCGTTCCAGCTGGCAACGCAATTGGCGTTTCTCACCCAGGCCGCGGTGATCGACGACCTCATCGCGGACGCCGAGACCATGCCCGAGAATTCTCGTGGACTGCTGCGGATCGGCCTGGCCAACTATTTCGCGGGGGCGCTGATTCTGCCTTACACCCCGTTCTGGGATGCCGCGGAAACCCTGCGCTACGACATCGAACTGCTGGCCGCGAAATTCGAGGTCGGGTTCGAGACGGTCTGTCACCGGCTCTCCACCTTGCAGCGTCCCGGTAAGCGGGGCGTGCCGTTCTTCTTCGTGCGCACCGACCGCGCCGGGAACATCTCGAAACGTCAGTCCGCCACCGCGTTCCACTTCTCCCGCGTCGGCGGCAGCTGCCCGCTGTGGGTGGTGCACGAAGCGTTCACGACACCGGGCAGCATCCGCACCCAGATCGCGCAGATGCCCGACGGCCGCAACTATCTGTGGCTGGCCCGCACCACCGACGAGAAGACGCCCGGATTCCTCGCGCCCAAACGCGATTTCGCCATCGGACTGGGCTGTGACCTCGCCTATGCCGACAAGCTGGTCTACTCCCACGGCCTCCCGGTCGAGGATCCGACCACGGCGGTTCCCATCGGGGCCGGGTGCAAGGTGTGTGAACGCACCAACTGCGCCCAACGTGCCTTCCCACAACTGGGCCGCCCGATCCGGGTGGACGACAACAGTTCTCAGAACATCCCTTACGCGCCGACTACGAGCTGAACAGCACGGCGAACAACAAGACCGATCCGCCGAGGAACACCGGAGCCGCGATCGACAGCACCAGCACGCGAACGCGGGGCGGCACGGCGAACGTGAGACCGGCCACGGCAAGGATCGCCGCGGGCACCGACAGCACGGTGCCGAACATGAGCGCGTATCCGTGCGGGTCGCTGGCTGGATCGTCAGATAGTCGTGACCTGAGCACGACATCCACGCACAGCAGCCAGAACGCAGCAGCGGCCACGCCCGGGATGCCGGCGACCAGCGCCAACCAAGGATTCCACCGCTCGACCGGTTTAGACATGATTTCTCCCCTCCCCACCATCGATTACAGCACGTCTCCGGCCCGCGCCGCCGAGCCCGCGCGAACCCCTTGCCGCAGTGGGCAATTCACGGACACCGCCGGTGCGAGTTCGGCAGCCGGTGCTCGGAATCGGGGATCACCGGACTGGAGGCGGGTAGGTCTGAGAAGGTCGCTATATGAAGATCGGTGTCGCACTTCCGCAGATGGCTCCCGGCTACGGACCGGGTACGACGATCGACTGGGCCCGGCGCATCGACGCGGGCCCGTTCTCGAGCGTCTCGGTGGGCGAGCGGGTCACGTTCTCGAACCCGGAGATGGTCGCGACGCTCGGCGCTTGCGCGGCGGTCACCGAGCGGGTGCGGGTGCTGGCGAATCTCTTTGTGCTTCCCCAACATCCGGTGCCGATGGTCGCCCAGCAGATCGGCACCCTCGACCAGCTCTCCAACGGCCGCCTCGAGGTGGCCGTCGGAGTCGGCGGCCGCGAGCACGACTACCGCGCGCTCGGCGCCGATTTCAACCGACGGCACCAGCAGCTCGACGACAAGGTCGCCGAACTGAAGGCACTGCTCGCCGGTGAGCCGCCGTTCGAAGGCGCGGACCCGGTCGGGCCGCCGTGCGTGCAGCCGGGCGGGCCGATCATCCTCGCCGGCGCGATGGGTCCCAAGGCGATGCGCCGGGCGGCGCGATGGGCCGACGGCATCTCCGGCTTCAGCGTCTCCGGCGACGCCGAGGAGATCGCCAGGGCCAGTGAACTCGCCGACCGGTGCTGGACCGAGGCCGGTCGCACGACGGCCCCGCGCAAGGTCAGCGGCTGCTTCACCGCCCTGGGCGTCACCGATGCCGCCGCGGCGCTGCACTCCTTCACCACTCGCTACCTCGGCTTCCTCGGACCCGAACTGGCTGAAGTGGTCGCCGCCTCGGCGCGCGCTTCGAGTCCCGAAGTGCTCGCTGAAATTCTGGACGGCGCGGAGCGAGCCGGCTGTGACGAATTCATTCTGGTCCCAGCGGTCACCGACGTGAACTTCCTCGAGGTGGCGGCGGAAGTGGTGGATGCACGGACAGCCGAAATAAATGGGTCGCGCCGGTTGCGAGGCTTTCTCTAGAATCTGTACTCAGGCAGCGTGTTCGGGACAACGAGGGCGGGATATCGCTCGAAACACGCTACCCAGGGGGCGATGAGTCTGGTGGCTCGGCCTGGCTGTAAACCAGGTGCTCACGCATGGCAGGTTCGATCCCTGCCGCCCTCACCGACGGATCCTCCGATTCGTTTATGGCGCAGTTGCTCTGATGGTACGGGCATCCTGACTTTCACTCAGGACGTCGTCGGTTCGATTCCGATCTGCGTCACGCCTGCTTAGTTCATCTCTCAGCGGGTACTGCGGTTTCTTAGCTCAGATGGCAGAGCACTCGGTTGAAGCCCGGGGTGTCGAAGGTTCGAGTCCTTCAGAAACCACGACGATCAATTTCCGTCACGCGTTCGTAGCTCAGTTGGTAGAGCTCCGGTCTCTTAAACCGGATGTCGCAGGTTCGATCCCTGCCGGGCGTACGCCTCTATAGCTCAAGTGGTAGAGCAGCTGACTTTTAATCAGCGGGTTGTGGGTTCGAGTCCTACTGGGGGCACCATTCTTAGGCGCTCTGCCAGGCATTACCCTCCTGCACCTTCTGAACAGCTGGACCCCGTCGTACGGACTAAAGAAATACGCAGAGGCCACCTGCCGCAGGCAGGGCTGACGGGCCCCCACCTCGGATCCACCGACCAAGATCGGTACCGTGTGCCCATGATTGGCGCAGTGGTGTTCGACGTCGGCGAGACGCTGGTCGACGAGACGCGAGAATACGGAACCTGGGCGGATTGGCTCGGCGTCCCGCGACATACTTTCGTCAGCGTTTTCGGTGCCACTATTGCGCTGGGCAAGGACTATCGCGAAGCGTTCCAAGTGTTCCGCCCCGGCTTCAATCTGGCCGAAGAGCGTGAAGCGCGGGCGCTGGCCGGGCAGCCAGAAACCTATGGCGAGGAAGATCTCTACCCCGACGCCCGGCCAGCTCTCGCCGCCCTACGCAACATGGGCATTTGGGTGGGCATTGTCGGCAACCAAACGGCTAGGTCCGGCCGGATCCTCCGGAGTCTCGACCTGCCCACCGACTTCATCGCAACCTCTGACGACTGGGGAGTAGAGAAACCCTCGACCGCGTTCTTCGAGAAGGTGGTCGAGGTCGCCCCATGCAAGGCGGAAGAGATCGTCTACGTCGGCGACCGAATCGAGAACGACATTGCACCGGCCAAGGCGGTTGGAATGCGCACCGCCTACATCCAACGCGGCCCCTGGGGCTGGATCCAACGCGACAAGCCGGAGGTCGCGATGCTGTCCGACTGGAAGATTATCGATCTCAACGAGTTGCCTTCGATCGCCGCCGCCGAGAACGGCTCCTCACCGAGCGATTGACCTGATCATGGTGTGCCAGTTGTAGAGCTGACCGTCTAGCGCACGGACCTGCGGCAGCGAATCCCATTCCCGCAGGCTCCGGCGGACGGCTTTCACCCGATCCATCGCCGTGGCATACCAATGGTCACCCAGCAGCTTCAACGCTTCGTCAAGGTATGCGCAAGCCTGCGCTGGGTCTCGCTCGAGGACCGCGGCTGCGGCTAGGTCGGCGAGGACGACGGCGCGCTGCTTGATCGCTTCTGCGGGCAGCTCGGCGAGCACGTGTTGCAGCGTCTCATGCGCTGCCTGCCCCCTCCCGGCCGCGATCAGAGTGTTGCCCTTGAAGCCCGCGAGACGGGCCGGCGAGAACCAGTCCAGCCACACAGGACTAGGGCCCTTCTCTGGGTCGTACTCGGCGTAGCACTGTTCGGCGTGCTCGATCAGCTCCAGCGCGCGGCCGGGGTTGTCGAATCGCGTCTCCACTTCGGCCTCGACTGCGTCGAGCCATGCCAGCATTTCCGCGCTCGGCTCACCACGGGAGACGAACGCGCGTGCTGCCTGCATCTTGTCGCGAGCCTCTTCGGATCGGACATCGACCCGTTCTGCATCGGCTGCGAAGGCCGGCGCGAATGCCATGTGTGCCAGAGCCGCACCGCCGAGTAGATGATCGCCCGCCTCGGCCGCAGCTTGGAGCGCCAGAGCGAAACTTGGCTGCGCTTCCTCCGGTTGCTGCAAGTCGAAGAACTCCAGTCGCCCCGCCGTGAGCGCCGCCTCTGCGACCGCCCGCGCCATGAGGGAACGGGAAGCGCCAGGGATCTGATGCATGAGATCCCATCCCAGAGCGGCATGCTCGGCGACCAGCCTTTCGAGGCGTGCGGCGGGCACCGACCAATACATGCGGCGGTAGGCGGTGGTCGCCTGCATGAATTCCGACGCCACCGATGCCGGCAGCGAACCTGTGCCCGCGCCACCGTGGCGGGCCGCCCACGTCTCCTGCTGTCCGCTTCGGAGAGGCGGTACGTCTCCCCCGGACTGTCGCACCGGCGTGAATCCCAGCTCAGTGATCGGCCGGCCGAACAGCGCTTCGAGCGTCCGTGCATGCTCGGCTTGCGGCCACGGCGGAGCGGGCGATTCCCAACGTCGCACAGTCCGGTCGGTGATCTGGACGCGCAGACCGATCTCGTTGGCCGCGGCGTTGAGGGCGTCGGCAAGAGCCTGCTGCGAGCGGTAGCCGTGTGCGACACGGAGAGATCGGAGGACATTCTCCGGGCTATTCATGGCCCGATTCTAATCCCTTCTCGCGGCGTTATGTCCTACTAGGACATAAAATGTCCGGCCGCCGTCCTGCTGATTGCCCTATTTTAGGACATCTCGCGGTGAGATGCTGCAGGCAGCACCCGGCGTCAGGTCGATTGCCCCGAACGATCGGCTCGCCAGACCGCACTCGCACAGCGGTCGTCGAGCCCCGTCTTGGCGCCGGGTGTGGTTTCACCACCATGCCAACCCGCGCCTAGGGGTTAAAGCCCATGCCCGCACACATCGCCGCTACCGTCATCGTCTTCGCTGCCCTCCCCTACGGGCTGTGGGCCGTCTACGCCCTCGGAAAGCTCAGAGACCGCCCCGCCGCGACACCTGACGCAGAAGACCTGGTCGACCGATGACCGCCCCGTCAGCGACCGGGCGCAGCTCCGCGCATATCGCCCGCTGCCGAACCGATAAGCCGCTCAGCCGAAGCCACGCTTTCCGATTGCTCGACAGCCACCGCCACCACGAACCACCTTGCTCCGCCTACACCGTGGCCATCGCCCACATCACGGAGGAGGTTCGATGACCAACCGTCCGGCAACAGCGAAAGTCGTTCGCGTCAACGACAACTGCGGCCTCGGGAAGATCAACCCCATCGACCACGAGCGGGCTACCGGCATCCTCGCCATCCACCGCAGCTGCGACCCGCCGTGCCCGCGCAAGGCCGCCGCTCAGGCATGGCTCGACAAGCAGGAAAAGCGATGAGCAGCCGGACACTCGTCAACGACGGGTGCAACGACAAGCCGCAGCCTCCCATCGATACCCGCAAGCAAGCTGAAGGCATCCTCGTCATCCACGGCCGCTGCGATCCGCCGTGCACCCGCAGGGTTGCCGCTGAGCAGTGGCTCGCAGGGGGCAAGCGATGACCCACACGAACCCCGGCACAGGGCAGGTGTTCCGCTTGAACCACCTGGACGCCACCTGGGCGTACTCCAGCATCGAGAACGCCAAACGCGCGGTGCGCTCCCATAACCGATGCGAGATCGGCGAATGCGCCACCCTCACCGCAGCCGTGCTCAAGCTCCGATCGGCAGGGCTCGGCCTGGGATGAGCTTCGCCGCGCCGTGGCATCGCGCGCGGCAAAAGCGCCCCGGTTGGCGTGCCGGGGCGCACCTACTGCCGGCGCAGTGCCGGAGATGAAAGATGACGCCCACCCCGAAAACGGTTGGGCGGCAACAGAAGGATGAACATGGACGGAGGCGGCCCGGACGTATTAGTGCATTACCCCGCCGTCAGCGGCACGGTATTCCGGTCCCTCGACGAGGGGCAGCGCGTCGAGTACGAGATCACTTAAGGCTAGAAGGGGCCACAGGCATCGGACGTGCGCGCCATCTAGAGACCCCCGTTGCGCGGCGATCTTGCGACTCCGCACAACGGACTGAACGCCCCGACGCTTAGCCCCCTTCGCGTCGGGGCGTTCCCTATTTCACCGAACAGCCGAGAGGCACATCATGATCCGCACCGCCATCGCCGCCGCCCTGATCGCGACCGCGACGATCGTCCCCACCGCCCACGCTGAACCCGGCTATCACGCTGCCGCCCTCAACGTCTGCGGGTTCGCGTTCAACAGAAACCCCTACCTCCTCCACACGGCGGTCGTCGTCGGAGGGATCGTGAGATGCGAACCCAAACCGCCCCTCAAGTTCAGAATCGATGTACAGCTTTGGTACAAAGCCCGTGGAGCCTCACCCCAGCCGGAAGGCATGCCCGTGTCGGACAAGACCATTCCCAACCCGAACCTTCAGGTCGCCACCATGGCACTCGATTGCAGGACCGGCCTGTGGCAGGGCCGGATTAAGATGGAAGCCACCTGGGACACCGGAATCGACAAGGCCAGCAAGGAGACCGAGTGGACCTTCATCGGCTGCTGAGTGCGCACCCATGAAACTGCTCACCGGCGACATCAGCGCAGGGAAGCCGACGTGGTCGTCTCGCTGGTTCTGGCTGCGATACCACCTCTACGGCAAACGCCGGGACATGCCCGCGATCCCGAAGGGGGCCGTCCTCGGCCCGGTACTGCGCCGCGAGTACAGGGCATGGATAGTCCGGCCCCAAACCGGGTGGCGGCGGTGGCGGTGGGTAACCCCGCCATTGCACGCGACGTGGTCGATTCCCGCCCGCGACGAGGACGCGGCATGCGACTGGATGCTGGACCGGATGGGCATGTAGCCCCGGACACGACAAAGACGCCCCCAACCAGCGGAGATTCGCAGTTCAGGGCGCATCGTTGTTGTTGTGGATGCTGTCCACACCGCCCTGGGGGCACCATTTACGCAGCGCCAGCCTCGATTTCACCCGACTGATCCTTCCCACTGCGGCGCACGCCGCCCGGATTCTGTCCTGCATACTCACGGGGCGGGATCGCCCCTGCCGACTCGTCGGTACGCAGCGCGAGCAGTAGAACCGCGGTCATCGCCAAGATGGCGGCGGCGATTCCGGCGTAGGTTCGCAGCCCGAACCCGATCGCGTCCTGGACGATCGCGAGGAGCTCTGGCAGCCGTTCGGTCGCGGCGACGCCGTCGTGAATGCTGGACCGAATGGTCGCGTTGACAGGTTGCGGCACGGCGGTGGGGAGGTTCCCGCTCAGATAACCACGGTAGGCCAGGATTCCGGCGACACCGGCTGCGGCTATACCCAGCGCCGTACCGAGTTCGGCGCCCGCTTCCTGCGCCGAGGCCGCGGATCCGGTCTTCGTCTCCGGGGCGCCGGCGATGATCAGATCGCTGAGCAACGCGACCGCCATCGCCTGACCGAACCCCACGGTGGAGAACACCGCGACGAGGATCTGCAGCGAAGCGTTTGTTCCGGCCAGCGCGAGGAGGCCGAGCGCACCCGATGCCGCAATGACGACGCCGCATATCGTGACCGTCGCGGGTCGCCATCGGCGGGCGAGGCCGGGGGCGAACATCCCGCCGATGATGTTCAGCACGATGTAGGGCATGGTCCACAACCCGGCCTGTAGCGGCGACAGGCCGGCCACCCACATCAGGAACTGCGTGAAGAGATAGAACAACCCGGTGATGCTCGTTCCCATGAGTAGCAGCGTCAGCAAAGCCACGCGCACCCGCCGATGGCGCAGCAGGTCGAGATCGAAGAGCGGCTCCGCGATCCGGCGTTGCCGCCGTAGGAAGAGCACCATGACGCCCAAGCCTGTCAACAGGGCGAGCAGGTAGGGCACCACCGGGCCACTGCCCGAGGTGCGGCCCGCGGCGAGTTCCTGCAGACCGAAGACGATCAGCAGCATGGCCGACACCGAGAGAACGACACTCACGGGATCGATGCGCGTGCGATTGCGTTCGGCGCGCTCGGGCAACAACCGCACGCCGGCGAGGAGGAAGACGCCCAGCAGCGGCACATTGATGAGGAACACCGAACCCCACCAGAAGTACTCCACCAGGATCCCGCCGACCACCGGACCGATCGCGCCGCCCACGGTGAAGGCGCTGATCGCGATCGCGATCGCGAGACGACGTTGCGTATCGTCGCGGAACATCACCCGCAGTAGCGAGAACAATGGAGGCATCAGTGTGGCGCCGGCGATGCCGAGGGCGGCCCGCGTGGCGATCAGTAGCTCCGCCGTCGCGGAGTAGGCCGCGACCGCGGACAGGATCGCGAAGGCCGCCGACCCGATCAGCAGCAGACGCCGCGGGCCGATGCGGTCGCTGACTCGCCCTGCCGTTACCAGGAATCCGGCGATCAAGAAGCCATAGGCGTGCGTGATCCACAGCACCTGAGAGGCATTGGGCTTCAGATCCAGGCTGATCGTCGGCAAAGCGAAGAACAGCACGGTGAGATCGGCCGCCAGCGCGAGCATCGGCAACGTGAGCAGGCCGAGGCCGATCCAGTCACGAATGGTCGCCCGGGGCGGTGCAGTAGTAGTCATTGCAAATTCCAGATTCGTTACAGAGTGTCACGTTACCGGCTACCCCGAGCGTACACGGTTGCGTTACAAGACGTCTTGTAACTAATAGAATGACGAACATGACTTCGAAAGCCGCCCGCGGCGGGCTGGGTGGGCGCCCGCGCGACACCGAAATCGATGCGGCGGTGACGGTTTCGACGCTCGAGCTGCTCGAGGAAGGCGGCTACTTCGCCATCAGCGTCGGCGAAGTGGCACGTCGTGCCGGCACCTCACGGCCGGCGATCTATCGACGCTGGTCCGGACGGGCCGCATTGGTCCTGGCGGCCTTCGAATCTCGTTTCGACACCCCTGCCCCGCCCGACACCGGATGCACCCTCTGCGATCTCGCCGAGGGCCTGACAATTTTTCTCGCCGGCTACCGAACGATCCGGCCTGAGGTGTTCGGCGCGCTGTACTCCGAATGCGTCACCGACCCCGAGTTGCACCGGTGGTATCTGCGCGCGGTGGTCGAGCCGGCTCGCATGGCGGTGGGCGAGGCATTGCACCGTGCGGTCGCCCGCGGCGATCTGCGCGCGGACGTCGATGTCACCCGCATGCTCGATCTCATCGCCTCTTTCGTCCACTACCGCACGCTGTTCGGCGAACACCCTGGCGACGAGGACGCCGAGCACGTCATCGAGATCGTCATGCGCGGCGCTGCCGCCGACTACGACGCCCTACTGGCACACAGCCTTTCCCTCGCGGGCACGCACGTCGACGACGCGGGCACCCATCACGTGCACATCGGCTGAGATCGCCCGGGGTCGGCCTTCGCCCGCGCGAAATCTGGCTCACACCCTCGCTGTAGTCGAAAAGCACGGCGGCGCCACCATCGAAGACCCTGGGGCAAACTTCTTTCCGCCGGAGCCCGCATGCACTATCGCGCGGTGTGCTGCATCGCAATCTGATCGACTGCGGGTTCGGCGACGATGTGTTGATCGTGGTCGGCGATTCCGAGTCCACGGCCGCGCTGTTCGCTGACGCCTCGTTGGCCTGGGTGCACATCGATGCTCTTGGTGCGCGGATTTAGCAGAACCTTCCTGGCGGCTGGTTTCCGTTCGATTTCCACGTGCAGCGCGCCGGCCGCGCTCGTGGAGATGTTGGCCTTCGTCACGCACCGAAGACCAGTTGCGCGTAGCTTTCCAGAGCTTCGCCGAGCCTGCGCCATGCCTCGGTCAGGGTCGCGTCGTCGGGGGACTCGAGCGCCCACCGCGCCTTCGCATAGTGCTCCGCCACCGCGCTGCAGACTTGGCCGGGCGTATGGGTGTTCTTGTGTCCCGCTGGATCTCGCGAAATGGCGGGAAGCATCAGCGAGTCGATCGCGGTGATGATTCGTGCGATCTCGGCGTGCGAGCTCGCACCGGTCTGGTTCGTCGCGGTGGAAGTCATGTGGAGGTAGGCGAGTTCGCGCGCCCACTCGACCAGCGGTTCGGCGGAGTCGAGATGACCGGATATCGCCGCCAGCAGAGCCTCCGGCGACAGCGGACCGGTATTCGAGTCGGCTGTTCCGCTTCGTGCGCGATCAGGATTTCGCAAGGCGCCCCCCACATGCATAACGCTGTTATGCGTCTACGATAACGCTGTTATGAGAGGGGGACAACAGTGACGATGGAGCCAGGGCCAGAGTCGCCGGGGCGACGGGCGCAACTGATCGAGGCGAGTATCCAGTTGCTGGAAGAAGTCGGCCCTGAAGCGCTGCGCGCCCGGACGGTCGCCGCCCGGATCGGCGTTTCGACGATGGCGGTGTACACGTATTTCGGTGGCATGAACGGACTGCTGGAAGCTGTTGCGGCCGAGTCGTTCGAGCGTTTCGGCGCGGCCATCGCTGTGCCCGAGACCGAAGACCCGGTAGCGGACTTGTTTGTCGCTGGGACCGCCTATCGCACCCACGCGCTCGCGAACCCGCAACGGTACCGGCTGATGTTCGGCTTGGTATCCCCGCAGACCACGCGCCCCGCCGCGCTGAGCCTGGGCAATCCCGCCCCCACCGAATCTGCCACCGGGACAAGCGCTTTCAACTATATGCTGCATCTGGTCGGGCGGATGGTCGAAGCCGGTCGCATTCGCGCGGACCCGATCGCCGACATCGCGGGACGGGTGTGGAGTTTGATGCACGGCGCGGTCCTGCTCGAAATAACCGGCTATCTGGGGTCGCCGGAACACGCCGCCACCACCATCTTGGGCCCGGCCACTGTCGACTTGCTCGTGGGGATGGGGGACGAATTGCCACGGATCGAGCAGTCCAGAGTTCGCGCGAATCGCAGGCTCGCCGAGTGCCAGGCGGACACCGCGTAGCCATCCCGGAAGTACCCCGACGCGCGCCGGGGACACCGTAACGTCGAGGCATGCTGTCGAATTCGAGTGAATCCGAGGCCGAAGTTCCGGTGCGGCGCTGGCAGGATATTCCTGGCTGGTTCACGTGGAGGGATGCGCAAGAAGAGGCGGTCGCACACTTTCCCGGGGGTAGTACCTTCGTCGAAGTCGGCAACTACCTCGGTCGGAGTCTGTGCTCGCTGGCCGAGGTTGTCGCGGGCAGTGGCAAGGCTTTTACAGTCGTGGGGGTGGACACGTGTCGAGGTAGTGGGCCAGAAGGAGTGCGTGGCGTCAACGCGCATGGCCACGCGGTGTCCGCGGGCGGTGGCACCTTTGCCGGTTTGCTGCATCGCAATCTGATCGACTGCGGGTTCGGCGACGATGTGTTGATCGTGGTCGGCGATTCCGGGTCCGCGGCCGGGCTCTTCGCCGATGCCTCGCTGGACTGGGTGCACATCGACGCCCGTCACGACTACGACAGTGTGGTGGCCGACATTACGGCGTGGCGTCCGAAAGTGCGGCCGGGCGGCTGGTTGTCGGGTGATGACTACATTCCCGAAGCTTGGCCCGGTGTCGTGGCAGCGGTCGATGATTTGTTGCCGGAGGCGCGGCGTTGGTCGGCCATTCAGTGGCGGTGGGTGAACGACTGACCGCCGGGAGTCAGGGACCGGGTTCGAGTTCGGCGATGGCTACCCTGGTCGAGTGACGATCTCCGAGTTGACCTTCGGGTCCTGGCCGACCTCCATCACGTCCGAGAAAGTCGTCAGCGCTGCGGTGCGCCTGGGCGAAGTGCGGGTGGACGGGGCGGATGTGTACTGGTCGGAAGGGCGGCCCGCGGAGGGCGGCCGCACGCAGATCGTGCGCTGCGCGCCCGACGGCACGCGCACCGATCTGCTGCCGGAGGGGATGAACGCCAGGACAGCGGTGCACGAATACGGCGGCGCCGCCTGGTGGGTGCGCGACGGTGTGCTCCACTTCGTCAACTGGGACGATCAGCGGCTGTACCGGATCGAGCCCGGCGGGACGCCGGTGGCGCTGACCCCGGAGCCCGCCCTGTCGCGCGGCGACCGTTACGGCGACGGCGTTTTCAGCCCGGACGGCGGCACCGTGGTCGCGATCCGGGAGCATCATCCGGTCGGCGGCCGCGGCGCGATCGATGTGCGCAACGAGATCGTGCGGCTCGCCGCTGATCGTCCGTCGCAGCCGGAGGTGCTGGTCAGCGGTCCTGATTTCGTCGCCGCGCCGCGGCTGAGCCCGGACGGCTCCCGGCTCGCCGTCATCACCTGGGATCACCCGTCCATGCCGTGGGACGACACCGTATTGCGGGTGCGGGACCTCACGACCGGCGCCGACACCGTCGTCGCGGGCGGTCCGGGCGAGTCGGTGCAGGAGCCGCGGTGGCAGGCGGACGGCTCACTGCTGTTCCTGTCCGACCGCAACGGGTGGTGGAACCTCTACCGGTGGACACCCGCGGGCGCGGTCGAACCGGTCCTCGAGCTCGAAGCCGAGATCGGCGTTCCCGCATGGCAACTGGGCTCGGCCCGCTATGTCGTCCTGGGCGACGGCTCCCTCGTGTTCGCCCGGTGGCACGAGGGCTACGACGGGCTCGCGGTGCGCGGCCCGGACGGGTCGGTGAAAGATCTGGACCTGCCGTTCTCGGCTATCACCGCGGTCGAGCGGGCCGGCGAGAACACCGTGGTCGTGGTGGCCGGTACACCGGGCACCGAACTCGGCGTCTACCGCCTCACCTTGGTCGACTCGAGCGCCGAGCTCGAAACTCTGCGCGCGCCACGCGATCTCGGCCTGGAAGCCGGGGATATCTCTGTTCCCGAACCGATCTCGTTCCCGTCGACCGATCGCGACGGCGCGCCCCGCACCGCGCACGCGCTGTTCTACCCGCCCGCGAGCAGCCGATACCGCGGGCCCGCGGGCGAACTGCCGCCGCTGCTGGTCATGATTCACGGCGGTCCGACGGCGCAGGCGCTGCCGCTGCTGGCCTCGAGTACCCAGTACTGGACCAGTCGCGGATTCGCGGTCGTGGACGTCAATTACGGTGGCTCCACCGGTTACGGCCGCGCCTATCGCGAGCTGCTGCGCGACGCCTGGGGTGTGGTCGACGTGGCCGACTGCATCGCGGCGGCCCGCTGGCTCGCGGACAACGGTCGCGTCGATCCGCGCCGGCTCGCCATCCGCGGCGGCTCGGCGGGCGGCTACACCACGCTGGCCGCGCTGGCCCGGGACGACACCCCGTTCGCCGCGGGCGCCGACCACTACGGCGTCGCCGACCTCGAAGCCCTGGCCGCCGAGACCCACAAGTTCGAGAGCCGCTATCTGGATGGCCTGGTCGGCGCGTACCCCGCCCTGCGGGACCGTTACCGGGAGCGGTCGCCGATCCACCAGGTCGAGAAGTTCCGCAGTCCGCTGATCGTGCTGCAGGGCAGCGAGGACGCCGTCGTGCCGCCCAATCAATCGGAAATGATCGTCGACGCGCTGCGCCGGCGCGGGATTCCGGTCGCGTATCTGCTCTTCGAGGGTGAACAACACGGATTCCGGCGTTCGGAGAACATTCGCCGGGCCTTGGACTCCGAATTGAGCTTCTACGGGCAGATATTCGGATTCGCACTGCCGGCCGACGAAGGAATCGAGAAAGTCGTGGTCGAGAATTCGGGGTGAAAAACCGCCGGACACAGAGCGCGGCTGACTCGCCGCTGCTTTAGTCCCGGCTAGCATTCATCGGATGAGTGGCGCCGGCGATCCACTGGAAAACGACCACGTCAAGCGACCGCCGAATGCTGATCGCGGCGAACTGAAGGAATTCGAGCGGCCCGTGCATCCGGTGGCGGACCGCAGATCCGTCAACAAGCCGGTGTATTTCACGGCGGCGGGCCTCGTTCTCGCTTTCGCGATCTGGGCGCTCGCCGCGCCGGAGAGCGCCGAGACCGTCGTGGGCGAGGTCAAAACCTTTATCTCGACCTGGTTCGGCTGGTGGTATTTCATTCTCGCGACGGCGATCGTCGGGCTGGTCGTGTTCATCGGGGCGAGCCGGTACGGGCGCTACCGGCTGGGGCCGGAGGAGTCGCGTCCGGAATACAGCATTTTCACGTGGACGGCGATGCTGTTCGGCGCGGGGATCGGGATCGACCTGATGTTCTTCTCGGTCGCCGAACCCGTCTACAACTACCTGCACCCGCCCACCGGCCCGGCGGGCACCAACGAGGCGGCGCGGCAGGCGGTCACCTGGACGCTGTTCCACTACGGCGTGTCCGGCTGGGCGATGTACGCGCTGATGGGCAGCGCGCTCGGCTACTTCGCGTTCCGGCACAATCTGCCGCTCACCATCCGGGCGGCGCTCTACCCGATCTTCGGCAAGCGGGTGCACGGCCGGTGGGGTGACGCGATCGACGTCGCCGCGGTGCTGGGCACCATCTTCGGCGTCGCCACCTCGCTGGGCATCGGCATCGTGCAGCTCAACTACGGCCTGCACGAGATGTTCGGGATCCCGCAGGGCAAGGCGGCGCAGATCGGGCTCATCGCGCTGTCGGTGATCGTCACGACGATCTCGGCGCTGTCGGGCGTCGACAAGGGTATCCGGCGGTTGTCGGAGGCCAACGTCATCCTCGCGATCGGGTTGCTGATCTACATTCTGCTGGCGGGCCGGTCGGACTTCCTGCTCAACGGACTCGTGCAGAACGCCGGCGACTACTTCTCGACCTTCCTGGATCGGACGCTGGACACCTTCGCCTGGGAACGCAATCCGGAGACGCCCAATCAGCCGACCACCTGGCTCGACACCTGGACGTTGTTCTTCTGGGCCTGGTGGGTGGCCTGGGCGCCGTTCGTCGGGCTGTTCCTCGCGCGCATCTCGCGCGGGCGCACCCTGCGGCAATTCATCTTCGGCGTCCTGGTGGTGCCGTTCAGTTTCATGCTGATGTGGATCTCGGTCTTCGGCAACAGTGCGCTCGAAATCGCCCGGAACGACAAGGAATTCGCCGAAGCGACGGCCGCGCACCCCGAGGTCGGCTTCTATTCGATGCTCGAGCAGTATCCCGGCGGGGCGCTGCTGCTCGGCATCGCAACCATCACCGGTCTGCTGTTCTATGTGACGAGCGCGGACTCGGGTTCGCTCGTGATGGGCAACTTCACCTCGCGGCTGCCCGATCCGATGGCCGACTGCGCGCGCGGCACGCGCATCTCCTGGTCGTTCGCCATCGGGCTGCTCACGCTGTCGATGTTGTTCGCCGGCGCGGGCGGGTCCATCACGACCTTGCAGAACGCCACCATCATCATGGGGCTGCCGTTCTCGTTCATCCTCGCCCTCATCGCCGCCGCGCTGCTGCGCTCGGTGCATCACGAGTCCTACAAGCTCGACAGCTATCGCACGTCGCTGCCGAAAGCCATCGCGGCCGGGCGCGGGCAATCCGGCGAGAGCTGGCGCCGCCGGCTGCTCGGCACCATGTACTACCCCGGGCCGGCGGCGACGCGGAAGTTCATCGCGAACACCGTCATTCCCGCGATGCGGGACGTCACCACCGAGTTCGGCCGGATGGGCGTCACCGCGACCATCAACGATTCCGGCGACAACGAGGGGCTGCCGTCACCGCGGCTGATCGTCGACCAGGCCAGCGAACCCCGATTCGACTACGGCGTCTGGCCGGTGTCCGCGCCGACTCCGACCTATGCGGTGCTCGCGCAACGCTCGGGCGACCGGTATTTCCGCTGCGAGGTGTATCTGGCGGAGGGCTCACAGGGCTACTCGCTGAACGGATACAGCCGGGAGCAGATCATCGGCGACATTCTCGACCAATACGAACGACATCTCGGCTATCTGCACCTGCGGCGCTCGGAGCACGACCAGTACGAGTACGAGCCCGACTCGGGCAACGTCAGCGATCCGGAAGGGACCCCCGCGCATGAGTAGGACGCTCTACATCGATGGCGCCTGGCGCGCCGCCGAGTCCGGTGGAACTCGCGAAATACGATGTCCCGCAGACAATTCACTGGTGGGCATCGTCGCCGAGGCGGACGCGGCCGACACCGTGGCCGCCATCGCCGCGGCCCGCCGCGCCTTCGACGGCGGTCCGTGGCGGGCTACCTCCGCCGAAGAGCGCGGGGACCTGCTGCTGGCGGTCGCCGGCGCGATCGAGACCCGGCGCGACGAGTTCGTCCGCGCCGAGACCCTCGACACCGGTAAGCGGCCGTACGAGTCCGATATCGATATGACCGACATCGCCAACTGCTTCCGGTATTTCGGCAAGCTGGCGACTCAGGACGCGGGCCGGGTCGTCGATGCCGGCTCCCCCGACGTCGACTCGCGGATCGTCTACGAACCGGTCGGCGTCTGCGGACTGATCACCCCCTGGAACTACCCCCTGTTGCAGGCCGCATGGAAAGTCGCACCGGCGTTGGCCGCAGGCAACACCTTCGTCCTCAAACCAGCTGAGCTGACGCCGCACACCGCGATCCTGCTGCTGTCGGTGCTGCACGAGCTCGAGCTGCCGCCGGGTGTGGCCAACCTCGTGCTCGGCGCGGGCGCCACCGCGGGCGCGCCGCTCTCGGCGCACCCTGACGTCGACCTCGTCTCCTTCACCGGCGGCCTCGCCACCGGCAAGGTCATCGCGCGCGAAGCGGCGGCGACGGTCAAGAAGATCGCGCTGGAGCTCGGCGGCAAGAACCCGAATGTCGTCTTCGCCGACGCCTGCGACACCGCGGAAGGCCTGGCCGCCGCGGTCGACAACGCCCTGAACGCGGCGTTCCTGCATTCCGGGCAGGTGTGTTCGGCGGGTGCGCGGCTCGTCATCGAGGAGTCGGCCCACGATCGCTTCGTCGACGAACTGGTGCGGCGGGCCGAGCGGATCCGGCTCGGGCGGCCCTTCGCCGAGGGCACCGAGACCGCTCCGCTGATCTCCGCCGCGCACCGGGACAAGGTGCACGCCTACGTCGAACAGGCGCGCGCGGAAGGCGCTGTCATCCGCACCGGCGGCCGCTTCGCCACCGGGGATCAGGGCTCCGGCAGTCTGGACGACGGCTGGTTCTACCTGCCGACCGTGATCGACGGCGCCACCCGCGAGATGGCCTGCGTGCACGACGAGGCGTTCGGGCCGACCGTCACGGTCGAGACCTTCCGCACCGAGGACGAAGCCGTCGCCATCGCCAACGACACCGAATACGGTCTCGCCGGCGCGGTGTGGTCCGCCGATGCCGCCCGCGCCCGCCGCGTCGGCGCCCGGATCCGTTGCGGCACTTTGTGGATCAACGACTTCGGGCCGTATCTGCCGCAGGCCGAGTGGGGCGGATTCGGTCGCTCCGGAGTCGGCCGCGAGCTCGGGCCGTCCGGTCTGCACGAGTATCGCGAGCCCAAGCACGTCTACGAGAATCTCCGGCCGGGCGTCACCGGCTGGTTCGCCGAATCCAGCGCTGAAGGGAGCCAGAGTGTCTGACTACGACTTCGTGATCATCGGCGGCGGTTCCGCCGGGGCGGCCGTCGCGGCCCGGTTGTCGGAGGACCCGGCGGTGACGGTCTGTCTGCTGGAGGCCGGGCCGAGCGACGTCGGCGACGAGGCGATCCTGCGCCTGGACCGCTGGATGGAACTGCTCGAGTCGGGCTATGACTGGGATTATCCGATCGAGCCGCAGGAGAACGGCAATTCGTTCATGCGGCATGCCCGGGCGAAGGTGCTGGGCGGCTGCTCCTCGCACAACAGCTGCATCGCGTTCTGGGCCCCGCGCGAAGACCTCGACTCCTGGGAACGCAATCACGGCTGCGCCGGCTGGGGTTCGGACTCGGTGTACCGGCTCTATCCGCGGATCGAAACCAACGACGCCCCGGGCGATCACCACGGCCGCAGCGGCCCGGTCCACATTATGACGGTGCCGCCGAACGACCCGTGCGGCGTCGCCCTGCTGGACGCCTGCGAAGCCGTCGGCATTCCGCGCGCCGAGTTCAATTCGGGGCACACCGTCCACAACGGCGCCAACTTCTTTCAGATCAACCGCCGCGCCGACGGCGTCCGGGCCTCCTCGTCGGTGAGCTACCTGCACCCGAATTTGGACCGGCCCAATCTCACCGTGCGCACCGGCTCGTGGGTCAAGAAGATCGTGCTCGAGGGCGGGCGCGCGGTCGGCGTGGACCTCACCGACAACGCCTTCGGCCGCACCGTCCGGATCACCGCCGGGCGCGAGGTCATCCTGTCGGCCGGCGCCATCGACTCGCCGAAGCTGCTCATGCTGTCGGGTATCGGACCGGCGGATCACCTGCGGGAGAACGGGATCGACGTCCTGGTGGACTCCCCCGGCGTCGGCTCCCACCTACAGGACCATCCGGAGGGCGTGATCGGCTTCGAGACCAAGCGGCCGATGGTGCGCAGCTCGACGCAGTGGTGGGAGATCGGCATCTTCACCCCGACCGTCGACGGGCTGGACCGGCCCGACCTGATGATGCACTACGGCAGCGTGCCGTTCGATATGCACACGCTGCGCCAGGGGTACCCGACGGCCGAGAACACCTTCTGCCTCACGCCGAACGTCACCCAGGCCCGCTCGCGTGGCACCGTACGGCTGCGCTCCCGGGACTTCCGCGACAAGCCGCGGGTGGACCCGCGCTACTTCACCGATCCCGAGGGGCACGACCTGCGCGTGATGATCGCCGGCTTGCGCAAGGCACGCGAGATCGCCTCGGCGGCACCACTTTCCGAGTGGGTGGCACGCGAGCTGTACCCGGGTCCGGACACGAAATCCGACACCGAGCTGGCCGACTACATCCGCCGGACGCACAACACCGTGTATCACCCGGTGGGGACGGTACGGATGGGCGCCGCCGACGATCCGATGAGCCCGCTGGACCCACAGCTGCGGCTCAAGGGCGTCGAGGGCCTGCGCGTCGCCGACGCATCGGTGTTCCCCGAACACACGACGGTGAACCCGAACATCACCGTCATGCTGGTCGGCGAGCGCTGCGCCGAACTCGCTGCCGGGTAGCCCCGAACGCCAAGGCCCACAATGCCATCCACCGCGCCGGCCGACTGCCGGCGATCCACGGCGCTGATACGGTGGCCGGGAGGGATGGTGTGCGAGCGGAGGATGGATCGGGATGACCGAGGTTGACGAGACCAATCGCCTGTGGATCCGGCGGTTCGAACCGGTTGCGGATCCGCAGGTCCGGCTGGTGTGCCTGCCGCACGCGGGCGGGTCGGCGAGCTACTTCTTCTCGACGGCACGGGCGTTGGCGCCGCACTACGAGGTGCTGGCCGTGCAGTACCCGGGCCGTCAGGATCGCAGGCAGGAGCAGCCGTTCACCAGTGTCGACGAGCTCGCCGACGCGATTGCCGGGCAGCTGCTCGCGTGGACGGACCGTCCGTTGGCCATCTTCGGGCACAGTCTCGGCGCGGTCATCGGATACGAGGTCGCCCACCGGCTGCTCGACAGTGGTCGCGAGCCCACGACACTCCTCGTGTCCGGCCGCCGGGCGCCCTCGCGCACCCGGGTGGAGGACGTGCACACCCGCAGTGATCAAGGGCTCCTCGACGAGGTGGCGGCACTGGACGGCACCGATCCGCTCGCCCTCGCCGATCCCGACATGCGGCGGATGGTGCTCACCGCGCTGCGCGCGGACTACACGGCGGTGGAGAACTACCGCGACACCGCGCGAAAGCCGTTGCGGCTGCCGGTATACGCCCACATCGGCCTCGACGATCCGCGGGTGACGGTCGCCGAAGCGGAGAGCTGGGCGCAGCACACCACGGGCCGGTTCCAGCTGCACACCTACCCGGGCGGGCATTTCTACCTCAATGCCCAAGCCGCCGCGCTGACCGCGAATATCCGCCAGGCGCTTCGGGATACGCGGCCCGCGCCCTAAGTGGTCTCGGTGTCGAGCCAGTTCGCGACCGAGCGGGCGACGACTTCGGCGTGCTCCTCCAGCATGGTGAAATGGTTGCCGGGGGCGTCCACGACGGTGTGCGGGAATTCCCACGTGGTGTGCCAGTCCGCCCCCTGCGGCCACGGTCCGGTCGGCTCGCTCGCCCGCACCAGCAGCACCGGCGCCGCCACGTCGGCCGGCTTCCAGTCCGCCAGCAGCGGCGTCCACCAGGCGCCCGCGGTGACCCGGAAGTCGTCCATCGGGGTGTAGGCGCCCTCCCGTTCCAGGGTGCCCAGCATCAGCGCGTCGCTCCACGCCGCCATCACCGGACTGTCCGGCACGTAGCTGTCGATCAGCACCAGGCGCTCCGGGCCCGCGCCGAGATCTTCCAGCCTGCGGCAGATCTGGTTCGCCATCAGGCCGCCCGCGGAGTGGCCGACCAGGACGAACGGTTCGCCGTCGGTGCGGCGCAGGATCGCCTCGGCTTGCAGGCGCACACCCGCGTCCAGGGTCGCGGGCAGCAGCTCACCGGCGGCGTACCCGGGATTGGCCAGCGCGTGCACATCGCGCCGGCCGCGGAAGATCGCTGCGAACCGGGCGTACTCGTGCGCGCCGGACAGCGGCGAGAACGTGCAGCAGCAGATCAGTCCGGGTTTCGTCGCGCCCTCGGCGAGCCTGGTCAGCCGCGGCGTCCCGTCGAACTCGGCGGGGTCCTCGAACTTGGCCCGGAACTTGGCCAGCTCCACCAGGTTCATCGCGAATTCGGTCGCCCGGCCGAGCCGGTTCGCGTCCTGCCAGAGCCGGCCCAGCATGCCTCCGGATTGTGTTGTCGCGGTGAGCTTTCCGGTGAAAGCGTGCAGCAGATGCCGGGCGAGCTCGCTGGGTGTGGGGTGGTCGAAGGCCAGGCTGCTGGACAGCTCGAGTCCGGTGCTCCGGGCCAGCCGGTCGCGCAGCTCGACGGCGGCCAGCGAGCTCAGTCCGAGTTCCAGGAACTCACGATCGCGGTCGACCGCCGCCGCGCCGGCATGCCCGAGCACGACGGCCGTGTGCCGGCGCACCAGCTCGAGCAGCACCTGTTCGGGCGCGGCGGTATCGGCGAGGCGTTGCCGCAGCGCATCGGGTGTCTCGAGCTCGACCGGCGCGGGCGTGGGCGCTGAAACCCGCACCACCGCAGCGCCGTCCGGCCAGAACCTGCTCCGCTGAAACGCATAGGTCGGCAGGTCGACCCGCTGCCCACCGGCAAGCAGCCGCCGCCACTCCGGACCCGCGCCGCGCACGTGCAACTGGGCCAGCGCCGTCGGCACGGCCACGCGTTCGTCCCGATCGCGGCGCAGCACCGAGACGAACGCGGCGTCCGCGTCCGGCGGCACGCAATCGCGCCCCATCGCGGCGAGCACGGCGTCGGGCCCGAGTTCCACGAACGTGGACACACCGAGGCCGTGCAGGCGCTGGATGCCGTCGAGGAACCGCACCGGTTCCCGCACCTGCCGGACCCAGTACTCCGCGTCGTAGCCCTCGACGAGTGCGCCGGTCACGGTGGACACGATCGGAATCCGCGGCGCGGCGTAGGACAGGCTCGCCGCGACCTGGCCGTACTCCGGCAGCACAGCGTCCATCCGGGGCGAGTGGAAGGCGTGGGATACCCGCAGCCGCTTCGCCTTTCGACCATCGGCGAGCGCGAGTACCGCCTCCTCGTCGCCGGAGAGCACTACCGAATCGGGGCCGTTCACCGCCGCGATCGCGACCCCGTCCGTGAGCAGGGGCAGCAACTCCGCCTCCGCGGCTCGCACCGCCACCATCGCTCCCCCGGCGGGCAGCGCACCCATCAGCTGCCCGCGCGCGCCGACCAGCGCGCACGCGTCCGCCAGCGAGAGGACACCGGCGACATGCGCGGCGGCGAGCTCACCGATGGAGTGTCCGATCAGGAAATCCGGTGTGACGCCGAAACTCTCGACCAGCCGGAACAAGGCGACCTCGAACGCGAACAGGCCCGCCTGGGTGTACGCGGTCTCGTCGAGCCGACCGTCCCCGGCGAACAGCACCTCTTTCAGCGAGCCGTCGAAGTGCGCGCACACCTCGTCCAGGGCCGCGGCGAACACTGGGAACACGCCGTAGAGCTCGCGCCCCATCCCGGGGCGCTGCGCACCCTGCCCCGAGAACAGGAAGGCGACCCGGCCCGGCCGGACCATCCCGTCGACCAGACCGGTCGCGGACTCCCCGCGAGCCAGCGCGTCCAGTCCGGCCGCCCACCCCTCCCGGCTCTCGGCGACGACCGCGGCCCGATGTTCCAGCGTGGCACGGGAAGCGGCCAGCGAGTAGGCCAGGTCCAGGCCGGGCGTGCAGTCCACCAGCGGTCGCAGCCGCGCGGCCTGGGCCCGCAGCGCTTCCCGGCTGCGGGCCGAGAGCACCAGGGGGACCGGGAATCCGGGATCCGGCGGAGCCGCCGTGCGGGCCGGTTCCGCGGGCGGTGCTTGTTCGAGGATCACGTGCGCGTTGGTGCCGCTGATGCCCATCGAGGACACCGCGGCGCGGCGCGGTCTGCCGGTGTCCGGCCACGGCCGCGACTCGGCAGGCAGTTCGACCGCGCCCGCGGACCAGTCGACATGCGGGGACCGTTCGTCCAGGTGCAGGATGCCCGGCAGCCGCCCGTGCCGCATGGCCAGCACGGTGGCGATCACCCCGGCGACTCCGGCTGCCGTCTGGGTGTGCCCGATATAGGACTTCAGCGCACCGAGCAGCACCGGCCGTTCCCGGTCCTGCCCGTAGGTCGCCAGCAGCGCCTGCGCCTCGATCGGATCGCCGAGAGCGGTGCCGGTGCCGTGCGCCTCCACCAGATCCACCTCGGCCGCGGCCAGCCGGGCCGCGGCCAGCGCTTGCCGGATAACCCGTTGCTGCGCAAGCCCGTTGGGCGCGGACAGCCCGTTGGACGCACCGTCTTGGTTCACCGCGCTGCCGCGCACCACCGCCAGCACGGGATGGCCGAGCCGGCGTGCGTCGGAGAGCCGCTCCAGTACCAGCATGCCGGCGCCTTCGGACCAGCCGGTCCCGTCCGCGGCGGCGGAGAACGGTTTGCACCGGCCGTCCGCGGCGAGGCCGCCCTGCCGCGCGAATTCGACGAACAGTCCCGGTCCCGGCATCATCGCGACGCCGCCGGCCAGCGCCAGGGTGCATTCGGACCGGCGCAACGCGGTGCAGGCCAGGTGCAGGGCGGTCAGCGAGGAGGAGCACGCGGTGTCGATGGTGAGCGCGGGTCCTTCGAGGCCGAGTGCGTAGGCGATCCGGCCGGAGAGGACGCTGGCCGTGCTTCCGGTGAGCAGGAATCCGCCGACACCCGCGGGATCGGCGCTGACCAGGGTGTCCAGATAGCCGGAGTAGCCGCCGCCGACGAACACCCCGACCTGACTGCCCCGGACGCTGTCCGGCGCGATCCCGGCGCGTTCCAGCGCCTCCCAGGATCCTTCCAGCAGCAGCCGCTGCTGCGGGTCCATGGCGAGCGCCTCGCGCGGCGAGATCCCGAACAGCTCGGCGTCGAAGTCGGCTACGCCGCTGAGGAATCCGCCTTCCCGCGTGCCGTCGTACTCGCCGTCGATCACCCAGCCCCGGTCCGCGGGGAAGGGTGCGATGGCGTCGCGGCCGGCCAGCAGGAGCTGCCAGAGATCCTCCGGTGACGCGACCGCGCCGGGCAATCGGCAGCTCATCCCGACGATCGCGATGGGCTCACCGGCCGCGTCGGCGAGCCGCTTGTTCTCCTGCCGCAGCACGTCGTTGTCCAGCAGGGACGAACGCAACGCTTCGACCACTTCCTCGAAATCGGTGTTCACCGCATCAGCCCTTCTCGCGCGCCATGCGGATCAGATCCCGCACGTCCATGGTCTTGATGGCTTCGCGCCGGTCCGGCTCGGCGGGCGCCGGCGCGTCCGGTTCGGCGAGCCGCAGCAGCGCCTCCAGCAGGCCGGCCTCCCGGAACCGTTCCGCCGGAACCGAAGCCAGTACGCGGCGCAGCCTGGCCTCTTCGGAGTCGTCCTGCGCTTCCGGGAGCAGTTCGGTCCGCAGATATCCCGACAGCGCGGCGGGTGTCGGGTAGTCGAACACCAGGGTCGCGGGCAGCCGCAGCCCGGTGGCCCCGGTCAGCCGGTTGCGCAGCTCGACCGCGGTCAGCGAATCGAACCCGAGTTCGCGGAACGCCCGGGTCGCCTCGACGGCCTCGGTCCCGTGGTGCCCGAGTACCGCGGCGACGTGCGTCCGGACCAGCTCGGTCAGCTCGTGCTCGCGGGCCGACTCCGGGAGTCCGGCGAGCCGTTCGCGCAGTTCGCCGGCCGAGCTCGCGTCCGGTTCGGCGACCGCGTCGGCCGAGTCCAGGACGCGCCGGACCTCCGGCAGCTCGTCGAGCAGCGGGCGGCGCCGAGCCAGGGCGAACGCGGGAACGAAACGCTCCCAGTCCATGTCGGCCACCGCGAGGAAGGTCTCGTCGTGGTCGAGCGCATGCTGTAGCGCGGTGATCGCCAGCGCCGGAGCCATGGTCAGCACACCGCGCCGGGCCAGTTGCTCGCCCACCACGCCGGCGGCCATGCCCGCCTCGCCGCCCCACGAGCCCCAGGCGACCGAGGTCGCCACCTCGCCACGGGCGCGGCGATCGATCGCGACCGCGTCCAGGTAGGCGTTGGCCGCGCCGTAGGCCGCCTGGCCGCCGCTGCCCCAGACGCCCGCGTTCGAGGAGTAGAAGACCAGGGCGTCGAGAGCGCCGGGTTCGATCAGTGCGTCCAAGTTGGCCGCGCCCAGCGATTTCGCGGCGGCGATCGCGTGGAAGCTCGCCAGGTCCGCCTCCGCGATCGGCGCCATCTCACCGGTGCCTGCCGCGTGCACCACGGCGGTCACCGGGAACCGTGCGAGCAGTTCCGCCAGCGCCGCGCGGTCGGCGACATCGCAGGCGGCGATCGTGACCTCGACGCCGAGTTGCCGCAGTTCGCCGGCCAGCTCGTCGGCTCCGGGCGCCCGCGGGCCGCGCCTGCTGGTCAGCACCAGGTGTTCGGCGCCGCCGCGGGCCAGCCAGCGCGCCGCGTGGCCGCCGAGTGCGCCGGTGCCGCCGGTGATGAGCACGGTGCCGCGGGGCTTCCACTCGCGCGGCGCGGGTGTGCCGCCGAGCGGAGCCCGCACCATCCGGCGGCCGAAGGCGCCGGTGGCGCGCACCGCCGCCTGGTCCTCGTCGGCCGAACCCGCCAGCACCGCGACCACATTCGATTCGGCCCGCTCGTCCAGCTCGGCGGGCAGGTCGAGGAGGCCGCCCCACAGTTGCGGGTGTTCCAAGGCGGCGACGCGGCCGAAGCCCCAGGTTTGGGCCTGGATCGGGTTGGTCAGCGGATCGGATCGGGTGACCGAGACCGCGCCGGTGGTCAGCAGCCACACCGGGGTACTGACGCGCAGGTCCGACAGTGCCTGGATCAAGGTGTACGTGGTCGCCAGACCGCTTGGTATCGCGGGATATTCGGGGTGTGGCCGCTCGTCGGACGCGAGCAGGGACACCACGCCGGCGAGTTCGGGCAGCGGCCGCAGGCGATCGGCGAGCACGGCCCGATCGGTGTCGCCGGTGCGCAGCTCGAGTACTTCCGCCCCGTACCGGGTCAGCATTCCGATGATCTGCTCGGTGCGGGCCCGGCCGAGGTCCGCGACCGGGGTGAGCACCAGCCAGGTGCCGGTCAGTGCGGGAGCAGGCTTGCCGGACAACGGTTTCCACGTGATCCGGTAGCGCCACGAGTCGATGGTGGACTGCGCGCGGCGGCTCCGGCGCCAGGCCGAGAGCGCGGGCAGCACTTCGCCCAGTGACTGGTCGCCGTCGACCCGCAGTGTCGCGGCCAGTTCGTCCAGATCGCCGCGCTCGATCGCGTCCCAGAACTCCGCGTCGTCCGCGGCCGGTTCGACCGGTGTCGAGGCCAGCCAGAACCGTTGCCGCTGGAAGGGATAGGTCGGCAGATCCACCCGCCGGCCGCCCGGGAACATCGCGTCCCAGCGCACCGGCACGCCGCGCACCGACGCCTCGGCCAGCGCGGTCAGGAACCGTTGCGGGCCACCGTCTTCGCGGCGCAGCGAGCCGATGACGATCGCGTCCTCGGCGGTTTCCTGCACCGGGACCGCCAGTACCGGATGGGCGCTGGTCTCGATGAACACGCGGTGACCGTCGGCGAGCAACGCGCGGGTGGCCTGCTCGAAGTGGACCGTCTCCCGGAGATTGCGGTACCAGTACTCCGCGCCCAGCTCGGTGGTGTCGATCGGAGCTCCGGTCACCGCGGAGTAGAACGGGATCGCGCCGGCTCGCGGTTGGACGGGGGCCAGGAGTTCGGCGAGCTCGGCGCGGATCGACTCCACGTGCTCGGAGTGCGACGCGTAATCCACCGGAATGCGGCGGGCGCGCACGCCTTCCGCCTCGCACCGTGCCACCAGGGTCGCCAACGCGCCGGGATCACCCGATACGACAACCGAATTCGGGCCGTTCACCGCTGCCAGCGACAGACCATCGGCCAACGGCGTGAGTTCGTCCGCCGATCGAGCGACCGACACCATTCCACCGCGGCCCGACAAGGCCAGCAAAGCCTTGCTGCGCAGCGCGACCACGCGGGCGCCGTCCTGGAGGGACAGACCACCGGCCACCACCGCGGCCGCGATCTCACCTTGGGAATGTCCCACCACCGCAGCGGGTTCGACGCCGTGCGACCGCCACAGCTCGGCCAGCGACACCATCACCGCCCACAACGCGGGCTGGACCACATCGACGCGTTCCAGCATGGCCTCGTCGGCGAGCACATCGAGCAGCCGCCAGTCGGTGAATTCCGCCAATGCCGTCGCGCATTCGCCCAATCGCTCCGCGAATACCGGTGCGGTCCCGGCCAATTCGAGTGCCATACCCGGCCATTGCGAGCCCTGGCCCGGGAAGACGAAGACGGCCTTGCCGGCGTCCGAGGCCACACCTTCGACCAGACCCGCGGACGGCTCGCCCGCGGCGGCCGCGGCCAGTCCCGCGAGCAGTTCCGCCCGGTCGCGGCCGATCACGACGGCCCGGTGCGCGTGCTGTGTTCTGGTGGTGGCCAAGGAGAATCCGATATCGACCGGGTCCAGTTCGGTCACCGAGGCCACCAGCCGCGCGCTCTGGGCGCGCAGCGCCTGCCTGCTGCGCGCGGAGAGCACCAGCGGCACCACCTCGACGGGGGCGGCTGGCGCGGTCGCGTCGACCGTCGGCGCCGCCTGCTCGAGAATGACGTGAGCGTTGGTTCCACTGACGCCGAACGCCGACACGCCGGCCCGGCGGGGCCGGCCGGTTTGCGGCCACTCCCGGTTCTCGGTCAGCACTTCGACCCGGCCGGCCGACCAGTCCACGTGCGGGGTCGGCGCGTCCACGTGCAGCGTTCTGGGCAGCACGCCGTGCTGTAGGGCGAGCACGGTTTTGATCACGCCGGCCACGCCTGCGGCCGTCTGCGCGTGCCCGATATTGGATTTCAGCGAACCGAGCAGCAGCGGCTGCTCGCGATCCTGCCCGTAGGTGGCCAGCAGCGCCTGGGCCTCGATCGGGTCGCCCAGCGTGGTGCCCGTGCCGTGTGCCTCGACGGCGTCCACCTCGGCGGGCGTGAGTCCGGCGTTGGCCAGCGCGTGCCGGATCACCCGTTGCTGGGCCGGGCCGTTCGGCGCGGTCAGCCCGTTGGACGCGCCGTCCTGGTTCACCGCGGAGCCGCGCAGCACCGCCAGCACCTGATGCCCGTTGCGGCGGGCATCGGACAACCGCTCCACCAGCAGCACACCGACGCCCTCGGCCCAGCCCGCGCCGTCGGCGGCGGCGGCGAAGGCCTTGCACCGGCCGTCCCCGGCCAGTCCGCCCTGGCGGCTGAACTCCATGAACATGGCCGGATTGGCCATCACCTGCGATCCGCCGACCAGGGCCAGCGCGCATTCACCGTTGCGCAGCGCCTGACCGGCCAGGTGCAGGGCCACCAGGGACGACGAGCACGCCGTATCCACGGTGACCGCGGGACCTTCCAGGCCGTAGACGTAGGACAACCGGCCCGACATCACCGCGGACATGACACCGGTCAGGGCGTAGCCGTCCGAGGACTGCGCCTCGCCGAGGCCGTAACCGGAGAACGCGGAACCGATGAACACGCCGGTTTCGCTGCCGCGCAGCGACTCCGGGTCGATTCCGGCGCGTTCGAAGGTCTCCCAGGACACTTCGAGCAGCAACCGCTGCTGCGGATCCATCGCCAGCGCTTCCCGCGGCGAGATGCCGAAGAAGCCCGGATCGAAATCCGCCGCGTCGTAGAGGAATCCGCCTTCGAATGTGGTCGCGCGGCCGGGCTCCGGGTCGTACAGGTTCTCCAGATCCCAGCCGCGGTCGGCCGGGAAGACCGAGACCGCGTCGCGGCCGTCGGCGACGAGCCGCCACAGGTCCTCCGGCGAGGTGACTCCGCCGGGGAACCGGCAACCCATGGCGATGATCGCGATCGGGTCGTCGTCCACGACCGAGAACCGCGCGGTCTGCGAAACAGCCGTGCCACCAACGGTTTCCATACGTAGATAGCGGGCGAGAGCGGTCGGTGTCGGATAGTCGAACACCATGGTGGCGGGCAGTTCCAGGCCGGTGCGCGCGGCCAGCCGGTTGCGGAAGTCCACGGCCATCACCGAATCGAAGCCGCTCGCACCGAAGGCTCGCGCGGGGTCGACGGCGTCCGGTCCGGTGTGCCCGAGGACGGCGGCCGCCTGCATCCGGACCAGGTTCAGGACCTCCCGGAGCTGTTCGTCTTTGGTTTTTCCGGCGAGCTGGGCCGCGAGCGCGGGCAGCTCCGGCGCGGTCTGCTCGGACTGCGGCAGCCGGCTCAGCTCGCCAGCCGGTGCGGGCTCCAGCCAGAACCGCTCCCGCTGGAACGCGTAGGTCGGCAGGTCGACCGGCCGGGCCGCGGGCAGCAGCGACTCCCAATCCACGGGGACGCCACGGACATACGCTTCGGCCAGGGACAGGAGCATGCGTTCCGGGCCGCCGTCGCCGCGACGCAGCGAGCCGACCACGATCGCTTCGCTGTCGGCGGCGTCCAAGGTTTCCTGGATCGCCGCGGTCAGTACCGGATGGGCGCTCGTCTCGACGAAGGCCCGGTGTCCGTCGGCGACCAGCGCGCGGGTGGCCTGCTCGAAACGGACGGTCTCGCGCAGGTTCGCATACCAGTAGCCGGCGTTCAGTTCCGCGGTGTCGATCGGTGCGCCGGTCAGCGCCGAGTAGAACGGGATGTCCGAAGAGCGTGGTTCGACAGGCGCCAGCAGTTCGGCCAGTTCGTCGCGGATCGCCTCGACATGCGCCGAATGCGAGGCGTAGTCGACCGGAACACGGCGGGCGCGAATGCCTTTCGTCTCGCACCGGGCCACGAGGGCGTCCAGCGCCGGCGGGTCACCGGAGATCACCACCGAGCCTGGTCCGTTCATCGCCGCCAGCGCCAAGCCTGCCTCCAGCGGCCCCAGGTCGTCGGCGGAGCAGGCGACCGCCACCATTCCGCCGTGCCCGGCCAGGGCGCCGATCGCCTTGCTGCGCAGGGCGACCACACGCGCGCCGTCCAGCAGCGACAGGCCGCCGGACACGACCGCGGCCGCGATCTCGCCCTGCGAATGCCCGACCACCGCGGACGGTTCCACGCCGTGGGAGCGCCACAGCGCGGCGAGCGACACCATCACCGCCCACAGCGCCGGTTGCACCACGTCGACCTGCTCCAGCGCCGCCTCGTCGGCGAGCACGTCGAGCAGCCGCCAGTCGACGAATTCCGCCAGGGCGGCGGCGCATTCGTGCAGACGCTCCGCGAAGACCGGTGCGGACCCGGCCAATTCGAGGGCCATGCCCGGCCACTGCGAGCCCTGGCCCGGGAACACGAAGACGGCTTTGCCGGCGGCGCTGGCTATCCCTTCGACCACCTGGGCGGCAGCGCCGCCCTCGGCGACGGTGCGCAGGCCGGCCAGCAGAGCATCCCGGTCACCGGTCACCACGGCTCGATAGGGGTGGGCGGCGCGCGTCCGCACCAGGGCGACAGCGACTTCCGCTGCCGACAGGTCGGGGCGGCTGTCGAGATGAGCGCGCAGTTTCGACGCCTGGGCCCGCAAGGCGCGAGCGCTGCCGCCGGACAACACCCACGGAAGCAGCGGCGCGACACCGTAATCCGGTTCTTCGGAGACAGCATGATCCGCGGGCGCCTGCTCGAGGATGGTGTGCACGTTGGTGCCGCTGATCCCGAAGGAGGACACGCCCGCGCGCCGCGGCCGATCCGATTCCGGCCACGGCGTCGGCTCGGTGACCAGGTCGACCGCACCCGACGACCAGTCGACGTGTGGCGATGGCGCAGCCACATGCAGGGTCTTCGGCAGCATGCCGTGCTGGAGTGCGAGCACCATTTTCATCAGCCCGGCCACACCGGCCGCGGACTGGGTGTGCCCGATATTCGATTTGATCGAGCCGAGCAGCAGCGGACGGTCCCGATCCTGGCCGTAGGTGGCCAGCAGGGCTTGCGCCTCGATCGGATCACCCAGCGCCGTGCCGGTGCCGTGTGCTTCCACCGCGTCGACATCCGCGGTGGACAGCCCGGCTGCGGCGAGCGCCTGCCGGATCACGCGCTGCTGCGAGGGACCGTTCGGCGCGGTCAAGCCGTTCGACGCGCCGTCCTGGTTCACCGCGCTGCCCCGCACCACCGCCAGCACCTGATGGCCGTTGCGGCGCGCATCCGAAAGCCGCTCCACCAGTAGAACTCCGACGCCTTCGCCCCAGCCGGTACCGTCCGCGGCCGCGGCGAACGCCTTGCAGCGGCCGTCCGCCGCCACGCCGCGTTGCCGGGAGAACTCCACGAAGATGCCCGGGGTGGACATCACGGTCACGCCGCCGGCCAGGGCCATCGAGCATTCGTTGCGGCGCAACGATTCACAGGCCAGGTGCAGGGCGACCAGGGACGACGAGCAGGCGGTGTCCACCGTGAGGGCGGGCCCCTCCAGACCGAGCACGTAGGCAACACGGCCGGAGATCACGCTGCCGGTGTTGCCGGTCAGCAGGTAGCCCTCGACTCCTTCCGGAGCCGAGTACCCGCCCGCACCGTAGCCCGAGGTGGCCGCGCCGATGAATACACCGGTCCGGCTGCCGCGCAGCGCGGTCGGTGCGATCGCCGCTCGCTCGAGCAACTCCCACGAGGCCTCCAGCAGCAGGCGCTGCTGCGGGTCCATCGCGAGCGCTTCGCGCGGCGAGATACCGAAGAAGCTCGCGTCGAATTCGGTTGCGCTGTCTACGAATCCGCCTTCCACGGCACCGGCGGTGGCCGCGTCTACATCCCAGCCGCGGTCGGCCGGGAACGGTGTGACGGCGTCGCCGCCCTCGGCCAGCAGCCGCCACAGTTCTTCCGGGGAGTTCGCGCCGCCGGGGAATCGGCAGCTCATGGCGACGATGGCGATCGGGTCGTCGGCGCTCGCCGCCGTCGGCGCGGTCGCGACCGGTTCTGTTGCCGCGCCGAATAATTCGGCGTGCAGGTACTCCGCCAGCGTGCGTAGGGTCGGATGGTCGAAGACCAGGGTGGCGGGGAGACGGAGCCCGGTCTCGGCGGTCAGGCGATTGCGCAGCTCGACCGCGGTCAGTGAGTCGAAGCCGATCTCGTTGAACGGCCGCGACGGATCGACGGCGTCGGCGCGGACGTGGCCGAGCACGGTCGCGGTATGGCTGATCACCAGGTCCAGCAGGGCTTGGCGGCGCTGGTTTTCGGACAGTCGGCCCAGGGGTGACGATCCGTTCGCGGCGACCGTGCTCGCGCTGCGCCGGGTGGGACGGGCCAGGCCGCGCAGCAGTGCGGGCAGTTCGCCCGACAGCTGCGCGGTGTCCAGCCGTAGCGGCACCAGCACCGGCTCGCCGAGGTCACGCGCGGCGTCGAACAGCGCGAGCCCTTCGGCGGTCGTGAGCGCGACGCTGCCGGCGCGGGCCATCCTGGCGAGGTCGGCCGCGCCGAGCCGGCCGGTGATCCCGCTGCGCTGCTCCCACATTCCCCAGGCCAGGGCGGTACCTGCCAGGCCCGCGGCACGGCGCCGCCGGGCCAGCTCGTCCAGGAAGACGTTCGCGGCGGCGTAGTTGCCCTGCCCCGCGTTCCCGAAAATCCCTGCGGCGGAGGAGAACAGCACGAACTCGGACAGGTCCAGATCCCACGTCAGCTCGTGCAGGTTCCAGGCGGCGTCCACCTTCGGGCGCAGCACGGCAGCCAGCCGCTCGGGGGTCAAGGATTCGACGAGCGCGTCGTCGATCACGCCGGCCGCGTGCACGACTCCGGTCAGGTCCGCGATTCCGGCCAGCAGCCGGGCCGCCGCGTCGCGATCCGCGAGATCGCAGGCGGCGACGGTGACCTCGGCTCCCGCAGCGCGTAGTTCGGCGGTCAGTTCCTCGGGCACGACGCCCCGGCGGCCGGTCAGCACGAGCCGCCGGACGCCGTGTTCGGCGACCAGGTGGCGGGCGATCAGGCCACCGAGTACGCCGGTGCCGCCGGTGATGAGGAACGTGCCGGGCGCGGGCGGCGCGGGCACGGTCAGCACGACCTTGCCGATGTGCCGAGCCTGGCTGACGAAGCGGAAGGCTTCCTTCGCCTGCCGGATGTCCCAGGTGGTCACCGGAAGTGGTTGCAGTGCACCGGTTTCGAAGAGCGCGACGAGCTCGCTCAACATCTGCCCGATCCGCTCGGGCCCGGCCTCGATCAGATCGAACGCCTGATACGAGACGCCCTCGTGCGCCCGCGCCACCGCTTCGGGGTCGCGGATATCGGTTTTGCCGATCTCCAGGAACCGGCCGCCGCGCGGCAGCAGACGCAGCGTGGCGTCGACGAACTCGCGGGCGAGCGAGTCGACCACGACGTCGACCCCGCGGCCCGCGGTGGCGGTGCGGAACTGCTCTTCGAACGCGAGGGTCCGCGAGGAGGCGATATGCGAATCCGGCAGTCCCAGTTCTCGCAGGGTGCCCCATTTGGCGTCGCTCGCCGTGCCGAACACCTCGGCACCCAGATGCCGCGCCAGCTGCACCGCGGCCATACCGACCCCGCCCGCCGCCGCGTGCACGAGCACCGACGTTCCCGGCCCGACCTCGGCAAGGTCGACGAGCCCGTAATAGGCGGTCAGGAACACGATCGCGGTCGAGGCCCCCTGCGTGAACGTCCACCCCGCAGGCATTTTCGTGATCAACCGCCGATCAGCCACCGTCATCGGCCCGAACGCCCCGGACAGCAGCCCCATCACCCGGTCCCCCGCCACGAGATCATCCACACCCGGACCGACCTCGACCACAACCCCGGCCCCCTCCAGCCCGAGCAGCCCAGCCTCGCCCGGATACATCCCGAGCGCATTGAGCACATCCCGGAAGTTCACACCGGCCGCCCGCACGGCAACCCGCACCTGCCCGGCCCCCAGAGCCGCGAGTGCGTCCGAATCCGGCACCAGACAAAGGTTTTCCAGGGTTCCCTGCGCCGCGATGTCTAGTCGCCACGCGGCTTCGCCCACCGGAGGCGTGAGCACATCCTGCCTCACCGCCCGCACCAGTCGTGGCGCGAACACCCTTCCGGAGCGAACCGCGGCCTGCGGTTCACCGGTCGCAAGCACCGCGGCCAGCACGGTCGCCAGCGTCCCGGCACCGCTTACTTCAGCCGCATCGGGCGCGCCATCCACCTTCACGACGCGGCCCACATCGGCTGCGCCACCCACGCTCAGCGGGTCGTCCGAGACGATTGGGGCGTCAGCAGTTGCAGAGCCAGCCATTTCGACTGCATACGCGTTCAGGAGGTCGACCGTATTCGCGGTGCCGTCGATGGGGACGTCCACAATTGCGGTGCGGTCCACGTCGACGAGCATGATGCGGCCGGGGTTCTCGGACTGGGCTGATCGCGCGAGTCCCCAGACCGCGGATTGTGCGAGATCGGTGACGTCGTCGCCCGGCTGGGCGGAGATTGCGCCGCGGGTGACGATGATCAGGCGGGCGTTGTCCGGGTGGTTCTCGTCGAGCCAGGTTTGCACCGCGTGCAGGGCGCGTCGTGTCGCGGTGTGCACTGTGTCGACAACGTCGCCTGATTCCTGGGGGCACACGTACACGGTGCTCTGATTATTGGTATTCGATTGTGGGACAGGTACTTCTGTCCATTCGACGCGGAACAGCGAGTCTCGGTGCGGGGTTCGCTGCATGCGGCCGGTGTCGACCGGACGCACCGTCAGGGACTCGATCGAGGCGACCGGGCCGCCTGCCGCGTCGGTGATGCGAAGTGAGATGGAATCTCGGCCGGCGGGTGTGATGACGACTCGTAGGGCGGTGGCTTCGGTGGCGTAGAGGGATACGCCGGTCCATACGAAGGGCAGGTGGGCCGTGTGTTCGCGTTCCACGAATCCGCCGAGTGCGCTCGCGTGGAGTGCGGCGTCCAGGAGTGCCGGGTGCAGGCCGAAGCCGGTGGCATCGCCTACTGGCAGGACGACTTCCGCGTAGACCTCCGTGCCGGTCTTCCAGGCCGAACGCAGGCCGCGGAAGGCTGAGCCGTAGTTCAGGTCCGCGTCGGCGAACGCCGTGTACAGCTCGTCGATGTCTGTGCCGATCGCGTCTGCCGGGGGCCACTGGGGCAGGTCCGAAGCTGCTGCCGGCTCGGCCGAGTGGCCGGTGGTGGGAGCCAGCGTGCCCGTGGCGTGCGAGATCCAGGGCTCGTCGCCTGGGCTGGAGAAGACCGAGAGTGCTCGGTGTCCGGAGTCGTCCGGATCGCCGACCAGCACTTGCAGCCGGACCTGGGTGTGCTCGGGCAGGATCAGCGGCGTCGCGAGGGTCAACTCGACTACCCGTCCGCAGCCGACCTGGTCGCCTGCGCGCAGCGCGAGTTCCAGGAATCCGGTGCCGGGGAAGACCACCGCTCCGCCGAAGACGTGATCGGCCAGCCAGGGTTGCGCCGCTACGGATAGGCGCGCGGTGAACAGCGCGCCGTTCGCGTCGGCGGGTTCCACGACCGCGCCGAGTAGCGGGTGCTCCGCGGAGGTCAGACCCGCCGCGGCGACGTCGCCCGCTGCCAGCGTCGGCCAATACCGCTCGCGCTGGAAGGGGTAGGTGGGCAAGTCGATTCGGCGCGCGCCGGTTCCCTCGTAGCGGGCCGACCAAGCAACCGGCGCACCGGCAACGTACAGCTGGGAAAGCGCGGTCAGGAGCGTGACTTCCTCGCCGCGGTCCTTGCGCAGCAACGGAACCGACGGCACGTCGACAGTGTCCTGGGCCATTGCCGACAGCACGCCGTCCGGCCCCAGCTCCAGCAGCATGGTCGCACCGGCGTCGGTCAACGTCCGCACGCCGGCGGCGAATCGCACCGCCTCGCGGACGTGGCGCACCCAGTACTCGGCGTCGACGCGATCCACGAACTCGCCGGTCAGGTTGGACACCAATGGAATTCGCGGCTGCTCGTAGGACAGGCCCGCCACGATCTCACGGAACGCGTCCAGCATCGGATCCATGCGCGGCGAGTGGAAGGCATGGCTCACCCGCAGACGCTTGGTCTTCCGGTCCGCGAATCGCGCCACGACCGCGTCGACCGCGTCCTCGTCTCCGGAGACCACCACCGAGTTCGGGCCGTTGACCGCCGCGATGCTCACCCGCGCGGACAGCAGCGGAGCGATCTCCGCCTCCGTCGCCGTGATCGCGACCATCGCACCGCCCGCCGGCAGCTCCTGCATCAGGCGGCCCCGCGCGGCGACGAGCGTGCACGCGTCCGCGAGGGAGAAAACGCCGGCGAGGTAGGCGGCGGAGATCTCCCCGATCGAATGCCCGGCGACGAAATCCGGTGCGACACCCCATGACTGGAGCAGCCGGAACAGCGCTACCTCGAGCGCGAACAGTCCGGCCTGGGTGAATTCCGTCCGGTCGAGCAGCTCGCCGTCGCGGAACAGCGCCTCGCGCAACGGACCGTCGAAATGCCCGCACACCTCGTCCAGGGCCTCGGCGAACACGGGGAACCGGCCGTACAGCTCCCGGCCCATACCCGGCCGCTGCGAACCCTGTCCCGAGAACAGGAACGCCACGGACTGTTCGGCTGCCACACCGCGCGCGACTTCGGAAATCCCGTCGCCGGTGGACAGCAGGACCGCCCGATGGTCGAGCCGCGATCGCCGCAGCAGCGAGTATCCGATATCGAACGGGGACAGCTCATCGCGTTGTTCCACCAGAGCCCGGAGTTGAGACACCTGCTCCGTCAGCGCGTTCGGAGTCTTCGCCGACAACACCCACGGCGCGCTCCCCGCCGGGACGTCTCGTTCCGGCTCCCGCTCCGCCGCGAATTCCTCCAGGATCACGTGGGCGTTGGTGCCGCTGATACCGAACGAGGACACACCCGTCCGGCGCGGCCGCTCCGTCTCCGGCCAGGCCAGCTGCTCGGTGAGCAGTTCCACCGCGCCCGCCGACCAGTCCACATGCGACGAGGGCCGGTCCACATGCAGGGTTTTCGGCAGCACACCGTGCCGCATCGCCAGGACCATCTTGATCACCCCGGCGGCGCCGGCGGCCGCCTGGGTGTGCCCGAGGTTCGACTTGATCGAGCCCAGCCGGATCGGCCGATCCCGGTCCTGGCCGTAGGTGGCCAGCAGGGCCTGCGCCTCGATCGGATCGCCCAGCACCGTGCCGGTGCCGTGCGCTTCGACCGCGTCCACGTCGGCAGCCGACAGCCCCGCGGCGGCCAGCGCCTGCCGGATCACCCGCTGCTGCGACGGACCGTTCGGAGCCGTCAGCCCATTGGACGCACCGTCCTGATTGACCGCAGAACCCCGCACCACGGCCAAGATCTCGTGCCCGTTGCGCTGCGCGTCGGAGAGCCGTTCGACCACCAGCACGCCGGCGCCCTCGGACCACCCGGTGCCGTCGGCCGCGTCCGCGAACGCCTTGATCCGCCCGTCCGGCGCCAGCCCGCCCTGCCGGGAGAACTCGAGGAAGCCGCCCGGCGTCGACATCACGGTCACTCCGCCGACAAGTGCCAGCGTGCACTCACCGCCGCGCAACGCCTGCCCGGCCAGATGCAGGGCGACCAGCGACGACGAACACGCGGTGTCGACGGTGACCGCCGGGCCTTCCAGACCGAGCGCGTAGGAGATCCGGCCCGACAGCACGCTTGCCGTGACACCGGTCGCGGCATATCCCGCCAGGTCCTCCCGCGCGTTCGACACCAGCGCGATGTAGTCCTGGCCGTTGGTGCCGGTGTAGACCCCGACGCGCCCGCGGTGCAAGGACTCCGGGTCGATTCCGGCCCGTTCCAGTGCTTCCCATGAGGTTTCCAGCAGCAGTCGCTGCTGCGGATCCATCGCGAGGGCCTCGCGCGGCGAGATGCCGAAGAAACCGGCGTCGAATTCGGTGGCATCGTCGAGGAAGGAGCCCGAACGGGTGGACAGGCGGTCCGCGCCGAACAGGCTCGCGGTGTCCCAGCCCCGGTCGGCGGGGAATCCGGCGACGGTGTCCCGCTCGGTGAGCAGGAGATCCCACAGGTCTTCCGGGGAGCGCACGCCGCCGGGGAAGCGGCAGGCCATTCCGATGATCGCGATCGGCTCATCCGTCGCGGCGGCGCCGCCGGTGTCGCTGGTTTCGCTTGTGCCGCCGAGGAATTCGGCGAGGGCCAACGGAGTCGGATAGTCGAACACCACGGTGGCGGGCAGGCGCTGCCCGGTCGCCGCGGCGAGCCGGTTTCGCAGGTCGACCGAGGTCACCGAGTCGAAGCCGAGATCCTTGAATGCCTTTGCCGGAGCGACGGCCTCGGCGTCGGCATACCCGAGCACGGTCGCGACCTGCTGCCGCACCAGCCGCAACAGCGACTGTCCGCTGAGCTCGGCCGGCGCGGCCACGGCGGCGGCGGGGAACAGGTCGGCCAGCAGCGGGCTCGGCCTGGTGGCGGTGAAGGCCACCGAGAACCGCGTCCACTCGATATCGGCGACCGTCAGGGCTGTTTCGTCGCTGCCGAGGGCCTGGCCCAATGCCGCGACCGCCAGTTCCGGCGTCATTTCCGGCACCCCGTGCCGCCGGGCGGTCTCCCCCACTCCGCTTTCGGCCATGCCGTCCCCGGCCCAGGGACCCCAGGCGATCGCGGTGGCGGGCAGCCCGAGGGACCGCCGATACTGCGCCAGCGCGTCGAGGTACGCGTTGCCCGGCGCGTAGTTCCCTTGGCCCGGCGTCCCGATCACTCCGGCAAGGGAGGAGAACACCACGAACGCGGACAGGTTCCGGTCCATCGTGAGCTCATGCAGGTGCCACGCCGCCTGCGCTTTCACCCGGAGCACCCGATCGACCTGCTCGACGGCCAGCCCGTCCACCAGGCCGTCGTCGAGTACCGCCGCCGTGTGCACCACCGCGTCCAACGACGGCAGTCCCGAAATCAGCGCGGCGAGCGCGGCGCGGTCGGCCACATCACAGGCGACAACGGTGATCTCGGCCCCGAGCTCCCGCAGCTCGGCCGCCAGCTGCTCGGCGCCCGGCGCCCCAGGCCCGCGGCGACTCGCCAGCACCACGTGCTCGGCGCCGCCGGAAGCCAGCCACCGGGCGGTATGCGCGCCCAGCGCGCCCGTGCCACCGGTCACCAGCACGGTCCCCGACGGCGTCCAGCCCGCGGGGTGCTCCGGGCGGGGGTGCGCCCGAACGAGTCTGCGGCCGAACACGCCGTCCGCGCGCACCGCGACCTGGTCCTCGGCGCCCGACAGAACGCCGATCAGCCTGTCCACCACCGCCGTCTCCGCCTGCTCCGGCAGATCCACCAGGCCGCCCCACCGGTCCGGAAGTTCCAGTGCCGCAACCCGGCCCAGGCCCCATACCAGTGCCTGGCCGGGCACGGATGCCTCGTCGCCGACGGCTACCGCGCCACGAGTCGCACACCACAGCGGAGCCTCGATGCCCGCCGCGCCCAGCGCCTGCACCAGCGCCAAGTTCAGCGCGAACCCCTGCGGCACCGCCGAATAGACCGGGTGCGCCGCTTCGTCCAGAGCCAGCAGCGACAGCACACCGTCGACCGCGCCGACGCCGGCCAGCCGCGCCGCGATATCGTCGCTTGCCGAGAGCCGGAGCACCTCGGCCCCGCGCTCGGCCAGCGCGGCGGTGAATTCGGTCTCCTCGGCCGGAGCGACCACCAGCCAAGCGCCGGGCCACCGGGACCCGGCCTCGGGCACCGGCCGCCACTCGATCCGGTATCGCCACCCCTCCGCGCCACCGTCCGCGATCGCTTGATCCAGCCAGAACCGCTGGCGCTCGAAGGGATACGTGGGCAGATCGACCAGGCGCGTACCCGGGAACAGCGCGGGCCAGTCGACCGGCACGCCACCGGCGAACGCCTCGCCGAGCGAGGTCAGGAACCGGCGCAGCGCACCGTCGTCGCGACGCAGCGACCCCACCGCGACCGCGCCTTCGGCCGTCTCCTGGATCGCGGCGGTCAGCACCGGGTGCGCACTCGTCTCGACGAACGCGCCGTGGCCGTCCGCGACCAGCGCGCGGGTGGCCTGCTCGAACCGCACCGTCTGCCGCAGATTGCGGTACCAGTACTCGCCGTCCAGTTCGGTGGTATCCAGCAGCTTTCCGGTCACGGTCGAATAGAACGGGATCGCACCCGGTCGCGGCTGGACCGGGGCCAGCAGTTCGGCGAGCTCGGCTCGGAGCGATTCCACGTGCACCGAGTGCGACGCGTAATCCACCGGAATACGCCGCGCACGAACACCTTCCGCCGCACAGCGTGCGAGCAAGGCGTCCAACGCGCCCGGATCACCGGACACCACAACGGAATTGGGGCCGTTGACCGCCGCCAGCGCCAGCCCCTCGCCCAACGGGCCCAGGTCCGCCGCCGACCGCGAGACCGACACCATTCCGCCGCGACCGGACAAGGCCAGCAGAGCCCGGCTGCGCAGGGCGACCACGCGCGCACCATCCGCCAGGGACAACCCGCCCGCCACCACGGCGGCCGCTATCTCACCCTGTGAATGGCCGACCACCGCAGCAGGTTCCACGCCATGGGAGCGCCACAGCGCGGCGAGGGAGACCATCACCGCCCACAAGGCCGGCTGCACCACATCGACCCGCTCCAGCGCCGCCGCGTCGGCGAGCACATCCAGCAGACGCCACTCGGCATAGGGCTCCAACGCCGCGGCGCACTCCCCCAGCCGCTGCGCGAACACCGGCGCGGAGGCCGCGAGTTCCAATGCCATGCCCGGCCACTGCGAACCCTGACCGGGAAATACGAACACGACCTTGCCGCCGTCGCCGAGCACGCCGGGGACGGACGAACCATCCGCCACCGCGGCCAGACCCGCGAGCAACTCGGCACGATTCCCGCCGACAACCACCGCGCGACTGTCCAGCACCGATCGGGCGGTCAGCGAACCACCGATATCGGCGAGCTCGAGGTCCGGCGCGCCCTCGGCGAACGTCCGCAACCGCTGCGCTTGCGCCCGCACCGCTGCCGCCGTCTTCGCCGACAGCACCCACGGCACCACCGGCAGGGCGTTGCGCGCCTGCGGCACAGCCGTTTCCGCGTCAGCCGGCTCTTCGAGAATTACGTGCGCGTTGGTGCCGCTGACACCGAAGGCCGAGACGCCGGCCCGCCGGGGGTCGGCACGCCGCGGCCAGTCCTGGTTCTCGGTCAGCAGTTCGACCGCGCCGGCCGACCAATCCACCTGCGGCGTCGGCTCGTTCGCGTGCAGGGTCCGCGGCAGCACACCGTGCCGGAGTGCCTGCACCATCTTGATCACGCCGGCGACACCCGCCGCCGCCTGCGTGTGACCGATATTGGACTTCAGCGAACCCAGCCACAGCGGACGATCCCGGTCCTGACCATAGGTCGCCAGCAACGCTTGGGCCTCGATCGGATCACCCAGGGTCGTGCCGGTGCCGTGGGCCTCCACCGCGTCGATGTCCCGCGCGGACAGTCGCGCGTTGGCCAGCGCCTTACGGATAACCCGTTGCTGCGAAGGACCATTCGGCGCGGTCAGGCCGTTCGACGCGCCGTCCTGGTTGACCGCCGTGCCGCGCACCACCGCGAGCACCGGGTGACCGTTGCGGCGCGCGTCGGAAAGCCGCTCGATCAGCAGCACGCCGGCGCCCTCGGCCCAGCCGGTGCCGTCGGCGGCCGCCGCGAACGCCTTGCAGCGGCCGTCCGGGGACAGCCCGCCCTGCCGCGCGAATTCGGCGAACATGGCCGGAGTCGGCATCACCGTCACGCCGCCGACCAACGCCAGCGACGATTCACCTTGCCGCAGTGAATGACTGGCGAGGTGCAGGGCGACGAGCGAGGACGAGCACGCGGTGTCCAGGGTGACGGCGGGTCCTTCGAAGCCGAAGAAATAGGCGACCCGGCCGGAGACCACGCTGGTCGCCCCGCCGGTGAGCGCGAATCCCGCGATCAGGTCCTGGTCGGCGAACGCACCGTAGCCGGAGGCGGCCGCGCCGGTGAACACCCCGACCTGATTGCCGCGCAACGTGACCGGATCGATCCCGGCGCGTTCGATGGCCTCCCAGGAGGTTTCCAGCAGCAGCCGCTGCTGCGGGTCCATGGCGAGTGCCTCGCGCGGCGAGATCCCGAAGAAGGCGGCGTCGAATTCGGCTGCGTCGTAGAGGAATCCGCCCAGGCGCGGATAGCTCGGGTCCACCGGCCAGCCGCGGTCGGCCGGGAAGTCCGCGATCGCGTCGACACCGCCCGCGGCGACCTGCCACAGGTCCTCCGGCGACCGGACGCCGCCGGGGAAGCGGCAGCTCATCCCGATGATCGCGATCGGCTCCTGCTCCCGTGATTCGGCTTCGATCAGCCGCTGCCGGGTCTGCTGGAGATCCGCGGCGACCCGCTTGAGGTAGTCGCGGAGCTTGGTCTCGTTGCTCGTCTGCTCGTTACCCATCAAGACACCTGCAAATCGTTGTCGATAAAGTCGAACAGTTCGTCGTCGGTTTCCGCCGCCAGCACTGAACCGTCTGTCTCCGTGGCTATTTGGTTGTCGCCCCACTTCAGGAGCAGGGACTGCAGCCGCGCGGTGATCTGGGCCCGTTCGGCCGCGGAGGTGGTGAGGTCGGACAGCAGGTCGCCGAGCCGGTCGACCTCGCGCAGCGCGACCGTGGCGGAGGCGACGCCGTCCGGGGCGATCTCGGCGCGCAGATAGCTCGCGACGGCCAGCGCGGTGGGATGGTCGAACACCAGCGTCGCGGGCAACCGCAAGCCCGTCGCCGTGCTCAACCGGTTGCGCAGCTCCACCGAGGTCAGCGAGTCGAAGCCGAGGTCGCGGAACGACCGCTCCCGGTCCACCGCGTCGGCGCCGGAGTAGCCGAGAACGGCGGCCACCTGGGTGGCGACCAGCTCGGTCAGCAGCGCGTCGGCGTCGTCGGCGGGCAGTCCGGCCAGTCGATCGCGCAGCGTGGCGGCCGCGACGCCGGTGCCGGCCGCCACGACTCGGCGGGCCGAGGCCCGGATCAGCCCGCGCAGCAAGGGATTGGGTGCGGTCTGCGCCCGCAGCGCGGCCAGGTCCAGGTGCATCGGCGCGAGGGCGGCGGCACCGGTGGCCAGGGCCGCGTCGAACAGCGCCAGCCCCTCCGCCGAGGACAGCGCCCGGACGCCACCGCGTGCCATCCGGCGCAGGTCGGCCGCGCCGAGATCGCCGGTGAGGGCGCTGCGCTGCGCCCACATGCCCCACGCCAGCGAGGTGGCGGCCAGCCCGTCGGCCCGCCGCCGGTGCGCCAGCGCGTCCAAGAAGGCGTTGGCGGCCGCGTAGTTGCCCTGCCCGGGTGCGCCGAACAAGCCGGAAGCCGAGGAGAACAGCACGAACTCGGCCAGGTTCAGGTGCTCGGTTTCCCGGTGCAGGTTCCAGGCGGCATCGACCTTGGGACGCAGCACGGTGTCGATCCGCTCGGGCGTCAGCGAGGCGATCATCCCGTCGTCGATGACACCGGCCGCGTGCACCACCGCGGTCAGCGGATGCGCCGCGGGAATGGTGGCGAGCAGGTCGCGCAGGGACTCCCGATCCGCGACGTCGCAGGCCGCCATGGTCACCGTGGCGCCGAGCTCGGTGAGCTCGGCGACCAGCTCGGGTGCTACGCCCCGGCGGCTGGTCAGCAGCAGGTTGCGTACTCCGCGCTCGGTGACCAGATGTCGGGCCACCAGTCCGCCGAGCGTTCCGCTGGCACCCGTAATCAGCACTGTCCCTTGCGCTTCCAGCGCAGTGGGCACGGTGAGTACGACCTTGCCGATGTGTCGGGCCCGGCTGACGAATCGGAACGCCTCTGGTGCGCGCCGGATATCCCAGGTGGCGATCGGCAGTGGGCGCAACGCGCCGGATTCGAACAGCCGCATGAGCTCTTCGAGTAGCTGCCGGATGCGGTCGGGACCAGCGTCGAAGAGTTCGAAAGCCTGGTAGGACACGCCCGGATGGCTAGCTGCGACCGCTTCGGGGTCCCGGACATCGGTCTTGCCCATCTCGATGAACCGGCCGCCGCGCGGCAGCAGCCGCAGTGAGGCGTCCACGAAGTCACCCGCCAACGCATCCAGCACCACGTCGACACCGCGACCGTCGGTGCGGGTGAGGAATTCGTCCGCGAAGTCCAGAGCCCGGGACGATGCGATGTGGTCGTCGGCAAGGCCCTGTGCGCGCAGCGAGTCCTGTTTCGACGGGCTCGCGGTACCGAAGACTTCGACACCCCAGTGCCGCGCCAACTGCACCGCCGCCATGCCGACTCCACCAGCAGCCGCATGCACCAGCAGAGATTCCCCGGGCTGAAGCCGCGCGAGATCGACCAATGCGTAGTAGGCGGTCAGGAAGACCACCGGCACCGACGCGCCCTCCGCGAAAGACCATGCGGGCGGCAACTTCACGATCACTCGCCGGTCAGCGACCACCGTCGGGCCGAACGCCCAGGGCAGCACGCCCATCACCCGGTCACCGACCACGAAATCAGTGACACCGGGCCCTATCTCGGTAACGATCCCCGCGCCTTCGACACCGATCGGTCCGGCCTCGCCGGGATACATGCCCAGGGCGTTCAGGACGTCCCGGAAATTGAGCCCGGCAGCACGGACCGAGATCCGGACCTCGCCCGGCGCAAGGGTTTCGACCGCTCCCGGGTGCGAGACAAGAGCCAGATTCTCCAGCGTGCCTTTGCCGATGCTGTCCAACCGCCACGAGGTCGCATCGGCCGGCGGGGTGAGTGCCCCTGCCGCCCGAACGAGTCGCGGCACCAGGACCGCTCCCGATCGCACAGCCACCTGGGGCTCTCCGCAAGCAAGCACGGCGGCCAAGTCGCCGGAGTCCGGCGCTGCGGCCAAGTCGCCCGAATTTCCGTGGTCCGGTGCGGCAGCCGAGTCAGCGGACAGGTCGGCAAGCACGAACCGGCCGGGGTTCTCCGACTGTGCCGACCGGACCAGTCCCCACACCGCCGCACCCGCGAGATCGGTTGGGGCATCATCGGATTCGGTGCTGACCGCGTTCTTCGTCACTACGACGAGCTGGGATGTGGCGAATTGTTCACCAGCTGACCAGGATTGGAGGAGCCCGAGCATCCGGTGAGTTGCGGCACGGACAGCGTCCGGGGTGTCCCCCGGTTCGGTTGTCACGACCACCGCGCCTGGCACGGGATCGAGCGATTCGAGGGAGTCGTCGCCCAGGGCGATCCAGTCGCCCGACCATGCGGCTGTCTCAGAAGTCTCTTCCCATTCCAGTCGCCACAGCGAGTCGCGATGGCGGGATTCGCCGAGTTGGTCGGCGGAAGCGGCTCGCAGCGCCAGGGATTCGACGGCGGCCACTGGGTGGCCGGTGTCGTCGGCCAGGTGGAGGGCGACTGTGTCCGCGGTGGACCTGGATAGACGGACACGCAGGGTGTGGGCTCCCGAGGCGTACAGGGAGACGCCGGTCCAGGAGAACGGCAGTGCACCGGTTTCACCGGACTCGGGAATGCAGCCCAGGGCGTGTAGTGCGGAGTCGAACAGGGCGGGGTGGAGGCCGAAGGCGTCGTCTCGGTAGTCCTCGGGCAGGTCGACTTCGGCGAAGAGTTCGGTGTCCAGACGCCACGCTCGGCGCAGTCCTTGGAAGGACGGGCCGTAGGCGAAGCCGCGTTCGGCGAAGCTTTCGTAGCAGCCATCCACCGCCAGCGGCTGCGCGCCCTCCGGTGGCCAGGTGGTCAGATCGAACGAGGCCGAGCGGGCTTCGGGTCCGAGCACGCCGGTGGCGTGGCGGGTCCAGTCCGTGGAACCGTCCGCCGTGGAATGGATCGTCACCGATCGCCTGCCGGTGTCGTCCGGGGCCGCGACCGCGACCTGGAGCTGGATCGCGCCGTGCTCGGGCAGGACCAGCGGCGTCGCGAGGGTGAGGTCTTCGACGGCCGGGCAGCCGATTTGGTCGCCCGCGCGGATCGCCAGCTCCACCAACGCCGTTCCGGGTAGCAGGACCGAGCCGAGCACCGTGTGATCGGCCAGCCATGGGTGGGTTTCCAGGGACAGCCTGCCGGTCAGTAGTGCGCCTTCCGATTCGGGCAGCAGCACCGCGGCGCCCAGTAGTGGATGATCCGCCGCGCTCAGGCCCGCTGAGGTGACGTCCCCGGTGACAGCGGCGGCTTTGGGCCAGAAATGGCGGTGCTGGAAGGCGTAGGTCGGCAGATCGACTGTGCGGGCGCTCGGGAAGATCGCCGCCCAGTCCGGGCTGATTCCCCAGGTATGCAGTTGTGCCACAGCGGATATCACCGCCTCCGGCTCCGGCCTTTGCTTGCGCAGCAGCGGTGTGCACCCTGTATCGGGTGCACAGTCCCGTCCCATCGCGGTCAGGGTGCCGTCGGGGCCCAGCTCCAGGAGCGTGCGGACGCCGAGGTCGGACAGGCATCGCATACCGTCGGCGAAGCGCACGGATTCCCGCACGTGCGTCACCCAGTACTCGGCGTCGTAATCCGCTATCAGCGCACCGGTCGCGTTGGACACCAACGGGATTCGCGGCTTCTCGTAGGACAGCCCGGCCGCCACGCGCCGGAACTCCGCCAGCATCGGCTCCATCCGGGCTGAGTGGAAAGCATGAGAAACACTCAGCCGCTTGGCTTTCCGGTCGCCAGCCACTGACAGCACCGCATCCTCGTCACCGGACAACACCACCGAATTCGGACCGTTGATCGCGGCGATACTCACCCCGTCGACCAGCAGCGGGCGAATCTCGTCTTCGGAGGCTTGCACCGCGACCATCACGCCGCCGGCCGGCAGCGCTTGCATCAACCGGCCCCGCGCAGTGACCAGCGCCGCGGCATCTTCCAGTGACAGCACCCCACCGACATGAGCCGCGGCCAGTTCACCGATCGAGTGTCCGAGCAGGTAGTCAGGTCGCAGACCCCAACTCTCAGCGAGCCGGAACAGCCCAACCTCCAGCGCGAACAGCCCCGCCTGCGCGAAATCGGTGCGGTTCAACAGCTCAACGTCAGCGCCCCAGATCACTTCCCGCAGCGGCAGATCCACCGCCGCGCAGACCTCGTCGAAAGCCGCCGCGAAGACCGGGAACGCATCGTACAGTTCACGGCCCATACCGAGCCGCTGCGAACCCTGACCCGAAAACAGGAACGCCAGTTTGCCTTTCGTCACCGTCCCCTGGATCGCGGGAGCGGAAAGTCCCGATAGCAACTCCGAGTGATCGCGCCCGATGACCGCCGTGCGATACGGGTGCGCGGTCCGGGTAGTAGCCAGCGACCACCCGACGTCGGCCACCGCGAACTCCGGATGCCGCTCCAGGTGCTCGCGTAGCCGAGCCACCTGATCGTTCAGCGCGGGCTCACTCTTCGCCGAAATCACCCACGGCACGGGCGCATTCACCACGACAGGCCGATCCGGTACCTCTTCGGGCCCGTCCCGGTGCGCTTCCAGAATCACGTGCGCGTTCGTGCCGCTCACACCGAACGACGAGATTCCGGCGCGACGCGGACGACCCGGCTCGGGCCAGTCCCGCGATTCGGTCAGCAGCGACACCGCGCCCGCCGACCAATCCACATACGTGGATGGCTCCTCGGCATGCAATGTCTTCGGCAGGACACCGTGCCGCATGGCCATGATCATCTTGATCAGGCCCGCCGCGCCCGCGGCCGCCTGCGTGTGCCCGATATTGGACTTGACGGAACCCAGCCACAGCGGCCGGTCCCGGTCCTGGCCGTAGGTGGCGAGCAGGGCCTGCGCTTCGATCGGATCGCCCAGAGTCGTTCCGGTGCCGTGGCCTTCGACGACATCCACCTCCGTGGCCGCCAGCCCGGCCGCCGCCAGCGCCTGCCGGATCACCCGCTGCTGCGCGGGCCCGTTGGGGGCGGTCAGCCCGTTCGACGCGCCGTCCTGGTTGATCGCCGAACCACGCACCACCGCCAGCACCCGGTGCCCATTGCGGCGGGCGTCGGAGAGTCGCTCCACCACGAGCATCCCGACACCCTCACCCCAGCCGGTGCCCGCGGCGGCCTCGGAGAACGCCCGGCACCGGCCATCCGGGGACAGGCCGCGCTGCCGAGAGAAGCCCACGAACACACCCGGCGTCGACATCACGGTCACGCCGCCGGCCAGCGCGAGCGAGCATTCACCGGCACGCAGCGACTGCGCCGCCCAGTGCAGGGCGACCAGCGAGGACGAGCACGCGGTGTCCACCGTGACCGCGGGACCCTCGAGCCCGAAGGTGTAGGCGACCCGGCCCGAGGCGATCGCGCCGCCGAATCCCATCGAGCCTTCGAAGTTGTCCGCGGCCCGCTCGACCACGTTCGCGTAGTCCGCGTACATCACGCCCGCGAACACGCCGGTCTTGCTGCCCCGCAACGACTCCGGGTCGATCCCGGATCGCTCGATCGCCTCCAGTGAGGCTTCCAGCAGCAGCCGGTGCTGAGCATCGGTCGCCATCGCCTCGCGGGGCGACATGCCGAAGAACTCGGGGTCGAATTCGGCGGCGTCGTGCAGGAATCCGCCCTCGCGGGTGTAGGAGGTGCCCAGCCGGTCCGGGTCGGGATCGTAGAGCGCGTCGACGTCCCAGCCGCGGTCGCGGGGGAACTCCGAGATCGCGTCCGTCCCGGCGGCGATCAGATCCCATAGTTGCTCGGGTGTCGTCACGCCGCCGGGATAGCGGCAGGCCATCCCGATGATCGCGATCGGCTCGTCCGCCGAGATCGCGGTCGCGGCGGGCGCCGCGTCGACATCGGCGGCGGCACTGAACATTTCCGAGCGCAGATAGTCGGCGAGGGCGACCGGCGTCGGGTAGTCGAACACCAGGGTCGCGGGCAGCCGCAGCCCGGTCACCGCGCCCAGCCGGTTGCGCAGATCGACCGCGGTGAGCGAGTCGAAACCGATCTCGCCGAACGCGCGCTCGGTGTCGACCGCGTCCGCGCCCGCGTGACCGAGTACCGCGGCGACCTGTGTGGTCACCAGCTCCAGTAGTGCGCGGTCTCGCTCCGCTCCGGTCAGCCCCGCCAAAGGCGAAGCGGTCGCGACGGCAGTCTTCCGGCGGACGGGCGTGCCTACGAGTCCGCGCAGCAGTGGTGCGATCTCACTGTCGTCGGCGCGGGCCCGCAGGCCCGGCAGGTCCAGGCGCATCGCCACCACGAGCGGATGGTCCGCCGCCACGCCACTGTCGAAGAGCGCCAGCCCGTCCCGGGCCGACAGCGGCAGCACGCCACCGCGCGCCACCCGGGCCAGGTCCGCCTCCGCGAGGTGGCCGGTCACGCCGCTGCGGACCGCCCACAGACCCCAGGCCAGCGCGGTCGCGGGCAGGCCGCGGGCGCGGCGATGCTGAGCCAGTACGTCCAAGAAGGCGTTCGCGGCCGCGTAATTGGCCTGACCGCCGGTGCCGAACACGCCCGCGCCGGAGGAGAACAGCACGAACGCGGAAAGGTCCATGTCGCGGGTGAGCTCGTGCAGATGCCACGCACCGTCCACCTTCGGACGCAGCACCGCGTCGACCCGATCGTGGGTGAGCGATTCGAGCACGCCGTCGTCGACGACGCCCGCGGTGTGCACCACCGCGGTCAGCGGACGATCCGCCGGAATCCCCGCCAGCAGGTCGGCTACGGCGGCCCGATCGCCCACATCGCAGGCGACACCGGTGACGGACACATCGAGGTCGCCGAGATCGGGAATCCGCCCACTTCGACTGGCCAGCAACAGATGCCGGACACCGTGCGCTTCGACAAGGTGCCGCGCGACCAGCCCGGCCAGGCTCCCGCCCGCACCGGTGATCAGGACGGTCCCATCCGGCCGCCAGCTGGCGGCCGGAGGTGCCTTCACCTTGGCCAGCCGCGGCACCAGCACCACATCGCCCCGCACCACGACCTGCGGCGCACCCGACGCGATCGCGGCCGCCACACCGTCCGGGGAATCCACATCGGCGAGCACGAACCGACCCGGGTGCTCGGACTGCGCCGAGCGCACCAGCCCCCACACCGCACCGCCCGCCAGATCGGTCACCTCGTCACCGGGGACCGCGGCAACCGCACCCGTAGTCACCACCATCAACCGCGCCGAGCCCGGCCGATCACCGGCCAGCCACGCGCGCAGCACATCCAGCACCCTGCGCACCATCGCATGGGTGGATTGCGCCGCATCGCCAGGCGCGGGCGCACAGGTGAACACCTCGACAACCTCGTCGCTCGGCGCACCAGCACGCGTCCACTCGACGACATCCAAACCAGCCTCGAACGAATCGTTCGCACCGACCAGCGCGCGCCCGATGACCTCCGGACCGGCCTCGAGCACACCACTCGCACCGACCGGCGACCCTCCGACGACATCCGCGGCCGCCCCCAGCACACCCTTCGCACCGACGGCCGCCGATTCAACGACGTCCTGATCGGGCTCGAGCGAACGGCTTACACCTGCCGTCGTCCCCGTGCTGAGATCCCGATCGGCACCTGACGCACCGGCGAGTGTCCCCTCGGCGACCTCCAGACCGGCATCGCGGGCATCACTTGCCTCCGAAGCAACCGCAGGCGCACCACTCGCGCTACCCGGCGTCCACTCCAAGCCATTGGAATCGGCTACGAGTACAACGCTTGCACCGCTCGGCGTCCATTCAATGACGGCCTCGGGCGCGGTGACGGGCGTCCATTCGATGTGGTACAGCGAATCCGGCTGGGCGAGTGGTTGTTCCGTGGTTATTTCGCGTAGCAGGAGGGATTCGACCGAGACGACGGGGGCGCCGGTTTCGTCGGCCATGTGTACCGCGACGCCGCCGTTGTCGAGGGGGGTTACCTGGACTCGGAGTGTGGTGGCGGCGGTGGCGTGCAGTGTCACGCCGGACCAGGAGAAGGGGAGTTGGGCGCGGCCGTCTTGTTCGGCGGAGGCGTTGAGGCCCAGGACGTGCAGGCCGGCGTCGAAGAGGGCTGGGTGCAGGGCGAAGCTCGGGTTGCCCGGTTCGGGCAGGATTGCCTCGCCGAATACTTCGGTGCCGCGCCGCCATGCGGCGCGCAGGCCACGGAAGGCTGGGCCGTAGCCCATGCCCACGCTGGCGAGGGCGGTGTAGAGGTAGTCGACGTCCAGTTCGGTGGCGTCGGCGGGTGGCCAATCGGTCAGCTCGAACGAGGGTGTTTTCCTTGCCGCCGTGAGGATTCCGGTGGCGTTGCGGGTCCACTCGCCCTCGCGACCGGAATACACCGACAGTGGGCGGCGGCCGGATTCGTCCTCGGCGCCGAGGACCACTTGGAGGTCGACGCCGCCGTGCTCGGGGAGCAGCAGCGGTGCGGCCAGCACCAGTTCCTCCACGGCCGCCGCGCCGACCTGGGCGGCGGCGCGCAGTGCGAGCTCGATGAAGGCGGTGCCGGGTAGCAGTGGCGTTCCCCCGGTGGTGTGGTCGGCGAGCCAGGGGTGGGTTTGCAGGGATAGTCGGCCGGTCAGCAGCAGACCGCCGGATTCGGGCAGGGACACCGTGGCACTCAGCAGCGGATGGTCGGCCGCGGCGAGACCGGCCGCGGCCACATCCGCGATCGCGGCGGGCTCGAGCCAGTAGCGCTCCCGCTGGAACGGGTAGGTCGGCAGGTCGACACGGCGTGCGCCGGTGCCGGCGAACAGCGCTGTCCAGTCCGGGCTGAAGCCGCGCGTATGCAGTTGCGCCACAGCGGTTATCGCCGCTTCCGGCTCGGAGCGCCCCTTACGCAGCGCAGGGGTGAATCCGGCTTCGGGCGCACTGTTCTGGCCCATCGCGGTCAGGGTGCCGTCGGGGCCCAGCTCCAGGAACGTGCGCACACCCAGATCCGCCAGGCATCGCACACCGTCGGCGAACCGGACCGCGTCGCGGACATGCCGCACCCAGTATTCGGCGTCGTAGTCCGCTACCAGCGCACCGGTCACGTTGGACACCACTGGAATTCGCGGCTTGTTGTACGAGAGCCCGGCGGCCACCCGCCGGAACTCCGCCAGCATCGGCTCCATCCGAGCGGAATGGAAGGCGTGGGACACTTTCAGCCGCTTGGCTTTCCGGTCACCAACCACCGCCGGCACCGCATCCTCGTCACCGGACAACACCACCGAATTCGGACCGTTGATCGCGGCGATACTCACCCCGTCGACCAACAGCGGACGCATCTCGTCTTCGGAGGCTTGCACCGCGACCATCACGCCACCGGCCGGCAGCGCCTGCATCAACCGGCCCCGCGCCGTCACCAACACCGCGGCATCTTCCAGCGACAACACCCCGGCGACGTGTGCCGCCGCGAGTTCGCCGATCGAGTGCCCGAGCACGAAATCGGGCCGTAGACCCCAACTCTCGGCGAGCCGGAACAGCCCAACCTCCAGCGCGAACAAGCCCGCCTGCGCGAAATCGGTGCGGTTCGACAACTCAGCGTCCGCACCCCAGATCACCTCCCGCAACGGCAGATCCACCGCCGCGCAGACTTCGCCGAAGGCCGCCGCGAACACCGGGAACGCCGCATGCAGTTCCCGGCCCATACCCAGCCGCTGCGAACCCTGGCCCGAGAACAGAAACGCCAGCTTGCCTTTCACCGGGCTACCGATCGCGACCTCGCCCGCGGACAGCGCGGCCAGCCCCCGCGCCAGCTCATCCCGATCAGCGACGACCAGCATCGCGCGCCGGGTCAGCGCCGCACGAGAGGTGGCCAGCGAGAAAGCGATATCGAGGGGGTCGCGTTCCGCGCCGAGGTCCGCGAGCAGCCGGTCCGCCTGTTCGCGCAATGCGGCATCGGTCTTACCGGACAGCACGAAGGGCAGCGGCGCAAACCTCCTGTCCCCTTGCGCCGCAGCAGTTTCCGCCGCCGGAGCCTGTTCGAGAATGGTGTGCGCGTTCGTGCCGCTGACGCCGAAAGACGACACCGCGGCCCGGCGGGGACGCCCGGTCTCCGGCCAGGCCACCTGCTCGGTCACCAGGTCGATCGCTCCGGCGGTCCAGTCGACCTGCGTGGTCGGCGCGTCCACGTGCAACGTCCGGGGCACCAGACCGTGCCGGATCGCCATGACCATCTTGATGATTCCGCCGACCCCGGCGGCGGCCTGGGTGTGGCCGATATTGGACTTCAGCGAACCCAGCAGCAACGGCCGGTCCATCCGGTCCTGCCCGTAGGTCGCGAGCAGGGCCTGCGCCTCGATCGGATCGCCGAGCACGGTGCCGGTGCCGTGCGCTTCGACGACGTCGATCTCACCGGCGGCCAGCCGCGCGGAGGCCAGCGCCTGCCGGATCACCCGTTCCTGGGACGGGCCGTTGGGCGCGGTGAGCCCGTTCGAAGCCCCGTCCTGGTTCACCGCGGTGCCGCGCACCACGGCCAGCACCGGATGCCCGAGCCGCCGGGCGTCGGACAGGCGCTCGACCAGCAGCATGCCCGCGCCCTCGGACCAGCCGGTGCCGTCCGCGGCCGAGGCGAACGCCTTGCAGCGGCCGTCCGGCGCCAGCCCGCCCTGCCGGGAGAACTCGACGAACAGGCCGGGCGCGGGCATCACGGTCACCCCGCCGGCCAGCGCCATCGCGCACTCCTCCTGCCACAGCGCCTGACAGGCCCAGTGCAGCGCCACCAGCGACGACGAGCACGCGGTGTCCACGGTGACCGCCGGGCCCTCCAGCCCGAAGTTGTAGGCGACTCGACCGGAGATGACGCTGGCCGCGGTCCCGGTCAGCAGATAGCCCTCGACGCCAGCCGGGACGGCGCCGGCGCCATAGCCGGAACCGTTGGCCCCGACGAACACTCCGCACGTGGAGCCGTGCAGCGACTCCGGGTCGATACCGGCCCGTTCGAAGGTCTCCCAGGCGGTTTCCAGCACCAGCCGCTGCTGCGGATCCATCGCGAGCGCTTCGCGCGGGCTGATTCCGAAGAACGCGGCGTCGAATTCGGCTGCGTCGTAGAGGAACCCGCCCTCCCGGGCGTGCGAGGTGTGCTCGAGCGCCGCGAGGTCCCAGCCGCGGTCGCGCGGGAACGCGCCGACCGCGTCCACCCCGGAGCTCACCAGCCGCCACAGGTCCTCCGGCGAGGCGATGCCGCCGGGGTAGCGGCAGCTCATGCCCACGATCGCGATGGGCTCCCGATTCGTCTCCGCCAGTTCACGATTGAGCCGGCGCAGTCGCTCGGTCTCCTTCAGCGACGCCCGGAGCGCGTCTCTGAGCTTTTCGGTGTTCGCGGTCATCTTCTTCTCCACCTCAGGAATCCGAGTCGAGCGCCAGCCGGATCAGGCTTTCGTCGTCCAGCTCGTCGATCAGGTCGGCCGGTTCGGCCGGCGGCGCCGCCACGGGCGCGGCGCCGGCGAGCCGCAACAGCACATCCATCAGGCCCGCGTCACGCAGCCGGGAGATCGGAATCTCCGCGAGCGCTTCCCGGATCCGTTCCTCGCCCGGATCGGTCCCGTTCGGGGTCGCGAACAATTCGGCGAGCAGGCGTCCGGTCAACGCGGTCAGCGTCGGGAAGTCGAACACCAGCGTGGCCGGCAGGCGCAAGCCGGTCGCCCGGCTCAGCCGGCCGCGCAGTTCCACCGCGGTGAGCGAGTCGAAACCGAACTCCCGGAACGGGCGGTCCGCCGGTATCTCCTCCGCGTCGGCGTGACCGAGGACGGAAGCGGCGCGCGCACGGACGAATTCGAGCAGCGCGTCGTGCCGTTCCGGCTCCGGCAAACCGGCCAGCCGGGCGCGCAGCACCGCGGATTCGTCCCCGCCGAGCTCCTCGGCCGACGGCCGTGCCTGGTGCAGTTCCGTGAGCAGCGGGCTCGGCCGGGCGACGGTGAACGTCGATCCGAACTGCTCCCAGTCGATCTCGGCCACGGTGAGCCCGGTTTCGTCCTGCCCCGCGATCTGCCGCAGCGCGGCCAGCCCCAGATCGGTCGCCATCGGGGCGACGCCGCGCCGGCGCAACTGCTCCTCGGTGACACCGGGAGCCATGGTGCCTTCGGCCCACGGTCCCCACGCGATCGTCGTGGCCCTGCGGCCCCGTCGACGGCGGCGGTCCGACACTCCGTCGAGGAACGCGTTCGCCGCCGCGCCCGCGGCCTGTCCCGCACCGCCCCAGACCGCGGCGACCGAGGAGAACAGCACGAAGGCGTCCAGGTCCCGGTCGGCGAAGATCTCGTCCAGGTTGCGCGCGCCGGAGACCTTGGGCGCGAACACCTTCGCCAGCATCGCGGGTGTGAGCTCGGCCAGCCCGGCCGATTCGGCGACCCCCGCCGCGTGGACGACGGCCGTGATCGCGCTGCCGTCGGACTCGACCGTGCGGACCAGGTCGGCCAGCGCGGACCGATCCGCCACATCACAGGCCGCGACGGTCACCCGGACCCCGAGTTCCGCGGCGAGCTCCGTCGCTCCCGGAGCACCGCGGCCACGACGCGAGACCAGCACCAGATGCTCTGCCCCCGCGCCGGCGAGCCACCGCGCGATCCGCGCACCGACCGCACCGGTCCCGCCCGTGACCAGTACCGTGCCGCGCGGCCGCCACTCGCCCGCGGCCGAGAGCGCCGCGGCCGGCACCCGCGACAACCTGCGGGCCGATACCCCGGCCGAACGCACCGCGAGCTGGTCCTCACCGGTGTTTCCGGCCAGCACGCCGGCCAGCCGGGCCGCCGCCCGATCGTCGAGCACCTCGGGGACGTCCACCAGACCGCCCCAGCCGCGCGGATACTCCAGCGCCGCAACCCGTCCCAGCGCCCACAGCTGCGCCTGCCCCGGATCGACGACCGGTTCGGACCGACCGGGCGCGACTGCCCCGCGGGTGAGGCACCACAGCGGCACCGCCACCTGCGCCTCATGCAGTGCCCGGAGCAGTTCCATGGTCCCGGTCAGGGCGCGCGGCACCACCGGATGCTCCGGATGCGGCCGCCCGTCCAGTGCCGTGAGGGCCAGCACCCCGGCCAGCTCGGCCCCGTCGGCGAGGACCGCACGGACACGGTCCGGTGCGACCGTCATCGTTTTCGCGCCGTGGCGTTCGATCGCCTCGGTGCACTCAGCGGCGTCGTGGCCGTCCGGCGCCACCACCAACCAAGTCCCCGACATCGCGGGCACGGGGTCCGCGACCGGGTGCCAGCCGATCCGGTAGCGCAGTGCGTCCACCGAGGACCGGGTGCGCCGGCGTTGCCGCCACGCGGACAACATCGGCAGCACCGCGGTCAGCGAGGAGAGCTGTTCGGCCCCGTCGCCGCCGACGGAGGCCGCGAGCGCACCGGCATCCCCGGCCTCGACGGCGGCCCAGAATTCGCCGTCCACCGCGTCCGCGGTGTGGGCGGCCGGCTGCGGCGGCAGCCAATACCGCTGGCGCTGGAAGGCATACGTGGGCAGGTCGACCCGGCGGGCGCCCGCCACGAGCCCGGTCCAGTCCACCGCACCGCCCTGCACCCAGACCTGGGCCAGCGACGCCACCATGCGAGGCAAGCCGCCCTCGTCGCGGCGCAGCGAACCGGTGACGACCACCTCGGCGGCGCGGTCCTCGGCGGTTTCCTGCACCGGGACCGTCAGGACGGGGTGCGGGCTCGCTTCCAGGAAGGTCCGGTGCCCGTCGGCCAGCAGAGCGCCGACGGCGTCCGCGAAACGCACTGTCCCGCGCACATTTCGGTACCAGTAGTCCGCGTCCAGCCGCTCGGTGTCCACGATCGCGCCGGTCACCGTCGAGTAGAACGGCACCCCGGCCGGGCGCGGGGAAATCGGCGCCAGCGCCGAAAGCAATTGCTCGCGAAGGTGTTCCACGTGCGCCGAGTGCGAGGCGACACCGGCCGGGATCCGTCGCGTGTCGACCTCCGGCAGGCTTGCCCGCAGTTCGTCCAGCGCCGCGTCCGTACCGGAGACGATGACCCGCCGCGGCCCGTTCACCGCGCCGATCGCCAGCTCGTCACCCCAGAGCGCGATCAGCTCCCGGACCTCCGCCGGCGGGAGCGGTACCGACAGCAGCCCGCCGTGCCCGGTCATGCGCACCATCGCCCGGCTGCGCAACGCGACCACCCGGGCGCCGTCGGCGAGGGACAGCGCACCGGCGACACAGGCCGCGGCGATCTCACCCTGCGAATGACCCACTACCGCAGCGGGTTCGACGCCCATCGAGCGCCACCACTCGGCCAGCGAGACCAGGACCGCCCACAACACCGGATGCAGGACATCCAGGCGCTGCAACGCCGCTTCGTCGCCGATCATGTCCCGCAGTGACCAGTCGACGAACGGCGCGAGCGCCTGCTCGCACTCGGCCAGCCGGGCGGCGAACACCGGCGACGAATCCGCCAGTTCCAGCGCCATTCCGGGCCACTGGGAGCCCTGACCCGGGAAGACGAAAACTACCTTGCCCGGCTCGCCGACGGTTCCGGTGACTACTGCGGCGTCCTCGGCGCCCCGGGCCAGCGCGGTCAGTCCGGCCAGCAGTTCCGCCCGGTCCCGGCCGACGACCACGGCCCGCTGCGCGTACGCGGGGCGTTGGGCCAGCGACAGTGCGATATCGGCCAGTCGCACTTCGGGATCGGCGAGCACGCGGGCCCGCAGTCGTTCCGCCTGTGCCCGCAATGCCGCCGTGCTCTTGGCCGACAGCGGCCACGCGGCGGTGTCCGGGCCGGGCGGCACCGCCTCGGGCGCTACCGGTTCCGGCTCGGGCGGCGCCTGCTCGAGGATGAGATGGGCGTTGGTGCCGCTCAAGCCGAACGAGGAGATCCCGGCCCGCCGGGGTACCCCCGAATCCGGCCACGGCACCGGCGCTTTCAGCAATTCCACCGCGCCCGCCGACCAATCCACCTCCGGCGTCGGCTGGTCGATGTGCAGTGAGGCCGGCAGCGTCTGATGCCGCAGCGCGAGCACCATTTTGATCACTCCGGCCACGCCCGCGGCGGCCTGGGTGTGCCCGAGGTTGGACTTCACCGAGCCCAGCCACAAGGGCCGCTCCCGGTCCTTGCCATAGGTGGCCAGCAGCGCCTGCGCCTCGATCGGATCGCCGAGCCTGGTGCCGGTGCCGTGCGCCTCGACCGCGTCGACCTCCGACGCGGCCAGCCCGGCGTTGGCCAGGGCCTGCCGGATCACCCGCTGCTGCGACGGACCGTTCGGAGCCGTCAGCCCATTGGACGCACCGTCCTGATTGACCGCAGAACCCCGCACCACGGCCAAGATCTCGTGCCCGTTGCGCTGCGCGTCGGACAACCGCTCCACCAGCACCATGCCGACGCCTTCGGAGAAGCCGGTGCCGTCGGCGGCCGCCGCGAAGGCCTTGCACCGGCCGTCCGGCGCGAGCCCGTCCTGCTGGGTGAAGTCCTCGAAGATCAGCGGGGTGGCCATCACGGTCACGCCGCCGGCCAGCGCGAGCGAGCACTCACCGGCCCGCAGCGACTGGGCCGCCAGGTGCAGTGCCACCAGCGACGAGGAACACGCGGTGTCCACGGTGACCGCGGGCCCCTCCAGGCCGAAGGTGTAGGCGATGCGCCCGGACACCACACTGGTCGCCACGCCGGTCAGGGCGTAGCCGTCGGCGGCGCCGCCGTAGCCCTGCGCCCAGGTGCCGACGAACACGCCGACTTGGCTGCCCCGGATGGTCTCGGGGTCGAGCCCGGCGCGATCGAACGTCTCCTGCGACGCCTCGAGCAGCAGGCGCTGCTGCGGGTCCATCGAGACCGCCTCCCGAGGCGAGATCCCGAAGAATCCGGCATCGAAATCACCCGCGTCATACAGGAATCCGCCTTCCGCGGTGGCCGATCTGCCGGCCGTGTCCCAGCCGCGGTCGCGCGGGAACTCCGACATCACGTCGGCGTCGGCGCTGAGCAGGCGCCACAGTTCCTCCGGTGAGCCGATGCCGCCGGGGAACCGGCAGCTCATCGCCACGATCGCGATCGGCTCGTCGGCGGCAAGCGGCGCCGGCGCCGCGGCGTCCGTGCCCGGCGCGGTCCCGACCAGTTCGGACCGGATGAAACCGGCGACCGAGGCGGCGCTGGGATAGTCGAAGATCAGCGTGGTGGGCAGGCGCAGACCGGTGGCCACGCCGAGCCGGTTGCGCAGTTCGACCGCGGTGAGCGAGTCGAACCCGATCTCGTTGAAGGCCCGCACCGAGTCGATCGCCTCCGGACCGGTGTGGCCGAGCACCACGGCGGCGTGCGTGCGCACCAGCTCGACCAGGAATTCGTCCCGCGCCATCGGGGTCATCGCGGAAAGGCGTTGTGTCAGTGTCGAATCCACGGCGACTACATCGGCGGCGCTGCGCCGTCCGCGAGCGCGAGTCAGGCCGGTGAGCAACGGGGCGACCGGCCCGTTGATCTTCGCGAGGTCGAGATGGAACGGCAGCAGCAGCGCTTGATCGGCGCGCAGGGCCGCGTCGAACAACGCCAGCCCCTCGGCGACCGACAAGGCTTTCGAGCCGCCGCGGGCCATCCGGGCCAGGTCGGCGTCGCCGAGGTGGCCCGAGATGGCGCTGCGCTCGGCCCATAGGCCCCAAGCCAGCGCGGTGCCGGGCAGGCCGCGGGCCCGGCGGTGCTGCGCGAGCGCGTCCAGCACCGAGTTCGCCGCCGCGTAATTGCCTTGTCCCGCACCGCCGAAGGTGGCCGCGATGGAGGAGAAAAGAATGAACTCCGCCAGGTCCAGGTGTGCGGTCAGCTCGTGCAGGTGCCGGGCGGCGTCGGCTTTGGGTCCCATGACCGCGTCGACTCGGTCGGGGGTGAGCGAGCCGATGACGCCGTCGGCGACGGTTCCGGCGGCGTGCACGACGGCCGTCAGCGGATGCGCGGCGGGTACCCGGTCGAGCAGCTGCCCGACCGCGCCGCGGTCGGCGAGATCGCAGGCGACCATGGTCACCTCGGCTCCGGAAGCCGTGAGCTCCGCGGACAATTCGGCGTCGAAGCCGCGACGGCTCGCCAGCAGCAGGTGCCGGACACCGTGTTCGGTGACCAGGTGCCGGGCGATGTGCCCGCCGAGCACACCCGTCGCGCCGGTGATGAGCACGGTTCCCGCGGGGTCGAGCGCCCGCGGCACGGTGAGCACGACCTTGCCGATGTGGCGCGCCTGACTCATGTACCGGAAGGCGTCCCTGGCACGGCGGATGTCCCACGCGGCAAGCGGCAACGGCCGCAACTGTCCGCCCTCGAGCAGCGCCCGGATCTCGGCCAGCATCTGCTGGATTCGTTCCGGCCCGGCCTGGAAGAGCTCGAAGGCTCGATAGGCCACACCGGGGTGGGCGGCGCGGACGGCGTCCGGGTCGCGGACATCGGTCTTGCCCATTTCCAGGAATCTGCCGCCGCGCGGCAGCAACCGCAGCGAGGCATCGACGAATTCGCCTGCGAGCGAGTCGAGTACGACGTCGACGCCGCGACCGCCGGTATTCGCCAGGAAGCGCTGCTCGAACTCGAAGGTCCGCGAGGAGGCGATGTTGGCCTGCGGGATCCCGTTCGCCCGCAACACCTCCCATTTGGCCGCGCTCGCGGTGCCGAAGACCTCGGCGCCGAGGTGGCGCGCCAGCTGGACCGCGGCCATGCCGACACCGCCCGCGGCGGCGTGCACCAGTACCCGCTCCCCCGCCCGCAGGTCGGCGAGATCGACCAAGGCGTAGTAGGCGGTGAGGAACACCGCCGGAACGGTGGCGGCTTCGGCGAAGGTCCAGCCCGCCGGAATGGCGGTGACCAGCCGGTGATCGGTGATCGACACCGGACCGAAAGCCCAAGTCAGCAAACCCATCACGGGATCGCCCGGCGCCAGGCCGGTGACGCCGGGGCCGACTTCGAGCACGACTCCGGCACCCTCCAGCCCGAGCTGCGCGCCGGTTCCGGGGTACATGCCGAGCGCGTTGAGCACGTCCCGGAAGTTCACCCCGGCCGCCCGCACCGCGATCCGGACCTGCCCGGGGGCAAGGGGTTCGGTGGCTTCCGGATGCGGCACCAGCGTGAGGTTCTCCAGGGTGCCCGCGCCGGTGGTGTCCAGTCGCCACGCGGCGTCCGCGGGTGCGGCCAGGGCGGGCTTCGCCCGAGCGAGCCGGGGTGCGAGCACTGTTCCGGCGCGGAGCGCCAGCTGCGGTTCCCCCGCTGCGAGCGCCGCGGTGAGCGCATCGAACGCACCGTCGGCCGCGTCGATGTCCATGTCGGCGAGCAGAATTCGATCCGGATTCTCCGATTGCGCCGACCGGACCAGACCCCAGATCGCGGCGTGCGCCGGATCGGGCACGCTGTCGCCGGGGGCCGCCGCGACCGCGCCGCGGGTGAGGACCAGCAGCGAGGACGTGCCTTCGCGCTGCCAGGACTGCAAGGCATCGAGCGCGCCGTACAGCGAGGTCAGTTCCCGGTGCGCTGTCACCTGGTGCCCGCCGGCGATCAGGGCGTCCGCGATCTCGTCGGCTCCGGCCGCGAGCACCGTCCAGGTGTCCGCGCCGGTCTCCGCGCTCGCGGACACCGGCACCCAATCCATGGTGAACAGCGAATTGCGCAGGCTGTCAGTGCGGTTCAGCTGATCGGCGGCGACCGGCCGCAGCACCAGGGACCCGACTTCGACCACCGGCTGACCGGTCATGTCGGCCACCACGAGGGCGTACCCGTCGCTGCCCGCGGGACTGAGCCGCACCCGGAGCGCGCCGGCGCCGGTGGCGTGCAAGGCAATCGAGCTCCACGCGAACGGCAGCCGACCCTTCTCTGTGGGTGCGGCGAAGCCCAGCACATGCTGTGCCGCGTCGAGCAGCGCCGGATGTATCCCGAATCGTTCGCCGTCCATGCCGTCCGGCAGCGCGACCTCGGCGAAGAACTCCTCCCCCAGCCGCCAGGCGGCGCGCAGCCCACGGAAGGCGGGGCCGTAGGCGAAACCGTCCGCGGCGACGCGCTCGTAGTAGCCGTCGAGCTCGATCGGCTCCGCGCCCGCCGGCGGCCATTGCGCCGGTGCGGCAACGCCTTCCGGAGCGTCGGGGGCCAGCACGGCACTGGCGTGCCGGGTCCACGGCTCGTCGGGCGGCGCGGTCTCGGCGCGAGAGTGCACCGAGACGCTGCGCCGGTCGCTGTCGTCGGGTGCGCCGACCGTCACCCGGAGCGCGACGCCGCCGCGTTCGGGCAGCAGCAGCGGCGTTTCCAGGATCAGCTCCTCGATCAGGTCGCAGCCGACCTGATCGCCGGCCCGCAGCGCCAGCTCGACGAACGCCGTGCCGGGCAGCAAGGTCGTGCCCATGACCACGTGGTCCGCCAGCCAGGGCTGGGCTTCCAGCGAGAGTCGCCCGCTCAGCACCACGCCACCGGATTCCGGCAGCGCCACGGCCGCGCCGAGCAGCGGATGACCGGTCGCGGCCAGGCCGGCCGAGGTCACGTCCCCGACGGTGGGCACGGCGTCGGGCCAGAACCGCTGACGCTGGAAGGCATAGGTCGGCAGTTCCACCGTGCCCGCGCCGGGAAACAGTGTGGCCCAGTCGATCTCGACTCCATGCACGTGCAGCCGGGCCAACGCGGTCAGCGCGGCGGGCGCTTCGGGCCGGTCCTGGCGCAACACCTGGACGAAGGTCGCGCCGGGCAGGCAGTCCTGTCCCATCGCGGACAGCACACCGTCGGGTCCGAGTTCGAGGAACGTGGTGGCGCCGAGTTCGGCGAGGCATCGCACGCCGTCGGCGAATCGCACAGTGTCACGGACATGCCGGACCCAGTACTCGGCGTCGTAGGCCCGCACCGGCTCGCCGGTCAGGTTCGACACGACCGGAATTCGCGGGGCGTGATAGGTCAGCGCCGCCGCGATCTCCCGGAACTCGGCGAGCATCGGCTCCATCCGAACCGAGTGGAAGGCGTGGGAGACGGTGAGTCGCTTGGTCTTCCGGTCGGCGAATGCTCGCCCGACCGCCTCGACCGCATGCTCGTCGCCCGAAATCACCACCGAGTCCAGGCCGTTGATTGCCGCGATGTCCACCGCGCCGGACAGCAGCGGGCGGATCTCCGCCTCGGTCGCGGCGATCGCCAGCATCGCGCCGCCCGCGGGCAACTGCTGCATCAACCGGCCTCGAGCGGCGACCAGTACACATGCGTCCTCCAGCGAAAGCACCCCGGCGACGTGCGCCGCGGCCAGTTCACCGATCGAGTGACCGAGCAGGAACTCCGGTGTGATGCCGCAGTGTTCGGCCCAGCGGAACAGCGCCACCTCGAGCGCGAACAGCCCGGCCTGGGTGTACATCGTCTGATCGAGCAGCGCGCAGTCTTCGTTGAACAGGACATCGCGCAGCGGCCTGCCGAGGCGGCTGTCCAATTTGGCGCAGACCTCGTCCAAGGCCGCGGCGAACACCGGGAACCGCTGGTACAGCTCACGTCCCATGCCCGCGCGCTGTGCGCCCTGGCCCGAGAACAGGAATGCGACCCGGGTTTCTCCGGCGACGAACCCTTCGATCACGCCGGGCGCCGCGGCTCCGTCGGCCAGCGCACGCAGACCGTGACCAAGCTCGTCGCGGTCCGCGCCGATCACCACAGCACGGTGCTCCAGGTCGGCACGAGTCGTGCTGAGCGACAACCCGATTGCCGCCGCGTCGAGCTCCGGCGCGCGGTCCGTGTAAGTCAGCAGGCGTTGCGCCTGCGCCCGCAGCGCGGCCTCGCTGCGCGCCGACAGCAGCCACGGCAGGCTCACTCCGGTGGCCGGGGCGTCGGCCGACGGCACGGCGGCCGGCAGCACGGCGGCCGACGGCGTAGCGGCCGACGGGAATTCCTCCAGGATCACATGTGCGTTGGTGCCGCTCACTCCGAAGGACGACACACCCGCCCGGCGCGGGCGGCCGTGGTCCGGCCAGTCGCGGGATTCGGCGAGCAATTCGACCGCGCCCGCGGACCAGTCGATGAACCGGGACGGCTGATCGGCGTGCAGGGTCTTGGGCAGCACGCCGTTGCGCATCGACAGGACCATCTTGATGATCCCGGCGACGCCGGCCGCGGCCTGCGAGTGACCGATGTTCGACTTGATCGAGCCGAGCAGCAGCGGACGGTCCCGATCCTGGCCGTAGGTGGCCAGCAGGGCCTGCGCCTCGATCGGATCACCCAGGACCGTGCCGGTGCCGTGCGCCTCCACCGCGTCGACATCCGCGGTGGACAACCCGGCATTGGCCAGTGCCTGCCGGATCACGCGCTGCTGCGACGGGCCGTTCGGCGCGGTCAAGCCGTTCGACGCGCCGTCCTGGTTCACCGCGCTGCCCCGCACCACCGCCAGCACCTGGTGGCCGTTGCGGCGCGCATCCGAAAGCCGCTCCAACACAAGCAGACCCGCGCCTTCGGACCAGCCGGTGCCGTCGGCGTCCGCGGCGAACGCCTTGCACCGGCCATCCCCGGCCAGTCCGCGCTGGCGGGCGAATTCGGCGAAGATCTCCGGCGTCGAGATCACGGTCGCGCCACCGGCCAGCGCGAGCGAGCTCTCGCCGCGTCGCAGCGATTCGCAAGCCAGGTGCAAGGCCACCAGCGACGACGAGCAGGCGGTGTCCACGGTCAGCGCCGGGCCCTCGAGGCCGAGGGTGTAGGCGATCCGCCCGGACATGACGCTCGCCGCGCCGCCGGTGAGGGCATATCCCTCCGCTCCGGCCGCCGGCTGCCGGGCGCCGTACCCGGAGGCCACGGACCCGATGAACACTCCGGCCTGGCTGCCCCGGACCGAGGCCGGATCGATGCCGGCGCGTTCGAAGGCCTCCCACGCGGCTTCCAGCAGCAAACGCTGCTGCGGATCCATCGCCAGCGCTTCACGTGGCGAGATTCCGAAGAATCCGGCGTCGAATTCCGGTACGTCGTAAACGAATCCACCTTCGAGGGTGGTGGAGCTGCCGTCCGCGGCGGTGTCGTAGAGGTGTTCGAGGTCCCAGCCGCGGTCGACCGGGAAGGCTCCGATCGCGTCCACCTCGGCGCGCAGCAGCTCCCACAGCTGTTCGGGTGTGGCGACACCGCCCGGGAACCGGCAGGTCATGCCGATGATCGCGATCGGCTCTGCGGAGGCGGCGACCGCCACCACCGGCGCGGCGGTGGCCTGGAGTCCGAGCAGTTCGGAAACCAGGTGGCCGGCCAGTACGGCCGGGGTCGGGTGGTCGAAGACCAGGGTGGCCGGCAGGGCGAGACCGGTGGCGGCGCTCAGCCGGTTGCGCAGTTCCACGGCGGTGACCGAGTCGAATCCGACGTCGTTGAACGCCCGGCCGGCCGAGATCGCCTCGGGCGAGTCGTGGCCGAGGACGGCGGCGACGGTGGAGCGGACCAGGTCCAGCGCGGTCCGTTCCCGGTCGGCCGCGGGCATTCCCGCGAGCCGGCCCGCCAGGCCGCCGGCCTCGGTAGCCGCCGGGGCAAGCTCGGCGGCTACCTGAACGCCGCCCGATTCGGGTGCGTCCAGCCAGTACCGCTGCCGCTGGAAGGCGTAGGTGGGCAGGTCGATCCGGCGTGCGCCGGATCCGGCGAAGAACGCTTTCCAGTCGACGGGAGCGCCATGAGTGTAGGCCTGGGCGACCGCTGCCAGGAACTGGTCCGCGCCGCCCTGGTCGCGGCGCAACGTGCCGATCACCGCGGCCGGATCGGGGTGACCGTCCACGATCTCCTGCACCGCGGGCACCAGGACCGGATGCGGGCTGCACTCGACGAAGAGCCGATGCCCGTCCGCGAGCAGATTCCCGATCGCGGTGTCGAACCGGACCTGCTGACGGAGGTTCTCGTACCAATACCTCGCGTCCAAGGTCGCGGTGTCGACCCGCTGTCCGGTGACGGTCGAAAAGAACGGCACCGCAGACGAACTCGGCGAGATATCGGCCAGAGCCGCCAGCAGTTCCGCCCGGATCTGTTCGACCTGCACGGAATGGGACGCGTAATCGACCGGGATCGTGCGATTCCAGATCCCGCGGTCGGCGCAGTGCTCGATCAGCTCGGCCATCGCGAGCGGTTCACCGGACACCACAACGGAATTCGGCCCGTTGATCGCGGCCAGCGCGAGCCTGCCGTCCCAACGGTTCAGCAAGGATTCGGCTTCGTCGGCGGGCAACGCGAGCGAAGCCATCGCCCCGCTGCCCGCCAGCGCCGACAGCGCCTTGCTGCGCAGCGCGACGATCTTCGCCGCATCCGGCAGACTCAACGCACCCGCCACACACGCCGCCGCGATCTCACCCTGCGAATGCCCGGCCACCGCACCCGGCTCCACGCCATGCGAACGCCACAGCTCCGCCAGCGACACCATCACCGCGAACAACACCGGCTGCACGACATCGACACGTTCCAGGGCAGCGCCGTCGCGCACAGCGTCCAGCAGCCGCCAGTCGACGTAAGGCTCGAGTGCGGCAGCGCATTCGGCCATCCGCGCCGCGAACACCGGAGCGTCCGTCAGCAGCCGCACCGCCATCCCTGCCCACTGCCCGCCTTGACCGGGGAACAGGAACGCGACCTCGCCGCCGACGGTCGCGCCCTCGACGACGCGCGTGGCCGGTTCGCCGCCCGACAGCGCTTCCAGACCCTGCCGCAGTTCCGTACCGTCGCGGCCGAGGACGACCGCGCGGTGGGACAGCGCGGAGCGGAAGGCCGCCAGCGAGAAACCGATGTCGGCCGGTAGCTCCGTGTCCGCCACGGACAGCAACCGAGCGGCCTGGCCGCGAACGGCATCGGCGCTCTTGGCCGACAGCACCCAGGGGACCTGCGGCAGCTCGGCCGGATCCGGTTGCGCGGCAGGCTCTTCGGCCGGTGTGTGTTCGAGGATCACGTGCGCGTTGGTGCCGCTGATCCCGAACGAGGAGACGGCCGCCCGGCGCGGGCGATCGAGTTCGGGCCAGCCGATCGGCTCGGTGAGCAGCCGCACCGCGCCCGCCGACCAGTCCACCTGCGGGGTGGGTTCGCTCACGTGCAGGGTGCGCGGCAGGGTGCCGTGCCGCATCGCCATGACCATCTTGATGACGCCGCCGACGCCCGCGGCGGCCTGCGCGTGCCCGATATTGGACTTCAGCGAGCCGAGCCAGAGCGGGTGCTCCGCCGGCCGGTCCTGGCCGTAGGTGGCCAGCAACGCCTGCGCCTCGATCGGATCGCCGAGCGTGGTACCGGTGCCGTGCGCCTCGACCGCGTCGACGTCCGCGGTGGCCAATCCGGCGCCGGCGAGCGCCTGCCGGATCACCCGCTGCTGGGCCGGGCCGTTGGGGGCGGTGAGGCCGTTGGACGCGCCGTCCTGGTTGATCGCCGAACCGCGCACGACGGCCAGCACCCGGTGACCGTTGCGCCGGGCGTCGGAAAGCCGTTCGACGAGCAGCATTCCGACGCCTTCGGCCCAGCCGGTGCCGTCCGCGGCGGCCGAGAAGGACTTGCTACGGCCGTCCGGTGCGAGCGCCTGCTGCTTGCTGAATTCGACGAACACCGCCGGTGTCGGCATCACCGTCACGCCGCCGGCCAATGCCATCGAGCATTCGCCGTTGCGCAGCGCCTGGCAGGCCAGATGCAACGCCACCAGCGAGGAGGAGCACGCGGTGTCGACGGTGACCGCCGGCCCCTCCAGGCCGAAGACGTAGGACACCCGGCCGGAGGCGATGCTCGCGGCCCCGCCGGTGCCGACGTAACCGGCCAGCGCCTCGGGAACGGCGTGCAGCCGCGAGAGGTAGTCGTGATACATCACTCCGGCGAAGACGCCGGTCCGGCTGCCGCGCACCGACTCCGGGTCGATTCCGGCGTGTTCGAAAGCCTCCCAGGTGCTTTGCAGCAGCAGCCGCTGCTGCGGGTCCATCGCGGTCGCTTCGCGGGGGCTGATCCCGAAGAAGTTCGCGTCGAATTCCGCCGCGTCGTAGAGGAATCCGCCCTCGCGGACGTAGCTGGTGCCGGTGCGGCCGGGATCGTCGCTGTATTCGACGCGCCAGCCGCGGTCGGCCGGGAAGGCCGCGACCGCGTCGGCGCCGGCTTCGACCAGACGCCAGAGTTCGTCGGGGCCGGTGACCCCGCCCGGGTAGCGACAGCTCATCCCGACGATGGCGATCGGCTCGTCGTCGACCGGGGCCATGGTCGGCATCGGGGGCGGTGCGCTGTCCTCGCCGAGCAGTTCCGAACGCAGCCACCGGGCCAGCCCGATCGGGGTCGGATGGTCGAATACCAGCGTCGCGGGCAACCGGAGGCCGGTGCGCTCGCCGAGCCGGTTGCGCAGTTCGACCGCGGTCAGGGAATCGAACCCGAAGTCCCGGAAGGCCCGGGTGGGGTCGATCTCGCCGGATCCCGTGTGCCCGAGCACAATCGCGATCTCGGCGCGGACCAGGTCGAAGACGACGCGTTCCTGGTCGGCCTCGGACAGTCCGGAAAGCTTTGCCGTGAGCGAGGATTCGGCGGCCGCCCGTTTCGCGGGCACCCGGACCAGGCTGCGCAGCATCGACGGCAGCGAGCCCGCCTTCGCTTGGGCGCGCAGCACGGAGAGATCGAGCCGAACCGGTGCGAGCACGGCGTCGGGCGCCGACCAGGCGGCGTCCAGCAGCGCCAAACCGGCACTCGCCGACAGTGTGCCGGAACCGATTCGGGCGATACGGGCCATGGTCGCGTCGTCCAGGTCCGCGGCCATGCCGTCGGACTGCTCCCAGGTTCCCCAGGCCAGCGAGGTCGCGGGCAGGCCGAGGTCGCGGCGGTGCTGGGCGAGCGCGTCGAGGAAGGTGTTCGCCGCCGCGTAGTTGCCCTGGCCCGACGCGCCGAGTACACCGGCGGCCGAAGAGAACAGCACGAAAGCGGAAAGGTCGTGGTGCGCGGACAATTCGTGCAGGTGCAGGGCCGCGTCGACCTTCGGGCGCAGCACGGTGTCGAGGCGTTCGGGGGTGAGCGCGGAGATCACGCCGTCGTCGAGCACACCGGCGGTATGCACGATCGCCCCGAGGTCGACCCCGGCGAGCAGACGCTCGACGGCGGCGCGGTCAGCCAGATCGCAGGCGGCTCCGGTCACGGTCGCACCGAGTTCGCGGAGTTCGGCGATCTGGTCGTCGGCGGGTCCACTTCGGCTGACCAGCAACAGGTTCCGAACGCCCCGCGTGGTGACCAGATGCCGGGCGACGAGCCGGCCCAGCGAGCCACCAGCTCCGGTGATCAGGACGGTGCCCGCGATGCCCTCGGGGAATTCGGGTTCGTCGGCGGCAAGCGCCACCGGAGCGAACCTGGGCACATGTACGTTTCCGGACCGCAGCACCAACTGCGGTTCGCCGGTGGCGAGAGCGCCCCGCAGCAGCTCGAGGCCGGTGCCGTCGTGGTCGGCGAGCACGAACCGTCCGGGATTCTCGGTCTGCGCGGATCGCACCAAACCCCACACCGCGGCGTTGACCAGATCGGTGATGTCGGGACCGGCCGCACCGCGCGTCAGGAACACCAAGGTGGACTCAGCAAATCGCTCGTCCTCGAGCCAAGTTCGGATCGCGGCGAGCGCCCGGTGGGTCGCGGCGTGTACGGCTGTGGCCGTGTTCTCCGATGCGGGAGTGTCGTCGGATGCGCCGTGCGCGGCGGGGTCGAAGGCCAGGACCACGTATTCGGCGCTGTGCTGGCCGATTTCGTTCAGATCGTGGTGGATCTCGAGGGGGTCGGTGAGCTGTTGCGGCGGCAGGGTGGGCCAGTCGATCCGGAACAGTGATTGTTGCCGGGTCTGGCGGGGGCGGTCGAGTCCGGCCGCGGTGACCGGACGCAGGACGAGGGCGCCGATCGAGGCGACCGGGGCGCCGGTGCCGTCGGCCAGGTCCAGTGCGACTGCGTCGTCGCCGGTCGGGGTTACCCGTACCCGCAGGGTTGCTGCGCCGGTCGCGCGCAGCGCGATGTTCCGCCAGGAGAACGGGACTCGGCCCTGCTCGTCGTCACGGCTCAGGCCGAGGGTGTGCAGGGCGGCGTCCAGCAGCGCCGGGTGCAGTCCGAAGTGTTCCGCTTGTTCCGGGTCGGGCAGGGTGATTTCGGCGAACAGTTCGTGGTCGCGGTGCCAGGCGGCGCGCAGTCCCTGAAACGCTGGTCCGTAGTCGAATCCGACTGCGGCGGTGGCCCATTCGTAGTAGCCGTCCACCTCGATGGGTTCGGTGCCGGCAGGTGGCCATTCGGTCAGCGCGCGCGGCTCGGCGGTTCCGGTCCCGCGGACGGCCAGAGCGCCGCTGGCGTGCAGGGTCCAGGGGTCGTCGGCGGCTGCGTCGTCGGGGCGGGAGTGGATGGTGATCGGGCGGCGTCCGGCGGGGTCGGGCGGGCCAACGAGCAGTTGCACGGCCATGCCGCCGGGCTCGGGCAGGATGAGCGGCGCTTGCAGGGTCAGTTCCTCGACGAGCTCGCAACCGATCTGTTCACCGGCCTGGAGCGCGAGTTCTACGAAGGCGGTGCCGGGCAGCAGCACCCGGCCCAGCACGACATGGTCGGCGAGCCACGGGTGGGTGCGGGTGGACAGGCGGCCGGTGAGCAGCAGCGCGTCCGCGTCCGCCATGGTGATGGTGGCGCCGAGCAGCGGATGGTCGGCCGCGCCCAGCCCGGCCGCGGTGACATCGCCGAAACCGGCGGGCACCTCGATCCAGAACCGCTGGTGCTGGAAGGCGTAGGTGGGCAGGTCGATCCGGCGGGCGCCGGTGCCGTCGAAGACGGCCTTCCAGTCGACGTGAGCGCCGTGCACATGGGCCTGCGCGATCGAGGTGAGGAACTGGTCGTAGCCGCCCTGATCCCGGCGCAAGGTGCCGAGCACGGCCGCCGAATCCGGGTAGTCGTCCAGTGTTTCCTGTACGGCGGGCACCAGCACCGGATGCGGACTGCACTCGACGAAGAGCCGGTGCCCGTCCTCGAACAGGCCCTTGATCGCGGTGTCGAACCGGACCTGCTCGCGCAGGTTGTCGTACCAATACCGGGCGTCCAGGGTCGCGGTGTCCACCCATCCGCCGCGGACTGTCGAGAAGAACGGCACCGCGGACGAAACCGGGGATATCCCGGCCAGCGCGGCCAGCATCTGCTCGCGGATCTGCTCGACCTGCGCCGAATGTGAGGCGTAGTCGACCGGAATCCGCCGGTTCCAGATCCCTTGCGTGTCGCAGTATTCGATCAACTCGGCCATCGCGACCGGCTCACCGGACACCACCACCGAGGTGGGCCCGTTCCGCGCGGCCAGCGTGAGCCGGCCGTGCCATCGAGTCAACAGTGCTTCGACTTCGTCGGCGGCCAAGGTGAACGACACCATCGCACCGCTGCCCGCCAGCGCCGACAGCGCCTTACTGCGCAAAGCGACGATCTTCGCCGCATCCGGCAGACTCAACGCACCCGCCACACACGCCGCCGCGATCTCACCCTGCGAATGCCCGGCCACCGCACCCGGCTCCACACCATGGGAACGCCACAGCTCGGCGAGGGACACCATCACCGCGAACAACACCGGCTGCACGACATCGACACGTTCCAGCGCGGCACTGTCCCGCACCGCCTCGAGCAACTGCCAATCGACATACGGGTCCAGTGCGACAGCGCATTCGGCCATCCGCGCCGCGAACACCGGGGAGTCCGCCAGCAGTCGCACCGCCATCCCGGCCCACTGCCCGCCCTGTCCCGGGAACAGGAAGGCTAGGCCGCCCTCATCGGCTACGCCGGTGGTCAACCCGGGCGCGGCGTCGGCCTCGGCCAGTGCCGTCAGCCCGCGCGCAAGTTCGTCGCGATCCTTGGCCACCAAGACCGCGCGGTGTTCGAGGGCCGAACGAGTGGTGGCCGACGAATAGGCCAGGTCCAGCAGCGTCAGGTCCGGGTGCAGATCCAGATGGGAACGCAGCCGCTCGGCTTGGGCCCGCAGCGCCGCGGCGGTGCGACCGGAGATGACCAGCGGAAGCACTTGCGGCACAGCACGTTCCGGAGCCGGTGCCGCAACGGCCGCGGCGTTCGCTTGTTCCAGGATGACGTGCGCGTTGGTGCCGCTGACGCCGAAGGAGGAAACCCCCGCGCGACGCGGCGCGCCGGTCTCCGGCCACGGCTGGTGCTCGGTCAGTAGCGACACCGCCCCGGCCGACCAGTCCACATGCGAGCTCGGCTCGTCGACGTGCAGCGTGCGCGGCAGCTCACCGTGCCGCAGGGCCATGACCATCTTGATCAGGCCGGCCGCGCCCGCGGCGGCCTGGGTGTGCCCGATATTGGACTTCACCGAGCCCAGCCACAGCGGGCGATCCCGGTCCCCGCCGTAGGTGGCCAGCAGCGCCTGTGCCTCGATGGGATCGCCGAGCGTGGTTCCGGTGCCGTGCGCCTCCACCACGTCGACCTCCGACGGCGCGACCCGGGCATCGGCCAGCGCGGCCCGGATCACCCGCTGCTGCGACGGGCCGTTCGGGGCGGTCAGCCCGTTGGACGCGCCGTCCTGGTTCACCGCCGAACCACGCACCACCGCCAGCACCTGGTGCCCGTTGCGCCGCGCGTCCGAAAGCCGTTCCAGCAAGAGCACTCCGGCGCCTTCGCCCCAGCCCACGCCGTCGGCGGCGTTCGCGAAGGCCTTGCTCCGGCCGTCGGCGGACATGCCGCCCTGGCGGGAGAACTCGACGAAGATGGTCGGGGTCGACATCACCGTGGCCGCACCGGCCAGTGCCATCGAACACTCGCCCCGGCGCAGCGATTCCACCGCCAGGTGCAGCGCGACCAGCGCGGAGGAGCAGGCGGTGTCCACGGTCAGCGCGGGCCCGGTGAACCCGAACGAGTAGGAGATCCGCCCGGACAGCACCGCGGCCGTGCTCGCGGTGGCCAGGTATCCCTCGGTGAGCTCCGGCACGGCCGCCAGCCGGGCCGCGTAGTCCTGGCCGTTGGTGCCCGCGAAGACGCCGATTTGATTGCCGCGCAGGGCTTCCGGATCGAGCCCGGCCCGCTCGAAAAGCTCCCAGCACACTTCGAGCAGCATGCGTTGCTGCGGATCCATCACCAGCGCTTCGCGCGGCGAGATCTTGAACAGGCCGGGGTCGAAGGCCCAGGCGTCGTCGACGAACGCGCCCTGGCGGGCGTCGGATCGGCCGGGGCGCGCCGGGTCGGCGCCGAACAGCGCGTCGAGATCCCAGCCACGATCGGCGGGGAAGTCGGTGACCGCGTCGCGGCCCGCGGCGACCAGGTCCCACAGGTCTTCGGGTGAGCGCACGCCGCCGGGGAAACGGCAGCTCATCGCGACGACAGCGATCGGCTCCTGCTCGCGGTCCTCGAGCTCACGCAGCCGCCGGTGCGCCTGCCGCAGTTCGGTGGTCGCCCATTTCAGGTTCTCGAGAAGTTTGTTCTCATCGCTCATTTAACGTCACCCACTGACTTCCCGAATTCCTTGTGGAGAATGTCGAACAGTTCTTCCGCTGTGGCGGATGCGATTTCGTCGACCGCGCCGTTGTCCGGCGGGCGGTCGTCGTTCTTCCATTTCGCGAGCAGGTCCTCGAGGCGGGCCGTGATCATCGCGTGCTCCGCGCCGGATGGGCTTATTCCCGCCAGAACGGTTGCCAGCCGGTCGAATTCGGCGATTCCCGCAGCGGCCTGGTGGGCCGGTTCCGGAAACAGTTCCGCCCGCAGGCCGGTAGCCAGCGATTGCGGTGTGGGGAAGTCGAAGACGAGGGTCGCGGGCAACCGGACTCCGGTTTCGGCGGCCAGGCGGTTGCGGAATTCCACGGCGGTCACCGAATCGAAGCCCAGATCGCTGAAGGGGCGGGCGGATTCGATCGCGGTGGGGTCGGCGTGGCCGAGCACGGTGGCCACCTGGGCGCGGACCAGGTGCACCAGGGCCCGATTCTGTTCCGCCGCATTGGCTCCGGCGAGGCGCTCGGCCAGACTCGCGGCGCCGGACTCGGCTATGGTGTCCGGCTGCTGTGCCTCCGGCAGGTCGGCCAGCAGCCGCCGCGGCCTGGTCGCGGTCAGCGCCACGGCGAAGCGGCTCCAGTCGATATCGGCGACGGCCACGGCCGTTTCGTCGTTGGCCAAGGCCTGGCGCAGCGCGGCGATCGCCAGTTCCGGCGCCATCGCGGGCACCCCGTGCCGCCGGGCGGTTTCGCCCGCGCCGTGCTCGGCCAGACCGCCCCCGGCCCAGGGGCCCCAGGTGATCGCCGTCGCGGGCAGGCCGCGGGAACGCCGATAGTCGGCCAGCGCGTCCAGGTAGGCGTTGCCCGGTGCGTAATTGCCTTGGCCGGGGGTTCCGACGACACCGGCCAGGGAGGAGAACAGCACGAACGCGGACAGGTTCAGTTCCGCGGTCAGCTCGTGCAGATGCCATGCGCCCTGTGCCTTTACCCGCAGGACCCGGTCGACCTGCTCGACGGTCAGGGCAGCGATCACACCGTCCTCGAGAACGGCGGCCGTATGCACCACGGCGTCGAGGGCGGGCAGCGTCGAGAGCAATCTCGCCAGCGCCGCGCGATCGGCGATATCGCACGCGACTACTGTCACGACGGCGCCTAGTTCACGCAGCTCGGCCGCCAGCTTCGCGGCGCCGGGGGCGTCGGGTCCGCGGCGGCTCACCAGCACCACATGCTCGGCGCCGGCGCCCGCCAGCCACCTGGCGGTGTGGACGCCGAGGGCGCCGGTGCCTCCGGTCACCAGGACGGTGCCCGACGGCGTCCATCCCGCGGAGTTGGTGCGCCCCAACGGTGCTCGGGCGAGTCTGCGGCCGAACACGCCGTCCGGACGGATCGCGACCTGATCCTCGACGCCGGCCAGTGCGCCCGCCAGCCGGTCCTGAACTTGCTCGTCCCAGTGCTCCGGGAGGTCCACCAGTCCGCCCCAGCGCTCGGGATGCTCCGAGCCGAGTACCGGGCCGAGACCCCACACCAGGGATTGCCCTGGCGCCGCCGACTCACCGGCGACCGAGACCGCACCGCGCGTGAGGCACCACAGCGGGGCCTCGGACGCACTCAGCGCCTGCACCAACGCCAGCGTCATCGCGTAACCGCGAGGGACGGACGGATGCTCCGGATCCGGGCGCTCATCCAGCGCCAGCAGCGAGACCACACCGCTGAGCGGCGTGCCGGGCAGCCGGTGGGCGAGTGCGTCCCGGTCGGCGTCGGCCATCTCGATCTCGACAACGGTGGCGCCGTGCGATTCGAGGGCCTCGACGACCGGGCGGCGGGCGGTTCCGGCCGGGTAGACCACCGCCCAGGTGCCCGGCAGTGGCGTGAACTCGTTGTCCGCCAGCGCCTTCCAGTTCACTCGGTAGCGCCAGGAGTCCACTGCGGACTGCTCCCGGCGGTTGCGCCGCCAGAGCGACAACGCGGGCAGCGCCGCTGCCAGCGGTCGATCCGGCGCGAGGCGCAGTGCCGATTCGAAGAAGTCCAAATCAGCGTGTTCCACGGCCTCCCAGAAGCGGGCGTCCGCGGGGTCGGCGGCGCGCTGGGGTTCCAGCCAGAATCGCTGCCGTTGAAACGCGTACGTAGGCAACTCGACCCGGCGGGCAGCCGGGAAGATCTTCGTCCAGTCCGGCACCGTGCCGCGCGTAAATAGTTGCGCCACTGCGGATATCACCGAATCCGGCTCCGGGCGCTGCTTGCGCAATACCGGCACGAAACCGGCTTCGGGCACGCTCTCCTGACCCATCGCCGTCAACGTGGCATCCGGGCCGAGTTCGGCGAAGGTGTCCACGCCCAGCTCCGCCAGGCTGCGCATCCCGTCGGCGAACCGGACGGCTTCGCGCACGTGCCGCACCCAGTACTCCGCGTCGAACGTCTCGACCAGAGCACCGGTCAGGTTCGATACCAACGGAATTCGCGGGGCCGAGTATGTCAGCTGCTCGGCGACCCGGCGGAACTCCGCCAGCATCGGATCCATGCGCGGCGAATGGAACGCATGACTGACTCGCAGCCGCTTGCTCCGTCGATCGACGAACAACCCCGCGACCTGGTCGACGGCGTCCTCGTCGCCGGAAACCACCACCGATCGCGGTCCGTTGATCGCCGCGATGCTCGCCCGCTCGGACAGTAACGGCAGCACCTCAGCTTCGGTCGCGTCGATCGCGACCATCGCGCCCCCGACCGGCAGCGCCTGCATCAGCCGCCCGCGCGCCGCGACCAGCGTGCACGCGTCATCCAGCGACAGCACCCCGGCCACGTGCGCGGCGGCCAGCTCCCCGATGGAATGCCCGAGCACGAAATCCGGTGCGACACCCCAGTGTTCGAGCAACCGGAACAACGCCACCTCGAGCGCGAACAACCCGGCCTGGGTGTACATCGTCTGATCGAGCAGCTCGCCGTCGCCGACCAGCACGTCCCGCACCGACCGATCGAACCGCGCACACACCGCATCGAACGCGGCGGCGAACACCGGATAGTTCGCATACAGATCAGCGCCCATCCCGGCCCGCTGACTGCCCTGCCCCGCGAACAGGAAAGCCACCTTCCCAGCCGTCACCGCCTCCGTACCCGCCGGCATACCCAGCCCCGCAAGCAATTCCGCCCGGTCCCGCCCGACCACCGCCATCCGATACGGATGCGCAGCCCGACTCACGGCCAGCGACCAGCCCACATCAGCCGGCTCCAATTCAGGGTGCCGCTCGACAAACGCACGCAACCGATTCGCCTGCTCCCCCAACGCCACCGAGCTCCGAGCCGAAAGCACCCACGGCACTGGCGCTGTCGCCCCCTCAGGCCCGGCGCCAGCGATGTCTGGCCCTGCAACGGGCACGTCCGGCACTGCGGCAAGCGCGTTCGACGCTACGGAGGGCGCGTCTGGGGACGCCTCTACGATCACGTGGGCGTTGGTGCCGCTCATGCCGAAGGCGGAGACTGCGGCGCGGCGAGGGTGGGTGGTTTCGGGCCACGGGATTTGGTCGGTCAGTAGGGAAATCGCGCCCGAGGACCAGTCGACGTGGGGGGTGGGTTCGGTGAGGTGGAGGGTGCGGGGCAGGATGCCGTGGCGGAGGGCCTGCACCATTTTGATGATTCCGCTCATTCCGGCGGCGGCTTGGGCGTGGCCGATGTTGGACTTCACCGAGCCCAGCCACAGTGGGTGGTCGCGGTCCTGGCCGTAGGTGGCGAGGAGGGCTTGGGCTTCGATGGGGTCGCCGAGTTTGGTGCCGGTGCCGTGCGCTTCTACCGCGTCGACGTCGGCGGTGTGCAGGCCCGCGTTGGCCAGCGCGGCCCGGATCACGCGTTGTTGTGCGGGGCCGTTCGGGGCGGTCAGTCCGTTGGAGGCGCCGTCGGAGTTGATCGCGGAGCCGCGGACCACCGCGAGTACCTGGTGGCCGTGGTGGCGGGCGTCGGAAAGGCGTTCCACCAGAAGCATTCCGACGCCTTCGGCCCAGCCGGTGCCGTCGGCGGTCGCGGCGAAGGCCTTGCAGCGGCCGTCCGCGGCCAGACCGCCCTGGCGGCCGAAGTCGATGAACGCGCCCGGCTCGGCCATTACCGCGACGCCGCCGACCAGTGCCATCGAACTCTCGCCTTGGCGCAGGGACTGGCAAGCCAGGTGCAGGGCGACCAGCGAGGACGAGCAGGCGGTGTCGAGGGTGACGGCGGGTCCTTCGAGGCCGAAGGTGTAGGCGATGCGGCCGGAGGCGACCGCGGTGACGCTGCCGGTCAGCGCATACCCTTCCGCGCTGTCCGCGGCGCCGCGGAGGCCAGGGCCGTACTCGGAGGCCGCCGCGCCGATGAAAACGCCCGTCCGGGTGCCGCGCAGCGTGTCCGGGTCGATGCCGGCTCGCTCGAACAACTCCCACGAGGACTCCAGCAGCAGCCGCTGCTGGGGATCCATGGTGAGTGCCTCGCGCGGCGAGATGCCGAAGAAGGCGGCGTCGAATTCGGTTGCGGTGTACAGGAATCCGCCCGCGCGCGGTTCGGCGGGCAGGGCGTGCAAGTCCCAGCCGCGATCCGCGGGGAACTCCGAGAGCGCGTCCACGCCGTCCCTGACCACCTGCCAGAGGTCTTCCGGGGAATCGATGCCGCCGGGGAAACGGCAGCTCATCCCGACGATGACGATCGGGTCGTCGGTGTCGGCGGCGGTGGCCGGTAGGGCCGCGGCGGGGGCCTGCCCGCCGCGCAGTTCCGCGGCCAGGTACTCGGTCACCGCGAGTGGGGTCGGGTAGTCGAAAACGAGGGTCGCAGGCAAGGTCAGCCCACTGTCGGCGGTGAGCCGGTCGCGCAGTTCGACCGCGGTCAGCGAATCGAACCCCAGGTCGTGGAAGGACCGTCCGGGTTCGATCGCCGCGCTGCCGGTGTGCCCGGCCACCTCTGCGACCCGGCGACGAACTAGTTCCAGCAACTCCTCGTCGCTGACCGCGGCCACGCGCTCCGCCCGTCCGGAGGCGGGTTCCGGTTCCGTAGCGCGGCGCGCCTCGGGGATTCCCGCCAGCATCGGGCTCGGGCGTTCGAGGGTGAACAACGGCGCGAACCGCGCCCAGTCCACCTCCGCCACGGCCACGACCGTGTCGTCGTGATCGAGCGCCTGCTGCAGCGCGGCGATCGCGCGCTCCGGGGCGATGACCGGAACACCGCGCCGCAGCAGCGGATCCTGTTCGCCTTGCGCTTCGACCATGCCGCCGTCGGCCCACGGTCCCCAGGCGATCGAGGTCGCGGTCCGGCCGCGGGCGCGGCGCTGCTGCGCCACCGCGTCGAGGTAGGCGTTGCCCGCGGCGTAAGCGCCCAGTCCCCCGACGCCCCAGACCGCGGAGATCGAGGAGAACAGCACGAATGCGTCCAGTTCCCGATCGCCGAGCAGTTCGTCCAGATGCGCGGCGCCGAGCACCTTGCCCGCGGTGGTTTCGGCGAGGTCGGCCGGTGTGGTCTCCGACAGCGGTGCGATGTGACTGATTCCGGCGGCGTGGACCACGGCGTCGACCGGATGATCCGCCAGCACCTGAGCCAGCGCCGCGCGATCGGCCACGTCACAGGCGACGACGGTGGCCCGCGCGCCCAGCTCGGTGAGTTCGGCGACCAGGTCGGCCGCACCGGGCGCGGAGGGGCCGCGCCGCGCGGTCAGCACCAGGTGCCCGGCGCCGTTGCGAGCCAGCCAGCGGGCTACGTGTGCGCCCAGCGCACCGGTCCCGCCGGTGATCAGGATGGTCCCGCGCGGTCGCCAGGTCTTGTGCGCCAGGGTTTTCCGAGTCGCCCGGGTCAGGCGGCGTCCGAACAACCCCCACGGGCGCACTGCCACCTGGTCATCACCGGCCGCTCCGGAGAGCACCTGGATCAGGCGTGCCTGGGCCTGCACGTCGAGCGTCTCGGGCAGGTCGATCAGGCCGCCCCACCGTTGCGGATGTTCCAGCGCGGCCACCCGGCCGAGGCCCCAGATCTGGGCCTGCATCGGGCTTTCCAGCACGTCGGAGTCGCGGGTCGATACCGCGCCCCGCGTCACACACCACAGCGGGGCCTCGATACCCGCGGCGAGAATCGCCAAGGTCGCTGCGACGGCGGTGGTTTCGTCCAGCGCCGCGAGCGACAGCACTCCGTCGGCGTCGACGCCGCGCGCGTCCTCGATGGTCGTCACGACGCGCACGGTCGCGCCGTGGGCCGCCAGCGTCGCCGCGCACGACGCCACGAGCTCGTGCTCCGCCGGGCCCACGACCACCCAATTGCCCGTGGCCACCGGCTGATCCGGCTCGGCGAGCTGCCACCAGTCGATCCCGTAACGCAGGGCGTCCGGGGTGGCCGCCGCACGGACCGGCCAGTAGCGCTGTCGCTGGAAGGCGTAGGTCGGCAGTTCCACCGAGCGGGCACCGGGTAGCAAGGCCGCCCAGTCCGGGCTGATCCCCCGGGTATGCAGTTGTGCCACAGCGGATATCGCCGCTTCGGGCTCCGGGCGTTGCTTGCGCAGGAGCGGGGTGAAGCCCGCCTCGGGTACACAGTCCCGGCCCATCGTGGTCAGGGTGCCGTCCGGTCCCAGCTCCACGAAGGTCCGCACACCCGATCCCGCCAGGCACGCCATGCCGTCGGCGAATCGCACCGACTCCCGCACATGCCGCACCCAGTACTCGGCGTCGAAGACCTCGACCACTTCGCCGGTCAGGTTCGACACGATCGGAATCCGCGGCGACCGGTAGGACAGTCCTGCCGCGATCGCCCGGAATTCGTCGAGCATCGGCTCCATCCGGGCGGAATGGAAGGCATGGGAGACCTTCAGCTGCTTTGCTTTTCGAGCTCCGACGACCTGCGGCACCGCGTCCGCGTCACCGGACAGGACCACCGCGTTCGGTCCGTTGATCGCGGCGATGCTCACGCCCTCGATCAGCCGCAGTTCTGCTGCCGCGGCCTGCACCGCCACCATCACGCCACCGGCGGGCAGCGCCTGCATCAACCGGCCCCGCGCAGTGACCAGTGCCGCGGCATCGTGCAGCGACAGCACCCCGCTGACGTGGGCGGCCGCCAACTCGCCGATCGAATGGCCCAGGAGGTAGTCCGGGTGGATGCCCCAGTGCTCCATCAGCCGGAACAGCGCGACCTCCAGCGCGAACAACCCGGCCTGGGCGTATTCGGTCTGGTTCAGCCGATCCCGGTCCGCACCCCAGATCACCTCTCGCAGTGGCAGATCCATGGCTGCGCAGACTTCGTCGAAGGCCGCCGCGAAGCTCGGATACGCCTCGTACAGTCCGCGGCCCATCCCCAGCCGCTGCGAACCCTGGCCGGAGAACAGGAACGCCAGTCCCCCTTCGGCCACCGACCCGCGGAGCACGTTCGCGGACACGTCACCGGCTGCCAGCGCACGCAGTCCGGCGCGGAGTTCCTCCTGGTCCGCACCCAGGACAACGGCCCGATCGGCCAAGGCTGCGCGTGTCTTCGCCAGCGCGAACGCCACGTCCGCCGGTGGCGCGTCCGGTGCACTCGCCAGCAACCGCGCCGCCTGCGCGCGCACCGCGCTCTCGCCCTTGCCCGAAAGCACCCAGGGCACGAATGCGCTCGGGGCGCTCGGGCGCACCTCCGACGCGGCCTCGCCCTCCGCTTCGAGGACGACGTGCGCGTTGGTGCCGCTGATGCCGAACGACGAAACCCCGGCGCGGCGTGGCCGATCCAGCTCCGGCCAGTCGCGCGTCTCGGCCAGCAGCGCCACCGCACCCGCGGACCAATCGACATGCGGGGTCGGTTCGCCGGCGTGCAGTGTGGGTGGCAGGACACCGTGCCGCATCGCCTGCACCATCTTGATCACACCGGCGACACCGGCGGCCGCCTGCGTGTGGCCGATGTTCGACTTGATCGACCCCAGCCACAGCGGCCGCTCCCGATCCTGACCGTAGGTGGCCAGCAGCGCCTCGGCCTCGATCGGATCACCGAGTGTGGTTCCCGTGCCGTGGCCTTCGACGACGTCCACCTCGGCGGCGGTCACACCGGCATCGGCGAGGGCTTGGCGGATGACCCGCTGCTGCGCCGGACCGTTCGGGGCGGCCAGCCCGTTCGAAGCGCCATCCTGGTTCACCGCCGATCCGCGCACCACCGCCAGTACCGGATGCCCGTTGCGGCGCGCGTCGGAAAGACGCTCGACCAGCAACATCCCCGCGCCTTCGCCCCAGGCGGTACCGTTCGCGCCGCCCGCGAACGCCCGGCAGCGCCCGTCCGGGGACAGGCCGCCCTGCCGGGAGAATTCGACGAACAGGTCCGGAGTCGACATCACCGTCACCCCGCCCGCCAGCGCCAGCGCGCATTCGCCCTTGCGCAGAGATTCGGCCGCCAGGTGCAGCGCCACCAGCGCGGACGAGCAGGCGGTGTCCACGGTGACCGCGGGGCCTTCGAAACCGAACGCGTAGGAGACCCGGCCGGACAGCACGGCCGCCGAGGTTCCGGTGGCGAGATAGCCTTCGAACTCGCCGCCGCCGTCCGCGCGCAGCACCGCGGAATAGTCCTGGCCGTTGGTGCCCGCGAAGACGCCGATCTGGTTGCCCCGCAGCGCTTCCGGGTCGAGGCCCGCGTGTTCGAAAGCCTCCCAGGAGGTTTCCAGCAGCAGCCGCTGCTGCGGATCCATCGCGAGCGCCTCACGCGGGGTGATGCCGAAGAAGCCGGCGTCGAATGCTGGTGCGTCGTCGAGGAATGAGCCCGCGCGCGTCGACAGGCGGTCCGAATCGAACAGTCCGGCAGTGTCCCACCCGCGGTCGGCGGGGAATCCGGAGACTGTCTCCCGCTCGGCGAGGACCAGCTCCCACAGGTCCTCCGGTGAGTTCACTCCGCCCGGGAAACGGCAGGCCATACCGATGATCGCAATGGGCTCGTCCGGCGCGGCCGCGGCGGCCGGGCGGTCGGTGGATTCACCGGCGCCGCCCAGGAATTCGGCGAGCGCCTGCGGCGACGGGTAGTCGTAGACCACGGCGGCCGGAAGGCGCCGGCCGGTCGCACCGATGAGCCGGTTGCGCAGGTCGACCGAGGTGACCGAGTCGAATCCGAGATCCTTGAATGCCTTCGCGGGAGAGACCGCTTCGGCATCGGGATAACCCAACACCGTCGCGACCTGTTGCCGCACCACATGCAGCATCGACCGCGCGCCGGGTTCGGCGGCGGCCGCCACCGGGGCCGCGGGGAGCAAGCTGGCCAGCAGCGGGCTCGGCCTGGTCGCGGTGAAGGCCACGGCGAACCGGGACCACTCGATATCGGCCACCAGCAGACCGGACTCGCCGGCTTCCAGCGCCTCCTCCAGAGTGCGCACCGCCGCCGCGGGGCGCATCATCGGCACCCCGTGCCGCCGGGCGACCGTACCGAACTCGCCCTGCCCCATGCCGTCTCCGGCCCAGGGACCCCACGCGATCGCGGTAGCGGGCAGTCCAAGGGTGCGCCGGAATTCGGCCAGCGCGTCCAGATACGCGTTGCCCGGCGCGTAGTTTCCCTGACCGGGCGTGCCGACCACACCGGCCAGCGACGAGAACAGCACGAACGCGGACAGATTTCGATCGAGGGTCAGCTCGTGCAGATTCCAGGCGGCGCGCGCCTTGACCCGCAGCACTCGATCGACCTGATCGATGGTCATCGCCTCGACCACGCTGTCGTCGAGCACCGCGGCGGTGTGCACGACGGCATCCAGTGCGGGCAATCCGGAAATCAATTCGGCGAGTGCAGCGCGGTCGGCCACATCACAAGCGGCGACGGTGATCTCGGCGCCGAGCGCGCGCAGTTCGGCTTCGAGCTCGGCGGCTCCGGCTGCCGCGGGACCACGACGGCTCACCAGGACCAGGTGCTCGGCACCGCTCGCGGCGAGCCACCTGGCGGTATGCGCGCCCAGCGCGCCGGTGCCTCCGGTGACCAGCACAGTTCCCGACGGCGCCCAACCGTCAGAACCCTTGCGGCCCGGCGCCACCCGGGCAAGTCTGCGGCCGAACGCCCCGTCCGCACGCACCGCGACCTGGTCCTCGGTTCCGGAAAGCACGCCGATCAACCGATCCACCACGGCCGGATCGCCGTGTCGCGGCAAGTCCACGAGACCACCCCAGCGATCCGGAAGTTCCAGTGCCGCAACTCGGCCCAAGCCCCACACCAGGGCCTGATCCGGCTGCGGGGCCTCGCCCGAAACCGAGACCGCGCCGCGCGTGGCGGACCACAGCGGAGCCTCGATGCCCGCCGCGCCCAGCGCCTGCACCAGTGCCAGCGTCTGCGCAAACCCTTGCGGTACCGCCGGATAGAGCGGGTGCGGCTGCTCGTCCAGCGCCAGCAGCGACAGCACACCGTCTACTGGGCCGATTCCAGCGAGCTGCCTGGCGACATCCGCACCGTCGACCGAACCGATTCCAGCAAGCTCCCCGGCAACGCCCGCACCACCGACCGAACCGATTCCAGCAAGCTCCCCGGTAACGCCCGCACCACCGACCGAACCGATTCCAGCAAGCTCCCCGGCGACACCAGCGCCGGGTGCGATTCGGAGCACCTGGGCTCCGCGGCGTGCCAGTGCACTGGTGAATTCGGTCTCGTCCGGTGGGGCGACCACCAGCCAGGTTCCCGGCCAGCGGGACTCGGCCTCGGGCAGCGGCTGCCAATCGATCCGGTATCGCCACGCGTCGGCGACGGGCTCGGCAACGGAGGCTTGTCGCAGCCAGTACCGCTGCCTTTCAAAGGGATACGTCGGCAGGTCGATCTGGCGTGCGCCCGGGAACAGCGCGGCCCAGTCGACCGGTACGCCACCGCAGAAGGCTTCGCCCAGCGAGGTCAGGAACCGTCGCAGATCTCCTTCTTCGCGGCGCAGCGAGCCGACCACCACCGCCTCTTCGGCGGTTTCCTGGATCGCGGCGGTCAGCACCGGGTGCGCGCTCGTCTCGACGAACACCCGATGGCCATCCGCGATAAGCGCTCGGGTGGCCTGTTCGAACCGCACCGTTTCGCGCAGATTGCGATACCAGTACTCGGCGCTCAATTCGACGGTGTCGAGCAGTTTGCCGGTCACGGCCGAATAGAACGGAATCGCACCGGATTTCGGGCGAACGGGCGCCATGAGCTCGGACAGCTCGGCCTGGATCGCCTCGACGTGCGCCGAATGCGACGCGTAGTCCACCGGAATACGGCGGGCGCGAACACCTTCCGCTTCGCACCGCGTCAGCAACTCGGCCAGGGCACCTGGATCACCCGAAATCACCACCGAGCCGGGGCCGTTCACCGCGGCCAGCGAGAGGCCCGCGCCGAGTGGACCGAGGGCTTCCGCGGACCGGGCGACCGACACCATTCCGCCCCGCCCGGACACAGCCAGCAGAGCCCGGCTGCGCAAGGCGACCACTCGCGCGCCGTCTTCGAGCGACAATCCGCCCGCCACAACGGCAGCGGCGATCTCGCCCTGCGAATGCCCCACCACCGCAGCCGGTTCCACGCCGTGCGACCGCCACAACTCGGCCAATGACACCATCACTGCCCACAGCGCGGGCTGCACCACATCCACCCGCGCCAACGCCGCCGCGTCGCCGAGCACGTCCGGCAGCGACCAGTCGACGAACGGCGCCAGCGCATCGCCGCACTCCGCCAGCCGCTGCGCGAAAATCGGCGCGGACTCCGCCAACTCCAGCGCCATCCCGGGCCACTGTGAACCCTGACCGGGAAAGACGAAGGCGACCTTGCCACCGCCGCCGAGGACGCCAGGGGCGGTCGCCCCCTCCGCCAGCGCGGTCAGACCGGAAAGCAGCTCTTCGCGATTCGCACCGAGCACCACCGCACGACTGTCCAGCACGGATCGGGCCGCCAGCGACCGGCCCACAGCCGCGAGGTCGGCAACCGGCAGATCGACAGCCGGCCCGGGGACAGCCGCGAGGTCAACAGCCGACCCCACAACACCCGCCGAGCCAACAGCCGACCCCACACCACCCGCCGAGCCAACAGCCGACCCCACAACACCCGCCGAGCCAACAGCCGACCCCACACCACCCGCCGAGCCAACAGCCGGCCCCACGCCAACTGGCGCGTCGACAGCCGGCGAGTCAAGAATCGGCCCAGCAGCAGCCGTCAAGTCGACAGACGGCTGGGCTTCAGCCGCCCCGTCGACTGCTGGCAGGTCGGGTTGCGGCGCGGTGTCGGCTGTTGGCAGGTCGGGTTGCCGCGCGGTGTCGGCTGTTGGCAGGTCGGGTTGCCGCGCGGTGTCGGCGAACGTTCGCAATCGTTGTGCCTGCGCGCGGAGCGCTGCCGGGGTCTTCGCCGACAGCACCCAGGGCACTACCGGCGGCACCGGAGCGGCCGGAGGGTCGGCGATCGGAGGGGCTTGCTCGAGGATGACGTGCGCGTTGGTCCCGCTGATGCCGAACGAGGAGATGCCCGCGCGGCGGGGGCGGGTGGTTTCCGGCCATGGCGCCGGTTCGGTCAACAGCTCGACCGCGCCCGTCGACCAGTCGACATGCGGCGAGGGCTGGTCCGCGTGCAAGGTCTTGGGCAATTTCTGATGCTGTAGTGCCAGCACCATTTTGATGACGCCCGCGACGCCCGCCGCCGCCTGCGTGTGACCGATATTGGACTTCAGCGAGCCCAGCCACAGCGGACGATCCCGGTCCTGACCATAGGTCGCCAGCAACGCCTGCGCCTCGATCGGATCACCCAGCACCGTCCCGGTACCGTGGGCCTCCACCGCGTCGACATCCGCCGCGACCAGACCGGCGTTGGCCAGCGCCTGCCGGATCACCCGCTGCTGGGACGGACCATTCGGGGCGGTCAGGCCGTTCGACGCACCGTCCTGGTTCACCGCGCTGCCCCGCAGCACCGCCAGTACCCGGTGATTGTTGCGGCGGGCGTCCGAAAGCCGCTCCAGCACAAGCAGACCCGCGCCCTCGCTCCAGCCCGTTCCGTCGGCTTCGGCGGCGAACGCCTTGCAGCGGCCGTCCGGGGACAGCCCGCCTTGCCTGGCGAATTCCACGAACATGCCCGGGTTGGCCATCACAGTGACGCCGCCCGCGAGCGCCAGCGAGCACTCGCCTTGGCGGAGCGCCTGGCTCGCCAGGTGCAGAGCCAGCAGGGAGGAGGAGCACGCCGTGTCCACGGTCAGCGCGGGGCCTTCGAGACCGTAGGTGTAGGCCAACCGGCCCGACGCGACCGCGGCCAGATTGCCGGTCAACAGGAATCCGTCCGCGGCGGCCTCGTGCAGGCGCGGACCGTAGTCCTGCGCCATCGCGCCGATGAACACCCCGGTCCGCGTGCCGCGCAGCGCGGCCGGATCGATGCCGGCCCGCTCGAACGCCTCCCACGAGGTCTCCAGCAGCAGCCGCTGCTGCGGATCCATCGCCAGCGCCTCTCGCGGCGAGATACCGAAGAAACTCGGATCGAAATCGCCTGCGTCGTAGAGGAATCCGCCGATACGCGGAAAGGCGGTGTCCGGATGCGGATCCCAGCCGCGGTCGGCCGGGAAGTCGCCGATCGCGTCACCGCCCGCCGCGAGCAGCCGCCACAGGTCTTCGGGTGAATCGATGCCGCCGGGCAACCGGCAGCTCATCGCGACGATCGCGATGGGGTCGTGCGCGGTCGCCGACTGCGCTTCGGCCGGTACGAATTCCGCACGCGCGCCGGATAATTCAGCTGTCAAGAAGTCGGCCACCGCGGTGCAGGTCGGATAGTCGAACAGCAGTGTCGCGGGCAGCGGCAGCCCGGTCTGGGTGCTCAACCGGTTGCGCAGCTCCACCGCCAGGTGCGAATCGATGCCCAGGTCCCGGAACGGCAGGCCGGTATCGATCGCGTCCGGGGACGCCTGGCCGAGCACTGCCGCGGCATGCGCGCGCACGAGGTCCAGTTCGCCACCGGGCTCCCGGCGGACCGCCCGAGCCGGTTGCGCGGCAAGGCTTTCCTCGACATCGTCGAACCAGTACCGGCGGCGCTGGAACGCATAAGTGGGCAGGTCGACCCGGCGCGCACCGGTCCCGGCGAACACTGCCTCGGGACGGACAGCGACCCCGTGCGCCCAAGCCTGCCCGACTGAAGTCAGGAACCGGCGCTGCCCGCCGTCACCGCGCCGCAGCGACTCGACTACGACAGCGTCCCCGGCCGTCTCCTGGATTCCGGTGGATAGCACCGGATGGGGACTGGCTTCGACGAACACGCGAGGACCGGCTGCGGCCAGGATCCGGACAGCGGATTCGAGCTGGACCGGTTCGCGGAGATTCCGGTACCAGTACTCCGGGTCCAGCCCGGCGTCGTCGATCCACTCCCCCGTGACAGTCGACAGCATCGGAATGCCGGGCCGGAGTGGACGGATGTCCGCCAGCTCGGCCAGCAGACGGGCGCGGAGCGGTTCGACCTCGGCGGAATGCGCGGCATAGTCGACAGCGATCCGGCGAGCTCGAACTCCCGCGGCTTGATAGCTGGACACCAGCTCGTCCAGCGCGCCGGACGCTCCGGACACGACAACGGCATTGGGCCCATTGATCGCGGCGATCGACAGCCCGTCCACCAGCTCGATCCGGTCTACCGGCAGTGCGACCGAGGCCATCCCGCCCCCGCCGGATACCGCGGCCAGCAGCCTGCCGCGCACCGCGACAACTCGAGCCGCGTCCTCGAGCGACAGCGCACCCGCCACACACGCGGCCGCGATCTCCCCCTGCGAATGCCCGACCACGGCGGACGGCCGCACCCCATAGGACTGCCACAACTCCGCCAGCGACACCATCACCGCCCACAACGCGGGCTGCACCACATCGACCCGCTCCAGCGCCGCCGCATCACCCAGCACCTCGGTCAGCGACCAATCAGCATGCGGCGCAAGCGCTTCACCGCATTCCCGGATCCGCGCGGCGAAAACCGCGGAGGACTCCAGCAACTCCAGCGCCATCCCCGCCCACTGCGACCCCTGACCGGGAAAGACGAACACCGCCGAGCCGTCGCCGACTACTGTGCCGCGCAGCAGGTCCGGCGCGGGCATGCCCTCCGCGAGCGAATCCAGCAGGGCTTGCGGATCGTCCCCGAGAAGCACGGCGCGATGTTCGAGCGCCGTCCGCGTGGTCGCCAGCGAGTAACCGATGTCCGCGGACTCGAAGCCGGGATCGGCCCGCAGGTACGCGCGCAAGGACCGCGCCTGAGCCCGGAGCGACTCCTCGTCGCGCCCGGACAACACCCAGGGCAGCGCGCCCGCCGCAACCGTCCGCGACTCCGCCGCCACGACGCCCTTCTCCCCCGCGGCAACCTCCCCGGCCGCCGAGCCGTCCCCTCGCGGCGCGTATCGCCCGGTCGCCGTGCCCTCCCCGGCTGCCACATATTCAGCGAGGACTACGTGGCAGTTCGTGCCGCCGACGCCGAATGAGCTCACGCCCGCCACGCGCGGCCGCCCGGATGTCCACTCCGCCGCGGCTTGTTGGACATGGAGGTTCAAGGCGTCCAACGGGATGTCCGGATTCGGTGTTTCGAAGTTGAGGCTGGGGGCCAGGACGCCGTGGTGGATGCTGAGGACCGTCTTGAGGAGCCCGGCGATTCCGGCCGCGCCCTCGAGGTGACCGATGTTGGTCTTCACCGAGCCGACCGCGAGCGGGCTTCCGGTGGGCCTGGCCGCACCGATCACCGCGCCCAGGGCCGCCGCCTCGACCGGGTCACCGATCCTGGTGCCGGTTCCGTGTAATTCGACGTAGTCGACCACGGCTGGATCCAGGCCCGCCTGCTGGTAGGCCTGGCGTAGAAGTTCTTGCTGTGCGACTACGTTCGGGGCGGTCAGGTTGGGACCGCCGCCGTCGTTGTTGATCGCGCTGCCACGGATGACGCAGTAGACGCGGTCACCGTCGGCGTGTGCGTCGGCCAGCCGTTTCAGGACGACCAGGCCACCGCCTTCGCCGCGGACGAAGCCGTTGGCGCGCGCGTCGAAGACGAAACAGCGGCCGTCCGGGGACAGACCCCCGAATCGGTCGGCTCGGACCGCGCTGTCCGGGGCGAGGTTGAGTTGGACGCCGCCGGCGAGGGCGAGGGTGGATTCGCCGCGGTGCAAGCTCTGCACCGCGAGGTGTACCGATACCAGCGCGGACGCCTGGGCCGCATCGATGCTCATGCTCGGACCGCGCAGGCCGAGCACGTAGGAGAGCCGGTTGGCGATCAGGCCGCGGTTGGTCCCGGTCATGGTGTGCTGGGTGACGGCATCGATGCCGTGCCGGTGCATCAGGGTCGCGTAGTCGTCCGCGATCGCGCCGATGAAGACCCCGGTCCTGGTCTGCGCGAGCCGGCCGGGGATCAGGCGCGCGTCTTCCAGTGCCTCCCAGCCGAGTTCGAGCATCAGGCGCTGCTGCGGGTCCATCGCGGCCGCTTCGCGGGCGGAAATGCCGAAGAAGGCGGGATCGAACTCGTCGACTCGATCGAGGACGCCGCCGCGCATACCCGCGCGACCCCCACGGTGCTCCGGAATGCCGGTGAGGGCATCGACCCCTGCTCGGAGCAGGCGCCAGAATTCCGCGGGCCCGGAAGCCCCGGGAAAACGGCAGGAGACGCCAACGACCGCGATCGGTTCAGACAACATTGTTCAACCTTGACGTGAGCGCATCGATCACCGGGATCGCCAAATCGATCCCGGTATCAGGAATACGTAGGCCGGTGTGGATCAGTTAGCGACGGGGTTACCGGCTCGTCGTACTCGCGAATCGGCGTGTGCCCCAGCGCTTTCCGCTGCCGTCACGGAAGCTCGACGTGCCGACGGCGTAGCCGAGTTTCCGCACCGGGCCGGAAACACCGGCCACGATGATCAGCGCATGGGTCATGCACGCTCCTCACAGGAAATGCTGTCGAACGATATGACGCGGCTGATCGAGGCGCCGAACGCGCACCGCGGCAAGACAATTCACGTGTCGCACCCGACACCCATCGACTTGCGGCCCGCCGGGGAACCAGCGGTGACTGACCGCGCATCCCGAGGCCGAGCTCCACATCCATTGCAACACAGCTTCGTTCGCCAAATCGGCCCATCATGGGACGAGGATGATCGAACGTTTGAGCGCTACAAACAGGTCACGAGCGTAACCAGGCCCGGACGAGGGTGTCAACCAAATCCCTTGTTACGCAACAATATGCTGACTCGGGCCAAAACCGGAAAAGCCCATCGGCACGCCTCCGGCGGGCACCGGAAGCCGCCGCGGTTCGAGCCTCGCCCGGAGTAAACGGCCTGCTCGAGACCCGATCTGTGAGCCACGCCATTCCGAGCACGCTCGACTGCCGACCACGCGCACCACGATCCGGGGGGTGCTCAATCGATGCACACCGAATTGAGCAGATTGCTCAATTCCGGTCACGCCATGCGCGGAGTGCGCAGCCGGGCGCGTCAGCGGCAGAAACCGTGATCGATTCCGGAGACCCGATCGGCCAACCGCGACGCACGCCAATCTGGGCATACGTCCAGATTCAGTGCCGGTTGCGCCACACTGCCCGCGCCGACCCACCCGGTGTTTCGCGGAGAGGATGCGGGCGACCCGCAACCGCGTGTCCACGGGCGAACCGCGGGCAGGATCCTTATAGGGTCGCCTCGGTGCGGCGTGTATCCAGATTCCAGGTCTGGCCGATCCGACATGGAGGTTTGTAGTGAGCGCAGGGTCCAAGGGGATGTGGGGAGCGCTGGTCGGTGTCGTCGCCGGGTTGGTCCTGGTTGCCGGGATCGTTCCGGCTGTCGCCGAGGCTCCGGTCGACGTGCCCGGTGGGCTCGAATTCTATTCGCCGCCGGCTGATCTGGTTTCCGGACCGCACGGCTCGGTGATCTGGATGCGCGCGTTGGACGGTGATCCAGGGCTGCCCGGCGCGCGCAATGTCCTGGTGCTCTATCGGTCGGTGGATCTGCAAGGGAACCCGGTCGCGGTATCCGGTACGGTCGCCGTGCCCGACGGTCCGGTCCCCGAGGGCGGTTGGCCTTTGATCTCCTGGGCGCACGGCACCACCGGCACGGCCGATGTGTGTGCGCCATCGCGCGACACGTCGGCGGCGTTCCTCGCGCACGACTACACCGCGCGGGTACGGGAGACGCAGGCCGCGTGGATCGCGGCCGGATACGCGGTGGCGCAGACGGATTACCAGGGGCTGGGCACCCCGGGCCCGCACGGCTATCTCATCGGTGAGACCGAACAGCGCGCCGTCGCCGATATGGCGCTGGCCGCGCGCGAGATCGCGCCCGAGATCGGCCCGCGCTGGGTGGCGATGGGGCATTCGCAGGGCGGGCAGGCGGCGGTGTTCGCCGGGGCCCGCTCGCAGGACTGGGCGCCGTCGCTGCGACTGATCGGGTCGGTGTCGATGGCGCCGGCGTCGCATCTCGCCCCGTCTGTCGGAGCGCTCGCCTTCGCCGAGCGGACCGGGATCTCCGATGTCGTCGGCGCCGCGTCGCCCGGCGCCGCGGCGTTCCTGCCGTTGTTCATCCGTGGCGCGCAAACCGCGGCCGAGATAGATCCGGCGAAATTCCTTACACCCGAGGCACAGTCGATGGTCGGGGACGCCGACGACCGCTGCGTCGGCCAGCTGCGGGCTCCGGATTCCTGGGGTGGGCTGCGCGCCGATCAGGTCTTCACGCAGGACGGGAACCTCGGCGCACTGCTCGGCGTGCTCAACGACAACGATCCCAGCACCCTGACCTTCAGCACTCCCCTGCTGGTGCAGCAAGGGCTCGCCGACACCGTCGTCACCCCGCCCGGCACCGACGCCATGGTGGCCCGGCAGCGGCTCGCCGGTCAGCCCGTCGAATACCGGACCTACCCCGGCGTGGATCACCGCGGCCTGATCGCCGCGGGCTTCGCCGACGCACTCGGCTGGGTGAACGCTCGATTCGATCGCTGAGCCGACTGTCGAATATCGGCTCCGCCGTTCGTCGCATAGATGACAGCTATTCCGCACAGAAAGGCAGTGTCATGAAAGCGACAAGTGCGACAGTGGGCATACCGGTCACGGATCTGGCGGCCGCCCGCCGCTGGTACGAACGCGCCTTCGAGCTCGGCGCACCCGATCTCGAACCGGTCGAGGGCGTCGCCGAATACAAGATGGACGGCTGGTGGCTCCAGCTCATGGCGGTGGAGCAAGGCGGCGGGCCATGGATCCTGCGATTCGAGGTGCCCGACACCGCGACCGAACGCGCCCGGCTGGTCGGCCTGGGTCTCGAGATCGGCGAAGTCATCCGGGTAGAGGGCTTGATCGACTATTGCGAATTCACCGACCCCGACGGCAATCAGCTCAGCCTCTACACCGAACAGACCGGCTGACAGAGCCGTCGCGGGGCCGGTAGTCGTGGTCGATTCCGGTGGCCAGGTCGTCGCAGCGGACAAGGGTCAGGCCCGGGTGGGCGGTGAGATAGGCGCGGGCTCCTGAATCACCTTCTGCTGCCGCGTATATCGGGGCCCAGTGGTTGCGGGAGAGGGCGACCGGGTGGCCAGGGGTGTGATGGAAGACGGCTCGGGCCAGGCCGCCGGGGGTATCGCGGGCTGCGGTGAGGACGCGGGCGACTGTGTCGGGGCCGACGTCGGGGGTGTCTACGGGCATGATGACTGCGTATTCGGCTCCGGCCTTCGCGGCGGTGGCCAGGCCGGTGCGGAGCGAGGCGCTGAGGCCGCGTGCCCAGTCCGGTACCCACAGTGGTTGGGCGCCTTCGGGTATGGCGACGGTCTGCGGTGCGGGGCCGGTTGCGCCGAGTAGCACGAGCACCGCGTCGCAGCCGCCCGCGCGCAGGGCCGTCGCTGCCCGGTGCAGCCAGGCGCCGTTGTCGGCGAGGGCTTTCGGGTAGCCGTAGCGCTTGCCCGCGCCCGCGGCGAGCACGATGCCGAGGGCGGCCGGTGGGACGGAGCCGAATCGCATGGCGTCAGTGCGCCGCGGTCGCGGCGAGCGCGATGTCGTTGGGGCGTACCGGGATTCGAGGTAGGTCGAGACCGGTGGCGGCGCGGAGGGCGTTCAGGATCGCGGGGGTCGAGGAGAGGGTGGGAGGTTCGCCGACGCCGTTGAGACCGTAGGGCGAATCCGGGTGCGGGAATTCGAACATGCTGATCGGCATGGGCGGGACGTCGAGGATGGTGGGGATCAGGTAGTCGGTGAAGGAGGGATTGCGGAGTTTGCCGGTGGGATCGACGATGATTTCTTCCATCAGCGCCAATCCGAGGCCCTGGGCACTGCCGCCTTCGATCTGGCCTTCGACGGCGAGCGGGTTCATGGCTTTGCCGACGTCCTGAGCCACGGCCAGTTCGACGACACGGACGAGCCCGAGGTCTACGTCGACATCGACCACGGCGCGGTGGGCGCAGAACGCGAAGGCGATGTGGGCGTTGCCTTGTCCGCGTTCCGGGTCGATGGTCTCGGTCCGGCGGTGGTGGTATTCGTGGATCTCGGTCAAGGTGTCCGAGCCGACCACGTCGGCGATCGAGGTCACCACCTCGCCGGTGCCCGCATCGATGATCGCGTCGCCGCCGAGCGCGAGCGCGGCGGCGTCGCGGCCGGTGGACCGCGCTGCGCGGGCTAGCAATTCGCGGGCGAGCTGACGGCAGGCGCCTTGAACGGCGCCGCTGGACATCCAGGTCATGCGGGAGGCCGAGGCGGAGCCCGCGTCACCGATCTGGGTGTCGGCGGGCAGCACCACGACCCGGGTGACGCCGAGTTCTGTTGTGGCGATCTGCGATTGGACTGTCGTGATGCCCTGTCCGCATTCCGCGGCGGCGGTGTGGATCGAGACGACGGGCGACCCGGCCGCGATCGACAGGGTTACCCGAGCTGTGGAGATGTCGTCGACGCCGCCGGAGTAGCCGATCGCCTTGACGCCCACCGCATACCCGACACCGCGGCGGATGCCTTCGCCGTGGGTGGTGTTGCCGACGCCGCCGGGGAGCGTGCGCAGATCGCCGGTCGACTCGGTCGCGGGCAGCGGGCGGCGGCGCAGCGCGTCGAGCAGTTCGCGGACCGGGGCGGGGCCGTCGACGGCCTGGCCGGTCGGGAGGATCGTGCCGGTGGTCATGGCGTTCTTCAGCCGCAGTTCGAGGGGATCCATGCCGAGTTCGCGGGCGAGCTTGTCCATATTGGATTCGCAGCCGTAGGCCGACTGCACCGCGCCGAAGCCGCGCATCGCGCCGCACGGCGGGTTGTTGCTGAAGACGGCCAGGCCGTCGATCTCGGCGTGCGGGACCTCGTAGGCGCCCGCCACGAAGTACGACGCGTTCGCGATCACGACCGGCGAGGTAGAGGTGTAGGCGCCGCCGTCGAAGACCATGCGCGCCTTGACGTAGACGAGTTTGCCGTCGCGAGTCGCGCCGTGCTCGAAGCGCATCTTCGCGGGATGGCGGTGCACATGCCCGAAGAAGGACTCGTACCGGTTGTACATCATCTTCACCGGCTTGCCGAGACGCAGCGCCAGCATGCAGGCGTGCACGTGGACCGAAAGGTCTTCGCGGCCACCGAAAGCGCCGCCGACGCCGGCCATCGTCAACTGGACCTTGTCCAGCGGCAGCGCCAAGCACGGCGCGATCTGCTCGAGGTCCTTGTGCAACCACTGGGAGGAGACATACAGCTCGACGCCGCCGTCCGGCGTGGGAACGGCCAGACCGGATTCGGGGCCGAGGAAGGCCGGATCCTGCATACCGACCTCGTAGTCGCCGCTGACCACGACGTCCGCTTCGGCACGGGCGCGCGCCATGTCGCCGTGCCGAATCTTGACGTGCCGCACCAGGTTCGAACCGTCGTGGAGCACGCGCGTGCCCGGGTCGAGGGCCAGCTCCGAGTCGGTGACCGGCTCCAGCGTTTCGTAGTCGACCACGACCAGTTCGGCTGCGCGCCGCGCGATCTCGGGGTCGTCGGCCGCCACCAGCGCGACCGCTTCACCCTGGTATCGGACCTGGTCGATGGCGAGCACGGGCTGGTCCGCGATCTTCATCCCGTAGGTCTTCGCCCCGGGCACGTCCTCGTGCGTCAGCACCGCGTGCACGCCCGGCAGCGCCAGCGCCTTGCTGGTGTCGATCGACCGGATGTGCGCGGCCGCATGCGGACTGCGCACCGTGGTCGCCCAGATCATGCCGTCGATCCACAGATCCGAGGAGTAGGCGAACTCGCCGGTGACCTTGAGCGTGCCGTCCGGCCGCAGCGCGCTGCTGCCGACGCCTTTCCCCTGCTGCGTCTGCGCGCCTTGCACCAGGGTGGTGGATCGATGCGTTCCGGGCGCTCTGCTCATGAGCTGACTCCTTGGGACTGCGGCGTTTTCGAGACGCCGGTGACTGTCGAGGCCGCCAGTCCATTCCCACCCGCACGCCGCCCGTACCTGGCGGCAGTCGGCACATCCCCGACCAGAGCCGGGCCTGAGTCTACACGTGTAGATACGCACCGGCCAGGGATTGACGGCCGTAGTCTGACGTCGTGCAGCGGACCACTCGCAACGATGTCGCCCGGCTGGCGGGCACCTCACCGGCCGTGGTGAGTTATGTGATCAACAACGGCCCCCGGCCGGTCGCGAGCGCGACGCGCGCGAAAGTGCTGGCGGCGATCGCGGCGTTGAACTACCAGCCGAACCTGATGGCTCGCGCCCTGCGCTCGACGCGCAGCAACACGATCGGACTGGTCGTCCCGGACAGCAGCGAGGGCTTCTTCACCGAGCTGGTGCGCGGCGTCGAACGCGCGGCGTTCGCCGAGGGTTCCCTGGTGCTGCTGGGCAATTCGGGCTACTCGCAGGATCAGGAGCTCCGGTACGCGCGCACCCTGGCGGGCTTTCAAGTCAGCGGACTCCTGCTGGTGCGCTCGGAAGTCGACGGACACCACGCCATGGGCACCGAGTTCGGTGTCCCCGTGGTGTATCTGAACTATCGCGCGCCGCGCGGCGCGGACGCGACATCGGTGACGCTCGCGAATCGGCAGGGCGGGCGGCTGGCCGCGGAACATCTGCTCGCGCATTCCTATCGCCGGATCGGTTGCCTCACCGGCACCTCTCGCTCCGGCCCGGTAGCCGAGCGGGCGCGGGGCTGGGCGGACGGGATCAAGGCCGGCGGGGGCGATCCCACAGCGGTCCGGCGGACGGGGCTGGACCGGCGGGCCGCCCGCGCACAGGTCCGGGAGTGGCTGCGGCAACCGGATCGACCGGACGCGATCTTCGCCGCCGCCGACGGCCTCGCGCTCGATGTGCTTGCCGCGGCCCAGGAATCGGGCCTGCGCGTCCCCGACGACCTGGCCGTCGTGGGCTTCGGCGCCACGCAGCCCGCCGCGCACAGCTGGCCGCCGCTGACGACGGTGGGCCGATCGTTCGACGATTTCGGCCTGGCGGCAGTCTCGACGCTGGAAGCGGTGCGCGCCGCCGGCGTGCGGCAACCCGATCACACACTCGCGGTCGATCTGGTCCGCCGACGCAGCTGCGGCTGCGCGGCAGATTGCATGTAATATTGCGGCGTTGACCTACAAGGAGGCGCCCCGCCATGTCAGAGTCGCCACTTCCGCACCACATCTCCTCCGGCGAACTGCTCACCGACCGCACCTACGAGGCCCTCAAAACCGCGATCTTCCGCAACCAGCTGCCCCCGGGCACCGCGCTGAGCGTGCCGGAGCTGGCCCGGCAGCTCAATGTCAGCCGCACGCCGGTGCGCGAGGCGGTCCAGCGCCTGATCTACGAGGGCCTGGCCAACCATGTTTCGCGGCGCGGCGCCGAAGTGAGCAAGGTCGACATCGCCGACCTGCGCGAACTGTATGTGGTGCGGGAAATGCTGGAGGGGCTGGCCGCGCGTTTGGCGACCACGCGACTCGACGCGGCGAGTTTGACCGCGCTGCGGGACATTCTCGCCGAGCACGAGCAGGTACTCGGCAGCGGCACCGACCATGCCGCGCATGTCGAACTGGATATCCGGTTCCATCGCACGGTGCGCGAAATCGCCGCGAATCCCCATCTCACGGCGACTTTGGAGCCCATCGCGGGCCGGTCCCATCTGGCGCTGCATTCGCTGTGGCGCAGCGTGGACGCGCCACGGTTCGCACTGGACGAACATATTCAGATTGTCGAAGCCATGGCCACCGGCGACCCGGAGTACGCCGAAACCGTGGCCCAGCGCCATATCTCACGGCTGCGAGTGCGGCTGTCGCAGGCAACAACCCGGGAGGATATGGCGGGCGATGCCCCGCGGCGCCGGGAATTCTCCCTGCTGTCCGGCGAAGCAGCGGGACCCCAGCGGCGCGACGAATACCGCACACCGCTGGAGTCCCCGGGCTAGCGATTACCGGGCGGCGTCCAGCGCCGCTTCCTCCGCCCACGCCGACGGGGTGTAACCGCTGTAGTGGTCGGCGTGCGAATTCGTCGCCGAGGCCTGCGTGATGTCACCGCGCAGGTACGCCTCTGCCTCGGCCTGATCCTTCGGCGGCGGCGTCGGGGCCAGCCCCAGCAGTTTCGCCATGTTGTTGCCCAGGTAGCCCTCGAGATCGTCCTCGGACAGCGACAAACCCTGCGGCGGCTTGTGGCACAGCACTTCCAGCTCTCGCGCCCACATGCCGGGCTCGTTCGGCGGCGAATCGGTGCCGAAGACCATCTTGCTCTTCTTCATCTCCTTGGCGAACTCCACGATCCGGGATTGCAGCAGCCAGCCGGATTCCCCGATGACGTTGTTCGAGTCCTGGATCATCCAGAAAGCCTCGAAACAGTAGACGCCGCCGGTCTGGATCCCGAAGTGCCCGAGGATGAAATTCACCCCGGGGAATTCCCGGATGATCGGATAGAACTGCGTGGGAATGGAGTACGGGCCGTCGCCGGTGTGGATCAGCACGGTGACGCCGAGCTCGTCGCAGACCCGCAGCGCGGGACGCAACCAGTCCAGCGCCCGGTCCGGGCGGTAGGAGTGCATATTGGCGTGCAGCTTCATCATTTTGTAGCCGTGCTCCCGCACATGGAAGGCCAACTCCGCGGCGCCGTTCTCGGGGCCGAACCGGGGGTTGTAGATGAAGTTCCCGACGAAGCGGTCCGGATACTTCTGCACCATGGACGTCACGTAGGCCTGGTAGTCGCGAATTCCCTCGCGGCCGCTGCGATTTCCCTCCCGCCAGGCGGTATTGCCCGGCGGCGGCATGATGCAGCTGACGTCGACCCGGCGCGGTTTCCCGTTGATCCAGAACGGGCCGTCCATCATTTCCAGCGTGCGCTCGCCGGTGAACGGTTCGCCGGTATGCCGCCACGCCTCGTCGACGAGATTGGTCGGGTGGACATGGGTATCGATGATCATTTGCGATTCTCCTCGATGAGTGGTCGGAAAGAGCTCCCCGGCCGCGAATCACGCACCTACGGGCCGCGGTCAGCACCGCGGCGGGCCGGCCCGACTGCCGGCTCGATGGGACCGAGTTCAGCACAGCCGAACCCGGCTGTCAACGGATTGCATGTAATCTTCGAACCGCTGGCCTCCCCATCTAGCCAGGTCAGAACGCATTAGCTCCCCGTCAAGGATTTCGAGGCGATCGAATTGAGGGTTGACAACGGTCGCGGCTTGCCGTTTACATGTATCCGTGACCACGGCATGTGTGCCAGGTCACACTGCCGGTGACCTCCCGCTCCTGGGTTAAACCGTTCGGCACGCGCCAGGGCCTTGCCCTGGCCCGGGGAGAGCCATCTCCCCCTACGCCAACGGATTGAGGCGGCCGAGCCGCCCGGGAAGGCAGCGGCGGCCATGACACCTTCACTCCCCCAGCACTGCGATCTCTTACTCACCGGCGGCACCGTCCTCACGGTCGACGACGCGCGCACCGTGCACGAACCGGGCGCGGTAGCCATCACCGGCTCCCGGATCGTCGCGGTCGGATCCTGCGCCGAGCTGGCCGGATGGCAGGCGGAGACGGTCATCGACTGCACCGGAAAAGCCGTCCTGCCCGGTTTCGTCGACGGACACAATCACCTGTACCAGGCCTTGGCCCGCGGCCTGGGCGAGGGCATGTCGATCGTGCCCTGGCTGTGCGAGTTCATGTGGCCGTACTCGATCGCCATGACCATCGAGGGCGCGATGGCCGCCGCCCGCCTCGGGGCCGCCGAGGCGTTACGAGCGGGCATCACTACCGTCATCGACAATCATTACGCCCCAAGCGATTTGATCACGACGCTGGCGGTCGCCGACGTCATCGAGGCGGCGGGCCTGCGCGGTGTGGTCGCCCGCGGCATGATCGGCGACCGCACCGAGATCGCCGCCCGGCGCGGGCAGCCCGAGGGCCTGTTCCGATACAGCGCCGCCGACGAACTCGCCATGACCCGCGAGGCTCTGCAACACCGTCCCCGCGGCTCGAAGGTCGAAATCTGGCCCGGCCCACTCAATCTCACCTATGTCGATCAGGATCTGGTGCGCAGTTGCGTCGAACTCGCGGCGGAGTTCGACACCAAATGGCACACCCACTGCTGCGAGAGCCGCAAGGACCCGGAGAGCTATGTCGAGGCCTACGGCGTCCGGCCGGTCGAATGGCTGGCCAAGGAGGGCCTGCTCGATCACCGCGCGACCCTGGCACACGCCCTCTGGCTCGACGACGACGAGATCGCACAGGTCGGCGCGGCCGGGGCGGGCGTCGCCCACAATCCTTCTTCGAACGCGTATCTCGCGTCCGGCACGATTCGGTTGCGCGAGCTCCGAAACAGCGGCGCGGCAGTGTCTTTGGGTAGCGACGGCCCGAGTTGCGGGCACCGCCAGGATCTCTTCGAAGCCATGAAGCTGTCGATCTACGCCCAGCGGCTGGCCACCCTGGACCCGACCGCGTGCCGGGCCGAGGACGCGCTCGAGCTGGCCACCCGCGAGGGCGCACGCTACGCCGGTATCGACGCCGGGGTTCTCGAACCCGGCCGGCTGGCCGATGTCATCGTCGTCGACCTGGACCGCCCGCACCTGCGCCCGCTGCACCGCGCGGTGAGTTCCCTGGTCTATTCGGCGCGCGGCTCCGACGTCGAGATCACCATCGTCGGCGGCCGGATCGTCTACCGCGACGGGCGCTGCCTGTTCATCGACGAGGAAGTGGCCGTCGAACAGGCCGAATACCAAGCCACCCAGCTGATCTCGCGTGCGGGCATGTCCGCGCTGCGCCTGCCCTGGTCGCACTGACCCGCCCCGATCCCGCACGGCCGCGGCCCGGCCCCGCTCCACGACTCATCCACCGCACCGCGGCCCAGGAGTAGTAATGAAATTCTTCCCCCGACCCAGAAACCGGTCGACAACACCCAGAGACCCCGTCGATTCGGTGCCGCCGCTGCGCCACCTGATTCCGCTCGGCCTGCAACATGTCATCGTCGCCTACTCCGGCATGGTGACCTTGCCGCTGGTCATCGGATTGGGCATCGGATTGTCCCCGGCGCAGATCACGACCTTGGTCACCGCGAACGTCTTCGTCAGCGGCTTGGCGACGCTGCTCCAGACCCTCGGCATCCTCAATGTCGGTGTCCGCCTGCCGATCGTCATGGGTTCCACCTTCACCGGCATCACCCCCGCCATCATCGTGGGCACCGAATCCGGTTTGCCCGCGGTCTTCGGCGCGACCATCGTGGTCGGGCTCATCACCTGGCTGATCGCCCCCTGGTTCGCCCAGTTGACCCGGTATTTCCCGCCGATCGTGACCGGCACGACCATCGCGATCATCGGCTTCTCGCTGCTGCCCAAGACCGCGACCATGATCGCCGGTTCCGCGTCGGCGGCCGATCACGGCGCGCCCGAACGGCTGCTGCTCGCCGGCGCGACCATCGTGCTGGTGGTGCTGCTCGAACGGGTGATGCGGCCCGCCATCGGCCGCTTCGCGATCCTCATCGCGCTGGCCGCCGGGACCTTGGCCGCCTGGCCGCTCGGGTTGACCAACTTCTCCGCCACCAAGGACGCGCCGATATTCGGTCTCGTGGAACCGTTTTCGTTCGGCACCCCGACCTTCGTGCTCTCCGCCATCCTGCCGATGCTGATCGTGCAGGTGGTCAACATGGTGGAATCCACCGGTGACACGCTGGCCGTCGGCCAGGTGGTGCACCGGAAGGTCGAATCGGGCGATATCGCCCGCGCGCTGCGCGCGGACGGCGTCGGCACCGCGCTCGCCGGGGTGTTCAGCAGCTTCCCGTTCGTCACCTTCGGCGGCAATGTCGGGCTGGTCAGCATCACCCGGGTGATGAGCCGCTACGTCGTGGCCACCGCCGGCGTGATCCTGGTGCTCATCGGCTTGATGCCCAAGCTCGGCGCGGTGATCGCCTCGCTGCCCGGACCGGTGCTCGGCGGCATCAGCGTGGTCATGTTCGGCACGCTGGGCGCGATCGGCGTCAAGTTGATGCTGGGCGCGGACTTCAGCAATCCGCGCAACCACCTCGTCGTGGCCATCGCGTTCGGCTTCGGGCTCATCCCGGTGGGCGCACCCGACTTCTACGACCAACTGCCCGGGCCGCTCCAGACCGTGCTGTCGAGCGGTATCGCGGCCGGCGGTATCGCGGCGTTCCTGCTCAATCTGTTGCTGAACGGCGTCGAGCGGGAACCGGAAGAGCGTCCCGACGAGGCGGACGAGCGCCTGGCCGATCAGCCCGATCCGCAGGTAGCGAGCTGAAATGCCATGACAGACAAGGAATTGACCCCTGGCGTCCAGACGGAGCGCACAGCTCCCGTCGACGAGCGACCCCGCTTCCTGCACATGGTGCTGCTCGGCCTGCAACACACGCTGGTGATGTACGCGGGCGTGGTCGTGGTGCCGATCGTGGTCGGCACGTCGATCGGCCTCTCCGACGCCGAGCTGGCGAGCCTGGTCAGCATTGACCTGATCCTCGCCGGCATCGGCACCCTGCTCCAGGCGATCGGCGTCTGGAAGTTCGGCATCCGGATGCCGCTGGTCGTCGGCGCGGCCTCCAGCGGCATCGTGCCCATGGTGCTGGTCGGCCAGAGCCAGGGCATGGCCACCGTCTACGGTTCGCTGCTGGTCGCGGGCGTGCTCTGGATTCTGGTCGCCCCGTACTTCAGCATGCTGCTGAAGCTGTTTCCCGAAGTGGTGACGGGCACCGTCATCGCGCTGATCGGCCTGACGCTGATCCCGGTCGGCATCCGGCTGATCGCCGGATCCGACCCGGGCGCTTCGGATTACGGCCGGCTCGGCCACATCGCGCTGGCCGCCGCGACCATGGCGCTGATGGTGATCTTCCGGCGGCTCTTCGGCGGCCTGCTCGGTCAGCTGTCGATTCTGTCCGCGCTGGTGATCGGGGCGATCGTCGGATGGGCAACGGGCATCGGCAGTCTCACCGGCATCGGCTCGGGGCCGATCGTGGGAATGATGAGCCCGTTCCATTTCGGGGCCCTGCAATTCCACGTGCCCTCCATCCTGCTGTTCCTCGTCATCGTCTTCGTGCTGATGGTCGAGGGCGCGGGACAGGGCCTGGCGGTCGGCCAGGTGGTGGGCAAGCCGGTCGGTCCGGACGAGATCGCGCGGCTGCTGCGGGTGGACGGGCTGATGACGGCGTTCAGCGGCGTGTTCAACGGTTTCGTCTACACCACCTTCGGGCAGAACATCGGCCTGATCGCGCTGACCGGGGTGCGCAGCCGTTTCCCGGTGGCCGTCGGCGGGGTGATCCTGTTCGCCCTCGGCCTCGTCCAGCCCGTCGGGCGGGTGGCGGCCGCCATCCCGGAGCCGGTGATCGGGGCGGCGGCACTGGTCACCTTCGGCGCCCTGACCGTCGCCGGGATCCAGATTCTGGCGCGGGTCGACTTCGACCGATCCAGCAATCTGATGATCGTCATGCTCTCGCTCGGCGTCGGGCTGATACCCGCCTACGCGCCGCGCTTCTATCACCAGCTGCCCGCCTTCGCCGAGATGTTCTTCAAGAGCGGCGTCGCCACCGGCACCCTGCTCGCCATCGTGCTGAACCTCGTGTTCCACGCCCGGCGCAGACCAGTCGACCATCCCTCGCCCTAGCCAGAAAGTCCGTCATGCCATACGAATTCGCCGAGGCGAGCGCCGCCGAACGACCACGCTTGGTCATCGGTATCACCGGCGCCAGCGCACCCCACCTCGCCGTCCATCTGCTCACCGCCCTGCACCGCCTGAAAACCGTTGAGACACATCTGGTTGTCTCCCGGGCGGCGCATCGCACCCTCGAACTCGAGGCCGGGCTGCGGCCCGACGACCTCATCGGGCTCGCCGATGTCTACCACCAGCGCGGTGACATCGCCGCGAGCATCGCCTCCGGGTCGTTCCGCACCATGGGGATGGTCGTGGTGCCGTGCTCGATGAAGACCCTCGCGGCGATCACGCACGGCTATTCCGACGACCTGCTCGCGCGGGCCGCCGACGTCTGCCTCAAGGAGCGGCGACCGCTGGTGCTGGTCACCCGCGAAACCCCGTTGAGTCTGGTGCATCTGCGCAATATGACCGCGGTGACCGAGGCGGGCGCGATCGTGCTGCCGCCGGTGCCCGCGTTCTACGGGCAGCCGGCCTCGATCGAGGATCTGCTCGCGCATCTGAGCGGAAAGATCCTCGACCAGTTCGGGATCGAGCACGAGCTGGCGCCGCGCTGGCAGGGGCCCGTCGCCGCGCGGCAGCTGATCGGAGCTCTGGCCCGATGACGTACTCCGAGCTCTCGCGCCGCCAGGACCCGCACGACTTCCTGGAGCGCTATCTCGCCACGCATCCCGAGGACGTGCTGGCGGTCGGCGACGTCGTGCCCGCCGATCAGGGCGTGACCGGTTTGATCTACGAGCTGGCCGCGCACGGCCGGGACGAACTGGTGTACTGCCGCAAGGTCGACGGTGTCGCGGTCCCGGTGGTGAGCAATGTGTTCGCGTCCCGGCGGCGGATCGCCCGCATGCTGGACACCGAGCCGAGCGGTCTGCACGAGGCCTTCGCCGCGCGCGCGGCCCGGCCGCTGCCGCCTCGGCTGGTCGATTCCGGCCCGATCCTCGAAATCGTCCAGACCGGTGCCGAAGTCGACCTGGCGACGGTGCCGATGCTGCGCCATTTCGCCTCGGATCGTGCGCCCTACATCACCAGCGGCATCATCGTCGCCCAGGACCCCGAGACCGGCGTGGGCAACCTCAGCTATCACCGCTCGATGGTGCACTCGCCGACCGAACTGGCGACCAGCCTGCATTCGCGGGGCGACCTGTGGCGGATGCTCGCGAAATACGCCGAGCTGGGCAGATCGATGCCCATCGCCATGGTGATCGGCGGGCATCCGCTCTTCATGCTGGCCGCCTCCGCGCGGGTGGGCTACGAGGTCGACGAGCGCGCGATCGCGGGCGGCCTGCTCGGCGAACCGCTCGACATCGTCGCCACGCCACAGCACGGCATCGGGGTGCCGGCCTGGTCGGATTTCGTGCTGGAAGGCGAGATCGATCCCGGCGCGCACGTCGAGGAGGGACCGTTCGGCGAGTTCTCCGGCTACTCCTCGAATCGGTCCACCAACAATCTGGTGCGGGTCACGGCGATCATGCGGCGGCGGCAGCCGATGCTGTTCGACGTCGAAGGCGGCAATACCGCCGAGCATCTCAATCTGGCTCGTATTCCGCGGGAGTCGGAGATGGCGGAGAAGCTCAAATCCCGCTTCCCCGATGTGACCGCGGTGCACTATCCGACGTCCGGAACGCATTTCCACTGCTATGTGGCGGTGCGGCAGAGCCGGCCCGGCCAGGCGCGTCAGATCATGCTGGGCTTGCTCGGCTGGGATCCCTACGTCAAGACCGTGATCGCCGTCGACAGCGATATCGACGTCAGCGACGACTCCGCGGTGCTGTGGGCGCTGGCCACCCACTTCCAGCCGCACCGCGACATCCTCACCGTCGACGGGCTGCCCGGCTCGCCGCTGGACCCCTCCTCCACCAGTGACGGCACCACCTCCCGGCTCGGCCTGGACGCCACCCGGGGCCCGGGTTTCGAGGGGCGGCGCATCGAGATCTCGCCGGACGCAATGGATCACGCCCGAACGATCCTCCATTCCCTTACCACGCAAGGAGATACCCATGCCTGACAGCAAGATCCCGGTAACCGTGCTGACCGGATTCCTCGGTTCCGGCAAAACCACCTTGGTCAACCACATCCTGACCGCCAATCACGGGCATCGGATCGCGGTGATCGAGAACGAATTCGGCGAGATATCGATCGACAACGATCTCGTGCTCAACGCCGACGAGAAGATCATCGAAATGAGCAACGGGTGCTGCCTGTGCTGCACCGCGCGCACCGATCTGATCGAGATCCTGCGTTCGCTGCTCGAGCGCAGCGATCGATTCGATCGCATTCTCATCGAAACGAGCGGGCTGGCCGATCCCAATCCGGTCGCCCAGACCTTCTTCGTGGACGAGGAGATCGCGGCGAACTTCACCCTCGACGCCATCGTCACCTTGGTCGACGCCAAGCACGTTCGCGGTCACCTCGCCGAGGTCGGCGCCGACGGCGTCGGCCATCAGGTGGTCGACCAGATCGCCTTCGCCGACCGGATCATCGTCAACAAGGTCGATCTGGTCGACGCCGGCACGGTCCGGGAGGTCGAAGCCGCGGTGCGGGCCATCAACGCCACCGCCGACATCATCACCTCGCAGTACGCGGCGATCGATCTCGCCGACGTGCTGGGTATCAGCGCCTTCGACATGGCCCGCACCATGGCGGGCGATCCGCACTGGCTCGACGAGGACAACCATCAGCACGACCCGAGCCTGACCTCGGTCGGCATCGAACTCGACGGCGGATTCGATCAGCGCGCGCTGGAGTCCTGGCTCACCGCGCACCTGGCCGAACGCGGCAGCGACGTGTTCCGGATCAAGGGCCTGTTCGCCGTCGCCGACGACACCCGCCGCTTCGTGCTGCAGGGCATCCACAGCATGTTCGAGATCCGTCCGTCCGCGCCGTGGCAGGGCGAAAGGCCTTCCGGGAAGGTCGTTTTCATCGGCCGCGAGCTCGATCGCGCCGAACTGACCCGCGGCCTCCAGTCCTGCCTCGCCGGCTGACGGCGACCTCCCTTCCACGCACAGGAGCGCTCCGACATGGAATTCTTGCGACCCGGCTCATGGGCCGACGCGCTGGCGGCGAAGGCCGCCTACCCCGACGCGATCCCGATCGCCGGGGGCACCGACGTGATGGTCGAACTCAACTTCGACGTCAAACGTCCCGCCGTCCTGCTGGACCTGACCCGCATCGGCGAACTGACCGAGTGGGCCCCGGTGGGCAGCTCCCTGCGCATCGGCGCGGGGGTCAGCTACAGCCGGCTCATCGCCGAACTCGGCGGCCCGCTACCGGGCCTGGCGATGGCCGCGCGCACCGTCGGCTCACCACAGATCCGCAACCGCGGCACCGTCGGCGGCAATCTGGGCGCGGCCTCGCCCGCCGGTGACGCGCACCCGCCACTGCTCGCCAATGACGCTGTGGTCGAGGCACATTCGGTGCGCGGCGTGCGCCATATCCGGATCGCCGACTTCTACCTCGGGGTCAAACGCAGCGCCCTGGCCGCCGACGAACTCATCGCCGCGTACTGGCTGCGGCCGGCGTCCGGCCCACAGCAGTTCGCCAAGATCGGGACCCGCAACGCGATGGTCATATCGGTCACCGCGTTCGCGCTGTCGCTGCACCCCGAACGTCAGGAGGTCGGCACCGGATTCGGGTCGGCGGCGCCCACGCCGCGCCGTGCCGTGGGGGCCGAGCAGTTCCTCAACGCGGAACTGACCGCCAGCGGGCGCTGGGAGTCCCGAGCGGACCTCACCCCCGCCGTGATCACTCGCTTCGGGCAGTTGGTCGCCGCGGCGGCGGCCCCGATCGACGACGTGCGCGGCACCGCCGAATATCGCCGCCACGCACTGGCGGTACTGGCCCGGCGAACCCTCACCTGGACCTGGAAAGACTATGCGACAGAAAGGAAGGCGGCCTGATGCGTGTCACCTTCACCGTCAATGGCGCCCCCGTGACCGTCGAGGATGTGTGGCCGGGCGAGAGCCTGCTGTACACGCTGCGCGAGCGGATGGGGCTGCCCGGCTCCAAGAACGCCTGTGAGCAAGGCGAATGTGGTTCCTGCACAGTCTTTCTGGACGGGGTCACGGCGTGCTCGTGCCTGGTCGCGGCCGGGCAGGTCGAAGGCCGCTCGGTGCGGACCGTCGAGGGCCTCGCCGAGGGGGCGCAGCTCGATCCGATGCAGCAGGCTTTCGTGGAGGCCGGGGCGGTTCAATGCGGCTTCTGCACACCGGGTCTCCTCGTCCAGGCCAGCGACCTGATCGATCGGAATCCCGACCCCTCCGATCCCGAGATCCGGGAGGCGCTGGCCGGAAATCTGTGCCGCTGCACCGGATACGAGAAGATCCTCGACGCGGTCCGGCTCGCGGCCCAGCGCAAGGCGGCGCGGTGAGGGGGCGCCGCCGTGCGTGACATCGCGCACCAGCTGCTGCGATGGCAGTGCGGCGGAGTCGATTACGCGCTGGCGACGGTGATCGGCACCAGCGGCAGCGCGCCCCGGCCGCCGGGCGCGGCGATGGCGGTGTCGGCGGACGGGCAGGTGGCGGGGAGCGTGTCGGGCGGCTGCGTGGAAGCGGCCGTGCACCAGTTGTGCCTGGAGACACTGGAAACCGGGCGCGCGGTCCGCCAGCGGTTCGGTTACAGCGACGACGACGCCTTCGCGGTCGGGCTGACCTGCGGCGGGGAAGTCGAGATCCTCGTGCACCCGTCCCCCGGCGCGGCGCTCGCGCCCGCGCTCGAGGCGCTGGCGCGGGCGGAACCGGTGACGGTGGTGCGGTCGCTCGGCGCGACTGTCCGCACCATCGTCCGGCTCGGCGAGCCGGCGCACGAAACCGGTTTGCGCGGTGCGGAATTCGTGGAAACCTATAGTTCGCCGCCCCGGATGCTGATCTTCGGGGCGATCGACTACGCCGCCGCCCTGGCCACGATGGGCCGGTTCCTGGGCTATCGGGTGACAGTGTGCGATGCGCGCGCCGTGTTCACCACGGCGGAGCGTTTCCCCGAAGCCCACGAGGTCGTGGTGGACTGGCCGGACCGCTATCTGCGGTCGCTCACCGTCGACGCCCGGACCGTGGTGTGCGTCCTGACCCACGACGCCAAGTTCGACATCCCGTTGCTGGAGCTCGCACTCCGGCTTCCGGTCGGCTACGTGGGTGCGATGGGCTCCCGGCGCACCCACGTCGAACGACTGCGACGCCTGCGTGACAGTGGTTTGACCGACGGCGAATTGGCACGATTGCGCTCACCGATCGGGCTCGACCTGGGCGGGCGGACACCTGCCGAAACCGCCCTGTCGATCGCCGCCGAGATCGTCGCCGAGGTGCGGGGCGGCACCGCGGCGCCGCTGGCGCTCACCGGGGGCGCGATTCATCGATAGGCCTACGGTCAGGGCGATATCCCGCCAGCGCTGGGTTCGGGCGATTTCTACGGTCGGTCGTATGAAATCTGCTCCTACTGTCGAGGTTCGCACCGGCACGCGATTGCGTGGATCGGTTGTGCTGTTCATGTCGCTCGCGGCGGCGCTCGGAACATCCGCTACCTACCCTTTGCAGCCCGCGATCGCGGATGTGGCGGACTCGCTGGGTGCACCGATGACGGCGATCGGATTGGCGCTCGCCTGCGGGCCGATCGGGTATATGGCGGGGCTCGCGTTGCTGGTTCCACTGGTGGATCGGTTCCCGCCCGGACGGGTGATAGCGGCCCAATTCGGGGTGCTGGCAATCGCTTTGGCTGTGAGCGCCGGGATCGGGGGCGCGTGGCAGCTCGGGCTGACGGCGGCGGTGATCGGGGCCTGCTCGGCGGTCGGGGCAGGGCTCAGTTCCGTCGCGGGACGGCTCGCCGCGCCGGAGCGGCGCGCGACGACGCTCGGGATCGTGACGGCAGGGATCTCGGCGGGCATCCTGGCCGGGCGCATCGTCGGCGGTTGGCTGGCGGACGAGATCGGCTGGCGGGCCATGCTTCTGACGTTCGCCGCGGCCAGCGCGCTGATCGCGGGGTGGTGCCTGTTGGCGCTGCCGGACGCTCCGGGCGGTGGCGGGCGCGGTTACCTCGCGACCCTGCGGTCCCTGCCCGGACTGCTCGTGCGGAACGCCACGCTGCGGGTCGCGGCCGGTGCGGGGGCGCTGTGGTTTTTCGCGTTCTGTGCGGTCTGGGCCGGGCTCGCGGTCGCGCTGTCCGCGCCCCCGTTCTCGTATTCGGCCGAACGCATCGGCCTGTACGCCCTGGCCGGGCTCGCGGGCATTCTGGCGACGCGAATCGCCGGGAACTGGACCGACCGCGTCGGCGCTCGGCGGGTCATCCGCTTCGGTCTGGCGCTGGCCGGAATCGCCGCACTCGTCGCCGGGTTCACGCTCACCAGCACCCGCACGACGCTGATCTGCCTGGCGCTGTTCGACGCCGGGCTCTTCGCCGCGCAGGTGGCGAATCAGAGCACGGTGCTCGCCATCGATCCGGCCGCTCCGGCCCGCTTCAACAGCGCGTACATGCTGGTGTACTTCGTGGGCGGCAGCCTCGGCACCGCGTTCGGCGCGGCAGCCGTCGAATGGTTCGGCTGGGCGGGCACCATGGTGATCACCGCGGTCGCCATCGGCGCCGCCGCGGTGATCGTCACCCGCACCCGGATCGCGGCGTGACTCCCGCCATATCAGAACTGTGTCGACGAGCTATCGAGAAGTGCGTACGCTCTGTTAGGTAACCCTAATATGGAGGTGTTCTATTGGCTCGCCCTCGCACCACCCTCGTCGTCCAGAAGACGATTCGCCTCACCGATCACATGATCCGGGTGTATCTGGGCGGTCCCGGCTTCGCCGCGTTCCAGCCCAACGAGTTCACCGACGCCTACGTCAAGCTGGTCTTCCCCGGCTCGGACGGTGAGACCGTCCGCACCTACACGGTGCGCTCGATCGACCACGCGGCGCAGGAGATCGCGATCGATTTCGTCTACCACGGCGACGAGGGCGTCGCGGGCCCGTGGGCGGCGGCCGCCGCGCCCGGCGACACCATCGAACTGATGGGACCCGGCGGCGCCTACGCCCCGCGCCCCGACGCCGACTGGCACCTGCTCGCGGGCGACGACTCCGCCCTGCCCGCGATCGCCGCCGCCTGCGCCGCCCTGCCGGCCGGGGCCGTCGGCCACGTGTTCCTCGAAATCGGCGGCCCGGCAGACGAATTGGCCATCGAGACACCCGCGGGCGTCCAGCTCACCTGGCTGCACCGCGGCGACGCCGCCCCGGGCGAGAAACTCGCCGCCGCCGTGCGCGCCGAACCCTGGCGCGAAGGACAGGTGCACGTCTTCATTCACGGCGAAGCCCAGGCGGTCATGCACGAACTGCGGCCCTATATCCGCAAGGAACGCGGCGTACCCGCCGAGTGGGCGTCCTCGATTTCCGGCTACTGGCGGCGCGGACGCACCGAGGAGGGTTTCCGGCGCTGGAAATCCGAACTCGCCGAAAAGGAGCAAGCCGCCCGCTCCGCGGTCTGAACCGGCATCGCCCGCCCGGCCTCGCGAACAGGCCGGACGGGCGATGGGGTGGAACAGGTCAGTCCGTTGTCGTCTTCCAGGTACTCACGGCCCAGATGACCACGACGTCCAGCGCGATGATCAGAATCGACCAAGCCGGGTAGTACGGCAGCGCCAGGAAGTTCGTCACGATGGACACCGCCGCGAGGGTGATCGCGGCGACGCGGCCCCAGGTGGTGCCCGTGGCCAGCCCGAGCGCGCAGATGATCAGCAGGATCCCGGTGACGATATGGATCCAGCCCCAAGTGGTGAGATCGAACTTGTAGGTGTACTCCGGGCCGACGACGAAGACGCTGTCGTCGCCCACGGCGGAAATCCCCTCGAGCAGGTTGAGCAGGCCGACGACGAACAGCAGGATCGCCGCGCCGATCGCGGTTCCCATGGCGAGGCCCTGACGCACCTGGCGGTCGGGCTCGGGTGACGAGTGGGACATGAGCGGATCCTTTCTCGGAAAAGATCGAAAATCAGGTTTGCTGCGTATTGCCCACATTAAGGTCAATAGCGCATCAATCGCGGGATTTGCGGCCCCAATCCGAATTGCAGCAAATATCTAGTTATTAGAATGGCCTCTCGGTTCAGTCCCCGCCCGAGAGGAATCGATGACCACCGCACACGATCGCCGCTGGCGTCGTCGCACACCCGATGAAGCCGTCCTGACCGGGGGAACGACGCTCAAGCGCAGCCTCGGCCGGATCGATCTGACCGCCATGGGGGTCGGCACGATCGTCGGTGCGGGCATCTTCGTGATCACCGGTGTGGCCGCCGCCGAGAAGGCCGGGCCGGCGATCGTGCTGTCGTTTCTGCTCGCCGGGCTGGTCTGCGTGCTGGTTGCGCTGTGCTACAGCGAACTCGCGGCAATGGTTCCGGTATCGGGCAGCGCCTACACCTATACCTACGCGACGCTCGGCGAAGGACCCGCGTTCCTGGTCGGCTGGAATCTGTTGCTGGAGTTCGTGATCGCCGGATCGGCGGTGGCGATCGGCTGGTCCGGGACCACGGTGTCGGCGCTGGATTCCCTGTTCGGGATCACGCTGCCGCAGGCGATCACCGCGGCCCCGGCCGAAGGCGGCGTCGTGAACCTGCCCGCCGTGCTGATCATCGCGGCGCTGGTCGCGGTGCTGGTGGGCGAGGTGACGTTGACCGCGAAGATCACCAAGGCGCTGGTCGGGGTGACGATCGGCGTGCTGGTGCTGGTCGTCGCCGTGGGCGCGCCGCATATCGATCCCGGCAACTGGGTTCCGTTCGCGCCGTTCGGCTGGAGCGGGGTCGTCGGCGGCGCGGCCATCGCGTTCTTCGCGTTCCTCGGTTTCGACGTGGTGGCCGCTTCGGCGGAGGAAGCGCGCGATCCGAAGAAGGACATCCCGTTCGCCATCATCGGCACGGTGCTCATCGCGACGCTGCTCTACGCGCTGGTCAGTGCGGTGCTCACCGGTGTCGCGCCGTTCGCCGCGCTGAACAACAGCGCGCCCATCGCGACCGCGTTCGGCGCGCTGCACATCGGCTGGATCGGCAATGTCATCGTGGTCGCCTCGATCATCGCCCTGACCAAGGGTGTGCTGCTGATCATCTACGCGCAGGTGCGGCTGGCGTTCGCGATGTGCCGGGACGGCCTGCTGCCGAAGCGGCTCGCCGCCACCGGCGAACACGCGACGCCGGTCCGGCTGACCTTGGTGCTCGGCGTGTGCTGCGCCGCGATCGCCGGGCTGGTGCCCATCGACATCGTCGTCGAACTGGTGAATATCGGCGCGCTGTCGGCCTTCGCGGTGGTGTGCGCCGGGGTGCTGATGCTGCGCAGGCTGGAACCCGAGCGCGACCGCCCGTTCCGCACACCGCTGGTGCCCCTGGTGCCGATCCTCGCGCTGATCGGCTGCGCGCTCATGGCGCTCACCTTGGACGGGCTGACCTGGGTGCGATTCGCGGTGTGGGTGGCGATCGGCGTGGCCGTGTATCTCGGCTACAGCCGCCGGAATTCGGTGCTCGCGACGACGATGCGCGGCCCCGCCAAGATATGACACACTGCCGGGATGTCCGATGACGAGAAGCAGATCCGGGTCCTGATCGAGCGGTGGGCGGCCGCGGTGCACGCCGGCGACCTGGAGACGGTGCTCGCCGGTCACGCTCCCGACATCGTCATGTTCGACGTGCCGCCACCGCACGAGGGTGTGCGTGGCCTGGACTCCTACCGCGACGTGTGGCCCGGGTTCTTCGCCTGGCAGGCCGCCGGCGGCAGCTTCGACATCGTGTCGCTGGACATCGTCGCCGGTGACGAGGTCGCATTCGCGTACGCGCTGCTGTTGTGCGGCACCGCGGCGGAATTCGCGCAGAACCCGGGCAAGCGGTTGCGTCTCACGCTCGGGCTGCGCAAGCAGGACGGCCGCTGGACCGTGCTGCACGAACATCATTCCTTCGCCGACGAGAGCCTGGAACCCGAAGCGGGCTGAACGCGTCAGCGGGTGTACCGGTGTTTGACCCCGGCCGGGAAATAGTCGGGGTCGCCCGCGGGCCGCAGCTCCACATGCGGCAGGTGTCGTTCCGCCGGAACATAGTTGGCGTATTCGCTGTTGTGGCGCAGTAATTCGTCGCGGATGGCCTCGGCGACGAGCCGGGTGCGCTCCCCCGTGTTCGCCGCTTCGGGCGCGAGTTCGACGGTGATGCGCAGCAGCCGGTTCCGGTCGGCGTCCTCCCAGGCCTCCAGGACGAACTTGCCGGTCACCCAGTCGCAGAGACCGGGTTGTTCCAGGCCGAGCGCGACGGTCTCGGGAAAGACGTTGGCGCCGAACACCGATACCGCGTGCAGCGACCGGCCGAAGACGTAGACGAACGGCAGTTCCGGCCCCGCGCCCGGATCGAAGCCCGCCGCGCGGCAGATCTCCATCAGTTCCGGATACGGCAGCACTCCCCCGTCGTCGGCGAGGTGGTAGCGGATCAGCGGCACCCCGGAGTCGGCGGTGAACACCAGTGTCCCGTCGACGGTTTCGAAGTATCGGTCCGCCGGGTCGTATTGCAGCAGCGTCGGCAGGCGCTGTCCGCCGAACACCTGCGCCGCCACGGTCGGCCGCCCCGCCAGGAAGCGCCGGATCGCCACGCTCAGCGGCGTCTCGTTGCCGAGCACGCCGCCGTCGGCGGTGCCGTACAGCGCGGCCACGTCCCGGCCCGGATCCAATCCCGCGCGGGCGCCCATCAGGTCACGCCACTGTTCGCTGAAAACCTCACCGGCGCAGACCATTTTCACCGCGTACCGGGACCAGCGCAGCCCGGCGCGCGCCCCGGTATCGATGACGTCCTTGAGGAACGGCGGATAGCCGAACAGCACCACCTGATCGAAGTGCTCCCCCAATTCCGGTATCACGCGCAGGATTTCGGCCTTGTTGTTGCCGGGCGCGACGATCGTCAACGGCAGCCGGCCGGACAGCTCCCGCAGGCAGGCGAGCGTGTACACCCCGCCGACCCAGGTGCCCAGCGGAAAACACACCACCGCGAGGGTGCGCCGGAGCCCGGCGCCGAAGCCGTCGACCAGGACCTGTTCGAAGCGGCGGGTGGCGGCGGCCTCGTCGGCGATCGAGCGCGGCCAGAAGGTCGGCGTCCCGGTCGAACCGGAGGACACCGCGATCACGTCGCAGCCGGTCAGGTCGCCGTCGCGGCAGCGTTCCGGCAACGGGAAGCGCTGGTGATAGTTGGCTTTGGTGATCAGCGGCAGGCGCGCGAACGCGGCGGCGTCGGTGATGCGCGCGGCTTCGATGCCGTGCTCACCCAGAAATTTCTGATAGGCGGGCACGGTGACCGCGGTGCGCTGCACCAATTCCAGGACACCGGGGAAAGGATCGGAGGGCATGGGGCGAACGGCCTTTCTGCGCGACGAACCTGCGTCGCCCTCAAAACTACCGGCGCCCCACGGCGCTCGCGTCCGAACTGCAACCGTGCGAGCCGGGGCCGTGCCGCAAAATAGATCGTGCGGCAAGTGTTTCGAACAGATCGGGGGGCAGGGTGCGAGGCGGCACTTTTCATCGGCGTGGCACTTTTCATCGACGCGGCACGGTGGCGGCGGCAGTGCTGGTGGCGGCGCTGACCGCGGGTTGCGCCGGGTGGAATACGGTGCCCGGTCATCCCGTGGCCGCGCCGCAGCCGCTGCCGACCGTGGCCGACTACTACGCCCAGCGCGTCGAGTGGCGGCCGTGCCCGGAGAATCCCGAAGCCGACTGCGGCGATATTCGTATTCCGGTCGACTACGCCGACCCCGGCGCACAGGCCATCACGATGCCGCTGGTCCGGCTGCGCGCCACCAACCCGGAGCGGCGGCTCGGGGCGCTGACCATGAATCCGGGCGGTCCCGGCGAATCCGGGTACCAGCAGGTGCTGGACGCGCTCGACCCGGACGACACCGGGCTGCGCAAGTTCCGGGTGCGCTACGACCTGATCGGGTTCGATCCGCGCGGAGTCGGCCGCACCGCGCCGGTCCGCTGCCTCGACGATCCGGCCACCGACGCCTATTACGCCACTGATTTCACGCCGACCAGCGCCGATCAGCTCACGAAAGTGGCCGCGGCGCATCGGGATTACGCCGCCTCCTGCCTGCGCAACACCGGCCGCCTGCTGGGTTTCGTCGGGACCGAGTTCGTGGCCAAGGACATGGATCTGCTGCGCTCGGCGCTGGGCGAACCGAAACTGAACTACCTCGGCTTCTCTTACGGCTCACGGCTGGGCCTGTACTACGCCGAGGAGTTTCCGGACCGGGTCGGGCGAATGCTGCTGGACTCGGTCGACGACCCGAGTTCCGCGCCGGACCGCTGGGAGTTCGACGAGACGAGCACCTTCCCGGTCTCCACCCGGCTCGCGCCGCGCGACCAGGTGGTCTACGACATGCTCAGCACCTGCGCGGCCCGATCGGACTGCCCGCTCGGCCCGGACCCGGACGCGGCGATGACCGCGCTGCGCGCCCTCATCGACAAGGTCGACGCCACCCCGATTCCGGTGGACGACGGCCGCAAGCTCGGTTCCAATCTCGCGCTGCTCGGGCTGTTCGAAACGACCTACGACACCAGTTATCAGAAACGGTTCGAGCAGGCGATCGTGGCCGCGCAGCGTGGTGACGGCACGCCGCTGGCGAAATTGGCCGACCGGTATGTGGGCCGCGGCGAGAACGGGCGGTTCTCCAGTTCCGATCCCGCGTTCTGGGCGATCCAGTGCGCCAACGACGACCCGGCCCGCTATCGCACCAAAACCGAGGAGCAGATCATGGACGCGCTGAGCCGGGTGGCCGAGCGCTACGCGGTGTCCGGTCCGCTGTTCGGCGCGAACCGGGTGTTCAGTACGCCGCTGTGCCTGTTCTGGCAGGTGCCGCCGAGCCGGGCCTCGACCGGGGTGGAAGCGAAGGGCGCGCCGACCATCGTGCTGCTCAACAACACCGGTGATCCGGCGACGCCGCTGGCGGATGCCGAGCATGTGGCGGACACCCTGGCCGACGCGGTGCTGGTGGTCAACGAGCACGACGGGCATATCGCGTTCGACAACGGGTCGGAGTGCGTGGACGGGATCGTGCTCGGGTTCTTCTTCGACGGAGAGGTGCCCGCGCGCGGCACCCGGTGCCGGAACTGAGTTCCGCTCAGCAGTTCCCGCCGCACCGCAGCGCTAGGGTTGAGCCCGTGACCTGGACCGTCGGCTTCGACCTCGATATGACCCTGATCAACTCGCAGCCCGGCGTGGCCAAGGCGATCGACACCGTCGCCGCCGAGTTCGGGCTGGCGCTGCCGGGCGAGCAGATCGCCGCCCGGCTCGGTCCCCCGCTGCCGATGCTGCTGGCCGACGCGGGCGCACCCGAGGCGCTCATCCCGGCCATGGTCGCGCGCTACCGGGAGCTCTACCCGACCGTGGTGCCGCTCATCCCGGCGCTGCCCGGCGCGGACGCGGCCCTGGCCGCGGTGCGTGACCGCGGCGGCCGGATTCTCGTCGTCACCGGCAAACACCAACCGCTCGCGCGGCTGCACATCGACGAACTCGGCTGGCAGGTGGACGATCTCGTCGGCGACCTGTGGTCGGCGGGCAAGGCCGACGCGCTGCGGGCGCACGGAGCAGCGATCTACGTCGGCGATCACGTCGGGGATATGCACGGTGCCCGGGCCGCCGAGGTGGTCGCCGTCGGCGTCGGCACCGGGCCCTGCGACGCCGACGAGCTCCGCGCGGCCGGCGCCGACGTGGTGCTGCGCGACCTGACCGAGTTCCCGGCCTGGCTCAGCGACTACCTGTCCTGAATCGATCGACGGCGCGGCAGCTCCGCGCTCGGCGCCTGGGCCAGGATCCCGAGGAACTTCGGGCACTCCATGTGGCTGGGCGCCGGGCAGGCCGCGGCATGCCGCAGCCCGTCGCGCATCGCGGTCAGCTCGCCGATCCTGCGGTCCAGTTCGTCCGCCTTGGCCGTGAACATCTCCCGTTCGAGGTGCGGCTGACCGTCCGCGCCGAACATCCGGGCGATCTCGTCCAGCGAGAAGCCCGCGCTGCTCGCCACCGTGATCAGCGAAAGTCGTTGCAGCACCAGCGGATCGAACAGACGGCGCAGGCCGCGGCGGCCGGTGGAGGCGATCAGCCCCTTCTCCTCGTAGTAGCGCAGCGTCGAGGCGGGCAGGCCGGATCGCCGGGCGACTTCGGCGATGTCGAGAACATCCATGGGTTGACCTCAAGTCGACTTGAATTGACACAGTTTAGGCATGGAAGCCACACAGCGGAATGAAGACCAGCGGACACGCTGGAACGGACGGTCGGGCAACGCCTGGGTCGAGGCCCAGCAGGTGGTCGATGAGGTGTTACGGCCGCTCGAGGACATCCTGGTCGACGCGGCCCGCAAACTGTCGGCGCGACGAGTGCTCGACGTCGGCTGCGGCACCGGCGGCACCACGGTCGCCCTTGCCGCGGCACTCGGGTCGAGTCAGGTTGTCGGCCTGGATATTTCGGAACCGATGATCGCCGCCGCGCACGCCCGCGCCGCCCAGCAGGCGGCGGACGTGACCTTCCTGCGGGCCGACGCCCAGACCCAGTCCTTCGAACCGGACTTCGACCTGATCGTGTCGCGCTTCGGCGTCATGTTCTTCGAGGACCCGGTGCGGGCCTTCGGCAACCTGCGCCGGGCCGCCGCCGGGGCCGGCGAACTGCGCTGTATCGTCTGGCGCGGTCCCGAGGAGAACCCCTTCATGACCGTCGCCGAACGCGCCGCCGCCACCCTGCTGCCGGACCTGCCCGCCCGGATCCCGGACGCCCCCGGGCAATTCGGCCTCGCGGACCCAGCCCGTACCGCGCGCATCCTGCGCGAGAGCGGCTGGAGCGAGGTCGCCGTCGACCCGATCGACGTCGAATGCAGCATGCCGGAAGATGTTCTGACCTGGTACTTCTCCACCCTCGGGCCGGTCGGCATGCTGCTGCCCAGTGTGGACGAGCAGACCCGCGCCCGCGTCGTCGCGGCCGTGCGGCCCGCCTTCGAACCCTTCGTGCACGGCGACCGAGTCCGCTACACCGCGGCCTGCTGGATGCTCAGCGCACACGCCTGACTCGGGCGAATCCCGCGCTGACGCACCGCATCCGAGCTAGCGTCGATGAGGTGACTGCCATCGTATGGGTGAAACCGGAAGGCGCCGAACTGGCCGAGGTCGAGCTCGGCCAGGGCCGGCTCAGGGCGACAGGGACGGCGATCGGCGGCGATCCGCTGCCCTACCAACTCGAGTACGAGCTCACCACGGGTGATCGCTGGGTCACCGAGCGGTTGTTCGTCAGAACCTACGGCGCCGGCTGGTCGCGCTCGCTGGAGCTGATCAACAACCCCGCCGGCCGGTGGACGATCAACGCCGAAGCCAAGGGTCAGGTCGATCTCCCCCCACCCGGCGGCGACGCGGCCGCGGTCACCGGAGCCCTCGACTGCGACCTCGGCCTGTCGCCGCTCACCAACACCATGCCGGTGCTGCGCGGCGGGTTCCTGCGGCACGGCGCGGGCGAGCACCTCATGGCCTGGGTCTCGGTCCCGGCGCTCGTGGTGATCCCGTCCCGGCAGACCTATCGCCATGTCCGGCCGGAGGTGGTCAGCTACTCCAGCGAACGTTTCACCGAGGAGATAGTTTTCGGCGCGGACGGCCTCGTCGAAAACTATCCCTCGATCGGGCGGCGGATCGGTTCCTAGGCGGCCTTGTACTTACGGAGGTACTCGCCGGTCAGGGAGACCGGGTGGGCCAGCAGGTCGGCGGGCGTTCCGGTGCAGACGATCTCACCGCCGGCCTTGCCGCCGTCCGGGCCCAGATCGATGACCCAGTCGGAGTGGGCGACGACGTCGAGGTTGTGTTCGATGACGACGACGGTGTTGCCGCGTTCGACGAGGTTGTCCATCAGGGCGAGCAGCGTGTCGACGTCGGACATGTGCAAGCCGGTGGTGGGTTCGTCCAGAACGTAGATCGAGCCGGTGTTGCCCAGCTGGGTCGCGAGCTTGATGCGCTGGCGTTCGCCGCCGGACAGCGTGCTCATGGCCTGGCCCAGGCTGAGGTAGTCCAGGCCGACCTCGTTCATGGTGCGCAGCTTGGCATTCAGTGCCTTCTCGGTGAAGAACTCGAGGGCTTCCTCGGCCGAGAGTTCGAGCACGTCGGCGATGGACTTGCCGCGCAGCTGGTGCACCAGCACCTCGTCGGAGAAGCGGCGGCCGTCGCAGGCGTCGCAGTGCGTGGTGACCGGGTCCATGTAGGCGATCTCGGTGATGATCACGCCGCGGCCCTCGCACTGCTTGCAGGCCCCGTCGGAGTTGAAGCTGAACAGGCCGGGGGTCTGGCCGCTGGCTTTGGCGAACAGTTTCCGGATCGGGTCCATCAGGCCGAGGTAGGTGGCGGGCGTGGAGCGGGAGGACGCGCCGATCGCGGACTGGTCGACGAAGATCGCCTCGGGGTGCTCGCGGACGAACACGTCCCGGATCAGCGAGCTCTTGCCCGAGCCGGCGACGCCGGTGATCGAGGTGAGGATTCCGGTCGGGATCGCGACCGTCACGTCCTTCAGGTTGTGCACCGACGCGTGCTCGATCAGCAACTCACCGGCGGCCTTCCGGAAGGACTCCTTGACCCGGAACGGGCGGCGCAGTCCGGCGCCGGTCGGGGTGTCGGCCTGGCGCAGCTCGTCGAAACTGCCCTGGAACACCACCTCGCCGCCGTGCACGCCCGCGCGCGGGCCGACATCGACGATATGGTCGGCGATCTGGATGACATCGGGGTCGTGCTCGACCACGAGCACGGTATTGCCCTTGTCCCGCAACGCGCGCAGCAGATCGTTGAGCCGGCCCACGTCGCGCGGGTGCAGGCCGACGCTCGGCTCGTCGAAGATGTAGGTGAGGCCGATCAGCGTCGAGGACAGGTGCTTGATCATCTTCAGGCGCTGGCCCTCGCCGCCGGACAGTGTGGACGTCGCGCGGTCCAGGCTCAGGTAGCCCAGCCCGATATCGATGACGCGTTGCAGGGCGGTGCGGATCGCGTCGGCCAGGCCGAGGGCGCCCGGATCGGTGATCTCGTCCAGAACGGCCAGCAGATCGGTGATCTGCATTCCGGACCACGCGGCGATATTGCGGCCGTTGATCTTCGTCGCCAGCGCCGCCTGGCTGAGCCGGGCTCCGTCGCAGGTGGTGCAGATGCCCTCGGTGAGGAACTTCGCGATCTGCTCGCGGGTCTTCTCGCTCAGCGTCGAGGTGTCGCGCTGCAATCGGGTGCGGGTGAACTTCGCCGCCAGCCCTTCGTAATTCGCCTTCCACGAGCCCTTGGCGAAGGTCAGCTCGACCTGCCCGCCGCTGCCGTAGAGGAAGTCCTGCCACTCGGCGTCGGTGTAGTCGGCCAGCTTCTTGTCCAGATCGAACCGTCCGGAATTGCCGTAGAGCTGCCAATCACCGCTGCCCGGTGCGTATCCCGGCAACAGGATCGCGCCCTCGTTCAACGACTTGCCGCGATCCACCAGCCGATCCGGATCCGCCTGCGCCCGGAATCCGAGCCCGTCACAGTCCGGGCACATGCCCTGCGGCACATTGAACGAATAGTCGTAGACCAACCCCGACGACGGCGCGCCGAACCGCGCGAACATCGCCCGCACCATCGAATAGATATCGGTCATCGTGCCCACCGTCGACCGCGGCCCACCACCCACCGGCTGCTGATCGATGATCACCGGCGCGTTCAACCCCTCGATCGCCTCCGCGTGCGGCCGCTCATACCGCGGCAGGAAGTTCAGGATGAACGCCGGAAACGTCGCATACAGCTGCCGCTGCGACTCCACGGCAATGGTGTCGAAAACGATCGACGATTTCCCGGACCCGGAGACGCCGGTAAACACAGTGATCTTGTTCTTGGGGATCTCCAGCGACACATTGCGCAGATTGTGTTCGCGAGCGCCGAGGATCCGGATGACGGCAGCATCGGGTACGGCGGAATCGGTAGAAGGCATGCCGACAACCATGCCACGGAGTACCGACAAAATGCTGCGGGCACTGTGACCTAAATCACAATAATAGCCATCAGGAATGGTTGTCCGAGAGGAACTTTCGCAGCAGCGCCACGACCTCGGTGAGGTGGGTTTCCAGGAGCCAGTGGCCGCCGTCGAGGAGGTGGAGTTCGGCGGCGGGGTGGTCGCGGTGGTAGGCGCGGGCGGCGCCTTCGGGCATGTAGGCGTCGTGGCGGCCCCAGACGATGAGGGTGGGCGGGTGGTGGTCGCGGAGGTATTGCTGTTGGCGGGGGAACCAGGGGACGGTGTGGCGCTGGTCGGCCAGCAGGTCGACGAGATGGGAGCGGCGGTCGCCGGTGCCGGCGACGGCCCAGGACAGGGTCCACAGGTCGGGGCTGACCTGGGCGGCGAGGTGTTCGGGGAGTTCGCCGAGGAATTCGTCGCGGAAGCCGGATTCGCTGACCGCGGCGGCCAGGGCGGCCTTGCCCTCGTCGGTCGGGTTGTTCCAGAACTGTTTCAGCGGGGCGTATTTGGGGCCGTGCTGGTCTTCGTAGATGTCGCCGTTCTGGATGACGAGGCCGCGGACGCGCTCGGGCGCCGCCATGGCCAGGCGCAGGCCGAACTGGGAGCCGTAGTCGTGCAGATAGATCACGTATTCGCGAAGGTCGAGGACCTCGGTGAAGCGGCGCAGGAATTCGGAGTAACCGTCGAAGGTGTAGGAGAAGCCGGCCGGGGCGGCGCTGTAGCCGAAACCCGGGAGATCGGGAGCGACGGTTCGCCAGCGATCGGCCAGGGCGGGCAGCAGCGCACGGAATTCGAAGGACGAGGACGGGTATCCGTGCGGCAGCAGCACGATCGGGGCGTCCGGCGGCCCGGCCTCCCGATAGAAGGTATCGATTCCGTCCACGCTCACCCGGCAATGGCGGACAGCACTCATGGAAATTCCTCCCTCGCGTCGTGTGATCACTTTCTCCGCGCGGTACCCACTCCCCCGGTGCTCATTCCCGGCCCGCGAACGCACGGCGTTCACGCATGATCAGACCTGGGCATCGCCCCCGTAAGGTCGTGGCGTGAGACGCGATCCATACTGGAACCACAACACGCACTATCACCCCTGGATACTCGGGCGAGTGCCCGCGGGCGCGAAGACCGCGCTGGATGTCGGCTGTGGCGACGGACTGCTCGCGCGGAAATTGAGCGACCGCTGCGATTCGGTGCTCGGCGTCGATCTGGACGCGGCCATTCTCGAGACGGCGGAACAGCGGCCGAATATTCGCTACGAACGCGCCGATTTCCGGGCCGTGCGAGGCACTTTCGATTTCGTGGCAGCGGTTGCGAGTTTGCATCACGTGCCGTTGATCGAGGGTCTGTGCGCGCTGCGGCGGCTGGTGGCGCCGGGCGGCACGCTCGCCGTCGTGGGGCTGTCGCGGCTGACGCCGCGCGACGATTGGAGCCGGCTGCTGCTGTTGCCCGCGGTGAAAGCCGTCGACCTGTGGCCGCCGCGGCTCAGCGCACCACCCGCGATGATCGTTCACGACCCGGCCGACACCCTCACCGAAATTCGCCGTGCCGCGGCCTCGGCCGTACCGGGTGCGCGTATTCGCCGCCGGCTCCTGTGGCGCTACTCGCTGCACTGGACTCGCCCCGCGAATTAGCGGCTGGTTGATCTGAAAAACGCTCCGCCGCGTCGCGAAGGGTTAACGGTGTTCTGCCCCTAGAGTGAGTGCTGATTATTAGCTGTTCATACCCGCGCACGCCGATTCGAAGGGGTGATCAGATGACCGCACCGCAACTGGATCCCGTGGTCGGAGAGTTCGTCGACGCACTCAACGCGCACGACCACGATCGACTGTTCGCCCTGCTGGCCGAGGACGCGACGATGTCCGACGACGGAGTGACGCGCAATATCGGCCAATGGACCTCCCGGGAAATCTTCGACAGCAACGGCCGGATGAAAGTCGAATCCGTCGCCGACAACGGTCGTGAATTGGTCGCCGATTACACCAATTCGCGCTGGGGCTCGATGCGGACCAACTGGCGATTCGTCGTGCGCGACGGAAAGATCAGCCGCTTCGAGACCGGACAGGCGTGATCTAGGCTCCTAAGGCTGTCCGGCCCCAGGTCACCAGGAGGAAAGATGAACGTAGGCGCTAGATTCGGCCTAGTGCACTGCGCGGTTGCGGCGGGCGCGGTGCTGCTCAGCGGCTGCACCGATGTCGAGAAGGCACTCAACCGCGGCGGCGACACCCCCTGCAACGAGTATGTGACCCAGGACCAGGACACCAAGCGCGTGACGATCACCAAGTTCGTCAAGCAGCAGACCGGGGAGAAGAACGAGCCGTCCGGCACCGTGGTGGACGCGACGCTGATCTCGGTGGACCTGCTGTGCGGCGCTCAGCGCAATTCCGAGACCCCGATCAAGAACGCGGACGTGGCAGGCATTTTCATGAATAAGTAGCACTCGGGGAAACCCGCCGCGGCGCCCGTCCACGTCCTGGACGGGCGCCGCCGGCTGTCAGCCGATATTGAACGGCTCGCCCCACATCGTGACTCGCGATTCGGCGTGCGCGGTGCTGATGTCGACCCGCACGAAGGACCGCGCCCGCGCGGTGCCGCCGTTGCATCCGTCGATGCTGAACGGTTCGTCGGTCCAGGTGACGCTGCCCTGCCGGCCCAGGACCTGGTGGTAGACCCGCCCCGGCACCGAACTCGCCTCGCGCGGGCGGATATCCAGCAGATACCGCGCGATGGTGCGCCCGGAGGCCAGGGTGATCATCCGGGAGCGCTCCGGCGCGTCGTTCGGCGCCATTCCGGCCAGCGCCGTCGCGCTGTTGCCGACCGTGGACAGCGCGTCGATATCGGCTTGGCAGGCAACGACATAGCCGGGATAGATCTTGGTCGCCGCGGTCGCCGCGTCCGCGCCGGTCACTTCGACCCCGCCGCGCCCGCTCACCCACAGATTGCGCCGCCCCGCCACCAATCCCGGGTTGAGTTTGACGGATTCGCCGGTGAGGCTGACCGTGACGCCGGTGCCGTCGCCGAGATCGCGGGTGATCTTCCCTTCCGGTAGCGCCAGATAGGTCTCAGCGGCCGCGCTGGGCGCCACGCACCAGCCCGCGAGCACCAGTGCGACTATCCCGAAAGCTTCAAGCGCGTGACGGTTCCTACCCTGCCTGCTGATCATGTGCTCCCTTTTGCGTTCGACTGTGCGCGAGAGGTGAATCGAGCTGACGTAGAACTGTGCTGACACTGACCCGGTGCGAGCGACCCGCGAACTGTCGCAAGCGGCGGGCAAAGAATAGCCGGACGTTTACTACTGATTCACGCGGGTAGGGGATCGCGCCCGCGCCCGTCGGCCGGGCCCGGAAAGCTAGGCGCGGCAGCCATGCATACGCCATGATGTGAGCACGAATAAGCGGCGCTCGATCCTTACGACGATGAGGTTTGACGAGGTGGCCCTGTTCCGCACACTCACCCAACAGCGGGCAGAACTGGAAAAGGAATGGTCCAGGTGGGCCACGTCCGCTCCGAGCGCTGCCCGGCTCACCCCGCGGACGCCGTTGCTGCGCAACGAGGTAGCGCAGTCCTGGAAGCGTTCGCTGCATACCGTGGACCCCGCGCGCACCGTCGCGCCGGGCCTCGACGACGTCGCCGACCGCTGGGCCGAATCCCCGCTGCGCACCCCCATCACGGCGCTCGCCGATCAGTTGCAGACCATCAGCAAAGAGGCCGGATACGTTGCGGCAGTTACCGACAACACCGGCACCATCGTATGGACGTGCGGCGACCGCACGATCCGCCGGCAGGGTGAATCGGTGAACTTCGCGCCCGGCGGTTGCTGGGACGAAAGCCATATGGGCACCAACGGTTTGTCGCTGGCCCTGCACGGCGACAGCCCGGTCACGGTGTTCTCCGCGGAGCACCTGGTGGCCGCGCTGCACGGCTGGGTCTGCTATTCCGCGCCGATCCACGCCCCGGACGGCCGCCAGCTCGGCGTGCTCGATCTGTCCAGCCGCTGGGAGCGCTCGCATCCGGCGGTGCTGTCCTCGGTGCGGGCGCTGGTCACCGCGGCCGAAACCATCTTGCGCGCCACCGATCTCGGTCCGCGGGCCGGCGTGCGCCTGGAATGCCTGGGCACCGCGCGCCTGCTCCGGGACGGCCGCCCGGTGCCGCTGCCGCCGCGTCAGCTGGAGATCCTGGCCCTGCTCGCCCTGGAACCCGACGGCTACACCCCGGATCAGCTGCACGCCGCCGTCTACGGCGACCGCCCGGTGTCGACCAGCACCCTGAAAGCCGATGTCTCCCATCTGCGCCGGGCCACCGGCGGCGAAATCGCCAACCGCCGCTACACCCTGACCGGCCCGCTGTCCTGCGACGCGGTGGACCTGCTGGCCGCGATCCAGTCCGGCGACACCAGCGCGGCGGTCTGGCTCTACCGCGGGCCGCTGCTGCCCGGTTCCGACACCCCAGGCGTGCTGGAGTGGCGCGATTACCTCGATGTCGGAGTTCGCACCGCGGTCCTGTCCAGCGACCGCCCAGAGCACGCTGTGGGCTTCGGCGAGCGCGCGCCCGACGACATCGAAATCCACGAGCACGCCCTGCGTCTGCTCCCGCCCGACGATGTGCGCCGCGCCGTCGTCAGCGCCCGCCTGCACACCGCGATGCGGCACTGACGCCCCCGCCGCCCGCACAACGCCGCACACCTCCCGAGGCCTGAATCAGCCACCGCGGAGGGAGTCTTACGACCGACCCGGTTCGCGGCCGTCTCGCGGCCGAGTAGCCGAAGCGCATGCGCGCACGCGCGAGTCTCGGCTGCTCGGCCGCGAGGCTCCCGGGCCGCGAACCCGCGGCGCCCGCGCCGCCATGTCACAGCACCAACCTCGCTCCAACCTTTGCGCGTAATAGTGAGGCGCGCCATGTTGAGCGCGTGAGGAGCGAGCGAGCGCCATGATCTACGCCAAGCCAGGGTCCGACAACGCCATCGTCGGATATGCCACCCGCTACGACAATTTCATCGCAGGCGATTGGGCGCCTCCGATCGAGGGCCGCTATTTCGACAACCCTTCCCCGGTGGACGGCGAGATCTTCTGCGCGGTGGCACGTTCCACCGCCGCCGATATCGATCTGGCGCTCGAGGCCGCGCACCAGGCGGCCGACGGCTGGGCCGCGACCTCGCCCACCGAGCGCGCCAACATCCTCAACAAGATCGCCGACCGGATCGAGAACAGCCTGGAACCGCTGGCGGTCGCGGAAAGCTGGGACAACGGCAAGCCGGTGCGCGAAACGCTGGCCGCGGACCTACCTTTGGCGGTGGATCACTTCCGGTATTTCGCCGGAGCGCTGCGCGCCCAGGAGGGCAGCGTCGCGGAGATCGACGCCGACACCATCGCCTACCACTTCCACGAACCGCTGGGCGTGGTCGGGCAGATCATCCCGTGGAACTTCCCGATCCTGATGGCGGCCTGGAAACTGGCTCCCGCCCTGGCCGCCGGGAACTGCGTGGTGCTCAAGCCCGCCGAACAGACCCCGGCGTCGATTCTGCTCGTGGTGGAATTGATCGCCGATCTGTTGCCGCCCGGTGTGCTCAATGTCGTCAACGGCTTCGGCGTGGAAGCAGGCAAACCCCTGGCATCGAGCCCGCGGGTAGCGAAGGTGGCGTTCACCGGCGAGACCACCACCGGCCGGCTGATCCTGCAATACGCCAGCGAGAACATCATCCCGGTGAGCTTGGAGCTCGGCGGCAAGAGCCCCAATATCTTCCTGCCCGATGTGCTGGCCGCCGACGACGACTTTCTGGACAAAGCGGTCGAGGGTTTCGTGATGTTCGCGCTGAACCAGGGCGAGGTGTGCACCTGTCCGTCGCGCGCGCTGGTCCACTCGTCCATCTACGACGAATTCCTGGAACGGTGCGTGGCCCGCACCCAGGCCATCACGGGCGGCAATCCGCTCGACGAGAGCACCATGCTCGGGGCCCAGGCCAGCAACGACCAGTACGAGAAGATCCTGTCCTACATCGACATTGGCCGCCAGGAAGGCGCCCGCGTGCTCACCGGAGGGGAAGCACGCAAAGTCGAGGGCCTGCCCGGTGGCTACTACATCCAGCCGACCATCTTCGAGGGCAAGAACTCGATGCGCATCTTCCAGGAGGAGATCTTCGGACCGGTGGTGGCGGTGACCCGCTTCGACACCACGGCGGAAGCGGTCCGGATCGCCAACGACACCCTCTACGGGCTGGGCGCTGGCGTGTGGACGCGGGACGGGAACACCGCATACCGGATGGGCCGTGCGATCAAGGCGGGCCGAGTGTGGACCAACTGCTACCACGCCTATCCGGCACACGCGGCTTTCGGCGGATACAAGAAGTCCGGCATAGGACGGGAGAACCACAAGATGATGCTCGAGCACTATCAGCAGACCAAGAACCTGCTCGTCAGCTACTCCCCCTCCAAACTCGGGTTCTTCTGATGCAGAACCGGATGCGACAGATGCACAGCAGAGTTCACAGGGTCGGTATGTCCGACGCGGCGCGAGTGGTGTTGCGCCGCTTGATCGAACAGCACGGGCCGGTGCTGTTCCACCAATCCGGGGGCTGCTGCGACGGCAGCTCGCCGATGTGCTTTCCCGCGCGCGAGTTCCATGTCGGCGCCGCGGACGTGCTACTCGGCCATCTGGCCTGGCACACCGAATTCTGGATGAGCGGCGACCAGTACCAGCTGTGGAAGCACACCCATCTGACGGTCGACGTGGTGGAGGGGCGCGGGGGCGGCTTCTCGCTGGAGGCGCCCGAGGGCGTGCGGTTCATCATCCGGTCCCGGTTGCTGACCGATGTCGAACTGTCCACGCTGGCGGCCCTGCCGCCCCCGCGTACCGGAGCCGACGGGCTCGCTTGACCCGGTGATGACCGGGCGGTGGGGTCCTTGGCAACCCCACCGCCGGGTGCATTACCTGCCGCGCCGGCCGACTCGCCGCAGACCGAGTCGGCCGGCCCGCGGGGGTCTCCTACCGGCCGGGCAGGAAGCGGATGACCCGCGCCACCGCCATCAGGAACGGCTGCCACTTGTCCTGCGAAACCAGCGGCGGCGCATCCAGATTCAGGAATCGGGTGACCACGACCGTCTGCGGTTCGGTGAACTTCAGCAGGCCGTCGGGACCGTGCCGGCGTCCGACGCCGGAGATGCCCATGCCGCCCATCGGCGCGGCGGTGGTGCCCCAGGCCGGGGCGTAGCCCTCGTCGACGCACACCGTGCCCGCGTGCAGCCGCCGCGCGATCTTCTCGCCGTCGGACTTGCTGGCCGCCCACACGCTGGCGTTGAGGCCGTACTCGGTGTCATTGGCCAGCCGGATCGCCTCCTCGACGTCGGCCACCGGGTAGATCGACACCAGCGGGCCGAAGGTTTCCTCACGGCCGCAGGTCATCTCGTCGGTCACCTTGGACAAGACCGTGGGTTCGAAGAACAGCGGGCCCAGATCCGGACGGGCCTTGCCGCCGGCCAGGATCTCCGCGCCCTTGGCGGTGGCGTCGGCGACGTGCTTGGTCACCGTCTCCAGCTGCGATTCGGAGATGAGACTGCCGATATCGGCCGAATAGTCATAGGCGGCACCGAGTTTCGCGGCCTGCACGGCGGCGACGAACTTCTCGGTGAACTCCGCGGCCACCGACTCCTCGACGTAGAGCCGCTCGATGGAGATGCACAGCTGGCCGGCGTTGGAGAAGCACGCGCGCACCGCCGCCTTGGCGGCCTTGGCCAGGTTCGCGCCCTTGGTGACGATCATCGGGTTCTTGCCGCCGAGTTCGGCGGAGAACCCGATCAGGCGGGCGCCGCACTGCTGAGCCAGGGCGCGGCCGGTGCCCGAGGAGCCGGTGAACATCAGGTAGTCGCAGTTGTCGACGATGGCGGTGCCGACCACGGTGCCCGGGCCGGTGACCACGGCGAGCAGATCCCGGGGCAGGCCGGCCTGGTAGAGCAGCTCGGCGTTGGCCAGCGCCGAGTACGGGGTCTGGCTGTCCGGCTTGACCACCACGGCGTTGCCCGCGAGCAGCGCCGGGATGGAGTCGCCGATCGAGAGCAGCATCGGGTAGTTCCAGGGCGCGATGACGCCGACGACGCCCTTGGGCTGCGGAGTCACCGCGGCCCGGTTCAGCACCGGGAACGCGCCCGGCACCGACTCCGGGGCGAGCAGCTTGGGCGCGGTCTTGGCGAAGTAGCGGGCCGCGAACATCAGGCCCATCACTTCTTCCTGGGCCGCCCAGCGCGCCTTGCCGGTCTCGGCCTGCACGATGTCCATCAGGTATTCGCGCTGGGCCACGACCAGGTCGCGGTAGCGGGTGAGCACGGCGGCGCGTTCGGCGGGCGCGACGGCGGCCCAGCGGACCTGCGCCTTGCGGGCCTTCTCGAACGCGGCGGTGACATCGTCGGCGGTGCCGACGGGCACGCTGCCCAGGACGGTGCCGGTGAAGGTCTCCGCGATCGTTTTGCGGGACCGGGCCGCGGGATCGTCGATCGCCGCGAGCGTGCTCAGTCGCTCGAAGACTCCGGCATCAGGCGCGGGCATCGTCGCCTCCTCGTTTTGTAGTTACTGGCGGGTACACACAATCTACGCTGCCGGACGCCCCGCCGGTACACCCTGACCCCCGCGCGTTGCGCAGCGGTTTTGTGCGTTGTGACGAATCATGATGCGGCAGAACAAAGCTCGGTGCAGACTGACAAAGCGAGGGTTTCAGGAACACGCGATTATTCATTTGTCAAATCGAGTCCCGCTCACCGGAATCCGAATCCCTTATGCCGGTTTCACTGGTTTAGGTTGTCCCAATGTTCAGAGCGAGGCTCGGCGTCCGCGCCCGGATCCTGGCGATCGCGCTCATCCCGAGTTTGACTCTGCTCGTGATCGGCGTCACCGCAGCCGGATATCTGGTTCGACAGGGCAATTACGCCAAAAATTGGGCGACCGAGATGTCGCTGGTGATCGAACCGTGTGCCGAGATGATGGCGGGCATTCAGCTCGAACGTCACCTCACGCTGCAGCGGACGGCCGGCGACACGACCCTGGGCCCCGCGATCACCGCGGCCCGGGTCCGGCTCGACAACGCCATGAAGAACGTCGTCGAGGTGTCCAAGGGCTTGATCAAGATCGACCCGGCCAAGCTCGAAGGCAAGTTCGAGGACTCCGACAAGCTCGCCACCGCGGTCGGCCAGGCCCGTGGCGCCATCGATGTGGGCATGCTGCCCCCGCTGGAAACCTACGGCTTCTACAACAAACTGATCGACGTGATCAGCATCGGCGCGCAGATCGCCCAGGAGACCGCGCCGGACTCCGAGACCTCGCGGGAGCTCACCGAGTCGGTGCGCCTGCTCTTCGCCGGTGAGGCCATGTCGCGCAGCTACGCGGTCGCCGCCGCCAATATGAAGGCCGAGAACGGGCCGCTGATCCCGCTCGACGAGTTCAGCCGGCAGGTCGGCTTCTACCGCACCGAGATCTCCTTCCTCGCCACCGACTTGGAGGCCGCGCAGGTCGCCGCGGCCAACGCGATCATCAACAGCACCGCCTGGCAGCGGCTGTCCGCGATGGAAACCGCGGTCTCGCAGTACTTCCTCGAAGAGCAGCTGCGCAGCAGTACGCCCAACGCCCGGCAGATCACTGTCCCGCTGCCCCTCGGCACCCAGGAATGGGCGGACGTCGCCACCCAGGTGAACCAGGCGCTGACCCAGCTCTGGATCACCCAGAACCAGCACGCGCACGGCCAGGCCCGCGAACTCGGCAAGGAGAACGAGGCCCGCTCCGCCTACGGTGGCGCGGCCGTGGTCCTGGTCTCCATCGTCGTCTTCCTCATCGCCCTGGTGCTGGCCAACCGGATCATCCGCCGCCTCAAGCTGCTGCGCGGTGAGACCCTGGCGCTGGCCAACGACCGGCTCCCGGAACTGATGTCGCGACTGCGCTCCGGTGAAAAGGTCGATCCCGCCGACGAATCGGCGAACCTGGACTTCGGCCACGACGAGATCGGCCAGGTGGCCAAGGCCTTCGAGCAGGCCCACGCGGCCGCCGTCACCGGCGCCATCGCCGAGGCCCGCACCCGTGAGGGCGTGCAGGCGGTGTTCCTCAATATCGCGCATCGCAGCCAGATCGTGGTGCACCGGCAGCTGGAGATTCTGGACGAGGCCGAGAACCGCCAGGAAGATCCGGCGCTGCTGGAAACCCTGTTCCGCCTGGACCATCTGGCCACCCGCGAACGCCGCAACGCCGAGAACCTGATCATCCTCGGCGGCGGCCAGCCCGGCCGCCAGTGGCGCAGCCCGGTCGCGCTGATCGACCTGGTGCGCTCCGCGGTCGGCGAGACCGTCGACTACGCGCGCGTCCGGGTCTCCCGGCTGCCCGAGGCGCACATCATGGGCTCGGTCGTGGCCGACCTCATCCACCTGCTGGCCGAACTGGTGGACAACGCCACTTCGTTCTCGCCGCCGCAGTCCAAGGTCGAGGTGTTCGGCAACGTGGTCGGCAAGGGCCTCGTCGTCGAGATCACCGACCAGGGCATGGGCATGCCCGAGGGTGAACTCGCCCGCGTCAACGAAATGCTGCGCAACCCACCGGATTTCGGTGTCGCCGCGCTGTCGGTGGACTCCCGGCTCGGCCTGTTCGTGGTCGCCCAGCTCTCGGCCCGGCACGGCGTCTCGGTGCGGCTCTCGGATTCCGATTACGGCGGCATCCGCGCCATCGTGCTCATCCCCTCGGCCATCCTGGCCGCCGATTCCCATATCCCCCTGGCGGATTCGGGCCACCCGGAGCCGGCGCGCCGATACCGTCAGTCGGTGCAGTTCACCGGTGAACCGCTGCCCGAACGCCCGCCGGTGCGCGCGCTGGAATCCGAGTCCACGGCCGTGCTCACCGCACCGCCGGCGGCCCCGGCCTACCGCCCGCCCGCGGTGGAACCGCCCCGGATGACCTCCTCGCTCGGCTTGCCGCCGCATTCCGATGCCCTGCACGGCTCGGGGCCGCGCACCGACACCGCGCTCGGCTTACCGCCGCGCGCGGAGGGCGGGCTCGGACCCGACGGCCGGCCGCTGCTGCCGCGCCGCAGCCGGCAGGCCAACCTGGCACCACAACTGGCCCAGGAGCCGCCGCCGGCCACCGCGCCCACGCCGCTGGTGGAACGCGCGCGCTCGGCCGAGCAAGCTCGGGACCTGATGTCCGCGATCGAGAACGGAACCCGGCAGGGACGCCGCGCGCATCCCGCCGGACAACAGGCAGTGTCCAATTCTAAAGATGAGGAAGGCTACGGTGACCGCTCCCCAAACCGGTGATCTGAACTGGCTATTGGATGATCTGGTGGACCGGCTGGCAGGGGTTCGGCACGCGGTGGTCTTGTCCACCGACGGGCTGCTGCTGGGCCGATCCACCGCGATGAGCCGGGAAGACGCCGAACATTTCGCCGCCATGTCGTCCACGCTGTACGGGCTCGCCCGCAGTGCGGGCGCCCGCTTCGACGGCGGCGGTGTCCGGCAGGCGGTGATCGAGCTCGACCGCGCGGTCCTGTTCGTCACCTCCGCGGGCACCAATGCCTGTCTGGCACTACAGGCTTCGGAAACAGCGAACCTCGGCATGGTGGCCTACGAAATGAATGTCACCGTGCAGCGCGTCGGCAACTATCTATCCACCCCAGCGCGCCTGCCATGACTCGCAGGGGGGAACCCTGGTTCGACGAGGCGGCCGGACCGTTGGTCCGGCCGTACGCGCTCACGCGTGGCCGGACCATGGGGGCGGGACATGATCTGGACATACTCACGGTGGTCGTGACCACCGATCCGGCGCCGACCCTGCGCCGCATCGAACCGGAGTACGCCCGAATCATCTACCTGTGCAAGGCCCCCCAGGCGGTGGCAGAAGTGTCTGCCAACTTGAAACTTCCCTTGGCAGTGACGAAGATCCTTGTCGGAGATTTGATCGGCGAGGGACATCTGATCTTCCGGTCCCCGGTACAACCGGAGACCGGTCCCGGCGATCTCAATGTATTGCGAGCGGTTCTGGATGGCATCCGAAAACTTTGACCAGGCCAACGGCCTGCACAACCCGAACGCGCCCCGGCTGGCGGCGTCGGTCAAGATCCTCATCGCCGGCGGCTTCGGCGTCGGCAAGACGACCATGGTGTCGGCGATCAGCGAGATCACCCCGCTGCGCACCGAAGAACTGATCACCGAGGTGTCCAGCGGCGTCGACGATCTGTCCGGCGTCGAGCAGAAGCACACCACCACCGTGGCTTTGGACTTCGGGCGCATCACCATCGATCAGGACCTGGTGCTGTACCTGTTCGGTACACCGGGCCAGGACCGGTTCTGGTTCCTCTGGGACGAGCTGTCGCGCGGCGCGCTCGGCGCGGTCGTGCTGGCCGACACCCGGCGGTTGAGCAATTCCTTTGCCGCCGTGGACTATTTCGAACGCCGCGGCGTGCCGTTCATGGTGGGCGTGAACTGTTTCGACGACGCACCGCGCTACACGGTGGAGGAGGTGCGCGACGCCCTCGACCTGGACCCGCACACCCCCGTGCTGCTGTGCGACGCCCGCAACCGGGACTCGGCCAAGAACGCGCTGCTGGTGCTGATGGAGCACCTCATCGAATTGGCCGGTCGCGCACCGGTTCCCAGCTAATTCGCCGGACGCGTTCGCGCGTCAGGCCGATACGGCCCCGCTTCGATCCGTTCGAGGCGGGGCCGAGTCGGTTGTTGCGTCAGATCTGGTGCAGCCAGGAGATGAACAGGAGCACGCCCGCGCAGGCGAGGAGTACCGCGAGCGGCAGCGGCCAGAAAGCGCCTGTGCGGCCCAGTAATCGGCGGGCGAGACGGATTTGCAGTTGCCCGAGGCCCGCGAGCGCGAGCGCGAAGACCGGCAGCAAGGCGAGCCCTAGTGCCGCGTGCACCGCCCAGGCCCCGGCCAAGGTCGGGCCGCCCCAGGAATGTTCGTAGTCGCCTTCGGTCAGCAGCGGGTACGCGATACCGCGTACGGCGGCGACGGTAGCCAGGAACGCCAGAAACCAGGCCAGCAGGCCCGTGCCCGCGCTGAGCACGGTGTGTGCGGCGGTGCGGAACAGCGATGGTCGCGGATCGATACGCGCGCCGAGCAGCCTGCGGGGCCACCGCAACCGCACCGCCAAGGGTGCGAACGCGAGCGGGAGTGTGGCCAGGGCGTAGGCGGCCAAGCGCAGTACCGAGACAACCGTCTTCATCCCACGACCGTAGCGCTCAGGTCAATTGCCCGGCGGCGACCAAGTCGTCGAACAGCAGCTGATCGACCGGCGGCACCGACTCCCGATCCGCGTAGGCGAACCAGGCGACCTCATCGATCTCACTGCTCGCGGCCAGCGTGCCGCGATAATCGGCGGTGTAGCAACTCATCCGGACCAGTAGCCCGTTGTCGGCCGCCTCATAGGTACCCACGTGCGCGACGGTTTCCGGCAGCAGCGCGACCGTCAGCTCTTCCTCGATCTCCCGCAGCAAGGTCTGCAGATCGGTCTCCGCACCTTCCCGCTTGCCGCCGGGGATATAGAACACATCCTTCCCCCGCGGCCGTGCGCACAGGATCTTCCCACCCTCGATCCGCACCCACGCCACCGTATCGATCAGCCGCTGCTCCGCCACCGCGGCAGCCTATCGCCCCGCCGCTGCCACCGAAGGACGGGTCAGTTGGGCAGCAGGGTGTGGTCGCGGGCGCCGGGGCCGTAGACGGGGTGCAGGTCGCGGGGGTGGACTCGCGCACCGCAGGAGGAGCAGGTCGGCTCGATCGTCGCTGTGTGCCCGCAGATTTCGTGGACCGCTTGGATCGGGGGGCCGTCGGGGGCGGCCCATTCGTCGCCCCATTGGCGCATGGCGTTGACGACCGTCCAGAGGGCGCGGCCTTTGTCGGTGAGGCGGTAGTCGTAGCGGATCGGGTTCTGCTGGTAGGGCTCGCGGGTCAGGACGCCGTGGGCGACAAGGTGTTCCAGGCGCTGGGTGAGGACGTTGCGGGCGATGCCGAGGCGGGCGCGGAAGTCGTCGAAGCGGGTCACGCCGAACAGGGCGTCGCGCACGATGAGCAGCGTCCACCACTCTCCGACCACTTCCAGGCATTGCGCCACGGAGCAGTTCATGTCTTCGAAGCTCATCCTTCGCATGCGCCCACCCTAGTCGGTTGCTTCAAACAACTCACTCGTTTAGTGTGCGTTTCATGATGCAACTCACTTGGCGGAACGGAGCGATCTCGTGAATACCTCTGTCGCACCGAAGGATCCGCCCGCGCTCGACCATCGGCTCGTCCTCGCGATCGTCTCGATCGGCGTGCTGCTGTCGAGCCTGGACCTGTTCATCGTCAACGTGGCGCTCCCGGATATGGCGGTGGATTTCGGCGGCGCGGACATCGCCGGACTCTCCTGGATCCTCAACGCCTATGCGATCGTGTTCGCCGCACTGCTGGTGCCCGCGGGCCGGCTCGGCGACCGCAGCGGCACCCGCAACGCCTTCCTGCTCGGCCTCGCGATTTTCGTGCTCGGTTCCGCGTTGTGCGCCACGGCCTGGGATGTCGGCTCGCTGGTGGCGTTCCGGGTGCTCCAGGCGATCGGCGGCGCGATCCTGACCCCGACCTCGCTGGGCCTGGTGCTGGCGGCGACGCCGCCCGAGCGCAGAGCGACGGCGGTGCGGCTGTGGGTGGCCTTCGGCGGACTCGGGGCGGCGCTGGGACCGGTGCTCGGCGGCGTCCTCGTCGAATTCGGATGGCGCTGGGTCTTTCTGGTGAACGTCCCGATCGGGGCGCTCGCGCTCGTCGCGGGTCTGCGCAAGCTGCCGAAGCCCGCCGGTGGCGGGGGGCGCTTCCCCGACCTGATCGGTGCGCTGCTGCTGGCCGCGAGCATCGGCGCGTTCGTGCTGGCATTGGTGAAAGGTGACGACTGGGGCTGGTCCTCGGCGAGCATCCTCGCCGCGTTCGCGGTATCCATCGCCGCGGGTGCGGGTTTCGTGATCTCCTCCGCCCGGCACCACAGCCCGGTGGTCGACCCGGGTCTGCTCCGCCTCCCGAATTTCGCCCTGATGGTGACCAACGGCGTGCTGTTCAACCTGGCCTTCGGCGCCATGCTGCTCTCCTTCGTGCTCTGGTCTCAGCAGGTCTGGGACTGGTCGGCGCTGCGTTCCGGCCTGGCCGTCGCCCCCGGCCCGCTCGTCGTCCCGATCGTCGCGATCCTCGCCGGCAAACTCATCGCCCGCGTCGGCCCCGGCCCCGTGATCGCCACCGGCGGAACAGCTTTCGCCGCCGGCCTGCTCTGGTGGGCCAGCGCGATCACCCTCGAACCGAACTACCCGACCGGCGGCCTCGGCGGCATGCTCCTCACCGGCCTCGGCGTCGGCCTCACCCTGCCCACCTCCTTCGCCGCGGGCACCGGCGGCCTCCCGCCCCACCGATTCGCCACCGGCTCCGCGGTGCTGAGCATGTCCCGCCAGATCGGACTCGCGATCGGCGTCGCGGTCTTCGTCCTGGTCCTGGGCTCCCCCACCGACCCGCAAGCCACCCTCGACGCCTTCCAGCGGGGCTGGTTCGTCGTCGCGGTCGCCGCGTTCCTCGCCGGACTGATCGGGTTGGGCGCGCGGCTACCGCGGCCCGTCACCCCGGATCAGACCCCCGCCGCCTCCCCTCAGCCATCCAAAACCTGACTGATTCTCTGCACCGGGCCGGGAAGGCCCCGACCTCGGGCGGTGAAGTGCCATCGATCGGGTATCGCCCGAGTGATCACTATCCCTCTCGAGAGCGGAGCCGCCGGATGACCACCGCACTATCCCGATCCAGCAACCTTCGGACCACCGCCGCCTGGGCCGGCACGGCCGCCGTCGCCGGCTCGCTGGCGGCCGGGCCCGGCAGCCGGTGGTATCAACAGCTGGACAAGCCGTCGTTCCAGCCGCCCCGCGCGGCCTTCCCCCTCGCCTGGACGCTGCTGTACGCCGACATCGCCACCACCACGGCGCTCGCCCTCGACCACACCACCGACCCCGCCCGGCAGCGCGCGACCCGGCAAGCCTTGGCCGCGAACCTGGTGCTCAACGCCGCCTGGACCTGGGTGTTCTTCCGAGCCCACCGGCTCGGCGCGGCCACCATCGTCGCGGCGGCCCTAACCGCCAGCGGAGTCGCCCTGACCCGCCGAGTCGCCGCCGCCCACCCCAGCGGCCGCGCACTGGCCCTGTACCCAGCCTGGTGCGCGTTCGCCACAGTCCTCTCCGCAAGCATCTGGCGGCGCAATCGCAGCCGCTGATCCCCGTGCGTCCCCCGGCCTTCCGACCTGTACTTGGAGCAGATCAGCCGCGAGCGGCGCCGACCGGCCAAACGATAACGACTGGCACATCGTTTTGACGGGCCAGGTCGACGACCGTGCCCGTACCGCCCTTCTCTCCTGCTCGGGAATCCCACACCGCAATCAGCTTGTCGGCGGTTCCGACTACGGCCTCGTTCGCGGCTTCGTAAGCCTCTCGGCCCGCGTCGTCGAAGTCCATCACTCGGATCCGGTTCGCGCGTTCGAGCAGATCGTCGAATTGCGCCGCATCGTCGGGCTTCACCTTGCGCTCGCGGTAGTTTCGTGACGGCAACACGACTTCGAGCTTGCCGCCCGCATCGAGTACGGCCTGCGCGAACACCGTGTCGGCACCACGAGCAATGCAGCTGATACCGGTCAGATCGGCCGAATCTTCTTCGCGGAGTAGTGCGCTGATTGCGTCGTACACCAGCGGCGCGGTCTCGACGGTGATGTTCATGTGTCCGGTTACACCGATCCGCACCACGTCAACTCCTCCTACGCCGCTGCCACCAGCAACAGCCTCATCTGACCGCGCAATTCGGGCTTCCACCACAGTCTTCCCGATTCGGCATGCTTCCAGTTCGCCCTGGATGAGTCTGGCCTCCACCATGCCCTGGCTGCACATGGTCGACCCCCGGCGCTCAGGTGGTGAAGCGGTGGTGCTGGGCGAGGGCTTCGAAGAGCTCCTGGGCGGCGCTGTGGGCTGAGAGGCCGTTGCCGTTGCCGCCCGTGACGCGGGTGCGGGCTACCTGCTCGTGCAGGTGCTCCATGCGCATGTCGAGGCGGTTGGCGGCGTCGGCGGCCTCGGTGAGTTCGGTGAGGAGTTCCTGGGGGACGTCGCCGCCGTAGCGGTAGAAGATCTTGTGTTCGAGGCTGGCCCAGAAGTCCATGGCGATGGTGCGGATCTGGAGCTCCACCGGGACGTGTTCGACGCGGTCGCTCATGAAGACCGGCAATTCGAGCAGCAGGTGCAAACTCTTGTAGCCATTGGGTTTCGGGTCGGCGATGTAGTCGCGCACCTCGGTCACGGTGACGTCGGATTGGCTGGTGAGCATCTCGGCGATCCGGTAGGTGTCCTGGATGAAGCTGCAGGTGATGCGCACGCCGGCGATGTCGACGATGTTCTTGCGGATGTCGGGCAGGGTGGCCGGGATGTCCTTGCGCTGGAGTTTGCGCAGGATGCTTTCCGGGGACTTGAGCCGGGACCGGACGTGCTCGATCGGGCTGTAGTCGTGGATGTAGGTGAACTCGTCGGCCAGGATGTTGATCTTGGTCATCAACTCGGAGGTAACGAACCGGTAGGACATCATGAACCGGGTGAACTCGCTCTGGAACGGCGCGAGGTCGGTGTCAGGACTGCTCATCGGTGATGTCGTCGCCTTCGTGTCGCAGGGATCGGCCTTCGACACAGTCTGTCACCGGGGTCTGAGATCAGGCTGAGCCGCCCGGCCCCGGGACGGGACCGGGCGACTCGGCCGTGCTCAGCGGCTCAAACGCTGGAACCGGCGCACCGCGAGCGGCAGGAAGATCGCGGTGATCACCAGGGGCCAGATCACCGCCATCAGGATCGCGTGCTGTTCGATCCAGGTATCACCGCTGCCTTCCGGACTTCCGAACAACTCGCGGGTCGCGGCGACCGTCGAGGAGATCGGATTCCAGGCGGCGATGGTGCCCAGCCAAGTCGGCATGAGCTGCGGAGCGGCGAAGATGCTGGAGATCATGGTCAGCGGGAAGGCGACCGCGAACAGGCCGCCGGCCGCCTCCGGGTTCGGCACCAGCAGGCCCAGCCAGACCCCGACCCAGATCAGGGCGAACCGCAACCACAGCAGCAGCGCGAAAGACACGAGCGCGCTGAGGATTCCGCCCTCGGGCCGCCAGCCGATGGCCAGCGCGGTGAGCATGAGGATGGTCAGTTCCGCGCAGGCCACCAGCAGGTCGGTGACGCCGCGCCCGGACACCACCGCGCACGGGGCCATCGGCATGGAGCGGAACCGGTCGATGACGCCGTTGGTGGCGTCGTAGACGACCAGCGTCGCGGTGTTGATGAACCCGAACGCCATGGTCATCGCGAACATGCCGGGCATCAGGAAGTCCTGGTAATCGCCGCCGCCCGGGACCACCATGGCGCTGCCGAAGACATAGCCGTAGAGCAGGACCGACAGGATCGGGAAGCCGAGCTGCCAGGCGATGTTCACCGGCTGACGCTGGTAGTGGGTCAGCCCGCGCCGCACCACATTCCAGCAGTCGGCGACGACCCAGAAGGCCCGCGAGTGCTGTGGCGGAGTGTCGATGATGGTCATTACGCGGCCTCCTCGGCGATGTCGGTGCGGTGCCCGGTGAGTTGCAGGAAGACGTCGTCGAGACTGGGCCTGCGCAGCCCGATGTCCTCGACGACGATGCCCTCGTCCTGCAAAGTCCGGGCCACCTCGGTGAGCGCGGCGACCCGATCGGCGACCGGTGCGTGCACCCGCCGCTCGATCTCGTCGATCTCGGGTTCGCCCTCGCACACCCGCGCAACGACTTTCGCGACCGCGGGCAGATCGGCGACCTCGGCCGCCACGACGACGATCTGGTCGCCGCCGACGATGTTCTTGAGCCCGTCGGGGGTGTCGTCGGCGATGGCCCGGCCCTGATCGATCACGGTGATGTGCGAGGCGAGCTTGTCCGCCTCCTCCAGATACTGCGTGGTGAGCAGGACCGTGGTGCCGTCGGCGACCAAGGCGCGCACCGATTCCCAGACCTCGCCGCGGCTGCGCGGATCCAGACCGGTCGTCGGCTCGTCCAGGAACAGCACCTGCGGCGCCAGGATCATCGACGCGGCCAGGTCGAGCCGGCGGCGCATGCCGCCGCTGTATTTGCCGACGCCCTTGTCGGCGGCGTCGGTCAGCTCGAAGCGTTCGAGCAGTTCGACGGCGCGGGTCTTGGCCCGGCGACCGCCCAGATGGAACAGCCGGCCGAACATCTCCAGGTTCTGCCGGCCGGTGAGCACCTCGTCGACGGCGGCGTACTGACCGGTGAGGCCGATACTGGCGCGCACCTCCCGAGGCTGCCGCACCACGTCGAGCCCGGCCACGGTGGCCCGGCCCTCATCCAGGCGCACCAGTGTCGAAAGGATCCGCACCGCGGTCGTTTTCCCGGCGCCGTTGGGACCGAGCAACCCGTGCACGGTGCCGCGCCGCACCGTCAGATCGAACCCGTCCAAGGCGTTCTTGTCCCCGTACTTCTTGCGGAGCCCTTCGGCTTGCACCGCGTATTCCTTCACCCTCATCCTCCCGAATCGGAACTAACTGGGTACATCGTACCCTATTATGGGTACAACGTACCCAGTTAATTTCCCTACGATTAGGCTGACCCTCATGACCAGCACGGAGACCAGCGGCAGCGGAGATATCGCGCGCACCCTAGACCTGCTGTGGGACAACGGTCCCCGCCCCAGTCGCGGGCCGAAACCCGGGCTCACGCTGGATCAGATCGTCGAGGGCGCGGTGCGGGTGGCCGACGCCGAGGGCCTGGCCGCGGTCACCATGCGCCGGGTCGCCACCGAGCTCGGCATCGGCACCATGACGCTCTACCGCTATCTGCCCGGCAAGGGTGAGCTGCTCGACCTGATGCTGGACCGGGTCCAGCAGCCCACCCCGCTCGACGAGCAGCTCGACTGGCGCGCCGCCCTCGAACGCGTCGCCTACGAAACGCTGGCCCTCTACCGCAGGCACCCGTGGCTGATCCAGGTGAACCAGACCCGGCCGGTGATGGGGCCCGCCGCGCTGCTCGGTATGGAACTGGTGCTGGCACAGATCACACCGATGGGGCTGACCGATCAGGAACTGATCAGTGTCGTAGTCACCGTCGACGGCTACGTCACCGGCGCCGCCCGCACCCAGCTCCATCACGCGGAGGCCGAGCGCACCTCCGGCCTCACCGACGCCGAGTTCTGGGCAGCCCAGCAGCCGGTGCTGGAGCGGGCGCTGGCCTCGGGCAGGTTCCCGCTGATGGCGGCGCTGTCCGAGGATGCCTTCGATCACAGCTTCGACCACTTCGACTTCGGGTTGCAGCGCATCCTCGACGGGTTCGAGGTGCTGGTGAATCAGCGGCGCGGCTAGCTCAGCTATTGGAAGCGGTGCGCGTTCTCCGTCACCCAGTGCGCGAAAGTGCGGGCGGGGCGGCCGGTTACGCGTTCGACGGTGTCGTCGATCGTGGTCGAAACGGCGGGCGGTGCGGCGTACCAGCCGATGACGTAATCGGCGTCCGCCCGGGATACTCCGGTGGCCATCAGGCGGTCGACGGCCTGTTCATGGGTGATGGTGACGAAGCCGATCTCGCGCCCGATCGCCCGGGACAGGTGCGCGACTCGTTCGCGCGGGGTCAGCGCCTCGGGACCGGTGAGGTTGTAGACCTGGCCCGAGTGGCCGTCCTCGAGCAAGGCGACAGCGGCCACCGCGCCGATGTCGGCCTCGTGCACCAGCGCGCTCGGGAGGTCGTAGGGCTCGCGGACCACACCCTCGGCGCGGATCGAATCGGCCCAGGTCGCGGTGTTGGACATGAATTCCTGGGGCTCCAGGCGGGTCCATTCCACCCCGGAGGCGGCGATCGCCTCCTCGGCCGCGCCGACCGCGCCGCCCCACACCACGGTGATGCGGCGGACGCCCGCGTCCACGGCCCGGCGGACCAGTTCGGGGCCCACCTCGGCCAAGCCCGCCGTCACGGTGACGTGCAATCGATCGATCCCGTCGAGTGCGGCGGCGAGTGCGTCCGGCGCGGTATGCGTGCCCTCCGCCAGCTCCACACCCGACGGCAGAATCCGCAGGGCCGCAGCGGGATTCCGGGTCAGCGCCCGGACCTTCTCCCCGCGTTCGAGCAGTTCTCGTACCACATGGCGGCCGGTGTTTCCGGTGGCGCCGGTGACCAGTGTCGTCATTGCCGAAATCCTTTCGTCGCACGCGACGTTAGGACCTCAACATTGCTCGAGGTCAAGAAGCGTTAGGCGGAAACAACTTTCAGCCCGTCGAGACCGAGCGCCGCGGCGACCCGGGCAGCGGCGGTGGCGAGCTGCTTCGCGGGTGGCTTCGCGCCGTCGAACATCGAGACGGCCAGGTGAGCGCCGTCCAGCTCCCAAGTCCCCGCGATGCGACCGTCGATTACCACGAGCGGCGCGATCCAGCCCGCGGTGCGGCTGACGTCGGATCGGTGTGCGGCGGGCAGCAATTCGGTGTCCTTGGTGCCGGGGCCGAGGATGTACTGGTCGAACGCGCCCAGCAGGTGCACCGACTGCCGCGGTCGCACCGCGGCCAGCTCATCGACGTGCTCGGCGCGGAGGAAGGCCTTGACGCCGTCGATCTCGATCTCGGCGAGGTCGTCACCCAGGTCCGAGAACCAGCCTCGGACAACGGGTTTGCGGTTGTTGCCGCGACTGAGCCAGGCGTCGAAGGTTTCCGGGGTCGCCGGGCCGTACGCACCGAGGTAGGCGGTGACAGCCGCCGGGGCGGCCTCGTCCGGTTCGGGCAGGCCCTTCCATCCCGGGATCAGCTCGGCCGGAGTGGTGAAGGTGACCCGATTGCCCTGTGCCGCACCGTGACACAGCGCACCCTGCCAGGCCAGCGGCTTGAGCAACGCACCCCAGCCCGACTTCAGCTCCGCCCCCATCTTGTGGAACGCCTTGTCCGCGAGCAGGGCTTCGACCAACTCCTCGCGAGTCAGGGCCTTGTTCGCCAAGACCTGAGAGACGGCCTCGGTGAGCGCCTCGACCTCGGCCGGGGTCGCGCCGAAAGCCTTCTGCCACGATGGCTTTTCCCAGACCTTGGTGGCCGCCATCAGAGGCAGAAAAGCGGCGGCCCCTTCCGGGGTGAGCGCGTGCAGCGTGCCGCGCATGGCCCAGGTCTTCACCACCGCACCTGTGCCGAGCGCCTCGGTGAGCGCTCCCGGCTTCGGCGTCTTACGGCGCAACGCCACCGCGGTCTCCGCGGCGGAACCTACTTGCGCCTGCACTCCGCACAGCCGTTCCACGATCGCGGGCACCCGCGCCGCGGCCGGCTCGGACACGAACTGCCGCGCCAACCGCCAGGTGAAGACCTGTTCCCAGGTGACTTGCACCGCCGCCTCCTCATTCCGAGCCACCTTGCGAGCGTATCCCGTTCGCTCAGCCCGGCGTCTGGCGCGCGGTGTGCCGGCGCAGCGCCGCGCGCAGCCCTGCCGATTCCTCGGCGCTGATCTGATCGACGAAGTGACTCAGTACCAGATCCGGGCGGCCGCCGGATTCCAGCGCCTCCAGCATCACCCGCGCGCTGTGCTCCTCGCGGGTGAGCGAGGGCCAATAGCGGTAGGCCTTGCCCGCGCGCTCGCGCACCAGCCAGCCCTTGCGATGCAGGTTGTCCATGGTCGACATCACGGTGGTGTAGGCGATCTCGCGTTCGGCGCAGAGTTCCTCGTAGAGGTCGCGCACCGTGGTGTGCTCGGAGTCGCGGTCCCAGATCCGGTCCATGATCACGGCTTCCAGCTCTCCGAATCCACGCACCGTGCCGAACTCCCTCACCACTGATCATGTTGCCGTCGCCAGAGTACCGACCGTACGGCATTCCTACGGACTCGAACCGTAGATTCCGCCCGGACGATTCCCTCCGCAGGCCTGGTGTGCGAACATATGTTCGATTAACTGCCGACGCGACGAGGAGGGCTTCCCATGTCAGACGAATCCCGACGCCATCCCCGTATCCAGGCGCGAGCCGAGGCCTCGATCCTGCATGCCGACCTCGATTCCTTCTACGCCTCGGTCGAACAGCGCGACGATCCGCGGTTGCGGGGCAAGCCGGTGATCGTCGGCGGCGGCGTGGTGCTGGCGGCCAGCTACGAGGCGAAGGCGTTCGGGATCCGGACGCCGATGAACGGCGGGCAGGCGATCCGGCTGTGCCCGCGCGCCATCGTGGTGCCGCCGCGGATGAGCGCGTACGCCGAGGCGAGCAAGGCGGTGTTCGAGGTCTTCCGCGACACCACGCCGATCGTCGAGGGCATCTCCATCGACGAGGCGTTCCTCGATGTCGGTGGGCTGCGCCGGATCGCGGGCGAGCCGGTGCAGATCGCGCAGCGGCTACGCGCCGACATCCGGGACAAGGTGGGCCTGCCCATCTCCGTCGGCATCGCGCGAACCAAGTTTCTCGCCAAGGTCGCCAGCGCGGTGGCCAAACCCGACGGACTGCGGTTGGTTCCGCCCGACGGCGAGCTGGACTTCCTGCATCCGCTGCCGGTCGAAAGACTGTGGGGCGTAGGCGATGTCACCGCGGCGAAGCTGCACGAGCACAGCATCACCCGGATCGCGCAGCTGGCCGAACTCGGCGAGAGTCCGCTGCGCGCGATCGTGGGGCCCGCCGCGGCACGACACCTGTTCGCCCTGTCCATGGCACGCGATCCACGGCGGGTGGAGACCGGACGGCGGCGGCGCTCGATCGGCGCGCAGCGCGCCCTCGGACGCACTCAGCGACCGCCCGAGGAGATCGAGGCCTACCTGCACGGGCTCACCGATCGGCTCGGCCGCCGCCTGCGCGCGGCGGACCGGGTCTGCCGGACGGTGGTGCTGCGCATGCGTTTCGACGATTTCAGCCGCGCGACGCGGTCGCACACACTGCCCGAGGCCACCGATTCGACGGCTACCATCCTGGCGTCCGCCCGCACCTTGCTGACGACCGCGATGCCGATGATCGCCGAGCGCGGGCTCACCCTGATCGGTCTCGCGCTGACCAATCTCGAGGACGCGGACAGCGCGCAGCTGACATTGCCGCTGGACGGGCGAGCCGAGAACACCCTCGACGCGACCCTGGATGATCTGCGCCGCCGCTTCGGGTCGGCCGCGGTGACCCGGGCGGCCCTGCTGCACCGCGGTGAGGGGATCTCGGTTCCGCTGCTGCCGGACTGAAAGCGCCTGGGCCCCGGCCACAAGCATGCCGGGGCGACTTCAGAGGCGTTCGATGATCACCGCGTTGGCGAGACCGCCTGCCTCGCACATGGTTTGCAGACCGTAGCGGCCGCCGGTCTGCTCCAGGTGGTTGAGCATGGTGGCGAGGATGCGGGTGCCCGAGGCGCCGAGTGGATGACCGAGGGCGATGGCTCCGCCGCGCGGGTTCAGCTTGGCCGGGTCGGCGTTCAGGTCGTGCTGCCAGACCAGCGGCACGGGGGCGAAGGCCTCGTTCACTTCGTAGGCGTCGATGTCGTCGATGGTCAGGCCGCCCTTGGCCAGGGCCTTGCGGGTGGCCGGGATGACGGCGGTGAGCATGAGCAGCGGGTCGTCGCCGGTCACGGCGAAGGAGTGGAAGCGGGCGCGCGGGCGCAGGCCGAGCTGGTTCGCCTTCTCCTCGCTCATGATCAGCGCGGCCGAGGCACCGTCGGAGAGCGGCGAGGAATTGCCCGGGGTGATCGACCATTCGATCTCGGGGAAGCGCTGCTTCATCGCCTCGTCCACGAAGGCGGGGCGCAGACCGGCCAAGCCTTCCGGGGTGGTGTTCGCGCGGATGGTTTCGTCGGCGGTGAGGGTGCCCGCGGCCACGAGTTCGCTGTCGAAGCCGCCCGCCGCGGCGGTCTCGGCGGCCAGCCGGTGCGAACGGGCGGCGAAGGCGTCCAAGGTTTCCCGATCCAGCTTCCAGCGCCGGCTGATGATCTCGGCCGCGGTGCCCTGCTGGATCAGGCCTTCCGGGAAGCGATGCGCGAGCGGGCCGCGGTTGGCGTCCTGGCCCTGGGCGTTGGAGAACATCGGGACCCGGCTCATCGACTCCACGCCGCAGGCGATGGCGATGTCGTAGGCGCCGGCCAGCACGCCCTGCGCCGCGAAATGCGCCGCCTGCTGCGAGGATCCGCACTGGCGGTCCACGGTGGTGGCCGGTACCGATTCCGGGAAACCGGCCGCCAGCGCCGCGGTGCGCGAGATATTGAACGCCTGTTCACCGCTTTGGGTGACACATCCGCCGATCACATCGTCGACCAGGGCGGGGTCCAGATCGTTCCGCTCGACGAGCGCCGCCAGGACGCCCGACAGCAGGGTCGCCGGATGCACATCCGACAGTCCACCACCGGGTTTGCCCTTTCCGGAGGGTGTACGGACAACGTCGACGATGACAGCGGAAGTCATGGCGGCTCCTAGCTCGGCACGGCCGCCCGGCAGGCGAACGGCGATTAACTTAGCCCACCATACCGCGTGCGGCCTCCGCCTCGATACGCGGGAATTGCGCGGCCATGGCGTCGGCGAGCGCACGCGCCGCCGAGAGCGGGCGAACCATGACGGTGAGCTCGTCGATCAGCCCGTTCTCGTCCAGGTGCAGGAAGTCGCAGCCGTTCGCGGTCTTGCCGTCGACGGTCGTCTCGAAGACCAGGGCCTGGTCTCGGCCGTCGGCGCTGACGATCTCGCGGACATAGCGGAAGTCCTCGAACACGCGCAGCACGCCGCGCAGGATCGCCGCCGTGATCGGCTTCCCCGGATAGGGCTTGAACGCCACCGGGCTGGTGAACACCACGTTCTCCGCCAGTGTCGCCGCCAGCGCGTCACCGTCGCGCGCCTCGACCGCCTTCTTGAAGGCCTCCATCGCATCCACCTCGCATATGCAACTCGTTGAATAGGTAGGCCTCACCCTAACCCTGGAGCTCGGAGACGGGAACCCCGGATTACTCCGTCGCGGCCTTGTGGCGGTGGTAGTAGCGGGCGACGCGGGCGCGGTTGCCGCACCGTTCGGGTGAACACCATTGGCGGCGCGGATGCGCGGGAAGGAAAAGCAGCACGCAGTCTTCGGCGGCGCAGCGCTTCAGGCGGGCGATGGACGGGTCGGTGAGCAGGTCGACGGCCGCGTCGGCGAGCGTGGCGGCCAGGCGAGCGCTCGAATCACCTTCTCGCGCAACGGTTGCCACGAGAGATCCGGCGGTCCAGGTGAGGCGGCGGACGGCCGGTGCGGCGGAGACGGCGGCTTCGAGGCCGCGCAGGGCGGCGGCAGGTGGGCGGCAGTCGTCGAGCAGCGCGTCGAGCGCGGCCGAAATGTGTTCGCGCACAGCGTGTACCGCGGCGAGGTCGGCGCGGGATGGACGCCCGGGCGCGCCGGGCAGGCGGTCGGCCTGTAGGCGCAGCCAGTGCCCCAGCTGTTCGGGTGTCTGGAGCAGATCGGCGCCGGCCGGGCGGGTGTTCACCAGATCCAGGGGCAGCGGTTCGCCGATCAGCGGTTCGGACTCGGTCACATACTAATGGTACATCATCGACTTGACACATTAGCTAGACGCGGACTAGAACTAATGCATACCGAGCTAGAGAAAGCATGTGAAGCCATGAACGTCCTGCCCCTGGTCCAGCACCGCAGCATCGAAGTCGACGGCGTCGAGGTGTTCTATCGCGAGTCCGTGCCCACCCGCGCCGACGCGCCGGTCCTGTTGCTGCTGCACGGCTTTCCATCCTCGTCGCACCAGTTCCGCCGGCTCATCGACGCCCTCGGCGACAGCTACCGGCTCATCGCCCCGGACTACCCCGGCTTCGGAAATACCGTCGCCCCAGCGGATTTCGAGTACAGCTTCGACCGGTTGGCAGACATCACCGAAGGCTTCGTCCAGCAGCTCGGCCTGACCCGCTTCGCGGTCTACGTCTTCGACTTCGGCGCGCCCGTCGGCTTCCGGCTCGCCACCCGGCACCCGGAGTGGATCAGCGGCCTGGTGGTGCAGAACGGCAACGCCTACGAAGCCGGATTATCCGATGGTGCAAGGGATTTCGTCGCCTTGCGCCCGGAGATCGACGGCGCGGAGGACACCATCCGCGGGCTGCTGACCCTGGAAGGCACCCGCGGCCAGTACGAGCACGGCGTCGCCGACACCACCGCGCTGGACCCGCAGAGCTGGATCCTGGATCAGCACTACCTCGACCTACCCGGCCGCAAGGAAGCCCAGGTAGCCCTGGCCTTCGACTACCACTCCAACGTCGCCCACTACCCCGAATGGCAGTCCTGGCTGCGCGAATACACTCCCCCAGCCCTGATCGTCTGGGGCACGAACGACCCCTTCTTCCCCGCCCCCGGCGCCCACGCCTACCTCGCCGACCTCCCCGACGCCGAACTACACCTCTTCGACACCGGCCACTTCGCCCTGGAAACCCACCTCCCCGAAATCGCCGCCCACATCGCCGCCTTCCTCGATCGCCTCCCGAGTGAGCGGCACGTGGTGGCGGCCGCCACCGAGTGATCGCGTCAGAGCGGACCTCACTCAGCGCGGCAGTCACTCAGGGCGGCAGTCGCCCAGGGCGGCAGTCGCCCAGGGCGGCAGTCACTCACGGCGGCAGTCGCCCAGCGCGGCAGTCCCTCAGCGCGGCAGGCATTCAGGGCAGTAGTCGCCAGGGCGGCAGGCAGTCAGGGTGCTAAGACGAGCATCCAGAGTGGGAGGAGGGCGGCGGTGAGGACGGTGGATTTCACGACCGCGGCGGCCACGAGGTCAATTTCACCGTCGTAGCGCTGGGCGTAGATGAAGGCGTTCTGTGGGGCGGGCATGGCGGCGATCACCACGAACATCGCCAATGTCGTGCCCGTCAAGCCGAATACGTAGTGCAGTGACGCCCACATCAGCAAAGGAAAGGCCAGGCACTTCACGGCGATCAGCAGGTATTCGTCGCGCGTCACCGGCCGCCAGCGCATGCCGTAGGCGCCGACGTGCAGGCCGAGTGCGAACAGCGCGACCGGAGAGGCGGCCGCTCCGGCGAACTCCAGACCTTCCAGGAGCGGATCGGGCACACGGAAATTCACGAGGTTGGCCAGTACGCCCGCGGCGCAAGCCAGGACCACGGGCGTGCTGAGCGCCGATCCCACCGCCCGCAGCACTCCCCCGGCCTGCCGATCAGTCCGGCCGTGCTCGAGCACAGTCAGCACGATGACGGTGAGCACGCATACCTGGAACAGCACGATCGGGAAAATCGCCGACGCGTCACCGAACAGGAAGTCCAGCACCGGCAGCGCGAAATAGGCCGCGTTCACCTGTACCGCGCACATGCACCGTAACGCGATCCCGGACGCGTCCGCCCGCACCACCCACTTGCCGAACGCCGCCATCAGAACCAGCGTGCCGATCGCGGTCGCCGCGTACCCACCCACCGCCGCCGGCGCGAACAAGGCGCCGAGGTTCGCGTGATACAGCTTCGGAAACAGATAGGCGGGGATCGCGAACAGAAACGCGAAGTCACTGAACGCCTTCGCCGCCTCCCCTGCCAGCACCTTCCGCGCTCCGAACAGCGCCCCCACACCGAACACGATCAGCACCGGCGCCAGTTTCGCCAGAGTCGCCGCGACGGCACCAATCATCACATCACCCAATCAATTCACGCCAGAACGCCGCCCATTCTGCTCCCGCCCGCAAACCACGGCTCAATCGGCCGTGCCGGGATTGATTCCGTGTGTCATCGCGACGACCCGGCGCCGCGCCTCGAGTCCGCCGGATCGCCGCCCGTGAGCACGCGCAGCCGACAATCGTCGATGGCCGACGCCCTCCGGGCGCGATCGGCGTTCAGGGGATGGGTCAAGCGGCGGGAAAGGTCCACTGGGCGTGTTCGGCCGAGATCAGATCGACTCGACCGGTTCACCAGTAAGCCGGTCCGCTCAGCTGACCGAAGTGGCTCCTTCCGCGGTCGGCCGCGGGATTATGGAGATCGGCAGAGCTCAATCGACCAGGCGAGATCCTTGGAGGTTGCGGTGGATGCGATCGGTATGGCAGGAAGCCTCGGGGATCCGGTGGCCGAGGCGCGGCTCGAGGTAACGCGGCACCGAGACCAGGTCTTGCGCGACCTTGGGAATCTCACCTATCGGAGCTCGCTCGGGTGGGCCCATTTTCGCTACGTCGCCGGCAACATCCGCACGGGCTACTACGGGCCCGGCTAATAGTGGAAGGGATCGAGAGACGATGAATGTTCGAGCATTTCGCCGAGCTTCGGGAATGACCGCCACAGTTCTGGCCCTCCTTGCACTTTCGGTGTTCCCGGCGTCCGCACAGTCCCAGAACTTCGAAATCCACAACCCGGCAAACTTCCGCTGCCTCAGTGTCCGGGAGGACTCGCTCGTGGTGTCGCCGTGCTTTCCGAACGGCGAGGCCACGTTCCGCTGGTACTGGCAGGCCCATCGGGGTAATCAGTATCTGGTCAATCTCAAGCACAGCGCGTACTGCGTCAATCTCGTCAGGATTCGCCCTGGCCACCGATTCCTGCAGTTACGTATTTGCGATTACAGCGAGAACGCGCCAGGCATTGGCGATCAATGGGAGCAGGCGGGCAACCGAATCAAGTTCCGCCATCCCACCCAGCCCACCGATCTGTGCTTCACCCGGTACCCGGGCGACGGCGTCAGCGCCGTGGTCAACGTGGACACCTGCAGTGCCGGCAACGTCGATCAGGAGTGGCAATTCGTTCCCCGCTGACGCCGCGCGGTGTCAGCCGATCCGAAACGAGACAACAATGAACGCATCGAGTCTTCGCACGGCCGCGCTGCTGGCCGTCGCCGTCCTGATTTCCCTGATGCACCCGGGATTTCCGGCGTCCGCCCGAACCGGGAACGTCTTCGAAATCCGCAATCCCGCCAACTTCCGCTGTCTCGGCTACAGCACCAGCGGCCTACTCCAGGTCGCCCCGTGTTTTCCGGTGGGCGCGGCCGGGTTCCGCTGGCAGTGGCAGATCCACCAGGGCAGGCAATATCTGGTCAACATGGAAAACACGCACTGCGTCAAGCTCGCCCCGGACGGTACGTACTATCTCGCGTTGCTCCCGTGCGACTATCGCCCGGACGCGCCGGGCCTGGATGATCAATGGGTGCAAGTCGGCAAGCGGATCATGTTCCGGGGATCTGCCGGTCCCGACGGCATCTGCCTGACCAGGCAGGCGAACCACGGGGTGAATACGGACGTCGTCACCGACGGCTGCCGTGACGAGTTGACCAGAGAACAGGAGTGGGATTTCGTCGCGCGCTGAATGGCCGATGTCGGCCGCGGAGAAGCGCGGTGGCGGTGGCCGCGGCGGGCAGTGTCAGAGTTTGACGACCTGGCGCACGATCGGGTGGCCCAGGCGGGCGGAGAGTTCTTGCTGGAAGGCTTCGGTCAGGGGTGGCCAGTTCCAGAATTCGAAGGCGAGGGTGCTGAGGGTGAAGTCGGAGGACCACTGCCAAGCGGTGATCGTGGACGTGGCCGCGCAGGCGGGGCAGGGGGCGGTGGCGGTGCCGGTGTGGTGCCAGGCGGAGATGGCGGTGGCGAAGGGTTGCCAGCGGGTGCGGTCGGGTTCCCATTGGCCGGCGGGGTAGTCGATGATGACGGTGTTGGTGGAGCAGGCGGGGCATTTGGCGTATTCGGGGGTGTCGGAGCCTTGGCCTTCGGCGTAGGCGTTCCGGCCGAGAGCGATCGCGACGGGGCCCGGGGTGTTCCACTGTTCGACGGTGATGTGGTGCCAATGCGGGCCGGGGACATAGCCTTCGGTGGCGTGGTCGCTGTACATCCGGTCGCCGGATAGTTCGCGGGTCAGGACTCTCTCGGTGACGAGCCAGTCGATGACGCGGTCGGCGAGAGGGCGCGCGTCCGCGTCTGTGGCTTCGAGATCGATGATCCGTTCGCAGTAAACACCCATGACTGCATCCTGCCGGAAGCGCTCACGGCGGGTAGAAGGCGTCGCCGCCGACCTGGCCGGGGTCGAGGATGTGGGCGAGGAACAGGCGGGTGGTGGGAGTGGGGGTGCCGGTGGTGATGGCGTGCCAGGGGCGGTCGAGAGGGGTGCCGTCGACCGGAAGGATGGCGAGGACGCCGGATTCCAGGTCCTGTTCGACGGCGTCGCTGTGAATCAGGGTGACGCCCAAGCCTTCCCGGGCGGCGGCGAGGACCGCGCCGTGTGAGCCGAGGGTGAGGGTGGGCGGGTTGATATCGAGGCTGCTCAGCAGTTCCTGGGTGGCGTCGCGGGTGCCGGAGCCGCGGCCGCGCAGCAGCCAGGTGCTGCGGAGCGGGTGCCGGCCGGGCGGGCCGACGACCACCAGCCGGCTGGGGCGGCGGGCGCGGGTGACCAGGCCGGCGTCCCGGGGCGGGCGGCCCGCGATCACCAAATCTGTCTCGTGGTGCTGCAATTCGACGAAGAGGACGTCGCGCGGATGCACCGACAGGCTGAGTTCCACTTCGGGGAAGCGCCGCCGGAACGAGGCCAGCGGGCGCAGCAGCACGTACTCGCCGGCGGTCGCGACGACACCGATCCGTAGTCGTCCGGTCTCGGCCTGCTGGACCGCGGCGTGCGCCTCTTTCATCAGGCCGAGGATGCTGCGGCAGTACCCGGCGTACACCCGCCCGGCTTCGGTGAGCGCGATGCCGCGCCCCGTCTTGGCGACCAGCTTGGCGCCCATCTGTTTCTCGATGTGGGCGACCGCCGCGGAGACCGCCGCCTCGGTGACATGCAGCTGGCTGGCGGCCTTGCGAATACTGCCTTGGCGCGCCACGACCAGAAAAGTCTCCATCCGCGTCGCGCTCACCATGCCCATGCCTTCGAAGGTAGCAAACTTAAAGAAACGGTTGAGTATTCGCAGGAACAATCAAATTGTTTGTGATCTCTTCCGGCCTCATCCTGGAATTCCCACGGACTCAGGAGGATTCATGGCCGACGGAACCGAACGGGATCGCTGGGATCCAGGTGTGCAGTCGTACGCGTCGATGGGATATTACGCACCCGACTACGAGCCCTCGGACACCGATGTGCTGGCGGTATTCCGGGTGACGCCGCAGCCCGGCGTGGATCCGATCGAGGCCTCGGCCGCGGTGGCGGGCGAATCCTCCACGGCCACTTGGACTGTCGTGTGGACCGACCGGCTCACCGCGCACTCGAAGTATCAGGCCAAATGCTATCGGGTCGACGAGGTCCCGGGCCGGCCGGGCGAGTATTTCGCCTACGTCGCCTACGATCTCGATCTCTTCGAGGAAGGTTCGATCACCAACCTGACCTCCTCGGTGATCGGCAATGTCTTCGGTTTCAAGCCGCTGCTGGCGCTGCGCCTGGAGGACATGCGCATTCCCGTCGCCTACGCGAAGACCTTCCAGGGCCCGCCGCACGGCACCGTGATGGAGCGGGAATACCTGAACAAATACGGCCGCCCGCTGCTCGGCGCGACGGTGAAGCCGAAACTCGGTCTCTCGGCCCGCAATTACGGGCGGGTCGTCTACGAAGCCTGCATGGGCGGCCTGGATTTCACCAAGGACGACGAGAACATCAACTCCCAGCCGTTCATGCGCTGGCGCGACCGGTACCTGTACGCGATGGAGGGCGTGAACCGGGCGATGGCCGACACCGGCGAGATCAAGGGCCACTACCTCAACGTGACCGCGGCCACCATGGAGCAGATGTACGAGCGAGCCGAATTCGCCAAGGAACTCGGCAGTGTCGTCATCATGATGGACTTGACCGTCGGCTACACCGCCATGCAGTCCATGTCGCACTGGGCTCGCCGCAACGGCGTGCTGCTGCACCTGCACCGGGCCGGGCACTCCACCTTCACCCGGCAGAAGACGCACGGCGTGAGCTTCCGGGTGCTGGGCAAATGGTGCCGCCTGATCGGCGTGGACCATGTGCACGCGGGCACCGTCGTCGGCAAGCTCGAGGGCGACCCGGCGACCACGAAGGGCTTCTATGACACGTTGCGGGACAACCACATTCCCGCCAACCCCGGCAACGGCATCTTCTTCGACCAGGACTGGGCCAGCCTGCCCGGCGTGATGCCGGTCGCCTCCGGCGGCATCCACGCCGGCCAGATGCACCAACTGCTCGATCTCTTCGGCGACGACGTGATCTTGCAGTTCGGCGGCGGCACCATCGGGCACCCACTCGGCATCGCCGCCGGCGCGGAAGCCAACCGGGTCGCCCTGGAAGCGGTGGTCAAGGCGCGCAACGAAGGCCGCGATCTGCTCAAGGAAGGCCCGGAGGTGCTGCGCAAGGCCGCCGAATGGTGCCGCCCGCTCGATGTCGCGCTCTCCACCTGGGGTGATGTGACCTTCGACTACACCTCCACCGACGCACCCGACGCGGTGCCGACGGCCACCCTCTGAAAGGACCCGGTCATGTATCTGCGGCACGGAACCTTCTCCTATCTCCCGGAATTCACCGACGCCGACATCGCCGCGCAGGTGCGCTACGCCCTGCTCAACAACTGGCCGGTGTCGGTGGAGTACACCGACGACCCGCACCCGCGCAACGCCTACTGGCAGATGTGGGGCCTGCCGCTGTTCGATCTCGACGAACCCGACGGCGTGCTGGCCAAGATCAACGCCTGCCGCGCCACGTTCCCGCGGCACTACGTCCGGGTATTGGCCTACGACGCCCGCTTCGGCAGGCAGACCACGGCGCTGAGTTTCCTGGTGCAGCGGCCCACGAACGAGCCCGGTTTCGAGCTGACCCGCACCGAGGGCCCGGACCGCCGCCAAACCTACGGTCTGCGTTCCTATGCCACCGAGAAACCACAGGGCGCGCGGTATGGCGGGTGAGGGCAACGGTTTCCGGCTGCACCGGCCGAGCGCCGACGGGCCCCGGCCGGCGCAGCCCGCCGCGCCGGAGCCGCCGCCGATCCTGGACGACGATGCGGTGCTGGACCTTTCGACCGATATCGCGGGCGACGACGTCGAACTGACGCTGCACCGGCTGGACGCGGAACTGGTGGGCCTGGCGAACGTGAAGCGGCGGGTCCGGGAGATCGCGGCGCTGCTGATGATCGACCGGGCCCGGCAGCGCTTCGGGCTCGAATCGGCCCGGCCCACCATGCATATGAGCTTCACGGGCGGCCCGGGCACCGGCAAGACGACGGTCGCCCTGCGCATGGCCGAGCTGCTGCACACCCTCGGCTACATCCGGAAACCCAAGGTGCACACCGTCACCCGCGACGACCTGGTGGGCCAGTTCATCGGGCACACCGCGCCGAAAACCAAGGAGGCCATCGCCAAAGCCGCCGGCGGCGTACTGTTCATCGACGAGGCCTACTACCTGTTCCGTCCGGAGAACGAACGCGACTACGGGCAGGAAGTGATCGAGATCCTGTTGCAGGAGATGGAGAACGAGCGCGCCACCCTGGTGGTGATCTTCGCGGGTTACCCGGACCGGATGGAGCGGTTCTTCTCCGCCAATCCCGGCCTGTCCTCCCGCGTCGCGCACCATCTGGAGTTCCTCGACTACACGCACGAGGAACTGCTGGCGATCGCCGGCCTCATGGTGGCGGAGCAGAACTTTCGCTTCGACGAGGCCGCCGGGGCCGCATTCTCCGAGTATCTGGCGCGCCGGATGGAACAGCCGCGCTTCTCCAACGCCCGCAGCGTCCGCAACGCCCTGGACCGCTGCCGGCTGCGTCAGGCCAAGCGGCTGGTGGAACTGCACCGCCCGCTCACCAGAACCGACCTGATCACGCTGACCGACCGGGATGTCTACGGCAGCAGCGTTTTCGACAAAGGCGCTGTCGCCGACGGACCATGACACCTACCTGGATTGACACCGATGCCAGAAGGACTGAAGACCCTCACCCGCTACACGATCGAGGAGGAGCACCGGCATCCTGGATCGTCCGGTGAATTCTCGGCGCTGGTGAATGTCGTCGCCACCGCGACGAAGATCATCGCCAATCAGGTGACCAGGGGCGCGATCGTGGGGTCGTTGGGCGCGTCCGAGCCGGACAACCTGCCGCCCACCGTGCACCGCAAACTCGATGCCATCGCCAACGACATCATGGTGTCGGAAACCCAATGGACGGGCCATCTTTCGGCGCTGCTGTCGGAGCAGATGAGCGGGGCCCACCCGGTGCCGGACGCACACCGGCGGGGCAAGTATCTGCTGGCCTTCGATCCGCTGGACGGTTCGTCCAATATCGACGTGAATCTGCCGGTCGGAACGATCTTCAGCATCCTGCGGGCCCCCGTGGGCAGCAGCGCGAACCCGTCCGACGCGGACTTCCTGCAGCAGGGCACCCAGCAGGTGTGCGCCGGATTCACCCTGTACGGCCCGGCGACGATGCTGGTGATCACCACCGGCCGGGGCGTCGACGGATTCACCCTCGATCGCGAGATCGGCGCGTTCGTGCTGACCCACCCGCGCATGCGAATCCCGGAGGAGACAACGGGTTTCGCGATCAACGCCGCCAACGAGCGGTTCTGGGAGCGACCGGTGCGCCGCTATGTCCACGAGTGCCTGGACGGGGTGGACGGCCCGCGGGCCCGGGATTTCAACATGCGCTGGGTGGCGTCCCTGGTCGCGGACACCTTCCACATCCTGACCCGCGGCGGCGTCTACCTGTATCCCTACGACACCCGGCCCCCGCAGCGCCCGGGACAGGTGGCGCTGCTCTACGGCGCGAACCCGATCGCGTTCATCGTCGAGCAGGCGGGCGGCTGGGCCACCACCGGCGGCGAGCGGGTGCGTGAGGTGGTTCCGGCCCAGGTGCACCAACGAGTTCCGCTGATCTTCGGCTCCCGCAACGAGGTGCAGCGCATCGAGCACTACCACAGCGAACCCGAGGAGGGTCCGCGCTTCGACAGCTCCCTGTTCGGCACCCGCTCGCTGTTCCGCCCCGCGGGCCGCGCCAATCCCGTCTGAACCCCCAGGAGGTGCCATGTCGGTCAAACATCCCGTCGTCGCGATCACCGGATCCTCCGGTGCGGGCACGACCAGCGTCACCCGCACCTTTCAGGAGATCTTCCGGCGCGAAGGCATCTACGCGGCGATCGTGGAGGGGGATTCGTTCCACCGCTACGACCGCAACGAGATGAAGCTGGCGATGACCGAGGCGGAACAGAACAGCAACTTCACCTTCTCGCACTTCGGCGAGGAGGCGAATCTACTGAAGGAACTGGAGACCCTGTTCCGCGATTACGGCGAGACCGGCGTCGGCTCGGTGCGCAGATACCTGCACGACGAGGGCGAAGCCAAGCCGTACGGCCAGCCCGCGGGCACCTTCACGCCGTGGGAGGACTTGGCCCCCGGCAGCGATCTGCTGTTCTACGAGGGCCTGCACGGCGCGGCGATCACGGATTCGGTCAATGTCGCCCGCTACGCCGACCTGCTCGTGGGCGTGGTCCCGATCGTCAACCTGGAATGGATTCAGAAGGTCATCCGCGACAAGACCGAACGCGGCTACTCCAGCGAAGCCGTGATCGACACCATCCTGCGGCGGATGCCCGACTACGTGAAATACATCTGCCCGCAGTTCTCCCACACCTACGTCAACTTCCAGCGTGTCCCCACCGTCGACACCTCGAATCCGTTCATCGCCCGCACCATCCCCACCGCCGACGAGAGCTTCGTGGTGATCCGCTTCGCCGACCCGAAGGTCATCGATTTTCCCTACCTGCTGTCGATGCTGCACGACTCCTTCATGTCCCGCCCGAACTGCATCGTCGTCCCCGGCGGCAAGATGGAACTGGCCATGCAGCTCATCTTCACCCCGCTCATTCTGCGGCTGATGGACAAGCGCCCCAAGCGATCTCGCTAGAGTTGCCCGTGCTGGGAGTCGAAGGTGGCGGTGCGGCCGCCGAGCAGGATCTGCGCGCCGGGACGCAACGGCTGCGGGTGGCCGGGGACGACGCGGATCCAGTCCGGGTGGCCGGCGGCGCGCAGGTGGGTGCCGTTGGCGGAGCCCAGGTCCAGCACCGTGACATCCCAGTCGACGAGGCGGATTTCGGCATGGGTCCGGGACATGCCGCCGGAGGCGTCGTCCAGGCGGACCGGCCGGGCGCCGCGGCGGGCGGCGGCGGAGCGTTCGGGTTCGCGCCCCAGCACGCAGTCGGCGTCCAGGATGATGATGGTGCCGTCGTCGAAGAGGAGCAGGCCCAGGGGCGGGCGGACGCCGTCGGTGAGGATGCCGCTGGACAGGTCCATGCGGACGCCGCACACCGCGCAGGTCGAGACGCGCGGGTCGTTGTGGTGCTGCCGGGTGCACCGGAAGCCCTTGACGATCGGCGGTCCGACTGTCGGCACGGGAGCCAGGATGTCGCGGAACGGGTCCCGGGACACGGCCGGTAGCGCGTCCGGGGTGGGAATGGCGTCCGGGAGCGGCTCGGGGCGCGGCTTGGACAGTGAACGTGCTTGCGCCACAGCACGATCGGCGGCCGGCTGGGCGGGATCCCGGGTCGTCGGGCGTTCGGCGGGCGGCCGGTACACCGGCTCCCCGTACCAGAGCACACCGCCGGAGCCGGGGACGGTGCCCGCGGCCAACGTGCCGACGCCGCGCACCCCGGGCAGATCGAACTGCTGGTCCCCCTCGTCGACGAACACGCCCGCGCCGACCTCCGGCGCGGGAATCACCAACCGGTCCACCGTGAATCCGGCCTCGCCGCCGCGCAGCACTTCCGCGCGTTCGGCGCCCGCGAGCACCGCCGTCACCCCGCCGTGCAAGAAGACCGCCACACCGGTGGCGGTCGGCGTGAGCACCGCGAACTCGACGGCCTCCTCCGCCTCCAGCCCCATCAGCCAATTGGTGGCCAAGCGCGCGAATGCCTTTCCGCTGCGCTGCTTTTCGGATTTCGCCGCCGCCCGCACCAGCCCCTGCACTTCGAGCAGCGCCGCACCGGCCGCCGAGCTGCGCGTCGCGGGCGCGTCCGCACGGTTGGCGACCACGATCAGGACGCCGTCGAGCCCGGCGACGAGATGGGTGCCGGCGAGCACCTCGATATCCGGCATCGCCCCTCCCCTCACCAGACAACCGTATTGCACACGAAGACGAGCAGGGAAGACGCGCCCGCGGATTCTCCCGAACCTGCCACGCCGCAGTCGCTCCCGGACGTACCATCCCTGCGTGGCCGACGCGAACCGTTCCACCCCCTTGCGGGTGCTGGTCTACAGCAACGATGCCGACACCCGGCGCCAGGTAACCATGGCACTGGGCAAACACCCGCACCCCGAGCTACCAGAACTTGAGTACCTGGAGGTCGCCACCGGCACGGTGGTGATCGCCCAGATGGACGCCGGCGGCATCGATCTGGCCATCCTCGACGGCGAATCCACCCCGACCGGCGGGCTCGGCATCGCCAAGCAGCTCAAGGACGAAATCGAGGACTGCCCACCGGTTCTCGTCCTCACCGGCCGCCCCGACGACGCCTGGCTGGCGAACTGGTCCCGGGCCGAGGCCGCGGTCTCGCATCCGATCGACCCGATCACACTGACCGAGGCGGTCGTGAGCCTGTTGCGCAACCGCGCCGCCGCTTGATCTTTCACTGATCTATAGCTTTCGCACATCTCTCGATCACCGCTGCGCACGCAGCGCCGCCTGGCGACCCATGAGCAAACACGGTCAATCAGGGTGGCAGTGCGCCGCGGTGATCGAATGCGTCGTGCGCTACTCATCGGTAACACCGATACCGAGCAGTAGCAACGACATTCCCGACACCCCGGACCCACCTCGTGGTTCGTCACGTGACATCGCCCGCGGATTACCACCGTTTCTGTCATGAATCGCAGTTCTGAATTCGATCAAAGACCGGAACCAATCGGGTAGCCTGCCCCGCGTTCAGTTGTAGTCTGTGCCGTAGCTCACACGAGCGCGGGCACGGCATGAGACCCGCTCCGACCGACCGGTCGACATTCACCCGTCCCAGCTCACAAGGAGGGGAACCGATCCCGTGAATATGGAGATGCCCACACTCGTACTGGGCGCCGTCGCAGCGGCGTTCGCCATCTTCTCGATCATCATGGCCTCGCTCATCGGACCGAAGCGCTACAACCGGTCCAAGATGGAGGCCTACGAGTGCGGTATCGAACCGACGCCGCACGCGGTCTCGGGCGGCCCCGGCAACGCTGCGGGCCAACGCTTTCCGGTGAAGTACTACCTCACCGCCATGCTCTTCATCATCTTCGACATCGAGATCGTGTTCCTCTACCCGTGGGCCGTGCACTTCGACTCGCTCGGCGTCTTCGGTTTCGTCGCCATGGCCCTGTTCATCGTCAATGTCTCCGTCGCCTATGCCTACGAGTGGAGCCGTGGCGGGCTCAGTTGGGACTGAAAAGAAATGGGTCTCGAAGAAAAACTGCCCAGCGGCTTCCTGCTGAGCACCGTGGAAGATTTCGCCGGCTACCTGCGTAAGGGTTCGCTGTGGCCGGCCACCTTCGGCCTCGCCTGCTGCGCCATCGAGATGATGGCAACGGGCGCGGGCCGTTTCGACATTGCCCGGTTCGGCATGGAAGCCTTCCGCGCCTCGCCCCGCCAGGCCGATCTGATGATCGTCGCCGGGCGGGTCAGCCAGAAGATGGCGCCGGTGCTGCGCCAGGTCTACGACCAGATGACCGAGCCGAAATGGGTGCTGGCCATGGGGGTTTGCGCCTCCTCCGGCGGCATGTTCAACAACTACGCGATCGTGCAGGGCGTCGACCACGTCGTGCCGGTCGACATCTACCTGCCCGGCTGCCCGCCGCGGCCGGAAATGCTGTTGAACGCGATCATCGCGCTGCACGAGAAGATCCAGGAAATGCCGCTCGGCGTGAACCGCGAGGAAGCGATCCGCGCCGCCGAGCAGGCCGCGCTCGCCTCGACCCCGACCATTCGGATGGAGGGACTGTTGCGATGACCTTCGACACTCCACAGCACCCCACCCGGGAAACCGACGCCGCCGCCACCGCGGGCCCGGAAGGCACACTGCCACAGGAACATCCGGGCACGCCGGGCGAAGAGGTGATCGGCGTCCGGCACGGCATGTTCGGCAGCGGCGGCACCGGCGACACCTCCGGCTACGGCCGCCTGGTCCGCCCGGTCGCCCTGCCCGGCGGCAGCCACCCGCCCTACGGCGGCTACTTCGACGAGGTCGTCGCCGCGCTGCGCGCCGCGCTCGCCGCTACCGACACCGCCCTGGAAACGGCGCTGGAGAAGGTCGTGGTCTTCCGCGGCCAGCTCACCCTGCACGTCCGGCGCGAGTACCTGGTGGCCGTCGCGCAGGTGCTGCGGGACTACGCCGCACTGCGTTTCGAGCTCTGCCTCGGCGTCAGCGGCGTGCACTACCTCGAGGACACGGGCCGCGAACTGCACGCGGTCTACCCGCTGATGTCGATCACGCACAATCGCCGGCTGCGCCTCGAGGTCTCCGCACCCGACGACGACCCGCACATCCCGTCCCTGTTCGACGTGTACCCCACCGTCGACTGGCACGAGCGGGAAACCTACGACTTCTTCGGCATCATCTTCGACGGTCATCCGTCGCTGACCCGCATCACCATGCCGGACGACTGGCGCGGTCACCCCCAGCGCAAGGACTACCCGCTCGGCGGGATCCCGGTCGAATACAAGGGCGCGCGTATCCCGCCGCCCGACGAGCGGAGGGCATACAGCTAGTGAACGACATCGACACTCTCCCCACGGTCACCGTCGCCGGACAGGACTGGGACCAGGTCGCCGAAACCATCGAGGGCGCAGCCGAAGAGCGCATCGTCGTCAATATGGGCCCGCAGCACCCGTCCACGCACGGCGTGCTGCGGCTCATTCTGGAAATCGAAGGCGAAACCGTCAAAGAAGCCCGGTGCGGTATCGGCTACCTGCACACCGGAATCGAGAAGAACCTCGAATTCCGGAACTGGACGCAGGGCGTCACCTTCGTCACCCGGATGGACTACCTGTCCCCGTTCTTCAACGAGACCGCCTACTGCCTCGGTGTGGAATCGCTGCTCGACATCACCGAGCAGATCCCGGAGCGCGCCACCATCGTCCGCGTCCTGCTGATGGAGCTCAATCGCATCTCCTCGCATCTGGTGGCGCTGGCCACCGGCGGCATGGAGCTGGGCGCGCTCACCCCGATGCTGTTCGGTTTCCGGGAACGCGAACTGATCCTGGACGTCTTCGAGACCATCACCGGCCTGCGGATGAACCACGCCTACATCCGGCCGGGCGGCCTGGCCCAGGACCTGCCCGACGACGGCGTGCAGAAGGTCCGCGAACTGCTCGACCTGATGCCGAAACGCTTGCGGGACATGGAGCATCTGCTCACCCAGAACCCCATCTGGAAGGCCCGCACCCAGGACATCGGCTATCTGGATCTGACCGGCTGCATGGCCCTGGGCATCACCGGCCCCTGTCTGCGCGCCACCGGTCTCCCCCACGACCTGCGCAAGTCGCAGCCGTACTGCGGTTACGAGACCTATGAATTCGACATCCCCACCACCACCGGCTGCGACTGCTACGGCCGCTATGTGATCCGGGTCGAGGAGATGAAGGAGTCGCTCAAGATCGTCGAGCAGTGCCTGGACCGGCTGCGGCCCGGCCCGGTCATGATCGAGGACAAGAAGATCGCCTGGCCGGCCGACCTGCAACTCGGCCCGGACGGACTCGGCAACTCGCCCAAGCACATCGGCAAGATCATGGGCACGTCCATGGAGGGCCTCATCCACCACTTCAAACTGGTCACCGAGGGCATCCGGGTGCCCGCGGGCCAGGTGTACACGGCCGTGGAGTCCCCGCGCGGCGAACTCGGCGTGCACATGGTCAGCGACGGCGGCACCCGCCCGTACCGCGTGCACTACCGGGACCCTTCGTTCACGAATCTGCAAGCGGTGGCGGCGATGTGCGAGGGCGGCATGGTCGCCGACGTGATCGCCGCCGTCGCGAGCATCGACCCGGTGATGGGTGGTGTCGATCGATGACCGAGATCCTGCTGAAACTGTCCACGCGCCCCGAGCCGTACCCGCCGTTCGTGCGGGAGCGGCTGGCCGCCGACGCCAAGGAGATCATCGGCCGCTACCCCGTGGCCCGCTCGGCGCTGCTGCCGATGCTGCACCTGGTGCAGGCCGAGGAGGGCTTCGTCTCCGGCACCGGCATCGAATTCTGCGCCGAAATGCTGGGATTGACGGGCGCGGAAGTCACCGCTGTCGCCACCTTCTACTCCATGTTCCGGCGCACCCCGACCGGCGAGTATCACGTCGGCGTCTGCACCAACACGCTGTGCGCGGTGTTGGGCGGCGACGCGATCCTGGCCCTGCTCGAGAAGCACCTGGGCATCAAGCACGGCCAGACCACCGAGGACGGCGCGATCACCCTCGAGCACATCGAGTGCAACGCCGCCTGCGATTTCGCGCCCGTGGTCATGGTGAACTGGGAGTTCTTCGACAACCAGACCCCGGAATCGGCCCAGGCTCTGGTGGAGGCGTTGCGCGCCGGCCAGCCGGTGACCCCGACCCGGGGCGCGACGCTGTGCACGTTCAAGCAGACCGCCCGCATCCTCGCCGGATTCCCGGACGAGCGCCCCGGCGTGCTCGACGGCCCGGCGGGCGAGGCCACGCTGGCCGGGCTGAAGATCGCGCGGGAGGACAACGTATGACGACCGCTCTGACGCCGGTGCTCTCCCGCTACTGGGACGATCCGGAGTCCTGGACCCTCGACACCTATACCCGCCACGACGGCTATCAAGCGCTGCGCAAAGCACTGCGGATGGACCCGGACACGGTCATCCAGACCGTGAAGGACGCCGGGCTGCGCGGTCGCGGCGGCGCGGGCTTCCCGACCGGCCTGAAGTGGGGCTTCATCCCGCAGGGCCCCGGCCCCGACGGCGTGACCAAACCGCACTACCTGGTGGTCAACGCCGACGAGTCCGAACCCGGTACCTGCAAAGACATTCCGCTCATGCTGTCGAGCCCGCACGCGCTGATCGAAGGCGTGATCATCGGCTCGTACGCGATCCGCGCCAACACCGCGTTCATCTATGTGCGCGGCGAAGTGGTGCCGGTGCTGCGCCGCTTGCAGGCCGCCGTCGAACAGGCCTATGCCGCGGGCTATCTCGGCCGCAACATCCTGGGTTCGGGCTACGACCTGGACCTGGTGGTGCACGCGGGCGCGGGCGCCTACATCTGCGGCGAGGAGACCGCGCTGCTGGATTCGCTCGAAGGCCGCCGCGGTCAGCCGCGCCTGCGGCCGCCGTTCCCGGCCGTCGCGGGTCTCTACGCCTGCCCGACGGTGGTCAACAACGTGGAATCCATCGCCTCGGTGCCGCCGATCATCCTCAACGGCATCGAATGGTTCCGGTCCATGGGCAGCGAGAAGTCGCCCGGCTTCACGCTGTACTCGCTGTCCGGCCATGTGGCTCGGCCCGGGCAATACGAAGCGCCCCTGGGCATTACGCTGCGCGAACTGCTGAAATACGCGGGCGGCGTCCGGGCCGGGCACACGGTGAAGTTCTGGACGCCGGGCGGTTCCTCGACGCCGCTGTTCACCGACGAGCACCTCGACGTCCCCCTGGACTACGAGGGGGTCGCCGCCGCCGGATCCATGCTCGGCACCAAGGCCTTGCAGATCTTCGACGACACCACCTGCGTGGTGCGCGCCGTGCTGCGCTGGACCGAGTTCTACGCCCACGAGTCCTGCGGCAAATGCACCCCCTGCCGCGAGGGCACCTATTGGCTCGTGCAGCTGCTGAAGCGGGTGGAAGAGGGCCGGGGCACCGAATCGGATCTGCAGAAGCTGCTCGATATCAGCGACACCATCAACGGCAAGTCGTTCTGCGCGCTCGGTGACGGCGCGGCCAGTCCCATCGTGTCCTCGATGCAGTACTTCCGGCAGGAGTACGAGATCCATCTCGAGGGGGCGGGCTGTCCGTTCGATCCGGCGCGCAGCACCGTCTGGGCGGAAGGAGAGGTCCGATGACATCCACCGTGAGCTCCAATGAAAGTGGTTTGTTGCCAGCCGATCTCGTCACGCTGACCATCGACGGCACCTCGGTCAGCGTGCCGCCCGGCACCCTGGTGATCCGGGCCGCCGAACTGCTCGGCATCCAGGTCCCCCGGTTCTGCGACCACCCGCTGCTCGACCCGGTCGGCGCCTGCCGCCAGTGCATCGTCGAGGTGGAGGGCCAGCGCAAGCCGGTCGCCTCCTGTACCCAGACCGTCGCCGAGGGCATGGTGGTGCGCACCCAGCTCACCTCCCAGGTCGCCGACAAGGCCCAGGAGGGGGTGATGGAGCTGTTGCTCATCAACCACCCGCTGGACTGCCCGGTCTGCGACAAGGGCGGCGAATGCCCGCTGCAGAACCAGGCGATGTCCTCCGGGCGGCCGGAGACCCGGTTCGACGGCGTGAAACGCACGTACCCCAAGCCGATTCCGCTGTCCACGGCGGTGCTGCTGGACCGGGAACGCTGCGTGCTCTGCGCGCGCTGCACCCGGTTCTCCCAGCAGGTGGCGGGCGATCCGTTCATCGAACTGATGGATCGCGGTGCGCTGCAACAGGTCGGCACCGCCCAGGCCGAACCGCTGGACTCCTACTTCTCCGGCAACACCGTGCAGATCTGCCCGGTCGGCGCGCTCACCGGCACCAGCTACCGGTTCCGGGCCCGCCCGTTCGACCTGGTCTCCAGCCCCAGCGTGTGCGAGCACTGCGCCTCCGGCTGCGCCCAGCGCACCGACCACCGGCGCGGAAAAGTATTGCGCCGCTTGGCCGGTGACGATCCGCAGGTGAACGAGGAGTGGAACTGCGACAAGGGCCGCTGGGCCTTCGCCTACGCCACCGAACGGGACCGCGTCACCACCCCGCTGGTGCGCGCCTGGGACGGCACTTTGCAGCCTGCCTCCTGGTCGGAGGCCCTGGCCGCCGCGGCGGGCGGCTTGGCCGCGGCCTTCGGGAACGCGGGCGTGCTGGTCGGCGGCCGGGTCACCGAGGAAGACGCCTACGCCTACAGCAAGTTCACCCGCCTCGCGCTGGGCAGCAACGACATCGACTTCCGGACCCGGGTGCACTCGGCCGAGGAAGCGGACTTCCTGGCCGCGCGCGTCGCCGGGCAGGGCGTGGTCGTCGACTACGACGCCCTGGAGCGCGCGCCGATCGTGCTGCTCGCCGGTTTCGAACCGGAAGAGGAGTCGCCGATCATCTACCTGCGCCTGCGCAAGGCGGCCCGCAAGCGCGGGCTGCCGGTCTACTCGCTGGCGCCGTACGCCTCGCGCGGCCTGGAGCGTATGTCCGGCACCCTGCTCCAGACCGCACCCGGCGCCGAACCCCATGTGCTGGAAGCGCTTCGGACCGACGCCGCCGAGATCGCCGACAATGCCGCCCGGCTGCTGCGCCAGCCCGGCGCGGTCATCCTGGTGGGCGAGCGGCTCGCCGGTATCCCCGGCGCGTTCTCGGCCGCGGTGCACCTCGCCGACGAAACCGGAGCGGCCCTGGCCTGGGTGCCGCGCCGGGCCGGCGAACGCGGCGCGGTCGAGGCCGGCGCGCTGCCCGGGCTGCTGCCCGGCGGCCGGCCCGTCGCCGATCCGGCTGCGCGCCAACAGGTCCGGGGCGCCTGGAATGTCGGCGAGCTGCCCGCCACGCCGGGCCGCGACACCGCGGGCATCCTCGACGCGGCCGCGAGTCTGGGCGCACTGGTGATCGGCGGTGTCGATATTCGCGACCTGCCCGACCCCAGCGCCGCGCTCGCCGCCATCGACGCCGCCCGCTTCGTGGTCAGCTTGGAACTGCGGCACAGCCCGGTCACCGATCGGGCCGATGTGGTCTTCCCGGTCGCGAACGCGATGGAGAAGAACGGCACCTTCCGCACCTGGGAGGGCCGCCCGCGCCGGTTCGAGGCCGCGCTCGGCGAGTCCATGGTGACCCGCACGCCCGCACCACTGTCCGACGGACGGGTGCTGCACGCCATCGCCGACGAGATGCGCGTCCGGCTCAACCTGCCCGATGCCGCGGCCGCCCGCGCCGAACTCGCCGAACTGGGCGGATGGGACGGCCAGCCCGTACCCGCCCCCGCGCACCGGCCGCATCCGGTCACCCAGCCCAGCGCCGGCACCGCCGTCCTGGCTTCCTGGCACATGCTCCTCGATCAGGGCCGCATGCAGGACGGCGAACCCAATCTGGCCGGCATCGCCCGGCCCGCGGTGGTCCGGCTCTCGGCCGCCACCGCCGCGGAAATCGGCGCCGCCGAGGACGATCCGGTCACCGTCGGCACGCAGCGCGGCCTGATCACGCTGCCGCTGATGATCACCGAGATGCCCGACCGGGTGGTGTGGCTGCCGCAGAACTCGCCGGGTTGCTCGATCGCCGAACAGCTCGCCACCGTGCCCGGCGGCGTCGTCGAGATCCGGCGCGCTGACGAGAGGATGAAGGAACACCGCCATGAGTGACCTTAGTCTCTTCGGCCATGATCCGATGTGGCTGATCATCGCGAAATCCCTGGCGATCTTCGTGTTCCTGCTGCTCACCCCGATGATCGCGGTGGTCGCGGAACGAAAGATCGTGGCGCGCATGCAGATGCGCATCGGCCCGAACCGGGTCGGCCCCGGCGGTTCGCTGCAAGCCGTCGCCGACGGCGTCAAGATGGCCCTCAAAGAGGACATCATCCCGGCCATCGTGGACAAGCCGATCTACATTCTGGCGCCGATCATCTCGGTGATCCCGGCGTTCATGGCGTTCGCGGTGATCCCGCTCGGCGGCGAGGTCTCCATCGCCGGCGAGCGCACCGCGTTGCAGCTCACCGATCTGCCGGTGGCGGTGCTCTACATCCTGGCCATCACTTCGATCGGCGTGTACGGCATCGTGCTGGCGGGCTGGGCCTCGGGCTCGACCTACCCGCTGCTCGGCGGCCTGCGCTCGACCGCGCAGGTGATCTCCTACGAGATCGCGATGGCGCTGTGCTTCGCGGCGGTCTTCCTGCACGCGGGCACCATGTCCACCTCGGGCATCGTCTCCGCGCAGCATCCGACCTGGTTCGTGTTCCTGCTGCTGCCCTCGTTCCTGATCTACTGCGTGTCCATGGTCGGCGAGACCAACCGCGCGCCCTTCGACCTCCCCGAGGCCGAGGGCGAGCTGGTCGGCGGCTTCCACACCGAGTACTCCTCGCTCAAGTTCGCCATGTTCATGCTCGCCGAATACGTCAACATGGCAACGGTTTCCGCGCTCGCCACCACGCTGTTCCTGGGCGGCTGGCACGCGCCGTGGCCGTTCAACATGATCCCGGGCGCGGACGCGGGCTGGTGGGGTCTGCTGTGGTTCGTCGCCAAGGTGTGGACGTTCCTGTTCGTGTTCATCTGGCTGCGCGGCACGCTCCCCCGCATGCGCTACGACCAGTTCATGAATCTGGGCTGGAAACTGCTGATCCCGGTGTCGCTGCTGTGGGTCATGCTGGTCGCCGGGGTGCGGGTCGCCGAAGCCGAGGGGCTGCACATTCAAACCCCGGCGCTGGTGATCGGCGGTCTCCTCCTCACCGCGCTGATGATCGGGATGTTCCTGCGGGCGGGCCGCAAACCGGGCCTGCCGCCGCTGGCCGAGGAACCGATGACGGCGGCGGAATCCGGTGTTTTCCTGGGCTTCCCGACGCCGCCGCTGCCCGCCGACGCGGCACAGCGCGATGTGTCCAAGGCGAGCTTCCTGGAGCCGCTCAGCGGTTTCGCGGTCACCGCGGCGACGATGTTCAAGAAGCCGAACACCGAGTACTACCCGGAACAGAAGGTGCCGACGGCGCCGCGCTACCACGGGCGGCATCAGCTCAACCGGCATCCGGACGGACTGGAGAAGTGCATCGGCTGCGAGCTGTGCGCCTGGGCCTGTCCCGCCGACGCGATCTTCGTCGAAGGCGCGGACAACACCGAGGCCGAACGATTCTCGCCGGGTGAGCGTTACGGCCGGGTCTATCAGATCAACTACCTGCGCTGCATCGGCTGCGGCCTGTGCATCGAGGCCTGCCCGACCCGGGCGCTGACCATGACCAACGATTACGAGCTCACCGACGACAACCGGGCCGATCTGATCTACGAGAAGCAGAATCTGCTCGCGCCGATGCAGCCCGGTATGCAAGCGCCGCCGCACGCCATGTATCCCGGTGCGACCGAAGGCGATTACTACCGCGGCACGGTTCCCGGCGGTGTTCCGGACGTCGATCCGATCTCGGCGGAGCCGGTGGGCCGGGACAAGGAGCCCACCGCGGTAGGAACCGAAGGAGTCGCACGGTGAACGAATTCCTGATAGCGGCAGAGCCTTTGACCCGGGCCGGTACCGGTGAGGCCGTGCAGTTCTGGATCCTCGCCCCGCTCGCCGTGATCGGCGCGCTCGGCATGGTGTTCTCCTCGAAGGCGGTGCACTCGGCGATCTGCCTGGCCGCCACCATGATCGCGCTCGCCGTCATGTACATCGCCCAGGACGCGCTGTTCCTGGGCGTCGTACAGATCGTGGTCTACACCGGCGCGGTCATGATGCTGTTCCTGTTCGTGCTCATGCTGGTCGGCGTCGACTCGGCGGAATCGCTGAAGGAGACGATCAAGGGGCAGCGCGCCGCCGCCTGCGCGGTCGGGCTCGGGTTCGGCATCCTGTTCATGAGCGGCATCGCCAACGGCATCCGGGACTCCGGAATCACGTTCCCCGCCAAGGGTTTCGCCGGACGCGACGTCATCGGCGAACTCGCCGAGCTGATCTTCGTCAAGTACGTCTGGGCGTTCGAGCTCACCGGCGCGCTGCTCATCGCCGCCACCATCGGCGCCATGGTGCTCGCGCACCGCGACCAGCTCGAACCCAAGCTCGGCCAGCGCGAGATGTCGCGGCTGCGGTTCCGGGACGGCAAGAGCCGCGCCACCCCGCTGCCGACCCCGGGCGTGTACGCGCGGCACAACGCGGTCGACATTCCGGCGCGACTGCCGGATGGCTCCTTCGAAGAACATTCGGTGAGCACCATCCTGCGGCACCGCCGCAACAAGGCACTGACGGAAGCGGCCGTGATCTCGGTCGGCTCCGAGACGGTCGAGTCCCAGGCAGACGAGGAAGGCAAGCGGTGAACCCTGAGAACTACCTGTTCCTGTCCGCCCTGCTGTTCACCATCGGCGCGGCGGGAGTGCTGTTGCGGCGCAACGCCATCGTGGTGTTCATGTGCATCGAGCTGATGCTGAACGCGGTGAACCTGGCGTTCGTCACCTTCGCGCGGCTGCACTCCAACCTGGACGGTCAGGTCTTCGCGTTCTTCACGATGGTCGTGGCCGCGGCGGAAGTCGTCGTCGGACTGGCGATCATCATGACCATCTTCCGCGCCCGCCGCTCGACCTCGGTCGACGACGCCAACCTGTTGAAGTTCTGACATGGATACGGCAACTTTGTGGCTCATGCCCGCCCTGCCCTTGGCAGGCGCCGTAATCCTGCTCCTGGCCGGACGCTCCACCAATAAATGGGGCCACCTGCTCGGCTGTCTCACCGCGGTGGCCTCCTTCGGCATCGCGGTGGTCGCGTTCATCGGCATGCTCGGCCGCGACTCCGCGGCGCGGGCCGTCCAGCTGGACCTGTTCGAGTGGGTTCCCGTCACCGGCCTCCAGGTCGACTTCGGGCTCCAACTGGACCAGCTGTCCATGTGTTTCGCGCTGCTGATCACCGGTGTGGGCTCGCTGATCCACATCTACTCGGTCGGCTACATGGCGCACGACCCGAACCGGCGGCGGTTCTTCGCCTACCTCAACCTGTTCCTCGCGGCCATGCTGCTGCTGGTGCTGGCGAACAACTACCTGGTGCTCTACCTCGGCTGGGAAGGCGTCGGCCTGGCGTCCTACCTGCTGATCGGGTTCTGGCACGAAAAGCCCACGGCGGCAACGGCGGCCAAGAAGGCGTTCGTGGTCAACCGAGTTGGCGACATGGGCCTGGCGATCGCCATGTTCACCATGTTCGCCACCTTCGGGAGCATCGGCTTCGGCGACGTGTTCGCCGCCGCGCCGCAGGCCGGCGAAGGCACGCTCACCGCGATCGGTTTGTTGCTGCTGCTCGGCGCGTGCGGTAAGTCCGCGCAGGTACCGCTGCAATCCTGGCTCGGGGACGCGATGGAGGGCCCGACTCCGGTGTCGGCGCTCATCCACGCGGCCACCATGGTCACCGCCGGCGTCTACCTGATCGCGCGGTCGGGGCCGATCTTCGACCTCGCACCGAACGCGCAACTCGGCGTGGTGATCGTCGGCGCGGTGACGCTGCTGTTCGGCGCGATCATCGGCTGCGCCAAGGACGACATCAAGAAGGCGCTCGCGGCCTCCACGATGAGCCAGATCGGGTACATGTTCCTGGCCGCCGGACTCGGCCCGGCCGGGTACGCGTTCGCGATCATGCACCTGCTGACGCACGGCTTCTTCAAGGCCGGGCTGTTCCTCGGGGCCGGTTCGGTGATGCACGCGATGGACGACGAGACCGATATGCGGCGGTACGGCGGACTGCGAAAACTGTTGCCGGTCACCTACGTCACTTTCGGTCTCGGATATCTCGCGATCATCGGGGTGCCGCCATTCGCCGGGTTCTTCTCCAAGGACAAGATCATCGAAACGGCGTTCAACGCCGGCGGCGCGAAGGGCTGGACCCTGGGCACCGCGGCCTTGATCGGCGCCGGACTGACCGCGTTCTACATGACGCGCGTGATGCTGATGACCTTCTTCGGCAAGAGCAGGTGGCAGGAAGGCACACACCCGCACGAGTCGCCGCGCTCCATGACCGGGCCGATGATCGTGCTGGCCCTGGGCTCGGTGTTCGCCGGTGGACTGCTGGTGCTGGGCTCGTCGTTGCAGAACTGGCTGGCGCCGGTCGTCGGCGAGCACCACGGCGCGCATGTCCTGCCCGCCTGGGCGGTCTCGGGCTTGGTGCTGATCGTCGTCGCCCTCGGTGTAGGCGTCGCCTACCGCGAGTACGCGCAGAAGGAGATCCCCGAGGTCGCACCGGTTCCCGCGAGCGTGCTCACCGTGGCGGCCCGCAAGGACCTCTACGGCGACGCCTTCAACGAGGGCGTGTTCATGCGGCCGGGCCGCCATGCCACCCGGGCGCTGGTGTTCCTGGACAACCGCGGCGTCGACGGAATCGTGAACGGCACAGCCGCTTTCATCGGCGGCCTGTCCGCTCGGGTGCGCCGCGTCCAGACCGGATTCGTGCGCTCCTACGCCCTGTCCATGTTCACCGGGGCGGCCCTGGTCGCCGCGGCGCTGCTGGCGGTGAGGATCTGGTGAGCATCCGATCACGCGAACCCGGCCTCCCGGCACAGATCCCCGTCCGCCCGGCGCACGCCGGGACCCAGACAGCTCCCCGGAGTGAAGGAAGGCTGCGGTGAACAACTTTCCCTGGTTGACCACCCTGTGGGTGCTGCCGGTCGCCGGCGCGGCGCTCGTCTTGGTGCTCCCCGCGTCCCAGCGCACCCTTGCCCGCTGTCTGACGTTGACCGTCGCGCTGGCCACCCTGGTCCTCGCCGTGCTGCTGGCGGTGCGCTTCGAACCCGGCGGCGACCAGTACCAGTTCGTCGAATCCCATGAGTGGATACCGGCTTTCGGCGCGGGCTACACCCTCGGGCTCGACGGCATCGCCCTGGTGCTGGTGCTGCTCACCACCGCGCTGGTGCCGATCCTGGTCCTGGCGGGCTGGCACGACGACCGCGACGTCGGCGGCGGGAAGCGGGTGATGCACACCTATCTGGCGCTCACCCTGCTGGTCGAGGCCATGGTGCTGGTGTCCTTCGTGGCACTCGACATCCTGCTGTTCTACATCTTCTTCGAAGCCATGCTCATCCCGATGTACTTCCTCATCGGCGGCTTCGGACCGCGGGGCGTCGACGTGGCACAGCGGCAGCAGCGGTCCCGGGCGGCGGTGAAGTTCCTGCTGTACAACCTGTTCGGCGGACTCATCATGCTCGCCGCGGTGATCGGCCTCTACGTCCTCACCGTTCGCGAATCCCTCGGGCCCGACGGCGCCGGCACCTTCGACCTGCGGGTCGTGGTCGCCGCCGCCAACTCCGGACAGCTCGGCGCCGGGCCGGCGGTGCTCAACGCGCTGTTCCTGGGCTTCATGTTCGCCTTCGCGGTGAAAGCGCCGCTGTGGCCGCTGCACACCTGGCTGCCCGACGCCGCCGTGGCCGCGACACCGTCGAGCGCGGTGCTGATGATGGCGGTCGTCGACAAGGTCGGCACCTTCGGCATGCTGCGCTACTGCGTGACGCTGTTCCCCGACGCCACGGGAACCTATGCGCCGCTGGTGATCACGCTCGCGGTGATCGGCATCATCTACGGCGCGGTGCTCGCCATCGGCCAGACCGACGTGATGCGCCTGATCGCCTACACCTCGATCTCGCACTTCGGGTTCATCATTCTCGGCATCTTCGCCATGACCAGCCAGGGCCAGACCGGCGCGACGCTGTACATGGTCAACCACGGCATCTCCACCGCCGCGCTGTTCCTGATCGCCGGATTCCTGGTGTCGCGGCGCGGAACTCGCGTCATCGCCGACTACGGCGGGGTGCAGAAGGTGGCGCCGGTGCTGGCGGGCACCTTCTTCATCGCCGGTCTCGCCACGCTGTCCCTGCCCGGTCTGGCGCCGTTCGTCAGCGAATTCCTGGTCCTGGTCGGCACGTACACCCGCTACCCGGCCGCCGCGGTGATCGCGTCCGCCGCGCTGGTGCTGGCCGCGCTGTACGTGCTGTGGATGTACCAGCGGATGATGACCGGTCCCGTGACCAAGGGCAGCGAGCGGATCCACGACCTGGTTCCCCGCGAGTACGCCGTGGTAGTGCCGCTGATCGCCGCGCTGATCTTCCTCGGTGTGTACCCGAAACCGGTGCTGGACTTCATCGATCCCGCGGTCACCCAAACGCTGACCACCATCGGCGTACAGGATCCGGAGCCGTCCATCCCCGCTGTCACCGAGGCCGGACCGGCCGCGAATCCCGGAGGTACGCACAAGTGAGTCCGTCTGTTCTCGCGGCCACCGTGCCCGCGCCGAGTATCGAATACAGCCTGATCCTGCCGATGCTGCTGGTCTTCGGCGCGGCCGTGACCGGGGTGCTCGTCGAAGCGTTCGTGCCGCGCCGGGCCCGGTATGTCACCCAGGTGCTGCTCGCCGTGTTCGGCTTGGGCGCCGCGCTGGTCGCGGTGATCGGGCTGGCGGGCACCTCCGCGACCGCACTCGTCGGCGCGGTGGCGATCGACGGGGTCAGTTTGTTCTTGCAGGGCACCATTCTGGTGGTGTCCCTGCTCGGGATCGTGTTCATGGCCGAACGCCAGGCCCAGCCGCAGGCCGAGCGGCGTTCCGGCCCGGGCACGTGGGCCTTGAACGCCGCGCGGCCGCGCCTCGTCGACGCCTTCACGCCGCAGGCTTCGGCGGTGCCCGGCAGCGCCGCCGAGCGGACCGCGGCGAACGCGGGCATCGCCACCACCGAGGTGTTTCCGCTGACCATGCTGGCCGTCGGCGGCCTGCTGCTCTTCCCCGCCGCCAACGACCTGCTCACCATGTTCATCGCGCTGGAAGTGCTTTCGCTGCCGCTGTACCTGCTGTGCGGGCTGGCCCGGCGGCAGCGGTTGCTCTCCCAGGAGGCGGCGCTGAAGTACTTCCTGCTGGGGGCGTTCTCGTCGGCGTTTTTCCTCTACGGTGTGGCGCTGCTGTACGGCCAGGCCGGGACGGTGCAGCTGGCCGGGATCTCCGACGCCCTGGTCGCCCATCCCTCCAACGCGTTGCTGGCTTTGCTCGGTGTGGCGATGCTCGCGGTGGGTCTGCTGTTCAAGATCGGCGCGGTCCCGTTCCAGTCCTGGGTGCCCGACGTCTATCAGGGTGCGCCGACGCCGGTCACCGCGTTCATGGCCGCCGCCACCAAGATCGCGGCCGTCGGTGCGCTGGTGCGGGTCATCCAGATCGGCGTGCCCAGCCTGCGCGAGGACTGGCGCCCGGTGCTGGCCGCCATCGCCATCGCCACCATGGCGGTCGGCGCGGTGCTGGCCATCACCCAGACCGACGTCAAGCGCATGCTCGCGTATTCCTCGGTGGCGCATGCCGGTTTCCTGATGATCGGCCTGGTCGCCGCCACCGACGCGGGCACCGCCGCGCTGCTGTTCTACCTGGTCGCCTACGGGCTCGGCACCGTCGGCGCCTTCGCCGTCGTCAGCCTGGTCCGCACGCCCGCCGGCGATGAGGCGACGGCGCTGTCCCAGTGGGCCGGCCTCGGCCGCCGCTCCCCCTGGCTCGCCACGATCTTCGCCCTGTTCCTGCTTTCCTTCGCCGGTCTGCCCCTGACCTCCGGCTTCGTCAGCAAGTTCGCCGTGTTCCAGGCGGCGGCGGCCGACCACGGCACCTTCCTGGTCATCGTCGGCGTCATCTCCAGCGCCATCGCGGCCTTCTTCTACATCCGGGTGATCGTGCTGATGTTCTTCACCGAACCCGCCACGGACGCACCGCTTGTCGTCACACCGGTCCTCACCTGGTCCGTGGTCGTCCTCACGGCGGCCGCCACCCTCGTCCTCGGCGTCTTCCCGCAGCCCCTGCTGGACCTCGCCGAACAGGCCGCCATATTCGTCCGCTGACTCCCGAAAACCCGACGGCCCCATGGATCTTCATCCATGGGGCCGTCGCCGTTTTCGTCTGACACGGCGACGAAGTCGCCACCGCGGCAGAAACCCCAGCTGAACCGTGTCCTACCTGCAACGGAAGGGTAGCCCAGCGGATCGGCGGCACGGGCACAGTTGAACCTATGTCTGCCGTCGCGCGGGTCCGGCTTCCCCTGTTGCTGGCTGTTCTGGCCGTGATTCCGGTGACCGCGCTCTGCGCCGGGACCGGGACGGCGCAGCAGACCGCCGTCCTAGGCGGCGGATCGGGTATCACCCTCGGCGACCAGGTCGCCTGCACGCTGACCACCATCGGTTACGACCGCGAGCAGCGACTGGTCGGGCTCACCGCGGGGCATTGCGCGGATCTCGGGACGCCGGTGCTGGCCGAGCGGACGGTCGAGGCCGGGCCGGTCGGCACGGTCGCACTGGTCGACCCCGACGACGACTACGCGGTCATCGAATTCGACCCGGCCAAAGTCGTGCCGGTCCGGCAGGTTTCGGGCACCCGGATCGACGGGATCGGCGAACCGCCGCGGCCCGGCGACGTGGTGTGCAAGAACGGCCGCACGACCGGGTTCGACTGCGGGCTGGTGTGGGACGCGCACCCATGGTGGTTCCAGAACGAGGCCGGATCGCGGTCCGGAGATTCCGGCGCTCCGGTCACCCTCGGTGACCAGCTGGTCGGAATGAATGTCGGTCACCTCCGGGCGGAGGACGCGGTGGTGGCGATAGCAGGTCACCCCGTGCCCACGCCGGCGCACGATCCCGCGGTGGCCACCCAAATCGGCATGATCCTCGCCGACATCGACAAGACCGGCGGCGTGGGGGCTGGATTTCGTCCCGTCTGAAGGCCACATCCCCCGTCGACGGAGAACTACGACCGGCAGTAGTATGTACCGGTGCGAAAACCGGCGGAGGTAGCGGCGCGACTGCGCCGTCCCACCCCGTCGGCTGCCGCCGCCCGCCGGCCCGGCGCACCCGTCAGCTCCGGACGCGGCGCGTTCGTCGGATCCGCCGCTGGTGCGGTGGGCATCGCGGCGCACGCCCTTGGTGGCGGTGCCGTTTCCCTCGGTGATTCGTCGGTGGCGCTGTTGCTCGGCGCCTGTGCGCTGATCGGCGTCGTGGTCAACGGGTTCCATCGCGCCCGGCCTGGTCGATCGGGTGCCGGCGAGCTCGCGTTGCTGCTCATAGCGGGTCAGGCGGTCGGGCATACGGCGCTGACGCTCGCGCCTGGGCATCAGCACACGTCGCACTCGAACAACCTCATGCTGCTGGCGCACGCGCTCGCGGTGCCCGTGGGCGCGTTGCTCATTCGGGCCGCGGAGATCGGGCTGGCTCGCGCCGCGTCCAGCGTGCGTCATGCCGTGCGCACGCTGCGCACCCGGCCCGTCGCGTCGCACGCGCCGTCCGCCATCGTCACAGCGGTCCGCCCTACGCGCACGGCGCGGCGGCTGCTGCTCTGCTCCGGAATCGGGACTCGGGGACCACCCGCGTACGCCTGACGCGTCTTCTCCCTTCCGCACAGTCCCGATCGGGCCGTCGGTTTTGCAGTCCGTGCCAGTTCGCACCGGCTGCGTTTACGCAGGTTCTGCCGAACCTGTCGTTCCGCACGGCTGGTGAAAGCCGCTGCACGCGACCCGGTCTCCCATAGATTCGGAGTATCTCCATGTCCCTGACCACCTCTCGCCTGGCGCGCACCGCCGCTGCCCTGGCCGCGGTCCCGTTCCTGCTCGTCGCCTGCTCCTCGAACGACTCCGCGACCGCCGCACCCGCGTCCGATCAGGTGTCGATCGCCGACCAGTGGGTCAAGGCCGCGCCCGGCGGCATGTCCGCCGCGTTCGGCACGATCACCAACAACAGCGACCAGACCGTCACCGTCGTCGCGGGTTCCAGCCCGGCCTCCAGCTCCATCGAATTGCACGAGATCATCACCAAGGCCGACGGCACCAAGATGATGCAGCCCAAGCCCGGCGGCTACACCATCGCCCCGCACGCCAGCCTGACCTTGAAGCCCGGCGCCGACCACATCATGTTCATCGGCCTGCACCAGGAGCTGCGCACCGGCTCGGACACCCCGATCACCCTGGTCTTCGGTGACGGCACGTCCAAGACGTTCACCGCGCGGGTGCGCGACTTCCCGGGTAACCAGGAGGACTACGGCACCGGCGGCGAGCACGGCGCCCAGCCGACCCCCGCCCCCGGTGCCTGAGGCGGATTCGCGGTCCGGCGGCGTCACCCGGCGGCGCTTGCTCGGCGGCAGTGCCGCCGCGGCGGGCGTCGCCGGGCTCGGCCTGGGCGCGGTCGCGCTGAGCCGCTCCGAGCCGGGCGTCCAGCACCGGCCGGCGCCGACCGCGACCGAACCGTTCTACGGCCGCCATCAGGCCGGGATCGCGACCGCGCCCCAGGACCATGTGGCGTTCGTGGCGTTCGATCTGCGTCCGGGCACCACCCGCGCGGACATCGAAGGCATCCTGCGGATCTGGTCCGGTGACGCGGCCCGCCTGACCGCGGGCGCCCCCGCGCTCGCCGACACCGAACCACAGCTGACCCAGCGTCCGGCCCGGCTCACCGTCACCTTCGGGTTCGGGCCCGCGGTGTTCGCCGTCGCGGGTCTCGAGCACCGCAAGCCGGCGTGGTTGCGGCCACTGCCGCCGTTCCGGATCGACAAGCTCGAACCGCGGTGGAACGACGGGGATCTGGTGCTCCAGGTCTGCGCCGACGAGGTCACCACGGTGGCGCACGCGGTGCGGGTGCTGTGCCGCAGCGTCACCACGCTGACCACGGTGCGCTGGGTGCAACGCGGATTCCGCAACGCCGCGCCAGGACAGACACCGCGCAATTTGATGGGCCAGATCGACGGCACCGAGAATCTCGCCGCCGGCGCCGATCTCGATCGGCTGGTCTGGGATGACGGCGCGGCCCAGCCGTGGCTGGCCGGCGGCACCTCGCTGGTGCTGCGCCGGATCGCGATGAACCTGGAAACCTGGGACGAGATCGACCCGGACGGACGGGAACTCAGCGTCGGCCGCAAGATCGACAGCGGGGCCCCGCTGACCGGAACCGACGAATTCGATCAACCGGATTTCGCGGCCGTCGACCAGCACGGCATCCCGGTCATCCCGCAGTCCTCGCACATCGCGCGGGCACGCCACACCCACGACGGGGAGCGCTTCCTGCGGCGTGGCTACAACTACGACGACGCGCCCGAACCAGGCCAGGTCTCCAATTCGGGCCTGCTCTTCGCGGCGTTCCAACGCGACGTGGACGCCCAGTATCTGCCGGTGCAACAGCGCCTGGCGGATTTCGACGCCCTCAACGTGTGGACCACACCCGTGGGTTCGTCGGTGTTCGTGATCCCGCCGGGGATCGAATCCCCCGACGGGTATATCGGACAGTCGTTGTTCGAATCCTGAGGTCATTCGCTGCGCTCAGGATGACATGGGCTGTGCTGTCATCCTGAGCGTCAGCGAAGGACTAGGTCCAGAGGGTGGCGACCAGCACGTTGACGACCGCCAGCCCACCCGCGGCGTGGGTCATCCACGGAATATCCTTGCCGCGCTTGGCATCCGCGCGCCCCATCTCCGCGAACGCGGCAACCAGCACCGAAATGACCAGCTTGATGCCGATCTTCACCATGTTCGGATCCTTGCCGAGCGAGTCGATCGACTCGGCCAGCCCCACCAGGATCACCCCGGTGATGATCTGAGCCCGAGCACCCCACACCATCACCTCATTGACCTTGGGTTGCCCGGCCGCATACCCACCGACCACCGCGGCCATGCCGAGCAGGTGGGTGACGACCACCAGGTTATAAACGAATTCCATGATCACACGCTAGATCTCGAAAGGCGGCCGGGCCAGCTGAAATGCCGATACTCGCACGCGCGACGCCGGTGCACACCGCCGCGCGATGATTTTCGCCGTTGTGTCCCGTCTACACAGTCAGCAGATCCATCCGAGTCCTGGGAGGAAACCGTGACCGAACAGACCGTTGCTGCCCTACCCCCCATCGTCGACCAGCAGACCTGGCAGGCCGCGCTCGACGAGCTGCGCGTGCGCGAGAAGGCCGCTACTCGCGAACTCGACGCCATCGCCGCGCAGCGCCGCAGGCTGCCGATGGTCGAGCTGCCCGACTACACGCTGATCGGTCCGGACGGTCCCGTCCGCCTGGTGGACGTCTTCGACGGGCGTTCCCAGCTCATCGTCTACCACCACATGTGGTCCGACGGTGCGGAATGGCAGTGCGGCGGCTGTACCGGACTCACCTCGCAGTACGTCCGGCTGGGCGTCCTCGACAACTACGATGCCCGCTTCGTCATCGTCACCAACGGACCTCTCCGAGAAGCACTGGCCTACAAGGCCAAAGTCGGCAACACGATGGACTGGTACTCGTCCTCGGACAGCTCGTTCGGCGCCGACGTCGGCGCGCCGCCCGGTGGCGGCTTCGCGGTGAACGTGTTCCTCCGCGACGGCGACAAGGTCTACCGCACCTGGCACACCACCGGCCGCGGCACCGAACAACTCAGCTACACCTTCGCGCTGATCGACATCCTGCCGTGGGGCCGCCAAGAGGAATGGCAGGATTCCCCCGAGGGATGGCCGAAGTCGCCCACCTACTCCAAGTGGCTCGACTCCCCCGACGTAGCCCGGCTCTACGGGACGAGGCCCGGCAGCAAGGAGAGTTGATGAGTACACCCGACGTACGCCCGGTGGGCGATCTGCCGAACGAGTTGGGCAAGACCGCGCCCCGGGAGTTGCAGTCCGCCGGAATCGACTCGCTGTCGAAGGTCAGCGAGCACACGGAACGGGAGCTCCTGGCGATTCACGGGGTCGGCCCGAAAGCGATCCGCATCCTGGCCGAGGCGCTCTCCGAACGAGGACTTTCCTTCAGACCGAGTGTGTGACGTTGTCTGCCCGGCAAGCGGTTCGGGTGCGACCAGAACCGTGGGTTCTGGTCGCACCCGGACCGATCACATCAGGTCGTTGAGCATTCGGCCGACCAGACCCATGGTTTCCGGGCGGTCGAAATCGCCGTGGGCGCAGTCGACTTCGATGACCTCGATGCGGCCGCCGATGTAGGAGCGCCAGGCTTGCCCGAGCTCTTGCTGGACGTCGGCGCGGCGGTTTCCCGTCACGTCGAGTGTGGCGCCGAAGACCGTCAGGTCACCGTCGTAGAAGGGTGAGGTATAGCCCTCCCACAGTTTGCAGTTGTTGACGAGCACCTTGGTCAGGCGCTGCACCAATTCCTGGATGACCGGGGCTTCGAGTTGGTCCCCGAAACGGTCGTCGGCCCACGCCTGGATACCGGCCATGGCTTGCTCGTCGGTGATGTCGGCGTCCGCGACCGCGCCCTGCGGCGGCTCGCTGTCCAGGACGCCGACGAAGCCCACCGGCAGGCCGCGCCTGGACAATTCGGCCGCCATCGCCTGCGCGACCACGCCGCCGTAGGACCAGCCGAGCAGGTGGTAGGGCCCGTCACCCTGGATGGCCTGCATCCGATCGATGTAGTCCGCCACCATTTCCGCCATGGAGCCCGCCGTCGGCCCGCCGTCCAAGCCACGAGATTGGATGGCGTAGACCGGCCGATCCGGCAGCTGCCGGCCGAGATGCTGGTAGAACCAGCCGAGACCGCCACCCGGATGCAGGCACCACAGCGGCTCGCGCGAGCCCGACGTCTTCAGCATCAGGACCGGATCGAAGTCCGTACCGCCGGTGCCGCCCTGGTCGAGCCGGTCCGCGAGTTCGACGACGGTGGGCGCGTCGAAGATCAACCGGACCGGAACGTCGACGCCGATCACCGCCCGGATCCGGCTGGTGAGGCGCGTCGCCAGCAGCGAGTGCCCGCCGAGCGCGAAGAAATCGTCGTCGATGCCGACGCGGTCGAGGCCGAGGATCTCGGCGAACAACTCCGTCAGCGTCCGCTCCCGCTCGGTGCGCGGGCCGCGATACTCGGTGCCGGACAACAACTCCGGGTCGGGCAGCGCACTGCGATCGATCTTCCCGTTGGCCGTCAGCGGCATGCTGTCCAGCGCGAGCACCGTGGCGGGCACCATGAACTCCGGCAGGCGCTCACCGGCCCACCGGCGGACCTCGGCGGCCAGCAGGCCGGCCTGCGGACTGTTGGCGTACCGCGCCGGATCGGCCAGGGCCGCCTCGGTCCGGTACACGCCGGTCAGCGGCCGGTCGTGTGCGGTGGCGGCGTCGAGGAAGACCGCCTCCATCTGGCCCGTGGTGCTGGACCAGGTGACCGCCGTGGTGTAGCCGCACCGCTCGCCGAGGACATGCAGGTCCTCGGGCAGCAGACCGGCGTCGAGCCGCGCGGCGTGGTCGCCGACGATGCCCTCGAAACCGACCGCGTGCGGAACATCCGGTCCGTCGACCGGCTGCCCGGCCCGGATCTGGTGCACGGCTTCGATCTGCCCGGTCAGCCCGGCATGCGGGATCCCGGTGACCCGAAGGCCGTCGGGATGACCGGCACGCAGCAGCGCGTGCAGCCAGACATGGTCGCGGAACTCGACTTCGGGCGTTTCGGCGACCGACAGCGGCCGCGCCGGAGCCTTGCGCAGCACCACGTCGTACCGGTACCGCGTGAGCTCGTTCACCGCGTATCCGCGCTTGAGCTCGACATCGACGGCGTCGAAATCGAGGACGCGGGCCAGCGCCGGGAAGTACTCGGGCGCGAGCAGCAACTCCTGCTCGGCGGCGATGTCCCGCTTGACCCGATCCAGGACCGCCGCGGGATCGGCGCCGCCGTTGCGCGCGATCTGGACCGCCGTGGAGAACTCCGTCAGCAGCGCCAGATTCCGGATATCGCCGAGGAACACCGCACCGCCGGGGGCCAGCAGCCGCAGCACCCCGTCGAGTACCCGGCGCAGGTACTGCTCGCCCGGGAAGTACTGGATGACCGAGTTCACCACCACGGTGTCGAAATAGTTCTCCGGCAGCCCGTCGGTGTGGTCGGCGCCGCGCACGCTCAGCTCGACCCGGCCGACCCAGTCCTGGTTCAGCTCGCCGAGACGGCGCCGCAGCGTATCGATGGTCGCGGCGGAAAAGTCCGTCGCCCAGTACTCGTCGCAGTCCGGGGCCACCTGCGACAGCAGCAGGCCGGACCCGACGCCGATCTCCAGCACGCGCCGTGGGCGGAGCCCGCGAATCCGCTCGACCGTGGCCGACTGCCAGATTCGCATCTGGTCCAACCCGATCGGCCCGCCGGTGTAGCTGCTGTTCCAACCACCGAAGTCCGCGTCGAACGGCACCCCGTCGTCCGCCGCCGCACCGTCCGATTCGCCGGTGGCGGAATACAGTTCGTCGTAGACGCGCAGCCACTGGCCGACCAGTTCGTCTTCACCGACGGCCGGTCCGGAGCGTTCGGGCACCACATAACCGATCAACTGCTTGCCGCCGGTATCAGTGTCCCGGGCGACCACTACCGCCTGGGACACCGCGGGGTGCTGGGCCAGGATGTTCTCCACCTCGCCCGGCTCCACCCGGAAGCCGCGAATCTTGACCTGGTCATCGACCCGGCCGACGAACTCGATCGTGCCGATCGGGGTCCACCGCACCACGTCGCCGGTGCGGTAGAGCCGGCCGCCCGCCGGATCGAAGGGGTCGGCCACGAATCGGGTCGCGGTCAGTCCGGGCCGGCCCCGATAGCCGCGCGCCAATTGGTCTCCGGCGACATACAACTCGCCGGCGACCCCGGCCGGGACCGGCCGCAGGCCCGAATCCAGGACGAACGCGCGCATGTTCCCGAGCGGACGCCCGATGGGCACCGCGCCCTCCGCCTCCACGCCGGCGACGAAGGTCGTGGCGAACACCGTGGTCTCGGTCGGCCCGTAGCCGTTGACCACCTCGACGTCGGCGGCGACGGCACGCATCCTGCGCACCAGTTCCGCGGAAAGCTCCGCGCCACCGGCGATCACCTGCGTCACACCGCCGAAGGCGTTGCCGGGCAACGCTTCGGCCCGCTCCAGCAACACCGACAGCAGTGCCGGAGTAGCGAAAAGCCTTGTCACCGAATGCTTCGCGACCAGCTCGAGCATCTCCGCGGGATCCGAACGCGACTCGCGCGCCAGCACCAGACCGCCACCGGCGCACAGTGCCGCCCACATCTCGTAGGTCGAGGCGTCGAAAGCCATCGACGAGTGCACGAGCACCCGCTCGGCAGCCCCGCTCAGCCAGCCCTGAGACACATGGTTCACCACGTTGCGGTGCGTGATACCAACACCTTTGGGGCGACCGGTCGAACCGGACGTGTAGATCACATACGCCAGGTTCTGCGGCCGCACCACCGGGCGGTACCCGGTGACCCCGCCCACCGCTCCGGGTTCATCCAGATACAGGCGCGGCACGGACGTGTCCGGCAGCGCGTCGGCGGTGCCGTGCTCGGTCAGGACGACGACCGGGGCCGCGTCGGACAGGATGAACGCCAGCCGATCCGACGGATACGCCGGATCGATCGGCAGATACGCACCACCCGCCTTCCACACCGCCAGCAACGCCACGATCAACTCCACCGACCGCGGCAACGCGACCGCCACCACGCTGTCCGGCACCACCCCAAGGGAATTCAGCGTGCCCGCCAACTCGCCCGCGCGCGCATCGAGGTCCCGGTACGACACCTCGGCCCCGGCACAGACCACCGCGACCGCCTCCGGCGTCCGCGCCGCCTGCGCCTCGAACAACCCGACCAGAGTGCCGTCCGGATCGAGCTCGATCGTCCGGTCGTTCCACCCGCGCAACACCGTGTCGCGCTCGTCGGCGCCGAGGACATCGATAGCCCCCACCGCCGCGGCGGGATCCGCCGCGATCGTGCGCAGGACGCGCACGAACCGCGCCGCCAGCGCCTCCACCGTCGACCGGTCGAACAGCTCGGTCGCGTACTCGATGAGCCCGTTCCACGGCAGGCCCGCCGGCGTATCGGCGATATTGAAGAACAGGTCGAATCGCGAGGCGGCCAGGGACGCGTGGTACGGCTCGAACCCGACGCCGGGCAGCTCCAGGTTGGCCAGGCTGTTGTTCTGGAACGCCAGGGTCACCTGGAACAGCGCGTGATGGGCCGCCGAGCGTGTCGGGTTGAGCAGCTCCACCAGCAATTCGAACGGCGCGTCCTGATTCTCGTACGCGGCCAGCGCCTTCGCCCGGACCTGGCCGAGGATCTCGGTGAACGCCGCGCCCGGCGTCAGCCGCGTCCGCAGCACCCAGGTGTTGACGAAGAAGCCGACCAGGTCCGCCAGCGCCTCGTCGGTGCGGCCCGCGATCGGCGAGCCGAGCGGAATATCCTCGCCCGCACCGAGTTTGAACAGCAACACGGCCAGCGCCGACTGCAACACCATCGAGACCGTCGCGCCTTCGCGGGCCGCCAGCCGCTCCACGCCGGCCCGCAGTTCGGCATCGATGTCGAACAGCACCATGTCGCCGCGGTAGCTCGCCACCCGCGGACGGGGCCGATCGACCGGCAGGCGCAACTGCTCGGGCAGGTCCGCGAGTTCGGCCCGCCAGTACTCGAACTGCCGCGCCAGCGGGCTCGCCGGATCGTCGGCCGAACCGAGGAAATCCTGTTGCCAGAGCGTGTAATCCACGTACTGCACGGGCAACGGCTCCCACTGCGGCGCCCGCTGCCCGTGCCGGGCCGCGTAGGCCACCGACAGGTCCCGCAGCAGCGGCGCCATCGACCAGCCGTCCCCGGCGATGTGATGGACCACCAGCACCACCACGCAATCCTCCGTGCCCGGCCGGATCACGGTGACCCGCAACGGGATCTGGCTGGACAGGTCGAATTCGTAGCGCACGGCCGCGGCCACCGCCGCGTCCAGCTCGGCGGGGTCCGCGTCGGTGAGCAGCACCGGCGCCTCGACCGAGTCCAGGTCGAGCACCCGCTGTGCGGGCTGGCCGTCGGCTTCGACGAACACGGTGCGCAGGCTCTCGTGCCGGGCGATCAGATCGCCGATCGCCGCCCGCAAGACCGCCACGTCCAACCCGCGCATTCGCACCGCGAGCGGAATGTTGTAGGTCGCCGACGGCCCTTCCAGCCGGTGGATGAACCACAGCCGCCGCTGCGCGTACGACGCCGGAACCACCTCCGGCCGGGACCGGAGCACCAGCGGCGGACGCAGCTGCACGCCGGCGTCGAGCCGGGTCGCGAGCAACGCCACCGTCGGCGCGTCGAAGACCGCCCGGATCGGCACCTCGACGCCGAGCTCCGCCCGGATCCGGCTGGCCAAACGGGTCGCCAGCAGGGAGTGGCCGCCGAGCTCGAAGAAGTTGTCGTCCACGCCGATTCGGTCGCGGCCGAGCACCTCGCCGAACAGCTCGGCCAGCGCCCGCTCGTCGTCGCCGCGCGGCGCGCGGTACTCCGCCGACGAGGCGAACTCGGGCGCGGGCAGCGCCCGGACATCGAGTTTGCCGCTCACGGTCAACGGCACCGAGTCGATCACCAGCACCGCGGCGGGCACCATGTACTCCGGGAGCCGCTGCGCGGCGTACCCGCGCACCTGTGCCCCGTCCAGCTGGTCACCGTCGGCCAGCACATAGCCGACCAGCTGCTTGCCGCCGGTGCCGGTGTCGTGCGCGATGACGATCGCGCGCGCGACCGAAGGATGCTGTGCGAGCACCCTTTCGACCTCGCCGGGCTCGATCCGGAACCCGCGGATCTTGACCTGATCGTCGACGCGGCCGAGGAACTCGACCTGCCCGGCGCGATTCCAGCGCACCACGTCACCGGTGCGGTACAGCCGGCCGCCGGACGGATCGAACGGGTCGGCCACGAACCGGCCGGCGGTCAGCGCCGCACGGCCGAAATAGCCACGGGCCGTTTGGGCTCCGGCCAGATACAGCTCACCCGCGACGCCGACCGGGACCGGCCGCAGCCACGAATCCAGCACCAGCGCACGCACATTGGTCAGCGGACGACCGATCGGCACCGACCCGTCGGTCGCGCCGGGATCGGCGAGGCACACCGTCGCGAACACCGTGGCCTCGGTCGGCCCGTACCCGTTGACGACCTCGATCTCGGGCGCGAGGGACCACAGTCGCCGCGCCAGCGCGGTGGTCACTTCCGCGCCGCCGACGACCGCCTGTGCCAGCGAACGCAAGGGCCGGCCCGGCGCGCTCTCGACGCGATCGAGCAGTGCGGGCAGCAGACCCGGTGTCGAGAACACCCGGGTCACCGACCGGGACTCGATCAACTCGACCATTTCGGCCGGGTCCGAACGCAATTCACCGGTCAGCACGAGCGTGTGACCGCCGCACAGCGTCGGCCAGATCTCGTAGGTCGAGACGTCGAAGGACACCGAGGTGTGCATGAGCACGCGCTCGTTCGGCCCGGTCGACCACCGCTGGCTCACCAGGTTCGCCACATTGTGGTGCGTGACGGCGACGCCCTTGGGTACACCGGTCGACCCGGAGGTGTAGATCAGGTAGGCCAGGTTGTGCGGCCGGACCGCGTCCCGGTCGACGCGCTCCGCCGCGGCGGCGTACTCCAGCGTGTCGAGGTACAGGTGCGGAATCGTCGTGCCCGGCAGAATGCCCGCGGTGGCCTGGTCGGTCAGCACGACCACCGGTGCGGCGTCAGTGAGGATGAACGCCAGTCGTTCCGAGGGGTAGGCCGGGTCGATCGGCAGATACGCGCCGCCCGCCCGCAACACCGCCACCATCGCCACGATCAGCTCGACCGAGCGCGGGACCGCGACCGCGACGACGCTGTCCGGCCCGACCCCCCGCGAGATCAGCTCCCGCGCCAGGAGATCGGCTCGATCAGCGAGTTCCCGATACGTCACCGCGGTGTCGGCGGCGAGCAGGGCGACCGCCTCCGGCGACCTGGCCACCTGGGCCTCGAACATGCCCACCAGGGTGCGGCCGGGCTCGATCGCGGCGGCGGTGTCGTTCCACCGGCGCAGGACCAGCTCGCGTTCGCCGGCGCCGAGCAGATCCACCGAGCGCACCGGCGTGTCCGGATCGGTGGCCACCTGCCGCAGAATCCGGGCCAGCCGTTCGGCCAGCGCCTCGACCGTCGGCCGGTCGAACGAGTCGGGGCGGTACTCGAATTGCAGCGTCAGGGTCGGCGCGGTGTTCGCGATGACCGTCAGCGGGTAGTGCGTCGGCGCGTTCGGGCGCGAGTCGCTGAGGGCGAGTCCGCCGGTATCCGCGACCGCCCCGATACCGGCGTGATCGACCGGGTAGGACTCGAACACGAGCAGCGTGTCGAAGAGGACGTGCACGCCGACCGCCCGATGGATCTCGCTCAAGCCGACGTGGTGGTAGTCGAGCAGGGTCGTCTGGCGGGCCTGCAGGTCGGTCAGCAGGCCGGTCAGCGTGTCGGCCGGGCCGAAGCGCACCCGGACCGGCACGGTGTTGATGAACAGACCGACCATCGAGTTCACGCCGGCGATCTCCGGCGGGCGACCCGACACGGTGGCGCCCGCTATCACGTCGTGGTTACCGGTCGCGGCGGCGAGGACGATCCCCCAACTGCCCTGCACGATGGTGCTCAGGGTGATCCCGAGCTCCGCCGAGCGCCCGGACAGTGCCGTAGCCGTGTCCGGCGACAGCGGCACCTCGATCCGCGCCACCTCCGGCAGCGCCTCGGCATCGAGCTGCTCGGCGCCGCGCACACTGTCGGCGAGCAGCGTCGGCTCGTGCACGCCGTCGAGCTCCGCGCGCCAGGCCCGCACGCCCGCGTCGGAGTCCTGCTCGCCCAACCACTTCAGGAAGTGCTTGTACTCGGCGGCGGGTGCGGGCGCACCGGAACCGCCGTAGCGGGCGAACAGATCCACGATCAGCAGCGGCAACGACCATCCGTCCAACAGCACGTGATGCGCCGTCAGCACCAGCTCGGAGCGGTTCGCGCCCGTCCGCACCACCATCAACCGCAGCAGCGGCGGCACGGCCATATCGAAGTGCGCGTCCCGGTCCGCGGCGAGCAACCGCTCCAGCGCCGCGTTCCGTTCGTCCTCCGGCAGCGCACGCAGATCCGCTTCCCGCCAAGGCAATTCCACCTCGTCGAGGACGACCTGCACCGCGTCGCCGCGGCGATCGGTGACGAACCCGACGCGCAGGTTCTCGTACCGATCCAGCAAGCCCTGCCCGGCCGACCGCATACGTTCGACATCCACCTCGCCGACCAGGCCGAGCACGATCTGCATGTGGTACGCGTCGAAGCCCGAGCCGGCCAGTTCCTGATGGAACAGCAATCCCGACTGCATCGACGTCAGCGGCCACACATCGGTGAGGCCCGGATACCGCTGCTCGAGCGCCTCGATCTCGCTCTGATCCAGACCCGTCGCCAGCACGTCCGACGGGGTCAGCCCGCCGCCGCCCGCCGCGATGTGCCCGACGAGCCCGTCGACCGCCACCCGCCACAGCTCCGCCAGCTCCTGGAGCTCGGACTCGGCGATAATCGCGGTGGGCGAGGCGAAGACGGCTTGCAGCACCGGGCCTTCGGCGGTGTCGAGCACGATCGTGTTCACGTCGAGGGCGGCCAGCGCGGGCGTCGACCCCAGCGCCGGATCCATCGGCGTGGTCAGCTGTTCGGCCTGGACCGAAGGCGACCAGCCCGCACCGCGCAGCCGGTTCGGCAGCAGATCGGTCGAGGTGAAGCGGCCGAGATAGTTGAACCCGATCTGCCCGGCCGAATACGGTTGCAGCGCTTGGGCGGTCTCGGGGTTCAGGTAGCGCAGCAGGCCGTAGCCCACGCCCTTGTCGGGCACCGCGCGCAACTGCTCTTTCACCGACTTGATCAGTGCGCCGACAGCCGGTCCGCCGGCGCGCAGTTCGGTCCACTCCGCGCCGGACGCGGTCACCCGCACCGGGAACATGCTGGTGAACCAGCCGACCGTGGTCGACAGGTCGGCGCCGGGCACGGTGCGCTCCTCGCGGCCGTGTCCCTCCAGCCTGATCAGCACCGAATCCTCGTGCACACCCCGATGCTCGCGCCAGCGTCGCACGGCCGTCGCCAGGGCGGCCAGCAGCCCGTCCTCGGCACTGCCGTGGAACGCCGCGGGCAGCGCGGTGAGCAGGATCTCGGTGTCGGGCACCGGAATACGGACGAGGGCGTGCCCCACATCGGACACCACGTCGATCGCCGGGTCCAGCGGCCGACTGCCGAGCAGCGGATCCGGTCCATCGAGAACCGAACGCCACCAAGGCAATTCGGCCATCCGTTCCGGTCCGGCCGCCTGCTCGACCAGTCCATGGGCCCAGCGGCGCAGCGATGTTCCGGTCCTCGGCAGCACCGGCGTCCGCCCGGCGGACACCTCCTGCCAGGCGGTCGCCAAGTCGGGCAACAGGATTCGCCACGATACGCCGTCGACAGCCAGGTGGTGCGCCACCACGGCCAACCGGCCCGCCTGGTCCGGCCCGGCGTCGAACCACACGAACTGGGCCATCACGCCGGCGGCGGGCGCCAAACGCTGGACCGCGGCCGCCATCTCCGACATCACCGACTCGGCCGTCTCCGCGGCCACCGGCACCCGGGTGACCAGGTGGTCCACGTCCACCGTGCCCGCGGGCGCCACGTCGAGTCCGGCCCCGCGCTCGTCGTCGACCAGCCGCGCGCGCAGCACGTCATGGCGGTCGAGCACCGCCGACAACGTCGCCACCAGCCCCGCGCGATCGATGCCGACCGGCAGGTCGAGCACCATCACCTGCGTGAAACTGTCGAACGCGCCGCCCAATTCGCGCACGAAGCGCGCCACCGGCAGCAGCGGCATCCACCCGGTCCCGCCGCCGGGCAGCTCCGCGAGCACCGGGACGGCCGCTTCCCGCCCGCTCGCCACCGCGGCCAGCGCCGCGGCGGTCTGGTGCTCGAACACCTCGCGCGGACTGATCTCCACGCCCAGTTCCCGCGCCCGCGCCACCACCTGGATGGACCGGATGCTGTCGCCGCCCAGCTCGAAAAAGCTGTCGTCCACGCCGACTCGCGCCAGACCGAGGACCTCGGCGAAGACCGAGACCAGCACGCCCTCCGCCGCCGACGCCGGCGCGCGGTATCGCCGCGTCGAGGTCACCTCGGGATCGGGCAGGGCCTGGCGATCCAGTTTTCCGTTGGTGGTCAGCGGCATCGCGTCGATCACCATGACGACCGCCGGCACCATGAAGTCGGGCAGGCTCTCGGCCACGAACTCGCGGATCTGCCCGCCGTCGGCCGCCGGCGCGCCGTCGGTCCGGTCCGCCACCACATAACCGATCAGCTGCTTGCCGCCGGTCTCGGTGTCGCGGGTGACGACCACCGCCTGCGCGACCGAAGGATGGTGCGCCAGCACCGTTTCGATCTCGCCGGGCTCGACGCGGAAGCCACGGATCTTGACCTGATCGTCGACGCGTCCGACGAACTCCAGCGCTCCCGTCGCGGTCCAGCGCACCACGTCTCCGGTGCGATACAACCGGCCACCCGCCGGATCGGCCGGGTCGGCGACGAACCGCGCGGCAGACAAGCCCGGTCGGCCCTGATAGCCGCGCGCCAGCTGCGCACCGGCCACGTACAGCTCACCGGCGACCCCGATCGGGACCGGCCGCAGCCAGGCATCCAGCACATACGACCGCATATTCGACAGCGGCCGCCCGATCGGCACCGAGCCCGCCGCGTCCGCGTCCGCGGCGAAGGTCGTGGCGAACACCGTGGTCTCGGTCGGCCCGTAGCCGTTGAGCACCTCGACGTCCGTGGCCATGGCTCGCACCCGCCGCACCAGCGCCGAGGTCAGCTCCGCGCCACCGGCGATCACCTGCGCGACACCCTGGAACGGATTGCCGGGCAGCGTCGCCGCGTAGTCGAGCAGCACGGTCAACAGCGCCGGGGTGACGAAAAGCCTTGTCACCGCGTGGTTCTGCACCAGGTCGAGCATTTCGCGCGGGTCCGAACGCAATTCGCCCGCCAGCACCAGGCCGCCACCGGCGCACAGCGCCGCCCACATCTCGTAGGTCGAGGCGTCGAAAGCCATCGACGAGTGCACGAGCACCCGCTCGGCAGACCCGCTCAGCCAGCCCTGAGACACATGGTTCACCACATTGCGGTGCGTGACGCCAACGCCTTTCGGCACACCGGTCGAACCGGACGTGTAGATCACATACGCCAGGTTCTCCGGCCGCGAGACCGCGCCGGACACCGCGGGTTGCGTTGCCTCGGCGGGATCGAGCGCGTCCAGATACAGCGGTGCCGTGGTGTCGGGCAGGATCCCCGCGGTGGCGCGGTCGGTCAGCACGACCACCGGGGCCGCATCGGACAGGATGAACGCCAGCCGATCCGACGGATACGCCGGATCGATCGGCAGATACGCACCACCCGCCTTCCACACCGCCAGCAACGCCACGATCAACTCCACCGACCGCGGCAACGCGACCGCGACCACGCTGTCCGAGCCCACGCCGCGCGACCGCAACACCCGCGCCAACCGCGCGGCTCGATCGTCGAGCTCGCGATAGGACACCACGCTGTCGCGGAAAAGCAGCGCGGTCGCGTCCGGCGTCCGGGCGACCTGCGCCTCGAACAGTCCGGCCGCGGTGGTGTCGCGGACGTCGAGCGCGGTGTCGTTCCACCGGCGCAGCACCAGGTCACGCTCGTCGGCGCCGAGCAGATCGATCGAGGCCACCGGCGCCGCCGGGTCGGCCACCACCTGCCGCAGGATGCGCACCAGACGACCCGCCATCGCCTCGACACCGGCGCGATCGACATCGTCGGTGCGGTACTCGAGGTACAGCGTCAAGGTCGGTTCCGCGCCCGCGATGACCGTGAGCGGATAGTGCGTCGCGGCATTCGGCCGCAGGTCGGTGATCGCCAGGCCACTGGCGTCGGTGACCTCGGCGATCCCCGCGCGGTCCACGGGATAGGACTCGAACGCGATCAGCGTGTCGAACAGGACGGACACCCCGGCGGCCTGGTGAATCTCGCTCAGGCCGACATGATGGTGGTCGAGCAACGCCGTCTGGCGGGCCTGCACATCGGTGAGCAGCTCGGCCAAGGTGTCCCGCGGACCGAAGCGCACCCGCACGGGCACGGTGTTGATGAACAACCCGATCATCGCGTCCACGCCGGGGATCGCCGGCGGACGACCCGACACGGTCGCGCCGATGGTCACGTCGTGGCGTCCGGTGACGGCGGCGAGCTGGATGCCCCAGGCCGCCTGCACGACAGTGTTGACCGTGACGCCGAGTTCGGCGGCCCGCCTGTTGATCGCCGCACCGATCTCGGCGGACAGCGGTACCTCGAATCGCTCGACTTCGGCGGCATCGGCGGCGGCACCACCGCGCACGCTGCTCGCGAGCAGGGTGGGTTCGGTGACGCCGTCGAGTTCCCGCCGCCACGCCTCCGCTCCCGCCTCGGAGTCCTGCTCGTCCAGCCATGTCAAGAACTCGCGGTAGCTGGGCGGCTGCGGCGAGTCCGCCGCGACCCCGTCGGAAGCGTAGAGGCGCAGCAACTCCCGGATCATCAGCGGCAGCGACCAGCCGTCGGTCAGCACGTGATGGGTGGTCAGCACCAGCTTCGAGCGCTCATCGGTCAGCCGCACCAGCGTGAGGCGCAGCAGCGGCGGGGCCGCCAGATCGAAGTGCTCGCACTGATCTTCGGCCAGCAGCCGCTGTTCCGCCGCCTCGCGATGTTCCGCGTCGAGGTGGCGCAGATCCACTGCCCGCCACGGCAGTTCGACTCCGGGGACGACCACCTGGACCGGCCGGCCGTGCGGGCCGGGCGTGAATCCCGCCCGCAGGTTCGGGTACCGATCCAGCAAGCCCTGCCCCGCGACCCGCATCCGCTCGGGTTCGACCGCGCCGGTGAGCCCGAACACCACCTGCATGTGGTACGCGTCCGAGCCGGGATCCGCCAGCGCCTGATGGAACAACAGCCCGGCCTGCATCGGCGTCAGCGGCCACACGTCGACCAGACCCGGATACCGCGCCTCGAGCCCGTCGATGTCGTTCTGCCCCAACCGGACCAGCGGCAGATCCGACGGGGTGAGCCCGCCCGCGTCCGGCGTCGCGGCGTACCGGGCGAGGCCGATCAGCGCGTCCCGCCACAGATCGGCGAGGCGCGTCGTCTCGGCCTTCGTCAGCACGCCGGTCGGCGCGGCCAGCACCGCTTGCAGGACCGGGCCGTCACCGGAGTCGACCACCATCGCGGTGACATCCAGGACGGCCAGCGCCGGCATCGCCGGATCGGGAGCCGCGGCGGCGCCCGCGTCACCGGCCGGAGTCCAGCCGGCGCCCTGCCACCGTTGTGGCAGCAGGTCCGCGTTGGTGAGCCTGCCGAGGTAGTTGAACCCGATTTGGCCGGGCGAGAACTGTTCCAGGACAGGGGCGGTCTCGGGATTCAGGTAGCGCAGCAGTCCGTAACCCATGCCCTTGTCCGGCACCGCGCGCAGCTGTTCCTTGACCGATTTCATCAGGGTGCCCGCCGCGGAAGCACCGGCGCAGAGCTGATCCCACTGCGCCGGCGCGGTCACGCGCACCGGGTACATGCTGGTGAACCAGCCGACGGTACGCGCGAGATCGGCGCCGGGCACGGCGTCCTCTTCGCGGCCGTGCCCCTCCAGCCGAATCACCACCGATTCCGCACGGGCACAGTCGGTTCCGCCCGCGGCGTCGTCGCGCCACCGGGTGACCGCCGCCGCCAGCGCCGCCAGCAACCCGTCCTCGACCCCACCGTGGAACGCGGCGGGCAAGGTCGTCAGCAATGTTTCGCTGACCGCCGCCGGGAGCTGGACGCGCACCTGTTCGACGGTCGCCATGACGTCGACGGCCGGATCCAGCGGCCGACTGCCCAGCATCGGCTCGGGTTCTGCCAACATCGCACGCCACCAAGGCAATTGGCCGACCACGCGCGGCGTGACAGCCTGCTCGGCCAGCCCGTGCGCCCAGCGGCGCATCGAGGTGCCCACGCCGGGCAGCGCCGGCGTTGTTCCCGCCGACACGTCCCGCCACGCGGAAGCCAAGTCCGGCAACAGAATCCGCCACGACACGGCGTCGATCACCAGGTGGTGGGCGACGATCCAGAGCCGGCCCGCCGCGGCGGGGCCGGAGTCGAACCACACGAACTGGATCATCACCCCCGCCGCCGGCGCCAAACGGTGCGCCGCCGCGCGGGCCTGCTCGGTGATCACCGAGGTCCGTTCCGCCGAATGCTGCTCGGCGGCCGGAATTTCCACCCGACGCAGCAATCCGTCCACCTCGACCGCACCGGCCGGGCCCACCTCGAGCCCGGCGCCGCGCTCGTCCTCGAGCAGCCGGGACCGCAGCACATCGTGCCGCTCGAGCAGCGCGGTCAAGGTCGCCGCCAGGCCCGCCCGATCGATGCCGACCGGCAACTCCAGCAGCATCGACTGCGCGAAACTGTCGAATCCCGCGCCGAGTTCGCGCACGAAGCGCGCGGCGGGCAGCAGCGGTGACCACCCGGCGCCGCCGCCGGGCAACTCCGCCAGCACCGGCGCCGCCGCCGTGCGACCGGCGGCCACCGCGGCCAGCGCCGCGGCCGTCTGATGCTCGAAGACCTCCCGCGGACTGATCTCGACCCCGAGTTCACGAGCCCGCGAGACCACCTGGATCGAGCGGATGCTGTCGCCGCCCAGCTCGAAGAAGCCGTCGTCGACGCCCACCCGGTCCAGCCCGAGCAGCTCGGCGAACACGGCGGTCAGGATCCGTTCTCCGGCGGTGCGCGGCGCGCGATACCGTGCCGCGGCGCTGATCTCCGGCTCCGGCAACCGGGCCGTGTCGACCTTCCCGTTGGCGGTGAGCGGCATCGCGTCCAGCACCATCACCGCGACGGGCACCATGTAGTCGGGCAACTGCTCGGCCGCGAACGCGCGCACGTCCGCGCCGTCGAGTCCGTCGCCGCCCGGCGCGGACCGGTCCGCGACGACGTAACCGACGAGTTGTTTACCGCCGGCCGTGTCATGCGCGAGCACCAGCGCCCGCGAGACCGCGGGATGGCGCGCCAGCTGGTTCTCGATCTCGCCGGGTTCGACGCGGAAGCCACGGATCTTGACCTGATCATCGATCCGGCCGACGAACGCCAACTGCCCGTCGCGATTCCAGCGCACCACGTCACCGGTGCGGTACAGCCTGCCGCCGGCCGGATCGAACGGGTCGGCCACGAATCGCGCGGCGGTCAGTCCCGCCCGGCCGCGATAGCCGCGCCCCAACTGCTCGCCCGCGACATACAGTTCGCCGGGAACGCCGACCGGCACCGGCAGCAACCGCGAATCCAGCACGAACACCCGCACATTCCCCAGCGGCTGCCCGATCGGGATGGGGGCGGCCGCGGCCACGACGTCGTGATTGGTCACGCAGGCCGTGGTTTCGGTGGGCCCGTACCCGTTCAGGAGCCGGACACCGGTGTGCTTCGCCGTCAGCTTGCCGACGAGATCCCCGGTGAGTTCGGCGCCGCCGACAATGACCTGCCGCAGACTCCGGAGCGGATCGCCCGGCAGCGAATCGGCGTGGTCGACCAGGGCGGACAGCATCGGCGGCGTCGAGAACATCTTCGTCACCGACCGGGTGGCCGCCAGCTCGGCGATCTCCAGCAGGTCCGACCGCGCTTCGCGGGCCACCACCACGGCCGCACCACTGGCCAGCGTCGGCCAGATCTCATAGGTGGAGCCGTCGAAGGCGATCGAGGAGTGCGCCAGCACCCGATCGTCCGCCGCCAGCGGCCACGCCTGCGCGGTCAGGCTGGCGAGGTTACGGTGCGTGATGCCAACGCCTTTCGGCACACCGGTGGAGCCGGAGGTGTAGATCACGTAGGCCAGATTGTCCGGCCCCACCGTGGTCCGGACGGGCGCGGACCCCGCGGCCGCCGTCTCCGTGTCGTAGTACAGGTGCGCTGCCGCGGTCGGCGGCAACGCGCCCGCGGTCGCGGCGTCGGTCACGATCAGCACCGGCGCGGCGTCGTCGAGGATGAACGCCAGCCGATCCGACGGATACGCCGGATCGATCGGCAGGTACGCGCCGCCCGCCCGCAGCACACCCAGCAGCGCCACGACGAGCTCGGCGGACCTCGGCAAGGCCACCGCGACAACGCTGTCCGGGCCGACCCCGCGCGAGATCAACGCCCGCGCAAGACGATCCGCCCGGTCATCGAGCTCCCGATACGAGATCTCCGTGTCGCCGCAGACGAGTGCCGTCGCCTGCGGGCACGCGCCGATCCGCGCGTCGATCGAATCGACAACGGTGCCGGGCGGCACCGCCACGGCGGTGTCGTTCCACCGGTGCAGCACCACCGCGCGCTCGTCGGCGTCGAGCAGCTCGACGGACCCGACCGCGATGCCGGGATCGTCGGCCAGCTGCCGCAGTACCCGCACCAATCGCGCGACCATGGCCTCGACCGTGGACCGGTCGAACAGGTCGGTCGCGTACTCGACCAAGCCGTTCCACGGCTGTCCGGCCGGCGCGTCGGCGACGTTGAAGAACAGATCGAACCGCGCGGTCGCGATGGACGCGCCGTAGGGCTCGAATCGAACGCCGGGCAGCGCCAAGGCCGGGGCGGTGTTGTTCTGAAATGCCAGCGACACCTGGAACAGCGGATGATGCGCCGCCGAGCGCACCGGATTCAGCAGCTCCACCAGCAATTCGAACGGAACATCCTGATTCTCGTAGCCCGCCAGCGCCTTCGACCGGACCTGGCCGACGAGCTCGGTGAACGGCGTCTCCGCGGTCACCCGGGTCCGCAACACCCAGCTGTTGACGAAGAACCCGACCAGATCGTTCAGGGCCTCGTCGGTGCGGCCCGCGATCGGCGAGCCGATCGGAATGTCCTCGCCCGCACCGAGTTTGAACAGCAACACCGCGAGCGCGGACTGCAACACCATCGATACCGTGGCGCCCGCGCGACCGGCCACCCGCTCCACCTCGGCGCGCAACAGCGGATCGATGTCGAAGGCCACCACGTCACCGCGGTAACTGGCCACCCGGGGCCGCGGCCGATCGGTCGGCACCCGCAACTGCTCCGGCAGTTCGCCGAGTTCGGCGCGCCAATACTCGAACTGCTGGGACAGCAGGCTGTCCGGATCCTCCGCCGACCCGAGCAATTCCTGTTGCCACAGTGTGTAATCCACATACTGCGCGGGCAGCGGTTCCCAGCCGGGCGACCGATCCTGCAAGCGCGCGGCATAGGCTTCCGACAGATCGCGCAGCAGCGGCGCCATGGACCAGCCGTCGCCCGCGATGTGATGGATCAGGAGCACGAGCACGCAGTCCCCGGCGCCGGACCGGAAGACGGTGGCGCGCACGGGAATTTCCGCGGACAGGTCGAAGGCGTACTGCACCGCCGAGTCCACCGCGGCCGCCAGCTCGGCTGCCCCCGTCTCGACGACGGTCACCGGCACCACGGCGTGGCCGGGCTCGACCACCCGCTGCACCGGGACGCCGTCGGCCTCGACGAACAGGGTGCGCAGGCTCTCGTGCCGGGCGACGACATCACCGACCGCGGCGCACAGCGCGGACTCGTCCACCCCGTGCAGCCGGGCCACCAACGGCAGGTTGTAGGTCGCGGACGGACCTTCCAGCCGATGCAGGAACCACAGCCGGCGCTGCGCGAACGACAGCGGCACCGACGCCGGGCGCGGACCGGCCAGCAGGGCGGGCCGCGGCCGGGCGCGGTCGCCGAGGCGGGTCGCCAGCTGCGCCACCGTGGGCGCGTCGAAGACCGTCCGAATGGGCACCTCGACGCCGAGCACCACCCGGATCCGGCTCACCAGGCGAGTGGCCAGCAGGGAGTGACCGCCGAGCGCGAAGAAGTTGTCGTCCACGCCGACCCGGTCGTGGCCGAGGATCTCGGCGAACAGGGCCGCGAGCATCTGCTCCTGCAAAGTCTCGGCGGCCCGATAGGCCACCGACGAGGTGAGCTCCGGCACCGGCAGCGCGCCGCGATCGAACTTCCCGCTGGCGGTCAGCGGCACCGCGTCGATCACCATGACCACCGACGGCACCATGAAGTCCGGCAGCCGCTCGGCCGCGAACCGGCGCACCTGCGCGCCGTCGAGTCCGTCGGCGCCCGCGTGCCCGCCGCCCTCGACCGAGCCGGTCCGGTCGGCGACCACATAGCCGACGAGCAGCTTGCCGCCGCCGCTGTCGCGCGCGACCACCACCGCCTGGGACACCGAAGGATGCTGTGCCAGCACGGTTTCGACCTCGCCGGGCTCCACCCGGAAGCCGCGGATCTTGACCTGATCGTCAACCCGGCCCGCGAACTCGAGCACTCCGCCCGCGGTCCAGCGCACCATATCGCCGGTGCGGTACATCCGGCCGCCGGACGGGTCGAACGGATCGGCCACGAACCGCGCGGCGGTCAATTCCGGCCGATTGTGGTAGCCCCGGGCCAGCTGGGAACTGGCCACATACAACTCACCGGCCACGCCGACCGGAACCGGCATCAACCACGAATCCAGCACGAACACCCGCGCATTGGCCACCGGCGCGCCGATCGGCACGGTCTCGCCGACGATATCGTCGGGGATCAGGTGCGAGGTCACGTCCACCGTGGCCTCGGTCGGGCCGTACAGGTTATCCACCCGCTCGATGCCGCACTTGATCTTCAGCGCGTCGACCAGCCCCGCGGTGAGGGTGTCCGCTCCGGTGTTCACCTGCCGCAGACTCTGCAACGGGTTGTCGGGCAACGCCTCCACGTGATCGACGAGCGCGGACAGCAACGGGGGTGTCGCGAACATCTTCGTCACCGACGCGGTCTGCACCAGCCGGGTGATCTCCCCCAGATCCGAGCGCTGCTCCCCGGCGACCACCAAGGTCGCGCCGCCGCACAGGGCGGGCCAGATCTCATAGGTCGACGCGTCGAAGGCGATCGAGGAGTGCACCAGCACCCGGTCGCCGGGCCCCGCGGACCACGCCTGCGCGACCAGACTCACCACGTTGTGATGGGTGATGCCAACGCCTTTCGGGACGCCGGTCGATCCGGAGGTGTAGATCACATACGCCAGATTCTCCGGTCGGACCCCGGCCACCGGGTCCGGGCCCGCCGACTCCCCGGCCACCATCGTGTCCAGGCAGAGCAGCGGTGTTTCGTTGTCCGGCAACACCTGCGCGGTGGCGGAATCGGTCAGCACGACCACCGGTGCGGCGTCGGCGAGCACGAAAGCCACCCGGTCCGAGGGGTATCCGGGATCGATGGGCAGGTACGCGCCGCCGGCCTTCAGCACGGCGAGCAACGCCACGATCAGTTCCGCCGACCGCGGCAACGCCACCGCCACAACACTGTCCGGCCGCACCCCGCGGGTACGCAGCTGCCGCGCCAGCGCGCTGGATCGGGTATCGAGTTCGCCGTAGGTCAGCTCGTCGTCACCGCAGACGACCGCGACCGCCTCGGGCGTCCTGGCGAGTTGCGCCCGGAACACCCCGACGACGTCGGCCTGCGCATCCACCGTGGTCGCGGTGTCGTTCCACTGCCGCAGCACCAGCTCGCGTTCGCCGGCGGCAAGGGCGTCGATCGAGCCCACCGGTGCGGTGGGCTCGGCGACGACGGCTCCCAGGATCCGGGAGAACCGCGCCGCCATCGCCTCGATGGTCGACCGGTCGAACAGGTCGGTGGCGTACTCGACGTACATGTCCCAACCGGCGGGCGCGTCCCCGTTGCCCCGCTCCCCCGCGGCGGCGTCGCCGATATTGAAGGTCAGATCGAACTGCGAGGTCACCGCGGGCAGGGCGTAGGGCTCGAACTCGACGCCCGACAGCTCCAGCGTGGCGGCGGAGTTGTTCTGGAAGCTCAGCAGTACTTGGAACAGCGGGTGGTGCGACGCCGAACGCGCCGGGTTGAGCAGCTCGACGAGCAGCTCGAACGGGACGTCCTGATTCTCGTAGGCGGCCAGCGCCTTCGCGCGCACCTGGCCGACGATCTCGGTGAACGACGCGGCGGGATCGACCCCGGCCCGCAGCACCCAGGTATTGACGAAGTAGCCGACCAGATCGTTCAGCGCTTCGTCGGTGCGGCCCGCGATCGGCGAGCCGATCGGAATATCCTGACCCGCACCGAGTTTGAACAGCAGGACGGCCAGCGCCGATTGCAGCACCATCGACACCGTCGCGCCGTCACGGCTCGCCAGACCCTCCACGGCGGCGCGCATCTCGGGATCGATCCGGAAAACCAGCGTGTCCCCGCCGTAGCTGGCCGCCCGGGGGCGCGGCCGGTCGGTGGGCAGCCGCAGCTGCTCCGGCAGACCCGCGAGCTCGTCGCGCCAGTACTCGAACTGCCGCGACAGCATACTGTCCGGGTCCGACTGCGAGCCGAGCAGTTCCTGTTGCCACAGCGTGTAGTCGACGTACTGCACGGGCAGCTGCTCCCACTGGGGGGCGCGCCCGGATCGGCGAGCGGCGTAGGCCTGCGACACATCGCGCAGCAGCGGCGCCATCGACCAGCCGTCGCCCGCGATGTGGTGCATCAGCAGCATCACGACGCACTCTTCGGGCGCATACCGGAACACGCTGGCGCGCAACGGAATCTCGGTCGACAGATCGAACGCGTAGCGCGCGGCCGCGCGCACCGACGCGTCCAGCTCGTCCGGCGTCTCGTCGGTGATCAGGACCGGTATCTCGGCGCGGTCCGCCTCGAGCACCCGCTGACCGGGCACGCCGTCGACCTCTACGAAGACCGTGCGCAGGCTCTCGTGCCTGGCGACGACGTCGCCGATCGCCGCCGCGAAGGCGGCCGCGTCGAACGGACCGGTCAACCGGACTGTCAGCGGCATGTTGTAGGTGGCCGAGGGCCCCTCCAGCCGATGGATGAACCACAGGCGGCGCTGCGCGAAGGACAACGGAATCATCACAGGCCCGCCTCTCGCGCGAAGGAACTGTCATCGATGCCGACTCGGCCGGCGCCGAGGATTTCGCTGAACAACTTGGTCAAGGTCTTCTCTCGCTCAGTGCGCGGGGCACGATAGTTTTTGGGGGACAGCGCAGGCCGGATCTCATACGACGACGCCGCCTCGGGCGTGTCGCGGTAGCGACGCGGCGTCGGCGCGGGAGTCAGCGACTGCGTTGTCCCCGGCACCGATCTGCTCGACCACCACGGATTGGCGGTCATCGAGTTCGCGGTGTGGCCCAACAACATTCGCCGACGGTTTGCCCTGATCGGCTTGCACTGTCTAGCAAACTTCAAGTGAATTGCCACTCGCAGATCACCGAGACCCAGCTGACCACCCACGCGCCCTCCACATCGTTTGAAACGAGCATGACGAACACCGAACTCGAGATTGGTTATGGCGCAGGCTACTTCACGCATCACAGGGTCATGCCGAGCGACACGGACAGGCGAACAAGCGGTCGGTAGACGCCACGCGAGTGTTCGGCGCGCCGGTCGGCACGAAATCCGGGAACACACTACACGTCACGGCGCCGGGTGCTGACGGGTACCTGCTCCAGCTACTGTTAGCTGTTGCGCCCTGGCTAGAGCAGGAGAACCGTCGCGACGGCGCGGCCGAAGATCTTGCGGCCGTCGTGCGTCGCGGTGAGCGCCACGACAGCGGTGCGGGTTTCGGGATCGACGGATTTGATCCGCCCGCTGAAAACGATCTCGCTCGGCGTATCCGTCACATACACCGGGCTGGTGAACCGCACGCTGTAGACCCGCAGCGCGGCGGGATCACCCAGCCAGTCGGTGAGATAGCCCGCGCCGAGCGCCATGGTCAGCATGCCGTGCGCCACCACACCGCGCTCGAGGCCGACCATCCCCGCGGCGCCGGAATGCCAGTGAATCGGGTTGGCATCCCCCGCCACTCCCGCGTAGTTCACCAGATCGCCGAGGGTGAGAGTGATAGTGCGGGAAGGCAACTCGTCCCCGGCTGCGACGTCGGCGCACGAACGAACAAGAGCGGCTGCCAGCGGCTCCCCCGCCGGCTCCGAGGCCCGCGACAGAACCGGGTCCGGCAGGATCGCCGACTCGCCGACGGCGCATTCGGTACGTAAGACGTTGCCTATCAACGCATTCAGCTCGGTGTCGATCGTGGGCTGGGAGCGCGCGATCAAACTGGTCTCGCTGATCAGCACAACCTCGTCGCGCTGATTCGTGATCGTATTGGCGAGCACCAGCAGGTCGCCGCCGAAAGCCTGCCGGAACGACAGCAATCCGATCGAGCTGTACAGCCGGTCTCCGGCCAGCACCGGCCGCCGCAGGTCGAGAACCTGCTCGGTCTGCACACACGCACCCAAGTTGTAACTGACCAACAGCTCGGTCAACGCCCGCTGCACCACCGCCGCGATCAGCGAGCTGAACGTCGGCGGACACACCAGCGCCGGATAACCGTGCCGCAACGCCCCCGCCTCATCCCAATGGATCGGATGCGTGGCCCGAACCGCCGCCGCGTACTCCCGCACCTTCTCCCGCCCGACCTCGTAGTAGTCGGCCAGACGATAGGTTTCCCCGACAATCGACCGAGCGTGCGCCACCGCATCGAACCCGGCATCGACATCAGTCCCCCGGTCGACGGTCCCCACTTGCGAAACTTGCGCCATCGATAAGTAACTCCTTGTCTCGACCTCGAATGCGGAAAGGGGTAGCGACGAGCAAGAGCACACTGCAACGACTTCGTACACACCGGTCGCCCGGTTTGGTCACAAATGAATTTCAGCACCGCGGGACCACGACCTCCCGCCCTGCCAACCTTTACAGGACCCGGAAATCACACCGCCGACCGGGCGGCCCGGACGGCTGCGCCTGCCGTCATTCGACGGTGACGCTTTTGGCGAGGTTGCGGGGCTTGTCGATGTCGCGGTCGAGGGCGCGGGCGAGGTGGTAGGCGAAGAGTTGCAGGGGCACTGTCAGCAGGATCGGGTCCAGTTCCCGGGTGCTGCGGGGAACGCGAATCACCTTGTCCGCGAGGCCTTCCGGCAGGTCGGTGTTGGTGATGGCGATGATCGGCCCGCCACGGGCTTTGATCTGTTCGATGGTGGCGATGTTCTTGCTGAGGAGTTCATCGTCGGGAATGAGGACGACCGAGGGCATACCCGAGTCGATCAACGCCAGGGGGCCGTGTTTGAGTTCGGCGGCTTGATAGGCCTCGGCGTGTACGTAGGAGATCTCCTTGAGTTTCTGAGCGCCTTCCCGGGCGACCGGCCAGCAGCGGACCCGGCCGATGAAGAACATGCCCCGGGCATCTTTGAACTGCCTGGCCGCAGTGGCGATTTCGTTCTCCTGCTCGAGGATGTCGGTGATCTGGCCGGGCAGGGCCGACAACGCGGAGACAATGCGCGCCCCGTCGGCCACCCCGAGATCTCGGACGCGTCCGAGCAACGTCGCGAGCAGCGCGAAGCAGACGCTCATGTTGGTCAGCGCCTTGGTGGAAGCCACCGACACCTCCGGTCCGGCGTGCAGGAAGATCCCGCGACCGCATTCCCGGGCAATCGCACTGCCCACGGCGTTGACGACGCCGATCACCTGCCCGCCTTTACGCTTGAGCTCTTCCACGGCGGCCAAAGTGTCTGCGGTTTCACCGGATTGGCTGACCACGACATAGAGCGTGTCGTGCTCGACGACGGGGTTGCGGTAGCGGAACTCCGAGGCGGGTTCGGCGTCGGCGGGCAGCCGTGCCAGTTCTTCGATCAGATTCGCGCCCAGCTGACCGGCGTAGTACGCGGAACCACAGCCGAGGAACTTCACGCGCCGAACCGCCCGCAGCTCTCGGGCGTCCAAACGCAAACCGTCCAAACGTGCCGTCGCGAAACGTTCGTCGACTCGGCCGAGCAGCGCCCGGCCGATGGCCTCGGGCTGTTCGCTGATCTCCTTGTGCATGTAGTCGGCGTGACCACCGAGACCGTAACGGGCGTCGTCGACGTCGAGGATGGTCGGCGTCTTCGCAGTGCGCACCGATTGCAGTGTGCTGGTGCGGAAGTCGGCAGCCGTCACGGTGGCGAGTTCGCCGTCGTCGAGGAACACCACCCGCTGGGTGTGGCGTACCAGGGCCGCCACGTCGGAGGCCACGAACATCTCGCCCTCCCCGATGCCCAGCACGATCGGGCTGCCGTTGCGCGCCACCACCATCTCCTCCGGATACCGCGCGTCGAGGACGGCCAGGCCGTAGGCGCCCTCGACTTCCGAAAGTGCGGTGCGCACAGCGTCTTCCAGGGAGGCCGCGCCCGCCTGCCACGCGGCCGCCACCAGATGCGCGATGGTCTCGGTGTCCGTTTCGGAGGCGAACGTCACCCCGGCGGCGGCGAGTTTGGCACGCAGCATGTCGGCGTTCTCGATGATCCCGTTGTGCACCACCGCGATTCGTTTCGAGGTGTCGAAGTGCGGGTGGGCATTGGCCTCGGAAGGCCCGCCGTGGGTGGCCCACCGGGTGTGCCCGATCCCGATCGTCCCGGGGCCGGGCGTACCGACCAGCTCACGCAGCTCATCGACGCGCACAGCGGCTTTGATGATCTTCATCCGGCCGCGGTGGATCACGGCGATGCCCGCGGAGTCGTATCCGCGATACTCCAGCCGCCGTAAACCCTCCAACAGCATCGGTGTCGCCGCTTTGTGCCCGACGTAGCCGACGATTCCGCACATGTCTGTCCCCTTCGGTCGTGGTTGCCGGGACCGTCACCCGTAAACGATGCGACGCAGCTGCCGTTCGGTCAGCTCGCCGGCGCGCGTCGGACGCGCACCGAGTTCCGCGATCAGTTGCGCCCAGATCTCGGCGTTCTTGCGTCCCCGGGCATGTAGTTCCGAGTGCCTGCGCCGCACATAGTCTTCGGTCGTCTCGTCGAAGTAGGCGAGGACATCCGCGACCACGCGCGCGGCGACGCCGATCGGCAGCCCCGTGGATCCTGCGACATGGCGCACCAGATCACGCAGCGGTTCGTCGGCAGCAGGCACGCCGACCACCTTGGCAGCCGAATCACGGCTACGGCAACTTTCTTGCCCGAAATCGGGCAAGAACCTGCGTCCATCAGAAGCTCGACGCCGAGTCCCTCACCTGCCGCGGTGCGTTCGCAGGAATCCAGCCAGCATCCGTACTGCCGAGCTACCGCTGAACAAGGCGGCGATCTCACTCATCAGAGCAACCGTGCTGATGACGGTCAGTGCCATCAGCGTCCAGAAGAACCAGGGCGGCTCGATGCGGCCGTCCCATCCGGTTCGGCCGATGCTGTACGCGTACGCGACCGAGAAGACCCACAACACGAGGAAGGTGCCGAGGAAGCGGAGAACTATCCATCGCGAGCCCGCACGCATGGCGCGCTCGGCTCGGCGGCTCGCCGAGCTGGGGTTGGCGATGCCGTTGGCACGGCGCACCCGCGCCAGTTGGACCTCGATGGCCGCCTCGATATCGTCGCGGCCCGCCACGGAGTCGGGCCAATCCTTCGCGATCGCAATCAAGGACTCGAGGTCACCGTATGGTGTTCTGCGGTCGTTCCACAACGAAACAGCCGCTGCCATCGCCGCCGCGACTATCACACCGAACGGCACGAAAAGGCCTATGTAGTCGACGAATACCGCTCCGCGATTCGGATCAGCAAGCACAACAACATCATCCATGGATCGATCGTTGCCGTGTCGGGATCGACCTTATCGCGACACGTCGAATCCCGGGTTCAGGGCGATCTCCTCGAGCTGCGCTAGCGGCAGGAGCTCGGCAGGGGCGTTGGCGAAGGAGATGGTGATCTTCGTGCCGGACGGGCGGGTGACGGTGACCGTGCGGTCGGTTCGCGGCGGGGACGCCAGCGCCGCGCTTCGCTCTTCGTGGGTCTCGACCACACTCCCGTCCGGCAGCCGCCGCCTAGTGCCGGCCGACGAGGAAGTATCGGGCTCCTGCGAGAGGGGTTGCTCGATGCTGATCGTGATGGCCAATCGTGAGTCCCTGCCGGGCGTGGTCACTTGCACCGCCTGGCAGACGCCGCCGCCCATCTCGCCTTGTCGCAGCGCCCCCAGAGGCCGGTCCAGGGTCGCACCGTCGAGCGGGATCTGCGCCAGCACCGCATCCCACCGACGGGCCTGGGCCTGATCGATTACCGGACCGGATTTCGAGTAGAGCAGGCAGACCTCGGGCGGGCTCGGCGTTCCGGGCGGAACCGGCGTACTGATGCGGAGTGCGGGATCGGTCACGAGCGTGACGAGCTCGTCGATGGCCAAGGGGATGGCGCGGGGACGGCCGCTTGTCTCAGCGGCTCGATCGGAGGCGTTGGCGTGCAGGACGGATCCGTCGGGTTTGTACGCGGTGGCGTTGCGCGTAAGGGTGCGCGCCCCTTTCAGCTCGTACCAAGAGTCATGGGTATCGACGATCGTGCCGTCGGGAAGGTGGCGCCGCTCATCGAGCTCGCCGGCGACACACGACGGAATCGGCTTGGTGGCTTGCCGCACGGTCACCGACAGCGCGCCCTCTCGGTCGTCGCGCAGCAGCGTGGCGTCCGCTTCGGTCCAGCCGCCGAATCCCTTGTTCTGCACGGGATCGCCGAGGATCGGCTGGAACACCAGCGAGTGCGATACCGGGGCGAAGGCGATCTCGACAGCACTGGGCAGCGCGTCCTGCAGCGCCCGCGTCATCGCGCCCGCCTTGGGACCGGAGAACCACGGATAGGACGGATTGTCGTATTCGTGGGTGCGGGAATGAACGAACCCGAACGTTTGCCTGTCCCGCGGGGGTTCTACGACATCGCAACCCGGGATCTGCACCGGAAACGCGACGGGCGGAGTCACATAGGAACTCTTGGCCCGAGCCGTGGGCTGCGGCTCGAACACCAGCCAGGCGATGAGATAGGCGGTCGCGACGACCGCGACGCAGGTCAGACCCACCTTCCAGCTGTTCACAGCCGGGGCGGGCCGACCAGCGTCGTTGTCACCGTTTTCCATGTCCCGCATTGTGCCTGCGGGTACCGACATCTCCGATCAGTTGGCCAGCGGTGTGAACCGGTAGACGGTCGGTGCGTCGGAGTTGATCGGTTCCGGCATTGCCGGGGTGGTGTACTGGTAGTTGCCGGTGGTGTTGGTGCGGCAGTTCAGAGTGATGGTGTAGTCGGTCGGCTCCGGTGCGGTGTGGGCAGTGCTGTGGAAGACCGAAACACCAGGGGCGGGATTCTCGCGGGTGTAGGTGGCTTCCTGCCATCCGCTGACCCCGACCACCGAATACCGGTACGCGCCGGGAGCGGTGAAGCGGACCAGGGTGAGGTTGTCGCCTCGGATCCCGGCGGGGACCGCCGCGGTATTGCCCCACATGATCAACATCTGACCAGTCGGGTCTTCGGGCACCATGCAGTTCGGAGGCGCGATCTCAGGATCGGCGGCGACAGTACCGGCGGCAAGTGGCAGTGCGGCCAATACCGCCGCCACGGCGGCAAGGGTGTGTGTGAGGGCTTTCATGACAGCTCCTTGGTCGAGAGGGCGGCGCGTGGCGCCGGGGCTTACACCAGTCCGAACACGCTGAGGATGTAGACGACGTTGACCGCGATACTGGTGACCTCGTCGGCCAAAACCAGTGCCGCGGAACCCAACTCGACCAGACCCGCCGATAGTGACGCTGACATGGATGTCCTCTCCTAGTTCTCGCTGAGTGCGGCGGCGGCGTCTTTTTGCAGGTCGGCGTAGGAGTCTTTGCCGGTGTCGATGGTGACGCTCCGGATGGTGCCGCCGGCGAAGGTGCCCGGGGTCTTGTATTGCGAGGAGACGGCGTCGCCGCTGTCGTAGCCGACGCACAGGCCGTCACCGGCGAGGGTGAACTTGCCGGTCTGCGCGCGCATCGGGCCGTCGCCGACCGGTGTCCCGTCGAGGTAGAGCTTGGTGGTGCCGACGGATTCGCCGTTCTCCCCGGCTTTTTCACGGGTGAACTCCATGCCCACCGTGTGTTTGCCCGGGGTCAAGGGCGCGGCGGCGGTGAAGTCCTGCTCGGGGGCGATTCCCAGGAAGTTGTAGACGTAGTGCACCTGGCCGTCCTTGACGAACAGGCTGTGCCCGCCGAACCGGGAACCATGGGCGAAGATCACGCCTTCGGCGTTGTCCTTGACATCGAGAGCGGCCAGCACCTTGTAGGACTTACCGCGGATATTGACCGCGACACCCTCCGGAACCGGAGCGGCATCGGGATAGTAGACGTACCGATCCCGGGGCGGTTCGGCCTGCGGGCGGTCGACGCCGAGCTGTTCGACCGCGGTGCGATCGTCCAGGGGCAGAACATAATTGTTCTTCGCCTCCTCGTTCCAAGCGTCGATCAGTTCCTTCAGCTTGTCCGGGTTCTCCTCGGCGAGATTCTTCGATTCCGAGCGATCCTCGTCGACGTGGTACAGCTCCCATTTGTCGTCATCGAAGTGGCCTTTGCCACTGATCGCGGCGTGAACCGCCGAGGCTTTCCAGCCGTCCACCCAGATTCCGCGGGTGCCCAGCATCGCGTAGTACTGACGTTCCTTCTTGGTGGCGGCGTCGGCGTCGTCGAAGGTGTAGCGCATCGAAACACCGTTGAGCGGATACTGTTTCACCCCGCGGAAGGTCTCGGGCATTTCCAGTCCGGTGACGTCGTAGATGGTGGGCACGATGTCGGTGCAGTGGTGGTACTGGTGGCGGATCTCGCCTTTGGCCTTGATGCCCTTGGGCCAGTGGATCACGAGCGGATCGGCCGTGCCGCCGGCGAACTGGGCGTAGCGCTTGAACATCTGGAACGGCGTCGAGAACGCCGCCGCCCATCCGGTCGGATAGTGGTTGTAGGTCGCGGGAGTGCCGAGGGTGTCGAGGTATTTCATGTTCTCGGCCAGATCGTCGGGATAGCCATTGAAGAACTTGTTCTCGTTGACCGAACCGTTCGGCGATCCCTCGCCCGAGGCGCCGTTGTCCGCGGCGTAGAAGATGACGGTGTTGTCCATCTGCCCGGTCTGTTCCAGGAAGTCGATGACCCGGCCGACCTGGGCGTCGGTGTACTCGGAGAACCCGGCATACACCTCGGCCATGCGCGCGAACAGTCGTTTCTCGTCGGCGTTGAGCGAATCCCACGGGCGCACCGTATCCGCCTCCACCGCAACCTCTTTCGGCAACGGGTTGAGTGGTGTGAGCCGGGTGTTCTCCGGCATGATGCCCTTGTCGATCATGCGCTCGAGCACCCAGTCCCGGTACGCCTCGTAACCGTCGTCGAACTGGCCTTTGTACTTGTCGGCGTATTCGGCCGGACTATGGTGCGGCGCGTGGTTCGCGCCGGGGCAGAACCACATGTACCAGGGCTTGGAGGGGTTCGTGGAACGCTGATCGCGCAGTATCTTGATCGCGTTGTCGGCCAGGTCCTTCGAGAGGTGATAGCCGTCCTCGGGCTGGGCGGGCTGGTCGATGAACCGATTGTCCTCGGTCAGGTCGGGATACCACTGGTTGGTCTCGCCGCCCAGGAATCCGTAATAGCGATCAAAGCCCTTGGCCAGCGGCCACTCCGATTTCGAGCCGCCGCTGGAGACGTCCTCTTCGGGGACGTTGTGGTTCTTGCCGACCCAGAAGGTGCTGTAACCGTTGTCCTGGAGCACCTGACCGACCGTCGCGCACTGGGCGGGCAGGCGGCCTGCCGCGCCGGGAAAACCGTTGGTGGCCTCGGTGATCGCCGCGAAGCGGTTCACGTGGTGATTGCGGCCGGTGAGCATGGTGGAGCGGGTCGGCGAGCACAGCGCGGTGGTATGCCACTGGGTGTAGGTGACGCCGTTGTCGGCCAGTCGCTGCATCGTCGGCATGTTGATCCGGCCGCCATAGGGTGACCAGGCCGCTAGGCCGGTGTCGTCGTAGAGCACCACCAGGACGTTGGGTGCGCCCTCGGGAGCCTTCTTGACCTCGAAGGGTTTCCAGTCCGGTTTCGAATCCCGGACGTCGAGTTCGATGTCGCCGTCGAAACCATCGTTGATGCCGGTCCCGTAACCGGGCGGGCCGTTCTTGTCATCGCTACCGCAGGCGGCTATCAGCGGCAGGGCGGCGGCGCCCATGCCGGCCGCGGCGAAACCACCCAGGATCGACCGCCTGGATAGTCGGTCACGCTCGGTCTTCGACTCGGATTCCTTCGGCGAATTCTGCCCATCGGACGAAGTCATAGCCGCAGACTATGGCTCAGAGGGCGGTGGCCGTCGCTGCCACTCCGGCGCACGAGCAAACGGCATGCACTGCATCGAACTGCCCGAGGTCCGTCAGACAGGAAGGACGCAGCGGAACCCGAGATGACAGGTCGCGGTGTCCTCGGACTGGCCCTGACGTGCGGCGGGCCGGTAGCGCAGGCAGTAGTTCGGCGCGCACAGGTATGAGCCGCCCTTGATCACCCGATGCGGAAATCGCTCACCGGGCAACGGCATCGGTGGCCGGTCGGGGCCGCAGCACGAACCCGCGGGAGCCCGATCGCGTGGCTGGAAGTAGTCGGTGGTCCACTCCCAAACATTGCCGGTCATGTCGAACAATCCGTACCCGTTGGGCGGATAGGTACCGACCTTGGTGGTTCCGGGCCGCGCCCCCTGGCCCCTGCCCGGCAGGAACTCCCACGGGAACCGGCCCATCCAGGTATTCGCCATCCGCCGACCACGCGGTGCGAATTCCGCGCCCCAGCTGTAGGCCGCCCCCTCGAGGCCACCGCGGGCGGCATATTCCCATTGCGCTTCACTCGGAAGCGTCTTCCCCGCCCATTCGGCATACGCCGCAGCGTCGGCATGGGCGACGTGGGTGACCGGGTGGTGGTTACGCCCGTCCAGGTTCGTCCCGGGCCCGCCCGGATGACGCCAGCTCGCACCGGGCACATACGACCACCACCGCCGCCAATCATCCAGTGGCACAGGGGCATCCGCCAGCTGGAACACCAGCGCCCCCGGATGCAGGTCGGCGGGGTCGGCCCCGGGGAAGTCGGCGAGGTCGAGTTCCCGTTCGGCCACCGTCACATATCCGGTGTCGCGCACGAATCGACTGAACGCGGCGTTGGTGACCGGGTGCGTGTCGATCCAGAAGGACTCCACGTCCACTCGGCGCACCGGCTGCTCCTCCGGAAAGAAGACCTCGGAACCCATCACGAACGTCCCACCCGGAATCTGAGCCATGCCCTTGCCCGTCATCACCGCGATGCCACCCGCCATTTCCAGCCTCTCCCGACCCTTGGCACTAGCTGTCAGTTGCCTACCCCCAGGTGCTGGTCTGATACGCGGCAAGCACGAGAGCGCAGACCGGATCCCTACGACAGCCCGCTTCCACGACACTGAGCTCCACCGGGCCGAACGGCTCTGGTCGCCCAGCTGTCATGTCGCCGAGACTCGCCTGGATCAGCCGCTCCACCTCCTCGACGTTCTCAGCGGTGTGCTCGACGAACAACCCCGCCCCAGAACCGTCCTGCCGGTGCACCCAGCCCAACCCGGCCGCGGCACGCTCCCCCACCCGCTCGGCAAACGCTGCCGCGTAGACGCAATACAAACGGTCACCCCACACCATCGGCATGCGGAGGCGCTCCGCGCGCACCACATCGGCTCCCGGCGGGATCACCGACGACAGATGGATCAGGTTCATATTCGCCGCGCCCACCGCCCGGGCCGCCGCGTCGAACGCCGATATCCGCGTCGAACCCGCCCCCGTCCCGGCCGCCACCTCGATCAGCAGCGGGGCCGACGGCTTCGCCGCCGCGGAACCTCCAGCCGCAATCACGGCTCCGACCGCGAGACCGGTCAGCACCGTACGACGTGGAATCGCTGGATACCCGCTCGGCGGCATCATCGCTCCTTCGAAGTGTTCTTCGTTCTTTATTCGATCGATTCCGAGCGGGGAACAGCGCGCCAACGATCTTCGACCCTAAGCCGACGAGTCCCCGGACCGGCGCATCGACACCCACTTGCGCGGGGCGCCCGCGAAACCCGACCACCGCTACCTGGAGCGCCTCTGAGCCGATGCCCGGTCACCATGGCGATGTCGACGCCAGTCGATCCGCTTGTCGGAGCGGCCTGTTAGCGTCCGACGGCGTGGAGATCCCCGGCATCGGCGAACTGCGTTACGACCATCTATCGGGCTGCTACACAAGCAGTCCCGTCACAGTGCCAGTCTTGGCATGCAGGCACAGCGTGCTGGTCGAACTCAGCGACGATGACCCGGCGCCGCAGGATTTCGAGGTCGCTGTTCAGAACTTCCTGGTGCTAGAGCCCAACGCGCTGTTGCACTGCGCCGCAGCGGTGTTCGCCTACTACCTCGATGTCACTGCTGACGTTCTCGCCGCCGGAGACGACGATTGGTTTGTCGAAATCGCTACCGAGGAGGCTGTTTTCGACCACATACAGCTGGGAAGTGCGGGTGCCGTCGTCGTGCGGCGCCTGTCCTCGGGTGACCGGCGAGTGTATGTCTCGCTGGAGTTCGAGTGCGACTGGGAGCCTGAGCACGGACTGCAGATTGGTGCTGCGCGACGGCAAGGCCGTGACGAAGGTCGGGCCATACGATGGACACCTCACCAACGCGGCCGCCTACGCCGATGACAACCTCGAAGATGTTGTCTACGTTCGCAGGCATACGTCATGACCGCTCAGGTCATGCTGGGCCGCAGCTGGTGGGTGCGGGACGGTCGGCGAGGCGGTCATCGAGCCAGGGGATGGCGGTGGTGAGTTGGAAGGCGATGCTGTTGATGCCGTGTCCGATGATGGTGCCGGGCAGTATTGGCGGGATGGCGCTCAGGTCGATCAGTTGGACGATGGCGCCGAGGGCGCACCATCGGGTGACAAGTGCGCGGGCGGGGGCGGCGGGCACGATGTCGTCGTTGTCCCCGGTGAGCACCAGGATTGGTGCGGTGGGTCGGCGGTTGCCGAGATTCTGTTCTGCTACGGCGTCGAGGGTGCGTGGGTCGGAGGCGATGACGTCGGGGAAGAGTGGGCGTCCGCTGGTGGTCCAGGTTTGGGAGCGTCGGAATCCGTGGCGCAGTACCGATTCCGCGGCGCATTGGCCGGCGGATTCCTCGAGCATCCGCTTGCCTTCATCGTTGAGTGCGGCGTCGAGGACCTCGATGGTGTCGGGGTATACCGCCCGCATCGAGTTGAGCATGTATCCGAACGCGCCGCTGAGTGCGGTGCCATCGGCGTAAGCGCCGAGGTCCATCAGCGAGGCGGGTGGCGCGCCGACGTAGCTGGCGCGGAGATCGAGTTCGGGGGCGTACTCGCCGACGCGTTCGGCGGCCGCGCCCGCCGCGTGGCCGCCTTGTGAGTACCCCCAGAACAGGACCGGGCCTGCGGCGGGAATGGTCGATCCGGGCAGTCGCTGTGCGGCGCGGGCGGCGTCGATGACGGCGTTGGCCTCGGCGGTCGCGTTCAGGAAGGTGTGTGTGCCCGGTGTTCCCAGTCCCTGGTAGTCGGTGACCACGACTGCGGCGCCACGCGCCAATAGTTCGGTGACGGCGGTGGTGTCGTATTCGGCCATCAGATCCAGCGGCGGAACGTAGTGCACCAACTGCCCGAACAGGCGGGAGGGCGCGCATTGATCGCCTTGTCCCTGAGTTCCCACCGCGAAACTCACCAGCGGCCGCACGCCCGGGCCCGACCACGGTGTGGTCGGGTCGAACACGATTCCGGTCACGGCGACCGCCGCACCGGCGGGGTCGACGCTGCGATACATGATCCGCGTCGCGCGTGCCGGTAGCGGTAAGGCCAGTGACATCGGCTCGGCGCGGATCACATCGCCCGGGTCGCCGGGCGGGATCGGTGCGGGCGGGTCATAGAAGCTCGGCAGCGCGGGTCCGGGTTCGGCCGTAGCCGGAGGCGCGATGGCCGCGATCGGTACGACGATCAGAGCCGCACAGAAGATGCCGGTGATGGTGTGGCGCAGCGTCATTGCCGCCTCCTGGAAGAATCGAGGGTGTTCAGGGGTGGGCGGCGTCGCCGCGGACCCGGGCGTCGTATCCGGCGCGGGCGTTCAGGTCGAGACGATGGAGTACCCGGTCGCGGGTGAGTCGGCCACGTACCGCCGCGAGCAGCCGATCCGGCAACACCGCCGCGGCCAGTTCGTAGGAGCGCATCCAGCCCGGCACCGCGACCAGGGTGCGCCGGTGCGCGCAGGAGGCGACCACCGCTTCGGCAATGCGTTCCGGATCGACGGTGGGCAGCACCCCGCCCAGTTGCACGCCCGCGACCAGATCGGTGCGCACCGCCGACGGCAGGACGGCGGTGGCGGTGACGCCGGTGCCGTGCAGCTCGTCGCGCAGCGATTCGGTGAACCCGATGACCGCGTGTTTGGAGGCGCAATAGGAGGCCAATCCGGCCGCGGGCACCTCACCCAGGTAGGAGGCAACATTGACGATGTGGCCGTCGCGGAGTGCGAGCATGCCGGGCAGCGCCAGTTTGGTGCCGATCAGTACACCCTTGACGTTGATGTCGAGGATGGCGTCGGTGACCAGATCGTCCTCGTCGGTGAACCGCCCCATCGGCATGATTCCGGCATTGTTGACCAGCACCGCGAGGGGGCCGTCGATCGCGGCGAGGAACGCGGCGAACGATTGGCGCGACCGGACGTCCAGCCGATAGCCCGCACCGCCGATCTCGGCCGCGGCCGACTGGGCGGCCGCCGCGTCGAGATCGCCGATGTATACGCGGGCTCCCTGTGCGGCAAAGGCTTTCGCGGTGGCCAGCCCGATACCACGGGCGCCGCCGGTGATCGCGACGTTCGCCCCGCGCAACCGTGCCCGGGTCATCGGGCCGTCCCGGCGATCTCGACCGTCTCGTACCAGTGCGCGATGAGCGGGTACCCGCCCTTGCCGTTGTGCCAAGTCTTGCGGGCCAGGTGCACCCCCGGCACGATCTGCACCACTTCGTCGCGAATATTGCGGCCCTGCTTCGGATTCGACTCGATCGGCGAAAAGTCCAGGATCAGCGCCTGGGTGCCGGGCGAGGAGTAAGCGCCCTCGACGTAGGTCACCATGTCCAGGCCCTCGTAGAGACCATCGGTCCTGCTCAGCACACCAGGGAAGAGGAACCGCGCGACACTGCCGAACAGCGTCGTGAACTGGTTGGTGCTGTCGCCGGCCGGGTTGTACTTCTTGCCCAGCCAGAACCGCTCGGAACCGATCCGGTCGCAGACCGCTCTGACCACCGTGAACACCACGCGGCCAACAGCGTCGATGCCGTCCCAATCGCCCCAGCCGATGATGTGCCCCCGAGAGGGACCCACCGGCTGCGGCGGGGTGCCGAGGGCGAACAGTTCCTCGATCTCGATCTGGGTTTCGGGCTTGTCGAAATCGCGGGTCAGCCGAGCGAACCAGCCGAGGGTGGCGTCCTGGGCGGACTGCAGATCGTGCTCGGCCAGTGCGCGCAGTGCTTCGACGCGGGCGGTGATCGGCGACGTACTGGTGGTCTTTTGTGCCATACCAAGAATGAAACGCCAAAATGAACGGCGAGTCAATATTTGATTCATGAGTCGTTTTCTGACTGGGATAGCATCTCGGTATGGCTCAGCCCCTGTCCCGTATGGAGCGCCGCAAGCAGGAGACCCGCCGCGAGATCCTGGACGCGGCCTTCGATTGCTTCGCCGAACGCGGCTACCACGCGACCTCGATCTCACACATCGTCACCAAGGTCGGTGTCGCGCAGGGCACCTTCTACCAGTACTTCCAGAGCAAACGCGACATCCTCGACCAGGTCCTGGACGACCTGATCGCACGACTGACCGACGCGCTCGCGGCCATCCCACCGCAAGAACCCGCGAGCCTGGGCGACTATCGCCGCCAAGCCGAACGCATCACCGACACGCTCACCGAGGTCTTCACCGCGGACCTACGCGCGATCCGGCTACTGCTGTTGCAGGCCGCGGCGGTGGACGAGGAAATGGCCCGGCGCGTGCTGTCGTTCCACACCTTGGCCACCGCCCTGCAGGCCGCCTACCTGCAGCACGGCGTCGACGCCGGCTACTTCCGCCCCGACCTCGACGTCGACAGCGCCGCCCGCGCGGTCAACGGCATGCTCTTCGCCGCCGCCACCTACCGCCTCACCGACCCCAGCCCGGACGACTACGATCGGCTCACCGCGACCATCCGCGAAATCGTCTACCGCAGCCTCGCCGCGGACAACCCGGCTTCCACGCACTGACGCATGCGGTCGATCCGCACGCTGCATCGGCTGGTCGATCGCCGCGCCGCCGCGGTGCACGTAGAAAGTCAAACCTGTTGCGCCAGTGGTTAAACAACGCTCCCAGCCTGGATGTCGCTCGCATAATTCCAGATGCACGAAAAGTGGCGAAATGACAACCCGGGCAAGCTGATCGACCTGAGCGGTGCCGACCCCAGCGACGCTGGTCTATATGCCGTCGACCTGCACGACGCCAACCTGGTCGGTGCCAACCTGCGTGGGGCTCTGGTCTCGCCGGCTACCTCCACGTGGCCGCTTCGCTCGGCGCGCACAGCGGCTATTGCGGATACTGCCGACCTCGGCCCGCTACTCCCCGGACGGTCGTTGATGTCCGCATGCCAGCTCAGTACCGGATTGGTCGCGCACCAAAGCGAGCGCGCCAGTCATCCGCCCGTCGGCAATACACTGCGTCGAAAGGCTGTGTCGCCCATCCAATCTGAACGGCTGACCAACGCGACCGCGGCACCTGCGCACGTTTCTCCGCGCACTTCCAGGCTTGCGGCCGGGAGCGCCCGCACAGATCCGTGATCCTTGCTGCGACGGCGGCAACCACACATTCTGGCTCGCTGCAGTGGCGCGCTACAGCTGGGATCCCGTGCAAGCTCCGAGCCGAACCTTCACCTCGGTGATCTCGCCGATAATCACGGACAGCCCCGACCTGTCGTCACGCAACCCGATTACACGCTGCCGAGAACCAACCCCATTACCGCTATGCCGGGACTACGACAGCCAAGGGCACCGCCCGAACCGCCTGACACAAAACGTCTTACGATGATTACCGGATGTCGCGCGGACCCGGGATTGAAGCGATCCGCGGCTGAGTACGGAAGCGGCGGCGCTATTTGCCGCTCTGCGAGATACAGGCACAAGACCACGGCTTCTGCGAAGCCTTCATGTCCACCTACCCCCGCGCCATGGACTTCACCGCGATCCGCGAATCCTCGCTCGCCGGAACCGCCGAACTCATCCGCCGCGCCAAGAACACCGGTCACCTGTCGCTCCGACATCCTCCTCATGATCATGGCCGGCGGCGTTGACTGCGATGCGCCGTGACGTTGACTACCGTGTCGCTGTGAGTATCGACCCGCCACGTGCTGGCGACCATAACGAGGCTGACACGCAACATGTCTCGAAGATCCCACCCACCGTTGCGGATACAGTCACAGTGGTAATGCTCAGCGGTATCGCGGGACTGTTGGTGGTCGCTTCGTTCACGACGTTGATCAGCTACCACGCGGGTGATCCCGGAGGGACCGGATTCCAGTACGACGGCGAGGGCACGGCGTGGAAGTACGCCTCACGCGGGTCTATTGCGGATCTTGCTCAAAATGTGCTCGGCTACGCGTTCATCGCTGCAGCGGCCACCGCGGCGATGGCCGCAGGAGTGCTGGCCACCGAGCGCGGCACCGAAAGTCGAGCTGTGCGACTATTTTCTCGTCACCGCGATCGGGTTCTCAGGAACGACCGCGCTGACCGTGGTCCTCAACGTCGTCTCGGTACGCTCGACGCTGACTCGCATGGATATCGGTTTCGGGAGCGGCTCGTGGTTGTGCGTACTCATTGCCGCCGCGGCGCTGGTGAGCGCCGTAATCACCGTGGTAGGTGCACACCAGCGACAAGCGGGACACTCGGTTCTAGATTTCGTAGCGACGGTGCCACTGCTTGTCTTCGCCGCGTTACTGGTGGCGGGTTCGTTCGCACCCTTGTATCACCGCTCGCCGGGGCGGGTCTGGGCCGGGCTGGAACCATTTCGGGTGCTGGGCCTTCCCTTGTTTCTCGCTGCTTTGGGGGCCGTCGGTGCGGTGGTCCTGTTGATCAGTGGTCGGCCCGATAGCGGACGAACAGTGGGAGCTGCTGCCGCCGCGAGTGGTTCGGCCGCGGCGCTGGTCGTTGTGCTGGACGCATGGGATCGGGGGATCGCGCCAGTTCAGACGTTCGCCGAAATGTCGGTCGGTTGGTGGCTGCTGGTCGCGGCCTGTGCAGCAGGACTGACCGTATTCGTGGTGATGATATGGGCCGAAGTGACCGAGCGCCGGCCATCTGTCGGTATCGAAGGGCCGTGAAACCATCCACAACAGTCTCGCGGACTACCAGTATTCCGACGACCCCGCCAACTACTCTCTCATCGGCTACTCGACACTACTTATGTTGCAACCGCCGGCACTGGACGACCCGCGAGGAACTGCGCCTGGCCATCGTCATTAGGATCGAACGGACCTACCACCGCCGTCGACGGCAACGCCGACTCGGCCGCCTGACACCGATCGAATTTGAGACAATCAATCAGCCCGCACTCGCGGCCTGACACACCACACCCCGCGTGACCTGCCCCAGCTTTCGTTACCTGCCAGGATGTGAATCTCAGGCGGTGGCGGACTGGCCTTCGTAGCGTAACTCGTGCTCGGTCGACGACAGGTAGTCGAGCTGAGAGTGACGCCGCTGTCGGTTATAGAAGATCTCGATGTAGTCGAAGATCGCGTTCGCCAGGTCGACTCGTGTTCGCCACTTCTTCCGGTTCAGCAGCTCGATCTGCATGCTCGACCAGAACGATTCCATCATCGCGTTGTCGTAGCCGTCGCCGATGGTGCCGAACGACGGCATCAGTCCGGTGGTGCGGATCTTGTTGGTGAACGCCCAGGATGTGAACTGGACACCGTGATCGGCGTGAACAATCCCGCCTGGCAATGGCTTTCGGTTCTTGATCGCCATCTCCAGGGCGTTGACGACCAGGGTCGAGTCCTGGCAGTTGTCGATCGACCAGCCGACGATCTTGCGGCTGAAGGTGTCCATCACCGCACAGCAGTAGACCTTCCCTTCCCGCGTGGGATGTTCGGTGATGTCGGTGACCCACAACTCATTTGGCTTGAGTCGATGAAACTTGCGGTGCACCAGGTCGTCGGCGGTCGCGACGCCGCGCAGGCGTTTGACCTTGGCAGGCCCGGGCAGTCCGGCGATGCCGGCCAGGCTCATGAGTTCGGCGACGAGGTTTTCGCTGACCACGATGCCCATTCCCCGGGTCAATTCCGCGTGGACTCGTCGTGACCCATAGGTTTGACGTGACGCGCCGTGGACCTCACAAATCAGCCCGATAAGCCATTGGCGGCGCATCTTCGTAGGTGACAAGGGCCGATTCCGGTACTTGTAGTAGCCGGGCCCGGAGACGCCCAGCAGGCGGCAGCACACCTTGGCCGGGTGCCCGGCATCGACGAGGACGTCGATTACCGGGTGAATCCTTTTGGGGCAGGCCGGATTTCCCCGAGCAACCCTGCCGCCTTGCGAAGGATTTCGAACCTCCGCTTCGAGTTGGCGGATGCGCTTGTTGGCCTTTGCCAGTGCCGCGTTCTCGACGGTGCTGCGGCCGGGGCGTTCACCTCGGTCGATCTGGTCCTGGCGGACCCAGTTGTGCAGGGCCGCGGCGCTGATCCCTAACTCGGCGGCAGCGGTGGTGATCGGTTTTCCGGCCCGCACGAGCGCGCCGGCGCGCAGGCAGAACTCCGGCGGATACGGTCGGGGCATGAGATCAGAGCCTCTCAGTTGGCACCGATCTTCACATCGAAATGGGTAACCAAACCCTGGGGCAGGTCAGCGAGTCAACCGAACTCGGGGCAGTCCCTCTTGACCAAAAGGGGTGCCATTACAGGACGGTTGTCTTCCGTGCTACCTGTAAAGCCAGGACGTCGAATGGATCAAGTCCTGGATATGCCGCAGCGGCCGTGGCTGCTGGCTTGTAACCTGTTGCCGGTCGGAGTTGACGTACCCCGTCGCGGTGATCGTCTGTCCTGGACCACTGGGGTCGTTCGTGGGGTGAACCGCAAGAAGCATGGAGGGGCATGTCTATCCGCAAACTGACCGACGAACAACACGACAGACCGGGCTCTCCCGTGGGCCCGCTTAACCCCCGCCGGTTCTGATGCCCCGCACGAACGCGTCCTCGACGGCTCCCAAGGGATCTAGGCTCTGTCTCGAAGTGTTGATGGCGGGCCGGTGGCCCGCCATCAACTGTGTCGTAGCCATTGATTGATCACCGCGATGTGGATCGTGGCCT
>NZ_JBFAYL010000009.1:0-182744 GCF_040681285.1 Nocardia sp. NPDC051832
CCAACCGGGGGGTATGAAATGGCTGGCACCAATAAATAATTGGCACTGACATTCATCGACACACTATTGAGTTCTCAAAGAACACACGCACACACTTCAGGACCGGTCTTAACCGGGACTTCCGTGAGGCAACTGTTCCAGCCTAAGGCATGCACCATGCGGTGTCAAATCCCCGCTCGGACATGCAATCTGGCATGTCAGGCGCTCCTCGTCCTACCTCGTTTCCCTCGCCTCTCGGCTCCGGGTCGGTGTCCGTGTCGCTCTGACTCGACATAAGTTACGCGGCGAGGAACGCAAGGTCAAATCCGCACTACACGCTTGTAATTCCGCTGGTCAGACCTGGTTCAGGCCGGTCGAAAGCGGGCTTGGGCCACTATTTTGTGACCCAAGCCACGACAAGATCAGAATTCCGCGCGCCGCGCGCCGGCCAGGTTCTTCTTGCCCCGGCGCAGCACCAGCCAGCTTCCGTGCAGGTAGTCGGCCTCGGCGGGCGTCCATTCCAGGTCCGAGATCTTCTCGTTGTTCACGTACGCGCCGCCCTCGTTCACCGCGCGCCGGGCCGCGCCGCGGCTCTCGGACAGACCACTGGCCACCAGCAGATCGACGATCGTCTCCCCCGCCTTGACCTCCGCGACCACGCCGTCGACCGCCGCCTCGCGCAACGCCGCGCCCAGCGTCGGCTCGTTCAGCTCCCGCAATTCGCCGCGGCCGAACAGCGCCTGGCTCGCCAGCTGCACCGACTCGGTGTTCTCCGCGCCGTGCACCAGCGTGGTCATCTCCGCCGCCAGCCGGCGCTGCGCCTCCCGGGCATGCGGGCGCTCGGCGGTCGCCGCTTCCAGCTCGTCCAGTTCTTCCCGCGACAGGAAGGTGAACCAGCGCAGGTACCGGATGACATCGGCGTCGGCGGTGTTCACGAAGTACTGGTACCAGGCGTAGGGACTGGTCATCTCCGGGTCCAGCCACAGGCTGCCGCCGCCGGTCGACTTGCCGAACTTCTTGCCGTCGGAGGAGGTGACCAGCGGCACCGTCATGGCGTGCACGGCGGCACCGTCGACGCGGCGGTTCAGTTCGACGCCGGCGATGATGTTGCCCCACTGATCGGACCCGCCGACCTGCAGCGTGCAGTCGTGCTGGCGGCGCAGTTGCAGGTAGTCGTTGGCCTGCAACAGCATGTAGCTGAACTCGGTGTAGGAGATGCCCTCACCGTCGAGGCGCCGCTTGATGGTGTCGCGGGCCAGCATCACGTTGACCGAGAAGTGCTTGCCGATGTCGCGCAGGAAGTCGACGGTCGACAGCGGGCCGGTCCAGTCCATGTTGTTGACGATGATCGCGCCGGTGTCGGAGTCGTCGAGGTCGACGAAACGCTCCAGCTGCGAACGGATCCGCCCGGCCCATTCGGCGACGGTATCGGTGGAGTTCATGCTGCGCTCGCCGACGTCGCGCGGGTCGCCGATGAGTCCGGTGGCGCCGCCGGCCAGCACGATCGGGCGGTGCCCGGCGCGCTGGAAACGCTTGAGCGCGAGCAACGGCACCAGGTGTCCGGCGTGCAGGCTGGCGGCGGTGGGATCGAAACCGGCATAGAGGGTGAGCCGACCGGCCGCCAGCGCCGCGCGCAGGGCATCCAGGTCGGTGGACTGTGCGATCAGTCCACGCCAGGTCAGTTCATCGATGATGTCGCCGCTCAGTTCACTCACGCTTTCCCATCTTTCCGTACGCCGATCCTGCGCCGATGCGCAGGTCCCGGGCTGAATTGTGCGGCAGCGGCAGGCGACGGGCCAGCGATTAACGCCCCGGCACGACGACGGCCATCTGGTGCGGCGCCCGGGCCGGGGCGCCGCGGACCAGATGGCCGCTGGATCGATCACCGCCAACCCGACAGTGATCGATCCCGGAGAGCACGGCACGGCGATCGGTGGGCGGAACCACCGATCGCCGGCCGTGCTTCAGGACTGTGTCATCGCTTGATCGTGTTGCGCAGGTCGGTGAGGGTGGCGCGGCGTTCGTAGGCGATCCAGGCGAAGATCCCCGCGAGCACCAGCGGGAAGATCCCCATCAGCGGCTTGTCGGCGATGAAGGCTTGCGTCGCGGCGGCCAGCACGGTGAGCACGGACAGGCCCGCGGCGGCCAGGGCGCTCAGCCGCGGCACCATCAGGCCGATACCGCCGGCGACCTCGACGACACCGATGAAGATCAGCAGACCCAGCGGGATGGTCAGGTTCTCGGGGGCGTTGTCCATCAAGGTGTTCGGGATGACGAGCTTGGGCCCGCCCGAGGCGATGATGAAGAACAGTCCGAGCACGATCTGCAGGGTCCACAGCACCCGGTTGCGGATCTTGCCGGGGCGGTTGGTGCTGGCGTCGTTGGAGTAGTTGGCGGAAGCGTCGGCGGTGGTCATTTCAGGTCCTTCTGGTCGGTCGCGCTGGGTTGGTAGCGCGTTCAACAGATAGGACGGACCCTCGTTCGCGAATTCATCGCTGTCCGCGAAAACTTTTTCCGGGAGTTGCTACGGCATCGGTTTCGCGGCCCGTGGGCTGCGGCGATAGGCCGAAACAGCGGGCGAGGACGGCAACCAGAAACGCCAGGGCACCTCCGCGGCGGTGCTGACGCCCACGCGCGGCCCGCCCGCGATCTCCCCGGGATCGAGAACGCCGTCGAGTTCCAGCCGGATCGGCGCGGCGGGGTCGAAGAGGTCGGTGCCGTAGTCGGCCAACGTGATTCCCAGCGCGCTACCGAGATTGCCCGGGCCCCTGGCCAGATCGGCGTCGGTGCGGGCGGTGGTGCGACGCGCGCGGGCCTCGTCCCGGCCCGCGATCACCTCGCCGGAGCGGAGCAGGACCGCGCTGGCGATGCCGTCGGGACCGCTGGTGACGTTCACGCATCTGTGCATGCCGTAGGAGAGGTAGACATACAGCACCCCGGCCGGGCCGAACATTGCCGCGTTGCGGGTGGTCCGTCCGCGGCCGGAATGCGAGGCCGGGTCGGGCCACGGTCCGGCCGGGTCGCCGCCGTACGCCTCGACCTCGACGATGCGCAGCCCGACCGCGCCCGACCACAGGGTCGCACCGAGCAGTCTGCGGGCGGCGACGGGTGGTTCGACAGCTAGTTCGTCAGCGGACACGGCTCCCCATTGTTCCGGAAACTCAGATGTAGGAGCTGTGGTGCCCGGAGCGCAGCGTGATCACGTCATCGATGATGACCGCCGCGTAGGCGACGGCGACCAGCGTGGCGAGCTGCGCCCACGCCACCCAGGCGACGCCGATCGGAATGGTGGCGCAGACCGCGGCCGCGCAGATCAGCCGGGTCCACGGGCGGGGCAGTCCGAGGGAAACCCGGAAGGCCCACTGGCCGACGAAATACAGTGCGACGCCACCGGACAGCGCCGTCGCGGCCGCCAGGCTCGCGGGTTCGTTGCCGTGCGCGATGCTCATCTGAATTCCGGCCGCCGCCAGGGTGACGCCGATCAGCATCGGATACAGCGAATAGCCGTAGGCCAGAACGGCGGGCCGGGACCGTTCCCGCGACGGGATCGCGGTCAGCGCGTGTTCGCCGCGTTCGTCGTCGATGCCGAAGTAGGCCCACCACAGGACATAGGCCAGTCCCAGCCCGACCGCCACATTGGCGACCAGGCCGACGGTGAGATCGCGCCCGGTCAGTCCGACGCCGATGGAGACGATGGATTCACCGATCGCGACGATGATGACCAGACCGTGACGTTCGGCGAAGTGCCGGGGCCGGACCACGAAATCGTTGGTGTCGATCAGGTAGGGACTCAGCACCTGACACGCGAATGCCAGCGCCCAGCACAGGTATTGCGCCCATCCGTGCAGGAACCCGCCGACCAGCACCAGGATCGCGGCCACCGCGTTGAACGGCGCGATCCGTTTGATGGCGATGGTCGCGGAGGCGCCGCCGCTGGTCGCGAACAGGGCGGTGTGAATCGTGGTCACCAGGACGTAGCCGAGACCGAACGCGACGCCGGTGCCGTGGAAGGCGTCGGGCACGGCGAGCGCGAGCACGAAGAAGCCGAACATGCCGATCGTGAGCAGCGTGCGCCGGCCGCTGGTGGTCGGCGCGACCTCGTTGGTCAGCCAGGCGTAGCCGGAGTACATCCACCAGATGACGCCGAACATCAGCGCGATCTGCGCGACCGCGGGCCAGCCCGGATGGTGCACGAAGACATGGGTCAGCTGGGTGATGGTGAAGACGAAAACGAGGTCGAAGAACAGTTCCAGGGTCGACACCCGGAGCTGTCCACCGTCGGGAGCGGTTCCCGTGGGCGCACTGGTCACGGCAGCAGCCTAGAACGAAGACCACGATGTAGCCGGTATGGCGAGGCGGTCTACGGCTCGGCCGTACGATTCAGGCGACAGTGCCCGGGTCCAGGTAGAGCCCCTTCAACTTGGACGGGTTCACCTGGAAACGCAGATTCTGGATCCGCCCGTCGACCAAGTCGTAGGTGAAGGCGGCCACCGGGTTTCCGCCGATGCTGGCCAGGGTGCCGAGTTCGCCGTTGATATGGGCGGAGGTCAGTTCGACCCCGGCGACGGTGGGCTTGGCGAGGACGCCGAGCACCCAGCGGGCGACATGGTCGGGGCCGTAGAGCGGGCGCCGGGCCGCGGTCACCACACCGCCGCCGTCGGACCAGGAGGTGACGTCCGGGGCCAGCAAGTCCATCAGGGCGTTGAGGTCGCCGCCGGCACAGGCGGACATGAATTGTTCGGTGACGTGCGCGCGTTCAGCGGTGTCGGTGTCGAACCGGGGCCGGCGGGACTGCACGTGGGCGCGGGCGCGGTGTGCGATCTGGCGGATCGTGGCTTCGGGTTTGTCCAGGGTGTCGGCGATTTCGGCGTGGGTGTAGCCGAACACCTCACGCAGCACGAAGACCGCGCGCTCGACCGGGTTCAGGGTCTCCAGGACCACCAGCATCGCGGTGGAGACGGTATCGGCCAATTCGGTGTCCTCGGCGATGTTCGGTGTGGTCAGCAGGGGCTCGGGCAGCCAAGGGCCGACGTAGGTTTCACGGGTGGCCCGCGCGGAGGTGAGCCGGTTCAGCGACAGATTGGTGACGGTGCGCACCAGGTAGGACTTCGGATGCTGCACGGTCGACTGGTCGGTGGCGTGCCATTTCAGCCAGGCGTCCTGCAAGACGTCTTCGGCGTCGGTGACCGTGCCCAGCATCCGGTACGCGGTGGCGAACAGCAGTCGGCGGTGTTCGATGAAGGCGTCGTCGGTGGGCATCGCGTCGATCATCTGCTCATATTCCTGAATGGGATTCACCTGCGCAATCACCGGATAGCCCGCCGGGTGGTCGCCCGGCGGGCTATCCGCGATCCTCAGGCCGCGGCACGGGTGGCCTTGCCGCCTTTGGACAGCTGCACCGACACCGTCATCTTCTGGCTCATCTTGAAGGCGAACGGCGGTGTGCTGCTGACGCTTTCCTTGTACATGACCGCCGCGCGACCGGTCAGGTAGAACCGGCCCGGGGTGTCGTCGGCCTTGGTGAACTGGATGATCCCGTCCTTGCGACCCAGGCTGACCGGCTGATGGAAGTAGCCGAACCGGAACGGGCGCACGGTCTTTCCGCGCAGCCGGCGGGCGATGGTGTCGGCGGCGTAGGCGGCGGTGGGCAATCCGGACTGGCAGGTGCCGTGGATCTGGCCCCAGGCCTGGCGGACCGCGGCCGCGTCGCCGACCGCGTAGATGGTCGGATGCGAGACCGAGCGCAGCGTCGGATCGACCACGATCAGGCCGCGGGCGTCGGTGTCGATGCCCGCCTCGGCGGCCAGCGGGGAGACCCGCACGCCGGTGGTCCACAGCGTCAGGTCGGCCGAAATCAGTTCGCCGCCCGCGAGTTCCACCGCGTCGGGCAGCACCTTGGTGACGTGCCGGCCGAGCTCGCGGACGATGCCCAGCCGGTCCAGCGCCTTGTTCAGGTAGGCGCGGGCCTTGTCGCCCATCATCGCGCCCGGCTCGCCGCTGCTGATCAGGGTCACGGTCAAACCTGGGTGCTGCTCGGCGATCTCGGTCGCGGCCTCGAGGCCGGTGAGGCCGCCGCCGCAGACCGCGACGGTGCCGCCGTTGGCCTCGACGACGGCCAGCTGCTCGGCGAACCGGCGGGCCGCGCGCGGATCGTTGAGGGTCCAGGCGTGGTCGGCGGCGCCGGGCACCGTGCTGGTGTCGGTGCTGCTGCCCAGGGCGTAGATCAGTTCGTCATAGTGCAGGGTGGCGGTCCCTTCGAGGTAGACGCGCTGCGTCCGCGGATCGATGGAAGTGGCCCAGCCCTGGACGAATTCGACGCCCGAGCCGTCGAGGATGGCGGGGATATTGTGGTTGGTCAGCTCCTGACCGGCCGCGACCTGGTGCATGCGCAGCCGCTCGGTGAACCGGTCGGAGGGATTCACCAGGGTGACCCGCACGTCGAGTTTGCGGGTGCGCCGGGCCAGCCGGATCGCGGCCAGCATGCCGGTGTAGCCCGCGCCGAGGACGACGATCCGGTGGGTGGTGGTGTTGGTGCTCATGGCGGTTGCTCCCGATGGTGTCTTGGTTGGTGACGACCATGGGACAGATGACCGGCGCCGGACGTGACACATCCCGAAGTGACCTGTGTCACATCCGTGCGGAGGTCCCGATTCAGTGCTTGCCCAGAGCCTCGCTGCGCAGCACTTGCAGCATGCTCGGGTTGTCGGTGGTCGTGACCACGCCGACGGTCTTGCGCACGAACAATTCCTCCTCGGCCAGCCGTAACAGGCTCGCAGCCAGGTCGATTCGCGCGGTGAACCGCTTGTCCAAGTGACCTTCGGCCATCGTGTATTCCGTGCCGGCGGGCAGTTCGTACAGCCCGCTCGGGCGCACCACGGTCCAGTCCAGATCGGTGGCGGTGATCAAGGCTTCCATCCGGCGCATGTCGTCGTAGAGCGTCTTGCCCAGCACCCTGGCGACGTAGGGCTGCAGCACCCGGTTGAACAGAAATCCGGCGTCGGGGTACGGCTTCGGGTCGACCGCGCTGGAGGAGACCACCGCGACGCGCCGCACACCGTGCCGCCGCATGGCGGCGACGATGTTCGCGACCCCGGCGGAGTAGGTGCGAATCTCCTCCTTGCCGAACGGAACACCGAGGGTGGACAGCACCGCGTCCGCGCCCGCGATCGCGGTGTCGACCGAATCCTGTTGCAGCACATCGCCTTCGAAGACGGTGAGCCGATCGTGCGCGAGCGGGAACTCGGCCGGCTTGCGGGTGACGGCGACGACGTCGTGACCCGCGTCGAGCGCTCGGCCGGTCAGCAGCCGGCCGGTGGGTCCGTTGGCCCCGAAAACGATGATCCGCATGTCTTCCTCCAGATGAAGCGGTATGCCTCCGGCGCCGTTCGATTGGAGCGCCGTATCATATGAGAACCATACCATCTAATACGAGGACCGTAATATATGAGTGACGTAAGGAACAAGAGGCGGGCGGCCGCCGCCGTCAAGGACTCCCTGCGTGAGCTCAATACGCAACTGGCCCTGCTGAATCGCCAGTTCGGCACGAAACTGGAACTCAAGGACGCGGACTGGAACTGCCTGGACCTGGTCAACCGGCACGGGCCGATCAGCCCGGGCGCGCTGGCCAAGCTGGCGGGCCTGCATCCCGCGACGATGACCGGCGTACTCGATCGCCTGCAGCGCGGCGGCTGGATCACCCGCGAGCGCGATCCGGAGGCGGCCGATCGCCGCGCGGTCACGGTGCGCGCGGTGCGCGATCGCAATCCGGAGCTCTACCGCATGCTGTCGGGCATGAACACCCGCATGGACGCGCTGTGCGAGCAGTACACCGAGGAACAGCTCGAGCTGATCGCCGACTTCCTGCGCCGTACCACCACCGCGGGCCAGGACGCGACCCAGGAACTCACTCAGGGGTAGACCAGGGGGGAAATGGGGCCGCTCCCCGATGCCCTGAGGACGTCCCGATTTCTACCGTCGGTGCATGTCTTCGGTGTCTTCGAATACCCCTGCGCGACCGCGCCGGTTGCGGCGGCTGCTGCTCAGTGTTGTCGCGTTGGCCGTCCTGGTGCCCGCCTTGCTGGGCGGGGTCTTCGCCTGGGTGTACACCGGCGCCGCCGTATCCACGGTCGGCGCCACGGATTTCCGCAATCAGCTGGCGATTCCACCGCTCCAGGAGGGCGTCCTCGGGCCGGACGGCCGGCGCGTCTTCGAGCTCGACATGCGTTCCGGGAGAAAGGAATTCCGGCCGGGCAAGATCACCGAGACCTGGGGATTCAACGGTGACTACCTGGGCCCGACGCTGCGGGCGCGGCGCGGCGAACGGGTCGAGGTCCGAGTGCGCAACGCGCTGCCCGAAGCCTCGACCGTGCACTGGCACGGCATGCATCTGCCCGCGGCCATGGACGGCGGACCACACCAGATGGTCGACCCGGGCCGCACCTGGACACCGCAGTGGACCGTGGATCAGCCCGCCGCGACGCTCTGGTACCACCCGCATCCGCACGGCAAGACCGAGCAGCATGTGCGACGCGGGCTGGCCGGAATGTTCCTGCTCGACGACGAGAACTCCGCATCCCTGTCGCTACCGAGCAATTACGGCGTCGACGATCTGCCGGTGATCGTGCAGGACGTGAAGTTCGACGGCTCCGGCTTCGACAACTCGCACAAGATCTTCCGCAACGCCGGGTTCCTCGGCGAGCAGATCCTGGTCAACGGAACCCTCGCGCCCTATCGCGAGGTCGGCGACGACCTGGTGCGGTTGCGCCTGCTCAACGCCTCCACCGCGCGGATCTACAATTTCGCCTTCGAGGACAACCGCACCTTCGCCCTGATCGGCACCGACGGGGGTCTGGTGCAGCGCCCGATCACGCTGGATCGCGTCCAGCTCTCCCCCGGCGAGCGCGCGGAGATCGTGGTGCGGATGCGCGCCGGTGAGCGAACAGTGCTGCGCAGCAACACCCTCGACGCCGGGTTCGACTTCTGGAATCAGCGCTTCTCGGGCGGGGACGACCGGTTCGACATCCTCGAGCTGCGCGCGGCCGCCACCCTGCGCTCCGCCCCCGAACTGCCGGCCACGCTCGCCGAGCCGGCGGTGCCCGACGGCTCGGATGCGGTGCGCGAGCGGCGGTTCGACCTGAATCTGGCCGGGATCAACAACGTTCCGATGGCGATGGATCGGATCGACCTCACCGTCACCCGGGGCAGCACCGAGATCTGGGTGGTGCGCAACGCCGACGGGATGCCGCACAACTTCCATGTCCACGATGTGCAGTTCCGGGTGCTCTCGGTGAACGACGCGCCGCCGCCGGCACCGTTGTCGGGGGCCAAGGACACGGTGTTCGTGGCGCCCAACAGCACGGTGCGGCTGGCGCTGCGCTTCGACGGGCCGGCCGATCCCGACACCCCGTACATGTATCACTGCCATCTGCTCTGGCACGAGGACCAGGGCATGATGGGCCAGTTCGTGGTCGTCGAGCCTGGTCAGAGCGCGGGGACACCGCCTTCCCACGGTCATTGAGTCTTGCGTCCGGGGCGGTGCCGCGCTAAATTCATCACATAATGAATTCAACGCTCGATGAATTGAGCGCACCGAGGAATCGAGGCGACCATGTCGCAACCCTCAGCACCGGCTGTGGATGTCCGGGATCTCACCGTCCGGCGCGGTAAACGTGAAGTGCTGCACCAGATCTCGATGACGGTGCCGCGCGGGTCGATCACCGGCCTACTCGGCCCGTCCGGCTGCGGCAAGACCACGCTGATGCGGTCCATCGTGGGCACCCAGATCGTGGAATCCGGCGAGGTGCGGGCCCTGGGCCTCCCGGCCGGGGCGCCGGAACTGCGGCGGCGGATCGGGTACGTCACCCAGTCCCCCAGCATCTATGCCGACATCAGCGTCCGCGAGAACGTCGGCTACTACGCCGCGCTCTACGGCCGCGAGCGCGCCGCCGTCGACTCCGCGATCGATGCCGTCGGGCTCGGCGAGCACGCGCGGCAGCGGGGCGACGAACTCTCCGGCGGCCAGAAGACCCGCGCCTCGCTGGCGTGCGCGCTGGTGGCCCAACCGGACCTGCTGATCCTCGACGAGCCGACCGTCGGCCTGGATCCGGTGCTGCGCGTGGATCTGTGGCAGCAATTCCACGAATTGGCCGCGGGCGGCACGACTTTGCTGGTGTCGAGCCACGTCATGGACGAGGCCGAGCACTGCGACCGGCTGCTGCTGATGCGCGACGGCCACGTCCTGGCCGAATCGACCCCCGACGAGCTGCGCGAACGCACCGGCGAACAGAACCTGGAACGCGCCTTCCTGACCCTCATCACGATGGGATCCTCCGCATGACCGCCACCCTCGCGCGGCCGCGCCCGTCGCTGCGGCCGTATCTCGCCACGACCGAACGCATTCTGCGGCAGCTGCGCAACGACCACCGCACCGTCGCCATGATTCTCGTGGTCCCCGCACTGCTGATGACCCTGCTGTACTTCATCTACGAGGAAGCCCCGCACGCCCCGCACGGCCCCACCCTGTTCGACAAGGTCGGCATCAGCATGCTCGGCATCCTGCCGTTCATCGTGATGTTCCTGATCACCGCGATCGCCATGCAACGCGAACGCACCTCCGGCACCCTCGAAAGACTGCTCACCACACCGCTTTCCAAGCTCGACCTGCTGGCCGGATACGGCACCGCGTTCTCGCTGGCCGCCGCCGCGCAAGCGGGGGTGGCATGTCTGGTGTCCTTCGGGCTGCTCGGTCTCGACGCCGCCGGCAATCCGGGCTGGGTGGTGCTGATCGCGATGGTCGACGCGGTCTGCGGTGTGGCCCTCGGGCTGCTGGCAAGCGCGTTCGCGCGCACCGAGTTCCAGGCCGTGCAGTTCATGCCGGTAGTGGTCGCGCCGCAGATCTTCCTGTGCGGCTTGCTGGTTCCGCGCAATCAGCTGCCCAGCTGGCTGGAGCCGATCAGCAACGTGATGCCGCTGAGCTACGCCGTCGATGCGCTGCAAGAGGTTTCGCGCAATCCCGAGGCGACCGGGCAGATGTGGCGGGATCTGGCTGTGGTGGCCGGGTTCGCGGTCGTCGCCCTGATACTGGGCGCGGCGACGCTGCGGCGGCGCACCGCATGACGGCGGAAAAGCCTGGCGCGCAAGCACCCAACGGACGGTCCGGGCGCAGACCCGGGCAATCCGGTGCGCGGGAGGCGATTCTGGCGGCGGCGCGCGTCCGGTTCTCCGAGGCCGGATTCGACAAGACCTCGATCCGCGGAGTCGCCGCCGCCGCCGGAGTCGATCCGGCGCTGGTGCATCACTACTTCGGGACGAAACAGAAGTTGTTCGCCGCCGTGGTCGAGCTCCCGGTGGACCCGGAGGCGACGCTGCGGCTCATCGAAGCCGCACCGATCGACCAGCTCGGCGCGACGATCTTGCAGGCGGTCGCGACGGTGTGGGATTCCCCGGCCGGACCCGGTCTGATCGCCGCCGTGCGCACGCTGCTCGGCGGCAGCGATCCCGACCTGGCGCGCACCTTCTTGCTCGAGGTGGTGCTGGAACGGGTGCGGCTGCGGATCGCGACGCCCGAGGACGACGGGCGCACCCGGATCGCGCTGGTCGCCTCGCAGATGATCGGGGTGCTGGTGGCACGCAAGATCGTCGGGGTCGAGCCGATCGCGTCCATGCCGATTCCCGCTCTGGTCGCGGCGGTGGGGCCGACGTTGCAGCGCTACCTCACCGGCGAGATCGAACGCGGCTGACCCTCAGGCCGAGGTGTGCTGACCGGTGAAGGTCTCGTGCTCGGCGTCGGTGACGTCGCGGGCCTCGTCGACGAGCAGCACCGGGATGCCGTTCTCGATCGGGTAGGCGCGGCGCAGACGCGGGTTGTACAGCAGGGATTCGCCGCCGCCCGCACGGACCAGCAGCAGCGGGCCCTTGTCCTGCGGGCAGGCCAGCAGGCTCAACAGGGTGGCGTCCAACGCGGTTTCCTCCGGCATGACCGAAAACTTACCCGACGTCCGCGGCGACCCGAGCACGCTCCCGCGCTTCGCGACGGCGTTCCCGGACATACATCAGTTGCAGCAGCGCCAGCCCCGCCACACCGGCCAGCGCGGACGTGACGCCGATCTTCCAGCCCGGCGGACGCCAGGTCAGCACCAGCTCGCCGGCTTCGGTGCCCGGCGGAAGATCTATGGCGACAAAGGATTTCGCCGTCACCGAAATCGGGATCGGACGGCCGTTGAGGGTGGCCCGGTACCCCGGCCAACCCAATCGCGCGAACACGATGTGCGCACCGTCGGGCGCGTTCACCCGGACCCGGCTGGTGGTGGCGGTCTCGGAGAGCGAAGTCGCCTGCCCCGCCGAGACATCGGCGACGCGGCCGTTCTGGGTCGAGATCAGCCCGTTCTCCCGCTCCAGCACGAGGATGTACTTGTCGTGGCCGGGATAGTCGACCCACTTCCAGCCCGCCGGGGCCGGCTGACCCGCCATGTCGGTGAACAGCGCGCGCTGTAGCACCACCCGATCCAGCTTCATCAAGTCGACCAGCGGGCGACCGGTGGACTCCTCGGGCGCGAACAACCGTCGATAGGCGTCGGGGCAGACGCTGGAATCCCAGCGCATGCACAGCAGCTCACCGAAGTAGAAGTGGCCGGTCGGGGTGTATCCGTTGACGTAGCTCAGGTCCAGGGACTTGGCGTAGTTGCCGAAGACCAGCGACCCGTAGGCGCCGTCGAGGCTCTTGTCCCCGGGCTGCACCAGGCCGCGTTCGGCGAGCTGGATGGTGTTGCCGGGAAAATCCGGGAACGCGGCCTTGGCCTCGGAACGGTTGGTCGGATAGTTGTAGGACATCGGCGTCGGCTGCGCGGCCTCCACCTGCCAGAACGCGATCGGGAACATGGCGGCGATACTCATGAGGCACACCGCGGCCACGCCCCGGTTCTGTCCGAGCCACACCGCTCCCGCCACCAGCGCGCCCACCACGACCACCGCGATCAGATGCCGGACGAAATTATGCGGGTCCGCCGAGAACGAGCGCAGCCACAGCGCCGCGATCAGCACACCGGCCGCGAGCGCGCGAGTCCGCAGGCTCGACAAGGTCCCGTAGCGCGACACCAGCACACACACCAGCACCAGCAGGCTGATGGCCAGCATCGGCAGCAACCGCACCGGCCAGCGCAGCGGCCCGACAGTGCCGGGTCCGGCGCTCCACATCAGGATCATCACCGCGAACAGCGCCACCGCGGACAGTTCCCGCCACGACTCCCGGGCCCGGCGCCAGTCGATGAACGCCAGCGCGGGAATCAGGAACCAGGCGATATAGGTGACCGGCAGCGGCTGCACATAACCCCACCAGGAGGTGAACGCGGGCAGGGTGCTGGGCAAGCTGGCGTTCAGCGACTCCGACCACGGAATGGTCAGGAACTGGTCGTTGATCACCGCCGAGGTGCCGCGCCAGGTCACCTTGGCCGAGAGAATGCTGGGCAGGAAGGTCAGCAGTCCCGCCAGACCCGCACAGCCCGCCACCGCGACCAGCTTGGGCACGTTCAGCCATTTGCGCTGGTACAGGATCTCGCCGACGGCGACCGCGCCCAGCATCAGCACCGCCTCCACGGCCGGGAAGATGTACTGGGTGCTGATGGTCAGATAGAGGAAGACGAAAACCGGGATCGGCCCGGCGATCCCGCGCACGTAGCGCACCGACGACGCCCACGCGTGCACCAGCCACGCGGTCCCGGTCAGCGCCGTCATCCAGCTGGCCTGGTCGAAGAACAGGAAGAACCCCGACAGCGGGAACGCCACGCCCGCGACCGCCGACCACCACGGCTTCGCGCCGTAGGCCAGGCAGATCCGGTACACGCCGAGGGCGGCGATGATCGAGAAGATCAGCTTCACCACGGTGGCGTAGAGCGCCATGTTGTCCACCGACGGCGCGATCAGATCGATCAGCAGCTGCGGCGGATTGAACAGGCCCGCGTCGTCCATCGTGTTGTTGCCCGACATCCAGCGTTCGGGCACCAGCACCGGGAACTCGCCGTTGCGCAGCGACTGCCCCAGGCCGATCCACAGACCGGTGTACTGGGATTCGGTGTCGTCGGTGTAGAAATGCCGGGCATTGGCCAGCAGCACCGCGAGGTAGCCGAGCACGACGCCGAGCGAGGTGACCACGCCCCACCGGAAGACGTCGCCGCGGAGGAAATCCCAGCGATCGGCGGCCGGTTTCGCCTCGGGGGCATCGAGCTCGGGGGCGGGAACCTGGTCCTCCGAGGCCGCTGCCACTGCACTGTCCGTCACGAGTTCCGTACCCTACCGTGCACGGCCTCGTGAGCGGCGAAAGCACCGAACTGGCACCGTGTTAGAGTTCGGCAGCTGGCACGCAACCGATAGCGAAAGTCGATTCAGCTGATGCCGATACCCCCCGAACATAATGGCGATGGCGGCCGTCCGGGTGCGGACCGGCCGCACACCGTGTCGGTGGTGGTGCCGATCTATCGGGGCGAGCACACCATCGGCGCGCTGGTCGCCGAGTTGCATCGGATGACCCAGCCCAGCATCAGCCCCGGCGGCGCCGCCTATGTCATCGACGAGATCGTGCTCGTGCACGACCACGGCCCGGACCGCTCCGATGTGGTGCTCCAGGAACTGGCCCAGACCTACGACGAAGTCCGCGTCATCTGGCTCAGCCGCAACTACGGTCAGGACGCCGCGACCATCGCCGGCATGTCCGCCGCGCGCGCCGACTGGATCGTCACCATGGACGAGGACGGCCAGCACGATCCCGGCGCGATCGGCGCCTTCCTGGACGCGGCGCTGACCGAACGCGCCGACCTGGTCTATTCGAAGCCGAGCAACACCCGCCCGCACGGTTTCCTGCGCAACATCACCTCCCGGGGCGCGAAGATCGTGCTGGCTACGGTGTTCGCCTTCCCCGATTCCACCCGCTTCGAGAGCTACCGGCTGATCCGCGGCGACATCGGCCGCCAGCTCGCCGGGGTCGCGTCCAACGGCGTCTATCTGGACGTGGCGCTGACCTGGGTGGTCGGGACTGTCGCGCAGGTGCCGGTGGCGTTGCGCGCGGAGGGCCGGGAGGAATCCGGCTACAACTACCGGCGGCTGTTCTCGCTGTTCTGGAAGATGGTGCTGTGCAGCGGAACCCGCGGGCTGCGGGTGGTGAGCCTGCTCGGCGTCACCCTCGCTCTGATCGGCGTCGCGCTGGCCGCGGTCTTCGCTTTCGAGGCGCTGACCCGCGACAACTGGGCCCCCGAGGGCTGGACCTCGCTCATGGTCGTGCTGCTGCTGGTCTCCGGCGCGATCCTGTTCTCCCTCGGCCTGATCGCCGAGTACCTCGGTGTGGCCTTGCACGTGCTGGTAGGCAAACCCCTGTATCTGACGGTAGATTCGCCGACACCGCGCCCCGCAGCCGCGCGGGAATTGTCCAGCACCGTCGCCAGTAGGGGAAACGATCGTGTCGAGCACTGACCGCGTCATCTTCAGCCGGCCCTACCGGGCCCGCCGGGAACTCGCGAATCTGGAGACAGTGCTCGCCTCCGACCACAGCCACGGCGACGGGCAGTTCACCGCCGCCGCGACCGCCAAGCTGAAGGCGATCACCGAGGCCCCGCACGCCCTGCTGACCACCTCGTGCACCTCCGCGCTGGAAATGGCCGGGCTGCTGCTCGAGCTCGGGCCCGACGACGAAGTGATCGTGCCCAGTTTCGCGTTCACCTCGACCGCGACCTCGATGGCGCTGCGCGGAGCGACCTGCGTGTTCGCCGACATCGACGTCGAGACCGGCAATCTGGATCCGGCCTCGGTGGCCGCCGCGGTCACCCCGCGCACCAAAGCCGTGGTGGTCATCCACTACGGCGGCGTCGCCGCGGACATGGCCGGATTGCTCGCCGTCGCACAGCAGTACGGGCTGGCGATCGTCGAGGACAACGCGCACGGTCTCGGCGGCAGCTGGCAGGGCCGCAAGCTCGGCACCATCGGCGCCCTGGGCACGCTGAGCTTCCACGACACCAAGAACGTGCACTGCGGTGAGGGCGGCGCACTGCTGCTCACCGACGAGATCCTGATGGCGCGCGCGGAGATCATCCGGGAGAAGGGCACCGACCGGGCCCGGTTCCTGCGCGGCGCGGTGGACAAGTATTCCTGGCAGGACATCGGATCCAGTTATCTGCCCAGCGAATTGAACGCGGCCGTGCTGGACGCGCAACTCGACGAGTTCGCGACCATCCAGGCCGGGCGGCACCGGGTGTGGGACGCCTACGCCGCCGCGCTGCCCGGCTGGGCCGCCCGCAACGACGTCCGGTTGATGACGGTGCCCGCCGACCGCGAGCACACCGCACACCTCTACTACCTGCGCACGCCGAGTGAGCACCGGCGCGACGACCTGATCACGCACCTGCGTGCGCACGGCATCGTCGCGCCGTTCCACTACGTACCGCTCGATTCCAGCCCGGCCGGTTTGAAGCTGGGCCGCACACCCGCACCGTGCGTGCGCAGCGCCGAGTTCTCCTCGACGGTGGTGCGGCTGCCGCTGTGGCCGGATCTGGCCGACGCGCAGATCGCCCGCGTCGTCGACGCGGTCACCGCGTTCACGGTCTGAGCCGGCAGCACCCTAAGCGGACAGGACGTAGAGCTTCTCGCGGCCGCCCGCGATCACTTCGCTGCGCACGAGGCGCGATGCGTAGCGGGCGAAGAACGCGTCCAGAGTGTCCTCGGTGAACCGGTGCGCCTGCGCGCCGGTGCCGGCATTGGTGAAACGCTGGCCGATGGCGGCAAGCAGGCGGTTCTGGCTGGTCGCGAGGTTGCGGATCGGCTCGGCGACGATCACCTGGGTGCGGGCCGCGGCCAGCATGCGATCGACCACCTCGGCCGGATCGGGCAGGAAGTGGTACAGGCTGGCCTGCATGATCACATAGTCCGCCGCGGGCAGCGGCGAATCGGAATTCATGTTCCACACCAGGCCCTGCCCACCCGCTTTGGTGAGATCGGCGATGAAACCGTCGTTGAGATCCAGGCCGGTGTACTCGACGGACTGCTGCCGCAGGTACCGGGTGTAGAGGGTCGCGGGCCCGCAGCACACGTCGGCGACACTGGCTCCGGCCGGAATCAGGCCGGCGACCGCGCGATAGCGGGCGGCGTAGTACCGGCCGTACAGTCCGCGCATCAGCACCTCGTAGAGGGTGCGGTTGCGGTAGATGAGGCTGGTGCTCACGAAATAACCCCTGGACAGTCGTCGGACATCGGCTGCGGCATCGGTGACAACTATGCCAGGTGAATCCGGTTGGTCCGCACCGAGATCCGGCCCGCTCGAATCTCGAGGCGGGCCGGATCATTACGACGGTGGGTTACTCGACGACTTCGATGACGTCGCCGGGGTTCACGTGGTAGTACAACCTTTCGGCGCCGTCGGGCACCATCCGGATGCAGCCGTGCGACTGCTCCTCGATCGGCCCGATGTGGGTGGCGATATCGCCGTTGAAGAAGACCGCCCACTTCATGGGCACGTGGTGCATGGTGCTCCAGTGGTCCTCGCGTTTGAAGGCGACCTTGAACACTCCCGGCGGGGTCTCATAGCCGGGCCGGCCGTGCGAGATCGGCGTCGGACCGTAGGTCACCTTGCCGTCCTCCATCAACCAGGCCTCGTTCATCGACTTGCTCATGCAGACTTTCGCTCCCGCGGCCGTGCACGGGGCGAACACCGGCGCCGGGGGCAGTGGCGGGATGAGGGCCGGTACACCTGGTATCTCGGGTCCGCCGGGCCAGAGTGGATCGGCGTGTGCCGTGGGCGCCGTGAGCATTCCGGCTACGGCGATGCCCGCTAACAGGGCGTATCCGGCCGATGCTCTTCGTACACGAGTGCTGCTCATCATCACGCCGACCTCCTGGCCTTGCCGCCGGGTCTGCACCGCAGGCGGCGTCTGTGGCGGTTCAGGGCCCTGACTCGACCCCTCACGCCGGGTTGATCGAAACAGTCGAGATGTTCACGATCCTTATCGACGTGCGGTTGACCGGTCAACGCCTCTTGCGAGGGCGTAATCGTACTGTTGCCGAGGAACCCGGCCGGGGATCAGGCCGTGTCCGCCGCAACGACTACGGCGCTGTCCGGCTTGCGGCGGAACGAGATATGGCGGTGACCGAAGAAACTCGCGACCGCGACCAACCCCATCACCACGACCGCCGAGGGAATGTCGGGCAGGTGCAGCACCGAGACCGCCACTTGCAGCAGCACCATGTTCATCAGCAGCCCACCGGAATTCACGCCGCAGAAGGCCAGGAAGTCGCGCACGACATGCCCGCGCACCCGGAACACCAGCGTGCGATGCAGGACGAAGGCGATCACGATGCTGACCGCGTAGGCCGCGGCGGGCGCGAGCGCGGCGGGTACCCGATCACCGAAGACCTTCAGCCACATCACCGTCAACGCCATACCGAGCCCGGTGTTGACCATGCCGACCATCGCGAACGCGATTTCCTGGCGCCGCACCAGCCGCAGCAGGGGCCCCGGATCGGAGTCTGTCGCGGTCGTGTTCACCGCTCTACTCATATCACGCCACGCCCACCGGCTCCGGCTCGGCTGCCTCGGGTTCCCGAGGTTCTTCCGGCTCGTCGTCCGCTCGGCGCTTGCCGCGCAGGTAGATCCATTGCAGCAACGCGATGTCGAGGACGGCGAACAGCGCGGCTCCCGCGCCGATCGGCCAGCCCGGCGGGCTCCAGGACAGGACCAGCTCGCCGTCCCGGGTGCCGGCCGGGATCCGCACGGCGGCAAAGGTTTTCCCGATCTGCTCGACCGGGACCTCCGCGCCGTTCAGGGTGGCCTGGTAGCCGGGCCAGGCCAGGCGGGCGAAGACGACCTGGCCGCCGGACTCGGAGCCGACCCGGACCCGGCTCTCGGTGTCGGATTCGAACTCCGAGACGGCGGTGGCGCCGGTGACGGCCGAGACGCGGCCGTTCTTCGCGGAGATCGGCCCGTCGACGCGTTCGAGCACATCGATGTACTTCTCGTGGCCGGGGTAGTCGACCCACCGCCAGCCGGTGGGCGCGGGCTGGTTGCGGGCCTCGGGGTACAGCGCCTTCTGCAGCACCACCCGGTCGATGTTCATCAGATCGACGATGGTTTTGCCGGTACCCGGCTCGGGCGCGAACGCGCGGCGGTAAGCGTCGGGGCAGACGCTGGTGTCCCAGCGCATGCACAGGGTCTCGCCGAACCAGTAGTGGCCGTTGGGGGTGTAGCCGCTGACGTAGTTCTTCTCCAAGTTCTTGGCGTAGTTGCCGAACACCAGCGAACCGTAGCCGCCCTCGAGAGTCCGCTCGTCGGGCGGGATCAGCGCCCGGTCCGCGAGTTGCAGCGTGGTGCCCGCGAACTCGGGGAACGCGGCCTTCATCGCCGAGCGGTTCTCGGGCAGGTTCCACCCCAGCGGCGTCGGCTGCGCGTGCTGCACCTGCCAGAAGGCGATCGGCGCGACCGAGACCAGCACCAGCGTGGCCGCCGCGGTCAGACCGCGGTTGAGGCCGAGCCAGACCGCCGCCGCGCCCAGCGCCAGCACCACGAAGACGGCGGCCAGATGCCAGCCCATCTCATTCGGCGCGGCGGAATAGGAACGCACCCACAGCAATCCGACCAGCAGCGCCGCCACGATGGACCGGTTGCGCCACTCCCGCCCGGTCGCGAAACGACCGAGCAGCACGCACACCAGGATCAGCAGCCCCAGCGCCACCATCGGCAGCACGCGGGCCGGCCAGCGCAGCGGGCCGATGGTGCCGGGCCCGGCGGTCCAGAACAGCACCAGCGTCGTGAACAGCACGGGCGCGGTGAGCTCCCGGGCGTGCGTGCGCACCCGGCGCCAGTCGACGAAGGCCAGACCCGGAATCAGGAACCAGGCGATATAGACGACCGGCATCGGCTGCACGTAACCCCACCAGGAGGTGAACGCGGGCAACGTGCTCGGCAGGCTCGCGTTCAGCGATTCCGACCACGGCACGGTCAGCAGCTGATCGTTGTTGATCTGCGCGGTGCCGCGCCAGGTCGACTTCGCCGACAGCGCGCTCGGCAGGTAGGTGGCCAGCCCGGCCAGTGCCGCGCACGCCGCGACCGTGGCCAGTCGCAGCGCGGGCAGCCACTGCTTCTGATAGACCCACTCGCCGACGACAACCGCGCCGATCATGATCGCGGCCTCGACCGCCGGGAAGACGTACTGCACCGAGATGGTCAGGTACAGGAACACGAAAGTCGGGATCGGACCGCTGTATCCACGGGCGTAGCGCACGCCGGAGGCCCACGCGTGCACCAGCCACGCGGTGCCGGTCAGCGCGGTCCACCAGGTCGAGGAATCGAAGAACAGCATCCAGCCGGTGAAGGGCATGCAGACGCCGGCGACCGCCGCCCACGGCAATTTCGCCCCGTAGACCAGGCAGATCCGGTACACGCCGAGCGCCAGGATGATCGCGAAGATCAGCTTGACGACGGTCGCGTAGAGCGCGAGGTTCGGCACCGACGGCGCGATCAGATCGATCAGCAGCTGCGGCGGATTCAGCAGGCCCGCTTCCTCGATGGTGTAGTTGCCCGCCATCCAGTGCTCGGGCACCATCGTCGGCAGCTCGCCCTCGCGCAGCCGCCGGCCCAGCATGACCCACAGCGGCGCGTACTGGGATTCGGTGTCGTCGGTGTAGAAATGCCGGACGTTGGCCAGCAGCACCGCGATATAGCCCGCGACGACGCCGAGCGCGGTTATGCCGCCCCACTTGTACACGGCTCGCGAATCGCGAGTTCCACTGTCCACCACGAGTTCCAGACCCTACACGGAGACGGCTCCGAACGGATCGTTCAGTCGGTCAGGATCTCGTAGGCGTCGGTTTCCGGGTTGTACCACCAGGTGTCGGGTCCCGGCTGTGGGCGACCGGCCGCCTGCACGGCGCGGGTGGAGGGACGATACGACGAGCTGCGCGGAATGTCGTCGACGACGTAGACGATGTCGGGGCGCTGCTCGGGGTCGAGCGCGCGCAACCCCTCGGTGACGTCCTTGTGGTCCAAGCGCATGCCCGCACGGACACTGACCGCGGCCACCGCCAGGCAGCGCTTACCCACCCCGCCGGCTCCGCCGGCTGCCGTCCCCGCTCGATCCGCGACCTGCAACCCGTAGGCGACCTCCAGGTCGACCGCGGCGATGTCGTTGAGCGCGTCCACGATCGGCTGGGTGTAGACCGGGCCGCGCCCGGTCTGGATCACGGTGTCCTTGCGGTCGACCAGCCAGTAGTCGCCGTCGCCGTCGCGGCGGAACAGATTCTCGGTCGGCATCCAGGAGTCGCCGCGGCTGAACACGCCGCGCAGGCCGCCCGCCGAGATGTCGATGTGCTCGGAGGCCTTGCCGATGAGCAGGCCCACCTCGTTGTCGGCGCAGCGGCGCGCGAACCCGGATTCGTCGGTGAGCACGCGTCCGGTCACCGGATCGAAGGCGACGAGTTCGACCTTCGCGGTGCCCGGCACCGGGCGGCCCTTGCACCCGGCCTTGGCGCCGGTCACGTTGGCCAGCACCACATCGCCTTCGATGGAGGCGTAGAACTCGAGCACGCGCGCGGGCGCGAACTGCTCGGTGGTGCGCCGCCACAGGCCCGCGGGCATGCCGGAGCCGATGAACAGGCGGATCGGATGCGCATGCCCGGCCGGGAACACGTCGGCGTCGAGGATGTCGCGCAGCATGGTCCAGGTGTAGGTCACCACGGTGACGCCGTAGCGGTGCACCTCCTCGGCGAAGCGCGCGGGATCCTGCGTGGGTCCGGCCAGCGAACGGGCCAGCGCGATCCGGCTGCCGCCCGCGATGGCGCCGCCCAGGCTGACCAGCAGACCCGACGAATGATGCAGCGGCGCAAGGCAATACACGGTGTCGCGGCGGTCCAGGTCGGCCGCGCTCGCGGTGCCGAAGGCCGACAGCGCCCACCGGTGGTTGCTGATGTACTTGGTTTCCAGGCGGTCGCCGGTGCCGGTGACGAGCACGAACGCGAGTTCCCGGGCCAAGCCCGGATCCGGCCGGTACCACGCGGGCAGCCGCACCTGGGCCGGGTCGATCTGCTCGAGGTCGACGACCTGATCACCGACCGGCAGGTCCAGGGTGCGCGCGTTGCCGCCGCCGAGCACCAGCACGCGGATGCCGGTGGCCGCGGCCTGGCGCAGGTTCTCCGGATCCGAGACCACGGTGGTGATGCCGGTGAGTTCGACGGCGCGGTCGACTTCGCTGCCCGGGGCGAGCAGCACCGCCACCGCACCGAGGCGGGAGAGCGCAGCGACCGTGGCCAGCGCGCTCGGGCGGGTTTCCATCAGCACACCGACCCGGGCCGCGGGCCGGACGCCCACCGAGATCAGCCCGCGCACCACATTGTTGATGCGGGTGTCCACCGCGGCATTACTGTGCACGCGGTCGTCGAACAGGAACAGATCGCGCAGCGGGGCGCGGCGGGCCTGCTCGGCGAGCAAGCGGCCCAGCGAGATCCGGGTGTTGGGCTGGATCATCCCCAGGCGGGTCAGCCGGGGCAGCGCGCGGGCGGCCTCACCGGCGAGTTCGATGGACCCGCGCACGGTATTGCTCGCGATGCCCTCCAGCGCCTTGCCGACGCCCGCTCCGGCCTCGGCCAGGCTGGCGGCGGTGTGCACCACCCGGGTCGCCGCGGTGCGCGGGCCCGTGGTCGGCACGTGCTCGGCCATCCGGGTGATCTCCGCCGGCAGCGCCTTGTCGCGATCCATCCAGTCGATCCACTGCCGCACCAGCGGCCAGGTGTGATTGGTCGCGGTGCTGCCCGCGACCAGGCCGAAATGCCCGGCCATCAGGGTCGCCTCGTAGACCTCGGCATTGGGCGCGGCGCGCACGATGCCGCGCACCGCGGCGGGCTGGCCGATGTCGTCGACCTCGCCGACGAAGGCCAGGATCGGCATCTTCAACTCCGCCAGCGAGATCGGCTGATCGCGAATCACGAAGCCGCCCAGCATCATCCGGTTGTGCACCACGAACTGCCGGAGCAGGTCCGCGGCCGCCGGGCCCGCGTACCCGACCCAGCCGTCGTTGTTGAGGAAGCGCCGCTGACGTTCCTTGGGCAGCAGCGCTTCCCGGTCGTGCAACTGCCGCAGGAAATCGACGCGCGCCTTGGCCGTCTTCACCGGATCCAGCATCTGGAATCCGAAACGCACCATGGAGTCGGTGATCGGTAACCGGGTCACCACGTGGTCGGCCAGGAAATCGGCGACCTCCCGGACCAGGCCGTAGGGCAGCCCGAACGGCATGCCCGCGACCACGTCGACCGGGCTGCCGAAGGTGACGATGCTGGCCACGCCCTTGCCGTAGCGGAACGCGGCGGTCTGGTAGGCGAACATGCCGCCCTGCGAGTAGCCCATCAGGTGCACGTTCGACCCGGTCGCCTCGTAGACCGTGTCGATGGCGCTGCTGACCGCCAGCACGTGGTCGGCCAGGTCGCGTTCCCAGCCGCCTTCCTCGGAGGCGGGCGAGCCGAAATCGACCACCCAGCAGTCGACTCCGCCGCGATGCAGGATCCCGACCGCGCCGTCCTCGGCGTTCACATCCCAGATGTCGGCGTTGACCATCAGCGGCGGCACCAGCAGCGCGACCGGGCGCCCGGAGACGGCCGCCGACGACGTCGGCGAGGTGGGTGACTGCTGCGCGGCGTCGTCGGGGAAGTAGCGGCGCAGGCGATACATCCGCCGGCGCTCGACCACCTCGAACGGGGACGATTCGACGTCATGGGTGAGCCCGCCGAAACGGATCACCTCGAGACCGTTCTGCGCGGTCGCCATCAACCGCTGCATCGATCCCACCACGTCCTTCGAACTGAACTTCACGATTGCTCCTGGCCCTACCCTGCACGCATGCCACGCACTACGGCGCGACGCACCGGCGAGATGTTCCCGCCGGCCCCCAAAGACGCACGCCGTCTATGTGTTGCCAAGAGCTTCCCACATCGGGTGTCGGCTATGGGGCGGCTGTGACAGGTTGCATGACTCAACGATCCATCACATTGGCGTACATGCTCTCGAACGGCTGCGGGCTGACGCTCAGATCGCCGCGGAACGGATAGTCCATCGCCGCGATGAGAAACAGCATTGTTCCGAGAAAGAAGGCGAACAAGCCACCGAGCAGCAAATGCGCACCGCGCTGGAGACTGAACAAACACAGCAGCGCGATATTGATCGCCGCGCCGACCAGGATGACCCACCACAGCACGTCCGGGATGCCGCCCTGGCTGGCGTTGATCCGGTGCCGGCGGTCGGAGTCGAAGCGGGCGAACTGTTCGATCGTCGCGGCGTGCACGATCTCCTCGGCCTTGGTGTCCGGCTGGAACTCCAGCAGGTGTCCCTGGAACCGGGTGACCAGCGCGGTACCGCCCATCGGCTCCTCCCCGACGCGCAGTTTCGGGAAGACGACGGTCAGCACGTCCTGCGTGTAGTCGACGAGGTCGTTCCGCAGCACCGTGCGATGCGGCTCCGGGTAGGCGCCCACCTCGCGGTAGAGCGTGCCGACCGCGGCGGCCTCGTCGGCGATCAAGCCCTGGGCGTGGTCGTTGGACTCGTAGGTCGCCGCGGCGATCAAGCCGAGCAGCAAACCGTAGAAGACGCCGCCGACGGTGAGCACCATGATGACGGTGTCGTTGTTGCCCGGTTCCGGTCCGAAGATCCGGTGCACCGTCGGCCGGGCCAGCACGATGCCCGTGCAGGTGAGCAGAACCGGTACGCCGGTGATGATCAGGAACACCAGCCAGATGGGCAGCCCGTAGATCCATGTGAACATGAGCCGTAACCATAGCTACGGTTTAGCAAACGCCCCGGCTGCGCCGCGATTCGTCCCAGGACGTTATCTGGCGTTGTCTCGATCGAGCACGTTTCGTTACCATCCGAATTCGATCTCGGCAATCTGCGAATTCTGCTGCGTACCTGCGGGTTCCCGCCTATATTTCATGCCGTTCACAAGCCCTGCCGCGTAGATCGGCCGCTCATCGCCGATCCCGCAGGCCGCTCCAGGCCTGCCGTTCGACGTGAACCGTGCAGCTCAGCACCGCCCGTAAGCACCCGCTTCACCCCGTCGCGCTCGCGCTGAGCCGCGCAACCGTACCGAATTGCTCAGTGGAGGATGATGATTCACCTAAGCCGCACCGACGGCCCGAAGTACCGACTATCGACGGCCCGCCGCCGCGCCGTCCCCCGATCGTCGGCCGCACGCAGCCATCGCTGCCGGTCCGGACGGGCCAGTGGCTGGCACCTATGCCGCGCATCCTGAGCCGCCGATCAGGATGCTTCCGCACCGCACGTCCGGAATGTCCGTCCCAGCGCGACATTCCGGGCGTGCGGTTTTTTGTGCCCCCAGCAAATTCACCCAATGCTGGCATTCCGCTGCCAGGCAACGCTGTTCCCGTTAACATCTACATGTCTCAAACGCATTGTCGCGTACAACAATTCGCTCGAATCATTGCTTGTCCGTCCGCGCGTGCCGCGGGTTATCTCACCGAGATGAGGAACACGCATGACTATCGAAGAAATGCCGGCTCGCGCTCGGGAACAGCGCACCAGCCTCAGCACTACGGCCGCTCATCAGCTGTCGACCACCACCAAATCCGAACCGCAGATGCAGGGCATCAGCTCGCGGTGGCTCACCCGATCCCTGCCCTGGACACAGGTCAACGGTGGCGTCTACCGCGTGAACCGGCGCCTGACCCACACCGTCGGCGACGGCATCGTCACCTTCGCGATCAACGGCAGCCAGGCCAAGGTGATTCCCCTGGAACTCACCGAACTCCATCAGCTGCACGGCTTCGAGGACGAGGACGCGCTCGCCGAACTCGGCCGCCGCTTCCAGCAGCAGGATCTCGAACCCGGCACCGTCATCGCCGAATTCGGGAATCCGGTAGACCAGGTCGTCCTGGTCGTGCACGGCAAGATCAGCAAGATCGGCCGCGGCGAGTACGGCGAGCAGACCGTGCTCGGCACCATCGGCGCCGGCGAGTTCGCCGGCGGCTCGGCGCTCACCGACTCCTCCACGCTCTGGGAAGCCACCTTCAAAACCGTCACGCCGACCACACTGCTGACGCTCTCCAGAGCCGACCTGGAGCAGACCCTGGATCGGGTGCCGGAGCTGCGGGAACACCTGGAGCGCGTGGCCAGCGCCCCGGACCGGCCGCAGAACAAACACGGCGAGGCCAACATCGAGATCGCCTCGGGTCACGCGGGCGAACCCGAATTGGTCAGTACCTTCGTCGACTACGACGCCGCGCCCCGGGAATACGAACTCAGCCTGGCCCAGAGCGTGCTGCGCGTGCACTCCCGAGTCGCCGACCTGTTCAACGATCCGATGAACCAGGTGGAGCAGCAGTTGCGGCTCACCGTCGAGGCGCTCTACGAACGCCGCGAACACGACCTGGTCAACAATCCCGACTTCGGCCTGCTGCACAACTGCGATCTGAAACAGCGGATCTATCCGGAATCGGGTCCGCCGACGCCCGACGACATGGACGAGCTGCTGAGCATGCGGCGCAGCACGAAACTGTTCCTGGCACACCCGAAAGCGATCGCCGCGTTCGGCCGGGAATGCAGCAAACGCGGGCTCTACCCGGATCCGGTCGAGGTCGACGGGCATCGGGTGCCGGCCTGGCGCGGCGTGCCGATCTTCCCGTGCGGCAAGATCCCGGTCAGCGAGAACCAGACCACCTCGATCCTGGCCATGCGCACCGGGGAGAAGGATCAGGGCGTCATCGGATTGCATCAGACCGGCATCCCCGACGAGTACGAGCCCAGTCTCAATGTGCGGTTCAAGGGGATCGACGACCAGTCGGTCATCTCGTACCTGGTCAGCTGCTACTACTCGGCGGCCGTCCTGGTGCCGGATGCGCTGGGGATGCTGGACAACGTCCTGGTCGCCCGGCAAGCCGACTGAGCCGGGGGTGCCCAGATGTCGGTGCTCTCCCGCGCCGGCGCGCCCGCTGCCACCCACGAAGTGGCGGCTGCCGTTGCCGCGCTCCTGACCAATCACGACACCAGCGCTCCCGCCACCCTGCTGCTCTCCGGCGCACCGGAAGGCCCAGTCCCCCAAGGTGATTCGAGTGCTCTCGAACGTGCGGATCCACCACGGCTGCTCGGGCCGAGCGGACTGGGCGCGGCAGCGTTGCGGTTGCCGACGCCCACGGTGCGCGCGGCTCCGCCGCCGCCGGCCGCCCCGCCGGCGCCACGAATACCGCACGGCCCGAAGGGATTAGGAACCACGGCGGCAGTCGTGCGCTCGAACGACGCACCGATCCCGCCGCTCTACTGCCCGCCACCGATGCGCGACGATCCCGCGCTCGCCCGCGCCGTCAACGACGGCCTGATCGACTGGGCGGCCGAGATCGGTTTGTACGAAGGACGATTGGACGAACTCCGAGACGCCGACTTCGGCCGGCTGATCATGCTCGCCCACCCCGATTGCGACGACGCCGACCGACTGCTGGCCGCGGCCAAATGCGCAGTGTCGGAATGGTCCGTCGACGACTACTACTGCGAGGAAGGAGCCGACAACCGGGCACCCGACGGCACACCGTCCAGCGCCGAAGCCGAACTCGGGCCGCGACTCGAAATGGCCGCCGCGGCAATGGATCCGGTGCACCTGCCGGTGCGCTACACCGCACAGCTGGAAGAGGCGATGCGGGCAGACCCGATTCTGCGTGCCTTCCGGACCAGTTTCGAGCACCTGTCCCGCTACGCGACCTCCGCCCAACTCGCCCGCCTGCGCACCGAAATCGCCGGCTGGTTCATCGCTTTGGGCGCGGAAGCGGGCTGGCGGACCGCGGGGCGCATGCCTCCGGTCTGGGAGTACCTCACCAATCGCCAGCCGCACAGCTTCCTGCCGTGCATGGCGCCCATCGATGTGGTCGGCGGCTACGAACTCCAGGCCGCCGAATACACCGATCCCCGGGTGCGACGCGTGGTCACCACGGCCGCACTCGCCAGCCAGATGGTGAACGACCTGTATTCGATGGCGCGCGAAGACCGTTCCCAGGGCCGGGAATTCAACCTGCCCACGGTCCTCGCCGCCGAGGAGAAATGTTCCCGGCGCGAAGCCGTACTGCGGACCGCGACGATTCACGACGAACTGGTGCACCGCTTCGAAGCCGAAGCCGCACCGCTGGCCGCCGCGGGCTCGGCCGAATTGCGCCGGTTCCTGATCGGCCTGTGGGCATGGATGGGTGGCAACCGCGCCTGGCATGCCGACAGCAAGCGTTACGACGTTACCGAGAGAGGATGATCCCGATGACCATGCTCAACCCTGACGCAGTACTGCGCACCCGGTATCAGAAGTCGGTCGCCGAATATTGGAACAACAACCCCAACGACGATCGCGTCAACACCAAACTCGGTGAAGTCGACGGGCTCTACCACCACCACTACGGCATCGGCGAACCCGATCTGTCGGTGCTGGAAGGCCCGGAGGAGACCCGGCAGCAGCGCATCGTCAACGAGTTGCACCGGCTGGAGACCGCACAGGCCGACCTGCTGCTCGATCATCTCGGCGACGTCCGCCCCGGCGACCGGCTACTCGACGGCGGATCCGGGCGCGGCGGCACCAGCGTCATGGCCAATCAGCGTTTCGGCTGCCAGGTCGACGGGGTCACCATCTCCCAGTACCAGGTCGATTTCGCCAACGAGCAGGCCCAGCAGCGCGGCGTCGCGGACAAGGTGCAGTTCCACTTCCGCAACATGCTCGAGACCGGCTTCGACAGCGGATCCCGGCGCGGCATCTGGACCAACGAAACCACCATGTACGTCGACCTTTTCGAACTGTTCGCGGAATTCTCGCGACTGCTGGAACCGGGCGGGCGCTATGTCTGCATCACCGGATGCTCCAACGACGTCACCGGCGGCCGCTCGTCCTCGGTCAGCTGGATCGACGCGCACTACGGCTGCATGATCCATCCGCGCGGCGAATACTTCCGCGCGCTGGCGGCCAACAACCTGGTGCCGATCGATGTGGTGGACCTCACCGCGGCCACCATTCCCTACTGGGACCTGCGTACCCACTCCGAGCTCGCGACCGGCGTGGAGAAACCCTTCCTGACCGCGTACCGAGAGGGGAGCTTCCAATACCTGCTGATCGCCGCCGATAAGGTGGGCCGGTGACCGATCACCAGGCTCGAGCACTGACCGACCGCGAAGCCCTGCCCGTCGAGCTCGTCGACGAGGCGGGGCGCGCGGTCGGCGCGTGCCCGGTGGCGGAGGCGCACACCGCGCCGGGCCGGTTGCATCGCGCGTTCTCGGTGCTGCTGTTCGACGAGACCGGGCGGGTGCTGTTGCAGCAGCGGGCGGCGGTGAAGACGCGGTTCCCGCTGCTGTGGGCCAACACCTGTTGCGGGCATCCGGCGCCGGGCGAACCGGTCGAGGCCGCGGCGGCGGTGCGGTTGGCCGAGGAACTCGGGCTGGCGACGCCGCTCGCCGAGGCCGGCGAGTTCGTCTATCAGGCGCTGGATCCGGTGACGGGGCGGGTCGAGTACGAGTGGGATCACGTGCTCGTGGGCCGGCTCGCGGCGGGTGTGCCGCATCCGGATCCGGCCGAGGTGGCGGCGTTCGAGTGGATCGCGCCCGAGGCGGTGCAGGCGGCGATGGCCGAGCATCCGGACCGGTATACGCCGTGGCTCGGGCCGGTGCTGAAGATCGCGACCGAAGCGGGCTTCTGAGCCCCTCCCCCTCAATGCTGTTCTAGAACCCCAGCATTCAGCTAATACTGGGCACTCCAAAGGAGGCTGCATCACATGCTCAGATGCGCATATCTAGGTAAAGGGATGTCTGTAACAACTGCACAGTGGTGCGCGACAACCACACTGTCCCGCCCAGGCCGAACGCCGCATCCGCGAACGAAACCTTGGGCAATTCACAGGTAGGCCACAGCGTCCCGCCAGCCCGGCGGCGGATTGTTATGGGCGTACCGAAATTTCCGGCAAGCGAGGTGTGCGATGGTCGAAGTCGAAGTCACGGATGACACGGTGAAGGTCCACGTGCTCGGTGGACATCGCCTCCTGGCTCTGCGCGACGAGGTCACCCTCGACGTCGGCGCCATCAAAGAGGTCCGGATCGCCGAGGTCGACCTTCGTCCGCCGTGGATCCGCACCCCCGGCGCCTTCTTCCCCGGCGCCATCGCCGCCGGCACCTTCCGCGGCAAGGGCCGTAAAGAGTTCTGGGACACCAACTTCAAGGGCCACGCCATCCGCATCGACCTGGCCGGCCCCGGCTACACCCGGCTGGTCGTGGATGTCGCCGACCCCGGCGCGGCCCTCGCCGAACTCACCTCCGCCGTCGCCGCCTGAACTCGACCCCTCACGCACCGAATTCCGACAGCAGACCGGCATAGGACTTCCTGCGGGGCGCGGCGAACTCGCCGCGCCCCGATTTACGCAAGCCGAGCGTGACCAGCGCTTGCACCGTCAGGGTGGCCGCGGCCACCCCATCGATCACCGGGACCCCGATCTCGTCGGCGATCTCGGCGCAGAGGTCGGCCATTCCCGCGCACCCCAGCACGACCACGTCCGAGCCGTCGGCGTCGACGGCTGCGCGGCAGGCTTCCAGGACGATCTTCCGGGCCCGCGGGTCCGACTCCAGGGCGAGAACCGGAAGTTCGCAGGCATGGATGCCGCGGCAGTAGCGCCGCACACCGTAGCGGTCCGCCAGATCCTCGGCTCGGCCGATGGTGCGGGCCAGCGTGGTGACCACGCTGAACCCGCGGCCCAGGTGCGTGGCCGTCCGCATCGCGGCCTCGGCGATGCCGATGACCGGGCCCCGGGCCAGCTCCCGGGCCGCGTCCAGGCCGGGATCTCCGAAGCAGGCGATCACGTAGCCGTCGGCGCCCGCCCGCTCCCCCTGCGCGATCGCGGCGAGAATGCCCGGGCCGCTGAGGATTTCGTCGTAGTGGCTTTCGATCGAGGCCGGGCCCATCGCCGCGGTGACCGCGTCGATCGAAACGCCCGGCGCCGCGACAGCTCCGGCGCACCGCTCGATCGTCGAGGTCATCGACGGCGTGGTGTTCGGGTTGATCACCCGGATCCGCATCAGGCGGTGACCTCCTTGCGCATGGCGAGCAGGTAGTAGACGGCGAAACCGAGCGCGCAGCCGATGAACCAGCTGTACTGCGCCGCGGTGTACATACCGGGGACGCCCTTGGCGAGCACCGGAATCACCGCCACGACGGCGCCGGCCGCGGTGGCCGCGACCGCTGCCGGGTTGTATCCCTTGCGGTACCAGTAGGTTCCGGTCTCGGCCATGGTGAACAGGTCGTCGACCAGCACGCGCTGCTTCTTGACCAGGTAGTAGTCGGCGATGAGCACACCGAACAGCGGGCCGATGAACGCGCCGAGCACCTCCAGCGTGTAGTGGATGACGTCCGGGTTGTTGTACAGATTCCAGGGCGTGATCAGCACCGAACCGACCGCGGCGATCATCCCGCCGGCCCGCCAGCTGATCTTCTGCGGGCTGACGTGGGAGAAGTCGAAGGCGGGCGAGATGAAGTTGGCGACGATATTGATGCCGATGGTGGCGATGGTGAAGGTCAGCGCGCCCAGCACGATCGCGAAGGTCGAGTCGATGCGGGCCACGGTGGCGACCGGGTCGGTGATGAGCTCGCCGTACACCGGCACGGTCAGCGCGGCGGTGATCACCACCAGCAGCGAGAAGAGCAGGAAGTTCACCGGCAGGCCCAGCAGGTTGCCGCGTTTGACGGCGGCGAAGGTCTTTCCGTAGCGGGAGAAGTCGCCGAAGTTCAGCATCGGGCCGGAGAAGTAGGAGACCACCAGCGCGATCGCGCCGAGCATCACCGGGATCGAGTCCCAGCCGGTGTATTTCACCGCACCGAGGCTCAAGTCGATGGCGCCCCAACCGGCCTTGGCGATCAGGTACCCGCACAGCACGAACATCACCACGTAGACGGCCGGGCCGCAGAAGTCGATGAACCGGCGGATGGATTCCATGCCGCGCCAGAACACACAGGCCTGCACTACCCACAGCAGCAGGTAACTGCACCAGCCGAGCGCCGAGAGGCCCAGAAAGCCATAGTCTTCCACTACCGCGTAGGGCGCCAAGCCCGGAAACAGCTTGATCAGAACGACATCCAGCGCGGCCGAAGCCAGAAAGGTCTGGATCCCGTACCAGGCCACCGCTATCAGGCCGCGGATGATGGCCGGAATGTTGGCGCCGCGCACGCCGAACGCACTGCGGCACATCACCGGATACGGGACGCCGGTCACCTGGCTCGGCTTGGCCACCAGATTGCAGAAGAAGTAGACGATGGTGATGCCGATCAGCAGCGCGGCCAGCACCTGCCAGCTGGCCAGGCCAAGCGCGAACAGGCTGCCCGCGGTGACGTAGCCGCCCACGCTGTGCACGTCCGACATCCAGAAAGCGAAGATGTTGTAGGAGCCCCAGGTCTGCTTCCGCAGCGGAGCCAGATCCGCGTTGGTCAGGCGCGGGTCATAGCTGGGCGCGGGCGCCGGTACGGCGGACGGGACGAGTATTTCGGTCATGGTGGTTCCGATCCGAAGGCGAAACGTGGCTGGATCGACGGTAGGAATCCCCGATTGCCCGGCCATTGCGCGGTTATTGCCCGGCTATTGCGCGATCGATATATCTTCCATCGGCGCGAGCAGACCGGTGTCGGTCGGCAGGGTCGCGATCACCGACTCCAGCCGGCGGTGATGGTGTTCGGCCAAGTGCAGCAGCCGGTCCACGTCGGCGCTGAGGAAGGCCTCGAGCATCAGGCTGTGATCGGTGTGCAGCCGCGCCCGGTCGGCGTGGTCGATATGCACCATCGATTGCACGGGCTCGGTGACGTTCCAGGCGGATTCGAGCATGTGCAGCAGCCGGAACAGGCGCGAGGGGCGGGTCAGCGCGAGATGGAACTGCCGGGACCGGCGCTGGTAGGCGGCCGGGTCGTCGTCCCGGATCGATTGCTCCAGCAGCACGTTCACCTCCAGCAGCGCCGCCCGGTCGGCGTCGGAGGCGTTGCGCACCGCGGCGGCCAGCGCGGCCGTCTCCAAAGTCTCACGCACGATGTACATTTCGCGCAGCTCGCCGGCGGTGAGCTGCGCGACGGTGTATCCGCCGTGCGGCTGATGGGTGACCAGGCCCTCCCCCATCAGCGTTTTCAGCGCCTCCCGCACCGGGATGTGGCTGACGCCGAACAGCTCGGCTACCTCGCGCAGCGGGATCACGGTGCGGGGCAGCACCGCGCCGTCGAGAATCACCCGGCGCAGTTCACCGAGAATCACCTGCGGCCTGCCCGGTTCGTCGACAACCAACCTCGCGAGCAGGGCCGAACGTCTGCGTGGCGGCATGGTGATCACCGTAGGCGGCCCGTGTTGCGTGCGCCGCCGCCTGTGTGACGTTCACGAAAACGCACTCGTCGTTGCTTTTCGTCGCTGATTTACGCTGTATGGACGACGGAGAGGCTGATCGACGATGACCGAGATTCCGAAGCAGTTCGTACACCGCCGCTATGTGCGGCTGGTCGCTGAGTTCGACCGGCTGTTCCGCAAACCCGAGGACGGCGGCGGGGCGCTCACCGTCTATCAGCACGGCGAGCCCGTGGTGGACGTCTGGGCCGGATTCGCCCGGCCCGGGCGGGAATGGCAGCACGACACCGTGGCCATGGCCTACTCGACCGGCAAGGGCGTCGCCTCCACGCTGCTGCACCGTCTCGCCGAACGTGATCTGCTGCACTACGATTCGCCGGTCGCCGAGTACTGGCCCGAATTCGCCGCCGCGGGCAAGGAACACATCACGGTGCGCGACCTGCTCACCCATCGGGCCGGCCTGCACCGGCTGCGCGGCCTGCTGGCCGGCCCCGCCGAGGGATTCCTCGACGACGCGGCGGTGACCGCGGCCCTCGCCGCCAGTCCGCCCGATCCGCGCCATCGCGTCACCAGCGGCTATCACGGCATCACCTACGGCCATCTGGTCGCCGAACTGATCCGCCGGGTCAGCGGCTCGAAATTCACCGAGTTGCTCCGCACCGAAATCGCCGAACCGCTCGGTGCCGAAGAACTCTGGTTCCGCGTGCCCGATCACCAGCGGCACCGCATCGCCCCGAACTTTCCTCGCCTCACCATCGCGGGCATGAACTGGGAACGCAGCAGCACCTTGCTCGGCCGTACCAAATTCGCCGCCGCCGCCGACACCACACCCGCCGGCTTCGCCGATCTCGTCGCCGACCCCCGCCTGCACGATTCGGTGATGCCCGGCGTCAACGGCGTCTTCTCCGCCCGCTCGCTGGCCCGCCTCTACGGCGCCCTCGCCAACAACGGCACCCTCGACGGCTATCAGCTGCTCCGCCCGGAAACCATCGCCACGATCACCGAACGCCAAATCTTCACCCCCGACTACGTCCTCGCCTTCCGCATCCCGTGGGCGCTCGGCTACCACGGCGTCCCCATGAAGCCCTCCAAAGCCGACCCCGTCTCGGCTTTCGGCCACTTCGGCCTGGGCGGCTCCGGCGCCTTCGCCGACCCCGCCACCGGCATGTCCCTCGGTTTCGTCACCAACCGCCTCGGCGGCAAACTGACGCCCCTCGGCGACGCCCGCCTGGCCCGCCTCGGCGCCATCGCCCACAACATCGCGAAGCAGGCCACGTAGGGTCGGCGTCATGATCGTGCGGGCCGTGCTCTGGGATATCGACGACACTCTTTTCGACTACTCGGGGTCGGATCGGGCCGGGGTGCTGCGGCATCTCGAGGCGGAGGGTTTGCTCGAAGCGCACGGCGGCGCGGAGTTGGCCGTTGAGCGGTGGCGGGCGATCATGGAGGCCGAGTTCGCCCGCTTCCTCGCCGGTGAGGTGGATATTTTCGAGCATCGCCGGTGCCGGGCCCGGGTGTTCCTGGGAGTTGATCTTCCCGATGCCGAGGCGGACGCCTGGTTCAACCGCTACATCGCGCACTATCAGGACAGCTGGACGCTCTTTCCCGACGTCCCCGGCGTACTGACCGCCCTCGCACCGCTGGTCCGGCAGGCGGTGCTGTCCAACTCCTCGATGGCCAATCAGGAGCGCAAGCTCCGAACACTGGGCATCCGTACCCATTTCGAAGCCGTACTGTGCTCCGACGAGCTGGGCTACGCCAAACCGGCCGCCGAGGCGTTCCACGCCGCCTGCGCCGCGATGGATCTGCCGCCAGCCGAGGTGGTCTATGTCGGAGACCGGCTCGACATCGACGGCCTCGGCGCCCGCGACGCCGGCCTGACCGCCGTGTGGCTGGATCGTGCGGGCGGCGACGTCCCGCTGCCACCCGACGTCCTGCGCATCACAACCCTCGCCGAGCTACCGGAACTGTTGCACCTCGGTCGCCGTTGCGTCGGAGCGGACGTAGGTCATCCGCAGCAGTAGCCCGGCGGCGAGCAGCGCGTAGCTGCTGATGATCACGATGCGGATCCAGTTCGTGTCCATATAGCGGACGTAATCAGGGTGCAATGCCCCATCGGCGAGCCATACCGACCCGGTCTCGCGAACCGTCTCCGCCCAAGCACCCCAGAACCAGATGCGCGCGATGAACACCGAGACCTGCAACGCCAATCCAAGTCCGGCCAACCAGACGAGCACCCCGCGCGGACGCAACCAGAGCAGCACTACCCAACCAGCCAAGCCGAGGACACCGACCGGAATCACCGTGAGATCCGACAGCCGCTCATACCCGTCATCGAACGCCGCCATCTCCCCCGGCGCGAGGTACCGCAACGCCCGATGATGCATCTGCGTCATCCAAGCCAGCCCGGCCCCGTACACGCTGACGACAACCAGCAGCACCAGCACCACCGATCCCCAACGATCTCGCATCACGACCTCCGCTGTTCGATGCCTCGCAGATCACGATCCCAGCCCGCGAACCACGAATCATCCCGCCGCGGAACGACTTTCCCCGTACTCCCCCAGCCGTACGCCGCGCGGCCGAAGCTACCGATCCGGACTGTGTGCCGCATCCGCCTGACGCAGATCGCTGAGCCGAGTATCATTGACGCATCACTTAGGTGATGGATGAAGTGACAAGGCGCCGGCCCTCTACCGACGCCCTGCCCTTGGGGTTACCTAGCCCGCTTCATGCGGACCAGCAGAATGACGAGACCGACGATCGCCGCAGTGGCTGCAAACCAAGCTGCAGCGGTCGTCGGCTCATCTTTACTGTGACGCCCCATATTCCCTCCTCTCCTGACGGTGGCGGCCGGACCGACCGCCAACATTCGGAGCTGAGGTATCCACGACCATAGCCGTCAGCTATGGAACATGTGTACGAATCCGCTGAATCCATTTGCCGCCCTAGCTGATTCGGCTTCTATACGGTGGTGTCCCACTGTGTAGCGCTGCGGCGGGGTGGATGGCCAGCGGGGAAGATTGTGGAGTCGTGGGACGAATCGGGGGGCGGGTGGCAGCATGGGCGCATGGAGTTGCTCGGGCTGGCAGAGATCGAGGCGGCGGCGGCGGAGTTGGCGCCGGTGATGCGGCGGACGCCGGTGGTGGCGTCGCGGGTTTTGTCGGAGCGGGTGGGGGGTGAGGTGTTTTTGAAGTGCGAGAATTTGCAGCGGACCGGGTCGTTCAAGCCGCGGGGGGCGTATAACCGGATTGCGAATTTGGCCGAGGCGGATCGGGCTCGCGGGGTGGTTGCGGCGAGTGCGGGGAATCATGCGCAAGGGGTGGCGTGGGCGGCCAGCTCGCTGGGGATCGAGTCGACGGTGTTCATGCCCGTGGGGGCTTCCATTCCGAAGTTGGCCGCTACCAAGGCTTATGGGGCGCGGGTGCGGCAGGTGGGCGAGACCATCGATGAGGCGTTGGAGGCGGCGCAGGATTTCGCGGTGCGGACCGGGGCGACGCTGATCCACCCGTTCGACCATCCGGATATCGTGGCGGGGCAGGCGACGGTGGCGCTGGAGATTGTGGAGCAGTTGCCGCAGGTGGGGACGGTGCTGGTGCCGACCGGCGGGGGTGGGTTGCTGGCGGGGATCGCGATCGCGCTGCATCATCTCGCGCCCGAGGTGCGGGTGATCGGGGTGCAGGCCGCGGAGGCGGCGGCGTGGCCGGAGTCGTTGCACACCGGGAAGCCGGTGCGGGTGGCGCGGATGTCGACGATGGCCGACGGTATCGCGGTCGGACTGCCGGGTGAGGTGCCGTTCGCGCACGTCGCCGCGCATGGGCCGCGGATCGTGACAGTCGACGAGGAGGCGCTGTCCAAGGCCCTGCTGCTGTGTTTGGAGCGAGCGAAGCTGATCGTCGAGCCGGCAGGGGCCGCCGCGGTCGCGGCGCTGATGAGTTGCACTCCGGCGGAATTGGACCTGCGTGGCCCGGTGTGCGCGGTGCTGTCCGGCGGCAATATCGATCCGCTGCTGCTCACCCGGCTGATCGGGCACGGGCTCAGCGCGGCGGGCCGCTACCTCGAGCTGCGGATCACCATTTCCGATCTGCCGGGTGCGCTGAGCAGCCTGCTGACGGTGGTCGGCAAGACCGGCGCCAGCGTGGTGGACGTCGCGCATTCCCGGACCGGCACCTGGCTGGCGGTCAACGAGGTGGAGGTGTCGCTGACCCTGGAGACCCGCGGCCCGGATCATCGCGGCGAGGTGCTCGACGCGCTGATCCACGCGGGATACGCGGTGCGCGTGGAGGATTAGCTCCCCCACGCGGCGGGCGTCAGCACTTGCGCTTGTAGAAATACTTCGAGTTGGCGTCCATGTCCGCCTGGGTGATCGCCACCATGTCGGTCTGGATGGTGCGCGTCACCGGCTTGCCCTCGATGGCCGCGACCGCCTGTTCGACGCCTTTCGCACCGATCCCGCCCGGGTCCTGCACGATGAGCGCCTGAACGGTGCCCGCTTTCAGGTCCTCGACCTGCTTGGGACTGGCATCGAAGCCGACCAGCTTCACCTGTCCGAGCTTGTTCGCGTTGCGCAGGCCGGTGGCGGCGCCTTCGGCGGAACTCAGGTTGGTTGCGAAGATGCCGGCCAGATCGGGATGCGCGGCCAGGGTCGCCGTGACGATGGACGCGGCCTGCGCGGCTTCGTTGTTGTTGTATTGCACACCGAGCGAGGTCATTCCGGGGAAGGCTTTGAGGGCGTCTTCGAAACCGCGCGCGCGGGCGTCGGTGGTGGAGGTACCGGCCTTGGTGTTGATCACCAGCACCGGCCCCTTGTCGCCGACGAGCTTCGCGAGCGTCCGCGCGGCCAGTTCGCCGCCCTTCGCGTTGTCGGAGGCGATCGAGGAGAGGGCGACGGAGGTGTCGTCCAGAGCGGTGTCCACTTCGACGATCTTGATGCCGGCGTCCCGGGCCTGCTTGATCGGGCTGGCCATGGCGGTGGCGTGCGTCGGGGCGATCAGGATCCCGCCGGGCTTGTTGGAGACGACGCCGCTGAGGATCGGAGTCTGTTGCGCCGCATCGAATTTCGTGGGGGCCTGGGTGCCGAGTTCATAGCCCAGTTCCTCGGCTTTCGTTTCGGCGCCGCACTGCATGGAAATGTAGAACGGTTCGTCGGCGACACCGGGAATCAGCACCAGCTTCTTACTGTCGCCGCCACCCGAATCACCCACGTTCCCCGTGCAACCCACCACCAGCACCCCGGCGATCAGCGCGCCGGCCACCACCCCGAATTGTTTCCTCATCCTCGAACCTCCGAATCTGTTCGGTCAACGCTGTGCTACGGACCTCTACTTCCGGTCCCGCGCCCGGCGGCGGGCCTGGTCGAACCAGACCGCCGCCACGAGAACCACACTCACCGCGATCGGCTGCCAGAACACCGGCACGCCCACGATCACGAAACCCTTCTTCAGCACCGACGGAATGAACACCCCGATCACCGTGCCGACCACGGAACCGACGCCGCCGAAGAGGCTGGTGCCACCAATGACCACACCGGCGATGGCGTCCAGGTTGTCGGTGGTGTGCCCGCCGATGGTGGTGGTGCCGAAATACGCCAGGTTCATGAAACCCGCCAGCCCGGCGAGCACTCCGGTCATCAGGTACACCAGCACCAGATGCCGGGTGACCGCGATACCGGAGCGCCGCGCGGCCTCTTCGTTGGAGCCGATGGCGTAGGTGTAGCGGCCGAACTTGGTGGTGTGCAGGATCCACGCGGCCAGCACCGTCACCACCGCGGCGACCAGCACCAGATTCGGCACCCCGCCCAGGGAGGTGCCGAAACCCAGTGTGTTGCGCAGTTTGTCGGGCACGGTGCGGGTGTCGACGCCGCCGGTGATCAGCTGCGCCGCGCCCAGCGCCGCACCGAAGGAGCCGAGTGTGACGATGAGCGGCGGAATCTTGGCCTTGGCCACCAGCAGTCCGTTGAGCAGACCCCAGATGCCGCCGCCCGCAACGGCTCCGGCGAAGCCGAGCCCGATGATGCCCCAGCCCGCGCCGGTCGCGTCCTCGTTCGGGCTGAGCCACTCCATGGTTTTGGCGCCGATCACGCCGGCGAAGATCAGCACCATCCCCACCGACAGATCGATCCCGGAGGTGATGATGACGAAGGTCATGCCCACCGAAAGCACCAGCAGCACCGAGGTTTCGATGAGCAGCGTCTGAAAGGTGAAGCGGGTCGGGAAGGCGTCGGGCCGCAGCACGCTGAACACCACGCACAGCCCGACCAGCACCACGCCGATCCACACCGTACTGATGCCCATCACCCGCTGCAGCACCCTCACGCCGCCCCCTCCTGCGACAGCGCGCCGGTCATGGCGGCGACCAGATGCTCCAAAGTGGCTTCGGCGGCGGTGAATCGGGCTACCCGCCGCCCGAGCCGCAGCACCTCGATCCGGTCTGCCACCGCGAGCACCTCCGGCATGTTGTGGCTGATCAGCACCACGGCGATGCCTTCGTCGCGAACCCGGCGGATGACGTCGAGTACCCGCTCGCGCTGCACCACGCCGAGGGCGGCGGTCGGCTCGTCCATGAACACGACCTTGCTGGCCCACAGCACCGCGCGGGCCACCGCGACGCTCTGCCGCTGTCCGCCGGACAGCGATCCGATCGGCACGTCGGCACGCTGCAAGGTGACCCCGAGCCGCTGGAAGTGCTCCACCGCCTGGCTTCGCATCGCGGCCTTGTCCAGCATCCCGAGCTTGCCCGCGATGCCCCGGCGGACCAGTTCCCGCCCGAGAAACAGATTGGCGGCGGGATCCAGATCGGGAGCGACGGCGAGATCCTGATACACGGTTTCGATGCCGAGTTTGCGTGCGGCGGTCGGGGTGTTCAACACCACCGGCTTGCCATCCAGCAGGATGGTCCCGCCGTCGGGTTGCTCGGCGCCCGAAAGACTCTTCACCAGAGTCGATTTGCCCGCGCCGTTGTCACCGATCAGCGCGACGACCTCGCCGGCGCACACCTGAAAACTGGCCCCGCGCAGCGCTTCCACGCCGCCGTACCGCTTGATCAGCCCGCGGGCTTCCAGCGCGACAGCGCCGCCCGTCGCGGGCGGCAGTTCTTCCTCCGACGCCATTGTCAGTCCGCCCCCCGCAGACTCGGCTGACCAAACGACCAGTCCATCGCCCGATCCTACGATCACCCGCTCCCCCGCCGGGGTGATTCATCGAAAGTGGACTCTCAGTGTGCCGCACCGAGTTCCAGCGCCAGCACACCGAGGATGACCAGCCCGATCCCGCCGATCTGCACCAGCGTGAGCCGTTCCCCCAGGAACAGCGCGCCGATGGTGGCGACCGCCGCGACGCCGATAGCCGACCAGATGCCGTAGGCGACACCGATGCTCATGCCGCGCTTCAACGCCTGGGACAGGAAGAAGAACGCCGCGCAATAGCCGATCACCACGATGATCGAGGGCACCAGTTTGCTGAATCCCTCGGACAGCTTCAGCGAGATGGTCGCGGTGATCTCGGAGACGATGGCCAGCGCCAGCAGCAGGAGGGTCATGGCCGCAGAGTAACCGCCGCGGCTTCGGCAACCGCGCCGGCCCGCGGCGCGCGGTTGCCGAATCCGGCCGGTCAATAGCGGAAATGCCGCAGAATCGGCCCGCAGACGTGCCATTCGTCACCGTTGTCGTGCGCCACGTGCGCGAGGTGCGCGACGTACCACATCACGACGTCCTGACCGTCGATGTTCTCGTTGTTGACGTGGTGCGGGATCTGATCGTCGTGCGCGGTGCCGAGCCCGCCGCGCAGGTCCTCCGCACCGCGGTAGCCGACGACCGCCACGTCCCGGGGTCCGAACCAGTCGCTGTGTCCGTCGAACGGCCCCTTGTCGATCAGGAAGCCGCGGTCGGTGGCCTTGTTCATGACCGCCCAGCGGTTCTCGCCGGTATGGGTGGTGGACACTTCGGTTCGCTTGGGATGCCATCCGGGCCCGTACCCGTAGTCCTGACCGGTCGGAAGATGTTGCAGCGCCAGATTGTTCGCCGCGCCGTCGATATCGAAATCGAACCGCCAATACACATGGTGCCGATGGTTGTAGGGATGCTGCAATCCGGCGCTGTACATCTGCGGCAGGATGATGCCGTCGTCACGGAATATCCAGCGGTTGAGCAATCGATATCGGCCGATTTCGTGGTAACTCTCGACCACCAGGAATCGGAAACCGCTGCCCGGATTTCCTTCGTACACCGCGACCGGGCGCCGCATATTGCCGATGCTCATCTGATCCTTGTACGGACCGCCGCCCTGGTCGTAATGCACCCTGATCATCGGCACACTCGCCTTGTGCAGCACCTTCTTTCCGCGGTAACTCACATTGAGGAAAGCGATGGCTTCACTGTCGCCGTCGACGACCTGCCAGACGAAATTCCATACCGGCGCTTCCGGCGGCCAGCTCACCTGTCCGGACACGCTCACAGTAGTCCCTCCGGGATCAGGCCCACCTCGACGACGGCCTCGGTACTGAGGTCGACGATCGCGAACGCGGTGGGCAGTCGGCGGTCGGCGGGGCCGAACCGGAGATCGACGAGGCGATGACCGTAGCGGGGACTGTGGAAATCGGTCTCCTCCACGATCAGGCCACGGCCGGTGCCGACATCGACACCGCCGTCGGGCAGCCTGCCGTCGCGACGGACCAGCTCGATCGCCCGATCGGTTTCCGCGTCGGAGACCGCGGGCTGATTCGTCGTCGTGCGCACCTCGCGCACGTCGCGCACCGCCGGGTCGACAATGGCCTCGACGGTGACGTTGTCGTCATAGTTGTAGAGGACGACAACCGGGAATTCGGTGGTCCGATCCACCGCCCTGGTACCGATGCTGATGATCTCGTACCGCTTGCCGTCGATCAGATCCCGGACACCGTAGTTGGCCAACGCGATAACGGGCGCCGCCGCCCGGGCTTCGTCGACCGCGGCCATGCTGCGGTGCTGGACCGCGACCGGCGTGGTCTCGATGCGCGGCATGAATTCATTCCAGTCGTTCGCATCCGTGAATTTCGGATCCAGGGCCGGACCCAGGTTCAGAATCTCGGTTTTCAGAAATCCCGGCGGTGGGAGCGTGAATTTTTCGGACATGACAGTCTCCATTCGGGTGCGTGCACGATTGCGCACGCACCGATCCTGGCCAGTCCGCGCCCTCGATTCGCGAGTAATTCCGTACTCGATTCAGCGGCATTTGGCGGATCCGAAAAGTGGGGTAACAATTCCGGTCCGCTGAACGAACCGCTGCTGGACATCGCGCGTACAGGCGATCTTTAAGGATCCGGAAAGGCGCCGCCGGAGAATTGATCTCGAGATCGACGGCTCGTACCGGGAGGTCAGACATGGATGCATGGGCATTGCTGTTCGGACTGCCATGCGTGGGACTGCTCGTGCTCATGGTGCTGCTGGCAAAGCAGCAGGCCCGGGCCGAACGGGAGCGGAAGGACGCGCTGCACCGGTTTGCCGCGCACGAAGGCTGGCAGGTGTCCGCGGGGTCACGCCCGCCGTGGACGTCCCGGCTGCCCGGCAGCAACCCGAACGGGGTGGGCCTGACGATGACCGGCCGGGTAGGCCAACGGTGGGTCACTGTCGCCGATTACTTCTACGAGACCTCTGACAGCGAGGGCTCGAAGAAGCGGCACCCCTTGTCGGTTGTGCTGGTGCACTTCGTCGACCGCTGCCACCGGTCAAGGTGAGCGGTCGCGGCGCGCTGTCGCAGCTGGGCCGATCGCTGTTCGGCGACAAGCCCACCGCGACCGGGCATGCGGTGTTCGACAGCCGCTTCCGGATTACCGCGCCGGACGAATGGGCCGCCCACCAGCTGATCGGCCCGCCCTTGATCGAAGCCCATCTCGCGGGCACTGTCCCGCTGTGGAGCGTCCTCGGGCAAGACCTGCTCGCGCACTACCCGGGCCGGTTGCAGGCCGGCATGATCCCGGCCTGCGTCCCACAGCTCCTGCGCGTGGCGGACCTCCTCGGCGACGGCATCGGGCCTTGGTTAACTGTCCCGCCCCGGCGGTAGCACCGACGGCGTTCAGCGCAACCAGGCGCGGAGTTCGGTTACGTCCGAACGGATCTCGTCGAGTTGGGCGGCGACCTGGACGCCCGCGGTGCCGCCGCGGGCGTTGCGGGAGGCGATCGAACCCTGGACCGTCAGGACTTCGCGGACCTGCGGGGTGACGGCCGGGTCGATGGCGGCGAATTCGGCGTCGGTCAGTTCGTCGAGGCCGACGCCGCGCGATTCGGCGGCCTTCACGCAGGCGCCCGCCGCTTCATGGGCGACGCGGAACGGAACGCCCTGGCGGACCAGCCATTCGGCGATGTCGGTGGCGAGAGTGAAACCGGCGGGGGCGAGTTCGGCCATGCGATCGGTGTGGAAGGTCAGGGTGGAGACCAGGCCCGCGATGGCGGGGAGCAGCAGCTCCAGCTGGGCGACCGAGTCGAAGAGCGGTTCCTTGTCTTCCTGGAGGTCGCGGTTGTAGGCCAGCGGCTGCGCCTTCAGCGTGGCGAGCAGGCCGGTCAGATTGCCGATGAGCCGGCCGGCCTTGCCGCGGGTCAGCTCGGAGACGTCGGGGTTCTTCTTCTGCGGCATGATCGAGGAACCGGTGGACCAGGCGTCGGCGAGAGTGATGTAGCCGAATTCCGGTGTGCTCCAGATGATCACCTCCTCGGCCATGCGGCTGAGGTCGACGCCGATCATGGCGAGCACGAAGGCCGCCTCGGCGGCGAAGTCGCGGGCGGAGGTGGCGTCGATCGAATTCGCCGCCGAGGCGGTGAAATCCAGTTCGGCCGCGATCTGCTCCGGGTCCAGGCCGAGCGAGGAACCGGCCAGCGCGCCGGAACCGTACGGGGACACCGCCGCTCGCTTGTCGAAGTCGCGCAGCCGATCGATATCGCGCAGCAGCGGGTGCGCGTGCGCCAGCAGATGGTGTGCGAGCAGCACCGGCTGCGCGGCCTGCAGATGGGTTTTGCCCGGCATCACCGCGCCGGGGTGCGCGGCGGCCTGCTCGACCAGCGCGTCGACCACCTCGAGCAGACCGAAGGCGATGCGCCGCACCGCATCTCGCAACCACATCCGGAACAGCGTGGCGACCTGGTCGTTGCGGGAACGTCCGGCCCGCAGCCGGCCGCCGAGTTCGGTGCCGACCCGTTCGATCAGGCCGCGCTCCAGCGCGCCGTGCACGTCCTCGTCGGACTCGGCGGGACCGAAGTCGCCCGAATGCACGTCCGCGGCAAGCTGTTCCAGGCCGGCGAGCATGCCGGACAGGTCGCTGTCGGAGAGCAGCCCGGCCTTGTGCAGCACGCGGGCGTGCGCCTTGGACGCGCGAATGTCGTACGGCGCCAGCGCCCAGTCGAAGTGCGTCGACTTGCTCAGCGCCGCCATCGCCGCCGCCGGACCGGACGCGAAACGTCCACCCCAGAGCGCGCCCTCGTTGGTGCCGTGGCTGTCGCTGCTCATCGTGTGCTGTCTCCTCCGGGTCGGATTGCGGTCATCAGTATGTGGCGGCCGATCTCCTCGGCCTCGGCCGTGGTGACAGCGCGGCCGTGGCCGGTCAGGACCTCGACCGGGTCGGCGGCGAAGGTGCTCCAGCCGCGCCGGTCGAACCATTCCACGGGGTGCGCGCGCCCCTCGATCGGGTAGAAGAGCTGGTCCAGGTCGATGCCGAGGCCCAGGTGCGCGCTGTGCGCGGCGCGTTCCCGGCGGCGTTCCCCGGCTCCCTCGGATTGTTCCAGCAAGGTGTTCAACGCGACCCGGGTCCCCGGGGCACTGAGTGCGACGATGTCGTCGAGCAACCGGTCCTGGGCGTCGACGGGCAGGTAGCGCAGCAGCCCCTCGACCAGCCAGGCCGTCTCGGCAGCCGGATCGAAGCCGTTGTCCAGCAAGGCTTTCGGCCAATCCTGGCGGAGGTCCACCGGTACCGCACGACGATCGGCCCGCGGCTGATACCCGGCCAGCGCGGCGGCTTTGAAGTCCAGCACCGCCGGCAGGTCGAGCTCGAACACGACGCTGCCGGCGGGCCACTCCATCCGGTAGGCCCGCGCGTCCAGACCCGAGGCGACGAGCACGAACTGCCGGATACCCGCGGCTTCGGCGGCGGCGAAGTACGCGTCGAAGTAGCAGGTGCGGGCGACGATGCTGGCGATCAGCGGCGCGTAGGACTCGGCGGCTTCCTGCTCACCCGGGCCGAATTCACCACGCACGATCCGGGACCACACCGGCGCGCCCGCGGCAACCACCAGCGGCTCCGCGAACGGGTCGGCGAACAGCGCGTCGGGGCGCCTGGTCTCGGCGGCTCGCATGGCGGCGACTCCCAGCGCGGTGACGCCGACGCTGCTCGTGATGTCCCAACTGTCGTCGTCGCTACGCATGATTCCAGCCTCCGATCGGTCGCAACTTCCTACGAGGCTACGACCGATTCGGCACCCTTACTTCTGGTTCAGGTCGCGGCGCGCGGCGACCTTGGAGGACAGGCCGTGGATCTGGACGAAGCCCTTGGCCAGCGACTGGTCGAAGGTGTCACCCTCGTCGTAGGTGGCCAGGTTGAAGTCGTAGAGCGACTGCTCGGAGCGGCGGCCGTTGACCACCGCGGAGCCGCCGTGCAGCACCATCCGGATGTCGCCGGAGACCGACTGCTGGGTGTCGGCGATGAAGGCGTCCAGCGCGCGCTTGAGCGGGGAGAACCACAGGCCGTCGTAGGCCAGCTCGCCCCAGCGCTGCTCGACCTGGCGCTTGTAGCGGCCCAGTTCGCGCTCGATGGTCACGTTCTCCAGCGCCTGGTGCGCGGTGATCAGCGCGATCGCGCCCGGGGCCTCGTAGATCTCGCGGCTCTTGATGCCGACGAGCCGGTCCTCGACCATGTCCAGACGGCCGATGCCCTGGCGGCCGGCGCGGTGGTTCAGCTCGATGATGGCCTCGAGCACGCTGACCGGCTTGCCGTCGATGGCGACCGGCACACCCTTGTCGAAGGTGATGATGAGCTCGTCGGGCGCCTCGAAGTTGACCGTCGGGTCGGCGGTGTAGTCGTAGACGTCCTTGGTCGGCGCGTTCCACAGATCCTCGAGGAAGCCGGTCTCGACGGCGCGGCCCCACACGTTCTGGTCGATGGAGAACGGCGACTTCTTGGTGACGTTGATCGGGAGCTTGTTCTCCTCGGCGAAGGCGATGGCCTTCTCCCGGGTCCAGGCGTAGTCGCGGACCGGGGCGATGACCTCCAGGTCAGGGGCGAGCGCGCCGATGCCGACCTCGAAGCGGACCTGGTCGTTGCCCTTGCCGGTGCAGCCGTGCGACACGGTGGTCGCGTTGTGGAACTTGGCCGCCTCGACCAGGTGCTTGACGATCAGCGGGCGGCTGATCGCGGACACCAGCGGGTACTGGCCCATGTACATGGCGTTGGCCTGGATGGTGGGCAGGCAGTATTCATCGGCGAACTCGTCGCGCGCGTCGACCACGATGGCCTCCACGGCGCCGCAGTCCAGCGCGCGCTGGCGCACCACGTTCATGTCCTCGCCGCCCTGGCCCAGGTCGATGGCGACGGCCACGACCTCGGCGCCGGTCTCCTTCGCGATCCAGCTGATGGCGACGGAGGTGTCAAGCCCACCGGAGTAGGCGAGTACGACGCGCTCGGACATTTCTCTGTGCTCCTCGAGTTGGTGTGTGGTGTCGGCGCCCCCGTGCCGTTCTACAAATGATTATGCACGATGTTGCAATCCCATTCATAATCGGGGGGCAAGGTTCGGGCGTTAACCGGGACTGGGCATTAGGGTTGGGCCGTCGCCGAGGTAATGGGAGGGACGTGCCGTGCTGGGGGTGGAGGAGACTTTCGCCGGGTATGTGATCGATGGGGTGCTCGGGCAGGGCGGGATGGGGACGGTCTATCGGGCGCGGCATCCGCGGTTGCCGCGGATGGTGGCGCTGAAGCTGCTCAATCAGGACGTCTCCGCGGACGAGGAACTGCGGCGGAGATTCGAGCAGGAAGCCAATGTTGTTGCACGGCTGGATCATCCGGGGATCGTCGGGATCTACGACCGGGGCGTGCAGGACGGTCACCTGTGGATTTCCATGCAATACATTCGCGGCTCCGACGCCGATCAGCTGGATGGGCGGGCAGTCGCGCCGGAGCGGTTGCTGGGGTTCATCACCGATACGGCCAAGGCGCTCGACTACGCGCACAGCCAAGGGGTGCTGCACCGCGACGTGAAGCCCGCGAACATCTTGCTGGCCGAGGGCGACGGCGGACTCGAAGAACGGGCCCTGCTCACCGATTTCGGCATCGCCCGGTTGCTGGAATCGGATTCGAAGCTGACCGCCACCGGAACCTTCACGGCCACCCTCGCCTACGCCTCGCCAGAGCAGCTCTCCGGCGAACCGCTCGACCATCTCGCCGACCAATACTCCTTGGCCTGCACGCTGTTCACGCTGCTGGCCGGGCACGCACCGTTCACCGCCACCAACCCCGGCCAGGTCATCGCCGGACACCTCTCGAAACCCGTACCCCGCCTGACTGTTTCGCGGCCCGATCTGCCGCAGGCCCTGGATGACGTGATCGCCCGCGCGATGGCCAAGCGGCGGGAGGATCGCTTCGCCAGCTGCGGCGACTTCGCGGCGGCGGCGACCGACGCGCTGCGCGGCGCACCCACCATGGTGTGGGCGAAAGCCGAGCCCACGGTGCTACTCGACCAGCCGACCGAACAGCTGGCACACGGGCGGGGAACACCGCCGCAGCCTTGGGCGCCACAGCCCCAACAGTGGGGACAGCAGCAATGGCGGCCGCAGCCCGGGGGCATGTGGCCACAGCCGCCGGGGCTGCCTCGCCCCACCCGATTCACCGCCGTGGCGGCCTCGGTGCTGGCGATCCTGTGCGGCCTCCCGGCCGCCTTCTACAGCCTCGGTTTGAGCATCATGCTCGCGACGGGCGAGATGGACAACGAGGGCGACGCCCCCGAAATGCTCGCCGTGGCAGCAATTTGCGCCGCCCTCACCGGATTGTTCCTCGTCGGAGCAGGATTCCTGCTGGCCGGGCGGCCTGGTGGACGCGTAGCGGTCGCCGTGGGTTTCGGCCTCACCGCGGGCCTGGCCATGCTCATGGCCGGGATCATCGGCGCGGACGGCTACCCGGGCCCCGCGCTGATCGTCGGCGCGATCGGACTCGCCCTCAGCGGAATCGGATTGGGGTGCGCGCTCGCCCGGCAGACCAAACACTGGATCGAATACCGCCAATACCTGCGCCGATACCGTTGACGCCACAGCGGCGCGAGCGGCCGTCGTTCCCCCTGTTGCCACCTGCGCGATTACCCGGCCGCGGCATGGGTATCACCAGCGCGCGGAGTCGGCCCGCACCCCGAACACGCTGCCTTCCAGCCGAACATCTCCTGCCCGAGGAGCACCCATGATGCACTTGATCGCGAACGAATTCTCCATCCTCGGCAACGACATCCTGAACATCGGCCGCGCCGTGATCGAGCTGATCCAGGACATCATCAACCTCTCCACCCCCGGCGGCCAGGGCGGCCACGGCGGCGGGGAGTACCCCTTCGCGTAATGCCCAGCGCCGCAACCCCGCTGCTCCGCACCAAGGATCACGGGTGATCTTCTGGGTCAGAAGTCGAGGCGGTAGGAGATCGCCATGCGGCGGAAGACGGGGAAGTGGCGGCCGATGGTCATGCCTAGGCGGTAGAGGGGCGTGAGGGTGGGGGCGGTGTGGTCGAAGGCGGTGGTGGTGGTGCGGCAGTGCAGGCGGGGGTGGATGGATTCGAGGTCGGCCGGGGTGTCGATGCCCCAGTAGAGGGTGGAGCCGGATTTGCGGACGACCGGGTTGATCTTCTGGACTTTGATGCCGGCTCGGCTGAAGCCGTCGAAGAGGAATTGGCCGGACGGGAAGCGGTCGACGATGCGGCGGAACAGGTCTCGGCCGGCGGCTTCGTGGAGGTACATGGTGACGCCCTCGGCGACGACGAGGACAGGGAGGTCGGCGGGGATGCGGTCGAGCCAGTCGGCGGGCGTGAGCGGGGTGGCGAGCAGTTCGTAGCCGGGGCGGGTGGGGTACAGCTCGGGACGCAAGTCGATGACGTCGGGGAAATCGATGTCGTACCAGTGGATTCCGGGGCCCGGGTCGATGCGGTAGACCCGGGTGTCCAGGCCGCAGCCCAGGTGCAGGACGGTGGCTTCGGGGTGGGCGGCGAGGAATTCGCGGGTCCAGTTGTCGAAGTGCAGGCTGCGCAGGGCGACCGCGACGGCGTCGGATTTGCGTAGACCGGTCGCGGACTTGTCGAAGTCGATCTGCTCGACGGCGTGTAAAGCCATGGTGTCGTGCAGGATCGAGTTCGCGGACTGGGCGTCGAGAGCCTTGCCGTAGAGGGTCGCGAGCATGGTCGCCTGCGGCCCGGACAAACTGATCTTGGCCATGCCGCAACGGTACGCCGGGGCGGCGGGCCCCGGCGAAAGACCAAGCGTCCCTAGGCGAGTTCCTCGATTTTGGCGGCCAGTTCGGCGCCGGTGAGCGGCTCGCGGGCGATCACCGCGATGGTGTCGTCGCCGGCGATGGTGCCGACGATGAACGGCAGCGACGCGCGGTCGAGGGCACTGGCCAGGAAGTGGGCGGCGCCGGGCGGGGTGCGCAGGACGGCGATGTTGCCGCTGGCGTCGGTGGAGACCAGCAGGTCGCCGAGCAGCTTCGAGAGCCGGTCGGTGCCGCCGGTGACACCGCGGACAGGGCTGCCGTCCTCGGGGACCACGTAGACGCCCGCGCCGCCGTCGGCCGCGCGAAGTTTCACCGCGCCGAGTTCGTCGAGGTCACGGGACAGGGTCGCCTGCGTGGTTTCGATGCCCTCGGCCGACAGCAGCGCGGCGAGTTCGGTCTGGCTGCGCACCGCGTGCGCGGACAGCAGTTCGATGATGCGAGACTGCCGTCCGGCGCGGGTACGGGCGATGGTCAACGCGCGTCACCTCGCTTCGCCAGCAACCAGACGAGCAGTGCCTTCTGGGCGTGCAGCCGGTTCTCGGCCTCGTCCCAGACGACGCTGTGCGGCCCGTCGATCACCTCGTCGGTGATCTCCTCACCGCGATGCGCCGGAAGACAGTGCAGGACAACGGCATCCGACTGGGCGCGGGCGACCAGGCCGGTGTTGAGCTGGAACGGCCGGAACGGGCCGACCCGGTCCAGGCCGTCGTTCTCCTGCCCCATGGAGGTCCAGCAGTCGGTGACCAGCGCGTCGGCGCCCTCGGCGGCGGCGTCCGGATCACCGGTGAGGGTGATGGTCGCGCCGGTCTCGGCGGCGCGCTTGCGCGCGGCCTCCAGGATCCAGGGCAGCGGCTCGAAACCCGCGGGTGCGGCGATCGTGACGTTCAGGCCTGCGGTGACGCCGCCGAGCAGCAGCGAGTGCGCCATGTTGTTGGCGCCGTCACCGAAGTAGGTGAGGTTGCGGCCCGCGAGATCGCCCTTGCGCTCCTGCAAGGTCATCAGGTCGGCCAGCACCTGGCACGGGTGGAACTCGTTGGACAGCGCGTTCACCACGGGAACCGTTGCGGCCGGAGCCATTTCGTCCAGCCGCGCCTGCTCGAAGGTACGCCAGACGATGGCGTCGACGTAGCGGGAGAGCACGCGGCCGGTGTCGGCGAGGGTTTCCTCGCGGCCCAGCTGGGTGTCGCGGCCGTCGACTACGACGGCGTGCCCGCCGAGCTGGGCGATGCCGACCTCGAAGGAGAAGCGGGTGCGGGTGGAGTTCTTCTCGAAGATCACCCCGACGCCGCGCGGCCCGTCCAGCGGCCGGTGCGCGAACGGCGACCGCTTCAGTTCGGCTGCGAGAGCGAGGATTTCGGCCTGCTCGACCGGGGTGACATCGTCATCCCGGAGGAAATGCCTGAGCTCGGTCATTTGGTTCCCTTCGCGTCTTCGGCTGCGCCGTCCAGGATCTCGGGCAGGTCGGCGACGAAGTTGTCGGCCTGGGTCTCGGTGAGCACCAGCGGGGGCGCGAGCCGGATGGTATCCGGCTTGGGCGCGTTGATCAGGTAACCGGCAGCCCGGGCGCGGGCTTCGACGTGGGCCGAAATGTCTTGGGTCAGTCCGATTCCCAGCAGCAGGCCGGCGCCGCGCACGTGGTCGACCAGGGGATGGTCCAGCCCCTCGATGCCGTCCACGATGTGCTTGCCCAGCGCTTCCACGTGTGCGAGCAGATCTTCCTCGTCGATGGTGCGCAGCACGGCCAGCGCCGCCGCGGTGCACACCGCGTTGCCGCCGAAGGTGGTGCCGTGCAGACCCGGGGTGAGCAGCTCCGCGGCGGGCCCGGTGGCCAGCACCGCGCCGATGGGCAGGCCGCCGCCGAGGCCCTTCGCCAGCGTGATCACGTCCGGCACGATGCCGAAAGCCTGGTGCGCGTAGAACTTTCCGCACCGGCCGATGCCGGTCTGCACCTCGTCGAGCACCAGCAGCGCGCCGTGGCGGGCGGTGATCTCCCGGGCCCGGGCCAGGTAGTCCATCGGCGGCACGATGACGCCGCTCTCCCCCATGATCGGTTCCAGGAACACCGCGGCGGTGTCGGCGTCGACGACGGCCTCGAGCGCGTCCGCGTCACCGTAGGGCACGTGCACGACGCCGGGCGGCATCGGCTCGAACGGCGCCCGCTTGGCGGGCTGACCGGTCAGGGCCAGCGCGCCCATGGTCCGGCCGTGGAAAGCCGCTTCGCAGGCGACGATCTTGGACCGACCGGTCAGCCGCGCGATCTTGAACGCCGCCTCGTTGGCCTCGGTGCCGGAGTTGCAGAAGAACGCCCGCCCGTGCCCGTCGCCGAAGTGCGCGACCAGCTTCTCGGCCAGTTCCAGCGCCGGTTCGTTGACGTACAGGTTCGAGGTGTGCCCGAGCGTGCCGAGCTGGCTGGTGACGGCCTCGATGATCGCCGGATGCCCGTGGCCGAGCGCGTTCACCGCGATACCGCCGAGGAAATCGACGTAGCGCTTGCCGTCGGCGTCGTAGACCACCGCGCCCGAGCCGCGCACCAGCGCGACCTTCGGGGTGCCGTAGTTGTTCATCATCACGGTGTTCCACCGCGACTGCATTTCCTCGACTGAGTTCATGATTTCGTTCCGTCCGGCGCGCCGGCAGGCGTCACCATTGTTCCGATTCCTTCTCCGGTGAACAGTTCCAGCAGCACCGAATGCGGCACCCGCCCGTCGATGACGTGCGCGGTCGGCACCCCGCCCTGGACGGCCCGCAGACAGGCTTCCATCTTCGGCACCATGCCCGCGTCCAGCCGGGGCAGCAACGTCGCCAGCTCATCGGCATCGATGCGAGAGGTCAGCGAGGAGCGGTCCGGCCAATCGGTGTACAGACCTTCGACATCGGTCAGCACGACCAGCTTTTCCGCGCCGATGCCCTCGGCGAGCGCGGCGGCCGCGGTGTCGGCGTTGATGTTGTGCACCACGCCGCCGGCGTCGGGCGCGATGGTGGACACCACCGGAATACGCCCCGCGGCAATGAGATCCAGCACCGCGTCGGGGTTCACCGCGGTGACGTCGCCGACCAGCCCGATGTCGGTGGCGATGCCCTCGACGTCGACGGTGCGCCGCGTCGCGGTGAACAGGTGCGCGTCCTCACCGGAGATGCCGACCGCGTACGGGCCGTGCGCGTTGATCAGGCCCACCAGTTCCCGGCCGACCTGACCGAAGAGCACCATCCGCACCACATCCATCACCTCGGGTGTGGTGACGCGGAAGCCGCCGCGGAACTCGCCTTGCAAGCCCAGCTTCTTCAGCATCGCGCTGATCTGCGGGCCGCCGCCGTGCACCACCACCGGGTGCACGCCGACGGTGCGCAGGAACGCCATGTCGGCGGCGAAGGCGCGCTTGAGTTCGTCGTCGATCATGGCGTTGCCGCCGTACTTCACGACGACGATCTTGTCGCGGAACTTCTGTAGCCAGGGCAGCGCGTCGGCCAGAATGTGCGCTTTATCCAGGGCCGAAAGGGTGTGCAGTACCTCGGTCATGAGCTGTAGGCCGAATTCTCTTCGACGTAGCCGTGCGAGAGATCGGTGGTGCGCACCATCGCCGCGCCGTCACCGACGTTCAGTTCGACGAGCACGTCGATGTCCGCGCCGGACAGGTCGACCTGCCGCGCGCCCGGCGCGCCGACACTGTCGACGCAGACCGGATTCCCGTTGAACGACACCGAGATCCGGTTCGGGTCCAGGGTGATCGGCGCGATGCCGACCGCGGCCAGCACGCGGCCCCAGTTCGGGTCGGAGCCGAAAAGCGCCGTCTTGACCAGCGAGTCGCGGGCGATGGCACGCGCCGCGATCAGCGCCTCGTCCTCGCTGGCCGCACCCTGGACGACGACCCGCACCCGCTTGGTGACGCCCTCGGCGTCGGCCATCAGCTGGGTCGCCAGGTCGTCGCAGACCGCGAGCACGGCGGCGTCCAGTTCGTCCTGCGCGGGCGTGACGGCGCTGGCTCCGTTGGCCAGCAGCAGCACGGTGTCGTTGGTGGAGCAGGAACCGTCCACGTCGAGCCGGTCGAAGGTGAGCCGGGTCGCCTTGCGCAGCGCGGAATCCAGCTGCTCGGGGGTGGCGACGGCGTCGGTGGTGAGCACGACGAGCATGGTGGCCAGCGACGGCGCGAGCATGCCCGCGCCCTTGGCCATGCCGCCCACGTTCCACTTCGCCTTGTGATGGAAGGCGGCTTCCTTCGGCACGGTGTCGGTGGTCATGATGGCGTGCGCGGCGTCGGTGCCGCCGGAGAGGCCGCCGCCCATCTCGTGCACGATCTCGGTGATCGCCGGGATCAGCTTGCCCATCGGGAGCCGGTCACCGATCAAACCCGTTGAGCAGACCGCGATCTCGCCCGCGCCGGTCTCGGCGCCCCAGTTGCTCAGCACCTTCGCCAGTTCCTCGGCGGTCTGGTGGGTGTCCTGGAAGCCGCCGGGGCCCGTGCAGGCGTTCGCCCCACCGGAATTGAGGATGACCGCGCGCAACCGGCCCGCGGTCAGCACCTGCTGCGACCACAGCACCGGCGCGGCCTTCACCTGGTTGCGGGTGAACACGCCCGCCGCCACGTACTCGGGGCCCTCGTTGAGCACGAGCGCCAGATCCGGCTTGCCGCTGGCCTTGATTCCGGCGGCGATGCCGGCCGCCCGGAAGCCGAGCGGGGCGGTCACGCCCTGGGTCCGAACCAGCTTCCCGGAGTTGGTTTCGGTCGTCGTCACGGTGCCACTCCTACGGTGGAAAGTCCTTCGGTCTCTTCGAATCCGAGGGCCAGGTTCATGGACTGCACCGCGGCGCCCGCGGTGCCCTTGGTCAAATTGTCGATCGCGCCGACGACCACCAGCAGACCCGCGTCGGCGTCCACCGCCACCTGCAAGGTGATGGCGTTGGAGCCGAGCACCGAACCGGTCTGCGGCAGTACGCCTTCGGGCAGCAGGTGCACGAAAGGTTCTTCGGCGTAAGCTTTTTCGTAGACCGCGCGAGCCTGCGCGGCGTCCACGGTGGTGCGCGCGGTGCAGGTGGCCAGGATGCCGCGCGGCATCGGGGCCAGCACCGGCGTGAACGACACCGCGACCTCCTGACCGCCCGCGGCGCTCAGATTCTGCGCGATCTCCGGGGTGTGCCGGTGCGCGCCGGCGATGCTGTAGGCGCGGGCCGAGCCCATCACCTCCGAACCCAGCAGGCCCACATCGAGTTTGCGGCCCGCGCCCGACGTGCCGCTCACCGCGACGACGTGCACCGCGGGCTCGATGATGCCCGCCGCGATGGCCGGCGCGAGCGCCACGCTCGACACCGTCGGGTAGCAGCCGGGCACCGCGATCCGCTTCGCGCCGCGCAAAGCCGCACGGCCGCCCGGCAATTCGGGCAGACCGTAGGGCCAGGTGCCCGCGTGCGCGCTGCCGTAGTACTTCTCCCACGCGGCGGCATCGCGCAGCCGGAAGTCCGCGCCGCAGTCGATGATGACGGTCGATTCCGGCAGCGCCTCGGCGATGACCGCGGACTGGCCGTGCGGCAGGCCCAGGAAGACCACGTCGTGCCCGGCGAGCTCCTCGACGGTGGTCGGGCCGAGCACGCGGTCGGCCAGCGGCAGCAGATGCGGCTGGTGTGCGCCCAGCGTGGTGCCGGCGTTGGACCCCGCGGTCAGCGCCCCGATCTCGAGACGCCCGTCTCGGTATCGGGGATGCGCCAGGAGTAGTCGGAGTACTTCACCGCCCGCGTATCCGCTCGCACCCGCGACTGCGATCCGCGTTACCCCGCTGTTCGAGGCTCCGGCATCAGAGGAATCAGCCATGAAATGATTATGCACGACAATGCAAGCTCATTCATACTCGGGGCTCGACGGCCGGCAGGTTCCCCCGCCCGATCACTCGCGCGATCAGCGGGAACAGCAGCACGGTCGTCGCGCCGGCGGCCACCAGTACCGAGGCGAGGTCGGCTCCCATCAGACCCGAACTCGTCGCCACCTGGGTAACCGCGACGATGATCGGCAAACCGGTCGCCGCGTACAGCGCCAGTTGCGCCCGCTCCTGCGCGGTCGGCAGGTTCTCGCCGTGCGGGACATACCGCTCGCTCAGCCACACCGGCAGGCCGCGGGCGATCGCGATCGACAGGACGAACAGCACCCACAGCACCGGGTTGCTCAGCACCGCCGAAATATCGATGCCCATCCCCGAGACCACGAAGAACACCGGGATCAGGATCCCGAACCCGATCGTCTCCAGCGCCGTCTCCACCTCCGGATGCGCGTCGGCGATCATGCCGCGCAGCACCACGCCCGCCGCGAACGCGCCGAGCACCACATCGAGATCGAAGGTCTCCGCGACCGCCATCAGCACCAGGAGCAGCAGGAACACCCCGCGCACCGGCAGCTGCGAGGTGCCGCCGCCCAGCCCGCCCAGGGTCCGGCCCACCGACGGCGACCGCTGGAAGACGCGCTGTGGAACGAACCCGATCCAGGCCGTCGCCGCCGCGAAAATCAGCAGCACCACCACCGCGGCCCACGGACTGCGACTGGTCAACAGCACCGACATCGCCACGATCGGGCCCAGCTCCCCGACCGCCCCGTGCGCCAGCACCGCCCGGCCCAGCGGCTGATCCAGGAACCCGGCCTGTTTCACGATCGGCAGCAACGTCCCGAGGGCGGTCGAGGTCATCGCGATGGCGACGGCGACCTTGGCGGTGAATCCGGCCTCCGCGCCGGATTCCACCAGCACCGCACCGCTCACCAGCAAGAACGCGAAAACCAGGCAACCCGCCCACACCAGCCACGCGGTGTGCCCCGGTTTACCGCGCAACAGTTTCGGATCCAGCTCGTACCCGGCGAGCAGGAACAGCATGCCGAGCCCGAGTTCGCTGAGCAGGTCGACGCCGCCTTCCGTGCCCGCCCAGTGCAGCGCGTTCGGGCCGATGATCGCGCCGAGCAGCAGCAGAATCACCACGTCAGGGATGTAGCCGCGCAGTAACCGTGAGGCGACCGGGCCGATGACGGCGACCAGGGCGATCAAGAACAAGGAGGTGATCGCAGTGGGGTGCACCACCTCATGAGCCGCGCCGAGCAGGTCCATTGACCAATATTGGCACAGCAGTACGGGATTCGGCGGCTCCGACATCAGCCCGAGACGAAGCCTCGCCAGAAAATAGCCACAAGGAAGTCGAACCAGCTTTGACGCTCAGTTCAACGCCGCGGGCGGGATGTCGAGCAGATCCGCGAGCCCGGCGGCGCCGCGGGGCGTGACGCGGACGGCACGGCCGGATCCGCTGCGCTGTACCCAGTCCAGGTCGAGCAGCCGGCGGCAGAGGTGTGCGCCCGCCGCGCCGCCGAGGTGAGTGCGGCGTTCGGTCCAGTCGAGGCAGGGTTTGGCCAGTGGGCGGCGAGTCTTTCGGAGTTCGGCAAGATCAATGCCGAGTGGGCCGGTGAGCCAGGTCAGCCCGGTATCGGTGAGCGCGAAGCCGGAGTCCGGGTCGAGCAGGCCGCGGTCGATCATGGCGTCGGCGATCGTGACGCCGAGGCGACCGGCGAGATGGTCGTAGCAGGTGCGGCCGCGAGCCAGGGCCGCCGTGGCGGTGACCGCGCGCAGGGACGACGGGTTGGCTCGCTGCGGTTCGAAGTGCCCGACCATGGCTTCGAGGAGTTCGGCCACGCGAGCGTCGGCCAGCTGGACATAGCGGTGCCGCCCCTGGCGGCGTTCGGCCAGCAGGCCGCCCGCAAGCAGCCGGTTCAGGTGTTCGGTCGCAGTCGAGGGAGCTACACCGGCATGACGAGCCAATTCGCCCGCCGTCCAGGCCCGCCCGTCGAGCAGGGACAGGCAGATCTCGGCTCGGGTGGGGTCAGCCAGCAGGGCCGCCAGTCCGGCCAGCTCCGCTCCGCGAGTTCGCATGCCACCCAGGATGCGCTGCCGATAGTTCGGCCGCCACCGAACTGTCCCGGGGCTACCGTCGCGGCATGGACGCGACACTGCCCCTGATCAGCGAACCTCAGCGCGTGCGCGAGGCACTGACCCACTGCCCCGTGCCCGCGGTACATCGAGCGGCGACTACCGGGATCGGTTGGCTACGGGCACAGGTTCCACGCTTCAGCAACGGCGACGAGCATCGCCGCAGGCGGGCTCTGGTGCTCGCGGAATTGGAACGGCTCGACCCGCATGCGCTCCGAACCGCGGCGCGAACCACCCGCGGCCCGCTCCCCCACGTACGGGTGCTCGCCGACGCACTCGGGTTGCCGGACATTTCCGTCGAAGCCGTGGAACTCGTTGCGGCACACTATCAACCACATACGCCCGACAACCCGGCCGCCGACGGAGCGGTCGAGGATCTCATCGCGGCCTGCGGGGGCGTCGCCGACGAGGTGACCGCGGCACGGATATCCCTGCTGGTACAGGCGTGCCAGGCAACCGCAGACCTGCTCGCCAACGCTCGAACGCAGCAGCTCCGCGCAGGTGCGAGTAATCGGGCCGCCGAGGTTCTCGCACGCACCATGGACCAGCATCCACCGGTCCCGCGGACCCGCCGGATCGTCGACGGAGAACTTGTCGAACTCGATCTGACACGAGACGGACTCGGTTTCGGCGCGGGACCCCACGAGTGCCCCGGGCGGACGCACGCCATCGCTATCGCAGCCGGAATCCTCGAAGGCCACGATCCCGGCCAACGAAAGGACTCTCGATGACCGCCAAGGCAACAGTGTTTCGCGACCTCCACTACCGCGGTGAACCGCTCGTGCTGCCCAACGCCTGGGACTTCGCCTCGGGGGCGATGCTCGCCGCCGAAGGCTTTCCGGCGGTCGGCACGACCAGCCTCGGGGTGGCGGCGGGGGCTGGGCTGCCCGATGGCACCGGCGTCACCCGCGACGAGACTTTGGTGCTGGCAACGCGACTCAGCCGATTGGCGGTGCCGATCACCGTCGACATCGAAGGCGGTTTCAGCGAAGATCCCGACGAGGTGGCTGAATTCGCCTGGCAGCTGGGGGAACTCGGAATCGCCGGAGTCAATCTGGAGGACGGTCGCGCGGACACAGCGCTGGCCGACCCGGGCCACCAATCGGAGTTGATCGCGGCGGTCAAAGCCCGCGTGCCCGAGCTGTTCGTCAACGCGCGCGTCGACACGCACTGGCTCGGTGTGGATCCCAGCTCCACCCTCGCCCGCGTCGCCCGGTACGAAAAGGCAGGCGCCGATGGGATTTTCGTCCCCGGGCTGACCGATTCGGAGCAGATCCGCACGGTGGTCCATGCGACCGGACTCCCCCTCAACGTCCTCTACCTGAGCACCGGCCCCTCCGTCGCCGAGCTCGCCGCCCTGGGTGTTCGCCGGATCAGTACCGGATCACTGCTGTACCGGGCTTCCCTCGCCACGGCCGTCGGCACGGCACGCGCGGTCCGCGATGGCGCCGCGATACCTACAGGACTCCCGAGCTACAAAGACATTCAGGCGTATTCACCCCTCCGGTAACCCCGCGTGGCCAGCCGGTTCCCGCGCTCGACTCCAGTAATCTCGGAATCCAGTTCGGGCGCAGGGGCCGTGCATGGCGCAGGAGGACAGGTATGCGACTGGTGTTGGTGGGCCCGCCGGGGGCGGGTAAAGGGACGCAGGCCGGGATTCTTTGTGAGCGGCTGAGCATCCCGCAGATTTCGACCGGCGACATGTTGCGGGCGGCGCAGGCCGCGGGTGAGTTGCCCGGGGAATTGGCACGGCAGATGGCCGAGGGTGGGTTGCTGCCGGACGAGGTGGTGCTCGAGCTGATCGATAAGCGGCTGCGCGCGGACGATTGCCGGGACGGGTTCTTGCTGGATGGGTTTCCGCGGACCACAGCGCAAGCCACCGGGCTGGACGGCATTCTCGGCAACCAGGGCGCCGCCATCGATGTGGTCGTGGCATTGGAAGTGCCTGCGAATCAACTGATCGAGCGGGCGGTTTATCGGCGCGCGGACAAGAAGACCGGAAAGATTTATCACCTGAAGTCGAATCCGCCGCCGGCAGGCGTCGAGCTGGAACACCGTTCCGATGATCACGAGGACGTCGTGCGGCAGCGGATCGAGAACTACGAGGCGATGACGGCGGAATTGCTGCCCTTCTACGAAGCGCGCGGGGTGCTGCGTCGCGTTGACGGAGTGGGCGACGTGCAAACGGTCGCGGAGCGAGTGCGTGCGGTGCTGCCGCCGGACTGAGCGCGCACGAGGACGCGGCGCGCCGGAGCCGGAGACCGCAGGGCCCGTGGGTTAATGGGCGCATGGTGATCCGCTGGATTGTTGCCGCAATCGGTTTGGCGCTGGCCGCGTTGCTGGCCGTGATCACGTTCGTGATCGCCTGGTCGGATATTCCAGCGCGACTGATTTCACTCTCGTTGCTGGTCAGCAATTTCGGATTCTATTTGCTGCCGGCGGGCCTGCTGGGCCTCGGAATCAGCGCGATACTGCTGCAACGGCGCAATTCCGGCGCACTGCGAATTACCGGCAAGCTGGTCGGCGTCGTGTGCGTGGTGGCGATGATCGCCGCGTGCTTTCCGCTGGTCGCCTCCTGGCGGGAGGCGCACCGGCGTGGCGCCGAATTGTCGGTCATGGACTACCTCACCGGCGGATCGAACAACGGCAAACCGCTGGAATCGATGTCGACCACCTACGCCACCGTCGACGGCACGAATTTGCTGCTGGATCCGAAACTTCCGTCCCGCGCCTCGGACACCCCGCGCCCGGCGGTGGTGTGGGTGCACGGCGGCGGCTGGTCGGAAGGCGACCGGGGTGAGGCTCCGCGGTGGCACCAATGGCTCAACGACAAGGGCTACGCGGTGTTCGCCATCGAATACCGGCTGGCGCCGCCGGCGCGCTGGAACCAGGCGCCCGGTGATGTGAAATGCGCTGTGGGCTGGGTCAAGCAGCACGCGCGGGAGTTCGGCGTGGATCCGGAGCGGGTCATGCTGGCGGGCGGCTCGGCGGGCGGAAACCTCGCCCTGCTGGGCGGTTACGCCGATGACCGGGTGTCGCCGAGTTGCCCGGTGGGCGACACCGCCGTGCGCGCGGTCGCCGCGTTCTATCCGCCGGCCGACCTGGCATTGGGCTACCGCGACTCCGGCGACCCGGATTACGCGCGAAAAGTGTTGCGGGACTACATCGGCGGCACCCCGGAGGAGTTCCCGGACCGGTACGCCGCGGCCTCGCCGATCACCTACGTCCGCCCCGGCGTCCCACCGACCCTGCTGCTGCACGGCACCCGGGACCACATCGTCGCCTACGCCCAGTCCGAGCTGCTGGCGGCGAAGCTGGAAACCGCAGGGGTGCAGCATGATCTGCTGCCGATCCCCTACGGCGACCACGTCTACGACTTCAGCTGGGGCGACTGGGGCACCCAGATCACCCGTCAGGTGTTCGCCCGGTTCCTCGACCGGCACTTCCCGGCGGCCTGACCCTCACTTCCGGACGACGCGCTCGCCCTCGCCCGGCTTCCAGATGGTGATGGCGAGCTGGTCGTCGGTGGCCTCGACGCACGAGGCACCGCTCAGGTCGGCTACGTAGAAGTGGTCGAACTCCTGACCACGGATGTCGAAGCCCGATTCCTCGAACAGGTCCTGCGCGAAGCGGGCGTGCACCTCCTTGTCCGGAAGGTCGGTGACCGTGCCGAAGAGTTTGGCGTCGCCGTCGCCGACCATGGTGTCAACGGTGGCGGTGTGCAGACAGAACCGGGGGTCGCGCTCCAGGTCCTGGAATTTGGTGGTGTTCGGCATGCCCGCGATCACCAGCATGCCGTCGAAGACGCGCGGTTCGATCGGGCTGATGCGCGGGGATCCGTCGGCGCGCAGGGTGGCGAGCAGGCAGAGATTGCCCGTCGCTTTGTGCCGCCGGTGGAACACGGACGCGATTTTCGGTGCTTCCTGGACGAACTCGCTCCAAAGGGTCATGTCAGCAACCGTACGAGCCAACCTTGACACCCTATGTCAGGTTATCTGGCTAGTCTCGAGAGATGCGTGCGAGCCGACTGGTGCAACTCCTCCTGCTGCTGCAGACCCGCGGCCGGGCCACCGCACCGGAACTCGCCGAGGCCCTGGAGGTGTCGGTACGGACGGTGTACCGCGACGTCGAGGCGCTCTCGGAGGCGGGGGTTCCGGTGTACAGCGAGCCCGGCCGGCTGGGCGGCATCCGGCTGGTCGACGGCTATCGCACCCGGCTGACCGGCCTGACCTCGGAGGAAGCCGACGCGGTGCTGCTCGCCGGCCTGCCCGGTGCGGCCGCCGACCTCGGGCTGGGCACGGTGCTCGCGACCGCCCAGCTCAAGGTGCTCGCGGCGCTCCCACCGGAACTGCGCGGGCGCGCCACCCGGGTCGCCGAGCGCGTGCACATCGACGTGCCCGGCTGGTTCCATCGCCCCGAGGAAACCCCGACCCTGGCCACCCTCGCCGACGCCCTGTGGCACGACCGCAGACTCCAGGTGACCTACGGCCGCAAGGACCGCCCGGTCGAACGCCTGCTCGACCCGCTCGGCCTGGTGCTCAAGGCCGGCACCTGGTACCTGCTGGCGCGCCATCGCGACGACATCCGCTCCTATCGGGTGGGGCGCATCTCGTCCGCCCAGCAGACCGGCGAATTCTTCACCCGCCCAGTGGATTTCGACCTCGCCGCGCACTGGGTCGAAGTTCAGGAAGGCTTCGCGCAATCCATGCTGCGCGTGCACGCCCGCTGCCGCATCCGGGCCGATCACGTCCGGCTGCTCCGGCACAGTTTCGATCCCGCCGTCGTCACCGCGGCGCTGGCGTCGATGACCGAACCGGACGCGGACGGCTGGGCCGAGATCGACCTGGCCTGTGAGTCCTATCCCGTTCTCGTGCACAGCATTCTGCCCCTGGGCGCGGCCGCGGAGATCCTGGATCCGCCGGAGCTGCGGGCCGAGGTGGCCGCCATCGCCGCGGCCATGGCCGAGAACTACCGCCGGTGACCCGCACCGGCGGTAGTCCGGCGGCGAATCAGCGCAAGCCGCGGAAGAATTCGCGGACATCGGCAGTCAGCAGATCAGGCGCTTCCATCGCCGCGAAGTGACCGCCGCGGTCGTATTCCTTCCAGTGCACGATGGTGTGCTGCTGCTCGGCGAGGGCCCGGATGGACAGGTCGCCGGGGAAGATCGCGACGCCGGTCGGCACGCCCGAGTTCTTCAATTGCGCACCCCAGGACTCGGATTCCTTGTACAGCCGGATCGAGGACGCGAAGGTCTTGGTGTGCCAATAGATGCTGATCGTGGTGAGCAGCGCGTCCCGGTCCACCGCCCGATCGGGCAGTTCGATGGCCGGATCGGTCCAGCGCTGGAACAGATCCACCAGCCAGGCCAGCAGGCCGGCAGGTGAATCATGCAGCCCGATGGCCAGGGTCTGCGGCCGCCCGGCCTGCACCATGGCATAGCCGAATCTGGTGAAACTGCCCTCGCCCGTGAGCTCTTCGAGCCGCGCCTTGTCGGCGTCGCTGTATTCGGTTCCGCCGCCCCAGGATTGGTCCTCCGCACCCCAGGACTGCTCGTCGCCCGCCCCGGATTCTTCGTCCCAGGACGGCATCGTGATCGGGCCGTTCATATGAATGCCGATCACGTGCTCGGCGTCGATGCGCCCCAGCTCCGGCGAGACGAACGAACCGACGTCACCGCCCTGCGCGCCGTAGCGGTCATAGCCGAGCCGCGCCATCAACTGCGCGAACAATGCCGCGTACCGTTCGGTCGAACTCTGGCCGACCTGCTGCGTCGGGCCGGAGAACGCGAACCCGGGCGGCGAAGGGATCACCAGATGAAAAGCGTCGGCCGGGTCGCCGCCGTGCGCCCGCGGGTCGCTCAGCGGCCCGATCACATCGAGGAACTCGGTGTAGGTCGCCGCCCAGCCGTGGGTCAGCAGCAGCGGCAGCGCGTCCGGCTCCGGCGAGCGGACATGCACGAAATGCAGTTGCTGCCCGTCGATTTCGGTCAGGAACTGCGGCAGCTCGTTGAGCCGAGCTTCCTGCGCACGCCAGTCGTAGCCGGTGCGCCAGTACTCGGCCAGCTCCTTCAGGTAGCTGACCGGCATGCCGTAATCCCATCCGACTCCCGGCAGTTCGTCGGGCCACAGGGTGTCGGCCAGCCGGCTGTGCAGCCGATCGAGGTCGGCCTGCGGGATGTCGATGCGGAAGGGGCGGATCTCGCTGTTGCTCATAACCAGAACAGTAGAAGCGTGTTAGGACAGCTCCGTTCCTAAGCAGCTGGCATGCTCGAAGTCATGTTGGAAACCTCGGCGCGACTGCTCAAACTGCTGGCCCTGTTGCAGACCCACCGCGATTGGACCGGCACCGAACTCTCCGAACGCCTCGGCGTCACCGGGCGCACCGTACGCCGGGACGTGGAGCGGCTGCGGGAACTGGGCTATCCGGTGCACGCCAGCCAGGGCACGGCGGGTTACCGGCTGGGCGCGGGGGCGGCGCTGCCGCCGCTGCTGCTCGACGACGAAGAGGCGGTGGCGGTCGCGGTGAGCCTGCGCAGCGCCTCCGACGGCAGTGTCGCCGGTATCGAGGAGGCGGCGGTGCGGGCGTTGAGCAAGCTGGAGCAGGTGCTGCCGCCGCGGCTGCGGCATCGGGTCCGCACACTCAAAGGCGCGACGGTCCGGGTCGGCGCGCCGCGGCCGACGGTGGCGCCGGACACGCTGATGGCGATCGCCGAGGCCTGCCAGCGCCACGAACAGCTGCGCTTCGATTACCGCGCCCACGGTGGCGCGTCCAGCATCCGGAAAGCGGAGCCGCACAGCCTCGTTCACTTCAGCCGGCACTGGTATCTGGTGGCCTGGGATGTCGATCGCGGTGACTGGCGCACGTTCCGGGTGGATCGGCTGACCCCGCGGATACCGACCGGTCCCCGTTTCACGCCGCGGGAACTGCCGGAAAGCGATGTGGCGACCTATCTTTCGCGCCAGCTGTCGGTGCGCACCTGGCCGTATCAGGCGCTGGTATTGCTGCACGTGTCCGCCGAGATCGCCAGCGCGCGGATCTGGCCGGGCATGGGCACGGTCGAAGCGGTCGACGACCACAGCTGCCGCCTGCACGTCGGCGCCGAGACTCCCGAAGCCCTGGTCTGGATGATCTCCTCCTCCGACCTCGATTTCACGCTGCTCACCGGCCCGCCCGAGCTCGTCGCGGCGCTGCGCAGGCAGTCCGCGCGCTGCTCGGGCGCGGTGCGCGAGTTCCCGGAGTAGCCCTCGCGTCGCTGAATCCGGCGGCGGCCGTGCGAATCCGCACTACGATGGAAATCGCCGACAGCTTCCGGACTAGGAGGCGAAGTGTTCGAGAAATTCACCGACCGGGCGCGCCGCGTGGTGGTGCTCGCGCAGGAAGAGGCGCGGGCGCTCAACCACCATGTCATCGGGGCCGAACATCTACTCGTGGCGGTCCTGCGCGAAGCGGAATCCGAAGCGAATTCGCCGACCGCCAAAGCGCTGTCCCGGCACGGCTTTACACCGTCCGAGGCGATCGAGCGGATCGGGCTGGCCGCCGACCCCGACACCGCGGCGACGCCGGAATTCCTGCCCTTCACCGACGGAGCCAAAGCGGCGTTGCAGGCCTCGCTGCGGGAATCGATCGCGCTGGGCCACACCGCGATCACCCCGGATCACGTGCTGCTGGGCATTATTCGCAGTGAATCCGCGCACGTCGACTCCACCGCCGCCGCGGCGATCACCGCCCTCGGGCTCACCGCCGACGAGTTGCGCCGCCCCGTCGGCCCGAGCCGGTTGCAGATGGCGCCGCTGGTCCGGATGGCGTTCCTGCACGCGAACGCCGAAGCGCAGCGGGCGGGTAGCGACCTGGTGGGCACCGAGCACATGCTGCTCGGGCTGCTCGACGCCGATCCGGAACTGGCAAAGCGGGTGTTCGGGGCGCTGGGCGTGGACACCGACGAGGTGACCGCGAAGGTGCGCGGAATCGTCACCGGCACCGACTAGGGCGTCCAATCCACCACCGCACCAAGGGCTTTCACCTGCGCGGCGGCGGGCACGAGTTTCAGCATCGCGTTGCGGACTGCGACCACCGGCGGCCAGGACAGCTGCGCGACCTGCCCGATCCGCCCCGAACGGGCGACGATCATCTGTGTGCGCGGGCGGCGCAGCCGGTCGTAGCGGGTCAGGTCGCCGTCCTCCTTCGCGACCCGGGCGAGCACGATCGCGTCCTCGATGGCCTGGCAGGCGCCCTGGCCGAGATTCGGGGTCATCGCGTGGGCGGCATCACCGACCAGCGCGATGCGTTCGGCGACATAGGTTTTCAGCGGTGGCAGCGCGTAGATATCGTGTTGCAGCACCGCGTCGTCGTCAGCGGCGGCGAGCAGACCCGGGATCGGGTCGTGCCACCTGCCGAAACGACGGCGCAGTTCGGCGCGGCCGTCGGTGCGGGTCCCCTCGGGCAGGTTCGCGGTGGCGTAGCAGTAGACGCGGCCGTCGGCCAGCGCGGCGTAGCCGAAACGTTCACCGCGACCCCAGGTTTCCGCGAGGTCACCGATCGGGGCGGTCGGCGTGACGAGGACTCGCCACGCGGTGTAGCCGGCGTACCTCGGGGCGATCTCGCCGCAGACCGCACGGCGCACGACACTGCGCAGGCCGTCCGCGCCCACGATCAGGTCGGCGGTGGAGCTGCCTGCCGAATGCACGACGGTGCCGTCGGAGCGCGCCTCGCGCACCGAGATACCTGGGCGCAGCGCGGATTCCGGGACCGCGGCCCGCAGCAGGTCGAGCAGGTCGGCGCGATGCAGCAGAATCGGCAGGCCGTAGGTGTCGCGAATCGCGGCGACGTCGGCGCGCGACAGCCAGCCGCCCTTGCTCTCCCGGATACCCGCGGACGCTTCCGCGCGGGCCCGGTCGCGCGCCTGGGCTCCCAAGCCGATCACATCGAGGGCGCGCAGCGCATTGGACCACAGCGAAATTCCCGCACCGACCTCGGCGATCTCCGGCGCCTGCTCCAGCACCTCCACGTCCCAGCCCTGCTGGTGGAACGCCGCGGCCGCCGTCAACCCACCGATGCCGCCGCCAACAATGATCACCTTCGACATTGCCGCTCCCCGCTCTAGTGGAATACGTTCACCGAGCCTATGGTGCCGCTTCGACATCGGTACCGGCAGTGTCCGAGCTCACCGGGTTCCGGCGGGTCAGAAGAAGGTGTGGACGAGGTCGACGACGCGCGGGCGGGCGGCGTTCGCGTCATCGATTACCGGAATCAGGCGCCACTTGTCGAACGCGGTGCAGGGGTGTGAGAGGCCGAGGCGGACGACCGAGCCGATCGGGAGATCGGCCGCTGCCGGGACGCGCAGGAAGGCGTGCTGGTCGGCGAGCTTGGCGACGGTCAGCGCGCCGACCTCCGAAACCGGTTGTGTCCCAACGAGTTGTGGCGTCGGCAGTCCGGAATCGTAAGGGACGTCGCGGCGGCCCGCGTCCAGCAGCGCCAGGTCCGGTTCCGGACGGGACAGCACACGGGCCCAGGCGTGCATGGCCGCGCGTAGCGGGTGCGGGCTGCGATTCGGGGTGAGCGGGGAGACCTCGGAGTACAGGCCGTCGTCGTGGATGAGGTAAGCGCCCGAACGCAGCACGACGGTGGTCGGAACACCGTGTGCGCCTTGCTCGTCCGCGAGGCCGGCCAGGCGTTCGAGAACCAGGTCCTGGTAGGCGCTGCCGCCCGCCGTGACGATCGCGCCGTCCCGGTAACGACCCGCGGCGGCGAGTTCGCGGTGCAGACGGGCGACGTCATCGAGGTAACGGCGCAGTGCCGCCATCGATTCCGGGCTGCGGTCGCGGGCGAGCGCACCCTCGTATCCGCCGACACCCGCCAGCGTCAGGCGGTCCGAGCGCTCGATCGCCGTGGCGATGGCATGGCCCTCCCCGAGCGTGCGGGCGCCGGTACGCGCTTGCGCGCCACCGAGTTCCACCAGGACCCGGATTCGGGCGGAGCCGGGCACAGACCGCAGCTGGTGATCCATCAGCTCGACCGTGGCGACGCTGTCGGCCCAGCAGACGAACTCGAAAGCCGGGTCGCGTGCCAATTCCCCGGCGATCCAGCGCAATCCGAGCGGATCGACCAGCGCGTTGGCGAGCACGATGCGGCGCACCCCGAACGACCGCGCGACCTGCGCCTGCCAGGGTGTCGCGAAGGTGATGCCCCAGCAACCCGCCGCCAGCTGCTCGGCCCACAGCTGCGGGGCCATCGTCGTCTTGCCGTGCGGGGCCAGGCGGACGCCGGCGGCGTCGGCCAGCTCCGCCATGATCGCCGAGTTGTGGTTCAGCGCCGAGCGATCCAGGGTGAATACCGGCGTCTGGAAATCCTCGAGGCGCGGGCCGGTACCGAGAAACTCGCGGACCGTGCGGCCCCACGCCACCGCCGGCACGCTCTTGTGCTCTGGTCCGAGGACCCGATCGCCCAGCGCCGCGACTGCCCTCTCGTCGATCTCCACAACACTCCTTCCGAACGAAGGTCACACCCTAGCGGCCGCCTGGCGAATCTCGCGCGAACCAGCGGACTGGCCAGTACGGTGCGGGCATGGGTATTCAGCTATCCGAACGGGTCCGCGCACTCGTCGACGCCGCCAACTACGCGACGCTGTGCACGATCAACGCCGACGGCAGCCCGCAGAGCTCCGCGATGTGGATCGGGCTCGACGGCGACGACCTGGTGTTCTCGACCGTCGCCGGCCGCCGCAAAGAGCGCAATATCCGGCGTGATCCCCGGGTGAGCGTGACGATCATGCTGCGGTCGGACCCGGAGGCGTACGCCGAGATCCGCGGGCACGCGACCATCGTCGAGGACGGCGGCCGCGAACTCGACGACAAACTCTCCTGAAAGTATCACGGCCGGCCGGCCGGCGACGACGCGCCCGGAGCGGTGCGCGTCGTCGTACGGGTGACACCGGAGAAGGTCACCGGCTACATCACCTAACCGGAGTTGCGCAGGGCGGTGGCGAGGCCGTTCATGGTGAGCAGGATGCCGCGCTTCACCAGATCGCTGTCGTCGCCGGAGCGCAGGCGGCGCAGCAGCTCGACCTGCATCTGGTTCAGCGGCTCCAGATAAGGGAAGCGGTTGTGGATGGACTCGGCCAGCGAAGCGTTGTCGGCCAGTAGCTGATCGTTGCCGGTGATGGCGGCGTGCATGCGGACGGTGCGGGCATGCTCGTCGCGGATCATCTCGAAGATGGTGTCGCGCAAGGTCTTGTCGTCGACCAGGTCGGCGTAGCGGGCGGCGATCTCTAGGTCGGACTTGGCCATCACCTGGGCCAGATTGGACAGGACGGTGCCGAAGAACGGCCAGCGCCGGTACAGGTCGGACAGGGTGGCCAGGCGTTCGGGATCGTCGCCCACCCACTCTTCGAGCGCGGTGCCGGTGCCGTACCAGCCGGGCAGCATCACGCGGGCTTGGCTCCAGGCCATCACCCACGGGATGGCGCGCAGGTCCGACACCGAGTTGGTGGGTTTGCGGGAGGCGGGACGGCTGCCGATATTGAGGTCGCCGACCTCCGCGACCGGGGTCGACTGGCGGAAATACTGGACGAAGCCCGGGGTTTCGTGCACCAGCCGGGAGTAGGCGGCGCGGGCGCGGGCGGCCAGGTCGTCCATGAGCGCGTAGGAGGGTTCGGCGTCGGCGCCGAGACCTTCCACGTCCAGCAGGGTCGATTCCAGCGTGCCCGCGATCAGCGACTCCAGATTGCGGTGTGCCGCACGGGGTTCGGCGTACTTGGCGGCGATCACCTCGCCCTGTTCGGTCAGCCGCAGCGCGCCCCGCACGGCGCCGGCGGGCTGGGCGAGGATGGCGTCGTAGCTGCGGCCGCCGCCGCGACCGACGGTGCCGCCGCGACCGTGGAACAGTCGCAGGCGAATTCCCGCCTTGCGCGCGATCTCGACCAGGTCGAGTTCGGCCCGGTACAGCGCCCAGTTCGCCGCGAGATACCCGCCGTCCTTGTTGGAGTCGGAGTAGCCGAGCATGACCTCCTGGCGCATTCCCCTGGCGGCCACCAGATCTCGGTACACCGGTACTTCCAGGGCCGCCGACAGCGTCGCCGCGCCCGCGCCGAGATCCTCGATGGTTTCGAACAGCGGCACGATGCCCACCGTGCAGCTGGGCCCGCCGTCCGGCGGTCCCGGATCGAGCAGGCCGCCCTCTTTGAGCAGCAGCGCGGCCTCGAGCATGTCGCTGACCGAAGTGCACATGCTGATGATGTAGTTCGGAATCGCCTCCGCACCAAGGGTTTCCACTACCTCGGTGGCGGCGCGGACGATACCGAGTTCCTTGGCGGCGAGTTCGCTGAGCCGGGCGTGCGGGCCGAGCAGCGGGCGGCGGGTGCGCAGTTCCGCGGCCAGCAGCTCGACGCGCTGCGCTTCCGGCAGGCTCGCGTAGTCGGAATGCACACCGGCCCAGGCGAATATCTCCGCGACGACCTGCTCGTGCACCTCCGAGTTCTGCCGCATGTCCAGACCCTGCAGGTGGAAACCGAAGGTCTCCACGGCATTTCGCAACGCGGCCAGGCGGTCGTCGGCGAGCAGATCGTCGCGGCTGGCGCGCAGCGAGGCGTCGATCGCGTCGAGGTCGTCGAGGACCGCGCGCGGCGACGGATACGGCTCGACCCCGTCGATCCGACCGGCCAGCCCGTAGGCGGGCGCGCTGCCGAGAGCACGCTCCGCGGTGACCGTGAGCCGGGCCCGGATCGCGTGCAGCGCACGACGATACGGTTCGTCGGCATGCACCAGCGGGTCCGCGTAACCGCCGTCCGCCAGCGCGGTCACCGCCGGCGACACCTCGGCCAGCCGCGCCGACAGCGACAGCGACTTCTCCAGCTCCACCAGCTCGCGCAGATAATGCCCGAACGCCACCCCGGCGGCCTGCTGCGCCGCGTGGCGTACCACCTCCGCTGTCACATACGGGTTTCCGTCGCGGTCGCCGCCGATCCAGGAGCCGGGCCGCAGCATCGGGCGCGGCAGCAGGTCGGCGCCCGGCCAGCGGGACCGCAGCGCCGCACGGACTTCGGCGTTGATCGCCGGGATCACCTCCAGCAGGGTGAGCTCGTAGTACCGCAGACCCACCGCGATCTCGTCTTGAATCCGCAGGCGCGCCAGCCGGATCAGCGCCGTCCGCCACAGCGCCAGCACCTGCCGGCGGATCTGCAACTCGAAATCGGCGCGCTCGGCCTCGGTGTCGTCGTAGCGCTGCCGCATCCGCATCAGGTCGGTGATGCGGGTCTGCACGTCGAAGACGGTGCGGCGGCGAGTTTCGGTGGGATGCGCGGTGATCACCGGGGAGACCAGCGCGTCCACCAGCAGATCGGCGACCTGAGCGCCGTCGAGGCGGGCCGCGTCGAGTTTGCGGTAGGTGGCGGCCAGCGACGAATCCTGCGGCGGCTCACCGGCCGCCACATGCGCGGCCCGGCGGCGATCGCGCTGAATGTCCTCGGCCAGGTTCGCCAGCAGGACGAAGTAACTGAACGCACGGATCAGCGGGATCGCGGTCTCGATATCGACGCCGGCCAGGATGTCGGCGACGGCGCTGCGTCCCACCTCCTCGCGCCGCACCCGGAAGGCCTCGATGCGCACCCGCTCGATGAGGTCGAACACTTCCGGACCCTCATGATCTCGGATGGTCTCACCGAGCACGCCACCCAGAAACCGGATGTCGTCGCGCAGCGGCCGGGTCGCGTCCTGTGCTGATTCGATCCGCGATTCGGTCATACCCCGACCCTACTTGCGGTTGATCTTTCCGGCCGGAGCGACCACGCGGTAGCCTGCCAGGCATCGGGCGGTCAGGAGTGAGGTCGATCATGGTGGAGCAGAACCCCCTGAGTGTCAGCGGCCGGTTCGCGAATTTCGGCAGCACTCATCTGACCGGAATCAGCAAATTGTCCGGGCGGGTGCACCAGCGCCTGTACCACCGCTTCGGCGGCACCCGGTTCGGCAAGTGGATGAACCGCCCGGTGTTCGAACTGACGGTCGCCGGCCGCAAATCGGGCGCGCCCCGCGCGGTCATCCTGATGCTCGTCCGCGACGGCGACGACCTACTGGTCTGCGGCTCCTTCGGCGGCCGCCCCACCGCCCCGGCCTGGTGGCACAACCTGGTCGCCGCAGGCGGCGGCACCGTCCGGGTCGGCCGCGACAGCTGGCCCGTCACCGCCCGGGTCATCACCGACCCGGACGAATACGCCGCCCACTGGCGCACCCTCGCCGCCGCCTACCCCGACTTCACCACCTACCAGGCCCTGAGCCCCCGCAAGCTCCCCGTAGCCGTTCTCAGCCGCGCCGCCGCGGGTGATCAGCCCAGGATCTGAGAGAACCGCAGGTGATTGCCCCACGGATCGACGAAGCCGCAGTCCTTCATGCCGTACGGCTGGGTGATCGGCTCCTGCGCCACCACCGCGCCCGCATCCCGCAGCCGCGAGAACGTCGCCTCACAATCGTCGGTCGTAAAGATCAGCGTGCCCTGCGCACCGCCCGCCAGGCGCGCCTGCGCCGCCTGCCGCCGCGGCTCGTCCGGCACCATCTCCGGGACCTCGAGCAAGAACTCGATTGTCGGCTGACCGGCCGGGCCGACAGTCAGCCAGCGGACACCGGCGAACGGCATGTCCTGGCGCACCTCCAGCCCGATGACATCGCGATAGAACTCGAGCGCCTGCTCTTGGTCACCGACCAGCAAGGAGACATGGGTGAGGGCGAGGTCTTTGCCGTTGCTCATTGCATTTCTCTCTGTCGAATCGGAAGGGAAGTGTACAAACTCGGCGGCGGCCGCGGCTACAGCTCGCGGAGGACGCGGGCCGGGTTGCCCGCGGCGAAGACACGGGGCGGGAGGTCGCGGGTGACCACGCTGCCCGCGCCCACCACGGTGTTGTCGCCGACGGTGACGCCGGGGCAGACGATGACGCCGCCACCGAACCAGACATTGTTTCCGATGGTGATCGGCGCGGCCGATTCCCAGCGCTGCCTGCGTAATTCGTGGTCTTCCATGGGATGCAGGGCGGTCAGCAGCTGGCATCGCGGGCCGATCGAGCAGTCGTCACCGATGCTGATCGGCGCACAGTCCAGCAGGATCGCGTCGTAGTTGAGGAAGCTGTTCGCGCCGATCTCGATCAGATAGCCGTAGTCGCACTGGAAGCGCGGCATGATCCACGACCCCTCCCCCAGCTTCCCGAGCAACTCGCGCAGCACCCCGTCCCGGCGCTCGGTCTCCTCCGGCCCGGTCCGATTGAATTCGTCGCACAACCGCTGCGCCCGCCGCCGCTCCGCCACCAGCTCCGGGTCGCTGTCCCGATACAACTCGCCCCGGAGCATCCGCTCCCGCTGTTCGCCCACCCCGTCAGGCTACGGGTTCAAGATCATCTCGGTCAGCTCACCTGGAGGCGGGGAGCCGACAGCCGGTGGACGAGGACTTGCTCGAGCAGGGCGACCAGGACGTCGCGGACCGAGTCCCGCTGGCGGGCATCGCATTCGAGCAGCGGGATCCATTCGTCCAGGCCGAGGGCTTCGCGGACCTCGTCGAGGGCGAAGGCCGGGGCCCGGTCGAAGCGGTTGACCACGACGACGAAGGGGGTGCTGTGCGCTTCGAAGTAGTCGAGGACCGGGTAGCAGTCTTCGACGCGGCCGGTGTCGACCACGATCACCGCGCCCAGCGCGCCGTCGACCAGGTCGTCCCAGAGGAAGACGAAGCGGTCCTGGCCGGGGGTGCCGAAGAGGTAGAGGATCAGCGACGAATCCAAGGTGACGCGGCCGAAGTCCAGGGCGACGGTGGTCTGGGTTTTGCCCGCGTGTCCGCCGGGATCGTCGACGCCGATCGCGACCTCGGTCATGGCGGCCTCGGTGACCAGCGGCTCGATTTCGGAGATGGCGCCGATGAATGTCGTTTTGCCGACGCCGAATCCACCGCTGACGACGATCTTCACCGAGGACGCCAAGGGGCGTTCCGCCGCCGGTGTGCCAATTTCAGAGTGCCCGAACAAGATCCCTGATCCTCTCGATGGCCGCGGTCGACAGTTCCTGCCCATCGCGCACGGTGACATGACCCGCGGCGGCCAGGTCGCTGACGATGACTTTCGCGACGCCCACCGGAACCCGCAGCGCGGTACCGATTTCGGCGATGGAGTGCGGCGCCTGACACAGGCGCACCACCGTGCGTTCCTCGAAGCGCAGCGGGGCGGACAGCGCGGCGGGCGGCGCCTGCACCAGGGTCTCGATCCGCAACCCGTCCACCAGCGGGGTGGTGCGTCCGGCGGTCACGATGAACGGGCGCACGAACGCCTCGTCACGGTCGAAGGTCATCTGCGCAAGGTCTCTCGCAAGTGCGAGATGAGCGCCGGATCGAGCAGCGCACCTGCCCGCTCGGCCAGCACCGCCATCTCGTAACCCACCAGCCCGACATCGCAACCGCCCTCGGCGATCACACCCAGACAGCTCCCGTCACCGAGTGCGGACACCAGCAGGAAACCGCGCTGCATCTCGATCATGATCAGCTTCAACCCGTCGAACGCGTAACTGCGCGCGGCGCTTCGGGCCAGACTCGACAGACCCGACACCATCGCCGCCAGCCGGTCCGCGCCGTTCCGGTCCAGTCCCTCGGACATCGCGATGAGCAGACCGTCGGAGGACACCGCCACGGTGTCGCGCACACCGTCGGTATTGCGCACGAAGTTGGCCAGCAGCCAATTGAAGGTATGCGGATCGGCGGCGGTCGGTAGTTGTGTGGTCATCGGCTCCCCTTCGCGGTGCGCTCTGCTGGTGGCTTGCTTCGGCTGGAATGCATGGTCATCGGCTCTCCACAACGCTCTCCGCGGAATTGCCGCGCTGATGCCCGGCCCGGAACGCCGACAACATGCCGCGCACCTCCTCCGGGGATCGCTCCGGCAACGGCGCGCTCGGGCGTGCGGCCGCTGGACGCTGTGCCGCGTCGATCGACCGAGATCTCTTGGTGCGCTTGACGAGTCCATTCCGGGTTCGCTGGACGCTGTCCGGTTCAGCCGCCGATCGGCTGTCGGCGGGGGCCGCGGTCTCGGCGTCCGACGGAGCGCCGGCGCGGGCCTTCACCGAGGCCGCATGCTTGGGAGAGCGCGTTTTGTCGGCAGGTTCGGCATACAACCCTCGGCCCAGCATTGCCGGTTTCGCGCCGTAGGCCGCAATTTCCGCGGGTTCGGCGCTGTTTGCGGGCTCGACGCTGTTTGCGGGTTCGGCGGCTCGCGATTCGAGCGGCATCGGCTGCTGAGCAGCGGAGGGCGTCGGCTGATCCTTCGCTTCGCCCAGGAGTTCCGGCGGCAGCAGCAGGCGAGCAACCACACCGCTGACCGGGGAGACAGTGAGCTCCACTTCGATACCGAGGCGGCGGGCCAGGCGGCCGACGACGTAGTGGCCGAGGTAGCGGGTGGGGGTGAGCAGGAAGTCGGTGGCGCCGCTGAGGCGGGAATTGGCTTCCGCGAGTTGGTCGGCGGGCATGCCGACGCCGTGGTCGACGACGGCGAGGACGTAGCCCGTGGGGGTCTTGCGGCCGTAGATTTCGACTTCGAGGTCGGGTGGGGAGAAGGCCAGGCCGTTTTCGATCAGTTCGGCGAGCATGTGGGCCAGTTCGCTGCCGACGGCGCCGGTGACGGCGACGTCGTCGATGCGGCGCAGGGCGACCCGGCGGTAGTCGTCGACTTCGGAGAGGCCGGCGCGGATGACGTCGGTGAGCGGGATGGGTGCGGCCCAGCGGCGCGGGCCGGCTTCGCCGACCAGGACCAGCAGGCTTTCGGCGTTGCGGCGCATGCGGGTGGCGAGGTGGTCGAGTTCGAAGAGGTTGGACAGCGCCTTCGGATCCATTTCCTCGCGCTCGAATTCGCTGATCAGGCCGAGTTGGCGGCGTACCAGGTTCTGGTTGCGGCGCGCCAGGTTGGCCATGGATTCGGTGCTGTTGCGGCGCAATAGTGCCTGCTGCGAGGACAATTCGTAGGCAGTGCCCTGAACGCGGTCCAAAGCGTCTGCGACAGCCACGATTTCGACGCTCGCGCCGGGCGGCGTGCGGACCGGAGCGGGTGGGTCGGGCGGGGAGTCGGCGGTCTGCCAGGCCGCGATCACCGCGGGTAGACGCTGCCCCGCGACCTCGTCGGCTTCGGCCGCCAGGGTCGCCAACGGGCGCACGATGGCCCGCAAACTGGCGAAGACCAGGGCGATTTCGACGGCCAGCGCGGTCAGGGCGAGCAGCAGGAACCCACCCAGCTTGATCGCGGCGCTGGTGCGCAGATCTTCGGCGCGGTGCCGCACGGCGGCGCCGACGGCCTGCTGCACCTCACGCTGCGCGTCGATAACGGCCGTCATCTGCGCCCACCAAGTACTCGAGTCCACCGATCGAGCCAGCCGACCCGTGCTGGACGCGATGGCGATGCTTTCGGATTCGGTTGCCCGGACGGCATTTTCGCTGCGCATCGCGGTGTCCAGCAGCGCTTGCTGAGGTCCGGTGGCGTCCCGGCCGAATGCCGCCAGGCCGGCCAGTTTGGCGGCCCGGATATCGAGGAACTGCACGTACTCGCCGGGCGCGAACCCGTCGGCGGCGAAAACGCCGTTCAGGAACCCGCGTTCCCGCGCCGTCTGCTCCTTCGCCTCGGCCAGCGCGTAGAGCGCTTGCAAGCCGTGCCGGACCGCAGCGTCATCGGCCTGATCCAACCCCAGTTCGAGATAGTTCAGCGCGTTGATGGCATCGGTGTAGAACTGGAACGCCGCCGGACGCGCGATACGCCTGGCGTCGACCCGGGCGCGGACATCGGCCAACCCGGACAGGTGGTCGACGGCTTGCCGTACCTGCGATACGCCCGGAGCGTTCCCGGTCAGCGCGGTGTCGAGTGCGCGCAGCGCCCGGTCGGTGTTCCCGCGCTGGTCGGTGACCGCCTGTTCCAGTCGGCCGCCGCCGAGCAGGCCGTTGCTGAGGCCACGTTCGCGCTGCGTCTCGTGCAGGACGTCCTGCACGGCCAGGGCGAGGCCGACCTCGGCGACGGTATCCCCACTGCGCCAATAGGATTGGACTTCCCCAGCGATGGCGACGCCGAGCAGCGCGAACACCAGCGTCAGCGATACCAGCAGGATGCGCGCCAACTGCCCGCGGATGGTGCGCGGCCGGACCAGCCTGGGTACGACAGCTGTTGCCGCACCGGCTGATTCCGGTTTCGGACGTGTACGCACCACCCTGCTCCTCCAACGCGTAGCCGTGGCGGCTCCACGGTGAGCGCACGGAAAAGACAGGGAGCAAATTTCCACAGCGGCTACCCCGTGTCAACGCGCAAATCGGGCAAAACGGACAACGCCTAGAGATGGATACACGCTGGTAATCAACAATTTTCGTAGTTTCGATCCGCTCACACCGGAGCGCGGGCAACCGTGACGCAAACGACTCGCGTACGCAAAAGGCCGGGGCCCGGACTCCGGACCCCGGCCTCACGCCGGAAAGTTTCTACTTGGACACGTCGCCCAGGATGCCCAGCACCGCGTCGGAGGTATAGAACGGCTCCAGCCGTTCGCGGATCAGCTTGGCCAGCACGCCGTTCGCTTTCGCGCCCTCGATCACGGCGGGCCCGTAGCGCAGGATCTCCTTGGCGATATCGTCGCCGGTCAGGCCGAGTTCGGGCAGCATCGCGGCGAGGGTGTAGTCGCCGTACTTGGTGAAGAACACCTCGACGCACTCGTCGACGAGTTCGCCGAAGAATTCCTTCTCCCGGGTGGTCATGGCGATCTCGTAGCAGATCAGGACCAGCTCGTTCAGATCCTTCTGGGTCAGGTATTCCTTCAGGCCGCTGACCGGCTCGTCGGCGTGCAGATCCCAGAACTGCATGGCGGCCGAGTGCACGGGCGCGTCGCGCAGCATCTCGCGGATGGCGTTGTTGGTGCGCTTGAGCGCGAACATGGCGCCCTTGCCGGCCAGATCGCCGACGAAGGTGCTCTCCGCGGCCTTCTTGGCGCGATTGGCGGCGGACTGGCCCAGCGACATCAGCGAGGAGACACCCGGAATCTTCTCCGCGCGTTCCATATTGGACGCCATGAAGTCGTTGACCAGCTTGTCGACGAACTTCGAGGCGACCGTCGCGACCAGCGGGCTCTCGGTGAGCCGGTCCAGGATGCGCTCCTGCGCCTGGTGCATGCCGAAGATCTTCTCCAGCAACGCTTCCACCGGCTCACGGTCGACGACCTGGCCCAGGGTGTAGTCGTGGTTCTCGGCGATGTTGTCGTAGATCGAATCGGCGAAGACGCCCACCATGTCGGCGATGACGGGGCTGCCGCCGATCAGCTCGATGACGGTGCGGACGGTTTCCTTGGCGTCGGCGATCTGTACCACGTCACGGAAGACGAGGGTGTCGGCGACCCCGAGCACCGCTTCGGTGTCGCGCGCGATGACCTCCGCGAAACGCTCGCCGGTCACCTCGGCGAGCAGGAACTCCACCTGGGCATCGAGTAGTCGATCGGCGATCTCGCGCGGCTCGCTCATATTCTTCCTTCGTCCGGTATGCCCGGACCAGGATTACGGATTGTCGTTGCCGTGCACCGATTTCCGAATCTGGTCCAGACGCTCGCGCGCGGCTTTCTCGCGCGCCTCCCACTGCTCATCGGCGCTGCGGCCCGCCGGAGTCTGCCGGTCGAGTTCGCCCATCCCCTGGGCGGTGCCGAAGCGCTGCTCGACCTTATCGCGAACTGACTCGAAAGTAGGGACTCCACCGCTGGAATATCCACCCGTCGCGGGCGACGCCGGGATACCGGCGGGGTGTACCGGTACCACCGGTACCGCAGAAGCGGTCCCGACCTGGCCCGATGCCCCGCCGTCGACGGCCTGGTCATGCGCCTGGGCCGATTCAGTGGCGGGACTCACATCCCCGGTCGAAGTCGCATGGGCCACACCCGCCATTTCCTCCAGCGCCGCGCGCACCGCCCAGAACGCGGGGCGACCGGCGGTCGCCGCGTGCAGCACGCTGGCCAATTCCGCGTCCGGCAACGCCGCCAGCCGGGCGGCGATCTCGCTGTACTCAGTCATAGAGCCAGGCTACGCACGCGCGTGGCGACCAGGTCAGCGTTGCAGGACGCCTTTCGCCCACGCGCCGATGAGGTCGATCCAGCGTGAGCCCGCGGAGAAGATCAGATCGTTGTGGCCCGCGCCCGCGAAGACTTCCAGCCGCTTGGGCTCGCGCGCGGCCTCGTACAGTCGCTCGGCGTGCCGCAGCGGCAGCAGGTCGTCCCGGTCGCCGTGCGTGATCAGTACGGGCACGTTGAGTTTCCGGATCCGCCGCAGGCTCGGGTAGGCGTTCGGGACGAACGGGGCGGGCAGGAACGGGTACACCGAGCGGGCGGCGTCACGGATTCCGGTGAAGGTGGAGACCAGCACCAGGCCCGCGGGCGGGAACTCCGAGGCCAGCTCCAGCATGACGCCGCCGCCGAGCGACTTGCCAAGGTAGACAACACGTTCCGGATCGACGCCGGGTTGCTCGAGCAACGCCTGCCGCGCCGCGCGGGCATCCAGATAGGTGCCGCGTTCGCTCGGACGGCCGGTACTGCGACCGTAGCCGCGGTAATCGAAGGCCAGGACGTCGAATCCGGCATCGGTCAGCAGCGCGTAGATCGGGATGCGGTCACCGATGTTGCCCGCGTTGCCGTGCGCGAACAGGACATGGCCGATCGAGCGCCGTGCGGGCAGCCACCAGGCGTTGACCGTCTCCCCGTCGGCAGTCTCGATCGACAGATCCCGATAGGCCAGCCCGAGGACGTCGGGCGTCTGCAGGATGCGCCGATCCCGCATGTACGTCAGCGCGTTCAGAATAGGACTGGCCGGATGTCGCATGCCCCTGTTCTTACTCTCCCCGCGCGACGCCCGCGTACCCGCCGCTCATTCCATGCGCATCACGGCGGTGCTCGGCGAGTCGCCCGCATAGGTCGAGCCGGCGCCGCCGATGATCCGCAGCAGCGTGCGGCGCAGGCGGGTGACCTCGTCGGCGCCGACGATGTCATCCAGGTGGTTGTCGAAACGTTCGATCACGGCGACGCCCGCGTCGACGACGGCCCAGCCGCGCTCGGTCAGGCGGACCAGCTTGGCCCGGCGGTCGTCCGGATCACCCGCCACCTCGACGTAGCCCTGGCGATCCAGGTGCCGAACCAGCTCTCCCATAGCCTGTTTCGTCATTCCGGCGCGCTCGGCGAGCACGGTCAGCCGGGTGCCCGCGGGCTCGATCAGCTGGAACACCGGCGCGTGTGCCGCCCGCACATCCTCGAACCCGGCCGCCGCGATCCCGGCATCCAGCTCGGCTGCCAGCGTGCGCGCCGCGGCCGCGAGCAAGTTGCCCAGCGGCGCGGGGCGATCCACCAATGGATTAGTAAGGCGCTTGACCATAATTCCTTCCGCTTCTACTGTTAGTAAGGAACCTTACTACTTGAGAGGCACGAAGATGCGCACAGCCGCAATAGTTCTCACTGGCGTCGCCTTGACCGGGCAACTGATCTGGATTCTGTTCCTGCACGGCTCGATCGGCTGGATCACCGCGGTCGCGGTCGCCTGCGTCGCGCTCCAGCTGGCCACCGCCGCTCGACTCCGCCCCGTCACTATCGTCGTCCGCACGGCGCTCGGTCTCCTGCTGCTGGGCTCGGTCGCCGATCGCTTCGGATTGCTGGGCGCCCCAGGCGATTCCGGCGTCTCGTGGGGCTCCTTCGACGCCTTCACCGACTACACGCGCTCCCTGCTCCCCAGCTTCCTGCACGCGCTCACCTCCCCCGCCGCGATCGCGGCCACCGCTGCGGAAGCCCTCCTGGGGATCGCCTTGGTCGTCGGAATCGCTATGCGGGCAACAGCTTCCGCCACCGCAGCCCTGCTGGCCTCCTTCGCCGTCGCGATGCTCACCTCGGTCGGCTTCGACGCCATGAGCGGCTACGGCGTCACCGTCCTGGCGGCAGGCGCGCTGCTGACCGCCAGTGCGGCTCAGGAAGGTCGTCGAGTCGTCGACTTCCGCCGCACGCCGGCCCCCGCGTAGGCCCGAGCACCGATGGCCCGCCCCGAAATCGCGCACTGCGAGGTATTGAGCGCCAAGGTCATCGCCAATAGGGTCGGGATATGCGTGAACAGTTGCGGCACCCGATTTCCCTGCGGCGCTTCGCCGGTGTCGCCGCGGCGGCGCTGGCGGTGGCGGGCCTGCCGGCCGCGACGGCCCACGCCGAAGTCGCCGAGGGCTGCGACGACGTGCGGGTCATCAGCATTCGGGGCACGTTCGAGCCACAGTTCGGCAGCCTGCTGCTGACCCCGTTGGCTACGCGAATCGCCCAGGAGCACGGCGGCAGCGTCACCGAGTTGCCGTACCCGGCGTCCCGCGACGCGGACAGCTCCGCCAAGGGGGCCGAGGCCCTGACCAGCTTGCTGAACACCGCGGCGGCCCGCTGCCCGGGTCAGCGGTTCGTCGTGCTCGGCTACTCGCAAGGCGCGCGCGTCACCGGCGAAGTACTGAGTGCCCGAAACCGGTTGTCGGACAAGGCCGCAGCGCAGGTTTCCGCGGTCGCGATGTTCGGCAACCCCAACTTCAACAACGCCGAACCCTACAACCGCGGCAGTTTCGACCCGGCCCTGACCGGCGTGCAGCCGCGCCCGGCCGGCGCGCTCGCGCAGTTCGCTGACCGGCTGCGCGACTACTGCGCCGCCGGAGACCGGGTCTGCAACGGCGGCGACCCGGCCGCCGGGTTCTCCAACGCGCTCACCCCCGGCCATGTCGCGTACTTCGTCGACGGAACTCGCGACCAGGCCGCGACCTTCATCGAGGAGCGCCTCCGGTCGCACTGACGGCCGATCTACTTTGCGGTCTCCTGACAGCCCCTCTGATCGGCGACGCGTGTACTAGCGTGCAGCGGTTGGGCCATCATCGATGAGAGGGGAATATCCATGGCATACAAGCCAATTCAACTGCTGCTGGCCGCAACCGCGGGAGCGCTGCTCACATTGGGCCTCGCACCCTCGGCCAACGCGTACCCGGCCGGCCCGTGGGGCGTCGAAGGCCCCTGCAAAGGCAAACAGCCACAGGACTGCCAGTACACGCCGTCGCCGGATGGGTTGACCTGGGCCGACAACCTCGGCATGAAGTTCACCCTCAACTACGACAAACTCGGCAACGAGGTCTGCCCCACCGGGCCCGGCGTCCCCACCTTCTACTGCGACGGCCTGATGGCACTCGTCCGCGCCCTGCCGCCGCTCCCGATCGGCACCTGGACCTAGACCCGAGACCCCTGTGGCGTTGGCGCCACAGGGGTCTCGGTGTTTGTCGGTGTCAGCCGCGCAGGACCGCGCCGACCGAGGCGGCGGCGGCCGCGACGGCGGCGTCGCGCGCCGCGGAGGCCTCGTCCTCGGTGAGGGTGCGGTCGGCCGCGCGGAAGCGGAGCGCGTAGGTGAGGGACTTGCGGCCCTCACCGGCCTGCGCGCCTTCGTAGACGTCGAAGAGGGCGATGTCTTCCAGCAGGTCGCCGCCGCCGGAGCGGAGCGCGGACTCCACCGACGCCGCCGGGACGGCCTTCTCGACGCTGACCGAGACGTCCTGCAAGACCGCCGGGAACGGGTAAACCGTGGGGACCGGACGGGTTTCGCGCAGCGGCAGGGCGTCGAGATCGAGTTCGACGGCGCAGGTGCGCTTGGGCAGGCCCGAGCGTTCCAGGACGGCCGGGTGCAGTTCGCCGGCGTGACCGACGACGACGCCGTCGACCAGCAGTTCGGCGCAGCGGCCCGGATGCCAGGGCAGGTGCGCGGCGGCCCGGCGCTCGAGGGTGACGCCCGCCGCGGCGGCCGCGGCGTCGGCCAGCGCGAACGCGTCGGCGGCCTCGGCCGGGCGGCCCTGGCCCCACGGGCCGCGCGGGTCGCGACGGCCGGTGAGGACCGCGGCGACATGCAGCGGCTGGTGCGGGAGCGAATCGTTCAGTTCGGCGATCTGCTCGTCGGTGGGGCGGCGGTCGACCGGGAGGGCGTCGATCGCGCGCGTGTTCGCACTCGGTTGCACGATCTGCGCCATCGCGTAGATCGCGAGGTCGCGCGCGCCGCGTGAGATATTCCGGCCCGCCACTTCCAGCAGACCCGGCAGCAACGTGGTGGGCAGATCGGCGCGCTCCACATCGAGCGGGTTGAGCACCTTCATGGTGTTGCGGCGCGGGTCCTCGGCGTCCAGGCCCCACACGTCGAAGACGTTGCCGGACATGAAGACCGGCGACGGCACCTCGACGGCGCCGGAGAACGCCAGCGCCCGGCTCACGGCCCGCAGGCGACGCTGGGCCGGGGTCAGGCCGCGCCCAGCGGGGGCGGTGGGCAGCACGGACGGGATCTTGTCCAGGCCCTCCAGCCGCAGCACCTCCTCGACCAGGTCGGCGGGCTGGGTGAGGTCGGGCCGCCAGCTCGGCGGGGTGACGATCAGCTGTCCGTGGCCGGCGTCACTGACACCCACCTCGACCTGACAACCGACCTGAGCCAGCCGCTGGGCCGCGGTGCCGGTCGGGTAGCTGATCCCGGCGGTGCGGTCGGGCAGATCGATGTCCATCCGGATCGGCGCCGCGGCCGGCACCGGGACCCGCACATCGGTGACCGCGGATTCGACCGTGCCACCGGCGATTTCGACCAGCAGCGTGGCGGCGCGGTCGAGCGCGGCCAGGTTCACCTCGGGGTCGACGACGCGCTCGAAACGCTTCGCCGCCTCCGAGGGCAGCTTGTGCCGGCGCACGGTGCGGGCGATCGCGACCGGGTTCCAGGTCGCGGCCTCGAGCAGGATGTCGGTGGAGTCGTCGCTCACCTCGGTGGTGGCGCCGCCCATGGTGCCGGCCAGGGAGATCACACCGGAATTGTCGGCGATCACCACGTCCTCGGCGTCGAGCACACGCTCGGCGTCGTCCAGGGTGCGCAGCGTCTCGCCCCGGTGGGCACGGCGAACGACCAAGGCGCCGTTGACCTTCGACGCGTCGAAGGCATGCAGCGGCTGACCCAGTTCGAGCATCACGTAGTTGGTGACGTCGACGGCGGGAGAGATCGGGCGCACACCGGCGAGCAGCAAGCGTCGCTGCAACCACCACGGGCTGATCGCCGTGGGATCGATGCCGGTGACGCGGCGCACCGCGAACCGGGTGCACAGCGACTCCGGTTCCAGCTTGACCGTCCATGCCTCCTCCTGCGCGTCGGGCAGGGTGCGGACCGCCGGATCGGCGTACTCCAGGTCGTAGCCGCAGGCCACCTCGCGCGCCAGGCCGCGCACCGAGAACGCGTAACCGCGGTCCGGGGTGATGGCCAGCTCGATGACGGAATCACCCAGGCCGAGCAGCTCGTTGGCGTCCGCGCCCGGCTCCGCGGTGCCGGGGCGCAGCACCAGGATGCCGTTGTGCTCCTTGCCGATACCCAGCTCGGACAGCGAGCAGATCATGCCGTTGGAGACATGACCGTAGGTCTTGCGCGAGGAGATCTGGAAGCCACCGGGCAGCACGCCGCCGGGCAGCACCACGACCACCAGATCGCCGACCGCGAAGTTGGTCGCGCCGCAGACGATCTCCTGCAGGTGCTCCGGCTTGCCGATATCGACCTTGCAGAACCGGATCGGCTTCTTGAACTCGGTCAGCTCGGTGATCTCGGCGACCCGGCCGACCACCAGGAACGGCCCGTCGCCGTCGCCGCCGATCCGCTCGAGTGTCTGGACCTCCTCGACCTCCAGGCCGACCCGCACGAACGCGGCGTCGAGCTCCTCCGGCGTCACGGCCCACTCGGGGGTGGTGCGCCGCAGGATTTCGGTCAGCCAGGACTGCGCTACTCGCACGGGTTGTTTCGCTTCCTCGATCGGTGATGGTCAGGTCAGGACTGGATGCCGAAGGGCACGGTGAACCGCACGTCGCCCTCGATGATCTCGCGCATGTCGGGCAGGCCGTTGCGGAACTGCAGGGTGCGCTCGATGCCCAGGCCGAAGGCGAAACCGCTGTACACCTCGGGGTCGATGCCGCTGGCGATGAGCACCTTCGGGTTCACCATGCCGCAGCCGCCCCACTCGACCCAGCCGGCGCCGCCCTTCTTGTCCGGGAACCAGACGTCCATCTCCGCCGACGGCTCGGTGAAGGGGAAGTAGCTCGGCCGCATCCGGATTTTGGACTCGGCGCCGAACAGCGCCCGGGCCAGCAGATCCAGGGTGCCCTTGAGGTGCGCCATCGTCAGGCCCTTGTCGATGGCCAAGCCCTCGATCTGCGAGAACACCGGGGAATGGGTGGCGTCCAGCTCGTCGGTGCGGAAGGTGCGACCCGGGCAGGCCACGTAGATCGGCAGCTCACGCGTCAGCATCGAGCGCACCTGCACCGGCGAGGTGTGGGTGCGCAGCACCTGGCGTGAGGTCTCAGGAGCGATGTAGAAGGTGTCCTGCATGGCGCGGGCCGGGTGATCCGGCGGGAAGTTCAGCGCGTCGAAATTGAAGTGCTCGGTCTCGACCTCGGGGCCTTCGGCGATCTCCCAGCCCATGGCGACGAACACATCGGCGATCTGCTCGGAGAGCACGGTGATCGGGTGCCGCGCACCCGTCGCGGTGCGCGCGGCGGGCAGGGTGACGTCGATCGACTCGGCGACCAGCACGGCGGCGTCGCGCTCGGCCTGCAACTCCTGCTGGCGCGTCTCGAACGCCTGCGACACCCGCTGCCGGGCCACGTTCACCCGCTTGCCCGCGTCGGCCTTCTCCTCCTTGGGCAGGGTGCCCAGGGCGCGCTGCGCCAGCGCGATCGGCGACTTGCCGCCCATGTACTCGGTCTTCGCGACCGCGAGCGCGTCCAGGTCGGCGGCAGCCGCGAACGCCTTCTCGGCCTCGGCCGCGGCGGCCGCGAGGGCCTCCTCGGTCAGCGCGGTGCCGGTCTGCTCGACTGCGTCGTTGTCGGCCACGATGGTTCGACTCTCCCCTGGGGATCGGGTGGTAAATAGGATTGCTGCTGGTCGCAATCGTATTCGATGGCCGGTGCGCACTTCATCCGGATTACCGGCCCCCTCCGCCCACCGGGCGCTACCAGTGCGAATTGTCCGAATCCGGGAAGGTCGTCCGACTCGCCGGGCTGCTAGGTTCTAATTGGGCGGCAACGGTTTTCACCGGACCGCAGGCTATCGGTGGAGGAACACATGGGTATCTGGTTGCGCTCGCCCACTTTGGCGGGCTCCGAGACGGTCACCTGGAAGCACTTCGCCAACCACTCGCAGTCGCGGAACCGCGCGATCGGCGGGCGGCTGTATCTGACGCAGACGCGTCTGCTGTTCGAGCCGAATCAGCTCGACGGCGCCACCGGGGGCCGATCCTGGCACGCGCCGCTGGGCGCGATCCGGGCGGTCGGGGTGCAGCCGGCGGACGGTTCGCTGTTCAACGGCGGGCTGCGCAAGCGGCTGCGGCTGGAACTCTCCGACGGATCGGTCGAGTTGTTCGTGGTCAACAAGCTCGACGAGGTGCTCGGCGTGCTCCAGCAGGCGATCCGCGGCGCCTGATCAGCCCGGGTCGGGCGCGGCCTGGATGTCCTCGAGGATCTCGGCGGCCCACGAGGCCGGGATGGCGTCGTCGCCGACCACCCGCATCGCGCTCATCACGGTGAGCAGCATGCCGGTGGCGATGAAGCGGCGGGCTTCGGTGACCGAAGCTCCGGTCAGTTCACGCACCAGGTCGTAGATGCCGCCGAAACCGGCGCGCACGGCGTCGCCGATCACCGGGTCGCCGCTGGCGGTGAAGCCGTGCAGCATGCCGAGCGGCGGTTCGCGTTCGTCGAGGAACTTGTCGTAGGCGTTGCCCAGGGCCTTGATCGCCTCGCCCGGGGTCGCCGCGGGATCCAGGTCGACGACCGCCTCGCGGAAGATCTCCTCGATGCGATCGCAGACCTGCCCGATGACAGCGACGAACAGCTGCTGCTTGGTGCCGAACAGCCGGATCACATACGGCTGCGAGACGCCCGCGCGGCGCGCGATCTCGTCGGTCTTCGTCGCGGCATAGCCGGATTCGGCGAAGGCGGAGACGGCGGCGGCGAGCACCTCGGCGCGACGATCGGTCGCGGTCATCCGAGTCCTGGAACTCACAGGGCTCCTTTCGAAGGCGGCGTTGACATGTTATCAGTCAATGCATACTCTACGAGCAATTAGTTATCAGTCGATTACAACAAAGGCCGGACATGACCGTTACGCTGACGCCGAACCGCGACGCGCCACCCCGCCCTCGCCCGCTCGCCGCGGTGCTCGCCGCCGTGGGCATCCCGATGTTCATGGTCGTGCTCGACAACCTCGTCGTGACGAACGCGCTACCGGTGATCCGCACCGAACTCGGCGCCTCGCTCACCGACCTGCAATGGTTCGTCAACGCCTACACGCTGTCCTTCGCCTCGCTGCTGCTCACCGCCGCCGCCATCGGCGACCGGCTCGGCCGCCGCCGCGTCTTCCTGGCCGGCATCGCGCTGTTCACCGTGGCCTCGGCCGCCTGCGCGCTGGCCACCGAACCGTGGATGCTGATCCTGGCCAGGGCGATTCAGGGTGTCGGCGCGGCCGGCGTGCTGCCGCTGTCGCTCACGCTGCTCTCGGCCGCGGTGCCGGAGAACATGCGCAGCGCCGCCATCGGCATCTGGGGCGGCATTACCGGACTCGGCGTCGCACTCGGCCCGCTGGTCGGCGGCGCGGTCGTCGAGGGCCTGAACTGGCAGTGGATCTTCTGGCTGAACGTGCCGATCGGGATCTTGGCGGTGCCGTTCGTAGCCTGGGCGCTGAACGAATCCTTCGGCGGCGCACGCAAACTCGATCCGCTCGGGCTGGTGCTGTCGGCCGGCGGCGTGCTCGCCATCGTGTGGGGCGTGATTCACGGAGCCGAGGACGGCTGGACTTCCGCGGGCGTGCTGAGCGCCCTGGTCGGCGGCGCGATCCTGCTGGCCGTGATGGTCGTATGGGAACTGCGGACACCGGATCCGATGCTGCCGCTGCGGCTGTTCCGGTCGCGCGCGTTCCGCGTCGCCAACATCACCGGCTTCGCGTTCTCGGTCGGCGTCTTCGGCGCGATCTTCCTGATCGCGCAGTATTTCCAGGTGGTGCAAGGCTATTCGCCGCTGGAGTCGGGCATCCGCACCATGCCGTGGACGCTCGCGCCGATGTTCGTCGCGCCGATCGCGGGCGCCATCGTGGACAAGGTCGGCGCGCGCGCCCTGCTGGCCACCGGACAGTTCCTGCTGACCGCGGCCTTGGCGTGGATGGCGGTCATCACCACTATCGACGTCGGCTACGCCGCGTTCGTGGGACCGTTCCTGCTCGGCGGCATCGGCATGGGCCTCACCTTCGCCCCGAGCGCCACCGTCGTCATGGCCAGCGCCGGACCCGATGAGCAGGCGATGGCCTCGGGCACCAACAGCACCGTGCGCGAGGTAGGCGTCGCGATGGGTGTCGCCATCCTTGCCTCGGTGTTCGCCTCCTACGGCTCCTACACCGACCCGCAGTCCTACGTCGACGGGCTGGTCCCGGCCATCTGGGTCGGCGCGGTCATCGTCGCGGTCGGCGCGGTGGTCTCGCTGCTGATACCCCGGGTGATCCGTTAGCCGATCTCGGCGAGGTATGCCCGCAGCGCCCGCTTGAGTTCCCCGGTCAACGGGGACTCGAGCGGGTTTTCCTCGGTGGCGATTACAGGCATGACGCCGCGTGCCAACTGCAGGACCATCAGTGTGTAGCGGGCGATTTCGGCCTCGGACCGGTCCGGCATGTGCGCCGCGAGAACCTCGTGGATGCGGGCCGAGAGCATGTGCTGCAACGGTGCGATGGCCTCGCGCAGCGGGGGCGGGCTGTCCGCGCGCATGAACAGCGCGAGAAACCCCGGATAAGCGGCGTTGAATCGCACCATCACGTCGATCGACCGGTCCACGAACTCGTTCAGGTCGCTCTCGCGCGCTCCGGGCGCACCGACCGCGGCGGACTGCGCCTTGGTGAGTTCAGCCACGTACAACTCGGCGAGCGAGACCGCGATGTCCTGCTTGCTACGGAAGAACTGGTAGAGCGAACCCGGCGAGACACCCGCGCGCTGGGCGATGAGGTTGGTGGTGGCGCCCTCGAAACCCACTTCCGTGAACACCGATTCCGCGGTGGCCAGGATCTCCGCCCGCCGGCGGATGCCGCGCGCCTGACGGTTTGCCGAGCGCCGCTGGCCGTTTTCGGTCGAGTGAACGCTGGACATACTTTTCCTTCTCCGGCTGGACGTTACGAGTATCTGCTCGTAATCTACACCTCGGTAATACGAGCAAATAATCGTAAATAGCTCGGCTGGAGGAATTGTCCCCATGATCGCTAGGTTGGTCACGCGCTACCCGCGCTGGATCGTGACGATGGCAGTACTGACATTCGTCCTGCTCGCCGCGGTCGCGGCCGGGACGATGAACGCGTTGTCGCTCAACAGGTTCGAATCCGAAACCGCCGAATCCGCCCACGCCGAACGGGCATTGGCGGCCTTCGGCACCGGCACGCCGAACGTCGCGGTCCTGGTGACCGCCGACGCCGGAGCGGACGTCACCGACTCGGCCACGGCCGGCGCCGGCCGAGAGGCAGCGGCGCTACTGCGGCAGCAACCGGGGATCGCGGACGTCCGTTCGTACTGGGACGACGGCGCCTCACCGACACTGGCCAGCGCCGATCAGGGCGAAGCGCTGATCCTGGCCTGGGCCCCCGGCGACGCCGATCACGTCCGCAAGGTCGTACTGCCCGCACTCGAAGAACGTTTGGCCGACCTCGACACCGGAGCCACCCGGATCGCCCTCGCCGGATCGGATCAGGTGTTCAAAGCCGGTGCCGCACAAGCGCGAACCGACTTCCTGCGCGCGGAATTGCTGATCCTGCCGCTGGTGGTCGGATTGCTGTGGCTGGTATTCCGCCGGTTCGCCCTCGCGCTGACCACCTTCGCGATCGGACTGTTCTCCGTCGTGGCGACGCTGGCGATCCTGCGAGTGGTCACCGCCTTCACCGAGGTATCGACCTTCGCCGCCAATATCGCGCTGGTGATGGGGATCGCGCTCGGAGTCGACTACGGGCTGTTCCTGATCTACCGGTTCCGGGAGGAGATGCGCACCGCGGTGAACGTGCCGACCGCGGTGCGCGCGGCGACGAGCGCCGCGGGACGCACGATCGTCTTCAGCGGCGCCACGGTGGCGGCTTCGGTCGCGGTCCTGTTCGCCTTTCCGTTTCCGTTCCTGTCCTCGTTCGCATACGCCGGAATCGCCGTCGTCGCGACCGCCGTGCTCGGCGCTACGGTCGTGCTGCCCGCCGCGTTGGTCTTGCTCGGGCACCGCGCGATCCCCCGCACCGGCAAGTCGGCGGTGACCCGGCCCGAGGACGGCCGGTGGGGCCGCTGGGCCGCGGCGATCATGCGCAGGCCAGTGGCCGCCTTGACGGCCGGCGTGATCGTGCTGCTCGCGTTGGGCGCTCCCGCGCTCGGCGTGAACTTCGGTGCGCCCGATGACCGGATCATGCCCCCGACCCACCCCGTGCGCGCGGTCTACGACACCATCCGCGCCGAGTTCAGCACCGAGGACGCCGACGCGATCATGGTGGTGGCGCCGGGGGGCGATGTACAGCGCAGCGGCGAGTACGCGGCGCGGCTCTCGCAACTGCCCGGCGTGCTGCGGGTGGACTCCGCGGCGGGCACCTACGCCGCGGGCGTTCGCGACCACGCTTCCCCGGTATCCGCGGCGCGCTTCGTCTCCGGCGCGGGCACCTGGTTGTCGGTGCTACCCACCCGCGCACAACTCGACGATGGCGCCGACGAACTCGTCGACGACATCCGATCGGTGCCCGCGCCCTTCGACATCATGGTCGGCGGTGCGCCCGCCATGCTCGCCGACTACACCACCGGCGTGGTCGCGCGGCTGCCGCTGGTCCTCGCACTCATCGCGGTGGTGACCTTCGTGATCCTGTTCCTGATGACCGGATCGGTCATCGCGCCGCTGAAAGCGACCGTGCTCAATCTGGCGTCGCTGACCGTCATGTTCGGTGTGCTGGTCTGGGTGTTCCAGGACGGAAACTTCTCGGACGCACTCGGATTCACCCCCACCGGCTCGATCGAGACCAGCATTCCGATCCTGATGTTCTGCATCGCCTACGGCCTGTCCATGGACTACGAGGTCTTCCTCCTGTCCCGGATCAAGGAAGAGTTCGACCGCACCGGCGACACCGAACGCTCTGTCGTTCTGGGCATTTCACGCTCGGCTCCGCTGGTGAACAGCGCGGCCGCGATCCTGGCCGTCTCGTTCCTGGTCTACGCCGGCAGCGGAATCACCTTCCTCAAACAGCTCGGTGTCGGCATGGCCGTGACCGTCCTGGTCGACGCCACCATCGTCCGCGGTCTGCTCGTGCCCGCCATCATGCGCCTGACCGGCGCTTGGAACTGGTGGGCGCCCGCACCCCTGAAACGTCTGCACGCACGCATCGGAATCTCCGAGACCGCACCGATTCCGGCCGCGCCCGCCCCGCTGCCCACCCGTTAGCTACCGGTAGTAGGAATTCACGGCCGGCTGGCCGGTGTAATTCGGCCCCGCCTGATCGTCGGCGCCGGCGTACTCGAAGGGCAGCGCTATCGCGGCGCTGCCCTTGCGGGTGATCCGCCGGCGCCGGCCGTCGTAGTCGAAACCGTTCGAGCGCAACGCGGTACGCAGGCGGCGGTCGAGCGGAAGCTCATCGGCCGACCGGATACTGGCGAGATCGAGGTTCGCGACGAACAGTCCGTCGTCGGTGAGCCAAGACGCGATCGCCGCAAGGATTTTCAGTTTGTCGCCCAGATAATGCAGGCCGTGCACACAGGTGATCAGGTCGAAGCGATCAGCCGGGGTCCAGGTGGCGACCGAGGCCGTGACGAACTCGACGCCCGAGGGCGGGTCGCTTGCGAAGGCGTCCACCAGGTCGACACCTGTGATCCGGAGTCGTGCGTCGTCGACGACTGCCGCGCATTCGAGCAGCGCTCTGCCCGAGCCACAACACAAGTCGAGCCAGCGGAAGGTCTGCGCACCGGCGGCCAGGCGCTCGCGGGCCAGTTCGGCCACATCGATGCCGAGATCTCGGCCGTACCCATTCGAACCGATGAGCCGCCGCTCCCGGTTCATCGCGTTGTTGGCGACCACCGACGAACGTTCCAGCGCCGCGTCATCGAGTAATCGCCCGTCGTTCACTCTCCGAGCCTACTTTCGGCGCGGGCTATTTCACGTAGTGGAGTTCGCGGGCGAGGATTTCGCCGCGGAAGAAGGCGGGCATGCGGCGGGCCAGGATCAGGTAAAGCGGGATGCCCAGCAGCAGGGTGCCGACGCCGAGCAGGAAGATCGAGCCGATCTGCCAGTGCGGCGGGAACGGGAGTTGCCAGTAGGAACCTTCGTCTTCCGGCTGCCAGGAGGTGACGGCGGTCCAGGCGGCGGCGAACAGGAGCATGAATCCGCCGGATGCCGGAAGCACGCCCTGCATGATGAGTGCCCTTGGGTCCGAGGCGAATCGGTGGCGGTAGAGCCAGGCGCAGCTGACTCCGGTGAGGCCGTAGTAGACGCCGATGGAGATGCCGATCGCGGTGACCGCCTCGGCGATCAGGCGGCCGCCCGAGGCGAAGTTCAACGCCACGTAGAGCACGACCGAGAGCGCGCCGAAGGCGACGGTGGAGACCACGGGCGTGCGGAAGCGGGGATGGACGCGGCCGAACGCCGCGGGCAGCGCGCGATGCAGCGCCATCGAATAGGTGGTGCGCGCGGTCGGGAGGATGGTGGTCTGAGTCGAGGCCGCCGCCGAGGTGAGCACCATCAGGAACAGCAGATGCACAGCCACGCCGCCGATCGCGCTGTCTCCGAACACCGCGACGCCCAGCGCGCCGAGCACGTCGTCCACGTGCTCCGGGTTGGCCAGGCCGAGCCCCTCGGTGCCGACGCCCGCGAACGCCTGACCCGCGACCGTCACCAGCAGATACAAGGCCACCAGCGTGATCGTCGACAACACCGCGGCCCGGCCCGGGGTGCGCCGCGGGTCCACCGTCTCCTGGTTCACCGAGACCGCCGAATCCCAGCCCCAATAGATGAACGCCATCAGCAGCAGCGCGTTCACGAACGCCGAGAACGACCCGATCGCGAAGGGGTTGAACCACTCCCACTGCGGCAGGCTCGCCCCCGCGGCCGCGTTCCCGAAGGCCACTCGGATCAGAGCAACCACCGAGAAAACCACCAGCATCGCGAATTCGATGGTCAGCAGCACCGACTGCACACGCGCCGACACATCGATGCCCGCCACCGCCACCGCGGTCATCACCACCAGATAGACGATGCCGACCAGCAGCACCCACCAACTCGTCGCATCCGATCCGATCCCGTCCGCACCGAACAGATGAAAGGTGTACTGCGCGCTGACCTGAGCCAGGCTCGCCATCACCAGCAGATCCGACACCACGATCGCCCACCCGGCCATCCACCCCGTGAACGGCCCGAACGCCCGCGTCGCCCACACGAACGTGGTCCCCGGATCCGGCTCCGCCGCATTCAGATCCCGATACCCGATGGCCACCAGCAACATCGGCACGAAGGCCAGCACCACGATGATCGGCGCCTGCAACCCCACCGCCGCCACCACGAGACCCAACGTGGCGGTGATGCTGTAAGCGGGTCCCGCCGAGGCCACCCCGATCACCACAGAGGAGACCAGGGAGAGCGCTCCGGACCGCAGAGTGCTGGGCGAAGTCACCGGACAAGGCTACGGGCAACTATTCAGCACACCACACCGGCACGCCCCGAGAGATATGCCGCCGAGGCTATTTCGCGTAGCGGACGCGGGAGTTGGCGTAGAGGCAGATGGCGGCGGCGGTGGCCAGGTTGAGGCTTTCGGCGCGGCCGCGGATGGGGATGCGGAGGCGGTGGTCGGCGCGGGCGGCGACGGCGGGGTCGAGGCCGTGGGCCTCGTTGCCGAAGAGCCAGGCGACCGGGCCCGCGAACAGGTGATCGGCGTCGTCCAGGTCGATTTCGCCGTCGGCGGCGGTGGCGAGGAGCGTAATGCCCGCTGCCGCAATCGAATCCAGGGTTTCGGTGACGTCGCGGCTGCGGGCGACCGGGACGTGGAAGAGGCTGCCCGCGCTGGCGCGGACGCATTTACCGTTGTGCGGATCGACGGTGTCGCCGGCCAGCACGACTCCGTCGGCGCCGACGGAGTCGGCGACCCGGATCAGGGTGCCCGCGTTGCCGGGCTCGGAGATTTCGACCGGGACGGCGAGGATGCGGGGCTGTTCGGCGAGCACGCCGGCCAGGGGGACGTCGAGCAGGTCACAGACGGCGACGAGTCCCGGCGCGGTGACGGTTTCGCCGAGATGCTGCGCGGCGCGGTCACTGACCAGCGTGGTGCGCACGCCGGAGGCGGCGGCGCCGGCGATCAGCTCGTGTTCGCGGGTCGCGGCGTCCAGCGAGTAGAACAGCTCACGCACACGACCGGTCTCCAGCGCCGCGGCGACGGAGTTCGCACCCTCGGCGAGGAACTGGCCGGTCTTGCGGCGCTGCGCCGAACGATGCAGCTTGGAAGCTGAAACGACCCGTGGATTGCTCGGCGAGAGCGGATCCACGGGTCGTTCCGAAGTATCTGTCAACCTCAGGCAGCCGAGGCCGGAGCGTTGACGTCGGCCGGCAGCGCGGCCTTGGCGACCGCGACCAGGCCGGCGAAGGCTTCGGCGTCGGAGACGGCGAGCTCGGCGAGGATCTTGCGGTCGACCTCGACACCCGCGGCCTTCAGGCCCTGGATGAAGCGGTTGTAGGTGATGTCGTTGATGCGCGCCGCGGCGTTGATGCGGGCGATCCACAGCTTGCGGAAGTCACCCTTGCGCGCCCGGCGGTCCCGGTAGGCGTAGGTGAGCGAGTGCAGCTGCTGTTCCTTGGCCTTGCGGTACAACCGCGAGCGCTGGCCCCGGTAGCCCTTGGAGGCCTCGAGGATGGAACGGCGCTTCTTCTGAGCGTTGACGGCCCTTTTGACGCGTGCCACTGGTCAGTCCTTAAGTCGAAATAGGGGGCGCGATGTGGCGCCCGGTTGGTCGGTGTCGAATGCTGCTTCGGGCCTCAGAGGCCGAGCAGCCGCTTGACGCGGGGAACGTCGACGGCCGCAACCGACTCCGTGCCATCCAGACGACGAGTCCGGCGGGTCGACTTGTGCTCGAGCAGGTGGCGACGGTTCGCCTGCTGGCGCAGCAGCTTGCCGCGGCCCGAAACCTTGAAACGCTTCGAGGCGCCGCTGTGGCTCTTCATCTTCGGCATGGATTCCTCTATCTGGTCGTGCCGGTACCCCCTGGGAGGACTACCGGTGTGCTGATCGGTACTACTGCGGGTCGGCCGGCGCTGACGGCTCAGCGGCGGGCGCTTCCGCAGTGGGTGCGGGAGCCGCAGGCGCCGGAGCGGCGGCCGGACGCGGCGCAGGCCGCGCGGCCGACTCTTCCTGAGCCTTAACCCGCGTCTTCGCACCCTTGTGCGGGGCGAGGACCATGGTCATATTGCGACCGTCCTGCTTTGCGGAGGTCTCCACGAAACCCAGGTCGGCCACGTCAGCGGCGAGGCGCTGCAGCAACCGGTAGCCCAGTTCCGGCCGGGACTGCTCGCGCCCGCGGAACATGATGGTGACCTTGACCTTCGACCCGGCCTCGAGGAACCGCATCACGTGGCCCCTCTTGGTTGCATAGTCGTGATCGTCGATTTTCGGCCGGAGCTTCTGCTCCTTGATCACGGTCTGGACTTGGTTCTTGCGAGATTCGCGCGCCTTCTGCGCCGTCTCGTACTTGAACTTGCCGTAGTCCATGATCTTGCAGACCGGCGGACGGGCATCCGGGGCCACCTCGACCAGGTCGAGGTCGGCTTCGAGGGCGACGCGTAGTGCATCTTCAACACGCACGATCCCAACCTGCTCGCCGCTGGGTCCGATGAGCCGAACCTCGGGAACACGGATGCGATCGTTGATGCGGGTCTCAGTGCTGATGGGGCCTCCTAGGTCAAGCGGTGTCGTCGGACGACCGCAGGCAATAACTGCAACCCCTTTTCAACACAAAGGCCCCGAGCGATATTTCTACCGCCACGGGGCCCGAGTCGACCGGTCAGAGGACGCGCACAACGCGCGTCGAGAACCCACTCGAAGCCGAGCGGGTGACCGGACCGTTTAACCTCTGCGATCGCTCGCGGGCAACGGTGGGAGTCGGGCTCCACTTATCTGCCCCAGCTGTGTCTCCGCAAAAGAAGAACGACCGGGGCGGTCGTCAGCGAATAGTTTAGCATTGCCGACCGCTATAGCTGAAATCGTGGTGCGAGCGCGCGCCGACCGGGGCGCTCGAGCCGCCACAGATGACACAGCCTAGCCTTTTCCGCATGACAGAAGAGCCCGACACCGCCGTTCGCGACCTGGCCGACATCCCCGCCGTCGAGGTGATCAGCCGCGCCGCCGTCATGCTCATGAGCTCGGCCGCGGAGAAGCTCGGGCTCGCCGACGAGGATCCGGACAACAGCCCGCGCCGCGATCTGGACGAGGCCCGCCGCGTGATCACCGCCCTGGCCGGGCTGGTCACCTCGTCGGTGGAGTACCTGGGCCCGCACGCCGGCCCGATCCGCGAGGCCTTGCAGTCGCTGCAGCGCGCGTTCCGCGAGGCGTCGGCGCATCCGGACGAGCCGGGCAAGGGTCCGGGCGAGAAGTACACCGGCCCGGTGTTCTGAAAACGAGAACGGGATCGGCCGCGCGCCGATCCCGTTCTGTCGTTTGCCCGGTCTTCAGGCCGGCGGCGGAGTCACCGAGATGGATGAGCCGCTGGAGATCAAGTTGGCGAGCGCCGTGAAGAGGGCGCCGAAGCCCGCGCTTCCGCTGTCCATAGTGTGCTTCCTTCCGAGATCGCCAGCGCCTATTTGCCCGGCGTGTAGTTCAGCGACGAGCCGGTGATCAAGCCCAGGATCTGGGTGATGATGGCACCGATATCCACGCCTTCCATCGCGTGTTCCTTTCTCACTACTGTCCGGTCGGTCTCGAACAGTGAGCAGATCGTACACACGCGTGTTTCACTTTCGGGCGGTTTCGGAAAGCACCACCAAACCTCAGCGCAGCGCGGCGGCCTTGCGGGCCAGACGCTTGGCGGTCTGCTCCGGCGTCTTCTTCGCGGCCGCCTTCTTCGCCGGGGCCTTCTTGGCCGCCGCCTTCTTCGGCGCGGCCGGCTGCTCCAGCACTTCCTTCAGGAACTGCCCGGTGTAGCTGCCCGCGACCGCCGCGACGTCTTCCGGAGTGCCCTCGGCGACCACGGTGCCACCGCCGGAACCACCCTCGGGACCCATGTCGATGACCCAGTCGGAGGTCTTGATGACGTCCAGGTTGTGCTCGATGACGATCACCGTGTTGCCCTTGTCGACCAACCCGTTGATCACCTTGAGCAGCTTGCGGATGTCCTCGAAGTGCAGGCCCGTGGTCGGCTCGTCCAGGATGTAGACGGTGCGGCCGGTCGAGCGCTTCTGCAGTTCGGCCGACAGCTTCACCCGCTGGGCCTCACCGCCGGACAGCGTCGGCGCGCTCTGGCCGAGCCGCACATATCCCAGGCCGACATCGACCAGGGTCTTCAGGTACCGGTGGATGGAGGTGATCGGCTCGAAGAACTCCGCGCCCTCCTCGATCGACATGTCCAGCACCTCGGCGATGGTCTTGCCCTTGTAGTGCACCTCGAGGGTTTCCCGGTTGTAGCGCGCGCCCTGGCACACCTCGCACGGGACGTACACGTCCGGCAGGAAGTTCATCTCGATCTTCAAAGTGCCGTCGCCGGAACAGGCTTCGCAGCGCCCGCCCTTGACGTTGAAGGAGAACCGGCCCGGCTGGTAGCCGCGCACCTTGGCCTCGGTGGTGGCGGCGAACAAGGTGCGGATCTTGTCGAACACACCCGTGTAGGTGGCCGGGTTGGAGCGCGGGGTGCGCCCGATCGGCGACTGGTCCACCTGCACCAGTTTGTCCAGATGGTCCAGGCCCTTGATCCGCAGATGCCGGCCCGGCACCTGGCGGGCGCCGTTCAGCTTGTTCGCCAGCACCGTCGCCAGAATGTCGTTGACCAGCGTGGACTTACCGGAACCGGACACGCCGGTGACGGCGGTGAGCACGCCCAGTGGGAAGTTGACGTCGACACCGCGCAGGTTGTGCTCGTTCGCGCCGACGACGGTGAGCTGGCGCTTCTTGTCGACCGGCCGCCGCACCAGCGGCAGCTCGATCCGCTCCCGGCCCGAAAGGTACGCGCCGGTCAGCGATTTCGGCTCGTTCAGCAGTTCCTGATACGGACCGCTGTGCACCACCTGACCGCCGTGCTCGCCCGCGAGCGGGCCGATGTCGACCACCCAGTCCGAGGCGCGGATGGTGTCTTCGTCATGTTCCACCACGATCAGCGTGTTGCCGAGATTGCGCAGGCGCGTGAGGGTTTCGATCAACCGGCGGTTGTCGCGCTGATGCAGGCCGATGGACGGCTCGTCGAGCACGTAGAGCACGCCGACCAGACCGGACCCGATCTGGGTGGCGAGCCGGATACGCTGCGCCTCACCGCCGGACAGCGTCGCGGCGGCGCGCGACAGCGTCAGGTATTCCAGGCCGACGTCGAGCAGGAAGCCCAGCCGCGCCTGCACCTCCTTGAGCACCTGCCCGGCGATCGCGGCTTCCCGATCCCCCAGCGTCAGCGCGTTCAGGAAGTGTGAGCAGTCGCCGATGGACAGATCGCTGACCTCGGCGATGGACTTGTGCTCCGCGCCCGCGCCGAGGGTGACCGCGAGAATCTCCGGGCGCAGCCGGGCGCCGTTGCAGACCGGGCACGGCACGTCGCGCATGTACCCGTCGTAGTGCTCTTTCATCTGCTCGGACTCGGTGTTCTCCATGCGCCGCTGCAGGAACGGCATCACGCCTTCGAAATCGGCGTAGTAGGAACGCTTCCGGCCGTAGCGGTTGGTGTAGGAGACGTGCACCTGGTCGGAGCTGCCCTCGAGCACCGCCTTGCGCGCCTTGGCCGGCAGATCCTGCCAGGCGGTGTCCATGGAGAAGCCCACGGATTCGGCGAGACCGGACAGCAGCCGGTTGAAGTACTCGGCGGTCTGGCCCCGGGACCACGGCGCGATCGCGCCCTCGGCCAGGCTCAATTCCGGGTCGGGCACCACGAGGTCCGGGTCGACCTCCTTGCGGATGCCCAAGCCGGTGCAGTCCGGGCAGGCGCCGTAGGGCGAATTGAACGAGAACGAGCGCGGTTCGAGATCCTCGATGTCGAGCGGGTGGCCGTTCGGGCAGGCCAGCCGCTCGGAGAAGCGCCGCTCCCGATCGTGCGCGTGCTCGTCGCGGTCGACGAAGTCGAGCACCACGATGCCGTCGGCCAGCCGCAGCGCCGTCTCGATCGAATCGGTCAGGCGCTGCTTGGAATTCGGCTTCACCGCGAGCCGATCGACGACCACCTCGACGTCGTGCTTCTCCTGCTTCTTCAGCTTCGGCGGATCGGTGAGCGGGTACACCACGCCGTCCACCCGCACGCGCGAATAGCCCTGGGTGTTCAGCGACTCGAACAGGTCGACGAACTCGCCCTTGCGGGTACGCACCACCGGGGCGAGGACCTGAAACTTGATGCCCTCTTCCATGGCCAGCACCTGGTCGACGATCTGCTGCGGCGTCTGCCGCGCGATCAGCTCGCCACAGGTCGGGCAGTGCGGCGTGCCCGCGCGGGCGTAGAGCAGGCGCAGGTAGTCGTAGACCTCGGTGATGGTGCCGACGGTCGAGCGCGGGTTGCGGTTGGTCGACTTCTGATCGATCGACACCGCGGGCGAGAGGCCCTCGATGAAATCGACATCGGGCTTGTCCATCTGCCCGAGGAACTGGCGCGCGTAGGCCGAGAGCGATTCCACATAGCGCCGCTGACCCTCGGCGAAGATCGTGTCGAAGGCAAGACTGGATTTGCCCGAACCGGAAAGACCGGTGAACACGATGAGACTGTCGCGGGGCAGGTCGAGGTCGACCCCCTTGAGGTTGTGCTCCCGAGCTCCGCGCACAGTGAGGCGTTCCGCCACCAGGTGAGTCCCTTCTCGAACGTGTCGGCTACATACAGACTGACCCCCGCCGTCATGCTAGGCCGACCCACCGACAAGTTTTGCCGAGCGACTGCCCCGCCCGCGTAGCCTCCCCTTTTCAACAGGATGCCGCACGCGGGGATTCCCCGCATCGGCGATGCGGGGTGACACCCGGATGACCGGGTCAGCGCCCGGTGGAGAGTCCGTGCACCCGGAAGCCGGCGTCGTTCACCGTGACGGTCAGCACATCGTCGCCGACCCGCAGCCCACTGACCCGCAACGGCAGATACCGCTGCGGAATCACCGGATCGACCACCTTGTCGCCGTTGCCCGGTTCCAGCCGCAGCATGGTCCGCATGAACAGCAGCGGCGTCGCCGAGGCCCAGGCCTGCGGCGAGCAGGAGGTCGGATACGGCACCGGCGACGCGAACTCGGCGCGGTCGAAACCGCAGAACAGTTCCGGCAGGCGATGCCCGAACCGGACCGCGGCGTCGAGCACGCCGTCGATAACGCGGTTGGCGTGCTCGGTGAAGCCGTACCGCATCAGGCCGGCCGCGCAGATCGCGTTGTCGTGCGGCCACACCGACCCGTTGTGGTAGCTGACCGGGTTGTAGGCGCCCATGTTCGTGCCGAGGGTGCGAATCCCCCAGCCGCTGAACATCTCCGGCGAGAGCAGGTGGTCGGCGACGGACTTGGCCTTGTCGTCGTCCACGATGCCGGTCCACAGGCAGTGCCCCATATTCGAGGTCAGCGCGTCGATCGGGCGCTTGTCCCGATCCAGCCCGATGGCGAACCAGCCCTTCTCGGGCAGCCAGAACTGTTCGTTGAACGCCTTTTTCAGCCGCGCGGCCTTCGCGCGCAGCCGCACGGCCAGCTCGTCCTCGCCGATCTCGTCGGCCAGGTCGGCGCGCGCCAGGTAGGCCGCGTACACATAGCCCTGCACCTCGGAGAGCGCGATCGGCGCGTGCGGCATGCTGCCGTCGATGAAGTTGACGCCGTCCCAGGAGTCCTTCCAGCCCTGGTTGGCCAGGCCGTGCTCGGCGGCGCGGGCGTACTCGACGAAGCCGTCGCCGTCCATATCGCCGTACTGCTCGATCCACTCCAGCGCGCGATCGGCGTGCGGCAGCAGTTCGTCGCGGGTTTTGGCGTCCAGGCCCCAGCGGTGCAGTTCGCCGAGCAGCATCACGAACAGCGGTGTGGCGTCGGCGGTGCCGTAATAGACGGTGTCGCCGCCCAGCAGCAGCGTCGCGGCGCGGCCGAAGCGCACCTCGTGCGGGATGCGGCCGGGCTGTTCCTCCTGCAAGGGGCGAATCTCGTTGCCCTGCATGCCCGCCAGGCTCTGCAGCGTGCCGACGGCGAGCCGCCGGTCCAGCGGCAGCACCATCCACGAGGTGAGCAGCGAGTCACGCCCGAACAGCGCCATGAACCAAGGCGCGCCCGCGGCGACGACCGCGCGTTCGGGATGACCGGGATCGAAGATGCGCAGCGCGCCGAGGTCGCCGACGGCGCGCTGCAGGACGGCGGCGAGCGTTTCGTCCTCGGTGAGCACCGTCGGGGAGTTCTGATACCAGTCGCGCAGCCGCTGATACGGCGCACTGTGCGAGACCGGGCTGCCGCAGCCGTAGCGCGGCGTCACCGGCACCGAGCCCAGCGCCGGGCGGTACTGGATACAGGCCGACCATTCGCCGCGCGCGGGCAGCATGACCTGCCAGCGCAGCGCCCGTTCGGAGGCGGTGGCGCCGGATCCGGCGACGGTGACCGCGAGTTTCAGTTCGGGGCGGCTGATCTCGAACGCCCCGTCGTCGACGACCCGGCACTGCGTGACCACGCCTTCGCCGATGCGGCCTTCCTTCACCTCGAACAGATCGGCGAAGTCGGCGTCCATCTCGAGGGCGACGGTGCAGGTGATGGGATCGCCGGAAAGGTTGCGCACGGTGAGGTCCTCGCGCATGCCGTCGCCGACGTGCCGGCCCAGCACCACCAGAGCGGTGCTGTCGGCGCGGCCGGGCCGCGGCGGCGTGCGGGCCAGCAGCGTCGCGCTGTACGGGTCGGCGTACTGCACCGTAAGGGGTTGCGGCGGTTGACCGTCCACGGTCAGCCGCCACTGCGACACCACCCGGGTGTCGCGCACGAACAGCCCTTCGGGGCGGTTCGGATTGATGACGCCGCCGCTCTCGCTGATGCAGAAGGTCGAGCCTTCGACCAGCGTCACACCGGCGCCGACAACGCTGGGCTCGCCTACCTCGCCGGCGGCGTCACCCCAGGGATTGTTCACCACGGCGTCTCACCGACGCGCGGGTACGCATGAGTGGAACTCAGGACTTCGGGTCGCGCATCGGCCTCCCTCACGACACCGTTTCGGGCACCATCGCCCGGCTCGTCCGTTCACCGGTCAGAATGCGGCGGTAGAGCCGCTCGTGGTCACGGGCCATGCGGAGCAGGCTAAACCGTCGCTCCGCCGAATTCCGGCAAACGCGCCGATCTATGGTGCCGACACGGTCGAGCGCGTCGGCCATGTCCCAGATATCGCGGCAGAGGAAGCCGGTACGGCCGTGCTCGACGATCTCCGGCGCCGCGCCGTTCGGGAACGCCAGAACCGGTGTGCCGCAAGCCAAGGACTCCGCCATCACCAGACCGAAGGGCTCGGGCCAGCCGATCGGATTGATCAGCGCGTCGGCGTGCCGGACCAGCTCCACCCGGGTCGCCAGCGGCTCCTCACGCGGTTCCGGATCGTCCGGCGCCATCAGCGGGCGTACCCGCTCCTTGTAGTACGCCCACTCCTCGGGTTCCCTGATCTTGGTGATCAGCAGCAGCTTTCGCTTCGCCAGCCGTGCCACCTGCACGGCTCGGTGTACGCCCTTCTCCGGATTCATCCGGCCGACGAACACCACGTAGCCGCCGTCGCCGGGACCGTACTGGTAGGCGTCGAGGTCGATGCCGTGATGGATGACCTCGTCGATGGGCACCTTGGCGCCCGCCGCCCGCTTCTGGGACTCCGAGATCGCGATGATGTGCGCGTGCTGTTCGGCCATGGCGCGGAACATGTCCTGGCGCATGGGCGTGAAGGGGCCGTGATTGGTCACCACTACCGGCGGACCGCCGGCCGAGGCGCCGATGAACGGCCCGAGGGAGGTGTGGTCGTGAATGATGTCGCAATCGCTGAGCGCTTCATAGGCGTGCAGCACGTGCATCAATTCGGCTTCGCCGACACCGATCTGCGCGGTCGGGTGTTCGAACAGATACGAACATTTGACCGGACAGGTGGACTCCCCAACGGTGAAAAGATGAACTTCATGACCGAGCCGATCCAGACCGAGAGCCAGGTTTCCGACTACGGCTTCGGTGCCGCCATAAGCAGGCGGCGGAACCGGAACCCAGGGCGGAACAATAAGTCCGATCTTCATCGGGCCGCCCGTATGCCGCTGTCTTCTTCTCCGATCAGGGATTCCACAATCGTCCTCCCGTGCGCTAGTCGCCAGCGCGCACCGCAGTCGAGGCAGTGGAAGCGGGCATCCCGCAGGTCGTCGTAGATACCGACCGCACCCGAACCACATCCTGGGCAGTTGCGCGGTGGACCGAAAATATTACTGAAATCAAGATTTGCTGAATATGCCATTGTCCGAGATAACTGTGCACGGGCCCTGCGGCTCCGCTGCCATAAGCCCTCTTTGAATGACTTCGGTCCTATGATACTCGAAACCACAATGCGGGCATGGTTTTCTGTAATTCGAGTCGGCATTACTCGTAATTAACCGTAGGTCTCCAACCCGCCGCGCCGAGGTGTAGCCGCGACAGCCCGCGACGAGATACCTTGGCGTGGTAGCCCGTTCGCCGGTGGGAGGCCGTGGTGCTCAAAGTGTTCCTGGTCGATGACCATGAGATCGTCCGCCGCGGCCTGATCGACCTGCTGGAAAGCGATCCGGAACTGTCGGTGATCGGCGAGGCCGGCGACGTCGCGCACGCCATGGCCGGCATCCGCGCGCTGCGGCCCGACGTGGCCGTGCTCGATGTTCGCCTGCCCGACGGAAACGGCATCGAACTGTGCCGCGATCTGCTCGCCGAAAACGACAGATTGCGGTGTCTCATCCTGACTTCCTACACCGACGAGCACGCCATGCTCGACGCGATTCTGGCGGGCGCGGGCGGCTACGTGGTCAAGAACATCAAGGGGATGGAGCTCGCGGAGGCGATCAAGGCGGTCGGGTCGGGCCGCTCGTTGCTGGACACCCGGGCCGCGACGGCGCTGAAGGCGCGGTTGCGCAACAGCGCCGAAAACGACGGCCCCCTGGCCGGTCTCACCGACCAGGAGCGCCGACTGCTGGCCCTGCTCGGCGAGGGGCTCACCAACCGGCAGATCGCCGCGCGGATGTTCCTCGCCGAGAAGACGGTCAAGAACTACGTCTCCCGCCTGCTGGCCAAGCTGGGCATGGAGCGCCGCACGCAGGCGGCGGTCCTGGCTTCGAAACTGCGTGAGGGCTGAGCGTTTCGGTCACTCGGCCGGGATGACGATGCTCAGGTCGCCGTCGTAGCGGCGGTAGAGCAACCGCCCGCGCCCGCAGTCGGCGTCGGTGAAGAACAGGTAGGGCAGGCCGGTGCGGCACAGCCAGGCCGCCGCGTCCAGCTCCGTGAGCTGCGGGGCAGGCTCCGAATCCACCGACAGCGGCAGCGAATTCACCGTCTGCTCCCCGGGTTCGTCGGTGCTGTGCTGACGCGCGACCCCGACGCCCAGTAATTCGCACCAGTGCACGATCGCCTCCTCCCCCGTCTCCTGATCGATGAAGAGGTAGGCGTCGTAATCCATCGCGTCCAGGATCGCCATCGCCTCGCCGGGGGTGCCGGTGAGCAGCGAGACCGACTTGCGGCGCACGATCGGGCGCGGCTCGGTGACCCGGGCCAGCGGCGGGCGGGCCGGATCCGGCCAGGCCCGGGACTGATTCGAGGCCAGCCGGGCGATCTGCCGATCCAGGCGCTCCACCGCGAAGGTGACCGCGAACCCGCGCGGCCCCGTGACCTGCACCCGCGCCGGGGTGTCGTGCAGCCGCACATTGGCCTGCACCACCGTCGGCTGGTCGCCGTCCGCGGGCGCGGTAACCCGCACCCGCGCGGGGACATCCAGGTGATGGCGGCGCAGAACGCGCCCGATGGCCCGCACCGCGCGCGTGACATCCGCCGCGGGTACCGCACCACGGGTGGTGACCGCGAGACCCGGATCGGCGGCGGTGGTCCACTGCTCCGAGTTGCCCCGCGCGTTGCCGCGCTCCGAATACAACGCCTGCGACGAATTCATAGGACACCTCTGCTCTCTATTCACCTGATGCCCCTATCCCACTCCCGCAACGCTGCCGCGAACAGGGCCGAAAGTCCTTGATCCGCGAATTAGACTGGGACCAACGCACTTCGCGCCCCGCTCAGGAGAGAAGTCGAGATGCCCGACGACCGCGGCAACGACCTGTACTCGGTGCGCGACACGCTGTCCCAGCTACGACTGCGCGAGCTGCTCAGCGAGGTCAAAGAACGCGTCGAGCTCATCATCGACTCGCGAGACCGGATGGACGGCCTGGTCGAGGCGATGCTGACAGTAACCTCCGGGCTCGACCTGGACGACACCCTGCGCGCCATCGTGCGCACCGCGACAAGTCTGGTAGACGCCCGCTATGGCGCACTCGCGGTACTCGGGCACGACATGCAGGTGGCGCAGTTCCTCGACGAGGGCATGGACGAACCGACTCGGGAAAGCATCGGCAAACTCCCCGAGGGGCACGGCGTGCTCGGCGCGGTGTTCCATCGCAGCAAACCGTTGCGCCTGGAGGACCTGACCAAACATCCGGAGTCCGTGGGCCTGCCGCCCGGCCACCCGCCGATGCACACCTTCCTCGGCGTGCCGGTCCGGATCCGCGACGAGGTCTTCGGCAGCCTGTACCTCACCGAGAAGGCCGGTGGGCACCCGTTCACCGAGGACGACGACGTCCTGGTGCAAGCGCTGGCCGCGGCCGCGGGCATCGCCGTCGACAACGCCCGGCTCTACGAATCCGCGCGCACCCGGCAGGCCTGGATCGAGGCCACCCGCGACATCGCCACCGAATTCCTCGCGGGCACCGAATCCGAGCAGGTGCTCGCGCACGTCGTCGACCACGCCCGCACCCTCACCGGTTCGCACCGCGCGTTCCTGGCCGGCGCGACCGGGGTGCAGCGCCGCGCCGGGGAGGTCAGCGAGCTGATGCTGACCCAGTGGTCCGGTCCCGGCGCCGGGCACGAGGGCTGGCTGGTGCTCACCGAGGCCACCGCGCTGGGCGAGGCGTTCCATCGCCGCACGCCGCTGCGGTTCGACGACGCGGGCGCCATCGATCTCGGCGTCCCGCTCGCCGACGTGGGCCCGGTGCTGATCCTGCCGCTGTGCACCCCGGACGCGACGCTGGGCGTGCTGGTCGCGGTCCGCCCCGCCGGTTCCGCGCCGTACCCGGACGAACTCGTCGAACTCACCGCGGCGTTCACCGATCAGGCGGCGCTGGCCATGCAGCTGGCCGGTACCCAGCGCCGGATGCGCGAACTCGACATCCTGGCCGACCGCGACCGCATCGCCCGCGACCTGCACGATCACGTCATCCAGCGGCTCTTCGCGATCGGCCTGAGTCTGCAGGCCGCGCTGCCGCAGGCCCAGGTGCCCGAGGTGCGGCAGCGCATTTCGACCGGGGTCTCCGATCTTCAGGAGGTGGTGCAGGAGATCCGCACCTCGATCTTCGACCTGCACGGCGGCGACGCCCAGACCAACCGGCTCCAGCAGCGCCTGGAACACGCGGTGCGGCAGCAGACTTCGGACACCCCGCTGCGCGGCAGCCTCCAGGTGACCGGGCCGCTGTCGGTGCTGGAGGCCGAACTCGCCGATCACGCCGAGGCCGTGGTGCGCGAGGCGGTGAGCAACGCGGTGCGGCACTCCGGCGGCAGCACCGTCACGGTGGAGATCAGCGTCGACGACAACCTGACCATCGTGGTGCTCGACGACGGCTGGGGCATTCCGCATCACGTCATCCGCAGCGGGCTGCGCAATCTGGAGCAGCGGGCCGAGAAGGCCAACGGCGAGTTCATCATCGGACCCGCGATCCGGCCCAGCGGCAATCCGGACGAGCTACCCGGCACCCGGCTCTGCTGGTCGGTGCCGCTGCCGACCGGTTAGCCCGGCTCCCCGAGCACGAGCATGGAATTATGACCGCCCATTCCCAGCGCAGCCTTCAGGGTGTACCCGCCCTGGAACGGCTGCGGGCCGTCCATCAGCCGCGGATGCGCCTGCGCGACGATCGGCGCGGCCGGAATGACCCGGCGCTCGTAGCCCAGGGCCGCGGCGGCCACCTCGACGCCGGCGGCGGCGCCCTGGCTGTGCCCGGCCAGCGGCTTGAGCGCGTAGATCAGCGGGCCGTCGTCGAACATCCTTGCCATCAGGTCGGTTTCGGCGGCGCCGCACTGGCGGGTGCCGGTGCCGTGCGCGTTGAAGTAGGCGATGTCCGCGGGTTCCAGACCGGCCTGGGCCAGCGCCCGGCGCGCGCAGTCGAAGATCTGCCGGTGATCGGGTTCCACCGAGACCACGTGGTAGGCGTCGTTGGTCATGCCGCCGCCGAGGATCGTGGCATAGGGCCGATCCACGGCTCTGCTCAATACGAATGCAGTCGAGGCCTCGGCCATGCTGAAGCCGCGGCTGCCGCGCTGGAAGGGCCGGCAGGCGTCCATCGGCTCGGCGTCGGACACCGCGGCGCCCATGTGCACGAAATGCTCGAGCATGTCCGGTGTCGCGGACATGTCCGAGGCCACGCAGATGACGTCATCGGCGACGCCCGCGTCCAGCCAGAGCTTGGCCGTGATCAGACCGACATTGGCCGAACTGCACGCCGCCGAGACATTCATGGAGGGCCCGTGGAAACCGAACTCCTGCATCAGCATCGAGATCGGCGTGGAGGGCAGCAGCGGCAAGTAGTCGCGGGAGCGGCGGTGCCCGTGGTCCACGAGATAGAAGTCGCGCCAATTCACCACGTCACCGAGCACGATCGCGTGCACCATCCCGACGGTGCGGGCCGGGCGCCAGCCGCGCGCGGTGGCGTCGGCGATGGCCTCGCGCGCCGCCTCGTGCAGGGCGCGGCCGTAACGGCTCTTGCTGATCGCCGGATCGCCGCCGTCGGGCACCAGCGCCACCCAGGCGTGTTCGTTGCGGCCCCGGCCGTAGCCGGACTGCAGCGTAGCCGCGGATTTGCCGCTCAGCAGGCCCTGCCAGAGCGCCTCTTTACCCCAGCCGTATCCGGTGACGGCACCGATCCCGGCGATCGTCATATGATCTTGGTGCTCTACCGTTCTCGCATTGACGCCTGGCATAGCCTTGCTCCTCGGCCTGCGCTGTCGTTGTTCGTAAAACCTGTAATGATCTTCGGGCAGCACCCGATGAAGAGCCGGACTGTGATCGATCAGTCACGAAAGCTACCGCTATACCGACGTGATCTTGTTCATGTCGATACCAGGATAATTCCCATGTTCCAATGGCCATAGGTCGGTCGAGCGATCGGGGGTTCGGAGTGGCAGACGCATACGATGCCGAGGAGCTCGCGCAGCGGTACCGGTCGCTGGTCGATCACACCCCGGACGGGATCTGCGTGCACCAGGACGGCCTCGTCGTCTACGTGAACCAGGCCACCATCCGCTTGCTCGGGGCCGCCGGTTCCGAGGACATCCTGGGCAAACCGGTCACCCAATTCGTGCACCCTGATTCCGTGCCGGGCATGCTCGACCGCATCAGCCACCTCACCACCGCGGGCGCGGCCTCGCACCCCACCGAAATGCAGCTGCTACGCCTGGACGGGCGTCCGGTTCCGGTGGAGACGGTGTCGGTGCTGACGCCCTGGCAGCACCATTTCGCCTATCAGGTGGTCATCCACGATCTGACCGCGCAGCGCGCCGCCGAGCAGGCCCAGCGCCTGGCCGAGGAACACTTCACCACCGTGGTCTCGCAGCTCGAAGAGGGCGTGGTCGTCATCGATCGCAACGGCCGCATCGAATCGGCGAACCCGGCCGCCGGGCGCATCTTCGGCAAGCCCGAACACGCCGAGGAACTGGTCGGGCTGAGCATCCACGAACTGCCGATGGTGCTGCTGGACGCGAACGCGCAGCCGCTGCCGCCGTCCCGGCACCCGATCGCACGCACCCTGGAAACCGGCGAAACCATCACCGGGTACACCTTCGGGGTCGATCGCGCCGACGGGCAGCGCCGCTGGCTCTCCGGTTCCAGCCGGCTGCTGAACCCCGACGACCCGGCCTCCCCCGCGGTGTCCTCGTTCGCCGACGTCACCGAATTCCGGGCCAGCCGCAGGCAATTGGAGTATCAGGCCACCCACGACTCGCTGACCGGGCTGGCGAACCGGTCGCTGATCCTGTCCCAGCTCGCGGCCGCACTGGCCAGCAGCGCCGATCCGCAGGTGTCCACGGTGCTGTTCATCGATCTGGACGGGTTCAAGGCGATCAACGACACGCTGGGCCACGCCATCGGTGACACCGTGCTGCAGATCGTGGCGCAGCGGCTACAGCGGGCGCTGCGCGGCGACGACCTGGTCGGGCGGCTCGGCGGCGACGAATTCCTGGTGCTGCTGGCCGGGCCGACCCGGCGGGAGGATCTGGACGCGCTGGTGCAACGGCTGCGGTCGACCATGTCCGAGCCGATCGTCGCGCGCGGGCACCGCATCGAGGTCAACGCGTCCATCGGCGTCACCGAGCTCGTGCAGGGCGATCACCGCACCCCCGAAGCGGTACTGCACGACGCCGACGTGGCCATGTATCGCGCCAAGCCGGTCGGTGACCGCGAGGCCACCGTCAAGGGCCGCCGGCCCAACAACACCCACGCGTCCTGAAGGTTTCTTTCGTGATCATCGAACATGTCCTGCTGCCCGTCCGGCCCGAATTGTCCGAAGCATTCGAGGCCGCGTTCACCGAAGCCCGGCCGATCATCGCCGGAATGCCCGGGTTCCGGTCGTTGTCGCTGTCGCGGTGCCTCGAAACGCCCGGCAGCTATCTGCTGCTGGTCGAATGGGATCGGCTCGAAGATCATGTCGAGGGGTTTCGCCGCTCGCCGGAGTATCAGCAGTGGAAGGCATTGCTGCACCACTTCTACGATCCGTTTCCGGCCGTGCTGCACTTCGAGCCGGTGGCGTAGACTTGACAACCTTGTTTTCACGCGGTGACCCAAGGAGTTCAGTTTGCCCGACCCTCTCGCTCAGGACCGCGAGTTAGCACAGGAACAGGCCTATTTGTCGGTCCTGTACGACCGGCTCGACGGTATGCGCGCCTACGCGAAGAACCGCCTCAAGACCGTGTTGCTGGAGAACGGCGGCACGCCTCAGGCCCGCAGCGAACGGGAGTCGTTCAGCCAGCTCTACAACGAGGATCTGGCCAAGTACGACGCCGCCGAACACGGACTGTGCTTCGGCCGCATCGATCTGAACGGTGACGAGACCGCCCGCTACATCGGCCGGCTCGGCATTCTCGACGAGAAGGACGACTACGAGACGCTGCTGCTGGACTGGCGGGCGCCGCTGGCACGGCCGTTCTATCTGGCCACCACCGCCGCACCGGACGGGGTGACCCGGCGCCGGCACATCCGTACCCGCAACCGCCGGGTCACCGCCGTCAACGACGAGTACCTCGATCTCGCGGCCGCCGAACGCGACGGCATGGTCGAAGGCGACGGCGGCGTGGGCAGCGAGAGCGCGCTGCTGTCGGCGCTGAACGCCGCGCGCACCGGGCACATGAACGACATCGTGGAGACGATCCAGTCCGAGCAGGACACGATCATCCGCTCCGAGCACAAGAGCGTGCTGGTGGTGCAGGGCGGGCCGGGTACCGGCAAGACCGCCGTCGCACTGCATCGCGCGGCCTTCCTGCTCTATACCTATCGGCAGCAGCTGGCCAAGAGCGGTGTGCTGATCATCGGGCCGAACGCCACCTTCCTCGACTACATCGGGCAGGTGCTGCCCTCGCTCGGCGAGACCGGCGTGCTGCTGTCCACCATCGGCGATCTGTACCCGGGAGTGAAGGCGACGCGGGAGGATTCGCTGCGGGCCGGCGAGATCAAGGGTTCGCTCGCGATCGTCGAGGTGCTCAAGCAGGCGGTGCGGGACCGGCAGGAGGCGCCCGCCGATCCGATCCTGCTCAGCTTCGACGGCTACCCGGTGACGCTGGACCGCAAAATCGCCACCAAGGCACGCGGCCGGGCCCGGTCCTCGCGCCGCCCGCACAACCTGGCGCGGCCGATCTTCGCGAGCTCGGTCATCGACGCGCTGACCGATCAGGTCGCCCAGACCATGGGCCAGGACCTGTCGGGTGGTCAAAGTCTGCTCAGCCGGACCGATATCGCCGAGATTCGGGACGAGATGAAGTCCGACCCGGAGGTGCAGGCGGCGATCGCGAAGCTGTGGCCGATCCTGTCGCCGCAGGAGGTGCTCGGCGATCTGCTGGCCGACGCGAAGCGGCTGGACCGGGTCGCCGCGGCGCTGCCCGCCGCGGACCGGGCCGAACTGGTGCGCCCGCACACCGGCGAATTCAGCGCCGCGGACGCGCCTTTGCTGGACGAGCTGGCCGAACTCCTCGGCGTCGACGACAGCGAGGAACGCGAACGGTCGCGCCGCCGCCGGCACGCGCAGATCGCCGAAGCACAGGAGGCGCTCGACATCCTGGCCGGGTCCGCGGCCGCCGAGGTCGAGGACGCGCTGGACGCCGACGAGATCCTGATGGCCTACGACCTCATCGACGCCTCGCAGCTCGCCGACCGGCAGGCCTACCGCAGCAATCAGACCACCGCCGAACGGGCGGCGGGCGACCGCACCTGGACCTACGGGCACGTCATCGTCGACGAGGCGCAAGAGCTTTCGGAGATGGCATGGCGAATGGTGATGCGGCGCATCCCGAACCGGTGGATCACCGTGGTCGGCGATGTCGCGCAGACCGGTGATCCGGCTGGTGCGTCGTCCTGGCAGCGGATGCTGGAACCCTATGTGGCGCAACGCTGGAAGCTGACCGAGCTGACGGTGAACTACCGTACGCCCGCGGAGATCATGGCGGTGGCGGCCGACGTGCTGGCCGCCATCGATCCGGGCGTCACGGTGCCGCGGTCGGTGCGCGAGAGCGGGAATCCGCCTGCGGCACACGAGGTTTCGGCATCGGCGATGATCAGTACGGTCCGGGAAGCGGTGGCGCGGGAGCAGGGGCCCGGCACCAGTGCGGTCATCGTGCCGCATGAACTGCTGGCCGAATTCTCGGAGCTGGCCGGAGAATCAGTGTCGGTGCTGACCGTGCACGATGTGAAGGGTCTGGAGTTCGACGCGGTGTTCCTGGTGCAGCCGCAGGGGATTCTGGACGAGTCGCCGCGAGGATTGAACGATCTCTATGTGGCGCTGACCCGTGCGACGCAGCGGCTCACGGTCTTCCACACGGGCGAGTTGCCCGAGGTGCTCGGCGCGCTGCGCTGAGCCTCGAACGCGCGAGCCCCGTAGCGCACCGGGTTCCGGGCACTACGGGGCTCGAGCGGGTTCTGGTCTAGCGGACGGTGTGCACGATAAGCACGTCGGACCGCGACTTGCGGGCCACATCCGAGGGCACGGAGCCGAGCAGGCGACCGGCCAGGGTGTTCAGGCCCCGGTTACCGACCACGAGCAGGTCGGCCTCGACCTCACGGACGAGGGTGAGCAGCGATTCGACGGGCTCGCCGACGACGGCGCGCTCGACGATTTGTTTGGCGCCGGCCTCGGTGGCGCGATCGCGGGCGATCCGCAGGATCTCGTTCGTCGGCGCGGAGCCGCGCACCTGGTATGCCTCTTCCTTGAGCACGTCGGCGGCGGCGGCTACGTCGCGGTCGTCGGTCGGGTAGTAGGCGCAGGCGACGATCAGCGTGGCATCGGCGGCGCCGGCCAGTGCGGCGGCCTTCTCGACAGCGACATACGACGAGTCCGAGCCATCGGTACCGACAACAATGGTCCGGTAGGCGGTCATCTTTCCTCCAACTTTGGGTCGGGTGCCTATGTACGGTGCATCCGGACAAGTCGGAGCACCGTCGCGGCGACTGCGGTCGACCATAGCCGCAAAACGGGGGGAAATATCAGAAATCGCAACACATCACACTCGGTGGTGTCGGGCTTTCAGAGCACGCGTTGGTCGAGTGAATGGCGCCGGGGCCGAAGCTACCAGCGCCGATCCTATTCTTCCCGGCCATTTCTGTGACGCATCACAACAGGTCACGAACGCGCTTGGGACCCTGGGAGATTCATCACAACGACTATTCCGCGGTCGTCAGTCCCGGTCGAATAGCGGGCCGGTCACGGTGAGGCCGAGTTCCGGGGTGTGGGCGAAGAACGCGAACAACATGAGCGCCGCGCCGATCAGCGCGAGGTTCTTGTTGAACTGGATCATCTGCTGCTGCTTGGCCTCCGGGCCGGTCTCCTTCCAGAACGCGTGCATCATGAAGGTGATCGGCACCAGCACGATCGCCAGCAGCAGCATGCCCGCGTCGGCCCAGATCCCCAGCAGCACGCTCAGCGCGCCGAGAGCCATCAAGCCGCCGGAGGCCAGAACGCCGGCCTTGGGCGCGGGCACCCCCTGGCTCTGCGCGTAGCCCGCCATCGCCTCGGTATTCGTGAAATGCCCCATTGCCGAACCCAGGAACAGCACCGAGAACAACACTCGGCCGATCAGCACTACTGCGTCCACAGTCACACCTCTCCGAGTATTTACCGAACATCCTCGGCCGAGCGTAACGAATTGCGGGCATATTCCAGGGGAGGCATTCCGATCTCGGCGGCGAACTCCCGGGAGAAATGTGCTTGGTCGAAATAGCCGAGTTCCACGGCGAGCGCGGCCAAATCCGCGGTGCGGCCTTTGGCGAGCAGATCGGCGCCGTCTTGCAGCCGGTAGCGGCGCAGCACCCATTTCGGCGCGGCGCCGACATAGCGGCGGAACAGGCGCTGCAGGGTGCGGACCGGAATATCGAAACGTTCGGTGATCTGGTCGACGCGGGTGAGGTCCGGGTCCTCGGCCATGGCGGCGATGATCCGGAGCACCTGCTCGTAGGCCGGGTCCGCCCGGGTGGCGCGGGGCGCGAGATAGTCCTCGACGAGGAGGCGGCGCTGTTCGTCCGTCGGCGCGGCGAGCACCTGGCCGGTCAGGTCGGCGGCGTCGGGAAACACCTCGGTCAGGTCGACCACGCGGTCGCGCAGCGTCCCGACATCCAGACCGGTGCACGCGCCGAAGCCGCCCGCCCGGAACCGGATCCCGAAAGTCTCTCCCGCGCCGGATAATTCGCGTATGTACTTGGTGGTGCACACGCCGTTGACGAAGCCGCCGACCCGGGCGTTGTCGCGTTCGAAGGTGACGTTCACGCACGGGAACGACAGCACCTCGGCGGCATAGGGCGGCTTGCCGCGCAGATCCCAGCGCACCGACCAGTACCAGTCGACGAAGGCCGCGACGCCCGGGCCCGCGGCCAATCGGTTCAGCGTGCGGTGGCGCGCCTGCTCCGCCGGGTTCAGGATGCCCTTGACGCCCTCGAGCGGTGCGGTCGCCGGCGTCCACTTCGGCATTACCGCGCCCGCCGATCGTGGTGTCGCATTCTTACAAGACCATTTTCCGGCCGCTGCGCAGACTTGTCCGCATGACGAACACAGTGAATCCGATCCCCGCCGACTACCATTCGATCACCTGCTTCCTCGCCGTCGCCGACGCGAACAAGGCCATCGAGTTCTATACCGCCGTGTTCGGCGCGGAAGTCATCAGCCGCAACGACCTGCCCGACGGACAGGCCGCGCACGCCGAACTGAAGATCGGCGACTCCACCCTCCAGATGGGGATGCCCATTCCCGACAACGGCGTCCAGGCCCCGAACGGCGAATGGGTGCACACCTCGGTCGTGCACTACTGCCCCGATGTCGACGCCACCATCGCCCGCGCCCGCGACCACGGCGCTCGCACCGCCGAAGAGCCGCAAACCTTCGTCACCGGCGACCGTTTCGGTGTCGTCATCGACCCGTTCGGCCACCGCTGGGCGGTCATGACCCGGGTCGAGGACGTCCCGCGCGCGGAAGCCGAGCGCCGTGTCAACGAGTGGATGGCGCAGCAGAGCTGACCCGGGCCAGGTCACGCTGATCCTCAACTCAGGCCGGCGGCGTCCATGCCGCGGAGCTCCTTTTTGAGATCGGCGATCTCGTCGCGGAGGCGGCCCGCCAATTCGAACTGCAATTCGCGGGCGGCGTTCATCATCTGGGCGGTCAGCTCTTTCACCAGATCGGCCAGTTCGGCCCGGGGCATCGCCTTGATGTCGCGGCCTTCGTAGACTCCGGCGCTGACGGCGCGTCCCGGCTCGCCCTGGGCGCGCCGGCCGCGGCTGGCGTTGCGGCCGGAACCGCCGACGGCGACCTCGGAATCGTCGGCCTCCTGATAGACCTGATCCAGGATGTCGGCGATCTTCTTGCGCAGCGGCTGCGGGTCGATGCCGTTTTCCTCGTTGTAGGCCACCTGTTTCGCGCGCCGGCGATCGGTCTCCTCGATGGCGTGCTGCATCGAGTCGGTGATCTTGTCGGCGTACATGTGCACTTCGCCGGAGACATTGCGCGCGGCGCGGCCGATGGTCTGGATCAGGCTGGTGCTGCTGCGCAGGAAGCCTTCCTTGTCGGCGTCGAGGATGGCGACCAGCGAGACCTCCGGCAGGTCGAGACCCTCGCGGAGCAGGTTGATGCCGACCAGCACGTCGTATTCGCCGAGGCGCAGCTGGCGCAGCAGCTCCACGCGGCGCAGCGTGTCGATCTCGGAGTGCAGGTAGCGCACGCGCACGCCGAGCCCGAGCAGATAGTCGGTGAGATCCTCGGCCATCTTCTTGGTGAGCGTGGTGACCAGCACGCGTTCGTCGCGCTCGGAGCGCTGGCGGATCTCGTGCAGCAGATCGTCGATCTGGCCCTTGGTAGGTTTGACGACGACCTTGGGGTCGACCAGACCGGTCGGGCGGATGACCTGCTCGACCACTTCACCGCCGGCCTGACCCAGCTCGTACGGGCCGGGCGTAGCCGACAGGTACACCGTCTGCCCGATCCGGTCGGCGAACTCCTCCCAGGTGAGCGGGCGGTTGTCGATGGCGGACGGGAGCCGGAAGCCGTATTCCACCAGGTTGCGCTTGCGCGACATGTCGCCTTCGTACATGCCGCCGATCTGCGGCACGGTGACGTGCGACTCGTCGATGACGAGCAGGAAGTCGTCGGGGAAGTAGTCGATCAAAGTCGCGGGGGCGGATCCGGCGGGGCGGTCGTCGATGTGGCGCGAGTAGTTCTCGATGCCGGAGCAGAACCCGACCTGCCGGATCATCTCGATGTCGTACTGGGTGCGCATGCGCAACCGCTGCGCCTCCAGCAGCTTGCCCTGGCGTTCGAATTCGGCCAGGCGCTGCTCGAGTTCGGCCTCGATCTCCTTGACCGCCTTCTCCATCCGCTCCGGACCGGCCACATAGTGGGTGGCCGGGAAGATGCGCAGCCGATCCACCTGCCGCACCACATCACCGGTGAGCGGGTGCAGATAGTAGAGCGCCTCGATCTCGTCGCCGAAGAACTCGATGCGGACCGCCAGCTCCTCGTAGGAGGGAATGATCTCGACGGTATCGCCGCGGACCCGGAACGAGCCGCGCGCGAAGGACATGTCGTTGCGGGTGTACTGCACGTCGACCAGCAGCCGGAGCAGCGCGTCGCGATCGATCTCGTTGCCCACCTCGAGCGCCACCGACCGGTCCAGATAGGACTGCGGCGTACCGAGACCGTAGATGCACGACACCGAGGCGACCACCACCACATCGCGCCGCGACAGCAGGCTCGAGGTGGCCGAGTGCCGCAGCCGCTCGACATCGTCGTTGATCGAGCTGTCCTTCTCGATGTAGGTATCGGTCTGCGCGATATACGCCTCGGGCTGGTAGTAGTCGTAGTACGAGACGAAGTACTCGACCGCGTTGTTCGGCAGCATCTCGCGCAGCTCGTTGGCCAGCTGCGCGGCCAGCGTCTTGTTCGGCGCCATCACCAGGGTGGGCCGCTGCAATTTCTCGATGAGCCAGGCCGTGGTGGCCGACTTGCCCGTGCCGGTGGCGCCCAGCAGCACCACGTCGCGCTCACCGGCGGTGATCCGGCGTTCCAGCTCGGCGATGGCGGCGGGCTGGTCACCGGCCGGTGTGAGATCGCTGACCACCTCGATCCGTGCGGCGGAGCGCTCGATCTCTCCGACCGGGCGGAATTCCGAATGCGCGAGCGGCGGCTGACCCTCAGCGGGAATCTCGGTAGCGAAAGCCATGCGTCCAGCGTAAGCGCAGCCACCGACAAGTTTCGCGGCCCGGCGGCGCCCGTTCCGGGACCGGTCACGGCCCGATAGCGACCCGGCAGCAATCGTTGCCCGAAATGACTGATGCAGCAACGTAATTGACAGCCGAACCGAAATGTTCAGGGCCGCTCGCACCGGGCACTCCAGGAGTAGCCTGATTGCTTGTCGAATCCCCGGGGTGAAGGAGCCGCCATCATGAGCGCTCTGCTTCCACTGCTTGTCGGTATACCTACTGTGACCGGCGTCGCCGGCTACCTGGCCAGAGGGATGCGCGCCCCGGCCGTCGCGCACCTGCCGCAGGCCGCCCCGCCGGGCCCGGCACCGGCTGCCCGTAGACCCAGCGTCGAATACTTCGACCTCGCCGACCTCACCACCGTCGACCCCCGGGGCTTCGTCCGCCAGGTCGAGACCTTCCGCGCCGAATCCTGGGGCCTCTATATGGCCCGCGTCGTCGCCGGGACCCAGTTCCTGCAATCCTGGCTGCTCCCGGAGCTCGCTGTCCGGGTCGATCTGATCCACCCGCGCCTCGGCCATCACCGCAGCCTGGACTACCACCTCGACATCGGCGAGTACGGCCCGACCGGCCCGCGCCGTTGGAGGGCGGCCAACCACTACCTCGACATCGTCGTCCGGCACGGCCGCTCGGCCGAACTGCGCGGCATCGGCAACCTGCTCGCGGCCCACGCGGCCGGGGTGATCAGCACCGAACAGGCCCATCGCGCGCTCGATCGCGCGGCCGCCGCCCTGGACGGCCTGGCCGCCTGCGACCACGAGGTGGAACGCTGGCTCGCGGCGCACGGGGTCACGCTGACCTGGCTGTAATCCGGCGAATTCCCGCGCTCCACTCGACGGGGAGCGCGGAACGGTAGATTCTGGGTGCATGACACAGGCACCGGCAGTGGACTTGCACCCGCCCAAGGTCGAGTACTTCGACCTCGCGAGCCTGACCAACACGGACCCCAAAGGGTTCGTCCGCGAGGTCGACAGCTATCAGGTGGCGCCCTGGGGCCTGTACATGGCGCGCTCCTCCGATCACGTGGAATTCCACTACATCGAGTCCTGGCTGCTGCCGGAACTGTCCCTGCGCGCCACCGTCTTCCATTACAACCCGGCGCATCAGCGCGACCAGGACTACTACCTGGATCTCGGCGAGTACAGCCAGGTCGGCGCGCAGCGCTGGAAGTCGGTCGACCACTACCTCGATATCACCGTGCGCACCGGACGCGACAGCGAACTACTCGACGTCGACGAGCTGCTGGCCGCACACGCCGCCGGCTACCTCGAGCTGACCGAGGCACAGGCCGCGATCGAACACGCCGCCGTCACCATGGACGGCATCGCGGCCAACGGCTATTCGCTGGAACGCTGGCTGGCCGGTCAGGGCATCGAGCTGACCTGGCGCTGACTCAGCGCAGCCGCTCGTAGGCGGCGTCGAACCAAGGTTCCTTCACGCCGTAATAGGCGTCGGCGGCCGCCGCGCCGGACAGCCCGGCCGCCTTGGCTTCGGCCTCGCGCTTCAGCTCGAGGTATTCGGCGCGGGCGGCGGCGTCCGAGCGCAGCCAATCGCGGAATTCCAGCGCGAACCGTTGCCCCGGTGCGCCTTCGGCGCGGAGATGGACATTAACCGGACGGCCCGGATCGGCACTGCCGTGCAGCCTTTTCGCCCACAGCTCGCGGTCGGTGCCCGCGGGGTCGTTCGCGGTCGGCTTCGGGTTGTCCGACGTGATGTGGTCCTTGCGCGGAAAACCGGCCTCCGCCAACGTGGTTCGCAGTTCATCGGCCGCCGCGAGATCGGCGACGGTGATCTGGATATCGATCACGTCCTTGGCGTCGAGGCCGGGCACCGCGGTAGACCCGATGTGGTCGATCCGCTTCGCCCCGGCGCCGCAGGCGACCCACAGCCGCGCGATGATCCGCTGCGCCTGCGCCGCCCAGTCCGGGTCGGCGGGCACCAGCCGCAGCGCGCCCTTCGCCGTGATCCCGGTGCGCTTGTTCCGCTCGAAGGGCACCAGCCGCTCGTCCCAGAGCCGGTGCACCACGGCGTCGATCTCGCCGGGCGCACCGTTGTTGTCCAGCAGCACATCCGCGACCGCGCGCCGCTGCTCGTCGGTGGCCTGGGCCGAAATCCGCGCGCGCGCATCGATTTCCGGCACACCACGGAATTCGACGAGCCGGCGGATCCGGGTTTCGGCCTCGACATCGACCACCAGCACCAGATTCATCAATGGCGCGAGACCATTCTCGACCAGCAATGGAATATCTTGCACCAGAATCGCATCCGGCGCCGCGGCGGAAATCAATTCGCCGGTTCGTTTACCCACCAATGGATGCGTGATGGAATTCAACGTGTTGCGGGATTCGTCGTCGGCGAAGGCGCGCGCGGCCAGGGCGGGGCGGTCCAGACTGCCGTCCGCGGCGAGGATGTCGTCGCCGAACGCCGCCACCAGCGCGGCCAGGCCCTCGGTTCCGGGTGCTACGACCTCCCTGGCGATCACATCGGAATCAATGAGCACCGCGCCGCGTTCGGCCAGAATCCGCGCCACCGTCGACTTGCCCGCTCCCATGCCTCCGGTGAGGCCGATCCGCAACATCGGACCAGTCTCGCATACAGCTAACCCTTGCTCGATCCGTGACGCCCCCGAGACCAATTCGCAACATTTTCGGCAGAAGTGGCCTCCGACCCGCGAACTTTCCGACACGCCATGGCAATTACTTCCGCAAAATACTCTGACAGACCCATTTCTTCGGCTAATCTTCGGCGCAGGCGATCCAGGCCAGAGAACCAGCTAGCAAAGGAACACCATTGGGCACCAGAATCCACCAGACGGGTCGCCACCGTTTGGGTATGGCCGGGGGCGTGCACTGCACCCAGATCCCCGCCGTCGCGGCCGCTCTCGCCGAGCATCGCCGTCCTTGGTACACCGCACTGCTCAGTCCCGCCCGGCACAGCTTCGCCGCTATGCGCAAGCGCTCCACCGCCGCGGTCTACTGGGCCCCGGCACCCGCTACCGCCAGCTGAGGCGACTTCGGCACGCTGCGTAGGAAAGTGCGCCACACCAGCGCCGCGGTCGTGCCGAAGCCCAAGCACAATCCCAGCCAGATACCAGGTCCACGCCAATCCAGTCCGTAGCCGAACAAGGCCATCGCGGGTATTCCGACGGCGAAGTAGCCGATCAGCGTATTGCGAAGTCCCGCTTTGGTATTGCCGATTCCGCGCAGCAGTCCGATGCAGAGGTTCTGCGAGCCCTTGCAGTACTGCTGCGCGATCGCGAACCACAGCAGCGCCGAGGCGGCGGCGACCACCGCCGCGTCGTCGTGGTGTGATCCGAGGAACGGCGCGAGCACGGTGCGCGGGAACAGGACGTAGCAGGCGCCGACCAGGGTCATGAAACCGAATCCGAGCGCGAAGGTCCGCTGTGCGAGACCGCGCACCTGGTCGCGCTCCCCCTGTCCGATGGTTCGGCTCACCAGGATCGACGAGCCTTGGGACAGGCCGATATTCACCTGGTACACGATGTAGGCCAGCTGGTTCACGATATTGCTCGCGGCCAGCGCCACCGGCCCGAAACCGCCCATCAGCAGGGTGGCGACCGAGGTGACGGCCGCTTCGGCGCCGTAGGTGAGCGAGATCGGCGTGCCCATCGAGACGATGCGCCGCATGATGTCGCGATCGGCCCGCCAGGCGCGCAGTGAGAGCAGCGCGCCCAGCACCGGGTCGCGACGCACGGTGGACAGATAGGTGAGGCAGGTCCAGAGCTGAACCAGCGTGGTGGACAGGCCGATTCCGGCCAGACCGAGTTTCGGGATGCCGAACCAGCCGAAGAGGAACAGCGCGTTCAACCCGGCATTGACGGCGATGGACAGCAGCGTCACCCGCAGCAGCGACCCGGCGCGGCGCATCCCGACCGCGTACTGGCGCAGCACGTTCAGCCACAGCATCGGGATCAGGCCGGGCGCCAGCGTCCAGATGATCGGGCGGGCCAGGTCCAGGACGGCGGGATCCTGGCCGAGCCAGGCCAGCGCGTACCCGAGCCCGCTCAGGATCAGCGCGCCCGCCACTGCGGTCAGCGTGGCGACGGCCAGCGCCGCACGGAGGTAGCCACGCACCTCCGCCCGCGCCTGGTCATCGAGTTCGCCGGTGCCGGTGCGCTTTTCACCACGGCCGACAGCCGCGGCGACCATATTGCCGACGCCGGTGACCATGCCGACGCACATGGTGCGGATCTGGTTGTAGAGCAGCAGGGCCATACCGCCCGCCGCCACCGCGGCGATACCGAGCAGGCCCATCATCGCCAGATCCACTGTGGTCAGCGCGACCTGGGCGAGCTGGATGCCGGCGATGGGCGCGGCCAGCACGATGATCGCGCGATAGTCGCGGGACCGCTGTGTCAGCTCCGAGAATGTCATGGGTCCTTCAGCTTCCTGTCTTGGCCAGGGCGCGGTCATCGTCGAGCCGGGCGCGGCGCGCGTCGGCGGCGGCCAGCCGCAGCGAGGCGTCGTAGGCGTCGAACATCCGGTGGACACGCTGTTGCGCCGCTTCGGAATACAGCCCGCGCGCCAGCAGCCAGTCCGTGTCGTACACGGTGTCCAGGTACTTCTCCCCCGCGTCGCAGACCAGCACCACCGCCGTGCTGCCCGCGGGCAGCTGCACCAGCCTGCGCAGCGCCGCGAACACCGCCGCACCGGCGGTGCCGCCGATCAGGATGCCGATGCGGCGCGCGACCACCCGCGCGGTGGCGAACGCGTCCACGTCACCGACCTGACAGGCCTCGTCGATGGCGTCGTACTTCACGTTGCCGCCGACGGCGAACCCGGCGGGGCTGCCCGCGCCGGTCTGCCAGTACCGCCCGGCCGGTCCGCCGAAGATGATCGACCCGGCGGGCTCGATGCCGATCGCCCGCACCCGGGAACCCAACCGGCGCAACTCTTCCACTGTGCCGCACAGGGATCCGCCGGTGCCGACCGCGCCGACCAGATAGTCGACGTCGGTGGTCAGGTCGGTGCGCAGCTCGCCCGCCAGCTCGCGGTAACCGGCGTTGTTGTGCGGATTGTTGTGCTGGTCCGGGCGATACGCGCCGGTCGCCGCGGCGATCTCCGCGGCGACCCGGCGGCGCTCGACCGTACTCGGGCCGCCGGTGTCCGCGTCGTCCACCAGAACCAGTTGGGCTCCCATCGCTTTCATGGCACGCAGCTTGTCCGGCGCCGCATGCCCGTCGACGACGGCGGTGAAGGTGTAGCCGCGTTCCAGCGCCATCAGCGCCAGACCCGTCCCGGTGTTGCCGGAGGTGGGCTCGACGATCTGCCCGCCGGGGCGCAGCGCGCCGTCACGTTCGGCCTGCAGCACCATCTCCCGCGCCATGCGCACCTTGGCCGAGCCGGTCGGGTTGAACTGCTCCAGCTTGAGCAGCAGCCGGCTGCCCGCGCCGGTGCGGGTCAGTTCGAGCAGTGGTGTGGCGCCGATCAATTCGGAGGCGTGCCGGACCACGTTCTCCCGGATCCGGGGCAGTCGCGTCACCGGTCCAGCCTCCAGGTCAGGCGGTCGCCGTCCGCGGTGACCACCACCTTCGGCGGCAGCGGCAGTTGATGGAATTCGCTTTCGTTCTTATCCATTTGATATCCGGCGGTGTTCGGGTACAGCAGCAGATCACCGAATTGCGGAGGCTGCGGGAAAATGATCTTGCGCCAGGTGAGCATGTCGTATTCCATGCAGCTGGAGCCGCCGACGCAGGCGGCGACCGGAACTGCGGCGGCATCGGCGTTGCGCGGCAGCAGAATTGGATCGGGCAGGAATTCGCTGCCTTTCCATTGTTCGGACACGCTCATGCTCAGTCCCTGCACGGTGGTGATTCCGTGGTCGGCATGGCGTTTGAAACCGAGCACCGGGAAAGCGGTGAAACCGGCGTCGATGAGCAGGGCCCGGCCGGGTTCGAGGAACAGTTCGATGTCGTTGGCGCGCAGGTGGCCGGCCAGGGGGCGGCCGTCGAAGCCGGTCCCGAGGATCGCGTCGAGCATGGCCGCGCCGTTGGGCCCCTGGGCGTAGGGATAGAACTTCTCGAACCGCTTGCCCGCGTGGAACAGCTCTTCGCCGCCGGTGAATCCCGCCCAGTCCTCCGGGCTCAGGTAGCTGCACGCGAAGCCGCCGCCGAGGGAGATCGCGGAGATCGGATGGCCCTGGGCTTTCGCTTTTGCGCACAGGGCGATCAGGTCGTAGGCGAGTTCGGCGCGCGGTCGCACCTGGTAGCCGTCGAGATGGAAGGAGAAACCGATCAGGTCGACCGCCGCCAGGTGTCCGCACCTGGTGACAGCTTGTCGCAGGTCGGTTTCCGACAATCCGAACCGGCTGTGCGGAGCGTTGGGCGGCAAGCAGCGCAACAGGATTCGCACCCGGCCCGCGGTCTCCGCGATAGTCGCCAGTCTTTCGAGCTCGTCGAGTGCGTCGACGGCCACCACGCAGTCGTGCCGGGCGGCGAGCCGCAGCAACCCGGCGCTCTTCGCCGCGCCGGTCACACCGATGTCGCGACCCCGCACCCCGTGCGCCAGCGCGTGCACCAGCTCCGGTTCGCTCGCCACGTCCACCGAGCCGTCGGCGTCGGCGACCACGTCGAGCCAGCAGCCCGCCTTGTTCGCCTTCTTGCCGTAGTAGACGCGGCCCGGAATCCGGTGCGCGGCAAGCACTTCTTGGAAGGACCGCAGGTTCTTCTCGAACTGCCGCGGGTAGACGATATGGAACGGCCCGCCGACGGCTTGGTGGATGCCGAACAGGAAGCCCGGCTCGGACCTGACCCGTCGCTGCCACTCCTGTTCCAGCGCGGGCAGTTTCACCAGTTCAGTGCTCAGGTCCACAGTTCGACCCGCTGTCCGCGTCCGGCCGCCACCGCACGGGTAGCCAGCGCGTGCGCCACCGGAATGTCGGTGATGATCATCCCGCTGGAGAACGCGAAGACTCGGTTGTCGTCGGTTCGCCGCCCGGGCGCGCGGCCCGCGATAACCTCCGGCAGCTCGGCATCGATCCGGACCTCGCCGCCAGGGCCTGCCAAACGCGTTCCGGTGACGCCCAATTGGCCGGTGCTGGTCGCGATCGCGTAATCCGCCTGCCGTAGCGCCCCGCTCTCCACGCCTTTGCTCGCCACGGAAATGAGCAGGCCACCGGGCCGCAGCCAGTCGGTGCGCACCTTGGGGTGCGCCGCCCGCCCGGACGCGACGACGACGATGTCGGATTCGGCCGCCGCGGCGGGCACGTCGTCGACCAGTTCGATCTCGCGCTCCGGGAACCAGCGCCGCATGGTGGAAATGCTCTCGGCGATTCCGTCCGGATGAGTGCCGAACAGCCGCAGTTTTTCCAACCCCGGCAGCGCGGTCGCCAAGTACGGCAACGTATTCCGCCCCTGCACCCCGGTGCCGAGCATCAACGCGCTCGTCGCGCCCGGGCGCGCGCAGTGCTTCGCGGTGATGGCCGTGGTGGCCGGCGTCCGCGCCGCGCCGACCCGCTGACAGTCCATGAACGCGAACGGCAGCCCTGTCACGTCGTCATACAAACTGATTGTCGTGTAGTACTTCTCGGCGCTCTCGCTGCCCTGGCGATAGGAGGTCTTGAACCCGATCTGCTCCAGCGAGCCGTCATATCCGAGCATCGAATACGACACCGCGTCCCGCTCGGCCTTCGGAATCGGCATCATCAGCTTGACCGGGCAACGCGAATCCCCGTGCGCGAAGGCCAGATACGCCTCTTCCACGAGATCGATCACTTCGGCGGGGGTGAGTTCGACATCCTCCAGATCGGTCCGGGTCAGTACGTGCATGGCTTGGGTCATAGCCCAGCAGCGTAGGCTTACCGACAATGATTGTCAGTACCAAGGTGATCCACGCCATAGGCGGCTCAGTGCACGGTGGCGGAACCGGCCAGTGCCTCGTACACCCAGTTGTGGGCTCGCCCGATGGTGACTCGGTCGCCGAGAACCTGATCCGTCAAAGCCCAATAGCGGTGAATCCGGTGGTCGTCGTCGGTGGCGCCGGTCAGCAGTCGCGCCCGGAAGCGGCGGGAGTCGCGTTCACCGCGCGCGCCCGCGTGGGCGTTGACGAAGCCATCGAGTTCGCTGCCCTGGTTCGGGCGCGCGCCCTCGCAGATCCGCGTCACCACGTCGCACATGACGTCGCCCATCTCGACAAAGAGGCCATGGCAGTCTCGGATCAGATCCGGCCGATGCCGCCAGAATTGCTGTCGCACAACACTGTCCATGTCGCCGTCGGCGACGAGAGCAGTCAGCTCGGCGTACGCGACGACCTCGTCCACCGCGGGGTCGGCGGGCGGTTCCGGGACATTTCCGCACAGCCACATCGCCACATCCCCATGCGGCAGCGGCGCAAGCACACGACGCCAGAACCGCACGAGGCAATCGTGCGCCACCGCGCCGTCGTGCGCGGCGGCGAGCACGGTCAGACGCGCGGCGCGCTGGTCCGGCGCGGCGGTCTCGACCGCCCGGAGTGCCGCCCGCCGCCACGCCAGCGACCGGAATTCGACGTCGAGGCGCGCACTTTCGACGGCGATGGCCTCCGCCAGCGACCGCTCGCCGCGCAACACCTCGGTGATCGCGCTCAGACCGAGGCCGAGCGCGCGCAATCGGCGGATCAGCAGCACTCGCTCGGTCGCGGCCTCCGCATCGAACATTCGATGCCCGCCCGCGCTGCGGCGCGACTCCAGAATGCCTTCGTCGCAGTAGAACCGGATCGTCCGTACCGCGAGCCCGGCGCTGCGCGCCAGCTCCCCGATACTCATCAACGCGCCGGCTTGTGTGTCTTCTGTCACAACCTGTTGAACCTCCACCCCGGTGGAGCTCCTAGCGTAATGGCGTACCGGACAAGTGATTACACAGGAGATCGATTCGTGGCTACCACTGAGGAAGAAATCGTCGCCGGCATCGCGGAGATCGTCGAGGAAGTGACGGGCATCGAGGCCGACGAGGTGACCGTCGAGAAGGCCTTCGTCGAGGACCTCGACATCGACTCGTTGTCGCTGGTGGAGATCGCCGTGCAACTCGAGGACAAGTATGCCGTGAAGATCCCCGACGAAGACCTGGCGAGCTTGCGCACCGTCGCCGACGCGGTCGTCTACGTGCAGAAGATGGAGGCCGAGCAGCCGCAGCTGGCCGCGGAGATGGAGGCGAAATTCAAGGAAGGTCAGGGGAATTGATCGCCGACACCCACCTGAATCCAGCCGCGATCGAACTCGGCAGCTTCTTCCCGCAACCCACCCGAGCCGTGTGGCGCGCGTTGACCGAGCCGGACCTGCTGGAGCGGTGGCTGCTTCGACCGACCGGGTTCGCCGCCGTGACCGGAACCCGCTTCCGGTTCACCGTCCCGGACGCGACGATCAATGAGATCGTCTGCGAGGTGCTCGTGGCCGAGCCGTGCGAGCGGCTAACTCACAGCTGGAATTATCCGCAATCCGAGTATCCCGCCCGGTGGATTGTCGACTGGAGGCTGTGGCCGCAGGGTCGCGGTACCCGGCTGTTGTTGACGCAGACAGGTTTCGATATCGCGGACCGTCGGCAGAAGATGGCCCGCAATGCCATGGAACGCACCTGGAAGCGCAACCTCCTGCCGCGACTCGGCGACGTGATCTGCCGCTGAGGGGAGCCAGGACTGCCGCGGCCGGAGGCTACTGAGGGTCCGGCTGCGACGGTGCGCCGTTGCGGTCGGAACCCTTTGCCGCCGACCAGGATTCGACGACCGCGCCGATTTGGGTAAGCAGCGTGGACACCGCCGTGAGGTCGCCGCCGATCTGATAGGACCTCAGTTCCGCCGGTTTGGGCAGTTTCGCGACGATCTCCGGGAGGCCGTCAACCAGCTGGGACTGGAGGTTGGCCGCGTTCTGGGTGTTCGCGGTGTCGACGCGGACGCGGTCCCGTTCCAGGGCGAGCAGTTCGCCGTTGTGCTGGGCCTGCGATTCGGCGGCGGCGCGGGCCAGCTTGCCGTCCAGCTCCTGACTCTGCAGTTCCAGTCGGCGGCGCAGATTTTCGACCTTCTGGTCGTGCTGTTCGCGTTCCAGGCGCAGGGCGTGCAGCGCGGTCTCCTGGGCGAGGTCGGCGACGGCGCGCTGGTCGTCGTGCTCGCGGGTGGTGCGGCGCAGTTGCTCGACGGTCTCGCGGTCGAAGCGAGCGGCTTCGTTGCGGGCGCGCAGTTCGGCGAGTTCGCGCTCGTTCTCGATGCGGCGCTCCTCGGCGGACCGATGCGCGGCCGTTTCGCGGGCCGAAATGACTTCCTGTGCGGCGAGTTCCGCGAGCCGGGCGATCTGGTTCTGTTCGCTGCGGTAGGGCTTCTGCAGGTTCTCCCACAGCGTGGAGGAGCTGACCACCGCCTCCTTGATCTGCACGGTGACAATGCGCAGCCCTAGGCCCCGATCGCCGTGCCCGTTGCCCGAGGCGTCCGCCGACCCCTCGGCGACCGCGCGCAGCCGCGCGGTCAACTCCTCGATGATCGGCTGTTTGTCGCTGAGCACGTCACGCACGCCCATCGTGGACACCTTGTCCTTGATGGCGGCCTCGGCCTGCTCGCGCAACTGGATGTTGACCAGCCGCATGGGATCCTCCGGATCGGAGAAGTCCAGTTTGCGGTACGCGGTCGCGAAATCCTCGATGATCCACTGCACGTACCCCTGCACCAGCACCCCCTGCAACTCACTGCAGATGCAGTAGGCGTTGATCAGGATGGTCTGCATCGCGCCCGGCACCACCAGGTAGGAATCGGTGGCCGGATTGAACCCGAACGACACGCCCAGCCCGATGTGCATCGGCTCGCTGCGCCCCCGGCGGGTATGCACCACAAAGGCATTCGGCGGCACCAGCACCGTCTGCCACCGCCAGAACCCGGTGACCCGGACCTCCACCGGCCCGGCCCCCTCCCCCGTCTGCGTCCCTCCGACCCGGTCCGCGCGCTTGGCCAGCGCCCCGCGCGGCGCGGGCGCACCCGGCGCGGCCGGCGGCAACGGCGGCACCGGCTTGCGCGTCCGCAGATCATCCTCGAGCGCCGCCGACTGCGCTACCACCTGGTCGAGATACGTATTCTTGCCCGGATTGCTCCCCATGGGCGCACACTACCCGGCAAAGAACTCCTGCCCCAAGGGATTTCAGCCCCGCCCGGCGATCAGAGCCCCAGCGAGCGCACCAAGTCGAGCATCTCGGCGTGATAGAGCTTCGCTGGGTCCTGGGATTGCGGGCGGAGGTGACCGTAGACCTCCAGGGCGACGAGGCCGTGCATGCGGCCCCACATGCGCAGGGCGAGGGCGAGGCCCGCCGGAGGCAGGTCCGGGAATTCCTCGCGCACGTGGTCGGCCAAGGCCGGATCGAAGTCGGGCCAGTCCGCGTTGCCGATGGTCTGGGACTTGACGGCGTGCGGCCAAGCCGCGGACGCCAGGCCTACCAGACCGTTGCAGGCGCGCATTTCCGCCGTGCGGGCGGGGCCGCCCGGGGGCGGTTGATAGCCCAGCACCGGGTCGCCGTAGATCAGGCGGAAGCCGGCGGGGTTTTCGATGGCCCATTCACGGACCGTGGTGCCCCAGGCGATGATCCGCGCGGCCGGATCCGCTTCGGGGATGGCATCGCGCGCGGCTTCCACGCGGTCCACCAGCGTGGTGTAGACGTCCGAGATCAGGACGGTGATCAGGTCGTCGCGGGTGGCGAAGTAGCCGTAGAGCGCGCCGGCGGTCATGCCCATTTCGCGGGCGATGGCGCGCAAAGTCACTGCGTCCGGGCCGCTTTCGGCCAGCAGACGCAAGGCGATCGCCTTGATTTCCTGGGTGGCCTCGGCCCGGAGGCGTTCACGACGGCTCTGCACTTCCTGCACCACGGTTGACACTCTACAGCGTTTGACTACTATCGGCCGTGCACATACTGAACACCGTGTAGTAAATGAACCGCATGTAGATCGAGGAGCATCATGAAGATCGGAGTGTTCGGCGCTACCGGGGTCATCGGGACCCGCGTAGTAGCCGAGGCGCATCGGCGCGACCATCAGGTCACCGCGTTCGCGCGGGACGCGAGCCGGTTTCCGGCCGTCCCCGACGGCGCGACCTGGCAGGTAGCCGACTGGCTGGACGCCGGCACCATCGCCGGCGCAATCGACGGCTTGGACGTGGTGATCAGCGCGGTGAACGCCGGCCACGGTATCGACGACACGATCGCGAACGCGCAGAATTTCGTGAACGGGGCGCGTGCGATGGTTCGCGCCCTGGAACAGCATCCGGAGATCCGGCTCATCGCCGTCGGCGGCGGCGGCAGTCTGGAGGTCGCACCGGGCCGTCAATTAGTCGACACCGGAACGGAATTCACGCAGATCCTCACCGATGTGCTGGGCGTTCCCGCCGAATACCGCACGGTGGTGCTCGCCCTGCGTGAAGCCTTGAACGTCTACCGCCTGTCCAACCGCCACTGGACCTACCTGAGCCCCTCCTCGGGTCGCATCGATCCGGGCCCGCGCACCGGCCGGTACCGCGTCGGCGGCGACCAGATGCTTCCGGGCGAGGCCGACATCTCCGCCGAGGACCTCGCGGTCGCCTTGCTCGACGAAGCGGAGAACCCGCGCTACCTACAGCGCCGCTTCACCGTCGCCGCCGCCTGAAAAGCCCGAAGGCCCCGATCCATCGGATCGGGGCCTTCGAGTTGGTGCTGGTGAACTCAGGCGTTGCCGGAGAGCTTCTCCCGCAGAGCCGCCAGCTGCGCGTCGCTGGCCAGCGAACCGCCGGCCGACTCGGTGCTGCTGGAGGAGGAGGAAGCCTGCGAACCGCTCTCGGAGGAGTAGTTGCCGGAGGCGGTGCCGTTGGCGGCCTCGGCGGCGGCGTCGGCCGCCATCTTCTCCATCTGAGTGGTGTGCATCTTGTGGCGACGCTCCGCCTCGGCGTAGCGGCCTTCCCACTCTTCGCGCTGCTTGTCGAAGCCCTCGAGCCACTCGTTGGTGTCGGGATCGAAGCCCTCGGGGAAGATGTAGTTGCCCTGGTCGTCGTAGCTGTCGGCCATGCCGTACTTCGACGGGTCGAACTCGGCGTGGTAATCCTCGTTCGCCTGCTTCAACGACAGCGAGATCCGGCGACGCTCCAGGTCGATGTCGATGACCTTGACCATCGCGTCGTCGCCGACGGCGACAACCTGGTCCGGGACCTCCACGTGGCGCTCGGCCAGCTCGGAGATGTGCACCAGGCCCTCGATGCCCTCTTCGACGCGCACGAAGGCGCCGAACGGAACCAGCTTGGTGACCTTGCCCGGGACGATCTGGCCGATCGCGTGGGTGCGGGCGAACTGACGCCACGGATCTTCCTGGGTCGCCTTGAGCGACAGGGAGACACGCTCGCGGTCCAGGTCGACGTCGAGAACCTCGACGGTGACCTCGGTGCCGACCTCGACAACCTCGGACGGGTGGTCGATGTGCTTCCAGGACAGCTCGGAGACGTGCACCAGGCCGTCGACGCCACCCAGGTCCACGAAGGCACCGAAGTTGACGATCGAGGAGACCACACCCTTGCGGACCTGGCCCTTCTGCAGCTGGTGCAGGAACTCGCTGCGGACCTCGGACTGGGTCTGCTCGAGCCAGGCGCGACGGGACAGGACCACGTTGTTGCGGTTCTTGTCCAGCTCGATGATCTTGGCCTCGATCTCCTTGCCGACGTACGGCTGGAGATCGCGGACGCGACGCATCTCGACGAGGGAGGCGGGGAGGAAGCCACGCAGGCCGATGTCCAGGATCAGGCCGCCCTTGACGACCTCGATGACGGTGCCCTTGACGGCCTCGTCCTTCTCCTTGAGCTCCTCGATGGTGCCCCACGCACGTTCGTACTGCGCCCGCTTCTTCGACAGGATCAGACGACCCTCTTTGTCCTCCTTGGTGAGGACGAGAGCCTCGACCTCATCGCCCACGGAAACGACCTCGTTCGGGTCGACGTCGTGCTTGATGGAGAGCTCGCGGGAGGGGATGACGCCTTCGGTCTTGTAACCGATGTCGAGCAGGACCTCGTCGCGGTCGACCTTGACGATGGTTCCTTCGACGATGTCGCCGTCGTTGAAGTACTTGATCGTGGCGTCGATGGCGGCGAGGAAATCCTCGGCAGAGCCGATGTCGTTGACGGCTACCTGCGGCGAGGTGACGGTGGTGGGCATGTGTCGGTTTGCTCCGGACGGATTGTGGTCGGTTGCGGACATTGGAACTTTCGGTACGCTGCGTTCTCACCGCGACGATGCGACGACGGACACAAAGGAACGTACCGCAAACCCCACTCGTGAAACTCAGCACGGGCTCTGTCGTTACTCAGTACTCTGTAACCGTCGATGGATCGTTACTTCCGGGACAGGCACACAGCAAGGCACAAGGAACTCGCGACGTTCAGCGTACGCGACCTTGGTCGGCGCGGGCAAACCGGTGCGCCCGCCACGCCGGGATATGGTGACGGCGTGTCGGAAGATCGCCATGCGCAAGCAAACGCACTGCTAGGAACCACGGGGACCACTCGCACCCGAATCGGCTCGGCCGACAGTCAGCGCGCGAGCCGCCGATGGTGGGACGCCGACGCCGATCAGTATCACCAGACGCACGCCGACTTCCTGGGCGTGGACTCCCCCGGCGGCGAGTTCGTCTGGTGTCCGGAGGGGTTACACGAGGGTGACATGCACCTCCTCGGCGACATCACGGGCAAGCGGATCCTGGAGATCGGCTGCGGCTCGGCGCCCTGCTCGCGCTGGCTGGCCGGGCACGGCGCCCATCCGGTCGGCCTGGATCTGTCCGGCAAGATGCTCGAACGCGGCCTGGCCGCCATGGCCGCGGGCGGTCCCCGGGTCCCGCTGGTCCAGGCGGGCGCCGAAGCCCTGCCGTTCGCCGCGGCCTCCTTCGATCTGGCCTGCTCCGCGTTCGGCGCGGTGCCCTTCGTCGCCGACTCGGCCCAGGTGATGCGCGAGGTCGCCCGGGTGCTGCGACCGGGCGGGCGCTGGGTGTTCTCCGTCAACCACCCGATCCGCTGGATCTTCCCCGACGACCCGGGCCCCGCCGGTCTCACCGCCGCCATCCCCTATTTCGACCGCACGCCCTATGTAGAGGTCGACTCCGAGGGCGAACCCACCTACGTCGAACACCACCGCACCCTCGGCGACCGGGTCCGCGAGATCGTCGCCGCCGGATTGCTCGTCACCGACATCATCGAACCGGACTGGCCGGAATGGCTCGACCGGGAATGGGGGCAGTGGAGCCCGCTGCGCGGCGAGCTCTTCCCCGGCACCGCCATCTTCGTGACCGAAAAGCCGGCCTGAGGGCCAGGCCGGCTTATTTCTGTTTCGGTTCGCGCCCGGCCTCTTTCAAGGCCCGGCGGAGCGCGTATTCGATTTGGGCGTTGATGCTGCGGAGGTCGTCGGCCGCCCATTTGGCCAGGGCTTCATGGACGGCCGGGTCGAGCCGCAGCAAGAGCTTCTTGCGTTCGGCGGGCATGAGCCGACCTCTAGTTGTAGAGGGTGCCGGTGTTGACGACGGGCTGGGTCGCTCGGTCGCTGCAGAGCACTACCAGGAGGTTGGAAACCATGGCGGCCCGGCGTTCTTCGTCGAGTTCGACGAGGTTCTGCTCGGCGAGTCGATCCAGGGCCATGCCGACCATGCCGACGGCGCCCTCGACGATGCGCGCGCGGGCGGCGACGACCTGGTTGGCCTGCTGGCGGACCAGCATGGCCTGGGCGATCTCCGGGGCGTAGGCGAGGTGGGTGATGCGGGCCTCCAGGACCTCGATGCCCGCCAGCTCGGTGCGCTCACGCAGTTCGACGGTGAGTTCCTCCGCGACCTCGGCGCCGTCACGCAAACTGGTGCGCTCGTCGTCGTGGGCGTCGTAAGGGTGGGTGGTGGCGAGGTGGCGAACCGCGGCCTCGGACTGGGTCTCGACGTACTCCTCGTAATCGTCGACCGAGAACGCGGCCTTGAAGCTGTCGAAGACCCGGTAGACGACCACGGCGGCGATCTCGACCGGGTTGCCGTCGGCGTCGTTGACCTTCAGCTTCTGGGTCTCGAAGTTCCGCACGCGCAGCGAGATGCTCTTGCGATCGGTGAGCGGGACCGTCGAGTAGAAGCCGGGTTCGCTGATCGAGCCGATGTAGCGGCCGAAGAACTGCACCACCTTGGCCTCGTTCGGGTTCACGATGGTGAGCCCGGTGGCCAGGAACAGCAGCACGACCACGACGACGCAGGCCGCGATGGCCGCGACCAGGGCGGGCACGTTGCCGTCCTTGGCGGAGACGAAGCCGAAGGCCGCCACCGCGCCGAAGAACAGGGTGAGCACCAACCAGCCCACCAGCACCAGGAAGCCGTTGATATGGAAAGCGGACCTGAGTTTCATGACATCCTCCGGGTATCAAAGTGATATCACGAAGATAGCAGGCATCCGCGTCACCGTCTACCGGCAGTGGCCAGCCGGCAGGCCTCGATATAGCCACGAACCAGGGGGCGATGGTCGTCGCGACGCCAGGCCAGGGCGAGTTCGCTCGGCCTGATGCCACGGACCTCGCGGACCACGACACCGTCGTGCGCGATCAGCGGCGCGTTGCCGGTGGCGAGCAGGACCACGCCGTCGCCGTTGAGAACGGACTCGTAGGTCTCCTCGGCGCTGGCGACCTCGCCGCCGATGATCGGCGGGCGCCCGTCGCGGGCGTCCAGAGCCAGCCAGTAGTCGCGCAGGACACCCGCGGTTTCCGGGAGGGCCAGGAACGGTTCGCCGAGCAGGTCGCCGAAATCGACGGTCTCGCGCCGGGCGAGCCGATGGGTTTCCGGCAGCGCGACCATGCGCGGTTCCTGCGCGACCACGAGCCAGTGGTACCGCTCACCGCCTTCGAGCGGCAGCCAGACGAAGGCCACATCGGCGCTCGCGTCCGCCAGGCCCGCCGTCGGATCGGCCCAACCCACTTGGCGCAGAATGGCTTTGGCGTTCGGATAGGTCGCGCCGAACCGGGATCGGACCGCGGGCAATATGCCACGCCCCGGACTGGTGCTGATGCCGACGGTGAGCGTGGCAGCCTGGGCCGTCTTCGCGGCCTCGACCGCGGAATGCGCTGCACCCCAAGCCGAAAGCACCTGCCGGGCGTGCGGCAGCAGCGCCTCGCCCACCGCGGTCAACTGGACCGACCGCCCGTCGCGCACGAACAGCGTTGCGCCCAGCTGCTTTTCGAGCATGCGGATCTGCTTGCTCAGCGCGGGCTGAGACACGAACAACCCTTCAGCCGCGCGGGTGAAGTTCAACTGCTCCGCGACCGCGAGGAAATAACGCAGATCTCTGCCGTGCACATCCATAACCGATGGTTATCACAACAGGTATTGGACGACAACCGTTTTCAACAGTGATGCTGGTTCTCGTACAGCGACGAGCTAGGAGAACCTGATGAGCAACCCCAAGATCTGGCTGGTGACCGGCGCGAGCAGCGGCTTCGGCCGGGCCATCGCGCAGGACGCGATCAACGCCGGCGACACCGTGATCGCGGTCGCCCGGCGCACCGCGGCGCTGGACGATCTGGTCGCCGCCCACCCCGATCAGATCGAGGCGATCAGCCTCGACGTCACCGACACCGCGCGCATCGACGAGGTGGTCGCCGATGTGGTGGCCCGGCACGGGCGGATCGACGTGCTGGTCAACAACGCGGGCCGGACCCAGGTCGGCGCGGTCGAGGAGACCACCGAGGCCGAACTGCGGCAGCTGTTCGACCTGCACCTGTTCGGCCCGGCAGCCCTGACCAAGGCGGTGCTGCCGCACATGCGGGCGCAGCAGGGCGGGGCGATCGTGCAGATGAGCAGCATCGGCGGGCAGTTGTCTTTTGCGGGATTCGGCGCTTACAGCGCAACGAAATTCGCGCTGGAGGGACTGTCCGAAGCGCTGGCCGACGAGGTGAAGCCGTTCGGTATCAAGGTGCTCGTGGTCGAGCCCGGCGCCTTCCGGACCGGCTTGTTCGGGCCCGGCGCAGCGTATTTCAGTGCCGAGAATCCGGTCTATGACGCGACCGCTGGTGCGACCCGGCGGATGGTGCAGGAAGGCGACGGCACCCAGCCGGGCGATCCGGCCAAGGCCGCCGCCGCGATCCGCGCGGCGCTGGAGGCGGAGCACACGCCGCTGCGGTTGCCGCTCGGCGAGGATTCGGTGGATGCGATTCTCGGGCACCTGGATTCGGTGCGGGACGAGGTGCACGAGTGGGAAAAGGTCACGCGTGCCACCACTTTCGACGACGAATGACAGCAACGGAGGACCTGATGAACGAGCTTCGCAACAATGGATCCCGGCATGCACCGGCAGAACAGCTGAGGTCGCCGGGACGTCGGCTAGGTAGGTTGCTTCCGGCAGTGCTGGTCGCAGTCGCGTTGCTCGGCATCGCCTGTAACCAGACCGACAGCGCGGCAATGCCTTCGACCGCGGCGGCCGCGCCCGCCCACCAGTTCCCCGGACATACCAGGCTCGATCAGCTCGTCGGCGAATGGACCGCCGAGAAGCAGACATTCGTGGCGGGCGGAACTCCGGAGAACCCGTTGGTCGCGCGCGATGTGGTGTCGCGGTGGCGGTGGATCACCAAGACCGGCAACAACTTCCTCCAGGAAGAGGTGGAGGGTGTGCAAGGTGACCGGCCGTACTACCGACTCGGCATGCTCGGCTACTCCCCCACCGACGACCGGTACGAGTGGACCACCGTGGACAACGTGACGCCGATGATGATGATCTACCGGGGCGCGAAAGCCAGTGGCAGCGCTGGCGAGATCACGATGACAGGCAATTTCACCGATCCCGGGATCGCCGGTCACCCCGGCGCGACCATCCCGATGCGGACGGTGATCAAGCTGGAGTCGGACGACCGCACGGTCATGGAGATCTCTTTCACCCCGCCGGGTGAACCGGAACGGTTGATCGACAGGGTCGTCCTCACCCGCCGCGGATAGGTAGTTCTGGGCGCACCCGCCGCCGGCAGCATGGCCGCACAGCGTTCGCCAGCCGGTAACGGAGCGGGCCATCTCTCCGCGGTAGGACATAGCTTGTCGTCCAACTCTGAGCGACAACTTTCGTGTCGACGAAAGGTTGTCGCTCAGAGTTGGACGACTACGATCCCCGTCTCCAGAGAGGCCAGCTAATAACTAGACAACGAGTTCAGCGGCGGCGATCCGGAAGTTCAGCTCGGCCGGATGTTGCGATTGAAGCGGAACATGTTGTGGGGGTCGTACTGCTGCTTGAGTTCGGTCAGGCGAGCGTAGGTTTTCGCGTCGTACCCCGCGCGAGTTTGCGCTTCGTCCGCGGCCGCACCCGCGCCGTAGAGAAAGTTCAGGCTGTGGCCGATGGTCCACGGCGCCAGGGCGGTTCGGATCGCCGCGAGGCTCGCCGGCGAGGCGGTCCCGTCACTCATCGCGATGGCGCGGACGACATGGGTCGCCGCACGGTGGTCGACCGCGGCGCCGTTGGGGCTCGGCTCGGCGAGCGCGCCACCGAGGTGCCGGATGTCGAGCACCACCTGCATCGGTCGACCCGGACCGGCTACGGAAAGCAAGGCGGACAACGTTTCCGGAGTCAGCTCGGAGAGCATCGCGTTGGTGGCCGCGTACCCGTGCGGGTGGTCCGGATCGCTGTGAATGGTGTGCGATTCGGTGTACGGCATCTCGCGCAGGTCGTCCTTCAACCGGTCGCCCACCGCACGCAGCGGAGCCACCAGCCGCTCCCCCTCCTCGCGAGAGCCGTTGAACGCCACCCGGATCGAGGCCACGAACCGGCCGCGCATCGGCTCCGGCACCTGCGGGATATCCGGGAAGGCGAGCATCGCGATGGTCGAGGTTAACTGCTCGGGCACCGTGGCGGTCCACTCGCGCCACGCCCGCAAGGCCGGTTCGACCAGCGGGGTGTCGAACATCAGCTGCCCACCGTAGACGGTGGTCACCGGCACCAGATCCACTTCCAGCGCCGTTACGACACCGAAGTTGCCGCCGGTACCCAGCACCGCGCCGAAGAGCTCGTCACCGGGTGTCAGGGTGCGCATCCGGCCGTCGGCGGTGACCAGTTCGATCTGCCGGACGTGATCAGCGGCGTATCCGAATTCCCGTGCCAGCAAACCGATTCCGCCGCCCAGGTGGTAGCCGACCACACCGACCGACGGCGAGGACCCGTTCAGCGGCGCGAGCCCGTGCTCGGCGGCAGCCCGGATCAGATCCCCGGCGGGCACACCGGCGGCGACCCGCGCGGTCCGAGCCTGGGCATCGATGCTGATCTCGGTCATCCGGCGGGTGCTGATCAGCACGCCGCCGCCGTCGGCGGGCACGGACAGCCCGTGCCCGGTGGCCTGCACCGCGACCGGAAGCTCGTGGCGCGCGGCGTATTCCACCGCAGCCCGGACGTCCTCAGCATGCCGGGCCGCGACCACTACGGCGGGCCGATGCGTGTAGGCGGTCTGGAAGCCCGCGAGCTCCTCGTCGTACCCGGCGTCGCCGAGCCGGAAGATCACGCCGGCCTCAGAGCTGATGAATTGCTTTGCGTTTCCCATGTCTTCGACCTTGCTCCGCACCGAGCAAGAAGTACAACAGATGGTTTGTATCGCAGCTAGAATCATTAGTTATGGAACTGCGTCAGCTCCGCTATTTCGTCACGGTCGTGGAAGAAGCCAGCTTCACGCGCGCCGCAGCGCGCCTGCACCTCGCCCAGCCGGGCCTCAGCTCCCAGATCCGGCAGCTGGAACGCGAGCTCGGCCAGCCGCTGCTGGAGCGCGGATCCCGGTCGGTCACGCCCACCCCGGTCGGCGCGGCGGTGCTCCCGCATGCTCGCGCCGCACTGGCCGCCGTCGAACAGGTCACCGACACCGTCGACGAATTCACCGGCCTGTTGCGCGGGCAGGTCCGCCTCGGCTCCGTCTCCGGTATCGCGGGTGAGATTTTCGATCTCGCCGCGGTGCTGGCGGCGTTCCACTCCGACCACCCGCAGGTCGGCATCAGCCTGAGCGAACACACCTCCGAGGAGATGCTGGACGCACTGCGGCACGGCGACCTGGACATCGCGCTGATCGGCTTGCCCGGCACCGCACTCGACGCGACGTTCGGCGTCGACATCGTGCTCGACACCACGGTGGTCGCCGCGGTCGCACCGGACAGCGAGCCGTCCCGCACCCGAATCACGTTGGCGGAGCTGGCCGGGCACCGGTTGATCTGTTTGCCCCGCGGCACCGGCTTGCGCAGCGTCTTCGAACACGCCTGTGCCACAGCCGGTCTCGCGCCCGAGGTTGCCTTCGAGGCCGCCAATCCCGCGGTCCTGCTGCAACTCGCGTCGCATGGCCTCGGCACCGCCGTGGTGCCCGAGCTGATGGCGGAAGAAGCGGCCGAATTCGGTGTCCGCACACTGGAGATCACCGATCCGCACCTGCACGGTCAACTCGCGCTGGTCTGGCGGCGCGATCGCCCCGGCAATCCGGCTACGAAAGTTCTGCTGGGGCAGATGCGTATCGCGTTCAGCCGGTGAACGACTGTGGACCGGCCCGAGGGACCGGTCCACAGTATCGATCAGGGCGGCGACTACAGCAGCCGCGACAGGAACGACTTGGTGCGCTCGTGCTTCGGATCCGCCAGGAGCTCACGCGGAACACCCGATTCGACGACCACGCCGGCGTCCATGAACACCAGCTGGTCGGCGACCTCGCGGGCGAAGCCCATCTCGTGGGTCACCACGACCATGGTCATGCCGTCGGCGGCGAGTTCCCGCATCACCTGGAGCACCTCGCCGACGAGTTCGGGGTCCAGCGCCGAGGTCGGCTCGTCGAACAGCATCAGCTTCGGATCCATCGCCAGCGCTCGCGCGATGGCGACGCGCTGCTGCTGACCGCCGGAGAGCTGGGCGGGGTAGGCATTCGCCTTGTCCGCCATGCCGACCCGGTCCAGCAGTTCCTTCGCCTTGGCGATCGCGTCGGCCTTCTTGACCTTCTTCACCTGGGTCGGCGCTTCGATGATGTTCTCCAGCGCCGTCCGGTGCGGGAACAAGTTGAAGTGCTGGAACACCATGCCGATATCGCGCCGCTGCTTGGCGGCCTCGCGCGGGTGCAGCTCGTAGAGCTTGTCGCCCTTCTGCTGGTAGCCGACGAGGTCGCCGTCGACGTAGAGCCGGCCGGCGTTCACCTGCTCCAGGTGGTTGATGCAGCGCAGGAAGGTGGACTTGCCCGAGCCCGAGGGCCCGATCAGGCACAGCACCTCCCCGCGGCCGACCTCCAGCGAGATGCCCTTGAGCACCTGCAGCGCGCCGAAGTTCTTGCACACCCGGTCGGCGACAATCATGGGTTCGCTCATTTCGCCTTCTCCACCGGGCCCTGGGCGTCGGCCAGTTCCTGCAACTGCTTGGCGGTCAACTGCCGGGAGATACCCCGCGAGTAGTACCGCTCCAGGTAGAACTGCCCGACCATCAGCACGCTGGTGATCGCCAGATACCAGGCCGCGGTGACCAGCAGCAGCGGCACCGGCTGGGCATTGACGCTGGAGATGTCGCGGGCCCGCCCGTAGAGGTCGGTGGTCAGCGGCAGCGCGGTGACCAGCGAGGTGGTCTTCAGCATGCCGATGAGCTCGTTGCCGGTGGGCGGAATGATCACCCGCATCGCCTGGGGCAGCACGGTCCGCCGCATGGTCTGGGTCCAGGACATGCCGAGCGCCACCGAGGCCTCGCGCTGTCCCTCACCCACGGAATTGATGCCGGCGCGGACGATTTCGGCCATGTAGGCGGCCTCGTTCAGACCGAGGCCGATGACCGCGAAGAGGAACGCGGCCTGCAACTCCTGCACATTGAAATCGACGAACGACGGCCCGAACGGAACGCCCAGGACGATGTGCTGGTACAGCGACGGGAACAGGCCCCAGAACACCAGCTGGACGTACACGGGGGTGCCGCGGAAGACCCAGAGATACACCCAGGCGACCGAGCGGAGCACCGGGTTCGGCGACAGCCGCATCACCGCGAGCACGATGCCGAGCAGGATGGCCAGCGCCATCGACAGCACCGTCAGTTCGAGGGTGACCAGCGCGCCGTCGAGGATGCGCTTATCGAACAGGTACTTCCCGAAGGTGTTCCACTTGTACTCCTCCTTCGTCGCGGCGCCGTAGACGAAGAGTCCGAGCAGAACGAGAATCAGGGCCGCGGCGATCCAGCGGCCCGGCCGGCGTAGCGGAACCGCTTTGATCGGTTCCGGCTCTGTGCCCCCACCGTGCCCGGGATCGCCGGGCACGGTGTCGGTTTTCGGGTCGGACATAGATCAGCCCACGGCTCCGTTGATGCTGGCCTTGGTGATCGCGCCTTCCTGGACGCCCCAGTTCTCACAGATCTTCTTGTACTGGCCGTTGTCGATCAGGTGCTGCAGCGCCTTCTGCAGGACGCCCGCGAGCGGCGAGCCCTTGGCCACGGCCCAGCCGTAGGGCTGCGACTCGAACACCGGGCCGGCTTCCTCGATCTTGCCTTCGCTCTGCTTGATCGCGTACGCGGTGACGGGCGAGTCGGCGGACATGCCGTCGACCTGGCCGAGGATCAGCGCGTTGGTCGCGGCGCTCTGCTCGTCGAAGGCCTTGATGTCGATCGGGGCCTTGCCCTCGGCGACGCACTTGGCGCTCTTGGCGGGCACTTCCTCGGTGTGCTCATACGTGGTGGCCTGCACCGCGACCCGCTTGCCGCAGGCGTTGTTCGGGTCGATCGCCTTGCCCTTGGGCTGCGCCCACTGGACACCGGCGATGAAGTAGTTGGCGAAGTCGACCTGCTGCTCGCGTTCCTTCGTATCGGTGATCGAGGACATGCCGAGGTCGTAGGTGCCGGCCTGGGTCGCGGGAATGATCTTGTCGAAGGCGGACTCGACGTAGTCGGCCTTGACGCCCAGCACGGAGGCGATGGCGTCCATCAGATCGACGTCGAAGCCGACGATCTTGTCGCCGTCCTTCCACTCGTTGGGCTGATAGGGGATGTTCACCCCGACCACGAGCTTGCCGGAGGACTTGATCTTGTCGGGGAGCGTCGACGCGATCGAGTCGACCTTCTCCACCGTTTCCTTCGAGACCGGAGCTCCGGAATCTTCGGTATTCGAACAACCCGTCAGGATCAGTGCGCCACCGGTGAGTACGCACATCACCTCCAACGCGCGCCTGCCAAGCACGGTACGAACAGACACAGCAGCCCTCCACATTTCGGATACGTGAAACCCGGGTTTTACCACCCGTTTGGCAATCTAAGCGACCGAGACGCTTCGTGCTGGCAAGAAACGGAAGATTAACCCCGCCCTGTGCAGAACTCATCCAGACGGGCAATCGACTACCGGCGGTGGACCCTAGCACAGATCTGCTCGGTGAATTCGCTGGTGGAGGCGATTCCGCCGAGATCCGCAGTGGCGATCCCGGCCTCGAAGGTCGCCGCGACCGCGTGCTCGATCCGCTCGCCGGCGTGCACCGGCTTCGGGTCGCCGTCGCGCGTGCCGAGCCAATTCAGCAACATCGCAGCAGATAGTTGGAGTGCGACCGGGTTGGCGCGGTTGTGCCCGGCCAGGCTCGGCGCGGCGCCGTGCACCGCCTGGGCCATGGCGCGGGTGGCCGAGCAATTCAGCGAGGCCGCCATGCCGAGCGAGCCGCTGAGCTCACCCGCGAGGTCGGAAAGGATGTCGCCGAAGAGATTCTCGGTGACCACGACGTCGTACGCGCCGGACGAGCGCACCAGATGCGCGGCCATGGCGTCGACATGCTCGTCCTCGACCTGCACCCCGGGGTAGGAGTGCGCAATCTCATAGCAGACGTCGCGGAACAGACCCATGGTCATGGGGAGCACATTGGCCTTGTGCACGATGGTGACTTTCTTGCGGCGCGCCGAGGCCAGCCGGAAGGCTTCGTGCGCGATCAGCTCGCAGGCGCGCCGGGTGACGACGCCGACGGCCATCGCGACATCCGGAGTCGGACGGAACTCGCCGGAACCGGCGAACATATTGCGGTCGGCGTAGAAGCCTTCGCTGTTCTCCCGGACGATCACCAGATCGATGTCGGGGGCGGTGGCGCGGACCCCCGGGAAAGCGCGCGCCGGGCGGATATTGGCATACAGGCCGAAGTGTTTGCGGATAGCGCCGCCGGGGGCGACCGCGCGACGGTGTTCGGCGGCGTAGGAGGCGTTGTCGTGCGGGCCGAGAATCCAGGCGTCCAGACCTTCGAGCGTCCGCAGGGTCTGCTCGGGCAGCGGCGCGCCGAATTCCTCGATGGCGCGGTGACCCATCAGCAACGGCACCCACTCGACGGGCGACGCGCCCGCGGCGGCCAAGGCCTCGTCCACCACCCGGCGGGTGGATTGCACGACCTCGGGTCCGATGCCGTCGCCCTCGATCAGGCCTAGTCGTAGCCGTTCCTTCGCTCTGCTCACGGCCCCTATCCTCGCGCCCGGCCCGGCGCCGGCCGGGCACCGGGCCTGCGGACACGCCGGGGAGGTTCTATCGCGGCGCGAGTGGGTAACCGGTCGCGAGGGAAGATAGTGCTCGAGCCGGGTGTTATAGCTGGCGACAAACTAGACGAGAGGACGTCATGGCCACCCAGACACTGACGCAGCAGAACTTCGATGAGGTAGTCACCGGAAACGACGTGGTACTCGTCGACTTCTGGGCAGACTGGTGCGGACCGTGCAAGCAATTCGCACCGACCTTCGAGGCCTCCTCGGAGAAGTACCCCGACGTCGTGCACGGCAAGGTCGACACCGAGGCCGAGCAGGGGCTCGCCGCGGCCGCGAACATCCGCTCGATCCCGACCATCATGGCGTTCCGTGAGGGCGTGCTGGTCTTCGCGCAGCCGGGCGCGCTGCCGCCGGCCGCGCTGGAGGACCTTGTCACCCAGGTCAAGGGCCTGGACATGGACGAAGTGCGCAAGCAGCTGGCCGAGCAGCAGGCCACCGCGGAATAAGACGACCTGGAACGGGCCGTGCACCATTCGTGGTGCACGGCCGGTTCTGCTGCGTGAACTCAGGCGCCGAGCCGGTTGACGCCGGAAATCATTGCGCGAGCGGTGGATTCGGCGCTGCCGTCGGCCAGGGCCGCGCCCCAGCCGCGTCGGCCGTTGAACTCGCACTGCACGAAGGTGGCGGTGCCGAGCTCGGTGCGGCGCTGATGGAACTGCAGGATCTCGACCGGGTAGCCCTCGTCGTAGAGCGCCGAGGTGAGCGCCGCGACCGGGCTGCCGATGGCGGCGACCGATCGCAGGCGATCGGCGAATTCCAGGGTCGCGGTGAAGGCGGCCATGCGCCCGCCGGTCGCGGCCCAGTCGCTGATCCGGATCGGGCCGTCCTGGCCGCAGTACCGGTCGAAGAACTGTTCCGGTGTCAGGCCGGCGCATTCTGCCCGCAAACCCTTGGGCGCGGCGGCGATGAACAGGTGGGTATCAAAGGTCAATGTGGTCATTGCGATTCAGGTCTTCCCGAAGAATGTCGGTGGAGGGGACCAGCTTCAACAATCAACAGCCCGCAGCGAGGGGGCCGGTCCGAATCAGACCCCGCTACGGCGGGTTACTACGAGAAGTCGCGCCTGCGCCACCATCGCGGTGAGCGGAAGCACAGCACTGAGTGCGTCGCGGGTTGCGACGTTCAGCACGATGCTGTGGCGGCAGGCGGGATTCGGCACGCGATCGACAATAGGCACATCGCGGCGTATTAGCAACCATATTCCGCAGTGGGTTTCGCTACTCGCGAGTACCATCCGCGCAGCTCACGCTACCCCTTGGCGTCGCCCGCCGTGCGATGCAGGCCACGGCGGTCGTAGGCAAAGGTCGCCGCGACACCGAGGGTGATGCCGACTGCCAGTCCGACCAGCGTCATCCAGATACCTTGGGATAGACCGGCTTCGGCGCGGCCGTCGAAGAACAGGATGGCGCGGACGGCAAGGTAGATCTGGTGCATGGGCTCGAAGCGCGCCAGGGCCGCGATGTAGGTCGGAACGGCCTCCAGGGGGACGGTGGCGGCCGAGGACGGCAGGCCGAGGACCACGAAGAGGACGAGGTTGACCATCAGACCCGCGGTGCCGAAGGTCGCCAGGACCGATAGCGCGGTGAATCCGACGGCGATGATGGCGAGGGTGCCGTAGAGCCAGAGCAGCAGGGGGCTGGTCAGCGGGACGCCCAAAATCTTTGCGGTACCGAGGAATACGCCCGACAGCAGCGGTGCGGCGGTGCCGATCACCGCCCACTTGATGAGCAGGGTGCGCAGGCGGCTGGTGCCGGTGGCGGGCGGGTGAACGAACCAGGGGCCGTATTCGGTGGGAGTGAAACCGAGGACTGAGTCGATGAGGGTGTGGATGATCATCGCGCCGGTGAATCCGGCCAGCAGCAGGATCAGGGTGTAGAAGAAGGCGACCAAGCCCTGGCCCGCGCCGTCGGACATCGGGCGGAACGGGACGTCGACGATGTGAACCGGGTCGGCGATGGCCAGGCGGGCCGCGCCGCTGATCTGGGCAGCCCCATCCGGGCCCACAGCAGTGTTCACGCGTTCCGCGAGGTTCTTGCCGACGGTCTGCTGGACCTGCGCCAGCGCGCGGTCGGCGATACGCGACATGATGCCCGCGGTGTAGGGACCGATGCGCGGGTTGCTCTGCACGGTGATGACCGGGCGCTCCACGTCGCCGGGCAGCACCGCCGCCGCGCCGAGGATGGCCAGGCGCTTGGTGAAGTCGGAGGGGATGACGATCGCGCCGTAGACCTGACCGTTCTCCAGTTGCGCTCGCGCACTGGCGATTCCGACGACCCGCAGATCGACCTTGTCGGCCGGGATACCCGCGACCAGACCGTCGGTGATCTGGTCGCCGATATTGGTCGGCGTGCCGTCGATGACGTCGCCGAGATCTTGATTGACCAGCGCGACCGGGAAGTCGTGCAGGTTCTTCTCGGTATTGCTGGCATAGCCGAGGTACATGGTGGCGAGGAGCGCGGCGAACACGGTCAGCAGCGCGACCGGGGCGGTGAAGTTCCGAACCGTCATGGAATCGAATGTAGGCAGTGCCTACAAAGTAGTCAACGCCTACATTTTGTTATCCTGCACTCACCATGACCAAGACCCGCGCTCGCTCATACCACCACGGCGACCTGCGCGCCGAGCTGTTGCAGCACGCGGAGACGACCCTGCGAACGGCGGGCGTCGACGGACTGTCGCTACGTCAGCTCGCCCGCGACACCGGCGTCAGCCACGCCGCGCCCACCCGCCACTTCCGCGACAAGCAGGCCCTGCTCGACGCCCTCGCCGTCGCCGGTTTCGAGCGCCTCGGGGCCAGCTTCGAAAACCTCACCGGCGACGCGGTATCCACGGACCCGATCCGCACCATGGCCCGCACCTACCTGGACTTCGCCACCCAGAACTCGGCGCTGCTGGCCCTGATGTTCGCCCGCCGGCACAGCCCCGTCGCCGGCGACGCCATGGCCCAGGCCGTGGACCGCGCCTTCGCCGTCCCGGTCTCGCTGATCGCCCACGGCCAAGACTGTGGGGAGATCATCCCCGGCGACCCCCGCCGCATCGCCCTCACCGCCGTGGCCGCCCTACAAGGCCTGGCCACCTTCCTCGGCTCGGGTCTCGTCGCCGCCGACGCCGCCGACGAATGGCTCGACGGCCTCGTCGCCCACGTCATGCTCGGCCTGCAACCCCGCTGACCGCGAACCAGCACAGCCGCCCGAACCGCGGCGGCCATGCCATGCGTCAGTGCGCGGCGCTGTCCCAGCTGCGACCGGTGCCGACGGAGACGTCCAGTGGCACCGACAGGTGGATGGCGGCGGCCATGTGTTCGCGGGCCAGCGCCTCCAAGGCGTCACGTTCGCCCTCGGCGACCTCGAAGACGAGTTCGTCGTGGATCTGGAGCAGCATGCGGGAGCGCAGGTTCGCGGCCTCGATCGCCTTGTTCACGTTGATCATCGCGACCTTGATGATGTCGGCGGCGGTGCCCTGGATGGGGGCGTTCAATGCCATGCGCTCGGCGGCCTCGCGGCGCTGGCGGTTGCTGGAATCCAGGTCGGGCAGGTAGCGGCGGCGGCCGAAGAGGGTCTCGGTGTAGCCGACCTTGCGGGCCTGATCGACCACGTCCTGCAGGTAGTCGCGGATGCCGCCGAAGCGCTCGAAGTAGACGTCCATCTGCTCCTTGGCCTCCTGCGTGCTGATCTTCAGCTGCGCGGACAGGCCGAAGGCGCTCAGGCCGTAGGCCAGACCGTAGGACATGGCCTTGATGCGGCGGCGCATCTCCGGATGCACCTCCGAGAGCGGAATGTCGAAGGCTTTGGAGGCGACGAAGGTGTGCAGGTCCTCGCCGGAGTTGAAGGCCTCGATCAGGCCCTCGTCGCCGGAAAGGTGCGCCATGATGCGCATTTCGATCTGGCTGTAATCCGCGGTCATCAGCTCGGTGAAGCCGGAGCCGACGACGAAGGTGTCGCGGATCTGGCGGCCGGTGTCGGTGCGGATCGGGATGTTCTGCAGGTTCGGTTCGGTGGAGGACAGCCGGCCGGTGGCCGCGATGGTCTGGTTGAAGGTGGTGTGGATGCGCCCGTCCTCGGCGACCGACTTGAGCAGCCCGTCGACGGTGACCTTCAAGCGCGTCGCGTCGCGATGCTCGAGCAGATGCTGCAGGAACGGGTGCTCGGTCTTCTCGTACAGCGATTCCAGCGCGTCCGCGTCCGTGGTGTACCCGGTTTTGGTGCGCTTGGTCTTCGGCATGTCCAGCTCGTCGAACAGCACCACCTGCAGCTGCTTGGGCGAGCCCAGGTTGATCTGCTTGCCGATCACCTCGTAGGCGGCGTTGGCGGCCGCGCTGACCTTGTCGGCGAACTGCCGTTGCAGCGTCTCCAGCTGTTCGACGTCGACCGCGATGCCCGAATCCTCCAGGCGGCTCAGCACGCCCAGCAGCGGCAGCTCCATATCGTCGAGCAGCGCCACGGATTCGATCTGCAGCAGTTCGGTGTCGAGCGCCGCGGCGAGATCGAGGACGGCGCGAGCCCGCAGCATTTCGGTCTGCGCGGTTTCGGCGTCCACCGTCTCGGCGTCGTCGAGCAGGGAGAGCTGTTGCGTGTCGTCGGTTTCGGCGCGCAGCTCGCGACGCAGGTAGCGCAGCGAGAGGTCGTCGAGGTTGAAGCTGCGCTGGCCGGGACGGACCAGATACGCGGCCAGGGCGGTATCGCTGGTGAGCCCGCCCAGGGTCCAGCCGCGCCCGCGCAGCATGTGCATGGCCGACTTGGCCTCGTGCAGCGCCTTGGGCACCTCCGGATCGGCGAGCCAGGCGCCCAGCGCCGCTTCGTCTTCCGGGGTGAGCACGGTGACGTCGATGTAGCCGCTCTCGTCGTCGGCGGCCGCGATGGCGAGCGCCTTCACGTCGCCGCTGCCCGGGGTGCCGCTGCCGACGATGGAAACACCATGGCGCACACCCGCTTTCGCGTGCTCGCCGAGCCAGGACGCGACCCCGCCGATTTCCAGCGCGCCACCGCTGATCTCGAAACCGGACTCGGCCTCGGGCTCCTTCGGGGCCAGCGTCTCGAACAGCCGGTCGCGCAGCACCCGGAATTCCAGATCGTCGAAGAGCTGGTGGATCTTGTTGCGGTCCCACGGCTGCTGCGCCAGCTGATCGGGGGTGTACGGCAGCGGGACGTCGCGCACCATCTCGGTGAGCTGACGGTTGAGCACCACGCTGGAGAGGTTGGCGCGCAGCGCGTCACCGACCTTGCCCTTCACCTCGTCGACCTTCTCCACCAAGGTGTTCAGATCGCCGTATTCGCGGATCCACTTGGCGGCGGTCTTCTCCCCCACCCCGGGAATGCCGGGCAGGTTATCGCTCGGGTCGCCGCGCAGCGCCGCGTAATCCGGGTACTGGGACGGGGTGAGGCCGTATTTCGTCATCACCTCGTCGGGGGTGAAACGGGTCAGATCCGAGACGCCCTTGCGCGGGTACAGCACGGTGACATCGTCATTGACCAGCTGGATGGAGTCGCGATCGCCGGAGACGATGAGCACACGGAAACCCTGCGCGGTGGCCTGGGTAGTGAGCGTGGCGATCAGGTCGTCGGCTTCGAAGCCGTCGATCGCCATCACCGGGATGCCCATCGCGCCGAGCACGTCCTTGGTGAGCTCCACCTGGCCGCGGAACTCGTCCGGCGTCTGGCTGCGATTGGCCTTGTACTCCGGGTACGCCTCGGTCCGGAAGGTCTTGCGGGACACGTCGAACGCGGCCGCCACATGACTGGGCTTCTCGTCGCGCAGCAGGTTGATCAGCATCGCGGTGAAGCCGTACACCGCGTTGGTGGTCTGCCCGGTGACGGTTTTGAAGTTCTCCGCGGGCAAGGCGAAGAAGGCGCGATAGGCGATGGAATGCCCATCCAGCAACAGCAGCGTCGGCCGCTCCCCCGGCACTTCGACGGCGGTGCTGGAGGCAGAACCCGGACGCTGATCGGTGGTCGCTGGAGTCACGTGTCAGAGTCTATTGAGACCCACCGACAAGTCCACGGCAGGGCGCGAATCACTGCTCACGCCACGTAGGGCGCGGCCGAATACCAGGTATTGCACTCGGCGGTATCGCCCAGATCGGCGCCCCATTTCCACCAGCCCCAGACATTGAAGTCGGTGCCGTGCAGCCGCGCGTACCCGGGGCGATCACCGGCGACCCGGGTGACCCGCACCGCCTCGTCCCAGCTCTGCTGATCCAGGTCCAGCCGGCCGTAGTTGCTACCGAAGAACATTCCGGCGAAGCACGAGGCTTGCAGGTCCAGCCGGCGGCTCTGCTCCTGCCCGGGTCCGGTATCCCAGCCGGCTCCGAGGCGTTTGTCCTGGTAGGCGCGCATGACGCCGATCAGCGATTGGATGTGGTGCCCGTATTCATGGGCGAGCACGGCCAGCTGGGCGCCGCGCCGCGAGCCATTGGTCACCGACCGCAATCCGTCCAACGGCAGGATGATCGTCTCGTCGAGCGTGCAGTAGAAGGATTCGGCGATGTCGCCCTCCTCCCGGGCGCACGGGCTGCTGAGGGTGCCCGGCTGCGCGGGCACCGCGACCCGCGGCGAGCGGAACGGCAGGCCCGCGCCGCGCAGCGTCGGCTCCCACGCGGCGTCGAGGCAGTCGATGGCGGCGAGATAGAACGCGCGGGCCGCGGTGGCGTCGGCGCCCCAGCCGGGCAGTGTGCAGTCGACCTTCGTCAACCCGACATGCTGGGCGAACAACGGGTGGTCGGCCAGCGCGTAAACCTGCCGGCTGGACGGGAATTGCGCCGCGCCCGACAGCCGCACCGGATCCACCGGGGCGGCGGAAAAGCCCGCCGGTTTCGCGGGATCGGAAGGGGCGCCGGTGAATCCGGGACCGAATGCCAGCCCGGCGCCGATCGCGTACGCGCCGGCCCGATCGGCCGGCCGGGGCGCACCGGCGGGCCAGCCCGCCGCGACGACGAGACCGACCATGGCGATGATCGCGATCGCGCCGCAGATCGCGGTGATCGGGAGGCCGTGCCCGCGGTTACCGGGCGGCTGGCGAGATGTCAACGGCTGGTTCATGTTTCCCCCTGACCAAGGTCCGTCGACGCCCTTCTATGGAAGCCGACGGCGCGGGGGCCTGCAACTCGGGCAGGCCCTCCGCGGGTCACAGTGTGGCAACGAGTTCCCGGAGCACCGGCAGGCTCACCGAGCCGGATCCGAGCACGACATCGTGGAAACCCTTGATATCGAACGCGTTTCCGAGTTTCCGCTCGATTTCCGCACGCCGGGTGCGAATTTCGATCTGGCCGGTCTTGTAGGCGACGGCTTGACCGGGCATCGCGATATAGCGATCGACCTCGACCCGAATGTGGTTCTCGCCCACCGGCGCGTTGGCGATCATGAAGTCGACGGCCTGCTGCCGGCTCCAGCCCATGGCGTGGATCCCGGTGTCGACGACCAATCGGCAGGAGCGCCACGAATCCCCGGCCAGCATGCCGAGCCGGCCCAGATCGTCGGCGTACAAACCCATTTCGTCGGCCAGCCGTTCGGCGTAGAGCGCCCAGCCTTCCACGAACGCGGTGTTGGCGAAGGATTGGCGCTGGAAGCGTGGCAGATGGTCGAGCTCGTTGGCGATGGCCAGCTGCAGGTGATGTCCCGGAATGGCCTCGTGGTAGGCCACCGAGGCGGTTTCGTAGCGCAGCTGCTCGGTCGGCTGGTGCCGGTTGACGAAGTAGGTGCCGGGGCGGGAGTTGTCGGCCGGCGGCGGAAAGTAGTAGGCGGTCGCGGAATCCGCCTCCAGGAACTCCGGCACCGGCACGATGTCGCAGGAGGCCCGGGGCAGTCGCCCGAACCAGTTCTTCATCTCCGCGGTGGCCACCGTCAGCGCGCTGCGCGCGTCGGTCATGATCTCGTCGCCGTCGCGGTAGCGCAGCTCCCGGTCCTCACGCAGCCGGGTGAAGATTTCCGCCAGGTCGGAAGTGCCGAACTGGCGCGCCCCAATCTCCGCGTATTCCGCCCGCAGCGATTCCAGTTCGGCGAGCCCGGTGCGGTGGATCTCCTCGGCGCCCAGATCCGGCAGCGTGGTGTGCTCGCGCAGCAGCCGGGTGTAGATGTCCGCGCCGTCGTCGCCGAGCCAGCACAGTCCGGCCCGGTCGTCCGGGCGCGCCGCCGGGAGCAGCTCCTCGGCGAGCGCCGCCCGGTAGCGGCGGAAGGCCGGGCGGATGACTTCAGCTGCGACCTGCGCCAATTCGGCGCGCCAGGCCTCCTCGCCGGCCCAGTCCGGCGGACCCTCGAGGGTGACGAACGCATCGCCGGTGAGGTCGGAGTCCAGGTAGCCGTCGAGCTGGTTCAGCGACCGCTCGATGGTGATCTTCGCCGGGGCGCGCCCGGCGGCCAGGCCGGCCCGGAAGCGCTCGACCGCCTGTTCGAGCAGGGTGCCGATCTGGCGGTGCCGCTGCACCAGCGCGGTGGCGTTCTCGGGTTTCGGCGCGCTGATCTGCGGCGCCATGGTCAGCAGTTCGGCGTGCACGCCCATCATCTGATCGGAGGCCATTTCCAACGGCCGCCAGGACAACTGGTCGATGGCGCCGGTGAGCTCGGCGTGCAGCAGGCTGCGGGTGGTGCGGTCCTGCAGGCTGAGTCCGCTCGGATCCAGGGCGTCTACCTGCGCGAGGAGCTCGCGGCAGGTGGTGAGAAGGCGGGCTTCGGCTTCGGCGGACAGGTCTTCGATGCGGTCGTCGAAGCGATGGTCGCCCAGCAGCGTCGCGGCGGTAGGCGCGGCTTCGAGCTTGCTGTCCCAGTACTGATCGGCCAGGTTGATCAACTCTTCGTGGGAGTTCATGGTGGCCATCATGCCAACACGACGGCGGCGGCACACCGGAAACCCGATGTGCCGCCGCCGCTTTGGCTGAACTTAACCTACGCCGAGATAGGCCGACTTGACCGCCGAGTCCACCAGCAGATCCCCGCCGGTACCGGACTTGGTGACCTCGCCGGTCTCCAGGATGTAGGCGCGGTCGCTGCGCACCAGCGCCTGCTGCGCGTTCTGCTCCACCATCAGCACGGTGGTGCCCTGCCGGTTGATCTCGCTGATGATCTTGAATATCTGCTGGATCACCATGGGCGCCAGGCCCATCGACGGCTCGTCGAGCAGCAGCAGCCGCGGCCGCGCCATCAGGGACCGGCCGATGGCCAGCATCTGCTGCTCACCACCGGAGAGCGTGCCGCCGACCTGCTTACGACGTTCGGACAGCCGCGGGAAGAGTTCGAACACCCAGTCCAAGGTCTGGTCGTACTCCGCCTTCACCTTGAAAGGCCTGCCGTAGCAACCCATATCGAGGTTCTCCTGCACCGTCATGCCGGGGAACACACCGCGGCCCTCCGGCGCCTGGATGAGCCCGTCGGTCACCCGGTCGTGCGCTTTCACGCCGGTGATGTCGCGGCCCTCGAACAGGATCTTGCCGCGGGTCAGCGGCAGCAGACCCGACAGCGCCCGCATGGTGGTGGTCTTGCCCGCGCCGTTGGCGCCCAGCAGCGTGACCAGCTCGCCCTCCGCCACCTTCAGCGAAATCCCGTGCAGCGCCTGGATTCTGCCGTAGTTGACCACCATGTCCTGGACTTCCAGCAGCACCGGGGCGTCGGTGAAGTCGCGCTCCGGTCCGGCCTTGGGCGTCCGCTTGGTAATCGACACCTTGTCCGGACCGCGTCCGGGCTCGGGAATCGGCAGCACCTGGGTGGGCGGGTCGTCCCGCATATCCCCCGCGGGCGGCGTGGATTCGGCCCCGGGCTCGTGCTCCGGTTCGGACTCGGCCACGTGCGCGTCCTCGTCCGGCACGCCCAGGTAGGCCGCGATCACGGCCGGGTCTTCGCGCACCGCCGCGGGCAGCCCGTCGGCGATCTTGCGGCCGAACTCCAGCACCACGATCCGGTCCGTCACACCCATGACCAGGCGCATGTCGTGCTCGATGAGCAGCACGGTGAACCCGTCGTCGCGGATCTTGCGGATCAGATCCATGAGCGCGGCCTTCTCGGCCGGGTTGAACCCGGCGGCCGGCTCGTCCAGGCACAGCAGCTTCGGCTCGGTGGCCAGCGCGCGTGCGATCTCCAGCCGGCGCTGATCGCCGTAGGAGAGATTGCGCGCCTTCTCCACCGCACGCGGTGCGATACCGACGAATTCGAGCAGCGCCATGCCGCGCTCGATCGCGTCGCGCTCCTCGCGGCGATGCCGCGGGGTGCGGATGATCGCGCCCGGCACCGAGGTCTTGTGCCGGGCGTCGGTGCCGACCACCACGTTCTCCAGCGCCGTCATCTCGTTGAACAGCCGCACGTTCTGGAACGTGCGCGCGATGCCGAGCCGGGTGATCTCGTTGCGCTTGGACTTCGTCAGCGGCTTACCGTCGAAGTACACCAGCCCCGACGCCGGTTTGTAGACACCGGTGATCGCGTTGAAGCAGGTCGTCTTGCCCGCGCCGTTGGGCCCGATGAGCCCGAGGATCTCGCCGCGGCGGATCTCGAAGTCCAGCGAATCCAGCGCGGTGAGACCACCGAACTTCACGGTCAGCCCCTCGGTGCGCAGCAGCGGCGCACCGACCTCGGTCTCGATCTCGCGATGCGGCGCAACGACTTCGGCGACGGTCTCGGCATCGCCGAGCTCGGGGATCACCGCGGTGAGGTCGACCTCGCCGGCACTCTCCGCCTCGGGCGGGGGCACGTGACCGGCGGCCATGTCCTCGTTGTCGAACAGCGCGTCACCCGCGCCCGGGCCGGTCACTGTCCCGCTCCGGACGCGCCCGGGCGGCGGACCGCCTGGTAGACCTGCCGGCCGTAGGTGAGCAGTTTCTGCCGCACCGGGAACAGACCCTGCGGACGCAGAATCATCATCACCACCAACGCGATACCGAAGTACAGATACTTGAGATCACCGAGCGACTGCGCGCCGCCCGGCCGGAACAACAGCACACTGCCTAGCAACAGCGCACCCATGACGCCGGTGATCACCATGCCGAGCGTGATCCCGCGTTTTCGCCAGCCATCCAGATACTTGCCCTTGAACCGCCAGAACAGCGCCAGCGCGATGAACGCCGCGACGTCGAGGATCAGCAGCGTGTAGCCGGTGCTCTCGTTGGTGACCAGCTGCACCGAGGCCAGCCGGTCCGGCAGGTAGGCGATGATGAACGCGCCGACCAGCACGCCGAGCTTGTTGCCCTGGCCGCCGATCACGACCGCGCACAGGAACAACATCGAGTTGACGATGTCGAAGCGGGTCGGGTTCACGAACTGCACCTGCCCGGCATACAGCGCACCCGACATGCCGCCGACCGCCGCGCCGATCATGAAGGCCCACAGCTTGTACTTGAAGGTCTGCACGCCCATGATCTCGGCGACATCCTCGTCCTCGCGGATCGCGACCCAGGCGCGGCCGACGCGGCTGCGTTCCAGGTTGCCGACGATCAGCAGCATGACGATGATCAGCGCCATTCCCAGCCAGTACCAATAGGTTCCGTAGCTGGCGCGGTCGAGCAGGTTCGAGGAATCCGCGTCGCCGATATTGCCCGCGGAGAACACGCCGTTCGGCTTCTCCTCGGATTCGCCGATGCGCGGGTACGCGACCTCGGACAGGCCGAGGCTGCCGTTGGTGATCTCGCCGAGGTTGTCGGCGAGCAGCCGGACGATCTCACCGAAGCCCAGCGTCACGATGGCCAGATAGTCACCGCGCAAGCGCAGCGTCGGTGACCCGAGTATCAAGCCCGAGAACGCGGTGACCAGCACCGCCAGCGGCAGACAGGCCAGCCAGGCCCATTTCGGATCGAGCCAGCCGCCGTCGGTCTGATTCCACGGACTGTTCTTACTGGTGAGCAGGCCGACGGTGTACGCGCCGACCGCGTAGAAGCCGACATAGCCGAGGTCGAGCAGACCCGCCTGTCCGACAACGACATTCAGGCCGATCGCGATCAGGCAGAACATCGCGACCTTGGCCATCACCAGGCCGAAGTTGTAGGCGGGGGTGTCCACCAGCGGCGGCGGGAACAGCGGCAGCAGCGCCAGCAGCAGGATGAACGGCACGCCGACCGCCCACTGCCCGGGTCGGCTCAGCCCCTCCCACCAGGTGCGGAGCGCGTCGCCGATACCGTGACGCTCGTGCGGCGCTTGGGTTTTGATCGTGTCTGTCGTCATGCCCGGGCCCTCCCCAGACTCTCGCCGAGAATGCCGGTCGGACGCACCATCAGCACCAGCACCAGCACCACGAACGCGACCACGTCACGCCATTGGGTGCCGAAGAACAACTGGCCGTACTGCTCGACCACGCCGAGGATGAGACCGCCGAGCAGCGCGCCGCGCAGGTTGCCGATGCCGCCGAGCACCGCCGCGCTGAACGCCTTGATGCCGAGGATGAAACCGCCGGAATAGATGATGCCGTTGGGGATCTTGAGCGTGTACAGCAGCGCCGCCGCACCGGCGAGGATGCCGCCGATGAGGAAGGTCAGCATGATGACCCGTTCCCGGGAGACGCCCATCAGCGTCGCGGTGTCCGGATCCTGCGCCACGGCGCGAATGCCGCGGCCGAATTTGGTTCGGTTGATCAGGTATTCGGTGGTGATCGCCAGGACGACTGCGGCGAGCACGATGATGATCATGATGTTGGTGACGCTGGCGCCACCGAAGGAGAACTGATCGGTCGCCTCGACCAGCTGGACACCCTGCTGGGCGTTGGTGCCACCCATGTTGGGCCACAGCTTCGGCAGGATGAAGTGCACGAATTCCTGCAGCACGAACGACATGCCGATGGCCGTGATGAGAAAGCTCAGCGGTTTCGCGCCGCGCCGACGCAGCGGGCGGTAAGCCGACCGCTCCAAGGCGACGGCGGCGCCGCCGGAGATCATCGCGCCGACGATGCCCGCCAGCGCGAGATAGACGATCGTCAGGACCGCGCCTTGCGCATACGGATCGGGCGCCGCGGCGAAGCCGAAGATCATCAACCCGATCAATTGCCCGAACAAGCCGAGCATGAAGACTTCCGAGTGCGCGAAATTGATGAGCCGCAGCACGCCGTAGACCAGGGTGTAGCCCACGGCGACCAGGGCGTATATAGCGCCGTAGGTCACTCCGTCAACGGTCAGTTGCCAGAAATTGTCGATCACCGCGGTGTAATTGAAGTCGATCGACCCGCCGAGGACTTGTACGCCCTCGGCCAATGCTGTTGTTGTCATGCGTATTTCGCCCTCATCCCGTCACCCCGGTCACGAAAGCAGCACGCATGGGATTCGCACGAACCCCATGCGTGCTGCGCTGCCGTGCCCGCGGGCTACCCGACTACTTGACCGTGTAAATCCAGATGAGCGCGTTGGTCAGCTCGCCGTCCGGGCTCCACTTGTACTGACGGGCCAGGCCCGCGCCGTCGTAGGAGCGGACGAACTCGAGCAGATCCGGTCGGGTCACCTTGCCGCCGTCGATGCCCTTGATCAGGATCGTCGCCAGGTCGTAGGCCTCGACCGAGTAGACCCCGGGCGGCTCGTTGTTCAGGGCCTGGTAGTCCTTGGCGAACTTCTCCGGGGCCGGGCCGCACGGGCAGGTGAGGGTGGCGCCCTTCGCGGCGTTACCGGCCTGCTTGAGGAACTGCGGGTCGTTCACACCGTCGGGTCCGACGAAGACCGACTTGACGCCACCGGACTTCAGCTGCGACGCGAACGGCGCGCCCTCGGCGTAGTAACCGGCGTAGAACACGGCGTCGGCGTTCGCGCCCTTGATCTTGGTGACGGTGGCGGAGAAGTCCTTGTCACCGGCCTTGATGGCGGCCGCGCAGCTCGGGTCCGCGGCGGCGCCGAGGCCTTCCTTGATGCTGCGGGCGAGGCCGGTGCCGTAGTCGCTGTTGTCCTCGACGACGCAGACCTTCTTGTAGCCGGCGGAGTTGACCAGGTACTTGGCCACCGAGGGGCCCTGCACGTCATCGTTGGCCAGGCCGCGGAAGAAGGTGGTCCAGCCGTTCTTGGTCAGGCCGGCGTTGGTGGCCGAGGAGGTCACCGAGACCAGGCCGGCGTCGCTGAGCACCTTGCCGGTCGCACGGGTCTCACCGGAGAAGGCCGGGCCGACCAGACCGATGATCGACTTGTCGTTGACGATCTGCGGGATGACCGAGGTGGCCTTCTGCGGATCGCCTTCGGTGTCGAAGGACTTCAGCTCGATCTTGCAGCCGGGGTTGGCCTTGTTGTGCTGATCCAACGCCAGCTTCGCACCGTTGTTGATGTTGATGCCGAGCTGCGCGTTCGGGCCGGTCAACGCGCCCGCGAAGGCGATCGCCGTACCTGCCGGGCAGGTGGCCTTGCCGTCACCGGCCGGGTCCGCGGCCTTGGCCGCGTCCGTCGCCTTGACTTCCTTGCCGGCGGAGTCCACCTGCACCACAGGCGAGATCGACAGACTGCTGCCGTTCCCCTCCGTGCCGGTGGCCTTCCCGTCGTCGGTCGACTTGTCACTGCATCCGGACAGCACCAGCGCGGCGGCAGCGCTGAAAACCAATGCGCCTCGCGTGGAACGACTGCGCCATGTCGAACTAAGCACGTCTCACCTCTACGTCCTGCTGAACCCTCATCAGGGTGGACCTACTACGTTGGCCCGTCCAGAACATAGCGTTGGTACGTTAGATCCGCATCACATTCGAGTGATGCCGATGACCTTTATTCGAAGGATTTCTGAAGATCGTGTGAAGTCTGAGCAAATTTTCCAGCCCCCAGCGACCGAGGGCTGGAAACGAACTGCTCCGGCTCACTTGGGCGTCAGGTTCTCCAGCACTACCTCGGCTACCGCCTTCATCGTAGTGCGACGGTCCATCGCGGTGCGCTGAATCCACTTGAAAGCCTGCGGCTCCGACAGACCGTGCGTCTGCATGAGCACACCCTTGGCACGCTCGACCAGCTTGCGGGTCTCCAGGCGATCCGACAGGTTCGCGACTTCGCTCTCCAGCGCGGCGATCTCGTGGAAGCGGCTCGCGGCCAGTTCGATGGCGGGCACCAGGTCCGACTTGGTGAACGGCTTCACCAGGTAGGCCATGGCGCCGGCGTCGCGGGCCCGCTCCACCAGATCACGCTGGCTGAACGCGGTCAGGATGACCACGGGCGCAACCCGTCTGGAAGCGATCTCGGCCGCGGCGTCGATACCGTCGCGGCGCGGCATCTTCACATCCATGATGACCAGATCCGGGCGATGCTCCACGGCCAGATCCACCGCCTGCTGACCGTCGCCGGCCTCGCCGACGACGAGGTAGCCCTCCTCGGTCAGCATCTCCACCAGATCCATCCGAATGAGCGCCTCATCCTCAGCAACGACGACTCGCTTCGCCCCGGCGTCGCGCTTCGAGCCGGCGCCCCCTGCTGTTTCACTCATAGGTAGACCCCTCTGGTTCCGATGCCTGTCACGACGCACAGCACGGCAGCCGAGACCGATCTACCCAAGCCTCCGCCCGCCCGCCGCGGGCGTCGAGTGATGTAAAGAGTACCGTTCACCCGCCCTCAGACCGTATATACCCTGCGCAAACCGGGCCGCGGTGACGCAAGTCGCAACCGGTTCGTGGTTTCGGCCGCCGACCGGCTATAGTTCTCTCCCGGTGCTAGCCGATGTGGCGGAACTGGCAGACGCGACGGTCTCAAAAACCGTTATCCGAAAGGATGTGTGGGTTCGAGTCCCACCATCGGCACCGAGGTGGCGGCCCCTTACCGGGCCGCCATTATTCTTTTCACCCCCCTTCGGCCACCGAGTATGTCGGTGGCCGCTGCGATGCTGTGGTCGTCACCGATCGCACGGGAGGGCCGGAGGTGGGGATGGACGCCATGGAGGCGCCGATGGATCTGTTCGCGATCGAGGTCGCGGCGGGGCCGCTGCTGACGGGGTTCGGCGCGCTGCTCGGCGCACGGGCGGATCTCGCGCCCCGGTCGCGCAAGGTCTATCGGGAGCGGGTGCGGGATTTCCTCGCCTGGATCCGCGAGACCGGCGGTTTCGCCGACGCCTTGCACTGCGCCCGCGGCCGCGACCGCGCGGTCGACGCCTATCTCGGTGCGGCCGTGGCGGATCGGGGCGTGGCCGGGCGCACGATCGAACTGAGCCTGAGCGCGTTGAACGCCTTCTACGAATGGCTCGGCCTGGGCCGCCCCGCGGTGCCGCGGGTCATGACCACCCCGGTGGACCCGCGCGCCCTGGCGCTGGCCGAGCAGCGCGCCGTGCTGCGCGCGGCCGCCGCCCGCGGCCCGCGCGCCTACGCGCTGATCGTGTTCGCTCTCGACCTCGCCCTCGGCACCGCCGAACTCGCCGCCATGGATCTGACGGGGTTGGAGCTCGCGAAATGGCCGGGGCAACTGGGGATCCCGGAATCCGCCGGCGGAAGCCGCACGGTGCCGTTGACGCCGGTGTCCCGCGCCGCCGTGGCCGCATGGCTGCCCGAACGCCGCCGGATTCTGCGCGGTGAAGAGCACCGCGCGCTGTTCCTCACCGAACAGGCTCCCCCGCGCCGACTGCTCCAGCGCACGCTCGACGACGTGGTGCGCGGGATCGGCCGCGACGCGGGTGTGGAGTTGTCCGCGGAGGTGCTACGGGCAACCGCGGAGCAGAAGATGCTGCGCGACGGGATCGCCCCCGAGGTGGTCGCGGTCCGCTTGGGCGGACCGCCGACGCGGGCCGCTGCACCGCGCCCAAGGATCACGCGCCGACCGCCGCGCTTGCCGCTGCCCGGCAGCGAACAACTCGAGCTCTTCGACAGTGTCGCCGGATAACGGCAAAGCCGTTGCAGCTCTGGTCTTTCCAGACCGAGAGTGGTTCCCGGGTCGGCTAGGGTGGTGATCATGGCCATGGAATGGCTGGCGATCATCGGCACCCTGAGCGGCGCTGTGGTCGGTGCCGGCACCACACTGCTCGCCGACGTCATCCGGGCGCGGCGCGACAAAGCGCTGCGATCCAACGACATCCAACGCCAGATCTACGTGAAGTTCCTGACCACTGTCGTCCAGACGGACAACGCCATGCAGGCGCTGGCCATCGGCGGACCGACACCGCTGGGCCGCGAGGAGAGCATCGCCGCGTTCCGGTCTCACCATCTGGTCGCCGCCCTACTCGAACTGGAGCTCGTGGCCCCGCACGAGGTGCGCGAATCAGCGCAGCACACGTACGAGCGGTTGCGGGATATCCGAGAAACGCTGGCGACCACCACCCTGACCGTTGGCGGCCCGAACAACGGCTCCCCCGAATGGCACGCTGTCCACCAACCGTTTCGCAGCGCGCTCGAACGGCTGAAAACGGCGATGCGCCAGGAACTCGGCGCCGCAGCGATTCCCGGCCGCACCTCGGGCGCACCCGCGCTCCCCGCCGGCGGCCCGGAACAAACCTGAGCCGACAGCAGACCACCGACCGTGCGGTCGGTATACGGCGCGCTACGTCCAGATGAATATATTTCTGTGCGGGTGTGATTCGGTGCCGAGCAGGTTTTGGAACCCGGGCCGGCGTTTTAGCGTGAGCGCATGCACGTCCTGTTCGTCTGCAATGGCAATGTCTGTAGGTCGGTGATTGCTGAGCGGGTGGCGCGGGCGGTGGCGATCGAATACGAACTGGCGGGGTTGACCGCCGAAAGCGCCGGAACCCGGGCGCTGGTCGGTTTTCCGGTGGAACCGCTTGCCGCGCAGACCATTGCGGGGCTCGGGGCGGATCCGGACGGGTTTCGGGCCCGGAAACTGAAGCCGGAAATGATCGATCGGGCGGATCTGGTGCTCACCATGACCGAGCAGATCCGGGACCAGATCGCCGACATGGGATTCGGGGTGGGCGCCCGGACTTTCACCCTGCTGGAAGCGCATCGGATCGCAAAAGTGACCGGTGCGCACACCATCGCCGAATTACATGACGCGCGAAATGACCTTTCGCTGGTCGGCCGGGAGAACATCGCCGATCCGGTCGGGCTGTCCGACACCGCCTATTGCGAAGTCGGCGACCGCATCGCCGAAGCGCTTGTGCCCCTGCTGGTCGCGCTGGCGCCTCGGGAGCAGAGCCGCCCCGCCCAGGACGAGCCCGGCCTGGTGGTAGGCCCAGTGGCCGGTCCGGCCCCGCTCGCGAGCTTCCTGGCGGCACAGCGCATCCGGTGACACCGGACCCGAAACACCGGACGCGCCGGGCAAATCGCCGTCGCCTCTGTGATTCGTACCAATGCAGGGATTACACTCCCCGCGGACACAATTCCGCCGTTGCTGGTTCGGACACGACAGGAATCGACATGCCGAAACGCATTTCGGATGTTTCGCTCCATGTTTATGTGACACCGGAAACTCTCGACCAGGTGGTCGAGACGGTCCGCGATGTCGTCGACGATCACCTGCAAGACCGTGAAGTGTTCGCCTGGCGATTCACCCTCCCGGTCGATCCGGAGGACCCGGCGCATATCGTCCTGGAATCCCAGTGGCGGGTGGATCATCCCGAAGCCGATCCGGGCGACCGGCGCACCTATGAAATCGCGCTCAGCCTGGTCGGCGCGCCGCGCGATCTCACCGCGCCCGGCCTAGCCGCGCTGGAACGCAGACTGATGCTCGAAACAGCCCGGGCCACAACGGATCTGGAAATTCCCCGGACGATCCGGACGCAACGGCGCGACAGTTTCGACTTCGAATTCGAACGCGAATACCTCTGAACGAAAAACCCCGCCGCCCGAGTGGACGACGGGGCTCCCCGGTCGAGATCTAGCGCGAACGCGCCGGAAAGTGCCGGATAAGGCCTTCCTGCACGGTCGTCGCGAGCAGTTCACCCGAGCGCGAATAGAACCGCCCGGTCGCCAGCCCGCGCGAGCCCGCCGCGACCGGCGACTCGGTGCAGTACAGCGCCCAGTCGTCGAACCGGAACGGCCGATGGAACCAGATGGAGTGGTTCACCGTGGCCGCCACGATCCGGTCCAGGCCCCAGGACAGGCCGTGTGTGGTGATGATCGAATCCAGCACCGTGGTGTCGGACGAGTAGCCCAGCGTCGCAACGTGAATCAGCGGATCGTCCGGCAGGGTGCCGTCCGCCTTCATCCAGACACGGTTGTGGTTGAGCCGCTCCCCGGTGCCTTTGAGGATCCAGGCCGGGTCGTTGGTGTAGCGCATGTCGATCGGATGCGGCGCTTTGACGAACATCTCCAGCTTGTCTTCCAAGCCTTCGAAGCTCTCCTCCACCCGCGGCAGCGTCTCCGGATCGGGCACCTGCGGCTGAGCATGGGAATGCTCCAGCCCCTTGCCCCAGTCCTGGAACGCGGCCAGCATGACGAACAGTTCCTGCCCGTCCTGGCTGGCGGTGACGGTGCGGTTGGCGAAGGCCCGGCCGTCGCGATGGCGGTCGACGCGATATTCGATGGGCTGCTTGGTGTCGCCGCCGCGCACGAAATGCGCGTTCACGGCATGCACCGGTCGATCACCGCAGGTGCGCCCGGCGGCCATGATGGCCTGGGACACCAGCTGCCCGCCGAAGGTGCGGCTCCACACCTTCGCCGGATGCTGGCCGACGAAGACGTCCTCGTCGACCTGCTCCAGATCGAGCAGGCCCAGCAGCACATCGAGATCGGAGGTGCCGGCGGCGGCTCCGAGCCCGACGGAACCGCCTAGGGGTGCAGACAAATCAGTGGTCCTCCTCGCCGATGCGGTGCACGTGGATCAGGTTGGTGGATCCGACAGTACCCGGCGGCGAGCCGGCCACGATGACCACGAGGTCACCTTTCTGATAACGGCCCAGCGACAGCAGTGCGACATCCACCTGATGGATCATCGCATCGGTGCTGTCCACCGTCGGCACGATGAAGGTTTCGGTGCCCCAGGTCAGCGACAGCTGGCTGCGCACCTCCGGCAGCGGGGTGAACGCGAGCAGCGGCAGCGGGGTGTGCAGCCGGGCCAGGCGGCGCACGGTGTCACCGGACTGGGTGAACGCCACCAGCGCCTTGGCGTTGAGCCGCTCGCCGATATCGCGGGCCGCGTAGGAGATCACGCCGCGCTTGGTGCGGGGCACGTGAGTCAGCGGGGGCACCCGGGTCGACTCGGCCTCGACCGCGCTCACGATCCGAGCCATGGTGCGCACTGTTTCGATCGGGTACGCGCCGACCGAGGTCTCACCGGAGAGCATGACCGCGTCGGCGCCGTCGAGCACCGCGTTCGCCACGTCCGAGGCCTCGGCCCGGGTGGGGCGCGAGTTCTCGATCATCGACTCCAGCATCTGGGTCGCGACGATGACGGGCTTGGCGTTCTCGCGCGCCATCTGCACGGCCCGCTTCTGCACGATCGGCACCTGCTCCAGCGGCAGCTCGACACCGAGGTCACCGCGGGCGACCATGACGGCGTCGAAGGCCAGCACCACGGCCTCGAGGTTGTCGATGGCCTCGGGCTTCTCCAGCTTGCCGATGACCGGAACTCGTCTGCCGACCTTGTCCATGATGTCGTGCACCAGCTCGACATCCGACGGCGACCGCACGAACGACAGCGCGATGAAGTCGACGCCCAGTTCGAGCGCGAACTCCAGGTCCTCGATGTCCTTCTCGGACAACGCCGGCACGGACACGTCCATGCCCGGCAGCGAAACGCCCTTGTTGTTGGAGACCGGGCCGCCCTCGGTGACCCGGCAGACCACGTCGTTGCCCTCGACCGCGGTGACCGTCAGGCCGACCTTGCCGTCGTCGACCAGCAGCCGGTCGCCCGGCTTGGCGTCTGCGGCCAGCTCCTTGTAGGTGGTGGAGACGCGATCGTGGGAACCCTCGATCTCGTCGACGGTGATGCGCACCTCTTCACCGGTCGCCCACATCGTCTTGCCCTCTTTGAAACGGCCGAGCCGGATCTTCGGGCCCTGCAGGTCGGCGAGAATGCCGACCGCGCGGCCGAGATCGTCGGAGGCCGCACGCACCTTCTTGTAGTTCTCGGCATGGTCGGCGTGCTCACCGTGGCTGAAGTTCAGCCGCGCTACGTCCATACCGCTCTCGACGAGTTCGCGGATCCGTTCCTCGGTGGCAGTGGCCGGGCCGAGCGTGCACACAATCTTCGTCCGTCGCATCACGGGTTAGAGCCTAATCCCGTCGGGGTACCAGGTGCTGCCGTGGCCTCGGTGAAAAGTGGGTGAAAATAATGAACCGCAGTTTGGGCGAAGCTACGAGCGAGCCACATGCCGAGACAGTCGCGTCTCCAATCGGGTCTGTCCGAAGCCCAGGACCAGGCAGATCGCCCAGTAGTAGACCGCGGCGACACCGTAGAGGGCGAAGAAGTCGAACGTGGGCGCCGCCGCGATCTGCGCGGTCCGCAACAATTCGGTGACCAGGATGGTGGACGCCAGCGAGGTGTCCTTGACCAACGAGATCAAGGTGTTCGACAGCGGCGGCACCGCGATCCGCGAAGCCTGCGGCAGGATGATCAGCCGCATCTCCTGCGCGTAGGACATGCCCAGCGCCTCGGCCGCCTCCCACTGACCGTGCGCCACCGACAGGATCGCGGCGCGCACCACCTCGGCTGCGTACCCGCCGACATTGAGGCTGAACGCCACGATCGCCGCCGGGATCGGATCCAGCGTGATCCCGAATTGCGGCAGACCGTAGAAGATGATGAACAGCTGCACCAGCAGCGGCGTGCCCCGGATGATCGAGATGTAGAACCGGGCGGCCGCCGAGAGCAGCCGCACCGGTGACATCCGGGCCAGCGCCACGAACAGCGCGATGGCCAAGCCGATGACGAAGCTGACCGCGGTGAGCGGCAGCGTCATCTGCACTGTGGCCTTCAACATCGGCCACAGGTTCTGCCAGATCAGCTCCTTCGTATTCGCATCCACCAGCGGTTACTTGCTGACGTCGGTGCCGAAGTACTTCTCGGAGATCTTCGCCAGGGTGCCGTCGGCACGCAGATCGTTGAGCGCCTTGTCGACGTCGCCGATCAGCGCGTCACCCTTGCGGGCGGCGAAAGCCTGCTGGCTGGTTTGGCCGGTTTTGCCCGCCACCTTCACCCCGGTGTCACCGGTCTTCTTGGTGTACTCCGCGACCGCGAGGGTGTCGTTCAGGGTGGCGTCCACGCGGCTGTTCTTGAGCAGCTGGATGGCCTGCACGAAACCTTCCACCGATTCGACCTTGGCGCCCGCCTGGGTGGCGACCTTGCCCCAGTTGGAGGTCGCGGACTGGGCGCAGGTCTTGCCGCTCAGATCGGCCAGCGTGCTGATGCTGTTGTTGTCGGCCTTGGTGACGATGACACCCTCGGAGGTGGTGTAGGACTGCGAGAGCGCGTACTTGTTCTTGCGCTCGTCGTTGATGGTCACCTGATTGGCGACCAGGTCGAAGCGCTTGGACTCCAGGCCGGCGAAGATCGCGTCCCACGGGGTCTGCACGAATTCCACCTTGCGGCCCAGCTTCTGGCCTACTGCCTCGATGATCTCGACGTCGTAGCCGGTGAGCTTGAGACCCGGCCCCTGGAAGCTGAACGGAGCGTAGGTGCCCTCGGTGCCGACCTTGAGCACGGACGAATCGTCGCTGCCACAGGCGGACAGCCCGGTGGCGGCGACGATGGCGAGCATGGCGGCGGCGAATAGCTTGCGGCGCATCGGGATCCCTCATCTCTTAAGCGCAAAATCCGACCCAACCTACTCCGGGTCCATTGCGTTGCACAGTAACGCGATCTTGCCGCACGAAACACTTGACACAACGAAAACACCCCACTTCTGAACGAAGTGGGGTGTTGTGCTGTCGAAGTCTAGCCCTCGCGCAGCGGACGTCCCTGCGCGTCGGGCACGCTGCCCATCAGCATCTGGATGCCGTCGATCAGCGGCCAGATGCCGCCGATGCCACAGGTCAGCCAGACCACCGCGATCTGCGCGATGGCGAGGTTGGTGTGGCCGGTGTAGAAGCGGCCCGCGCCGAACGCGCCGAGGAAGATCTGCAGCAGGCCCGCGACCAGCTTCTGCTTGTCGGAGAACGGAACCCCGTACATGTCGCGGCCGTACGGCGCTTCCGGATCCATGCCCGGCATGCCGCCGTACGGAGCGGCCGGCGGGTAGCCACCGGGCTGGCCGTACTGCGGCTGACCGTACTGCGCCTGCTGCGCGTACGGATCCGACGGCGGCTGGCCGTACTGCGGCTGCTGCGCATACGGATCCGACGGCTGCTTGCTCAGATCAGGACCCGTACCGGGCGGGCCGTACTGTGGCTGGCCGCCGTATCCAGGATTGTTCTGGTAAGGGTCGGTCACTAAATGTCCTCCTCATTCGTGCGCGGGTACCCCTTGCCGGCCCCCGGCTTTCGTCGATCTGCCGAACGGGGCGAACAAGCTACCCGCGACGATCAGGTGACATTCTTGCCCGAATCACCCGATTTTGTCGCATCGATCCCCGACGACTCGGCCGCCGGCGTGGTATCGCCGGTCTCCGGATCCTTATCGCCGGTGGTCTCGGATTCGTTTACATCGGGCTCGGATTCTTTTTCCGGCGCAGCGGATTCGGCGCCCGCCTGGCGCAAGGCGCCGATCTGCCAGGGCCAAGGCCGCTCCATCCCGCCCGGCTGCAACTGCGCCGGGGTCTCCCGGCCGCGGGTGGCGAACACGAAATAGGCGATGGCGGCGAGGAATACGAGCGCCGCGGTGAAGGAGTTGATCCGGATACCCGCGATGTGGGTGGCCTCGTCGTCGCGCAGCAACTCCACTACGAAGCGGCCGACGCAGTAACCCGCGACGTAGAGCGCGAACAAACGCCCGTGCCCGATCCGGTAGCGCTTGTCGATCTGCACCAGCAGATAGACCACCAGCACGTTCCACACCAGCTCGTACAGGAAGGTCGGCTGCACGACCTTCTCGGCGATCCCGTTGGAGACGCCGTTCATCATGTCCAGCTTGCCGTTGTCGTCGAAGCGCGGGTAGATCTCCAGGCCCCACGGCAGGTCGGTTTCGCGGCCGTAGAGCTCCTGGTTGAAGTAGTTGCCGAGCCGGCCGATGGCCTGCGCCAGCAGGATCGGCGGCGCGATGGCATCGCCGAAGGCGGGCAACGGGATTCGGTACACCCGGCAGCCGATCCAGGCGCCGACGCCGCCGAGGAAGACCGCGCCCCAGATGCCCAGGCCGCCCTGCCAGATATAGAGCGCCTCGATCGGGTCCTTGCCGGCGCCGAAGTACTTCTGCCAATCGGTCGCCACGTGATAGAGGCGGCCGCCGATCAAGCCGAAGGGCACCGCGAACATCGCGACGTCGAGGACTGTCCCCTGCTGCCCGCCGCGCGCCTGCCACCGCTTGTCACCCCACCAGATGGCGACGATGATGCCGATGATGATGCACAGGGCGTAGGCCCGCAGCGGGAGCGGCCCGAGGTGCCACACCCCCTGCGGCGGGCTGGGGATGTAGGCCAGCACGCTGGTTCCGGCCGCCGCGGTGTCTGCCAAGGCTTGTACGGTCACGCTGGCCACCGTACCGGGGCCCGGCGCGCGCCGGGACGACGGGCGGTAGCCGCTAGGAGGAGACCGTGGCCGAGCGCACGCCCTCGGCGAGTTCGGCGGTCAAAGCACGCACCGCGTCCAGGCTTTCGCCCGCGGCGCTGACCAGAGCCGAGCCGACGATGACGCCGTCCGCGTAGGAGGCGATCTCCGCCGCCTGCGCGCCGGAACGCACGCCCAGGCCGACACCGATCGGGATATCGGAGTGCGCGCGGACCCGCGCGCACAGCGCGGGCGCCATCGACGACACCGCGTCCCGGGCGCCGGTGACGCCCATGGTGGAGGCCGCGTAGATGAAGCCGCTCGACGCCTCGAGCGTCTTGACCAGACGCTCCTCGGTGGAGGAGGGCGCGACCAGGAAGATGCGATCCAGATCGTGTGCCGCCGAGGCGACGAACCAGTCGTCGGCTTCCTCGGGAATGAGATTGGGGGTGATGAGGCCCGCGCCGCCCGCACCGGCGAGGTCGCGCGCGAAGCGGTCCACGCCGTACTTGAGCACCGGGTTCCAGTAGGTCATCACGACCGCCTGGCCGCCGGCCTGGGTGATCGCCTCGACCACGGTGAAGACGTCCTTGACCCGCACGCCGCCGCGCAGCGCCTGCTCGGCGGCCTGCTGGATGGTGGGGCCGTCCATCACCGGATCGGAGTAGGCGACGCCCACTTCGATGATGTCGCACCCGGATTCGACCATCGCCTTGCACACCGCGATGGAACCGTCGAGATCCGGGTAGCCCGCGGGCAGGTAGCCGATGAGCGCGGCCCGGTTCTCCGAGCGCGCCGCGGCGAAGGTGTCCGCGAGGCGGGACTGCTGGCTCACTTCTGCTCCTCGGCGTTCTCGTCGATCAGCCCGAACCACTTCGCGGCGGTGTCCATATCCTTGTCGCCGCGACCGGACAGGTTCACCAGGATGATCGCGCCCTCGCCGAGCTCCTTGCCCAGCTGCAGCGCGCCCGCCACCGCGTGCGCGGATTCGATCGCCGGGATGATGCCTTCGGTGCGGGACAGCAGCAACAGCGCGTCCATCGCCTCGGTGTCGGTGATCGGCCGGTACTCGGCGCGGCCGACATCCTTGAGGTAGGCATGCTCCGGGCCGACGCCCGGGTAGTCCAGACCGGCCGAGATCGAATGCGATTCGATGGTCTGGCCGTCCTCGTCCTGCAGCAGGTACGAGTACGCGCCCTGGAAGGCGCCGGGCGTGCCGCCGGTGAAAGTGGCCGCGTGCCTTCCGGTTTCGACGCCGTCACCGGCCGCCTCGAAACCGATCAGCCGCACGTCCCGGTCTTCCAGGAAGGGATGGAAGATGCCGATCGCGTTGGAACCGCCGCCGACACAGGCGACGACCGCGTCGGGCAGCCGCCCGGTCTGGGTCAGCACCTGGGCGCGCGCCTCCATGCCGACGATGCGCTGGAAATCGCGCACCATCATCGGGAACGGGTGCGGGCCCGCGGCGGTGCCGAAGCAGTAGTAGGTGTCCTCGGCGTGGGATACCCAGTCGCGCAGCGCCTCGTTGATCGCGTCCTTGAGGGTCTGCGAACCGGTATCCACCGAGACCACCTCGGAGCCGAGCAGCCGCATCCGGGCCACGTTCAGCGCCTGCCGGGCGGTGTCGACCGCGCCCATGTAGATGACGCACTCGAGTCCGAGCAGCGCGCACGCGGTGGCGGTGGCGACGCCGTGCTGGCCCGCGCCGGTCTCGGCGATGACCCGGGTCTTGCCCATTCGCTTGGCCAGCAGCGCCTGACCGAGCACATTGTTGATCTTGTGCGAACCGGTGTGGTTCAGATCTTCGCGCTTCAGCAGGATGCGCGCGCCACCGGCGTGTTCGGCCAGCTTGGTGCACTCGAACACCGGCGACGGGCGCCCGGTGTAATCGCGCTGCAGCCGATCCAGCTCGTCGAGGAAGTTCGGATCCAGCCGGCACTTCTCGTATTCGGCGGTGACCTCTTCGATCACGGCCATCAGCGCCTCGGGCACATGCCGCCCGCCGTAGACGCCCCAGTGGCCGCCCGGATCGGGTTCGTGCGCGCTCTTGTCGTGGACGCCGTCGCTGGCCTTGGGCAGAGCGCTCATCACCGGCCCCGCCGCGCCGGCTTCGGGCAGGAGGGGTGCGTACCGGCGGTCACCAGCTGCAGGACCGCGGCCCGCGGGTCGCCACTGGTCACCAGGCCCTCGCCGACCAGTACGGCATCGGCACCGGCGCCCGCGTAGGCGAGCAGATCGGCGGTGCCGCGGATGCCGGATTCGGCGATGCGGATGACCTCGGTGGGTAGGCCCGGCGCGATGCGCGCGAACACGTCGCGGTCCACCTCGAGGGTCTTGAGGTTGCGGGCGTTCACGCCGATCACCGAGGCGCCGGCTTCCAGCGCGCGGTCGGCCTCTTCTTCGGTGTGCACCTCGACCAGGGCGGTCATGCCCAGCGATTCGGTGCGATCGATCAGCGCGGAGAGGGTGTCCTGTTCCAGCGCCGCCACGATCAGCAGGATGACGTCGGCGCCGTGGGCGCGCGCCTCGTGGATCTGGTACGGGCCGACCACGAAATCCTTGCGCAGGATCGGGATCGACACCGAGGCGCGGACCGCGTCCAGGTCGTCGAGCGAACCGCCGAAGCGGCGGCCCTCGGTGAGCACGGAGATGATCCGGGCGCCGCCGTCCTCGTAGGCCTTGGCGAGGCTGGCCGGGTCCGGGATGTCGGCCAGCGCGCCCTTGGAGGGCGAAGACCGCTTGACCTCCGCGATCACGCCGATGCCGTCTTCGAGGAGCGCGGCGCGCGCGTCGAGCGGGGCGGGGACCTTGGTCGCGGCGGCTTTGATGGCCTGGAAATCCAGGAGGGCTTCCCGAGCGGCCACATCCGCGCGGACCCCGTCGAGAATCGAGTCGAGTACCGTCATCTGGCTCGAATCCTTTCTGGGGAGACGGACTTGCTGCCTGAGAATCCCCCCAGGCGCTGTCTCACCGATGCTGACAAAGAATAAATGGCGGGCAGTTTCCCGGTCGCGCCGGGGTTGGGCTGGCGACGCGCGGGCCGCTCGCGAATTCGAGGCAATCGGGCGCCGAAAGTGGTAGCGGTCACGTCAGCCGGCCTTGCCGCCGGGCGAATCAGTGGCCTGCGCACCGGGTTTCGGGCTGTCGTCGGTGGGGTCGGCGCCGGCGTCGAGCGCGTCCCAGAGCACCCGCTCGGAGAGACCGCCGTCCGGTTTGTCCGCGGTGCGCTGGTTTTCGACCTGCTCGGTGGCCGCCTCGCGGCGCGTCACCGGATTGTCGTATTTGCCCGACAGTTGAGCGCTCTCGCGCGGCATGCGCGCGAGCAGGACGCCTGCCGCGAACGCCGCCAGCGCGGCCACCAAGGACAGGGCGGGGCCCAGCGGCGAGGTGAAGCCGTCGGTGTAACCGGCGCGTGCCGGTAATTCCGCCAGCGCCATGGCGCGTCCCGGGAGATCCCCGGACCCGGTGAACAAGGCGAACGCGGGGACCGCGGTCACCGCGGCGATCAAGGCGACGAGCACACCGATCAGGCGCCGCGGCCAGCCACGGGTGGCCAGGACAGCGGCAACCGCGGCCAAGAGCACCAGCGCCAACGGAGTGAGCGCACCGAACCAGACACTGCCGGTGAGGTGGTCTGTGCGGGGCTCGGTAAGGCCGTCGGAGGACGAGACCGTGTACCAGGTCAAACGGGACGAGGCCCACATCAGGGCGGCGGCCGCCACCATCAAGGCGATCGGGCCGCGGACCCCGTTCCGGGGAGACGCGGCGGCTGGATCAGGTTCAGCAGTCATGCGGATCAGCCGTTCTCACTTCGAATTTCGGCCCCGTAGGCCCGCACCGTCTTGGCCGCGGCGATGGCCTTGAGCACAGCCATCGCCTTGTTGCGGGATTCCACGTCCTCGTAGTCCGGGTCCGAATCCGCGACCACGCCCGCGCCGGCCTGCACGTAGGCGGTGCCGTCCTTGATCAGCGCGGTACGGATGGCGATCGCGGTATCGGCGTCCCCGGCGAAGTCGAGATAGCCGACCACGCCGCCGTAGATGCCGCGCCGGGTCGGTTCGAGCTCCTCGATGAGCTCCATCGCCCGGACCTTCGGCGCGCCGGACAGCGTGCCCGCCGGGAAACAGGCGCGCACCGCGTCGAGCGCGATCTTGCCGGGCGCCAGCCGGCCGGACACCGTGGACACCAGGTGCATGACGTGGCTGTAGCGCTCGATGTGGCGGTACTCGGTGACGCGCACCGTGCCCGGCTGGCAGACCCGTCCCAGATCGTTGCGGCCCAGATCGACGAGCATCAGGTGCTCGGCGTTCTCCTTCTCGTCGGCGAGCAGGCCCTTCTCCAGCAGCAGGTCGTCCTCTTCGGTGACGCCGCGCCAGCGGGTGCCCGCGATCGGATGCGTGGTCGCCACGCCCTCTTTCACGGTGACCAGGGCTTCCGGGCTGGAACCGACGATGGAGAACGCGGTGCCGCCCTCACCGTCGGGCACGTGGATCAGATACATATACGGGCTCGGGTTCGAGGCGCGCAGCATCCGATACAGATCCAGCGGCGAACCGTCGTAGTCCATTTCGAAGCGCTGCGAGAGCACCACCTGGAACGCCTCGCCCGCCTCGATCTCCTTCACCAGGCGGCGCACGCCCGCACCGAACTCGTCGGTGGTGCGGCGGCGGCGGTATTCCGGTTCGGGCTGATCGAAGACCGAGACCGTGGACGCCGCGGGCGCGGCCAGCGCTTCGGTCATCCGGTCCAGGCGGGCGAGGGCGTCGTCGTAGGCCGCGTCCACGCCCTCGGTGGTGCCGTTCCAGTTGACGGCGTTGGCGATCAGCGTGATCGCGCCCTCGTGGTGATCGAAGGCGGCGAGGTCGGTGGCCAGCAGCAGGACCATCTCGGGCAGTTCCAGATCGTCGATGGCCTGGTTCGGCAGACGTTCCATCCGCCGCACCGCGTCATAGCCGAGGTAGCCGACCATGCCGCCGGTCAGCGGGGGCAGGCCGGGTAGGCGTTCGGTCTGCAGCAGTTGCAGGGTCTCGCGCAGCGCTTCCAGCGGGTCGCCGCCGGAGGGCGCGTCGGCCGGAATATTGCCGAGCCAGGCGGCTTCGCCGTCGACCACGGTCAGCGCGGACGGGCTGCCGGCGCCGATGAAGGACCAGCGCGACCAGGAGCGACCGTTCTCGGCGGACTCGAACAGGAAGGTGCCCGCCCGGTCGCCGGCCAGCTTGCGGTAGGCCGAGAGCGGAGTCTCGGAGTCCGCCAGCACCTTTCGGATCACCGGGACCACCCGGTGCTCCGCGGCCAGAAGATGGAACTGTGCGCGGGTCGTGGTGGTGGGAGTGGACGCGGCAGGCATTGCACCATCATCCCAAGCGCGACTGTCCGCTCTGCGCTCGGGCCGGTCGGCGGCGCGACCACGCTCCCGGCAAACCGCGCGAGCCGGTCAGGTCCAACCGACCGGTTTTCATGCCCCGGAAGGGCATGTGCCCACCGTCACTACACTCGCTGCGTTCCACCTTCAACCAGCTGGATCCCAGTCACGCGGTACCGAAGATCGAGAGGAGACAATTGATGTACCCCTCGCAGCAGGCGGGGCCGGAGGGCCGGCACGCAGCGCCGGGCTCCATGCCCGGCCAACCCCCGCGGATGGTCGGCATGAACGGCATGGGCGGCCCTCAGGTCGCCAGTACCTACAACGCGCTCGCGTCGTTCGTCACCTACGTGAAGGCCCTCGAGTCGCTGGACCGCAACCACTTCCCGGACGAGTACGCCGATCACAGCGACCGCATCCGGGAACTGAAGCCGTTCCTGCGCGCCCACGGCATCCTCGATGTCATGGATATCAAGAACCCCGAGGTCGCCGCCCTCATCGGCGTCTGAATTCACCCGTCCCGCATCCCCGGCAGCCCGGCCGCTCCCCCCTCGTCACGGCCGTGGCCGCCGGGGATGCGTGGTTTTTCGGTACTGTCCGCTGCTATGCAGACAGGCCAGCTCGCTCCCCAGTTCGAGCTCCCCGATCAGACCGGCGCCACCCGCTCCCTCGACGACCTGCTCGCCGACGGCCCCGTGGTGCTCTTCTTCTATCCCGGCGCGAACACCCCGGTGTGCACCAAGGAGGCGTGCCATTTCCGGGATCTCGCCGCCGAATTCCAGGCGCTCGGCGCGAGCTGCGTGGGCATCAGCGCGGACCGGGTGGAGGTCCAGGCCGGATTCGCCGAGCGGCAGCGGCTGGGTTACCCGCTGCTGTCGGATGTCGACGGCAAGGTGGCCGAGCAGTTCGGGGTCAAGCGCGGCTTACTCGGCAAGTTCGCGCCGGTCAAGCGGCAGACCTTCGTCATCGGCGCCGATCGCGTCGTCGGGAAGGTGATCACCGGTGAACTGCGCGCCGACGTGCACGCGGACGAGGCCCTGAAGTATCTGCGGGACAACGCCCGGTAAACCTGCCGGTTTTGTACGAAACGCCGGGCGCGATACCTCCGTTCTAGCTGGTCAGAGGCTTACGCTGCCATCATGACGATGCGCGAGGGGCAGCCGGTCGACACACCATCCAAGGCGTCGACCTGGCGCGGGCGACTGATCGGCTCACTGGTCGTGGTCGCGATCCTGGTGGTCGCGTACTTCATTCTGAGCGCCTTCATCCCGCGCTGGTGGGCACAGCGCCTAGCCGAGACGATCCACGGCAGCTTCTCCAAGGGCATCTGGTGGGGACTGCTGCTCGGCGGCCTGTGCACCCTCGTCCCCCTGCTCCTGCTGCTGTTCGCCGGAACGATGTGGCGGCGGCGCGGCGGCAAGTTCATCGCCGGCGCGGCCGCCGTGCTCGGCCTCGTCGTGGCCTTGCCGAATCTCATGACCCTGACGATCGTGTGGGGCGGGAACAACGCCGCGCACGCCGGTGAGCGGGTGCTCGATGTCGACGCCCCCGCCTTCCGGGGGGCCACCCTCGTCGGCTTCCTCCTCGCCCTCGCGATCTTCTTGTTCGTCGCCTTCCTCGACGTGCGCCGCGGCTGGCGCCGCCGGCGGGCCGCCAAAGCCGCTGCGAATACCACCGCGATGGACCCGGACACGAAGGCGACACGCCATGAAGCACTGTGAAAGCTCTCACCGTCTGAAGTAAGTCTGTGCCGGTCGAGCGAAATCGTGGCAAACTCGATGGCGCGGGTGACTGTGAACAACTGACGGACCCACGTCACTTCGCTCGAGAGAAGGCGCACAGTGACGAAGTGGCTCAACCCCGTTGAACAGCGAGCTTGGCGCGCGGTCGTCGCGCTGATGACCCGGCTGCCGAGCGCCTTGGATACCCAGTTGCAGCGCGAGTCAGGGGTTACCCATTTTGAGTATTGGGTCCTGACTCTGCTGTCCGAAGAACCAGGTCATCGCCTACAGATGAGCGACCTGGCCAGCAAAGCTAATTCGTCGCTATCGCGTTTGTCGCATGTGGTGTCGAAGCTGGAGCGGATGGGGTGGGCCGAGCGCTCCACCCAGGCGGGCAAGCGCGGAGTGCAGGCGGTGCTCACCGACGCGGGATATCAGAAGGTCATCGCGGCGGCGCCGGGATATCTGGACGCGGTCCGGCACCTGGTTTTCGACGGGCTCAGCCCCGAGGAGAGCGCACAGCTGGCCGAGCTCAGCGAGATCCTCGCCAAGCGCCTCAGCGAAGCGCTCACCCAGAATCCGGACGACTAGTCCGACGCCCCGAGCAGCACATCGCTGTCGAAGCAGGTGTGCGTGCCCGTGTGACAGGCCGCGCCCTCCTGATCGACCACCAGCAGCACGGTGTCACCGTCACAGTCGAGCCGGACCTCGTGCACGTACTGCGTGTGGCCGGAGGTCTCGCCCTTGACCCAGTACTGCTGCCGCGAACGCGAGTAGTAGGTCGCCTTCCGGGTGGCCAGCGTGCGGGCCAGCGCCTCGTCGTCCATCCAGGCGACCATCAGCACGTCACCGGTGCTCTTCTCCTGCGCGACCGCGGCGACCAACCCGGCCTCGTTGCGCTTGAGCCGGGTGGCGATGGCGGGATCCAAGCTCATCGGACCACGATTCCTTCCGCGCGCATGGAGTCCTTGACCTGACCGATGGTGAGGTCGCCGAAGTGGAAGACGCTCGCGGCCAAGACCGCGTCCGCGCCCGCGTGCACCGCGGGCGCGAAGTGCTCGAGGGCGCCCGCACCGCCGCTGGCGATCACCGGCACGGTGACCGCGGCGCGCACGGATTCGATCATCTTCAGGTCGAAGCCGGCCTTGGTGCCGTCGGCGTCCATCGAGTTCAGCAGGATCTCACCGACGCCGAGTTCGGCGCCGCGCACGGCCCATTCGACGGCGTCGATGCCGGTGCCGCGCTTACCGCCGTGCGTGGTGACCTCCCAGCCGGAGGGGGTCGGGGGCTGGCCTTGCGGGACGGTGCGCGCGTCGACCGAAAGCACGATGCACTGCGAGCCGAACCGCTCCGACATCTCGCGCAGCACCTCGGGCCGGGCGATCGCGGCGGTGTTCACCGATACCTTGTCCGCGCCCGCGCGCAGCAGCCGGTCCACGTCCTCGACCGTGCGCACGCCGCCGCCGACGGTGAGCGGGATGAAGATCTGCTCGGCGGTGCGGGTGACCACGTCGATCATGGTGCCGCGGTCGCCGGTGGAGGCGGTGACATCGAGGAAGGTGAGCTCGTCGGCGCCCTGGGCGTCGTAGGTGGCGGCCAGCTCGACCGGATCACCAGCGTCGCGCAGATTCTCGAAGTTGACGCCCTTGACTACCCGGCCCGCGTCCACGTCCAGGCACGGGATCACGCGTACCGCCAAAGTCATAGCCTCATCCTTCGCTGTCGTTCTCGTCGCTCACCGCGGAAATCATCTCGAGCAGTTCTTCGTGCACCCCGGGCGCCGCGGCCAGTACCGAACCGGAGGTGATGGTCCAGGGTTCGCCGGCCAGATCGGTCACCACGCCGCCGGCCGCGCGGACCAGCGCGACACCGGCCGCGTTGTCCCACGGATGATGTCCGAACACGATCGCGCCGCCCAGTATTCCGGCGGCGGTGAACGCCAGGTCGATGCCGGTGGAGCCGTGCATGCGGACCCGCGAGGACAGGCTGCTCAGCGGGCCGAGCAGGTCGAAGCGGAACCGGCCGGGGATGCGGCCGTTCGAATCGATGTTGAACGCGCCGAACCCGATCATCGCCTCGGCCAGCTTGCTCTGCGGCAACCGCGGCATCGGTTCACCGTTGAGCAGGACCGGGCCCGCAGCGGTGGCGGCGTAGCTCTGGCCCAGGATCGGCAGCCAGGTCAGGCCGAGCAGCGGCACGCCGTCGTGGACCAGCGCGAGCAGCATGCCCGCGAGCGGATGACCCGAGGAGTAGTTGAACGTGCCGTCGATCGGGTCGAGGACCCACGCGGTGCCGGAGGTCAGCTGCGGACCGCCGAACTCCTCGCCGTGCACCTTGATTCCGGTGCGATGTTCCAGCTGACCGGAGATGGTACGTTCCAGCTCCAGATCCAGTTCGGTCGCGAAGTCGTTGCGGCCCTTGGTGACCGCGCTCGGCGCGCCGATGCCCTCGATGAACCGCGGGATGGCGGCATCGAGGATTTCGCTCGCGATGTCGAGCAGTCCGGGTAGGTCGGCGATCGGGTCGGCGGCCATCCGGATCAGCGCACCGCGGCGAGTGCCTCGGGCAGCGTGAACCGGCCCGCGTACAACGCCTTGCCGACGATGGAGCCTTCGACGCCCTCCGGGACGAGCCCGGCGATGGCGATCAGGTCCTCGACCGTGGAGACGCCGCCGGAGGCGATGACCGGGGCGTCGGTGGCCGCGCAGACCTCGCGCAGCAGGTCCAGGTTGGGGCCGGTCAGGGTGCCGTCCTTGGTGACGTCGGTGACGACGTAGCGGGTGCAGCCGTCACGTTCCAGGCGTTCGAGCACCTCCCACAGATCGCCGCCGTCGCTGACCCAGCCGCGGCCGCGCAGCCGGTACTCGCCGTCGATGATGCGGACGTCCAGGCCGACTGCGATCTGGTCGCCGTACTCGCCGATCGCGCGGGCACACCAGACCGGGTCCTCCAGCGCGGCGGTGCCCAGGTTGACCCGCGCGCAGCCGGTGGCCAGCGCGGCCTTCAGGGATTCGTCGTCGCGAATGCCGCCGGACAGTTCGACCTTCAGGTCGAGCTGACCGATCACCCCGGCCAGCAGTTCCCGGTTGGAGCCACGGCCGAAGGCCGCGTCCAGGTCGACCAGATGCACCCATTCGGCGCCGCCCCGCTGCCACTCCAGGGCCGCCTCCAGCGGCGAACCGTAGCTGGTTTCGCTACCGGCCTCCCCCTGCACGAGGCGCACGGCCTCACCATTGGCGACATCGACAGCAGGTAGCAGCACAAGACTCACTCGTCGCAGTTTAGTTGCTCGGCCGGGCTCCGCCGTCCTCGGGCGGGCCTGCGCAAACGTGTCTTCCAGAACTTGTTGGCGTCACCCACGATCTGTTATGTTGGCTCTACCAACGTTGGTTGGGCCAATATATTCTCGAAAGGCCGAGTCCATGACCAAGATCCGCCGCTCCCTCGCTCTCGCCGCGCTGCCGCTGACGCTGCTCGCCACCGCCTGCTCCACCGCCACCGCCACGCGGGACGACACCGGGCGCACAGTCCGGGAACTGCTGGACCGCGACCAGATCAGCACCCTCATCGACCAGCTCGGCGTCACCTTGGACGAAGGCCGCTTCGAGGACCTGCGCACGATCTACACCGCCGAGGCCACCGCGCACACCCCGGGCGGCGTCGCGACGGGAATAGCGGCGGTGATCGCGCAAGCGAGCCGGAACCACGACCCGAGCAAGAAGATTCAGCACGTCCTCACCAATGTGCTGATCACCCTGCACGGCGATACCGCCGAGGTCCGGACCAATGTGGTCGCCACCTTCGCCCCCGCCGGCGACGGCGCCCGGCTCGCGCCCGAGCCTGAATACACCCTCGGCGGGGTCTACCGGTTCGACGCGGCACGCACCGCGCAGGGCTGGCGGCTGGCGTCGGTGCGGATGAGCCCGCTGTGGTCCACCGGCATCCGGCCGTGACTCAGGACGCGAGCACTCGGGCGCGGTAGCAGGCGAGGGCGGCGGCCACGGCGAATACCGCCGTGGCCAGCGCCGCGGCAATCCGGAAACCCTGGCCGATCAGGAATTCCGTTGCCGCGGCTTCGATTTCGCCGAGAGTGTGCTGATCGCGGTCGTCGAACAGGATGCTCGCACGCGGCCACTGGTACAGGATCGACAGCAGGAATTGCCCGCTGATCAGCGAAACCAGTGAGGCGGCGACCCAGACTCGGGCGCGTCGAGCCCACAGGGCCGTGGCGAACGCGGCCAGGGCGCACAGCGTCAGGACCATGCCCATCGGGCGCATCACGTCGCCGACGGCGATCACGCTCATGAAGTCCTCGGTCATGGCCAGCGACTCCGGGATATCTCGGAAGATATTCGGATACAGCAGCATCGTCTCGGCCGCGGTGGTGGCGAAAGCGAACGCGGCAACCACCGAGTACACGCTCAGCACGGTCAGCGGAATAGTGATCGACTTCATAACGGCCTCCTGGACCGACGCTAGATTCTCCGGCGTCGGCGCGGATCCGGCATCAGCCCCCATATCGGCTCGGGGTCTACCCGGATATCGCGAAAACATCTGCGTAGACGGGTGATCAGCGAAGACCTAAGATCAACTTCTTCGCATCTGCGGGGGAGTTGATCGCTGCTTGCCGCAGCCCGGGGGAAAGTCCGACCGTGCACGACCAATCCGACCTGCCCGCGGCGCCGGCCGAACCTGGCGGCCCGACTCCGGGACCCGAAACCGCCAGGGGCGCTTCGGATCTCGAACCACTGACCAGCTACCCGTTACCGCCCGGACCGATGGTGCCCTTCGATCCGGTTCCCGTGCGGGTCAAACCCCGGCGACGCTGGCTGGTGCCGCTCGTGGTGTTCCTGGTGACCGTCCTCGCTGCCGCGGGCACTGCCACCGGCTACTTCCTGACGCGTCCGGAGCCCCTGAAATGGGCTGTGGGAGATTGTGTTTCGCTCACGACGCCGACCGTGCCGACCGAATACGGGTGCGAGGACTACACCGGGGCGCGGTATCGCATCGCGTCTCGGGAACCGGTGGTGTGGCCGCTCGACACGGCCTGCGCGAAATATCCCGACGTCACGAAAGCTGTCGCCGAGCCGGTCGGAACCGGGACGGAAGCCGAGACGGTGCTGTGCCTGACGCCGACGCGGTACAACAAGTCGGATCCGGGTGCGGTGGCGGTCGGCGACTGCGTCGATGTCAAAGGCGCGGGTGACACGATCCTGCGCGGCACCTGCGTCATGAACGGCAACTCCGCCCGCGTCATCGCCACCGAGCTGCACAACAAGGTGCCGGTCGTCGACCAGGCTTGCCGCGCTCATCCGGCAACCCGGCAAGCCTTCGCGCAAGCCTCGCTCGGCGGGCGCGCGATCGTGCTGTGCACGGTTCCGGTCAACCCGTCCGATATCGGCAACGCCCAGATCGGCAGTTGCATCACGCTGAACGTCCGGGGACTGACGGACTGCGCGGGACCGGACGCGCAATACCGGGTCCTGACCGTGCGCACGCTGTTCCATCGCCTCGAGCGACCGCAATGCCTGGACGCGCCCAGCTCGATCGGCTTCTCCATGAACACCAGCGAGAAGGTCGACTTCGTGCTGGCGCTGTGCATGGGACCGGTCGAGAACGACCACGCCCTCTACGCCAATGTCGGCGAGTGCCTCACCAAGTCCGCGGGGGACGGCAGCGGCGCCGGCGCCAAGCGCATCGACTGCGGCGATCCCGCGGCCGACAGCGAGGTCATCGCCCGCATGATCGAACAGGACGGCGCCTGCCCAGGCGACTGGACGTCGAAGATCAGCTGGGACGCCGACATCACCAACGGCATGACCGTCTGCCTCCGCCGCCGGTAGACCTCACCCGGCCTGCGGCGCTTCCCGCATCAACCGCGCGAAAGCCCGCAGGCCGGCCAGGATCTCCTGCTGATCGGTGGCCCCGTCCAGCGCCGCGTCGAACCGCGCGCCCAAACCCGTCATCCGCTGATCGACCGCGTTCGCCCGCGCCAGCAGATCCGCGTGATCCCGAGCAACCGCCTCCCGCATCGACCGCTGTTCCGCGCGCGCCCGCTCATCCTGCCGCCGCACGTCATCGCGCAGATCATCGATCTGCCGCGCCTCCGAAACCTGCCAGGCCGCCAAGCCGGTCTCCAGCGCCTCCAGCTTCTCCCCCACCGCTGTGACCTGCCTCCGCAACTCCAGCACATCATCGGGCGGATAGGAGATATCGCGCGAAATCGCCGCGATCCGATACCGCAGATACCCGAAATACGCTGCCGCAGGCCGCAATACGATACTCACCAGAAAGAACCCCGCCACCAGGTAGGCGACCGAATACCCCGACACCAGCGCGACCCCCGCAGCCACCAGCGCCGAAACCACATGCGCACCGATCGCAACCAGCAACAGCCGCCGGGCGAGCCCTCGCACCTCCTGCTCCCGCTCCGCCGGCACCACGACATCGCGCCCCCGCACCACCTCGATCCGATGCTGCGCCCGCCGCGCCGAAAAGTACAGATTCCACGGCACCGTAACCACAACAACGATCCAGAAGAATGCCACGAACCCCAGCACCGCCCCCACCACGGCCGCCACCTCCACGTCCCCCCAAATCAGCAGCGCGGCAACAACCACCGCCACCCCGCTAGCCGCCCAGAACAGTCCCCAGTACTTACTCATCCCCCAACACTCCCGAATCCCCATCCCCGCCACCACCGTACGACTACTCGAGCCACCCCAGGTATCCGTACACCGTCAGTGGGACATGACCGTGCCGAACGCCGGGATCGCCTCTCCGTGATGTCCCACCAAACGGCCGAGATCTCGAAGGCTGGTTACATGCGGTGGGGGGCGGCTATGCCGAGGAGGGTGAGGCCGTGGGTGAGGGTGTGGGCGGTGAGGTGGCAGAGGGCCAGGCGGTTGGGGCGGGTTGGGGTGGGGGCGGTGAGGATGGGGCAGGTTTCGTAGAAGGTGGTGAAGGTGCGGGCGAGGTTGTAGAGGTAGGTGCAGAGGCGGTGGGGTTCGAGGGATTCGGCGACTTGGGTGATGGTGTCGTTGTAGTCGTCGAGTTCCAGGGCGAGGGCGCGTTCTTCGGGCTGGAGGGGGATGGTGGGGTCGATGGCTGGGGTGGGGGTGTTGGCTTTGCGCAGGATCGAGTGGATGCGGGCGTGCGCGTATTGCAAGTAGACGCCGGTGTTTCCGGTGAGCGCGACCATTCGGTCGAGGTCGAAGGTGTAGTCCTTGACCCGGGAGGTCGAGAGGTCGGCGTATTTCACCGCGCCGATACCGGCTTGCTCGGCGATCGCGTCGAGTTCGGCGGCGGGCAGGTGCGGGTTCTTTTCCGCGACGATGGCGCGGGCGTGGGCGACGGCGTCGTCGAGTAGGTCCATCAGGCGGACAGTGCCGCCGGCGCGAGTTTTGAACGGCCGGCCGTCCGGGCCGAGGACGGTGCCGAACGCGATGTGCCGGACCTCGGTGGCGGACGTGAGCCAGCCTGCGCGCCGGGCCGTTTCGAAGATCAGCTGGAAGTGCAGGGCCTGGCGAGAGTCGGTGACATACAGCAGCCGCTCGGCGTGCAGTTGTGCGAGGCGATACCGGATGGTGGCGAGGTCGGTGGTGTCGTAGCCGTAGCCGCCGTCACCCTTGCGGACCATCAGCGGGACCGGTTTGTCATCCGGGCCGGTGACCGCTTCGGAGAAAACGACCAGCGCGCCGTCGCTGTCGACCGCGATGCCTTTGTCCTCGAGCTCCGCGATGGTTTCGGCGAGCATGGGGTTGTAAAAGGATTCCCCCACATAGTCATCCGCGCTGAGCAGCACTCCGAGCCGCGCATAGACAGCGTCGAAAGCTTTCTCCGATTCCGCGACGATCGCTGTCCAGGCGGCGCGGGTGGCCGGGTCACCGGATTGCAGGGCGACTACCCGAGCGCGGGCCCGGTCGGCGAATTCGGTGTCGGCGTCGAACTCCTTCCGGGCAGCCCGGTACAGCGTGTCGAGGGCCGACACCGCGCTGGAACCAGCCCCTACCTCGTCCTGGTGCCAGTGCGCGTCGGGATGTTCGTCGAGGTACTGAATCAACATCCCGAACTGAGTCCCCCAGTCCCCCAAGTGATTCTGACGAGTCACTACAGCACCGAGAAAATCCAGCACCCGCGCCAGACTGTCCCCGATAATCGTCGTCCGCAGATGCCCGACATGCATTTCCTTCGCCACGTTCGGCGCCGAGTAATCGATCACCGTCCGCCGGCCTGCCTCCGACGCCGCGATCCCCAACCGCGGATCACTCAGCCGCGCCGCTACCTGTGCCCAGATAACGTCATCGGCGACACCGATATTCAGAAACCCAGGCCCGGATACCGCCACCGATGCCACTGACGCGCCCAAGACCGCGGCGATCTCCCCCGCCAGCTCCATTGGTTTCTCCCGCACCCGCTTCGCCAGCGGCAGCGCGACATTGGATTGGAAATCGGCCCGATCCGAACGTCGAACTATCGGATCCGCCCCCGCCAGGTCGGGTCGCACGCGCCGCACCGCCTCCGACACCGCGGCAGCAATCTGCCCGAGCAACGGCAGCACTTCGGATCCCGGATTTTCCATCTGCCTACCCTCGCACTCAGCGCTGGACAGTTCCACTGAATAACCCAGTGGACAAAGATGCAGAGAATGCGGAAAGGCCCCCAACATTGTTGGGGGCCTTTCGCAATGATGTTCCGGCGGTGTCCTACTCTCCCACACCCTGTCGAGTGCAGTACCATCGGCG
>NZ_JBFAYL010000010.1:0-60546 GCF_040681285.1 Nocardia sp. NPDC051832
CCGGGGGGTATGAAATGGCTGGCACCAATAAATAATTGGCACTGACATTCATCGACACACTATTGAGTTCTCAAAGAACACACGCACACACATCCAACCGCGATTAACTCGAGGGCTTCTGTGAGGCAGGGTTCAAAGCTTAGCTGATCCAGCCGCGATAACAAAATCGGACTTTCCGAACCAACCGGATGGTCAGGCGCTCCTCGTCCTACCTCGTTTCCCAGGCCGTTAGGCTCCGGGTCGGTGTCCGTGTCGCTCTGACTCGAATAAAGTTACGTAGCCGAGCGAACAAAGTCAAATCGGCTGGCCAGGGCGGTTTTACAGCGAATTGATCCAGTTGCTCAGCAACTGCGCGCCCGCATCGCCGGATTTCTCCGGATGGAACTGGGTCGCCGACAGCGCACCGTTCTCCACCGCGGCGAGAAACGGAACACCGTGTTCGGCCCAGGTGAGTTTCGGTGCGGCGAAGTGCTCGCTGGCCGGGAGGTCCCAGGTCTGCGCGGCGTAGGAGTGCACGAAGTAGAACCGGGTGCCGGCATCCATCCCCGCGAACAGCACGCTGTCGGCGGGGGCGGACACGGTGTTCCAGCCCATGTGCGGCAACACCGGAGCCGAAAGACGCTCCACCACACCGGGCCATTCCGCACAGCCCTCGGTCTCGACGCCGAACTCCACACCGCGCTCGAACAGGATCTGCATTCCGACGCAGATCCCCAGCACCGGGCGGCCACCGGCCAGCCGCTGCCCGATGATGCGCTCGCCGCGCACCGCGCGCAGCCCCTTCATGCAGGCCTCGAACGCCCCGACCCCGGGCACCACCAAACCGTCCGCCGCCAAAGCGATTTCGGGATCGGCGGTGACCTCGACCTTGGCGCCGGCGCGGACCAGCGCCCGCTCCGCCGAATGCAGGTTGCCGGAACCGTAATCCAGCAGCGCGACGGACTTCACACTCACAGCGTCCCCTTCGTCGACGGAACGCCGCTCACCCGCGGGTCGTATTCGACGGCCGCACGCAGCGCCCGCGCCACTGCCTTGAACTCGGCTTCGGTGATGTGGTGCTGGTCGCGGCCGTAGAGCACGCGGACATGCAGCGCGATCCGCGCGTTCAACGCGATCGACTCGAAGACGTGACGGTTGATGACCGTCGAGTACGACGCTCCCGCACCGAGACTCGGGATGATCGCGTGCAGCATGTGCTCCGGCTCGCCGGTGTGCACGCAGTACGGGCGACCGGAGACGTCGACCACCGCCTGGGCGAGGGTTTCGTCCATCGGAATGTAGGAGTCACCGAAGCGGCGGATGCCCTTCTTGTCGCCGAGGGCCTGCGCGAGCGCTTGGCCGATGACAATCGCGGTGTCCTCCACCGTATGGTGGGCTTCGATCTCGATATCGCCCTTGGCCTGCACGGTGAGGTCGAAGCTGCCGTGCTGACCGAACGCGGTGAGCATGTGGTCGTAGAACGGCACCCCGGTGGAGATGTCGGTCTTGCCGCTGCCGTCGAGGTTGAGCTCGACGACGATGCTGGATTCCCGGGTGGTGCGTTCCACCCGCGCGATTCGGTCCATTCTCGCTTCCTGTGTCATAGGGAGTTCAGCTCCTCGTGCACCAGTTCGGCGCTGACCCGGAGGAACTCATCGTTCTCCGCGGCCAGTCCGATGGTGGTGCGCAGGTATCCGGGGATGCCGACGTCGCGGATGAGCACGCCGTCGTCCAGGTACCGCTGCCAGGCGCGGGCCGCGTCGGTGAAGCGGCCGAAGAGAACGAAATTGGCATCGCTGGGCAACACCTCGAAGCCCAGCTCACGCAACGCGGCCGCGACCCGATCGCGCTGCGCCGCCAGTTCGGCGACGCTGCCGAGGGTCTCGTCGGCGTGCCGCAGGGCCGCGCGAGCGGCGGCCTGGGTGACGACCGACAAGTGGTACGGCAACCGGACCAGCAGCAGCGCGTCGATCACCGCGGGTGCGGCGGCCAGGTAACCGAGCCGCCCGCCCGCGAACGCGAACGCCTTCGACATGGTTCGGGTGACCACGACCTTCGCCGGGTAGCGATCGATCAACGTGATCGCGCTCGGCTCGGCGGAGAACTCGCCGTAAGCCTCGTCCACCACCACGATGCCGGGCGCCGCCTGGAGAATCCGCTCCAGGTCGGCGAGCGGAATGCTGTGCCCGGTGGGGTTGTTCGGGCTGGTCACGAAGACGACGTCGGGCCGGCGCTCGGTGATGCAGGCCAGCGCGTAGTCGATGTCGAGGGAGAAGTCGCCGCTGCGCTTGGCTGCGATCCACTCGGTGTCGATGCCCTCGGAGATGATCGGATGCATCGAGTAGGACGGCACGAAACCCAGTGCGGTGCGACCGGGCCCGCCGAAGGCCTGCAACAGCTGTTGCAAGATCTCGTTGGAGCCGTTGGCCGCCCACAGGTTCGCGACATCGAGGGCCGTGCCGGTCTGCCGGGTCAAATACGCGGCCAGGTCGGCGCGCAGCCCGACGGCGTCGCGATCCGGATAGCGATGCAGATCGGCGGCGGCCGCGCGCACGGCTTCGGCGACGTCGTCGACCAGCGCCTTGCTCGGCGGGTGCGGGTTCTCGTTGGTGTTGAGCTGCACCGGAACGGTCAATTGCGGTGCGCCGTAAGGCTTCTTACCGCGCAGGTTATCGCGCAGCGGCAGGTCGTCCAAGGTCGCGCGCGAGCCCGGGACCACCAGCTGCGATTCGCCCGCCCCGGTCATGACAGCGCCTCGAAACGCGCGGTGACGGCCTGGCCGTGCGCGGGCAGATCTTCGGCGTTGGCCAGCGCGACCACGTGTCCGGCAACGTCTTTGAGCGCCGCCTCGGTGTACTCCACGACGTGGATGCCGCGCAGGAAGGTCTGCACGCTCAGCCCCGAGGAGTGCCGGGCGCAACCGGCGGTCGGGAGGACGTGGTTGGAGCCGGCGCAGTAGTCGCCGAGGCTGACCGGCGCGTAGGCGCCGACGAAAATCGCGCCCGCGCTGCGGACTCGGGCCGCGACGGCCGCGGCGTCGGCGGTCTGGATCTCCAAGTGCTCGGCCGCGTAGGCGTCGACCACGCGCAGGCCCTGGTCGATGTCGTCGACGAGAACGGTGCCGGACTGCTTGCCGGACAGCGCTTCCCGCACCCGGTCGGCGTGCTTGACCACCACCATCTGCGCGGTCAGCGCGGCATCGACCGCGTCGGCCAATTCCGCGCTGTCGGTGACCAGCACGCTGGCGGCGAGCACATCGTGTTCGGCCTGGCTGATCAGATCGGCGGCGACGTGCACCGGGTCGGCGGTGGCGTCGGCGAGGATCGCGATCTCGGTCGGGCCGGCTTCGGCATCGATGCCGACCAGCCCGCGGCACAGCCGCTTGGCGGCGGTGACATAGATATTGCCGGGGCCGGTGATCAGGTCGACCGGTTCCAGTTGCGCTTCGTCGGTGTCGACGCCGCCGTAGGACAGCAGCGCCACGGCCTGCGCACCGCCGACCGCCCAGACCTCGGCGACGCCGAGCAGTTGCGCGGCGGCCAGGATGGTGGGGTGCGGCAGCCCGCCGAACTGGGCCTGCGGCGGCGAGGCGACAACGAGGGATTCCACCCCGGCGGCCTGCGCGGGCACCACATTCATAACGACGCTGGACGGGTAGACGGCATTGCCGCCCGGCACGTACAGGCCGACCCGCTCGACCGGCACCCAGCGCTCGGTGACGGTGCCGCCGGGCACCACCTGCGTGGTCTTGTCGGTGCGGCGCTGATCGGCGTGCACCTTGCGGGTGCGTTCGATCGCCACTTCCAGCGCAGTGCGCACGGCCGGGTCGAGTTCGGCGAGGGCTTTCGCCAGCTCTCCGGCCGGCACGCGGACGACCGCCGGCTTGACGCCGTCGAACTTCTCGCTGAATTCCAGTGCCGCCTCGACACCCCGGTCGCGGATCGCCTCCACCACCGGGCGCACATGATGCAGCACCGAGTCGACGTCGACTCCTCCGCGCGGCAGCGCGGTGCGCAGCTCGGCCGTGGAAGGAGTGCGACCGCGCAGATCAACGCGGGCGAGCTCGATGCGGGGTGTCATATCGGTGTGCGGTCCTGTCTGGTGGCGGTACTTTTTCCGACCACCAGCCTAATGGGCCGCACCACCGGATATCCGCACCGGTCAGCCGTGGCACCACAAGCTGTGCCACGGCTGTGACCTGGGTCTCAACCGGTCAGGTCAGCCGGGTATAGATCAGATCGAAGTCGTGCTCCCACTCGACGCCGTCCTCGGACTTCTCCCAGGTGCCCTGGATCAGCTTCCCGTCCGGCTGCACGACGGCGTGGAACCGCTGATGGAATCCCGGAGCTTCGCGCCAGACCCGCCAGGAACCGGCGGCGTCGAACGTCATCTGATAGACGCGTGAGACGCCGCGCACATCGTGATGCAGGACCGTGAGGACGAGATCGTCATCATCGACGCCGATGATCCAGGTGCCGCTCGGCCCGGGATCCGGCACCTCGTCGCGCAGCAGCAGATAGCCGCCGTCCTCCAGCCATTCGATGCGAGTGTGTCCCTTCGGGCCGGGGAACTGCGGGCTGTCCACTTCCCACTCGCCGACCAGGATGTTCAGTGGTGCGAGCGCAGCATTCGGTGCCATGCGCCCCATTGTCGACCGGAAACGCTTGCGACACGCGGACATCGGCCCCGCGGCGGCAAGGTGTCGCGGAAAACTTACCCCGATGTGGACAGGAAATCGCCGCTAGTCTGAACGCATGATCACACTCAAGAAAGAAGACGGCGCCGCGGATCTCGCCGGCATCACCAAGCTGAGTGTCGGGGTGAGCTGGGATCCGTCCGCCGGTGCCAGCGGCGGCATCCTCGGCATCGCGAAGCGTAAGAAGGGCGTCGACCTCGATCTGATCGCCATCCTGATGCAGGGCAGCGAGCCGGTGCGGTTCGCCGGACTGGACTCGCTGGACCCGCTGGGCAACGGTTCGGTGCTGCACTCCGGTGACGAGCAGACCGGCGCCGCCGCGGGCGACGACGAGACCGTCCACGTCACCTTCGCCGACGTGCCGGGCGCCATCGACGGCATCATCTTCGTGGCCGCCGCCTTCAAGAAGGGCACCTCGTTCGAGAAGGCCAACAACGTGTCGTTCAAGATCTACGACGCCTCCGGCGGCAACACCCAGCAGGTCGCCGACATCTGGCCCTCGCTGCTCGGCTCGGACAACGCCAACGCGATCGCCCGTGCCTTCCGCAACGGCAATGTCTGGCAGCTCGAGGTTCTCGATCGCAAGGGCAAGATCAAGCAGGGCGACAAGCAGGCCCTGCTGCGCTTCGCCCTGCAGTAATCAGGCGCAGCGACGGCGGAGTTCCGCGACGCCGTCGCCCTCCAGTTCGTCGAGCACAACCGGGCGGCCGCCGACCGCGAGCGCCAGCGCCTCGCCCGGTCCACGAACTTCAGGCCCGCTGCCGTCGGCCCAATCCAGGTCGGTGGCCACGAAGCGCAGACCTCTGGTGCGCTTCCAGGGGAACGCGAACGGGTCCGGATGGTCGAGCACCATCCTCAGGCGGTCCGCCGAGATCGTGCGCGGGCGACCCAACGGCCGGCGGATATCCTGCTGGTGCACCAGGGTATCGGCGAGGACAAGCGTCGGGCTGTACCTCGACAGCGTTCCGGCCGCTTCCAGCTTGTCCACCAGCTGCGCGGTCGGCAACGCGCGCGCCTTGCGCACCAGATACTCGTTGGACCTGCCGACGGAGAAGCGATTGCGAACGACGATCGCGCCGTAGGCCAGCGGGCTGATGTCATCGGAGAGCAAGTGCCCGACCACATCTCGCACCGTCCACCCCGCGCACAGCGACGGCGTTTCCCACTCCTCGGCGGTCAGCGTGCGCAGCAATGTAACCAATTCGAGGCGCTCGGATGCCAGCAACTCTCGGATACCCATGCCGGAACCATAACCCTGCCAAGGGGTTCGGGAATCCGCCTGCGGTAGGAGAGTCAGGCGTCGACGCGGGTGTCCCCGTCGATCAGCATCCGGCCGCCGCTGACCACGACGTGCACGGTGACCGGTTGCGTCTGTCCCGCCACGGTGACCCGGGCGATCCGCATGTCCACCGAGCCGTCGGGGTAACTGGTGCGGCCGTCGCCCTTGATATCGGCGAAGGACTCCACGACGCGCGTGCTCCAATACTGCCGGAAGGCCGATTCGCTGCCGTAGGTCTTCTGGGCCGCCGGTGTGAGCAACGACCAGGATCCGCCCGGGTTTTCGTAGAATTCCTCGAGCAGCTGCCCGGCTTCGCCGATGTCGACCTTGCCCGAGCTCGGCGTCTTGCCGACCTCCGGCACCGCCGCCGAGGTGGTGCCGCTCCGGGTGCTGGTCGCGGGCGAATTCGCTTGGGCCGAAGGCGTATTCCCATCCGACGCGTTGAACGCGCCGATGGATAGGCCGATCACCGCGACGATCGCACCGATGGTGGCGCCGATCAGGATCGCGCGCCGCTTGCCGCCGGACTTGCGCGGCGCCGGTCGCTGGTGAGCCGCGGTGCGCGGATGCGCCGCGGTATCGGGATGGCTGTTGCGCGGCGGCGGCGGAAGCGGGCGCGACTGCCGCTCGGTCCGATGCTGGGCGGGCGCCGCGACCGGTCGCAGCGAACGGGTGGCGGACTCCGGTGCGGGTGCGCCGACCTGGCGCCGGGCATAGGCCTCGCTGGCCGGAACGAAGCCGGCGTGCACCGCGTTCGATCCGTTGTCGGCCAGCGCCGACAGCTCGTCGAAGGCCTCGCGCATGGTCGGCCGGTCGCGCGGATCCGGGCTGAGCAGGTCGAGCAGCAGATCGGTCGCGGGGCCCGCGTTGCGCGGCTCGCTGACCTGGCCGTTGGCCGCGGCATAGAGCACGGCCAGCGGATTGGCGTTGGCGCCGTAGGGCGGTTCGGCTTCCAGCGCGTGGAACAGCGTGGCGCCCAAGGCGAAAACGTCGGAGGCCGGCGTCGGGTCGGCGCCGCGCGCCATCTCCGGCGCGAGGTAGGCGGCGGTACCGCAGATCAGGCCGGTTTCGGTGAGCGTCGCGTCACCGGCGGCCCGGGAGATGCCGAAGTCGGTGATCTTGACGGTGCCGAGGTCGTCGAGCAGCACATTGCCCGGCTTCACGTCACGGTGCACGATGCCGGCCTGATGCGCGGCGATCAGCGCCGAGGCGACCTGTTCACCGATGCGCGCCACCTGCTGCAGCGGCAGCGGGCCCTGGGCGGAGATGACCGCGGCCAGGCTGTTGGACTTCATATATTCCATCACCAGGCACGGGTCGCCGTTGTGCTCGGTGATGTCGAACACGACGATGGCATTGGGGTGCTGGAACCTGGCGGCGTTGCGGGCTTCGCGGAAGGCGCGCTGCCGCACCACATCGCGCTCGGCCTCGGGGAGGCTGGGCTTGATGTGGATCTGCTTGACCGCCACCGAGCGCTGCAAGCGTTCGTCGACGGCACGCCAGACCACGCCTGTGCCGCCGCTACCAATCCGCTCGACCAGGCGGTAATGCTCCGCGATCAACTGACCGGTATCGATGGCGCCTACTCCGAACCTTCTCGAAATCGTGACATGCCGCATATTGACCACTCATGCGTTCCGCCGACGAGTGTAGCGGGAGCCGGATGATTGCTCCGCCTCAGGATGCAGATAAATTCCGCCCAGATCGGGCCTATTCGCGTCACCGCAGGTGGGCTATCCCCTACGCAGCATCCGCCCCGCCGCGTCTACCGCGGGGCCCGAACTTCCCGCGTCGCTGACGAAGACCGCGAAGGCGAGATCACCGTCGATGCCGACGAACCAGCCGTGCGCGTGCGTGTTGTCGCCGTATTCGGCGGTTCCGGTCTTGCCGAGCAGGCCGGGGATGTCGCGCAACTGGGTGGCGGTGCCGCCGGTGACGGTCTCGCGCATCATCGACTTGATCTGGTCCGGGATCGGCGCGGGCAGCGCCGGCGGGGTCTGATCGGGGACGCCCGGCTTGCCCTGCACCAGAACGGGATTCGGGACCGAGCCGCGCGCGATCGAGGCCGCGACCAGGGCCATGCCGAACGGTGACGCGGTCACCTGACCTTGGCCGATGCTGGCTTCCACGCGCTGGGCCGGGGTCGCCGCGGCCGGCACCTTGCCGGTTACCGTGGTCAGCCCAGGTGTGACGTAATCCACACCGAGGCCGAGCTGCGCGGCGGCGTTCGTCAGGCCCGCCGGCGGCAGTCGCACCCCGAGCATGCCCATGGTGGTGTTGCAGGAACGGGCGAACGCGGTGTGCAGCGGGACCTGGCCGAGGTCGAAGTTCTCGTCGTTGGGTATCCGGCGGCCCTCGATGTTTGCCGAGCCCGGGCAGGGCAGCACCGCGTCGGGTGTGGTCTCCCCCGCTTGCAGCGCGGCGGAGACGGTGACGGTCTTGAAGGTGGAGCCCGGCGGGTAGAGGCCGGTGAGCGCGATCGGGCCCTGACCGTCGGCGGCGGAATTCTGGGCCATGGCGAGCACATTGCCGGTCGACGGTTGCAGCGCGACGATGGCGGCCGGGGTGCGGAGCGAGGTCAGCGCGTCTTCGGCGGCGTTCTGCAGATCGATGTCGAGGGTGGTCGCGAGATCCGGGGCCGGTTTCGGGTCCGGGCCCGCGACGCGTTCGGTACCGGACGCGGTCTGCGCACGCACCGCCCAGCCCGCGGCGGCGTCGGCGTTCTGCTGCCACAGTTCGGTCAGCCCGGACAGCGTCGGCGAGGCCTGCGCCTTGTCCACGGTCAGCAACCGGGTTTGCGCGGACAGGCTGACGCCGGGGACCGCGGCCAGCGCGTCGCGGATCGGGTCGGCGTCGGCCGCGCGCAGGGTGATCGCGGTGATCGATTTGCCCTGGGCGGCGGCCAGTTCCGAGGTCAGCGACTGCGCGGTGACACCCGCGTCGGTCGGGGCCAGGGCCGCGGCGACCGCTTCGGTGTTCGCGTCCGGCGCGACGGTGACCACGGTGACGATGTGCTGGGTCATCAGCTCACCGCCCGTGGAGTCGAGGACGCGCGCGGCTTTCGGGTAGACGGGAGAGTAGGTCAGCGGACCCGAGGCGAGACCGGGCGCGACGGTCGCCGGGTCCCATTTGATCTTCCAGCCGTCGGAGTCGGCGGCGGAACCGGTGGTGGTGTAGGTCCACTCGTCCTTGCCGTCCTTGCCGAACTTCCAGGTCGCGCCGAGACTGAAAGTGTTCTCGTCGGCCGATTTCACGTCGAAGGTCACCTCGGTGCCGAGACCCTCGTACAGCTGCGTCAGGGCGGCGGCGGCCTTGGCCGGGTCGTCGGTGAGCGCGGCGGCCGCGGCGACGTCGTCGCGATTCAAGGCCGCCGCGAACTGCCCCGCCACCCTATCCGGCTGGTCCGGCCCGGAACTGCACCCGGCCAGCACGAGCGCAGCGGCGGCGAACAAGACACTGGGCTGGTAGTGGGTACGCACCCTCGCGACTGTATCGGCCGGGACCGTCGATGCTGGTCAACCGCGACGCGAGAGTTCAGTTACGCCAGGGAACCTCGGTCAGCCGCGCCGCGTCGGCCGCGTCGAGATCGATGTCGAAGACCTCCGACAGCACCTTCGGCAACTCGGCGGGTTCCAGCTCCCGCGTGTCGGCGCTGCCGTCCGGGTGTTCGGTGATGAGGGTGAGGTCGTCGAGGACGTAGTGCACGCCGGGGTGGAAGCGCTGCACGAACGGGCGCATCGTGAACGGCGAGTGCGGTGAGGTGGAGACGAAGTGGTTGCCCACCCGGAAGTCGATCCGGTATTGCGGGTTCATCGTGAAGGTGTAGCGGTCGACCCAGCCGTCGCGGCCGAACTGGTACAGCGTCCATTGCTCGATGCCGAGTTCACCGCTGCCGCGCTCGAGCCGGAACCGCCACTCGCCGGCGGTGAATTCCACTGGGCTGTGCGTCAATTCGAGGGCCCGCAGCGGGCCCGCGCCGAAGCCGACATCGACCAGCCAGGCCCGGTCGTCGTCGGCCGTGGTGACCCGGAGCAGGGCGTGCGTGCTTGGGCGCAGACTCTCCGCGCCCAGGGTGACCCGGCCGCCGAGCCCGGTCACGCCGAAGCCGAGCCGCTCCAGGGCCGCCGCGAACAACTGCACGTTCTCGTAGCAGTAGCCGCCGCGCCGCCGCCGGACCAGCTTGTCCTGCAAGGTTTCCAGGTCCAGGTCGATACCGCGGCCGAGGATGATCTCCAGATTCTCGAACGGGATCGAGGTGGTGTGCTGGAGGACCAGCTGCTGCAGGGTTTCCACCGTGGGTTTGCGTTCCCCGTCGAATCCGATGCGCGTCAGGTAGGCGTCCAGGTCCAGCTCCGCGCCGTTCCAGTGGTAGGACGGGTCGGTCGGCTCGGTCATGGTCAGCTACCTCGCTTCGTCGGTCGGTCGTCGTCGATGACAACTACGGTGCGCCCGGAACTTGTTCCTGAAGTGTCACGCAGCACATTTGGCGTCGGCCGGGGCCGCCGGCGCGGTCAGGATGCCCTGCGCGATATCGATGATGTAGTCGCGGTCCGGGCCGGTCACCGGTTCGGTGCCGGTCACGAGCCGCTCCACTACACAGCCGCCTTCGAAGAAGGCCGGTCCGATGCTGTGGTCGCCGGGCACGACCCGGCCCTCGAGGTCGCGGCCGGAAACGACGGTATACATGGACAACGGCGTGCCCGCCGCCGCGAGCGCGGCCCGCATTTCGGTGCTGGCGCCGAACGGGATCACCGCGTCACTGGTCCCGTGCACCAGAAACGCCCGCTCGACATCCATCTGCCCGGCCAGTAGCGCCGGTGAACGCTCGTAATAGGACTGCGGGCAGACGATCGGCGTGCACCCGCCCGCGTCCCGTTCGATCTGGCGGCGCAGGCTCGGCGAGATCCTCGGCGCGTCCAGCCACATCGTGAAATCGTCGGCGGGACCGTAATTGTCGACCCAGTAGTCGAACAGGTCGCGCGGGCCGTGGGCGAGGGCCAGACCGCTGGTGATGCCGCCCTGGCTCCAGCCCCACAGCACGGTGCGGCCGACGGGGTGCTCATTCTTGTACCACTGCGTCGCCGCGACCACGTCATGCCAGCCGGCCCAGAGGTTCCAGTCGCCGGTCTTCCATTTGCTCGTCGCGTTGCGCAGGTCCATGACCAGGAACGGGGTCGCCGTGCGCCGCGCGATGGAGCCGAGATAATCGGCGAAGTCGCCGGCGGATCCACCGTGACCGTGCACGGCGACCACCAGGTTCGCCGGCTTCAGATCGCCCGCTGTGCAGCGATAGGGCTCGTAGACTCGGCCGGTCGCCTGCTCACCGTCGACCGGCAGCGACACCGGCCGGATCGAAACCCGCACCGGGCAGCCGGGTTCGGCCGCCGCGCCCGGCGCCGGACCGAGCAGCGCGGTGCACAGCAGGAGCACACCGATTCCACGTCGCATCCCACGAATAATGCCAGTTCAACGGCTCCGATCCGGGCAGCGAAAGCCAGCCGGTCCCAATTCGATTGCGGGCGCGCGGGACTCGCGAATGGTCTGCTAGCGTGCGGACGTCGACTACCGGGGAGTTCGTCCATGGCCTTCTTGAACAAGATCATTTCCAACGCGCACACCTTCAGCCGGCTGATGGACGTGGTGGACAAGGCGCCGCAGTGGCGCAAACAACTCCTGGCCAAGAAGAACGACCTGCGCGGCGGGACCTTCCGCGACGCCGCCATGGGCATGTGCGCGCTGGTCGCCGCCGCCGACGGCAGCATCGATCCGAACGAGCGCATGCGCGTCGCCGGGCTGCTCGGCACCGATCCGGTGCTCCAGAACTTCCCCGCCGACGAACTGCGCGCCCTCTTCGACGACAACTGCCAAAGGCTCACCGCCGACCCGGCTTTCGGCCGCGCGCACGTGTTGCAGCAGATCGCCAAGGCCGCCGGCAAGCCGACCGAGGCGCAGGCCGTCGTGCAGATCGGCATCATGATCGGCAACGCGGACGGGAACTTCGATCCGGCCGAGATCGCGGCGGTCCGGGAGGCCTGCGGGACACTGCGGCTCGACCCTGCGCAGTTCGGGTTGTAACCGCTACTCTTTCGCCTATGCGTTCGATTGATACCGCGCAGCGGCGGGCCCGGCTCGGCGTGCGGCACCGGCTGGCCTACGAGCACCGGGCCGCGGCGGCCACCGAGATCGCCCGATCCATGGTCGTGCTGCACGCCACCGATCCGGCGACGGTGTACCTGTCGGTCGGCGCGCGCGGGCTGGACCTGGTGCCCGCGGATGTCGAGAAGGCGCTCTACGACGACCGCACGCTGCTGCGCATGCTCGCCATGCGCCGCACCATGTTCATCGCACCGACGGAACTGGTTCCAGCGCTCCAGTCCTCGTGCGCCGCCGCGCTCGCGACGAAGCAGCGCCGCACCTACGGCCGGTACATCGAGCAGGCGGACGTCATCGACGGCGATGTCGCCGCCTGGCTCGCCGACGTCGAATCGGAGACCCATCAGGCGCTGCTAGCTCTCGGCGCCGCCACCGGCGCGCAACTCAGCAAAGCCGTGCCGCGCCTGCGCACCCAGGTGAATCCGACTCCGGAGAAGTCGTACGCCAAGCCCACCAACATCACCACCTGGGTGCTGGTCACCCTCGGCGCGGAGGGGCGGATCGTGCGCGGGCGGCCCAACGGCGGCTGGACCAGCAGTCAATACACCTGGGCGCCGATCGAATCCTGGCTTCCCGAGGGCGTTCCGGACGTCCCCCTCGAGCAGGCCCGTGCCGAACTGGTCCGGAAGTGGTTGTACGCCTTCGGCCCCGCCCCGGTCGCCGACATCAAGTGGTGGACCGGCTGGAACCTCGGCGACGTCCGGAAAACCTTGGCCCAGTTGGACCTGGTCGAGGTCGATCTCGACGGCGTCACCGGCGTCCTGCTGGCCGACGATCTCGACCCGGTCCCCGCCCCCGAACCCTGGGCCTCCTTCCTCCCTGCCCTGGACCCGACCCCCATGGGCTGGCAGTCCCGCGACTGGTTTCTCGGCCCGCACGCGCCCGCGCTGTTCGACCGCAACGGCAATATCGGCCCCACGATCTGGTTCGACGGCCGCATCGTCGGCGGCTGGGCGCAACGCAAGGACGGCGAAATCGCCTGGCGCCTACTGGAAGACGTCGGCGCCGACGCGCTCGCCATGATCGAGGCCGAAGCCGCTCGCTCCGCCGCCTGGTTCGGCGAGGTCCGCGCCATTCCGCGCTTCCGCACACCCTTGGAGCGCGAACTCACCGCCTGAGGCCTGTTAGCTCTAGCCCCATGCGCACAGCCGACTGTACGATCTGCTGTATGACCACCCGCCTCAACATCACACTCACCGATGTGGTGGCCGAGAAGCTGCGCGCCGCGTCCGGCAACAAACCCAGCGAGTACATCGAGCGGGCGGTGACCCGTCAGATGCTGGCGGATGATCTTCGGAAACTGGCGGAGTGGGAGCGGTCCAACCCGTCGGATCAGGGGTGGGAGCAGACCAGCGATGCGGCCGCCGAGGAGATTCTCTTCGGACGGCCCGCCGAGTGAGCCACGGTCAGGGCCAGATCTGGAAGACCGAAAGCCGCCTGACCGGAGTGGTCGGTCAAGTCGTCATCGTGGACAGCGATCTCATCGCCGACGCCCGCTCGCGCGTGGCGGTCGCACCGATTCGCCCGGCCCGCGAAGTACCGCGCGCCCTGCAACTCCTGACCGCCGAACTTCCGAACGGCGACGCCGTCGCGGTCTACGACCTGGCGGTGGTCCCGAAGAACACCTTGACCGAGAACACCGGTGAAATCCCCACCGCCGCGCTGGACCAAGTCAAGATCGCCCTCCGGGCCAGGTTCGACATCTAGATCCGGTCGCGTGTGCGACAGCGGCTCACATGTCGAGGCCGAGGTCCAGGACGCGGACGGAGTGGGTGAGCGCGCCGACTGCGAGGTAGTCCACGCCGGTGCGGGCATAGTCGGTGGCCGCGTCGAGGGTGAGGCCACCGGAGGATTCGAGTTTCGTCGACGGCGATTGCGCGTTGCGGCGCTGGACGGCGGCCTGGGTCTGCCAGAGCGGGAAGTTGTCGAGCAGGACGAGCTCGACATTCTCCGCGAGGACGGCGTCGAGCTGTTCGAGGCTGTCCACCTCGACTTCGCAGGCGATGTCGGGCGCCAGGGCCCGGACCGCGCGCAGGGCGGCGGTGACGGAACCCGCGGCGACGACGTGGTTGTCCTTGATCAGGGCTTCGTCGCCGAGGCCCATGCGGTGGTTGACGCCGCCGCCGACGCGGACCGCGTACTTCTGCAGTGCGCGCAGGCCGGGGAGGGTTTTGCGGCTGTCGCGGATCTTGCAGTCCGTGCCCGCGACCGCGTCGACCCAGGCCGAGGTGGCGGTGGCGATGCCGGAGAGGTGGCAGACCAGGTTGAGCATGGTGCGTTCGGCGGTGAGCAGGCCACGGGTGGGGGCGATCAGACCTAGGACGGACTGGCCGGGCTGGATCCGGGCGCCATCGGGGACGCGGTCGGTGATCTCGTAGGCGCCCGCGCCGATCACCTCGTCCAGGACGAGCAGGCCGATGTCGAGGCCGGCGAGAGTGCCCGGCTCGCGGGTCACCACGGACGCTTTGACGACGGCGTCGGCGGGGACGGTGGCCATGGTGGTCACGTCGGGGCCGTAGCGCAGGTCTTCGTCGAGCGCGGTGCGGATCAGCGCGAGGACTTCGTCGCGGTTCAGGGCGGGATCGAGCGTCATCTGGATCACTCCTTCTCGGCGGTCACGGGATGGTCAGAGCCAAGTCGGCGGGGATGATCGGGGCCTCCAGATTCGGATGCCCGTCGGAGTCCAGGCTGATCGAAATGCTGTGACGCAGCGCTTCGACCGGTTCGGGATAGTCGGATCTGGTGTGGCAGCCGCGGCTTTCGGTGCGGGCCGCGGCGGCGAGCAGCAGCACCCGCGCGGTGAGGGTGAGCGCACCGTCTTCGAGTTCGCTGATGCGCTGGGCGGCAAGATCTTTCGGTGCGCTGCTCGCGGCGGGCTTGTCCCCGTTGGTCACCCGGCTCGACATATTGCGCAGCACCGCGCGCTCCAAACTTTTGGTGGCGTCGGCCAACCCGTCGTGGTCGCGCACGACGGCGGCCTGGGCGGTCATCACCTGTTGCAGGGCGAGCCGATCGACCCGCGGCATCCGGTACGAATGAATATCCGCGACACCACGTTTCGCCTCGAGCCGCTCGGTGGCGGCGAATCCGACCCGCTCGCCGACCACCAGGCCCTCCAGCAGACTGTTCGATGCCAGCCGGTTCGCACCGTGCAGGCCGGTGCGCGCTACCTCACCGGCGGCGTAGAGCCCGGGGACGCCGGTGCGGCCGTGGGTGTCGGTGACGACGCCGCCGCACTGGTAGTGCGCGGCAGGGGCCACCGGGATCAGCTGAGTGCTTGGATCGATGCCCGCGGCCAGACAGGACGCGGTGATCGTCGGAAAACGTTGAGCGAAACCCGCGATGGCACGGCCGTCGAGGAAGACATGATCGGTGCCCAGGGTACGCATCCGAGCCGAAATGGCGCGCGACACCACATCGCGTGGGGCTAGATCGCCACGCGGATGCAGTCCGTCCATAACCGAGTCGCCTTCGGAATCGACCAGAGTCGCGCCCTCGCCGCGCACCGCCTCGCTGATCAGCGGCCGTCGCCCCAGCCCGCCCGGCGTGAACAACACGGTCGGATGGAACTGCACGAACTCCAGGTCGGCGACCGAGGCGCCGGCCCGCAACGCGAGCGCGATGCCGTCGGCGGTGGCGCCCGGCGGGTTGGTGCTGAGCGCGTACAGCTGCCCGAGACCGCCGGTGGCGAGCAACACCGCCGGGGCGTGCACGACGCCGAATCCCCGCTCCGACACCGCGACTACCCCGCGCACGCCGGTCGGCCCGGTCACGACCTCGCAGGCCGCGGCACCGAAGATCACCGGCAATCCGGCCGCGTTCAACGCCCGCTGCACCTCCGCGCCAGTGGCGTCGCCGCCCGCGTGGATGATGCGCCGAGTGCTGTGGCCGCCCTCACGGGTGCGCGAGATCTGGCCGTCCCGGCCCAGATCGAAGACCGCGCCGAGGTCGGTCAGCGCGGCGACAGCGTCCTGGCCGCCTTCGACGATGGAACGCGTGGCCTCCACGTCGACCAGGCCGGCGCCGGCCTCGACCGTGTCCCGCACGTGCGAGTCCACCGAATCCTCTTGCGGCGCAACCACGGCGATGCCGCCCTGCGCGTACTGGGTAGCGGTGTCGGTGGGCCCACCCTTGCTGAGGATGAGCACCCGCAGGCCGCGCAGCGACGCCGTGCGCGCCGCGGTGAGGCCGGCGACGCCGCCACCGATCACCACCAGGTCGGCTTCGGCTTCCCAGCCGATCGATACCGAAGTCATATTTCCGCACCTTCTCGTGCACGCGCCGACGTAACAGGGGTCGGCGAATCCCCATGGTGCGCAGCGGTACAGCGCACGCGCATCACCATCGATCCAGCGCCGACCACAGGGCCGGCATTCCCGCCGACAGGTGACGCATCGGTGGTCACGCGCTCGCGCGCAGGACGACACCACCCGCGGACGAAAGGCGGCGCATCGGCGCGGCGTCCAGAGGCACCTGGCCTCCGGCACGCCTGCCGAGCATTACTCGCCCCCGCCGGGGTTGCCGATCTCGATCATGCGCTGCACCGAATTGCGGCCCAGTGCGGCCATTTCCGGATCGACGTGCACCTCGTCGGCGCCCTCGACCAGGCAGCGCAGCAGCGCCGCCGGGGTGATCATCTTCATGTAGGGGCAGGAGGCGCGGTCGTTCACCGCCTGGAAGTCGATGCCGGGTGCGGCTTTTCGCAACTGGTGCAGCATGCCGATCTCGGTCGCGACCAGCACCTGGGACGACTTGGCCTGCTTGGCCGCGTCGATCATGCCGCCGGTGGACAGGATGTGCACCCGGTCGGCCGGGAAGGAACCCTCGCCCGCCAGGTACAAAGCCGAAGTAGCGCAACCACATTCGGGGTGCACGAACAGTTCGGCGTCGGGGTGGGTGCGCGCCTGCTCGGTGAGTTCCTCGCCGTTGATGCCCGCGTGCACGTGGCATTCACCGGCCCAGATCTGCATGTTCTCGCGGCCGGTGACGCGCTTGACGTGCGCGCCCAGGAACTGGTCCGGCAGGAACAGCACCTCCCGGTCGGGATCGATGGAGGCGACGACGTCGACGGCGTTGGACGAGGTGCAGCAGATGTCGGTGAGCGCCTTCACCTCGGCCGTGGTGTTCACGTAGGACACCACCACCGCGTTCGGGAACTCGGCCTTCCAGGCCCGCAGATCCGCGGCGGTGATCGAGTCGGCGAGCGAGCAGCCCGCGCGCTGGTCCGGAATCAGCACGGTCTTGGCGGGGCTGAGGATCTTCGCCGTCTCGGCCATGAAGTGCACGCCGCAGAACACGATGGTGTCTTCGGGCGCCTCGGCCGCGATGCGGGACAGCGCCAGCGAGTCGCCCACGTGGTCGGCGACGTCCTGGATCTCGGGCAGCTGATAGTTGTGCGCCAGGATCGTGGCGTTGCGCTCGCGTGCGAGGCGCTTCACCTCCTGCGCCCACTCCGGCGTCCCCTCGACGCCGGTGTACCCCGACGGTCCGTCGAACACCTGCCCCATCAGCGGAGGCGCCGTAAACGCACCCATGCTCGCCATGATGGCTCCCTTCCTTGCGCGGTCGGCCTCCTCGCCGATTTCGCACCAAACCAGTTTTCGACTTACAATCGAAAACGTGGCCCATAGTAGCACCATCCACGAAACGCTCACCGCGGTGTTCCAGGTTCGCCCGGTCGCCCCGGGCATTCCCGCAGGTCCAGGCGTCGACGCCGCCGCACGACGGTGTGCACCCGACCAAAAGTCCGAACTTTCGGTCCTACTGTGGGAGCGCGCCCTGGACCCCCAGAAAGGCACCTGGTCACTCCCCGGCGGACGCCTGCGCGACGACGAAGACCTCGACGCCTCAGCGGCCCGGCAGCTGGCCGAAAAGGTCGATGTGCGCGAACTGGCCCACCTGGAGCAGGTCTGGGTCTTCAGCGACCCGCATCGCGTACCCGGCGCCCGCCGCATCGCCTCCGCCTACCTCGGCCTGGTCCCCCTGACCGCCGACCCGCAACTGCCACCCGACACCGCCTGGCACCCGGTCTCGGCACTGCCCGCCATGTCGTTCGACCACGGCACCGTCGTCGAACACGCCCGCACCCGGCTGGCCAGAAAACTGTCCTACACGAACATCGCCTTCGCCTTGGCCCCGGAACGGTTCACCATGTCGACCCTGCGCGAAATCTACTGTGCCGCACTCGGTTACGACGTAGACACCACCAACCTCCAACGAGTCCTGTCCCGCCGCAAGGTAATCACCCCCACCGGCGCGACCGCCGCCCCCGGCCGCGCAGGCGGCCGCCCCGCCGCGCTGTACCGCTACACCGACTCCGAAATCCGCGTCACCGACGAGTTCGCCGCCCTGCGCCCACCCAGCTGAGGTCAGCCCTGCGCGACGCCGTAGTCATATCGCTGTTGAAACGCCCATCAGCGCAGCAATATGACTACGGAGCTACTGGCACGGCGGGCGGTAGGGCAGTTCCGGGACACGTTCGCGCCACTGCTGCTCAGTGATGGGTGTGGTGGCGGCGCAGATGCGGTCGGCGACCTGGTGGGTGTTCAGGTTCCACCAGCGGATGCCTTGGAGGCCGGTCAGGAGGAAGTTGCCGTTCGGGTGAAATGCCAACTCCCACTCGTCTTTCGAAACCGAGGTGGCCAGGGGGTAGGTGATCGGCTGGGGGTGCTGCGGGTCGGTGAAGTCCCAGAGGCGCAGTTCGGAGTCCTTCCCGGTCGAGGCGAGCAGGTTTCCGTCGGGGTTGAAGGCGAGCGAAAGCACTTCTGCCGCGTGGCCGGGCAAGGGGGGCCCGGTTTCGACCGGAGCGTGCTCGTCGGAGATGTCCCAGACCCGGATCGTCTGGCTGTCGGCGGCACTCACGAGCGTAGTGCCCGCCGCGTTCACGGCCAGACGGGTCCGGGAGCTCGCGTGGCCGACGTTGAATCTGCTGACCTGTTGCGGCCGGGAAGGATCCGTGAGGGTCCACAGCGACACATATCCGTCAGCGCCGGGAACGAGGATCAACTTGCGGCCCGGTACCGAAACGACATGACTCACCGGGAACATCGTCATACCCGAGGCCTGGGGGACATCGACAGGATCACCGGCCGCACGGGGGCGTGCGGGATCCGAGAGATCCCACACCCGCAGCCGTGGGGTCAGATTCGAGCCTTGGCGAATGTTCCCCAGCACCGTCAACTGCCGTGAATCGGCGCTGAAGACAGCGCTCTGGAAATCGCGGTAGTCGCCGGGCAGGTCGGCAAGATGCACCGGCGCCGCCGGATCGGCGATATCGAACAGCCTTGCGCCGACGTCCCGTTCGAGGACGAGCACGGTGCGACCGTCGGGACTGAGCACGGGTTCGCCGTAGGAGTTCACGACCCGAAGCTGTCCCAGCTTGCGGGCGTGTGGCGGGGCGGACGCGCTCCAAATCTCCGTCACACCCTGTGAATCCAGGATCATCCGATCGCCCGAGACAGCGAATTGGAAGCCGCGCGTCCACTTTTGATCCGCCATTCCGTCCGGGAGCTGCCAGACCCGGATCAGGCCATCGTTTCCCCCGGTGTACAGGCGGCCGCCGGGACCGAATTCGAGCGAGTCGGTGAATTCGGCAGCGGTCCAAGCCGAAACCAGCACCGGCCGTTTCGGCTCCTCGATCGACACCAGCGACACCATGGCGGTGCGGCCGGACCCGGAGCCGACGGCCAGTAGAGCGCCGTCGGGGCTGAAGGCGATCGCAACAGACGCTTGGACGACGACCTCGGTTGAACCGGTGGGGATCGGGTCGCCGATCCGGCGCGGAACTGCCGGATCGGTAATGTCCCACAGCTGAATCGCCAGACCGTTGCGACTCGCGACCGCGAGGAGCCGGCCGTCGGGACTGAAGGCGGCCTGCCCGGAAACCTCCTGCAATCTTCCCAGGTGTCGGGCCGCTCCCAGTCCCGACAGATCCCAGAGTTCGGCCAGCCCGTCCCGGTCGACGGTAGCCGCGAGCATGCGGTTCGCCGCCACCGCGAATGTCCCGTTCGGATCGTCGTCACCGGAGATGACGATCTCGCGGGATGCCGAGCGGGCCGGATCGTCCAACGCCCACAACCGCACGGCTCTGCGGAAGCTCGACGTGACCAAGGTCCGGCTGTCGGAGCTGAATCCGACCGTGCTGCCCTCGGCGATCGGCTCGCCGAGCTGGGCCGGACGAGCGGGGTCACTGACATCCCACAATCGCGCGCTGCCGAACCATCGGCCCGCGGCCAGAAACCGGCCATCCGGACTCAGGGCCAGCGACCTGATGTCGTCGGTGATGCCGCTCGTGATCTGTCCGAGGGCCAGCGGCCGGAGCGGATCGGCCGTGTCCCAGAGCTGGATGACCCGGTCGCGTCCCGCGGTGGCGAGCATGCGCCGATCGGGCCGGAACGCGATCGCGTTCACCGCCCCGGCGTGCCCCGGATAAGACCTCGCCAACGGCAGCGACTGCGCGTCCAGGATGCGTGCCCGCACCTCCGGGTCGTCCGGCCGCAAACGGTGCGCGGTCAGGGCCAACTGCGCCGAAAGCCCCGGGTCCTGCTCCCGCACCTGGTCGGCCTGCGCCACGATGGCAGCGAATACGGCGTTGTCGCGCTGCGCTTTCGCGGTACCGCTCTGTACGAACGCGACACCGGCCAGCACCATGGCGACGGCCGCGAGCAAGGCGAGCGCGCCCCTCGTCGTCGTGGCGCGCCGCTCGGCCTTGCGCCGCTCCGCCCGCGCTGCCGTGAGGAATTCCGTGGCGAGGGCGCCGACCAAGGTGTCGCCGACATGCTCCTCGGCCGCACTGAGCCGGGTGCCCCTGTAGAGCAGTGACGGATCACGTTCGGCCGTAATCCAATCCGCCGCGTCGGTGTGCAACCGCTGGCGTTCCAGATAGCCGACGCGGTCTTCGTCGATCCAGGCCCGCAACCGCGGCCAGGCGTCCAGCACAATTTCGTGGGTCAGGTAAGCGGCATCGGAATCGAGGGTGACCAACCGCGTCCGGGCTAGGGCATCGAGTGCGACGTCAGCGGCTTCGACTGTGCGACTAAATAATTCGGCACGGGTCAGCTTGCGGCGGGTGTCGCGGGCATCCTCGCCGACGGTGACCAGCCCGAGCAGGACCTGCTTGCCCACCGCCTGCTGGAACTCGGTGAGCTCGTTCCACGCCTTCTCCGCGGTGGCCGCCACCGATCCCACCACCCCGCCGGCGGCCCGGTACCCGTCGATCGTCAGCCGGGCGCCTTCGCGGCGCTGCCAGACGGCCTCCATGACGTGGGAGACGAGCGGCAGGGCTCCCGGGTCGTAGCCTTGGCGCTCCCCACCACCGTCCAGACCGCACAGCTCGGTGATGATGAGCTCTTCGAGACCGGATTCCAGCTTGTAGCCGGCCAATTCGGCAGGGCGGGTGATGGCTTCGGCCAACTCGTCCAGGCGCATCGGGCCGAGCAGATAGCTGCGGTGCTTGAGGGCGTCCTCCAGGACCGGGATGTCCAGGCAGCGGGCGTAGAAGTCCGCACGGACCGCGAGAACCACTGCCGTCGGCTCGTTTTCGCCACGAATGGCCAGATGCTCCAGCGCGGCGAGGAACTCCTTGCGGCGACGTTCGTCCTTGCACAGCGTGAACAGTTCCTCGAACTGATCGACGATCAGCAACCGGCGACGACCCGCACCCCATGCCGCGAGTGCATCGGTGAGCGACAGCTCCGCCCCATCCGACTCCGGCTGTGCCGCAACCAATAGCGAACGCACCGGATCGATCCCCGGGGTCAGGGTCGCGACCGCCCACTCGTCCACCGGATCAGCCAGGGCCGGAATCAATCCCGCCGCGAGCAACGAAGACTTGCCTGCTCCCGAAGCGCCGACCAGCATGATCATGCCGCCTGCGCCACCGGAACCGACTGTGGCCCCGACCATTTCAGCCAGCTCGGCGGTAACCCTGCCGCGCCCGAAGAACACTTCGGCATCAGCGGGTTGGTACGAAGCCAACCCGAGATACGGACACACCGCACCGCCGTCATCGGCATCCGGATCCCACTCGTTCGACGCCGTCCACAGCCGCTGCCACTCCTGCACCGACAACAACGCGGGTGACACCTGTCCGCTGGACTTGCGCGCCTCGTCGATCAGCGTAAGCACCACCGGCAGAAAGGTTTCGAACTTCGCGGGCGTGTTCCTTCCGGACTTCCAGTCACTGATCCGCTGGATCGACACGCCGCCCTTCTGGCCGACCGCCCGGCTGGCCCGCATGCGCGCCTCGGCGGCTGCGGCGACCCGCCGCAGGGTCGGATTGCCTGCCGCGTCGAATAATTCCGCGAACTGCTGGGCGAAGACTGTGCGCGGCGACGGTCGTAGTCGACCCCCGTTGGAGCTCGAATCCATCTGTACTCCCCTACTTTTCGGATTCCGGGTACGGCGGTTACGTCACGGTGTTCCGGCGCATGGTGGATCCAGGGCGATGTCCGGGAATCGCTCGGACCAGGCGGACGCGTCGAGAGCCGAGGGGGTGACTCGGCAGATCCGGTCGATCGATCGTCCGATGTCGAGATCCCACCATCGGACACCCCCCGGCGCGCTACCCGATACCAGGTAGCCGCCCGCCGGGTGGAAGACCACTCGGTAGCCGTCGTCCAGGGTTCCAGTGGCCAGGGGGTACCCGACGGCAACCGGGCGTTCCCGAGAACTGATGTCCCACAATCGAATCTCGGAATTGAAGCCGGTGGAAGCCAAGGTGCGGCCGTCCGGACTGAACGCGAGGGCGGACACGAACGCGGAATGGCCCTTCAGGGGGTCTGCGAGCGCGACTGGAGTTGGCGGCTCCGTAATGTCCCAGAGACGAATGGTCTTGTCCTCGGCCGACACCGCCAGTGCGCGGCTGTCCGGCGCGAAGGCCAGGCGGGCCGGCTGTTCGTTGGGTCCCAGCGCGATTCGACTGACGAATCTCGGACTCCCGCCCTGCGTCATGTCCCATAGCCGCACTCCTTCGGTGGTGCCGAAGCTGGCGAGAAGGCGGCCGTCGGGACTGACCGCGACATCGTATTCGCCGGAAAGGATCGGCGTCTGGCCGAGCGCTACCGGCTTGGTGCGGTCGGTCAGGTCCCATACCCGCAGCTGTGGGTCCGGCCAGGTCGAATACGTCGTGATCAGCCGTCGCGAGTCGGGGCTGAAGACCGCGCTCTGAAATCCGGCGCTGGGGTCCGCGGCGGGTACCTCCGCCAGCAGCCGGATGGCAGCCGGGTCAGAAATATCGAAAAGCTTGCCGCCCGCCATCAATCCAGCGGTGAACAGCATTCGCCCGTCCGGGCTCAGTGTCGTGCGACCGAACGGCTCGTCCATAGTCAGGCGACCCACCCGGCGCGGCTCCCCCGGGTTCTCGACGCGAAAGAGTTCGACTTCGGCGACGTCTGTCTTCTCGACGACCGAGCTTGTTGCCAAGGCCATTAGCGAACCGGAGTCGTCCAGCTCGATTTTGGTGCTCCGCGGCACATACCCGAGATTGTCCGATCCCCATCGCGGCAGTGACCAATGGCGGAGTATGCCCTCCTGGGTGCTGGTGACGATCCGGCCGTCCGATCCGAAGGCGAACGCGGTGACAAACCCGCTCGATCCGTTGGGCAGGGTACTGAGCAGGACCGGATGAGCCGGATCATCCAACGCCCATACCTGGACGCGATCCTGGGTCAGGTGCGTCGCCATGCGTTTGCCGTCGGAGCTGAAAGCCACGGGCATCGGAAACAACGATCCACTGACCGGTAGCGGTGTGCCGAGTTTCCGGGGCGCCATCGCGTCCGACACGTCCCAGAGCTGCACGGTTTGCACATCGGTCAGGCCGACCACCAATATTCGTCCGTCCGGACTGAATTCGGAGAGGGACGACCCACCGGGGATCCGCCCGAGTGGGCGCGCCGCACGCAGGTCCGTCGTATCCCAGAGCTGGATACCCTGGTCGTCCGGGGTGGCCAGCCGGCGCAGATCAGAACTGAGGGTTCCGGCGCGGTACCGTTCGAGAGCCAGCGGCAACCGGGCCTCGATCAGCGTGGGCTCGGCCGGATTCGTGATATCCCAGAATGCCCGCGTGTCCTGGCTGGCAGCGGAGGTGACCAGTATTTTTCCGTCCTGATCGAAGCGGATTCGGCCCAGCGCGCCGCCCGGCAAAGGCTTCCCGACAGGTGCGGGCGCGTCGGGGTTTCGCACATCCCACAGCCGCACGGTGGCATCGCGGCTCGCTGAGGCAAGCAGCGTTCCGTCGGGGCTGAAAACCACCGACAGCACATCGTCGGTATGCCCGGACAACTCACTTCGCCGGGTCGGCACGGCACCGGTGGCATCCCACAAACGGATGGTGCGGTCGGTCCCCGCTGAGGCGAATATCTGCCCGTCGCGCCGAAAGTCGACATCCCAGATAGATCCGGTGTGGCCGCTGATCCGCGCGTCCAACGGCAAGCTCTGGGTATCGAGCAGTCGTGCTCGGACGGCCGGATCACCCGGACGAATCTTGTCCGCCACGAGAGCGAGCTGAGCCGACTGGGCCGGGTCCGAGTCCCGCACTCGATCCGCCTCGGCCAGTACCGCGGTGAAGATCGCCCGGTCCCGCTGCTGCCGGGCGGTGTCGTTCTGCACGAACGCGACACCGGCCAGCACCAGGGCGATGACACCCAGCAGTGCCAGCACGGATTTCCTTGCCGTGGAACGGCGTTCAGCCCGTTGCCGGTCCAGTCGCGCGGCCGCGAGGAACTCCTCTCCGGCCGGTCCGAGCTGGCCTTGCCCGATATGGAGCTCCATCGTGGTCAGGCGAGCTCCGCGATACAGCAGCGAAGGATCGCGCCCGCCGGCGATCCAGTCCGAGGCATCCGCTTGCAGCCGTTGCCTTTCCAGGTATCCGACGCGATCCTCGTCGATCCAGGAGCGCAGGCGCGGCCAGGCGTCCAGGACGATTTCGTGTGTCAGGTACGCCGATTCGGAGTCGAGGGTGATCAGCCGGGTCCGGGCCAGGACCTCCAAGGCGGTTTCGGCGGCTTCGACGGTTTGCCGGACGAGTTCGGCGCGGGCGACTTTGCGGCGGGTGTCGCGGGAGTCGTCGCCCACCGCGACGAGCCCGAGCAGGACCCGTTTGCCCACCGCCCGTTGGAATTCGGAGAGCTCGCTCCACGCCTTTTCGGCAGTGGCGGCGACCGAGCCGAGGACGCCTCCCGCTTGTTCGTAGCCGTCGATCGTGAGACGCATGCCGTCGCGACGTTGCCAGACTGCCTCCATCACATGGGAGACCAGAGGCAACGCGCCGGGGTCGTAGGCGCGGCGCTCACCACGGCTGCCGAGCCCGCAGAGTTCGCTGATGACAAGCTCTTCGAGGCCTGACTCGAGCTTGTAGCCCGCCAATTCGGCTGGGCGCGTGATGGCTTCGGCCAGTTCATCCAGGCGCATCGGACCCAGCAGGTAGCTCCGGTGCTTGAGGGCGTCCTCGAGGACCGGGATGTCTACGCAGCGAGCGTAGAAGTCGGCGCGGACGGCGAGGATCACCGCTGTCGGCTCACGTTCACCGCGGATGGCGAGATGTTCCAGGGCCGAGAGGAACACCTCGCGCTGGTCGTCGTCAGGGCAGAGCGTGAACAGTTCCTCGAACTGGTCGATGATCAGTAGGCGTCGCAGGCCGGTGCCCCAGTCGGCGAGGGTTCGGGTGATGGTCTCAGCCGTTGGCGCTTCATCGGCGAGAGGCGTCGCAGCACTTGTTGTTTCGACCTCGCCGGTCGAGTCGGGCTCCGCAAGCTCTGTCGAGGTATCCGCGGCGCGGGCGGACACGGCCGCGAGGAGCGCGCCTACCGGGTCCGGTCCTGGGGTCATCGTCGCGATGGCCCAATCCCGTTCGGGCTGCGCCAGTTCCGGGACCACCCCCGCTTCGAGCAGGGAGGACTTACCCGCGCCCGATGCCCCCACCAGCATGACGATCCCACCCTGACCACCCGGACCGACTGTCCCACGCACCAATTCGACGAACTCTTCGGTCGGCCTGGTTCTGCCGAAGAACAGCTCCGTGTCCTGACGACGATAAGCGGTCAGCCCGAGATAGGGGCATTCGGTCGCCGCCGAGGCCGGATCCCATTCGATGGCGGCCGTCCACAACCGCTGCCACTCCTGCACCGACAACAGCGCGGGCGACACCTGCGCACTGGACTTACGCGCCTCGTCGACCAGCGTAAGTACAACGGGCAGAAACGTTTCGAACTTCGCGGGCAGATTGCGCCCAGCTTTCCAGTCACTGATCCGCTGGATCGACACCCCACCCTTCTGCCCCGCCGCGCGGGCAGATCGCAGACGGGCGTCCGCCGCGGCGGCAACCCGGCGCAAAGTCGGATTGCCTGCCGCGTCGAACAATTCGGCGAACCGCCGCGCGAACACGGTGCGCGGTGACGGACGCAGCCGCCCGCCGATGGAACTCGAATCCACTTGCCCTCCCCTACTTCTCGAACTCCCCAGTCAGCATTATGGCGTGCACGGCACGTCGGCCGGGCGCAGCGGTTCGGTCTGGCCGGGCTCCTCGAGCTCGACCGGCTTCGGGAAGCAGAACGGCAGGACGGGTTCCTGAGTGCCGGTGACCTGATGCACCAGTACCGGGCCCGGGTCTTCGGCGGCGGTCGTGGCGGCGAGGAAGCCGCCCCCGGCCAGCGCCAGGGCGGCGAGAGTGAGCTTTCCGAACATGGTGAAACCCCCTGTGAATCGACGGAATTCGAGGCGATCGAACGACTCCGACGCTACGAACCACACGGGGTTCATCGCGCGCCGCGGCGTCAGGTTCGATCGGGTATGCGCAGGTCAGTGCCGCAGACAGGAATTCCGGACCGGACGTCCGGGCGACGCGAACGCGTCAGTCGTCGCGGCGGTCGCGGTGCTTGCGAGTGCGGCGGTACTGCCGATTACTCGGAATCGGCTGGGCGGCATTGGAACGCCGCACCTCGTGCCGCAGCTTCCACGCGGTCAGGTCCGGGCGCTCGGCCTGCTGTGCCGTGCCTGCGTCGGTCGCGCTGGTCATTCGCTTCATGTCCGGACCTCCCTTCACACGTGCCGGAAAGGCCACGGTAGCCGGGCAGATGTGCCGTCCTCCACCGAATTTCCGGCGGACAGACCTCAGGCCGTCTTCATCTGCGGCGTTGGTGGCGGGGCCGCGGTGCGACGGCTCAGCCGCGCGACGGCCCAGAACACCAACTCCACCAGCCAGAAGATCCACAGGAATACGGTCACCACGACCACGGGAACAGTGAGGAACAGCACCGATGGCGCCGCGACCACGAAGAACCGGCCGAGGTCGCCGGGTGTCGCGCCCTGCAGCCGGTTCGCCAAACGCACTGCGGCCCACATCATCCAGCGCCGCGGCATGGAGACGCCGAGCTCACGCAGGGCCCGCCGGAAGATCCCGTCGGCATCGGCCGTGCTCACCTCGCGGGAGTGCACCAGATAGTCGTGCAGGATGGCGGCGCGGGTGTAGGCCCCGTAGCGCGGAATCAGCCATACCAATGCGCGTGGCACGGAAGCGAAGTCGGTGCGGAAGCCCGCGGGCACCGTGAAGTCCTGGCTCTCGCCCTGGTAGACCACCGGTTCGGTGAGCTTCCAGAATTTGGCGTCGAGTTCCTCGACGACCGGACCGCTACCGATGAACGCCACGACTCGTTCCTCCTTGAACGCACAGCGTGTAACCCAATTCTAGGGCGTTCTGGTACGCCAGTGCCGCCGCCGGAGCAACGGTTCGGCCAACAGTCAGCGTGCGGGCCGTGACTCGGGCACCGCATCCGTGCCGCCGCGGTAGGTGGTGGTGCCGTTGGGGTATTCGACGGTCCCGTCGGCGTAGGTCACCGAGCCGTCCGGGCCGTGCGCGACGGGCTCGTCAGGGTAGTGCGTCGGCGGCCAATCCCCGCCGGGCGGGAACTGCGCCAGCGGCCGCTGCGTGCCGAACGGGCCCGCGAAACCGGTGCCCAGATCCTCCGAGGCGCTGAACGCGGCCATGAACATCAGCAGCAGCGAGGCGACCAGCGGCTGCACCACCAGCGCGAGCGAACTACCGACCTCGGGCGCCAGCGCGATGATCGTGCCGACCGCGGGATCCTCGGGCCGCGGAAACCGCACCTCCGCGACGATCTCGCCGAACCACTTCATCGCGTACGCGCCGATCAGCGCGCCGATCAGCAACCCGCCCTGCATGATCGGGCCGCGCACCGCGCGCCACCGCCACGCGGCGACCGCGGACAGCACACCCGCCACGAAACCGAGGCAGGTCAAGATCGCGAGCCCGTCGAACTGATGGGTACTCTCGCCGGTCAGCGGCGCGCCGCGGCCCGGCTGGGTGACCAGCAGATGCTCGGCGGGCGCGAGGAGACCCCACGCGACACCGCCGAGGATGCTCAGCACCACGACCGCGGCGCCGATCAGCAGCGCCGCGCGCACCTCACGCCGGACGCCGAATGCGACCGGCCCGTACACCACTCCGCTGCCCGCGGCCGGCACTAGCGCCGTTCCAGACTCGTCGAGTCGAGCACGCCGTGCCGGGAGCACTTGGCCCACCAGCCGTCCGGGCTGACCTGAACGATCATGCGACGCCCGCAGTGCTCACAAAAACGCGGCGGCTCCAGCCCGAGCGCGGCGGCGGCCGGAACCGCGTCGTCGAGCCCGGGCACGATCCGCTTCCCGGTGAACGGGTTGTAGCGCTCGTCCATGTTTTGAGGAACCACAGGCATGACATTACCCATCATGTTGTGCGGGCGGACGCTGGCTCACAGAGTTTCGTTGAGCGCCTTGATCGGCATCTTCAGCTCGCCGAGCAGATCCAGGTCGGCCTCGGCGGGGCGGCCCAGGGTGGTCAGGTAGTTGCCGACGATGACGGCGTTGATGCCACCGAGGATGCCCTGCTTGGCGCCGAGGTCACCGAGGGTGATCTCGCGACCGCCGGCGAAGCGCAGCATGGTGCGGGGCAGCGCCAGCCGGAACGCGGCGACGGCGCGCAGCGCGTCGGCGGCGGGCAGCACCTCGAGGTCGCCGAAGGGGGTGCCGGGGCGCGGGTTGAGGAAGTTCAGCGGCACCTCGTCGGGTTCCAGTTCGGCCAGCTGCGCGGCGAATTCGGCGCGCTGCTCCAGGCTTTCGCCCATGCCGAGGATGCCGCCCGAGCACACCTCCATGCCGGCTTCGCGCACCATCCGCAGGGTGTCCCAGCGCTCCTCGTAGGAGTGCGTGGTCACCACCTTCGGGAAGTGCGACTTGGCGGTCTCGAGGTTGTGGTTGTAGCGGTGCACGCCCATGGCGGCGAGCTGGTCGACCTGCTCCTGGGTGAGCATGCCCAGCGAGCAGGCGACCTGGATGTCGACCTCGTTGCGGATGGCTTCGACGCCGGCGGCGACCTGGGCCATCAGCCGCTCGTCGGGACCGCGCACCGCGGCGACGATGCAGAACTCGGTGGCGCCGGACTTGGCGGTCTGCTTGGCGGCTTCGACCAGGCTCGGGATGTCGAGCCAGGCGGCGCGCACCGGCGACTGGAACAGGCCGGACTGCGAGCAGAAGTGGCAGTCCTCGGGGCAGCCGCCGGTCTTGAGCGAGATGATGCCCTCGACCTCGACCTCGGGACCACACCACTTCATCCGCACCTCGTGCGCGAGGGCGAGCAGGTCTTCGAGCTGGTCGTCGCCGAGGCGGAGCACCTCGAGGGTCTGCTCCTGGGTCAGGCCGACGCCCCGCTCGAGCACCTGCTCGCGGGCGATCGACAGAATCGACGTATCAACGGGTGCCTGGGTCACTGCGAAGTCCCTTCGTCCGGCTGTGCACGAGGTCTCCGTGCAACTTGAACGGTGTTCAGGCTAGGGTAGGTTCGGGAGTGAGTCAAAACACGTACGGAGGGAATTGGCGTGCAACTGCATCGGGCGGACGTGGTCGACGGGGCGATCGCCATCCTGGACCAGTACGGTCTCGCCGACCTCACCATGCGGCGGCTGGCGGGCTCGCTCCAGGTCCAGCCCGGCGCGCTGTACTGGCACTTTCCCAACAAGCAGGCGCTGCTGGGCGCGGTCGCCGACAAGATCCTCGCGCCGATGGAGGATCCGATCACCGCGACCGAATGGTCCGGGCAGATCACCGAACTGGCGCACCGCCTGCGCGACTGCCTGCTCGCCTACCGCGACGGCGCGGAGCTGGTCTCGGCCACCTACGCCTCCCGCCTGACCACCAGCAAGGGCCGGGAACGCTTCGTCAGCGCCGCGATTCGCGCGGGCATGCCCCGCGACGAAGCCGAACTCACCGCTTTCACGGTGCTGTACTACGTGCTCGGCCACACCGTCGACGAACAGTCGCGCATGCAGATGGATTCGGTCGGCGCGCTGCCCGAGGGCGCCTCCCCCATCGACGAGAACACCGATCCCACGGCACGTTTCGATTTCGGCCTGCAACTGTTCGTGGCCGGTGTGCGGCACCTGCTCGGTACCGAGGTGCGCTGAGCAGTTGACACCTGCCCGTCCGCTGACTGGAATGACGGCGATCGAGGCCGAATAGTCAGGAGACCGTGTGCTGGATCGCCGCCGGTTTCTCGCGGGCAGCACCGCGTTGCTGCTCGCCGCCGGATGCCGGGCGCCGCAGGATGTACCGGTCGTCCGGCTGGGTTCCGGGCGGGCCGGCGGCTTCTTCCACGAATTCGCCGAGCTGCTGGCGAAAGCCGCCACCGCGACCGGAGCCGTTCGCATCGAGCCGATCAGTACCGCCGGGTCGCAACAGAATCTGGCCCTGATCGCCAGCGGCGGCCTCGATGCCGGTCTGGCGCTGGCGGATTCGCTGGCGTCGGCGCAGACCGGCGCCGTCGCCATCGGACGGCTCTACGAGACCTACATTCAACTCGCCGTGCGCGCGGACAGTCCGATTCGCCACCTCACCGAGCTGCGGGGCCGGCGTGTCGATTTGGGCGTCACCGGGTCCGGCGCGGCGATGACGGCCGAACGCCTGCTGCGGGTGGCGGGATTGGATCCCGCCACCGACATCGTCCCGAGCAACCGGCAACTGTCGGATGGCGCGGTCGCGCTGCACGCCGACGCGGTGGATGCCATCTTCTGGGGTGGCGGCATTCCGACACCGGGCGTCGACATTCCGGCCCGGGCCCGGCTGATCGACATCGGCGACTGGGCACTGCCAATGCAGGAACGCTTCGGCTACGACTACGACCGGGTGATCATTCCGGCCGGCGCGTATCCCCAGGCACCGGCCGTCTGGACCGTCGGCGTGCCCAATCTGCTGCTCGCGGCGCCGCAGTTGGCGGATTCAGCCGTGACGGCCATCACCGCACTACTACTGGAGCAGGCCGACGCGCTGATCTCGGAACAGACCCTGGGCTTCCATTTCCTGGATCGGCGCTGGCTGGTCGGAACCGGCGGCGTCCCGCTGCATCCCGCCGCCGCCGACTACTACCGCGACAATCACGGCTGAAGGACCGGCAACCGCACCGTCACGTGCAGTCCGTGCGGATAGGCCGCCGACACGATGAATTCGCCCAGATGCTGCTGGGTCAGCGCGGCCGCGATCGGCAAGCCCAGTCCGGTGCCGCCCGCGGCCGCCGTCGCGCCCCGGAAGAAACGGGTCGTCAGCTTCCCGAGCTCGGCCGGCTCGACGCCGATACCGTTGTCGTACACCGAGATCGTCGCCCACCGCTGGTCGACGCTCAGCCGCACCTCGGTGTGCGCACCAGCGCCCGCATAGCGTGACGCGTTGCTCAGCAGCACATCGAGGATCTGCACCAGCACCCCTTCCTCCGCGGCGATCTCATCGGCCACATTCACCGGAACATCCACTGCCACAGTCATTTCCGCGTCCGTAAAGGCAGGGCGCCAGGTATCGACCCGGTCCAGCACGACCCGCGCCGCCGCACAGTGATTCGGCCACTCCGCATCCAGCTGTCCGGCGCCGAAACCGACCGGGGCCTCGGCGACAGCGAGCTTGAGCAGCCCGTCCAGGATCGCCTTCAGCCGTTCGACCTGCGCGCCGGCCCGGGCGAAGGACTGCTGCCCTTGCTCGGGGATCACCCGGCCCAGCGATTCCAACCGGACAGCCAAGGCGGTCAGCGGATTACGAATCGCGTGGGCGGTGTCGGCGACGAGCCGGCGCTGCGCGTCGGCCGCGTCGCCCACCGCCCGCACCATCACCTCGACCGAATGCGCCAGCTCCCGCACTTCGGGCGGCCCCCCGTACCGTGGCGGAACATCGTCGAGCGCCCGCGGTTCCGGCAGCGTCGCGGTGAGCCCGGCCACCGAATTCGACAGCCGCGCCAGAGGATTGAGCACCCAGCGGCTCAGCAACAGGGCCAGGCCGGCGAAAAGCGCCAGCGCCGTCCAGGATCCGGCCGTGATGAGCGCGATCCGGTCGGTGATATCGCGCTTGGCGCGCACCGTCGAGACTTCGAGCAGTACCGCGCCGGAAATTCGCATGCCGGTTCCGACCGGCCGGGCGATCAGCATCGTGTCCGGATCCCAGGGCCGCAGCCGCGGCGGCGGTTGCACCGCATGCCGGTTGCCGCGAGCCGCCGTCAGCAGCGTTGTCACCGCCGAATGTTCCGCATCCACACCAGTGTTGGTGATTTCGGCGCCGCCCGCGTCGACGACGAGGACTTTGTCGGAGTACAGCTCGCGATAGCGCTGCGCTTCGTCGAGCAGGGTCGCGCGGTTTCCGGTCACGATCGCCTCTTGCGCCAGATCACCGAACCATTCGGCGTCTACGTAGCGGTCGAACCACAGTTGCTGGGTGCGCGCGGTCAGCGTCGACGCGCCCAGCGGCCAGGAGAAGCCCAGCGAGGCCACCGCGGCGAACAGCAACAGAATCAACAACAGGCGCCGACGCACAGCCGCACTCTCTTTCACAATCCCCAGCGATAGCCGTACCCCCGGACCGTCGTGATCAGACCCGGCCTGCCGATCTTGGCGCGCAGGGTGGAAATGTGCACATCCAGCGACCGCGAAACCGCCGCGAAGGCGTCACCCCACACCCGGTCCATCAGATACTCCCGGCTCATCGCGGCCCCCGGGCGGGCCACCAGTGCCTCGACCAGGTCGAATTCCTTCTGTGTCAGCACGACGATGGCACCACCGGCCTCGACCTGGCGCGCGACCAGATCCACCCGCACGTCGCCGGTGACCACCTCGGTGAGCTCGGGTCCGGCGGCCGCGACGGCGCGGCGGGTCGCCAGTTCCAGGCGCGCCACCAATTCCCCGATCCGCGGCGGCTTCACGAGATAGTCGTCGGCGCCGCCGCGCAGGCCCCGCACGATGGTGCGTTCGTCGTCACGGGCGGTGAGGATGAGCACCGGGATCGCGCTCACCTCACGCAGTTGCCGCAGCACGTGCAGGCCGTCGGCGTCGGGCAAGCCCAGATCGAGGATCACGGCGTCGTAATCGCGGTGCGCGAGCAGCAGGTCCGCGCCCCGGGATTTGCGGTCCACCTCGAAACCCTGCTCGGTCAACACCTCGACCAGGGCTTCGCCCACATCGTCGTCGTCCTCGACTACCACCACCCGCACGTGCCGATCCTGTCCTGATCGCCGATCGGTTGCAATGTCGATAACACCGGCCCTGTTGTCGTTGCCCACTCGCTATGCATAGGCGTGCACGGGCGCGCTCACAAGCCTCGGCGAAACGTCTTACGATGCTTTGATATTCGGCCGGTCCGAGATCCGGGCGCGGGCGGGAGCCCGGCGCCGAGTCCGCCGCCGCGGCCAGCACAGGGCGGTGAGCACCAGTGCCACTTCGACCACGATCACCAGCAGTGCCGTCCACTGAATCGTGGTCATCCAACCTCCCGAAGCCCGCGGCAGTCCTTCCCCGCCTTAAGGTTAGGACTACCTTTGCTCCGGCAGCAGTGCTGGATGCGACGCGATCAGTAGCATGCGCGACATGGAAGTTGCGGTCTTCGTTGGCGATGGCGTTGCCGACTTCGGATATGCCGCACTGATCGAGGGCTTCAACATGGCCAACGCCGTGCGCGCGGAGGTGCCCGCGCCGCCCGCGCCGTGGCAGATCCGGACCGTCTCGCTCACCGGCGACGTGCGCACCGCCAACGGCCATACCCTGGCGGCCATCCCGCTGACCGACTTGGCCGACGAGTTCAGCCTGCTCGTCATTCCCGCGGTGCACGTCCTCGGGACCGAACCACTCATCGAACTGGTGTCGGCTCCGCGGAGCCGGCCCGTGCTGGACCGTATTCGCCGCGCCCATCACGACCGGGTCCGCCTGGCCGCGGCCTGCACCGGGACGTTCTTCCTCGCCGAAGCCGGTGTGCTCGACGGCGAACCGGCCACCACGAGCTGGTGGCTCGGGCCGGGTTTCCGCCGCAGATATCCGCGCGTCGCACTCGACGAGAACCGCATCCTGTGCCGCGGCGACCGGGTCATCACCGCCGGCGCTTCGCTCTCGCACATGGACCTGGCGCTGTCGCTCGTGCACGAGTCCAGTCCGGCACTGGCCGAGCTGGCCGGGCGCTACCTCGCGATCGGCAATCGGAAAACCCAGGCCGAGTTCGCGATTCCCGAGGTCGTGGCCCGCGGCGACGCCCTGGTGACCGCCTTCGAACGCTGGGTGCGGGCGCACCTGTCCGAGCCGTTCCGGTTGTCGGCCGCCGCGGGTGACCTCGGCACCACCGCGCGTAGTCTGCAACGCGCCACCAAAGCCGAACTCGGCATCTCCCCGCGCGATTTCGCCGGCGATATCCGGCTCGAACGCGCCGCGCACCTGCTCCGCACCACCGCGTTGACCGTCGAGGCCGTCGCCGCGAAAGTCGGCTACACCGACGCAGTTTCGTTGCGTAATCTGGTGCGCCGCCGGCGTGGTATGAGCATCGCCGAGTTGCGTAGCTCACGAACGCTCGGGTGAACGGTCATATCAACCGACTGTAAAACCTGTTGCCGCGCAGTAACTGTTTTCTGCTATGCATGGTTGAATCGCGGAGGCCCCGGGGGGCCGTCGTCTGTTGTCAGCACGGATAGGATTCGCAGGACTCGCATGAGCGCACCACAACCACCCAATCCCTACAACCAGCCCGGCGGGTGGCAGCCCCAGCAACCTTATGGCGCGCAGCAGCCCTACGGCGGCCAGCAGCCCTACGGCCAGCAACAGCCCTACGGCGCGCCGCAGCAACCGTACGGACCAGCGGGCCAACAGCCTCCGCAGTACGGCGCGCCCGGCCAGCAGCCCTATGGCCAGCAGTTCCCGCAGCCGCCCCGCAACGGCGGCAACAAAACCCTGCCGCTGCTGCTCGGCGGCGGAGCCGTGCTGGTCATCGTGATCATCGTGGGTGCCTTCTTCCTGTTCTCCGGTGAGGACGGCGGCATCGGCGGCTCCTCCAAGAGCCCGCGCGAGGTGGCCGAGGCCTGGGTCAACGGCACCGGCGACAAGAAGAACCTGGTCTGCAAGTCGGATCTGGCGAAGATCGATAGCGTGAAGACCACCGGCACCGTCCCCACCAACGTGCCCAAGGTCGACGCGAAGAGCACGTTGAAGAGCGTCGACGTGCCCAGCGGAGCCAGCAGCGGCAGCTTCACCACCGAGATCAGCGTGAAGATCGCGGGCAAGACCAATACGCAGAGCTTCACCTACAAATTGGTGCAGGAAAGCGGCGACTGGAAAGTCTGCGGACTCACCGAGGCGCTGCTCAAGTAAAGACTTCCCGACCGCCCGGCATCCGGTGATGCCGGGCGGCCGGATATCCGGGCTAGCGTCCGATCAGCGTGCCACGGTCGATATCGGTGACATGCAAGGGCAACTGGTTCGCCAGAAACGCCAGCACGGCCGCGGCGTTACCGCCCCGCGCGGCGTCGTACTCCGCCAGCGTCAGGCCCACCACCTGCAAGAACTCCACACTGCCGTGCGAAGTTTCGATCTCCCCGAGTTCCGGATCCAAGGTGAAGGCCATCGCGCGAATCGCGCTGTCCTCCGCCCCGCCGAGCGGACCCGCCGCCTTCATCGTGTGCCCGGCCTCGAACCACTTCTCGGTGCTGAACACATACCGTGCCAGCGATTGCAGAAGTTCCGCCGGCCACATCGGCGGCTGCGGCTCGCCTCGGCGCGTCGCGACGCGCACTGTGAATTCGAACCCCCACCCGGAGACATCCGGGTCCGGGGATTCCTTCGCATAGAGCTCGGACATCCCATAGCTGATGTAGTGCCAGTGCGGAATCGGTTCCGTCCTGGCGAAAATGCTGATGCCATCCAGCGGATCCGGCCCACCCAGCGACCACGGCTGCTTCGTACCCAGATGAAATGGCTGAACAGTGCCGTACAACCGTTGCAGCGCGCGATCGATGGCGGTCCAACCGGCCGACTCACCCATGCGTCACCGCCAGATCCCGGCGACGAACCACCCGCAGGCCGTGCGCTTCCCCGATACCGCCGGCGTCCTCGGCCAGCACCATCAGCCCGAGCAGGAAGAACCCGAGCAGCCAGCGCCCCACGGTGCGCCAGAAACCCGGCCTGCCAGCGTCTTTCGCCTGAATCACCCGCAGCGACAGCAGCTGCTTCCCGGCACTGCCTCCTACCGCGACCGTGCCCGCGACGTGGTTCACGAACGAAATCGCCAGCACCGCAGGCGGAAACAGCAGCAGGAACATCAGATCGCTCGGCGTATGACCGAGCAGCCCCCAGACGATCCCGAACCCGGCCGACGGCGCCAGCACCGCATCGATCAATGCGGCCGACACCAACCGCCCCTCCCCTGCCGCCTCCGGCACCCGCGCCGGTAACGGCGACTGGGGCGGCGGGGGGTAACCATAAGAATGCACGGCGTCCGATTCTGGCACAACGATGAATGCACTGCCACCACACCGTGATTCATTACATTGCTTTGAGGTGATTTTACAGTTCTTTGATGATGCGCCGGACGGGCTCCTCAAAGAACTGTAAAAAGCCCTCCACCGCCGCATAATTCGGTTTTCCATCAGGTGGATAGCTGCTTCACTCGAGATATCCAGACGCCGGGCGATTTTCGCCGTCCCGGCGCTGCGGGGTATCGAGCGGGCGGTAGGAGTCACGGGATGGCGAACGGGGACGGGGAACCGGCGGTGGCCGATCTGACCGGGCTGCTGGCGAGCGGGTTGCCAGTAGGCTGGGGCGACTTGTCGACGGCCGCGCAAGAAGGGCTGCTACTGGTCGACAACGGCGCCGCCTTCTCCGCGGCCACAGCCTTCAACGATGCCATCGGGTATCTGATGGCGATCGACACCGGCGCCCAGTGGATGTCCGTGGCGGTCGACCGGGTGGCGGGCCTCAACAGCTGGCTGACCGCGATGCAGAAGGTGAACCTGCGGACGATCGCGCTGACAGATGCGCTGGACGGTATGCGCGGCGTGATGTCGGACCTCTACAACACCCTGGTCACGGCCGGCAAGGCATACGAGGCGGCCGAGGAAGTCTCCGCGGCCGGCTTCGACACCCTCACCGCACCGGCCATGACAATGGACCTGCCCTTCATCAGCAGCAACGAATCACCCTTCACCTGGACCGGGGGCAATAAGCCGGAAGGATTGTCCGATGGCCTCCGGTCCCAAGCGCCCGAGAGCGTCCTGCCGCCGAGTCTCGGCCCGCTTTCCGACGACGCGGACAATATGAGCTGGGACCAGCTTTTCGACGTCGGTCAGTCGATCCGCGACAACAACATCGTGTCGAAGTTCGCAGCGACCGCCGAGCGTTGGTGGCAGCTGGCCGATCTGGTCGAACAAACCTTGGTGACACCCAAGGAACAATTGGCGGCGATCGCCGCCGACTCCTGGCAAGGGGACGGAGCGGCGGCCGCGGTCACAGCGGTAGGCACCTTCATGGCCGAGGCCGGCAAAACCGTCGATGCCGTACGCCTGACCGGAGATCTCATTCATTTCGTCTCGGAATGGGCCGGTGCGACCGAGACCTCCATGCCGGTGTTCCAGGATTATTCGCGCGGGCTCAGCGCCGACGACAACGCCGTAATGCGCGAGGGCGAATGGATGCGGCCCTACGCGGTCGACTCCTTCTTGACCGAGCTGGGCGATTTCCGGAAGTCGTTCCACGACAACTATGTCGAAAATATTCTGCTGACCGACAAATCCGTGCCGGAGATTCCGATTCCAACGAATCCGGCGCTGGACGACGCCGATCCGCCGAGCGGCACTGCCGACGACGACACCAACCCCGGCGGTGGCGGGAACGACCTGGGCGCCATCGAACCCCGTGCCTGGCCGGGCAGTCACTCCCCATCCGAGCTGCCGTCCGACCTCGCACCCGACACGCAACCGGCAGGCGTGAACACCCCACCCACGGACAGCTCCCAGACGCCGGAGCCAACCGGACAGCAGCAGTCGGCCCAGCCGGACCTGAGTACCCTCGAACAGCTGGCACAGCAGGGTTCCCAGGCACTTCAGGAATCGCCGCAGAACTCCGCCGCGACACCACTCGCCACGAATCCTGTTGCGAGCGTTCCGACTTCCCTGAATCCAGCGTCGAATCCGGCAGCCGGTTGGCGGCCCTCGGGTTCGGGCAGTGGTGCAACCCCGAAAGCCGACCTCGGTAGTCACCGCTCGCCGGCCGATTCATCGAAGTTGTTCCCGCGCGCGAGTGCGAGCGGAAACGACCTCGCGTCCGCGATCCGGGCGGGAACCGCCGCCGGTGCGCAAGCTCCAGCGGCCGGTTCACCTGGCGCGACGGGGTCGCCAGGCGCGGCAGCACGCGGCAAGGAGGACGAACGGCGGACACGCCCACGGTATCTGGAGTCAACCGAGCACCTCGAGGACGCGATGGGCCAGGCGCTGGAAACCACGCGTCCGGTCGCGGGTGCGGCGGCCGCCCCCGCCGCGCCCACGCCCAGAACGGCGGTTCCGGTGGTGGTGCCCGCGCCGGACCGTACGCCCGCGCCGGAGGCGCCTGCCCCGCAGGTGTCCACCCCGCAACGCCCCGCACCCCAGACGGTGCCGGCCCGATGATCCGCGGGTGGCGCTTCACGGATCTGGAATTCGTTGTCCTCTGGGAGGAACTGCGTGAGCACCGGCTCCCGGCGCCGTTCATCTACACCAGTCGCACCGAGTACCTGCATGAGGCGGAGCGGGCGAAACGAGAGGCCCGGGAAGGGCTGCGCGAGCGAGGGGATTCGTCCTTCGACGGGGTGCTGGCAGCGGTGGCCCGCCCCGATCTCAGGATCACTGTAAGCGGCTGCGCGGCAGCCGATCCGGAGGATCCACGCGGCCGGATCCGCGTACACGCCGCGCGCAGCGGCCCCCGCTGCTTCGTCCTCACTCAGCTGCCCGGCGAAACAATCTGGCACAGTGGCGGGTTCACGGTCGCCGAGTACAACGCGCTGGAGATGGCCGACGCGGTCGTAGCCCGGATGCCGGCATATCCGGGTGGCCATCGGCAGCACCTGACCTTCCCCGCCACGCTGGAGAACAGCGACTGCGAATACGGCCAGTCCTGGGTTCGTGAAACCGACGACAGCCCGCGGACCGACCCCGTCGGTGAGTTCTGGAGCGCGCCCGTGCTCCGGTTCGGAATTATCCAGATCGAGCAGGGCAGTTCACGTTTCGGTCCCCGTGGGGTCGCTCGTCGCGCGCTGGCCTGGCGGGATGTGGCCGAGGACGGGCGCTATGTCCTCGCCGGCGATCCAGCCGCCGCCATGGGAGTCGATGCCCGGCACTTGATCGCACGGATCAACAGCGAGATCGCCTGGATTGTCCGGGCCATCAAGGACGAGCGCGCGGGACAACCGCACCGCGCCTGACCGAGCGGAAAGGAACAACACGATGAGCAGCGAAATCGAAGTCGACCTCGAGGCCATGCGGCAGGCCGGCCGCGGCACCGAGCAGGTGCGCGACGGATTCCAGCAGGCGGCCGATACGGGCCGAGCGTGCCTGGACCAGTTCAACGCGGCCTACAGCGGTGACAGCTTCGACGCCGATTTCGCCAACGGTCGTGACGGCAATCCCGGGTTTCGTGCGTACATGAACGTCCTCATCGAGGCGGCGGCCAGTTGCGCCACTTCCGGGACCGATATCACCGAAGCTCAGGACATGACCCTGGACCTGCTGAACGTCACCGACGAATCGTCGGCGTCGAGCTTCGGTCGGCGGTAGGAGCAGCGGTGCGGGACAGGCAGGCTGCCCGGGGTGAACTGGCCGGGATGATGGACGACTTCCGGAGTCGGATGCGGGCGATCGGTGCGGTCGCGCGGCAGCGCGCGCAGATCACCGCGACCGCGACGACGGCCGATGAGACGGTCGCGGTCACCGTGAATGCCGACGGTCAGGTGATCGGCACCCGCTTCTTCGGTGAGTTCCGGGCGCTGACACCGGAACAGCTCGGCGCCGCGGTCACCGCGGTCGCGCAGGCCGCCGCCGACGACGCCGCCCGGCAACTCCAGGAGTTGCTGGCACCGCTCGCGGACGAGCGGGCGCGGCAGCCGAAGCTGTCCGATCTGATCTCCGGGATCCCGGATCTGGAAGCCGAGAGGCCGCCGGTCCCGTCGGCGCGAATCCCTTTGGGGTACAACGAGGCCGAGAGTGCCGAACGACTCTCCGGCCCGCTCTCCGAGGTGGCGGACGATCCCGACGGAGCGCTGCCGAACTGGCAGTTCGACGACACCGGGGACGCCGTAACCGAGGCGGGATCCGAGGTGTCGGATCGAGGATGGGGTTAGCGACCGGTGGGATTGCCGTTTCCGGAATGGGCGATCGACTACGCCTGGCTCGCCGGCGCGGATTGGCCGCACGCCGACGAGGACCTGATCGAGGCCCTCGGCGACAGCCTGACCGAGATCGCCGAGGTGCTGCTCGGGGCGGAAGTGCCCGATGCCATCTATGCCGCCATCCGATCCAACGCGGCCGCGTACCCGGGCGGGGACGGCGGCAGCGCCATCGAGAACGCGCTGCGGGGTCTGCTGGACGGCGGAATCGCCTTGGAGGAGGGCTTTTCCGGAGCCGCTACCGCGTCCTACGAGTACAGCGACAACATCTTCAGCGCGAAGGTGCAGGGATATATCGCGCTGGGCTGGCTGGTGGCCGAGATCGCGTGGGCGACGCTGTCCGGGCCCGCCGGGCCGGTGATCCACCTCACCGCGCTCATCGTCGCCCGGGAGTTCTTCGAACGGCTGGGTCAGTGGCTGGTGCGGCGAATCGCGCAGGGGCTGCTCAAACTCGGCGTCCACAAGGTACCCACAGTGATGATCGCGCACGGCGCGGCCGAGCTGATCGAGGAAGGGATCACCGAGGCGGCGCAGGGCACCTTGGAAGATGTCGGCGCGCAGACGGTGTCGATCAACTCCGGACGCCAGGACGGCATCAATTGGGGCCAGGTCGGGCTGAACGCCGGCGTCTCGGCGCTCGCCGGTGCGGGCGGCGGCCTCGGCGGTCACATTGCGCACCGGAAGTTCATGCAGATCCCCGGACTGTCGGTCAACCGATTCGGCGGCCTGACGCAGGGGCTCGCGGTCGGCGGTATCGCCGGACTGACCGGCGGTGTCACCGCGGCCCTGGTCACCGGCCAGTGGGATCCGAAAGCGCTACTCGGCGGGGTGATTTCCGGCGCGGCGCCCAGCGGCGTCTACGGCTGGAAGGGCACCTCCGATCACGCTGGCGTCTCCATCGCCCAAGCGGCACAGCAGATGCAGACGCAGAAGCCGTGGATGAGCGCCATGGAAGCGCAGGCACGCGCCGACACCCTGGTGGAGAACCTGCACCGGCAGGTAGACAATCAGCAGCTCACCCCCGCCGCGCGTGCCGCCACCCACGCCGCGATCGACCGTACGGACCAGTTCGCAGTCGAATCTGCCACTGCTCCAAACGATCACAGCAATCCGCAGGTGAATCAGCATGCGCGACTGGCAATGCTGGAGCAGCTCAATATCGGCCATCCTGTCGGGCAGGTGCCGGCCGCGGCAGCACCTGATGGAACCACGGCGCCACCACCGGACCGAAACATTTCCGACGCCGCGACTGGCGCACCCGCCACACAAACCGGCATCGCCCCCGGTCCACAGTCTGGCATCGCCCCCGGCGTGCAATCCGGCATCGCATCTGGCCAACAGGGCGGCGTGGCGTCCAGCCCACAGTCCGGCATCGCGTCTGGCCAACAGAGCGGCGTCGCGTCCGGCCCACAGTCCGGCATCGCGCCTGGCCCACAGTCCGGCATCGCGTCCGGCCCGCAAAGCAGCGGGTCCAGCCAGCAAAGCGGCATGGCGTCCGGCCCACAACGCGGCGGTGCGCCCGGCCTGCAGAACGCGGGCAATCTCCCCTTCGCGGCTGGCGCTCAGGCAGGCACTCACGCCACCACTCCCGCACACGCGAGCAGCGGTAGTTCGCCGAATCTCGGCGATGCTCTCACCCAACCTGAGACCGTCGAAACCTCCAGCGGCGCAGCGCAAGTGGTCAGTGTGCACCCCGCCACGATCGCTCGCGATCTGGTCGCGGCCCTCGAATCGGTCCAGACCCTGCTTCCCGGCTTGACCACCCACCAACTGGATCGAATCGCGGCCCAGCTCGCGCCCCGCGTGGCGGCGGCCGTGCGCCGGTCGGCCAGGTCGGTCCGCATCCAGTCGACCCGCATGCCCGCAGAGTCGGCCGCGCTGCGATGCACGGTGATCGAAGTCGGCGACCATGCCGAAACCTTCGATCTGACAGTCCCGCAACAATTCCCAATGGCCGAGGCTCCGCAGGGTTATCACCCCCAGCCGGCAGGCACGGTCCTCGCAAGCGCGGTCCCCCTCGCTGGAACCCCCATTGTTCTCGCGGGTATCCAAGCGACCTACGCCGCCGAGCCCGCACCCACCCGCCATTCCGAACCGATAGTGGCACCCGAATTCTCAGCCACGGCAACACCGGCATCGGACAACGACCGCGGCCCCGAACCACCTCGTCCACCAGCCGATCTGCCAACCAGCCATCCACTCGGCATCAGGAGCCCGAAACAGCCTGGGCGGCAACCAGATCCGCACCCGCAACGATCCACGCCTCCAGCGGATCCACCCGCCAGTCCGCCACCCGCCAGTCCCCCATCCACCCATCCGACGCCCGCCGACCCGCCACTCGCCGACCCGCCACCGACCAGTCCGCCACCCGCCGACCCGCCACCGACCAGTCCGCCACCCGCCGATCCGACAGCTGGCGGACCCGATTCCGCGGCTGACAGCGATTCGAACCCCGCCACCGTCGATCACTCGACGGCTGCCGAATTCCGGACAGCCATGGCGGATCTCGGCCGCGAGCACACCTGGCTGCAGAGCGTCACCGTCCGGTCAGCCGCGTTCGAACCCACCGAGTTCGGTTCCGTGGATACCGATCTCGGTCCGAACGGTCTCGCGCTGACCATCGCGGTGAACGCACGCCTCCTGACCGACCGGGCAGCGCTGTCGGCACTGGTTGCACAACACGGTATTTCGACTGATGAACCGGTACGTTTCGCAGCGGCGTACCTGGTCGGGCAGGCTCTGGCAGATACCGTGGGCAAAGCGGCGAATCAGCGGGCCCGCCTCGAACTCTTCGAACGATGCCGCGACGTCCATAGTGTCGCTGTCGATCGACGCGTCTTCGAGTCCTGGCTCGACGAGCAATTCAGTGCGCACTGCCGGATCGACCCCGGAGCGGGAGCCCGGCGCTGGATCAAAATGTCCGTGGCGCAACCGGAGTCGTTCGCCGCCCGAGCCGTCGGGGCCGCGTCTCCGGGCGCGGAGGTACTGGCCACCGGCCTGATTCGGGAGGTCGAAGCCCGGCTCGCCGGTGCAACCCCGGCATTGCCACAACTATCGGTCGCGGAAGAGAACGCGAAGGCCGCGATGGCGCGGTTGGTCGAGGAACAGTACGGGATTCAGCTGACCGAGCTGGTGGACTCACCGGCTGTCGGTGTCGGCGTGCTGCGCGAGATCGTGCACACCGTGGCGGTGGCACACGCCTTCCACCCGGAGGTCAAACCCGCGGCGATCGGCCTCGGCGACCTCCTGCGCCCGGCGTACACACGCCAGCTGATCGGCGGCGGTTTCACAATCCGAATAGCCGAAGCAGTCCTGGCCGACCCCGACTTGGAGCGGCGTCGTGCTGCCATGGAAGCGGCAATGGGAGACCTGCGCGGGACCGGACAAGACGTGTTCCTCCGCATCCTCGCGCACGAATTCGGCCATGTCGCACTCGAAGACCAACCGGTGGTCAAAGACGCCGTCGCCACCCACTATCCCGACCTGTTGCGGGCGGAATATCAGCAGGCCGCTACTGCCGACCGCACCTTCGACGCCTGGCTGCACGAGCAGTTCGTCCCGTACTGCTTCAACCCTGACGCGACACTGAAACTCGAAGAGGCCTTCGCCGAGGCCTACGGCGCGGTGCTGTGGGGCGATCCCACCCCGGGGCAGCAGTGCCTTTACGACCTCTGGCACGATCGCCGGACGTCCTTGCTCGGGGCCGAAGCGACCGAATCGCGTTCTGACGCCGAAGTATTCGAGATCAAGCAGCGATTGCGGAATGCGGGAGTCGAAGCAGCCCTGGCCGGGGGCGCCGCCGCGAACCTGTATCGCGGCGAGCCGCGCGCTACCGCCGACCTGGACTTCGTCGTCACCGGCGAGCCGAATGTCCTGCTCGCACAACTCACGGCCGGCTTCCCGGACTACGAGGTGCTCCCGCAAGCCGACGCGAACGGCACGCTACACACGATCTACCTGCGCGGGCCGCGCATCGCCGTCGACTTGATGATGGCCGAAGGCCGGGTTGAGCAGGCGGCGCTGAACCGGGCCGTCGACGGTGTCATGACCGTCGAGGATCTGATCCTGTTCAAGCTCATGGCTCTGGACGCCGCGGACCGGCCGCAGGATCTCGACGATCTCGTCTCGATCCTGCGGGCCGGACATGACCTGGATGTGGACTATCTGTCGGACCGAGTCCTGCACGAATTGCTCGACACCGAGTGGACAGCGGCCTACGACGCGGCCGGTCTGCCCGCGCCGGAGCTGGATTACGCGTCCTATCTCGCTGTCGCGGAACTGGACGGCTTCGACAACACCATGGTCGATTTGACGGAGTCGATTCTGGCGGCGATGCACGCCGAGTCCGGCCCGGACCTGTCGGATCTGGGCCCCGTAAACACCTGTGTGCCTGACTCATTGGGCCGCGTCGCCGCGGATCAGGGTCCGGTAGTCGACGTCCCGGAACAGCAGCCCGGCAACCTCGCGGGCACGCGCTGGGCCGATGTGCGACCACGGTTGCGGGGCGCGCAGCCGCAAGGATGCGTGTCCCACGCGACACTGATCGGATCGTTGATGACGCGCGGCGGGCCCGGAACGATGGCGTGGGTCCTCGATGAGCGCACGACGGTGGACCAGTTCGGCGTGGGTGCGCATGCCTACGCGGTGAAATTCCTGGGCGGCAACAGTTTCGACATCGACGGCCGACCGGTCAGCTACGAAGGAACCGACGAACACGGTCAGGAATGGTTCCGGACCGAAGCCGGTGACCGGAAGTCGCTGGCAGAACTGACCGGCGGCAGTCGCGAAGAGACCGCGGCGACGTGGGTAGCCGCCTGGCGCGACGGCCAGGTGCTGACCGGCATCGGCGATCCCACGCTGCGACAACCGGAAGACGACCTGCGTATCGGTCGAACCACCGATAACGATGCCGCTGACGCTGATTCGGGCCGGCCACCGGCGCACGCCCCACCCGAGATCGCAAGGACCCTGGCACGCCTCAGGCGGCTGGCGGAGCTCGTAGAACAACGCCGGAAACTGTCCGAAAAGCGGAAGGAGGTGCATGCGGAGCGGGTCCAGGCCCGGCTCGAGCGGGACCGGCTACCCGCGACCGCGCACCTGGCGGCCGCCCTGGGGCTGGACCCGGTCGACGATTTCGACAGCCTCGATCGAGCGTTGAGCCAGGCCGAACTCACCTCCACGCTCGAGTCGATGCTGGCCGCCGAGGCGGCCGAACCCGCACCTGTCGACCAGGACGACCCGATGCGGGCCCCGGTGGAGTCCGGCCGGACGGCCCCGTGGACGCCGGTGCCCAGCAACCAGCTGCGCGAATTTCAGTCCGCGGCGGAACATTTCAACGACTTGGATGCCCAGTTTCGGGAATTGGAACGCAAGATCTCGGATCTCGACCGCCGGCTCGCCGGGACGCGGGACGCCGAACAGATCCAGGCCGCCGACGACCACCACGCCCGGTTGCGCGCACTGGAAGCGCGGCAGTCCGTCGAGGGCGGCCGCATCGTGGACAACTCCGTGCTGTACCAGCGCGGCCCGGTTCCCAGGATCGTCGTCATCGGCATGCCGTCCGACTCCACCGCCGACCTCGACGCCACCTTCGAACAGGCGATGACAGTCGATAGCGCTGTGGCACAGGCGATCCGGCACCAATACGGCGACGGCGTGGCGCCGATGAAGGTCGAGTACCGACGACTCGTCCCGGCAGGGGACGGCCGGTACCGGCTCGAACAGCTGCCAGGGCCGGCACTGCGGCCGCCGAACGGTCCAGCGGTACTGCGCGGCGAAGCCATCGACCTCACACTCTGGCGCGACAGCGGCGGGGAATGGAAACCCGTACCGCTGCCGCAGGCCGACCTCGAGTTCAACCACCCCACGCTGGGTGTGAACGCCGCGTCCAGTTACGCACGCGCGCTGTGGGCTCCGGCGCCGACGACCGTGGCCGATCGGGCGAAAGCCCCTGCACCGTATACGGATCCACCGTTCCTCGGCTTCACCAAATACGGCATCGTACAAACCGTCGATCCCATCGAAGCCGGTCTACTCCAGGGACTTTCCGCCGGTACGCCGCCCCCTGAGCTGGTGTTCAGCAAAGCGCCGCCGTTCGCTCTCGCCGGAGACTACGTGCTGGGTGATGCCGCGGTCACCACGCAGAATCTCGGTGAAAACCTGTTCCACAGCTTCATCATCGGTTTGAGCATTATCGAGAAACGCGGCCTGCGGCACCCTTGGACGCTGGACTTGCTGCAGCACCGTCCCTGGCTGGGGCGGTTCGCGAGCTGGGTGACGCACTCGATACCAGGTACGGACCTGCCGCCCGGCTTGGCCCCAGCGATCAAGGACTTGCAGGCGCAGATACAGGCCGGCACCATCGGGCCGGCCGCGGTGGCCGCCCGCATCCGGGAATTCGATACCCAGGTCCGGCGGCATCAGGTCCGCTATGACGCCACCCGCTGGCTACCCTTCTTCCGCAGCGCCGGACAGTATCCGTGGTTTCGTCAGGGACAAGCGAATCCGCAACCACTGCACGACGATCCGCATCTGTTCCAGACGCCGGACGGCGCCTTCGTCGACTACCATCAGCCGCTGCACCACGGATCCGAAGAAGACGCCGGAGCACGCCGGCGCGAGAATCGGATGGCCCGGCTGCAGGGACCGGGACCGGCCATCGAGGGCGACATCGCCTCCCTCCAGGAAGACGAACGACTCCAGCGGCAAGCGTGGGATCGGTTGCTGGAGTGGACGGCCGGACAATACGACTGGATCGACCAGCACCGCGACCGGGTCATCGGCAATATCGTCGCGCACGCGATCAACGATCCCGGCCGCTATTCCGGCGGCGACCACCGCACCTGGATATGGTCGGCCGCCGGCAAACGCTGGGTGCTGGACACCGACGGCTCGCAGCTGCCGCGCCACACAGACGGCGGCACCTGGGTGCGCACCAGCACAGGCACTATCCGGCCGGCCGCTGAGCTGCGAAACGCTGTCGGACAAGTCCTCGACCATGCGATGCGCAACGAATTCCGATTCGCCGCCGACCCGGGCCGCAAGGCGCGGCTGGACCCGTCGCCGGATTTCGTCACCGCACTCAACCGCCTGGAGAACGGCGTCCCGCTACGCGCCGACATCCTCATGCTCGAGGATTTTCTGGCCGAAGCCGAGTTCATCACCGAAGCCGAGAATCTGATCGCCGCCGAGCCGCACCGCAAACACCCCCACCCCACCTGGGAGGACGCCAACCGGCACGCGAAGATCCGCGGTCTCGACTGGGACGCGAACCGCCCCGAACTGACCAGCGGCGACACTTGGGAATGGGGCCGCACCCCGCCACCCTGGTCCCCCCACAGCCGGGTATGGCGGAAGAACGCCGGATTCGGTTCGGCCTGGCCGGTTCTCGGGATGCTGACCGGTCGCACACCCGACGGCATCCAATTCCCCGCGGCCACACCGGCTCCAGCGCGCATCCTGCCGGCGCTCAACACCTGTGTCCCCGATTCGCTGGGACGCGTCGCCGCCGATCAAGGTGCCGTCGTCGATGTTCCGCCGATCCAGCCGCACAATCCGTCCGGCTTCCGGTGGCGCACCGTCCGGAAGGCTCTGCGCGGTGCAAAGCCCGAAGGGTTCGGCGGACCCGATCAGAACGGTCACGCCAACCTGATCGAACGCCTGAGACGAAAAGGCGGGCCCGGTGCGATCGCCTGGGTTCTCGACCAACGCACCAGCACCGGCAGATACGGCATCGGCGCACACTCCTACGCCGTGAAATACCTGGGCGGCATGCAATTCGAAGTCGACGGCCGGACGGTCACCTACGACGGACTCGACGACCAGGGCCGAGAATGGTTCCGCACCGAAAACGTCGGCCGGACATCGCTGGCCGACCTGACCGGCGGCACCCGGGCAGAAACAGCGGCAACATGGGCCACGGTATGGCGTGGCAGCCGAGTCATCACCGGTATCGGCGACACTTCCCTGCCGCAACCCGACAACGACCTGCGTATCGGCCGAACCTCCGAGGACGCAGATCGAATCGGCGGTGGCCTGCCGGACCAAGTGCCCGACGGCACTCGGGAATTGCTGATCGACGAACTGGTTCATACCGCGCGAGTCCCCGAATCCGACGCCCGCGTCGCAGCTTTGCGTGCGGCCACGAACGATCAACTCTTGCGCGCGCTGCCGACGGTAGGGAGTTTCCGAAGCCTGAGGCAACTGGCGTTGGTCGAGTTGTACTGGCGGGAGCGGTCGGTCGCGCAGGTCGCCCGGCGACTGCGATTGACCACGGCCGCGGTGAATGAGCTACGCCCGCAGATCATTTCCGATTTCGCCGACAATGTGATCCGGACACGCGCGGAAGATTCCGGAAGAATCGCCGACACACCCCGGTCCGCGGGCGCACTCCGCGCAAGCCGCCAGGGACCGGTGTCCGCTGCTCGAAAGGCCCCGCGAGCTGCCCGAAAGACCGCACGTATGGGGAAGACCAACCTCGCCGCGTTCGAATTGGTCGCTGCGGTCGCGCGCATCGACCCGCAACTGCTCACACCGGGCATCAGAGCGTTGACGCCCACCCAACGGGAGATCCTGACCGATCTACTGCACGGACCGCCCGACGAAATCCAGACGACGGTGGCCGCCATGCCGGCGGGCAACGAGCGACGCGGCGCCATTCGTGGAATCGTCGCGCTGGCCGACGCATTCAGTCTCGGCCGGGCTGAGACTCCCATCGCCGAACTCTGGGCAGCGATCGCGCGCGTACGAGAGTCGGATTCGGACCGATTCGCCTATGAGTGGACCAGTCTGACCAATGGCGAGCGGTCGGTCGCTCGACTGGTGCTGGCAGATCCAGACATCTCCACCGACGATGGCGCGGCCCAACTCGGCGTCGGATACTCAGCCTTCAAGGTCCAGAAATCGCGCGCACTGCGGAGATTGCTCGACGCGCTGTCGGCGAATCCCACCTTCCAGGAGCAGATCTCGACGGCCGATGTCGTCACGAATCTGCGCACGGACGCTCCGGAACAGCTGGACCGTCGTCTCGACGAACTCGGTGCGGAGGACCGCGAGGTCATCGAGGCGCTTCGCGATCAGGGTGCGTCACCGGCTGCCGCGAGCATTCGGTATCGCGCCGTCCAGCACCTCCTGGAGTTGCGGTCGGGGCACAACCCCGATGTGCCGTTCACACTCGGCGCCGAGGGCAGCGCACCGACTGGGCAGGAAATCGCCGAGCGCCTGGTGCGTGAGCAGTCGGATACCGGGACAGTCGCGCCGGTCGCGAATGCGTTGTCCGATGACCGCGAGGTCGTCGCGGCCGCACCGGGCAGCGGGCGGGACATCGCGGAGGACGAGGTCGCCTACCTCCGATCCGACTTGCACCGGATCGAGCAGCATTCGGCGGCCGCTGGCTGGCGAACCTCGGCAGGCTTGTTGCTGCGAGGCGATTCCCGTTCTCCGGCAGAGGTTTTCGATCTCGGGTTCCATCCGAGCACGTCAGGCGAGACATTCCCGTCGCCGTGGACATGGGTGTCGACCACGCGGCGGATCGACGTCGCGGCGGACTATGGGCGGGACGGGGACCTGCGGCGCGTTTATGTCACCGATGCGCCGGGCGGGTTCGTCGATCCGGTCGATATCGGGGCGGCCCCGTTCCTGGTCTCGTTCCCGGCGGGCATCGATCGGAGATTCATCGCAGGCTGCTTCGAGATGTCCGAGGACCAGTGGCAACGGCTTCGATTCACACTGTTCGGACGCGGTTTCGATGCTGTCGCCACGGAACTGCCACGGTTCTGGCGGCCGAATCCGCATTACAGGCCCCACCGCTGAGCCGAGTGCTCAGCCCGGTGCGGCGGAGCCGGTGGCCGCGCGCATCTGCTGCTGGTAGCGCTGCACGAATGGCAGCACCTGGTCGGTGATCACCTGGTTGTATTCGCGCGGGCGTTGAATCGGGTTGGCGTGGCCGGTGTTTCGCGGGTAGGCGACCAGGAGGCTGCCGTCGACGCCGCCGGCCAGTTCGATCAGGAGCTGGTGGGAGTAGGCGACGTCGACGACGCGGTCGCGTTCGGGGTCGCGCGGGCGCAGGAAGACGATGGCGGGACGGGGTTTGCCGGGGATGGGGCGGGACAGGGCGTGCAGGTCGTTGGTGGTGCCGCCGGCGACGATCGCCAGGAATTGGGCCTCGATCAGGCCGTTGCTGGCGGCGTCGGCGGAGAAGATCTTGTCGTGCAGGACGCGTTCGATCACGTCGCGGAGTTCCGGTGTCCGGATGCCGGGGGCTCCGTCGAGGCCGCGGTCGACGAATTCGCCGCGGCGGGCGTACATTTCGACGATCAGCCGGAGGATGCGGCTCTCGCGCGCGCCGGGTAGCCAGCCCATCCAGCGCACCATGTCCTCGCCGCGGCCGCGGCTCTCCTCCCGGACCGCGTTCAAATCCATCGGCGTGCAGTCCAACAGCACGCCGACCAGGCGGCGGTCGCTGCCCGTGTGGATGTGGCGGGCGACCTCGAGCGCGATCACCCCGCCCATGCTGTGGCCCACCAGCATCACGTTCTTCAGGCCGGACATGAGCGCGGCGCGGACGATCAGGTCCGCGATGACCTTCGTGTCGATACCGCGGTTGTCGTATTTGATCGCCCACACCACCCCGAGCCGGCTCAGCGACGGCAGCGCGGCGGCGGTGTTGCTCGCGTTCAGATTGCCGAGTCCGACCAGGTCTACTACGACGGTGTCCCAGTTCTGCTGTTCGCCGGGGGTGGCGACCGGCAGAATCGCGGGCTCGGTGCGGGCGAGCCGGGCCCGCTCCGGTGCGACGTCGTGGGTCCAGTACTGGGCGAAAGCGACCAGTACCGCCACCAGTACCACTGCGAGCCTGACCAGCGTCACCCTGGCGCGGCGCAACGTCGTCCACTCGTGGCCGAGGCGAGTTTCCCGCCAACGGGCCCGGCGTCGCGCATCGTCGTAATCGGTGACGGTGGACGGGTGCCGATCGTCCAACAGCGACATCACTCCACTGTGTCTGGGAAATGGATGGTCCGCCATCGGACTATCCGGTCTCCTCCGGGATAAACCTGACCTTCGCGAAGGACCTCGGTTCACGCCTGGTCGCAACGCCGCAGAGGCCGGTGCGGCAGGCGAACCGAACGGGCCGGTATGGTTCACCCCGTCATTCCCGGCGGGTGCGGGAATCCGGTGTGAATCCGGAACGGTCGCGCCACTGTGATTCGCCCTACCTGGGCGAGAGTCAGACCTCCCTCGCCGGGCGAAGTCTGGAAAGGCCGCGACTTGCCTAATGAGATAAGTACTGCGCCGCGATCCCGAGCGGGGCGGTGGTCCGGCGTGGTCCGTGTGCGGACAACGCACGCTCCCGCGCCGGTTGCACGAACCGACGACCGGACGCATAGCTGATGGTTCGTGTTCGAACCGCGGTCGCGCTGCCGGTCCTCGCGGCGCTGCTGTTGTGCGCGATGGTTCTCGCGACCGGCTTCGGCGCCGAGACCTTGCCGGTTTCAGCCGTCATCGACGTCCTGAAGCACCGGTTGTTCGGCGGCACCGCCGAGGACCTCAGCCTGGACACCATCGTCTGGCAGCTCCGAGTACCCCGCACCGTCCTCGCCGCGATCGTGGGCGCGGGCTTGGCCCTGGCCGGGGCGGCCATGCAGACCCTGGTCCGCAACCCGCTGGCCGACCCCTACCTGCTCGGAGTGTCCTCCGGAGCGGGCGTGGGCGCTGCCGCCGTCATCACCTCCGGGTTGTTCGCCGGCGCCGGTATCTGGGCGCTGTCGGCCGGTGCGCTGGTCGGCGCGTTCGCCGCGGCGGCAATGGTTTTCGTCATCGCGGTGGCGCAGGGCGGGTTGACGCCACTGCGCCTGGTGCTGACCGGAACGGTGCTCGGGTCGGCGTTCGCCGCCTTCAGCAGCTACCTGGTCTTTCGCAGCAAGGATCCTGCCGCCGCCCAGTCGGTCCTGTTCTGGCTGCTCGGCAGCCTCGCCGGCGCGGACTGGACCAAACTCGGACTGCCCGTGGCCGTCGTCGCGCTCGCCGCCCTGGCGCTCTATGTCGTCAGTGGCTGGCTCGACGCGCTCGCCTTCGGCGCCGACACCGCCGCCGCCATCGGCGTCCCGGTCAAGCAACTGCGAATCGCCCTGTTCGTACTGCTCGCGATTCTGGTGGGCGTGCTCGTCGCGGTCTCCGGCGGCATCGGCTTCGTCGGACTGGTCATTCCGCATGCCGCACGTCTCGTCGTCGGCCCACGCCACCGCAACCTGCTGCCCGCAAGCGCGCTGTGCGGGGCGCTGTTCCTGGTCGTCGCCGACGCCGCCACCCGCGCACTCGGCCGCCCGACCGAGATCCCCGTCGGCGTCCTGACCGGCCTCATCGGCGCACCGGCCTTCCTGCTCCTGCTGGGCCGCCGCCGCTACCACTTCGGAGAATCATGAACCGCGGCTTCCGTTTACGGCCGGGATCAGTGTGCTCGCACCCGGCACGGCCGCGCCGCGCTGCCCCGTTCCGCCCGCGACCAGGCGAATCCGTGCCACCGCCCTGCCCGGCCTGCGCGCGACCAGGCAAATCCGTGCCACCACCCCGGTCGGCCTGCGCACAACCAGCCGAATGCGTGCCGCCGCCCTGCCCGGCCTGCGCGCAACCAGGCAAATCCGTGCCACCACCCCGGTCGGCCTGCGCACAACCAGCCGAATGCGTGCCGCCGCCCCGGTCTGCCTGCACGCAAACACGTAAGTCCGGGCCCCTGCCATGCCCGGTCTGCGCGCGACCAGGCGAATTCCTGTCGGCCCCGGGTCGGCCTGCGCAGGGCCAGGCGAATGTGTGTCGTCGCTTTGCCCAGCATCGCCCAGAGCGGGCCGAGCGTGACTGATTCGGAACATTCCTCGAACGCGGCGAGCGGTGCTGCCGTAGCGGCTCACGGACTGGCGTGCACTGCGGGCAAACGACGCGTCATCTCCGAGGCGACCTTCGACGTCGAACCGGGCGAGGTCGTCGGCATCGTGGGCCCGAACGGGAGTGGCAAGTCCACCTTGTTGCGCGTGCTCGCTGGGGTACAGCGCCCCGGGCACGGACAGGTCATCGTGGACGGCACTGTGCTGCATGATCTTTCACCGCGCCGCCGGGCCCGGATCGTGGCCCTCGTCGCTCAGGACGAGCGCCCGCCTGCGGACCTGCGGGCCGGAGAAGTCGTCGCGCTGGGCCGCACGCCGTATCTCCCGCCGTGGGGCGCGGGATCGCCGCGCGAGCAGAAAATCATCGAAGAAGCCTTGGCCACAGTCGATCTGGCCGGATTCGCGGATCGGCCGGTGCAGCATCTCTCCGGCGGTGAGCGGCAGCGGGTGCTGCTCGCCCGCGCACTGGTGCAGGACACTCCGGTCCTACTGCTCGATGAACCGACCAACCATCTCGACATCACCCATCAGCTCGAATTGCTAGCGCTGACACGGACTCTGAACCGCACCGTCATCATGGCCCTGCACGAACTGTCGCTGGCCGACCGCTACTGCGATCGAATCTTGGTGTTGCACAACGGCACCACGCACCCGCTCGAGGCGCCAGCAAATGCCCTGCGCCCGGACGTCCTCGAAGCCGTTTTCGGCGTGCACGCCATCCGGGTCCAGCACCCGGACACCGGCGAATCACATCTTCTATTCACCCCCACCGCGTCCGTATGACGCGCTCGCGAAAGGCAATACCGATGAGGAACATCGTCCGAGTGCTGGCCGCGGCCGCACTGGCCACCACCCTGGCAGCCTGCGGGAACCAAGCCCCCGCAGCCGGCACGCTGACCATCCGCAACTGCGACGCCGACGTGCAGTTTCCGGCGAAGGCGGAGCGGATGTTCGTCAACGACGGCAACCTGGTCTCCATGGCGCTCGCCCTCGGTGCGCAGGACCAGGTGGTCGCCGTCTCCAGCGTCCAGCGGGACGCCGACACCTTGCGCCGGCACTACGGCGCGGCGGTCGACGGCTTGAAATCGGTTGCCCCGCAATACCCCTCGCGGGAGACCGTGCTCGCGCAGCGCCCGGACGTGATGGTGGCGGGCTGGAACTACGGCTACGACGAAGCCAAGAACCTCACCCCCGCCTCGCTGCAGAAAGACGGCGTCGCCGCCTATGTCCTCACCGAGAGCTGCCGCCAGCCCGGCGAAGGCACCCGCGGCATCGTCGAACCGTGGACCGCGCTGCGCACCGACCTCACCAACCTCGGGGCCATCACCGGCCGCGCCGACCGCGCCACCGAACTCACGACCGACCTGGACCAGCGCCTCGCCGCCCTGAAATCCGCGCCGCAACCCGCGCGCAAGCCCAACATCTTCCTCTTCGACAGCGCCAGCGACACCATCTTCTCCAGCGGCAAATTCGGTGCGCCGCAAGCGATCCTGGAGGCCGCGGGCGGCCGCAACATCCTCGACGACGTCGACGACACCTGGACCAAGGTCTCCTGGGAGCGCCTGGCGGCCGCCGACCCTGACGCCATCATGTTCGTCGACTACCCCGAGCAGACCTTCGCCCAGAAGGTCGAGCTGCTGCGCGGCAAGCCCGGCATCAACCAGCTCCGCGCCGTCACCGAAAGCCGCTTCCTGAACCTGCCCTACGCCCTGTGGACCAGCGGCCCGCTCAACATCGACGCCGCCGAGCAGATCCGCAAGCAACTGGAGCGCTGGAACCTGGTCCCTGCCTCCACCGTCACCCCGAGAGCCGACGACGCCATCCGCTGATCATTGTCGGCCCCGGCAGGCGGCTTCCGGAGCTGTCGGTGCGGGGCCGTACCGTGCAGATACCGCACCAACCGACGATGAAGGGGGGCCGCCCATGGGTAAGAAGCCGAATCGTGCGCATCGGGCGGCCAAGCAGCGGGCGCGGATGGGCGGCTCCGATTTCTGGGTCACGCACGGCGGTACCGGTCCGCGGACCCCGGAGCAGGTGGCCAATGCGCTCATGGCCGCCGCTCTGGAGACCGCCAAGGGCGACACGCTCGTCGCCGGGCAGTTCGCCATGGAGCTTGCGCAAGATCCGCTCACCCCGGAGCTGGAACATGGTGCGCACCTGGCCGGCCAGCATGTCGTCACCCGGGTATTCGCGAACGGCTGGCTCCCCGCCGACGTCTATCAGGCTGCCCGTCGCCGGGTCGACGAATTCGCGGTCAGCTTCCTCGTCGACGTGCTGGCCACCTATCTCGAGCCCTACCCCGCCGCCGCGGTCGACGACACCTGGCATGCGCAGATCGAGGCGATCGGAGTGCGCGTGTGGTGGTCCGCGGAGCGACCGCATCTGAGCCAGTGGGCCGGGAAACAACTGCTCACCCCCGCCGAAGCGCTGACCACGGTCATCCACGCCCTGGCCCTGCTGATCCAGCTGCCGAAGTTGGAGATCATTCGGCCGCTCCCCGGCACCGTGCCCCGTTCCGCTACGGGCGTCGTGCACCGCGCCGACGGCAAAGCGCTCACCAGAGTGCGCGGCCTGCTGGCCAAAGCCGAGTCCACCTCGTTTCCTGAGGAGGCCGAGGCGCTGTCGGCGAAAGCCCAGGAGCTGATGACCAAGTACGCCATAGATCGCGTCCTGATCGAGGCCCAAGGCATCGCCGCCGACCTGCCCGGCGCCCGCCGCATCTGGCTCGACACCCCCTACCTGGACGCCAAGGCGCTGCTGGTGGAAGTCGTCACCGAAGCGAATCGCTGCCGCGCCATCTTCTCGGACTGGGGCTTCACCACCGTCGTCGGCGACGAACCCGACCTGGACGCGGTCGAAATGCTGGTCACCTCGCTGCTCGTCCAAGCCACCCGCGCCATGATCGCCAGCGGCGACCCGGATGTCCGCGACGCGCACTCCCGCAGCCGTTCCTTCCGCAAGTCGTTCCTGCTCGCCTACGCCACCCGCGTCGGCGAGCGGCTCGCCGCGGCGAACAAGGCCACGATCGCCGAATCCACCGACCCGGAGCGGCTGCTTCCGGTGCTGGCCTCCCAGCAGGCCAGAGTCGACAAAGCCTTCGACACCTTGTTCCCCGCGGTCGCGCCGAAACGCACGACCATCGCCAGCGCCGCGGGCTGGGATGCCGGACGCGCCGCCGCCGATCGCGCCCGGCTCCAGCCACGCTGACCAGCTCTGGGAACATTCGCGCAGGTCACGCTGTTTCCAATCGGTAGTACTCGCGGCGGAGATCCCGCTCGCGCGGGAACGGAACGAGGTGTCATGGCCGTACAGGTCGAGATCTGGACCGATATCAACTGTCCCTTCTGCTACCTGGGCAAACGGCGGTTCGAGGAGGCGCTCGCGGGTTTCCCGCACCGGGACGCCGTCGAGGTGCTGCACCGGTCCTTCGAATTGGATCCCACCCTGGATCCCGGACACAGCGATGCGGTGATCCCGCACATCGCCGCGAAGTACGGCATCAGCGAGGCGCAGGCCGCAGCCAACGAACGCGGCATCGGAGTACAGGCCGAGGCAATGGGGCTGGACTATCGGATCGAGGGGCGCGACTTCGGTAGCAGCTTCGATATGCATCGGCTGCTGCACTTCGCCCTCGCCCAGGGCCGGCAGGAAGCGCTGCTGGACGCGCTGTACGAAGCCAACTTCGCCGACGAGCGGCCGCTGTTCGGCGACACCGAGCGTCTGGTGCAGGTGGCGATCGGCGCCGGATTCGACGAGGCCCAGGTCCGAGCCGTGCTGGCCGATCCGGAGGCATACGCCGACGCGGTGCGCGCCGACGAAGCCGAGGCCGCCCGGCTGGGTGCGCGCGGCGTGCCGTTCTTCGTCATCGACCGCAAATACGGGGTCTCCGGCGCCCAGCCGCCGGAGGTATTCACCCAGGCGCTCGAGCGAGCGTGGACCGACCACGCCCCTGAGATCGAGGTGCTCGGCGGCACCGACGACGCCTGCGGACCCGAAGGGTGCGCCGTCCCGCAGCGGTGACTCGCGGAGATAACCCGCCCGGTGAGTAGTCTGCGAGGACAGAGCTTTTCGGTGAAGGGTAGGGATATGTCGGTCGCGACCGCGGTAAGTGATCAGATTCAGCGGGTCGGCGGGAGCTTCATGTTCTCGCGGGAAGCCAAGGATTTCGCGGCCACCACCGGAGTCGACGGGTTCCTCGGCGGGTACGTCCGTGGCCGCGGTGGCGTGCTGGGTGATGTGGACGCCGACGTCGTGTCCTCAGCGTTCGGCTTCCTGCCGCTGAACACGATTCGCGCCGGCTGGGATACGACGGCGGCCATTCCGGCGGCGAAAGCGGCCGAGGGTTACCTCGGCGCATGTCAGGATTTCGGGCGGCGCAAACTGGCGGCCTTCGAGGCGGCCCCGCGGCTCGCGGAGCTCCTGGAAGCCGTTGTGCAGGAAGCGGATTCGGCCGGATCCGCATTGTTCGCCGGCTGGCGGGCGATGCCGCTGGCGGCGGACGCGCCGGCCCGGGTGCTGCACCTGGCCCATACCTTGCGGGAGCTCCGCGGCGGGTTGCACCTGATGGCGATCCGCGCGAGCGGATTGACGCCGCTCCAGGCGGTGGTGATCAAGGGGTCGCCGTTCAACGACGGTCCGGCGCAGGCGGCCTGGTTCGGGTGGGACACGCCGTTCCCCGAGATCACGCCGGAGTTGCGGGAGCGGTGGGAGCGAGCCGAGGCGCTCACCGACGAGATGATCAGCCCGGCTTTCTCGGTGCTGGGTGTCGCGGCGAGCGCGGAGTTCGTCGCCCTCGTATCCGACTGCCACGAGGCGATTTTCGCCAGGCGCTGAGCATGCCGCCGCCGCCGCCTGGCCGCGAGCGCTGCCTAGACATCCGGCCGACGCGCGAATGCTGCCTAGACATCCGGCCGACACGCGAGCGCTGCCTAGGCGTCCGGGCCGACACGCGAATGTTGACTAGGCGTCTGGCCGAGGTGCGAATGCTGCGGTGCGGTGTGCAGTCGCGGGCGGCGCTGCGGTGGAGCTGGTTACAGCACTGGAAGTGACTGCACACGTGCGATCGGCACTGTGCGGTGACGGCCCGGCCTGTGCAGTCATCCTCACTCAGTTCGCCACAGCCTATGGTCCGGTGCGAGAAGGCGGCCGGTCTCGGGCTAGGCGTCTGGCCGAAGCGCGAGCGCTGCCTGGACGTCTGACCGAAGCGCGAATGCTGCAGTGGTGGGTGTGTTACTCGCCCGGTAGCGCTGTGGTGGAGCTGGTTACAACGCTGGGTGTGACTGCACAGGCGCTGTGTGGTGACGGCCTGGCCTGTGCAGTCGCCCCCAGCCAGTTCGCTGTGGGGGGTGACAGCCTGGAGTGTGCCGTCACCCTCGCGCAGTTCGGCGCAGCTCTAGGGGACTCGGCCGGTTTCGGCTAGTGCGGCGAGCTTGGCGAGGGAGAGGCGCCAGCCGAGTTCGTTCTGTTCGGGGTCCACTCCGTGGGGGAGGTTTTCGTGGATGGCGATGATGTCGGTGCCGCCGTTTGCGGCGTCGGTGAGCGTTATGGCGATTGTCATTTCGCCGCTCATCGTGGGGTCGTCGGATTCGAATTCGACGATTTGCACGACCTGTTCGTCGGGTACCAATGTGATGAAGCGGCCGTGGTGGGTGTCGGTCTGCGCGGTGGTTTTGCCGGTGCCGGTCGGGTCGTCGTAGGTGAGGGAGATCCGGAAGTGGCCGCCCTCGCGGGCGTCGAATTCGTGGACCTCACTGGACATTCCGGTCGGTACCTGCCAGGTCTGGACCGATTCCGCGTCGACCAGCAGGCGGTAGACAGCCGACCTGGGCGCATTGACGTGCTTGCCGATGGTGGTGGTCGCCATACCCGCACACGCTACATCTTCGCGAACCGCGCCATGACGAAGCTGTACAGGCCGTAGACGATGATGCCCAGCGCGGCCACGACCAGCAGGATCACGCCGTACGGTTGCGCGCCAAGGGTTTTCAGCGCGCCGTCGAGACCCGCGACCTCATCCGGCTTGGAGTGGAAGGTCGCGATGATCAGCAACCCGCCGACCGCGGCGACGGCGAGTCCCTTCACGATGTAGGCGGTCATGCCCATCCGGCGGACCAGCTGGCTGACGCCGCCCTGCAAGTCCTTCAGGAACTTCTTACTGGCGCCCTTGTCGAGGTGGTAGCCACCGACACCGATGATCACCAGTGCGATCAGCACGAGAAGCAGTTTGCCGCCGGCGCTCTCCATCAGACGCGCGCTCCAGCTTTTGCTTTCGCTGCTGCTGGATTTGCCCGCGCCACGGGCGAAGCTCAGGGCAGTGAACGCGAAGACCAGGTAGATGACCGCCAGCGCGAAGGCTTTGCCGCGCCGGAACGCTTCGTGCTTCTTGTCGTCGTGGTCGGGTTTGGAGGCGCTGCCGAAGAACGTCTCAGCGAGACGCCACAGCGAGAGCAAAACGAAAGCGACTACGGCGAGCCACAATACGAACACGCCGCCCGGTTTGCTTGCCAGCTCGGCCATGGCGCCGGACTGATCGGCGGTACCGCCACCGCCGCCGAAGGCCAGACGCAGCGCGATGTAGCCGATGATCAGATGGACGACCCCCGTCATTACGTAACCGGCGCGCGCGAAGCGCTCGAACGTGGGGTGTTGGGCGATCCGCTCCGCTTGGGAGATCTTGCCGGCCGTGGTGCTCATCGAGATCCTCACTCCTGTCGAACTGATTCCGGCGGTACCCGGACAGGAGCTCTCGAAACAAGGTGTGGGAGAACGCAAAAAGGCCCCCCAACAATGTTGGGGGGCCTTTCGCAATGATGTTCCGGCGGTGTCCTACTCTCCCACACCCTGTCGAGTGCAGTACCATCGGCGCAGGTGGCCTTAGCTTCCGGGTT
>NZ_JBFAYL010000011.1:0-2608 GCF_040681285.1 Nocardia sp. NPDC051832
AACAATGCGGAAAGAAAAAAAGCAAAAAAAGAAAGAAGTAATTAAAGTAAGTTTCAGAAACTTACTTTAATTACTTCTTTCTTTTTTTGCTTTTTTTCTTTCCGCATTGTTTCCATTTCTTCCCTCCGTCTGGTAGTATGCCGGGTCTACAGATTCCCTTTTTTCCCTGCCGAGTTTGGGAGTGTAACGTAACCGGCCGAGGGGAGCAAGATTCTTTCCGATCCGCCCCGCCCGACCGGCGTTTCTTCCGTTCTAAGCGCCCCTCTTCAGGCGGCCGTCCAGCCGCTTTCGGGTCGCGATGACGTCGCGCACGACGTCGAAGTACTCCTCCTGGAACCACTTGTAGAAGCCGGCCAGCTTCTCGGTCTCCGCGTCGGACATTCCCTGCTTCTCGGCGTGCTCGCGCACCAGATTCGGGTCCGAAGCACGCAGGACCAGCAGCGCAGCGGCGTTCAGTGCGACCGAGGTGTCGATCCGGCGCGACCCGATTTCCATCTTCCAGCGGGCGATGGCCTGCTCCAGGAGCACTAGGTCGTATCCACGAAGTCGGGTACTCACCGAGTGGATCTCGTCGAGCTCGTTGGCGTTGGCGGTCATTTTCTCTCCCTTGGATGTCGGTATCTTCCATCATAATGGAAAGTTCCCTATATTCCCAGCTTTATTCATTTATTCTTTGATTCTTTTCGTGCCCATCGTATCGCGTCGAGGCCTCGCCGTCATGTGGCCAGTTGGCCGCGCGCTCCGGCTCGTCGATGCCGGCGAATCCCGGGGTGTGCCACACTTCCCGACCGGGCCGGACCAGATCTTGCGGAGGAAGTGCGCCCGTTACCGAGCACGACTGGTTCCGCGAACTCATGCGCGATTTCGCCGCCACAGTGAAGCCGGAGGCCGCGGCGCGGCGCGGCGAGGATCTGCCGATCACCGGAGGAGGTCATGCGGGAGATGGCGGCGCGCGTCCAGCGAGGCGACATCACGCGATCGGTCAGGATCGGTGGCACTTCGCGAACGCCAAGGCGACCAAGCCCGGCGCCCGAACGCTCGACCACCTTGTCCGAGGCCGGCTATCTGCACATCGGCGAGGGCGAGCGCGCTGCGGTGACGCTCACCAATCGCTGGTTCGTCGACGACCACGAGAAGCCCAGCCGTAAGCGCTTATACGCGCATTTCTGGCGAGCACCAGCCAGAAGGAAGCTGGCTGGTGCTCGTCATTGATCATCCCTGAACTGCGATCGCAATCCCAGCCATTCATCTGCACCCGCAGGGCAGATACGCGTATACGTGTAATCAGCCCTGATCACCGTCGCGACGGTGATCAGGGCTGATGGGCGGGTTAGCTCAGCGATGAAAGCACATCGACCAGGACACCCTGGACAGCTAGCGCACCACCAAACGCCATCGCGCCGCGAAGCACCGCCGAGGCGAGGCCGGCGTTGCTGTATGTGCTCAGCAAGCCAGTGATGAGACCGCAGATGACGGCGATCAGGATCATGATCGCACCAATCAATGCGACTACCAGGAGAGAGAAATTCATAGCTCCTCAAACTTTCGGTTTGAGGATCGGAGTCGCGTCGCAGGAGTTGCCCAACACATCGACTCCGACCCAATTAGGTCGGGTCGAGAAAGGTGTTGGACGTCGCGTCCGCATTGCCAGCGACCGCATCATGACGGCTGCCGACAGGACTGGCGTCAGGCCGGTCCCCGGTCTCTAAGCACGCCCGCAGCGGTCCCATCGCGGTGTGCCAGGGCGGTGCCTAACTCTCATTATGCCGATCGATCATGAAGCGCTCAACGCGTTAGTCGTCGACTGATCTGTGAGCCGCGTCTCGGCGAATACGCTCCTCGGCCATGGACAAGAAACTGGCACAGGAGCGGGCGTGGGCACTGTACGAGGATCTCAAGCGCATTTCCGATCGTGATCCCGAGCAAGAAGTGCGAGGTATCGCGGTACCGGTGATCGATGCCGTGCTCGTGGCATGTAAGGAGTTCGTCCAGGGCGATCCGGCCGTCGAGGCGATCGACGGTCTGATTACCGCCGAGAATGTCGAAGACGGCTCTCTCCGGGCGGTAGACGCTTGCCTGGTCGTCCATCAGCTCGCGCTCGCGATAGGGGAGCCACCAACTGAGCTTCTCATCGGATAGCGCGGTATACGCGTGTACGCGCAAAGGCCCTCACCTGCGATGGTGAGGGCCTTTCTCGGGTGGGTAGCACAGTCGGCCGCCACTCGTCCCTGGACGCGACCATCCTGGAAGCCGTGCGCCGCGTGATCCAGGCCGAACTCCCGGCGGTCGAACCGGATGACCTCTCGGAGTACCTCGGCAACATCATCGCGGCGGTGCAGGCCGACGCCGGCATCACCGACAGCCAGCTGGAGGCTGGCCGGAGCTACGACAGGGGAGAGTGGGAAACGCCGTCCTGCGCAGCTTCTCTCTCTCTCTCTCTCTCTCTCTCTCGCGCGGGGCGCCCCCCCCCCCCCCCCCCCCCCCCCCCCCCCCCCCCCCCACCCCACCCCCCCACCCCACCCCCCACCCACACCCACAAAAAAAAAAGTTAAATAAAGTAACGCAAATCTACCTAACACACAGGAAACACAAACACCACACCCACCAA
>NZ_JBFAYL010000011.1:2618-57197 GCF_040681285.1 Nocardia sp. NPDC051832
CAACAGACACGCCCGGGGGGTGGGGGCCCGTCGAACCCCCGGGGTCCGGCGTTAAACGCGGCCCCCCCCCCCCCCCCCGCCACCCCCCACACCACCGCCCCCCCCCCCCCCCCCGGGAGCAGGCGCGCAACATCGCCGAATCCGGTGTGCTGCACCGCAGCTCGTAACTGCTGACTTTCGCGAAACTTAGACTGTTAGACTTGCAGCAGTCTATAATCGAGATACGGAAAGCAGCAGCCTCACCCAGGAGCGAATTCCCATGCGCCGCACGATCTCCTACCTCCTCACCGGCTGGGGCCTGCCGACCCTGCGCGCATGGCGCACCCACCCGAAGCTGATCGCTCGCATCTACCTGACCTGGCTCGAAGTGACCAGTATGTGCGCACTCGACACCATCGTCACCACCCCGACCATCTTCGATCGCGCCTCCGCCTTCCCGCCGTCCACCGGCCGACCACGCGCTCGCACCCCCCGCATTCGCAACATCACCACCGATGACGCCGGCGCCCTCGTGATCGAGATCGAGCCGACGGCCAAAGTGACCGAGAAGCGCCTCGCCAGCGCCCTGTGCACGTTCGCCTACGAGTGGAACGTGCCGGAAGAGCGGCTGTCCTGCGGCACCACCGGCGCCGGAGCCCGGTACCTGCGGGTCGACACCCCGGTCACGCTGACGAAAGGTCAGGACCGGTAAGCGGATCACGACTTCGGAACCTCGGTCGATCTCTGGTCTGGTTGTCAGGGGCAGTCGCTGACTACTTTTCGTGCTCTGACGAAGCGGGTGCGGGCTTGTCCGGTGTCGGATTCTCGGCCAGCCACAGTCGGAGCATCTCGTCCCCGATCTCTTTTTGCTGACGCTTGGTCATGCCCAGCTCCGCGAGGCGCCGCTGTACGGAATCGATCAGCTGGACGTCCCCGGTCCACGGCAAACTCTTCGCTGTCGGGACGGCGCCGTGGCTGGGTGGGGTCAGGAGCTCCTCTCGGGGGAACATCGTGCGCAGCTCGACCATCCGCTCGGTGGTCATCCCTACCAGACCATCATCAGTCGCCCAGTCCAGGATCTTGTTCGTAGCGCTCTGTTTGACGCGAGATCGGTTGTGGATGACGTCGTTTCGGATCTTGTTCAGTTCCCCCATGAACGCGCTCTTGATGTCGTTTTTCAGGTAGTCCTCACCGAGCCGCCGGGAGTAGGCCGCGGCGAGGCGCGGGCGATACCACTCGTCCCAGATCGCGTGGATGTAGGCGAACCACTGCCCGTAGGTCATGATCTGGATCGGCGGGAACCGTTCGTAGGACACCAGGCCACGCTTGATGCTGATAGACCCGGATCCACTGTCCATCGCGTAGTTCAGATCGGTGGAATGCACCCTGCCCGGGGCGGGATGGCGGGCGAAGACGTAGCGCCCCACGTCGAAGTACTCGCCGTCGGTCGGCTTTCGCGAGGCGAGCTTCTGCGCGAGTGTGAAGTGCGCCGACAGCGCGGTGGCCAACGTGGCGAGGTATCGGGTCTCGAACGCTTCGACGACCTGCTCGACTTCTTCTTCGTCGGGCATGTTGTCGATGGATTCGATCGCCTCACCGGCGAGCACATCGATTTCATCGAGGGCTTGCACCAGTAATTGCGGGGTCGTGAGCGGCTTGTCGAGGAACACCGGCACCGCATCCAGTACGGGTTTGATGATGGCACTGAGCTGGGGGCTGTAGATCGCCTTGCGCTGGCGCTCTTCCAGCAGGTGATGGAACACTGCCTGCCGCAACGTCTCTTTGGTCGACTTCTCGGCGAGGCCCTTGGAAGCGGGGACGGCTTCGACGTTCTCCCGTGCGAGTTCCACGAAGAACCTGAGTTGCCCGAGGTTGTGCCGCCAGAGTTCGCTCTCATCACTCAATGCAATGTCTCCTCGCCAAATACTGACGCCCCATTGATCGGAGCGGTCCGAGTCGTACCGTCCGACGGGTAACCGTGCGGCCGAGAGGGGCTGTTACAGCCAGGATCTCCGCGGAAGCCGAGCACTCGCCGCAGCGGCGTCCTGATCCGGTCCGGTGGGTCACACTGCCACGTCCGCACTCGCATACTCGCCGGTTAGGGCCCCGATCCCGAAGCTGTCGCAGCATCGGTCGCATACCGGCATGGGTTTCGGGAGTTCGTAGCGCAAGGTTCCGGGCGCAGAACACACCATGCAGACTCCGTCGTCGGCGGCCGCCAGGTCCTGTTCGAGGCTCGTGCGTCCCAAGATCACGCTCACGGACCGCTTTTGGGCACCTGCGCCGCCCGTGGGGCTGCGAACGTCGCGGTTGCCCGGACTTGTCCGCAACTCAGATTGATGGGGCTCCACGGCCGTTTCAGGGGTGAATTTCTCACTGAAGCACGCCGAGCACTCACCATCCCGGCGGCGGCCGGCGTGGGGATGATCGGGGCAGCGTTGTACACGCTGCGCGGCCTCCTGTTGCTGGCGGGCGTGGCGCGTGACCGCGGGCTCGGTCGGACTCACGACGGTCGCCCAGTCGATCTGAGCCAAGGCCCAGCGCACGAACGCGATCGGGTTGGCGATGCGGTTGGGCCAGGCCAGACGGTTTTCGGTGAAGTAGCGGGTGAGCTCGGCGGCGATGGCGTAACCGTCAAAGCGTTCGGTGTCGACGCCGAATTCCACCAGGGCAGCGTTAATGGAGCCGATGTGCCAACCACGGCGGCGGATGTACTGCTGGGCACCGAGATTGATCCACTGTCCGCGGTCGAGGCCGTGGCACGCGGAGACGAGTTCGGCGCCGGCCTGCTGCACATGCAGCGGGAAGGGATCCTGGTGTGACCTGGTCTTTTTCGCCTTTCGTCGAAGATTCTTGCCCGCGTGCGCGCTACGCGCGCGCGTTGGTGATTTCTTCTCAACTTGAGATGACTGAGGAACAAAACAACCGTTAGCAACGTAAGGATCTTCACCAACTAACGTTGGTGAAGATAGGTGCCCGCTGCTGGTCACAGCGTTGCCGGCGCGGGCCGTTTCCAGCTTTTTTTCCGGCTTTTTTTCCTCGGTCGAGTTGGCTGCGGCAGCGCGGTGCGCGCTGCGGTTGATCCGGCTCAGGCTGGCGGACTTGCGCCGCGGCGCAAGCAATTTGGGCGCGGCCGCCGCCGGCGCGGCATTGGGGCGGGGAGTGGTCAGGTGCCAGACATTGGCGACGTGGGTCTGGTGGCCGCCGTGGTGGGCGCGGGCGGCGCGCATTTCGAGCCGGTTCAGGTGGCGGCCGGTGTCGATGCGCTTCATCAGTCCGACAGCTGCCAGGACGTAGATCACTTTGCGGACAGTGCCTTCGGAGTAGGTGTCGCCGACTGTGCGGGGGGAGGGTTTTTCGCACTGCTCGGCCATCGTGGCGTAGGAGGCGGTGATGCGGCGGCCGGTGTGGGAGTCGGCGAAGGAGGCGATGGCCGGTGCGCAGGAGAGCACCGCGGCCGCGCCGGTCTGCTCTTTGGCGACGGCCGCGCGGCCGTCGTCGGTGTCCAGGGCCGGCCCGACTAGCGACAGCCAGTCCCGCACGGCGACTACGGGGACTTTCGAGGAGGCGCCCTCTGGGACCGGCAGCGACCACGAGTTGCCGATTTGGGTGGCGTTGAGGGCCTTGATCTGCTCGGTGAGCGTGTCGGCGGGGCCGGAATCACCAGCCTTATAAGGCGGTTCGACCTGCGGAGACAAGGGTTCGGTGCAAGTTGTGACCGGGTTATCGACCCGTCCTGGCACACAGTGTGCAAGGACATGCTTTAACATGAGACCTGCCTTCAGGTATCTGGTGGAGGCACAACAAAAGGGACCCGCTTCGCAAAGGGGCTTCTTTTGGGCAGCAGGTGAGTTTGTCGTTTGGCCGCGAGTGGCTCAGCCTGCTGGTGCGAGGTATGTAGTTAGGTCAGGTGTTGTTTCACCTAGTGGTGGAACCACCTCCTACGGGCTTCTGTGGGCCGGATGCGGTGCGCTGGAGCCAGCGGCGGGAACGGGACGCGATCGTCACGGATCGACTGTCCCGGGATTCAACGCCGAAGTCTTTCGACAGCGCGAGTGTGAACTCCCCGAACGGGGAGCGGTGAGGGCCGCGCAGCTGCGGCGCCGGCCTCATGGTGTCGAACACTCTGCCCCTTCCTGGGGATGTCAGAGCCGACACGCGTTCTGTGGCGGGTCCGGGCCTCACATGTCTGTGTAGGCCTGTATCGTCATCTATCGCGCTCCGGCTCGTTGTCGCTGAACGAGCTAGGGCGTCAAGGAAGTTCAGCCCGTTCTCTGTTCGCACCAGAGGGCGGGTTTCCTTTTTCCCTGACTGAGTGGCGGGGGTTTGAGACTCCTGCCAACTTCCTACCTCAGCACATTCAACCCTGTTATTCGCAGTTCGACACGCATACGCCGTCAGATCGCGGGTCGCGTTGGACAGCAATTTCTTAGCCATTTCGGGGCTCGAGATGTGTTGCATCACGCCTCTTTTGGCCAGGGCGGCGTCGGGGCGCTGTCGTCGGGGACGAATCCGAACAAGTCGGATCTGTTGTGGCGCACCGTCAAATCCAGGTATCGCTGTCGGGCTGCTGAGGCGGGCACTGTCTTCGGCATGGGGGCTCCTAAGTTCCCGTGGCTCAGTTGATCGCTCGGGGGCCGGCGACTTTGGCTGCTGCGTCCAGGGCCCGGCCCACTGTGGAATGTGGCAGGCTGACCGCGGTCGCGATCGAGTTGGCCGTGGTGTCCAGGGTGGGGTTGGAGGCGGTGACATAGATCTGGGTGAGGAGGTCGACGGGCTGCTTAGACAGGCCACGCTGCACCACAGTCCGCGCTAGCTTCGCCGCCGCCTGCTGGGTCAGCGGTCGTGCGAACGGGCCGACGGCGGTGTCGTTGCGGCGCCGGTGAGAATTGTTGGCACCGGCGAGCTTGGAGGTCGACGACGCTGAGGAGTTTCCCGGCCGGCGCTGTTGGAGTTCGGCCTGTGTCTCGTGGATCTCGCGAGAGAGACGGGACGCGGTTTCCAGGAGTTCACACAGGGTCACCTTCACATGAGTCATCAGGTCTTGCATGACCTGCAGCTCATGTACGGGGTCGAACGGCTTGTCTGCTGTCGCCTTCATCAGATCCCTTGCTTCCTCAGCTCGATCACTCGCCCGCCGGTGCCGCGGTGCTGTTCGTGGCGGATCTCGGCGACGGCCTGGCGGATGGATTCCACTGTGCTGTGCGACATCTTCGTCGTCGGCGTTTTCGCGATGGCGTTGTTCGACTCGTTCGCGTCGATCGCGGTGATGACGGCCGCGACGGTCTCGACTGGTTTGCTCTTGGCGACGCCACGGGCCTTCACTTCGGCGGCGAGGTCGACGATCGGCGACATCCATTCCGGCTGCCGTGCGATGGCGGCCGCGGTGCTGGCACTGGTGCGGGATTTGGTGCGGGCGATGGTGGGCACCGAATCGGCAGAGGCCGGTGCGGGCTGGTGCGGGCTGGTGCGGGGCCGCACCGCGGCCACCGGCGCGGAGTTGGTGTACGCCGGTGCGGGCTCGGTGTCGGCTGGTGCCGGTGCGGGCTCGGCGGGCGAGGTCACGCTGGTGCGGGCCGCCGACACCGGTTCCGGAGCGGCGGGAAGCAGGTGCGGGGTTTCGGTGCGGGCCTGCATCATCGGCAGTTCAGAGGTCTGTTCAGCAGCGAAAATGGTCTCGGCGGCCTGGTCGTCACCGGTTTCTGGTGCGGGGCCCGCACCTGCACCAGTGCGGGTGCGGGCGGCGGGTGCGGGATCTACTGCGGGTGCGGGGTGCGGGGCGCCCGCACTGGTGCGAGGCGCGGGCTGCGAGGTGCCCGCGGTGCGAGCCTTGGAGTTAGTCGGTGCGGGCTCGGAACCCGCAGTGGTGCGGGCGTCGCGCATAGCGTCGAGCTCGTGCGCCAGGACGTCACGGATGGGGAACTGATCGGTGTCGTAGTCCACGGCGGCCGGTCGCGGCTCCAGTGCGGCCGCGGCGACGTCGATGCGCTCGGCGCGATGGTGTACCGCGTCGGCCTCGCCGCGCAGCGCTTCGCTGGCGGGCAGATCGGTGAGCCGGGCCAGTTCGGCCAGGCGGACGGTGATGTCGGATTCGGTGTCGGTGATCGAGGCGGTGACGCGCTCGATGGCGCGGCCGTAGCGGCGCGAGGCGGCCTCGTGGACGACGAGGGCGGCGCCGATCGACAGCGGCGCCATCGCGTGCACGGCGGTGTTGTACAGGTCGCCGGAGCGGACGTAGGGGTAGATGTTGAGGCCCAGGGTGGTGGTCAGCAGCGCGATTTCGGCGGCGCGGACTTTCCGCATCTCGGCGTGTGCGTCGGGGCGGTCGGCGACGAATTCGTCGGTATCGCTGGCGGAGATCGCGATCGCGATCAGCATGCCGGAGATGAACAACTCGAGGGTGTAGGACAGCCACCACATCAAGTTGGCCGGGCCCAGGCCGGGCGCGATGTTCTGCTGCACCGTGACCGCGGAGAAGATCATGGCGGCGACCATGAGCAGCATGAGCCCGCGCAGTACCCAGTTGCGGCGGCGGTGCAGCCAGGCCAGGCGGGCGTGCGGGGAGTGCTTGCGGCGCTGCTCGGCAATGGCGGCGCGGGCGGTCACCAGGTCCGCGGCTTCCTGGTCGGCCAGGCGGGCGGTGGTTTTGCGCAGCCGTTCGGCGGCCGCGGCCGCGCTCTGGATGCGGGAGAGGTCTTCGTTGCGTTTGTGGTCGCGGATGCCTTCGGCGAGGGCGCGGTCGGCGTGCAGCTCGCGTTCGGAGAGCGCGTCGATCAGGGCCGGGTCGAACTGGTGGGCCATCCGTTCGCGGGCGGTCTGCACACGGGTGGCGAGTTCTCCGGCCAGCAGTTCGTCGTCAGCGGTCGTCTTGGACTTCGTGAGGCGGGGGAGTGTCTTCATCGGGCTGTCCTCTGGCGAGATGGGATGGGCCGCAGGGTGTTCGGGTCGGCGGCCCGGTCTCGACCACCAGCTAGCAGTCTAGCATTGTAGACTTCAAGACTGTTTGCTTGGTGGTTCGGCATGAGAAGGCCTATCTACGTGCGCTGTTGGGGTCGGAGTCGCGGCGGATCCACCGCGCCAGCTGGGTGCCATCAGAATCGGCGAGGATGTGGCTGCATCGCAGCGGCAGCCAGGCTTGCCGGTCGGAGAAGGTGATCCGGATCGAGTTGCCGCCCAGCAGGATCGGGCTCGTGGTCACGCACAGTTCGTCGAGGACGCCGTCGGCGGCCAGCTGCCCGGTCAGCGTAGGGCCGCCTTCGCAGCACACCTTCGACAGTCCACGCTCAGCCAGCGCCGCGATCAGCGCGCCGGTCTCGATGGTGGTCTCTCCGAGCTCGACCACCTCGGCGCCGACCGCGGCCAGTTCCTGCTTCGCGGTGGCGGGCGCGCTGGCGGTGGTCAGGATGATCGGCGGCACAAAGGTGTTGGTCAGCAGCCGCGAATCCGGGGCGATATCGGCGCGTCCACTCACCACCGCGATCGGCGGCACCTCCGACAGGCCCCGCGCGGCGCGGCGCGCCTGGCCTTCCTCGGAGAACCTGATCCCGATGTAATCCTCGGCGCGGATGGTGCTGGCGCCGACGAGCACGACATCGGCGGTCTCGCGCAGCAGCTTCATCACCCGCTGATCGAGGCTGTTGGTCAGCCCGCTGGAGGTGCCGCCGGTGGTGGCGATCGCGCCGTCCACCGACGCGACGAAGTTCGCGCGGATCCAGCGCCCGGCGCCGGCCGGGTACTCGTAGAGCTCGATCAGCTCTTCGTCGCTCAGTCCCGCCGCGCTCAGAAAACGCAGGTCCTCGATCTGGTTCACCATGGGCGCGCCTCCAATTCCATGCGCCGGCCCAAATGGTGGATCCCGTACTCCTGACCGCCGACTTCGACCCGGGCGATCAGACCGTTGCCGTCCAGGACTTCTCGCACGGTCACCTCCAGGCCGTGCTCGCGGGCAGCCGCGAGCCACGCGTCCAGGGCGTTCTGATTCCACGCGGCTTTCGCCACGTCCCAGGAATCACCTTGCGGCGCACTGTAGTGGGCGACGAACTTCGTCACATCGGTCTCAGACATGATCAGCTCCTGTTCTGGCGGTAGTCGGTGTCGGACAGCAGCGCCAGGAACAGGCGCGCGGCCACCGCGTCGGCGGGCTCGGTCAACGGGTCGGTGTAGGTTTGCGCGCCCGGCAGAGCCGCGGCGAACTCGCGGGCCACCTCGGTGAGAGCGCCCATGATCCCGGCCGATCGCTGGATCGGGCTCTTCTTCGCCCACGCCAGCGGCGCGGCCGCTGCGGGGAGCAGCTGCTCGGCGGCGATCCGCACCGCGAGCTTGTCGACCGGCTGCCCGTCACGCTCACCGAACAAGGCAGGAGCGGCGAGCTGCTCGGAAAGCTCCCACCAGCGCAGCGTCTGGAACATGTGCACGAACTTCTCGGCATAGGCCGGCAGGACGCGCTCGTGGAAATCCGGCACCAACCGCGTGATGGTGAAATTCGCGGCCGACTCGGTGCGGATGATCTGGTCCATTTCCGCGGTGGCCTCGGCGGAGTCGAGGTCGTGGTGCAGGGGCCGGCCGCCAGCGAAGATCGCGTCCGCGCCGCCACCGGTCAGGATCGGCCCGATCGCGCCCAGCTCGTCGACCGACTGGACCGCGGCCAGCAGCGGAATCGCATAGGACACCTCCCACAGCTCCGGAAGCCCCAGCCGCGCAACGGCTTCACCGGCCAGCTCCACGATCGTCGCGTGATCGAGCTCGACGACCTCGTGCGCCAAGCCCAGCGCCGCGGCCGCGGCGCTGGCGCCGGTGCGGTCGCTGCTGTCGGGGGTCGCCACCGTGATCGTGTGTGGGCGGATGCCCACCGACACGGCCGCGGCCGCCACCAGGATCGAGTCGACACCGCCCGACAGCAGCAGCACCGGGTCCCCGGGGAAGCGCTCACAGACTGCCTGCACGCGCGAAACAGTCTCGGCGGCAATCAGATCCGCGGCGGCCTTCGGGTCGGTGACGCGGCGCCGTTCAGGGTGCGGGGTGGCGATGTCGTGCAGGTCGGACAGGTATTCCAGCGCGGCGCCGGTCTGCGCGGCCCTCAAGTCGCCACCGGGGGATGTCATTTCGCTCCTTCGGGATTGTCGTCGAGCGGGGGAACCGGGTGAGTGGTGGTGATGACCATGCGATCACCACGGATCGCGATATCAGCGGTCTCCACGGCCAGCTCACCGGCCCAGTGGGTGCGGGTGATCGCGATGATCGGGATATTGGATCCCAGCTTGAGCAGCTCGCTCTGCTGCGAGTTCGGGTTCTTCGCGCGGGTCTCCTCGACGACGCGGTCGATCGTGATGCCGATCGAGTCGAAGCGCGCCACCACGCCGGGCTGGCCGCGCTCACCGGAGACCGGCTCCTCGATCGCGGTCCCGCCGGTCACAGCGAGGGGCTCGTACTGGGTGCCGACCTGGATCGGGACACCGTCGACCTCCCAGATGTACTGGGCCACCGTCACCGGATCACCCTCAGCGATCCCCAACCGTGCGGCGATCTTCTTCGACGCTCCCGCCCGCCAGCGCTTGGCGCGCACCTCGTCGTGCCAGCCGCCGGCCTTGGCCTCCTTCAGGTTCGGCGCCACACCCTCAGGGCTGCGCAGGTACCGGTTCGCGCCGCGCCGGAACAGCTCCGGACGCGAACGCACGAAACTGCCGCGGCCGCGTTTGGTTTCGACCAGGCCCTCGTCACGGAGCGCGTCGATCACCTTCACCGCGGTCGTCAACGCGATCCCGTACCGGTTCGCCAGCTCTCTCGACGACGGTAACTGATCCCCGGGGCTGTACTCGCCCTCCGCGATCTGCTCACGAAGTTCCTCCACGACCTGCAGATACGGCAGGATGCCGGAGGCTTCGTTGATGGTGGTCATCTCGTCATCTCCTTTCACCGGAATAGAGTACCCCACGTGTTCTAGTACAGTGGAACACTGGACCGGTTGAGGTCAACTCCTGCCACGCACACGCGGTGCGATCATCACCCGAACCCGCCGGCGAAACGTCACGCACCGTGACACCACCCTCGGCACCCTGCTGCTGAAAGATCATGAGCGGCAACGCGATCAGTAGTCCGATCAGCGCCGCGCTCGTGGCGGGCGGGAGTTGCAGCCTGGCGCGCACGTCGAACCGCAGCACGGACTCTCGACGTGTACCAGGGCAAGAGCAACTGTTCATGCCGCCAGCCTTGCCTGTGCCGGACGTGCTTCTTGTCCTCTTTTTGTCCTTTTTCGTCGCCTTTCGGCGCAAATCTCGGCTCATGCGTTCACTGTCGACCGCCGCACCGGCGTGTCGGAAGATGGCAAGGGTTAGCAAGTGGGACGGCCGTACGGAATGGAAGCTGTACCGAGTTCGGCGAAAACTCTAGACGGCTAGACTGATAGCAGTCTAGATTTAGTGTATGCGTAGCCGCCCGAACCAGGAGCGAAACTCGATGCGCCGCAACACGATTTCCTACCTCCTGTTCGGCTGGAGCCTGCCGAGCCTGCGCGCCTGGCGCACACACCGCCGCCTGATCGGCCGCATCTACCTGACCTGGCCCGAAGTGACCACCATGTGCGACCTCAACGCCATCATCACCACCCCCACCGTGTTCGACCGTGCCGCCGCCTTCCCGCCGTCCACCGGCCGCCGGCGCGCTCGCCTGCCGCGCATCCGCCGCCTCGCCCTCGACGACCCCGGCGCCCTCGTTCTCGAGCTCGAGCCGCAGGCCGGCGTGACCGAGAAGAAGCTCACCGCGGCCCTGTGCACCATCGCCTACGAATGGGACGTGCCCGAAGAACGGCTGACCTGCGGCATCACCGAGTCCGGCATCCCCTTCGTGCGGCTCGCCGCCCCGATCACGCTGGTTAAGGATCACGACCGGTAACGCTACGAGCGTCCCGACTGCCGCGGAACTCATTGAGAATGGGGTTTTGGAGGCCTTTCCGCGGCCGCAACGGCAAAGTGCGAGAGAAACCCCTATCGAGAATGGGGGTTGGGCAGGGACCAGCTCTGGCTAACGCGCATCTTGCGTGGTTAGCGTGTCAAACGTGGACGCAATGTTCTCGAAGCTACTGGCGCCGTTGACGAGTTCTCGGCGCGTGCACACGCTCGAGGTCGGGCGAAAGCTGCGGAGCGTCGCGCACTGCCTCCCGGACTGGATTCGTCAGGACGCGGTCATCGCGGCGTTCCTTCACGATGTGGGGTACGGCTACCCGGAGACAGGATTCCATCCAATCGACGGCGCGAATCTTCTTGTGTCACACCGATTTTCCCCCACAGTGTGCCACCTAGTCGCGTTCCACTCCGCTGCGGTTGTTGAGGCGCAAGTTCGCGGCCTCGACGACAAGCTGTTCGACCCCTTCCAGCTGCCCGACCATAAGGATCTTGACGCTGCCAACGACTTCATCTGGTGGGCGGACATGATCACAGGCCCCTCTGGCGAGACATTCACTATTGACCAGCGACTGGCTGAGATCCGCGAGCGGTACGAGGTCGGCAGCATCGTCCACACCGCTATCGACCAGTCGGAGCCACTGCTCAGGGGCGCGGTTCACCGTGCAGAAGGGTCGATGTAGGGATCAGGGTGATGGATGGAGTGCCCAGTCGAACGTCAGCACCAGGACGGTCCTTCCAACCCGCGCGGTTCACGATCATCGAGCACTGAGCACGCCCGGCAGTTGTACCGCGCTACTAGTTCGCGATGAGGAAGTCGACTGCGGTGCGGGCTAGCTCGGCGGTCCCGTTCTCAAGAACGTTCACGCGGTACGCATGCCAATCGGCAAGCTTGCCGAGATCGCGTTCGGCTGCGCGGGCGATCATCCGCTCCTTGATCTGGGCGGGATCGGTTGCCACCCAAGCAGTTCGGATCCGCGGTGCGGTCATGCTGGCGAGCTCGACGAGGTATTGAGCCAGCGGTAGGTCATGATCGGCGGCCGCGCGGATGAAACCGAGAAACGGTGCGTCGATGACGACTGGCGCGAATCGGGCAGCCGCGAAAGCCTGGTCCACGATCGCCTTGTAGAGATGGGGGCTCACCACTCGCCGGTAGGTGTCGCTATCTCGGTCATGTGGGCGGCCCACCAGCTCCGACATCACCGACTCTTCGAGGCCGGGGGCAAAGGTGTCCTTGTCGATCAGCAGAGCATCGATGTCCGCCGCCAGACGCTGCGCGATAGTGGATTTGCCCGATGCTGGAAACCCCGTCACGATCGTGACGCCGCCTTCCTCCGCAGCGAGGCCGACGAGGTGATCAACGTTCACGACTTCGGCGACATTAAGTTGTCGGCAGGACTGGTGCATCTTTGTTCGCCCCTCTGGCTCACATCGTGCTAGTCAGCACGGGGTCAAGCGGAGCGAACTGGGCGGGTTGTGGCCGCCGGAGTGCCGAACTTGGAGGCGAACTCGTTCCACCATGTTGAAGGCGACGTCGCTATAGCCGCTTCTGCGAGGGATTTCCCAGTGTGTGTCGCGAACAGCGGAAGCATCGAATCGATGAACGCGGACATGGCGATGTTGCCTGTTTGCTCCTGGTATTCCCGCGCCTGCAGCAGGAGATCCAACTTGTCAGCATCACGGCTGCACAGCGATTCTGTGCTTGCACCTGGACGTTTAGCGGATTCGTGTTCAGCGATCGCGGCCCCGATCCGCTCCGCCAAGTCCGACGGCAAATTCGCTGTCTGATCTGCTACCACTTCAGTTGGTGCAGCGGTTTGCACATACGGACGCCCGACCGCGGGGACATCACCGATGCGAGTTTCGGGCAAATCGTGGAACAAACCCAGGACTGCGGCGCGCTCCGGGTCCGCGCCCTCTGAAGCGGCGATCATGAAGGCCAAGATGGCTACACGAAAGCTGTGCTCGGCGACGGATTCCGGGTTTGCTACTCCAGCAGTCAACCACCCAGTGCGTGGCAGTCGCTTGAGGAAGCCCACCTCGTAGGCAAATTCGACCATGTGTGTCGACTCCGCAGTCATCCCATGCTCCCTGTCAGGTAGTGGACTTGCTCCAGGCGTTGCCGTGCCTGCATGGACAAGCCATCGCCGGACGTGGCCTTTTCGACCGTATCGGAGATAGCTGCCGCCCACCGAGGGTGTGTCACAAGTGTTCGACGGGCCCGAGCCAGCGCCCAAAGCGAGTGAGCGCACAACTCCCGATAGGGAGCCGAAACTACCCCTTTCAGCAACGATGGCAACAGAATTTCCCCTGACCACCAGGCGTCAGACTCCGGGCGCGCCATATCCGCGTCCGAAGCCCATGCGGTGGGACACTCGCCAACCCAGTAGGCCCAGTAGCGGAGGTTCGCGAGTTCGGTTTCGGAGGTGGTCAAACCGTTGGAAGCGAATCGTTGCAATGGTTCGAGGTCACCGTCGCTGGCGGCTCGAACTGCGGCGGACCGAGCAACAGCCCATTCCGGCGACCAGCGACCCAGATCAACAGTGCGAGTTGCCTGACGAATTTGATCGGCCGCCCACCCGGTGTCGGCATTGACGGCGTCGTACTCGGCAACCAGAAACACTGTCTGCCTGCGCAGCATTGCCCCTCGTTCCCCATCTGGCGCGGATTCGGCAAGCGCCTGAAGGTGAGCTGCGGTCTCAGCTCGCTGGTCTGTCGTGATGCTCAGGACAGCTGACGTTCCGCGGAGGCAACGTGGTGTGGCGCCAGTCAGGGGCCAGGTCAGCATTTCGGTAGTAGTTCGGTCCGGCACCGTCATGCCCAGGGGGTGCAGGTTCGGTGTGTGCTGATCAAGGCCGGCGAGAATATCGTCCGCAGTGAGCGCCGTTTCCCACGCAATCAGTAGATCGGGTGCGGCACCCCAGGCCAACAGGCTGCGGCTGATTTGGCGCAGACGCGCGTATGGCAAACGCGTTATAGGGATTCGGCCTCGTTCCCAAGCTTGAAATGTCTTTAGGGCAACTCCGAGTCGCGCTGCGGACTGCTCTTGGCCCAACCTCAGTTCGCGTCGGATCGCGGCGAGGACAGCCCCGGCGATCCGGCCATCCAGGCCACCCCCATTCTCAATAGGGCTTTCAGCCGTTTTGACCGCCATTTGGGCTCCTGAAGGGCAAAAAGCCCCATTCTGAATGAGTTCCGCCCCAGCTGACCTGCGAATACCGTTTCACCCAGGGTCGTGCACTCGACCAGATCCCCTTGCACCGCAAGGGGATTGGACTTCAAAGAAGTGCCTGTTCAGCGTAGCTGCGGACGTGCACGTATGGAGCCAGTCTCACCGGTCTTGTAGCGTCTCAGCTAGTCCGGTGTTATGGTGCACTAGAACAGTAACTAACCAGAGCGCAGTGGGTGAGTCTCATGGCAGCGGAACGTTCATCGACTTCTCGACAGCAGCGGCGTGCCGCGCAGAAGGCCACGCCTGGCACCGACGCGTTCATGCTGATCGGTACCCCGGTCGCGCTGGCGATCCTGAGCTACCCGATGTGGCCGGCGGATCTGGGCAACCGGCTCACCGACGCGGCGGTCGCGGCGCTGTTCGGGGCCGCGGTCGTCATCGCAGCGATCCTGGCGACGTTGGCGATGCTGGCGTTCATTCGCGGGCGCGGGCTGCGGTGGCTGCGGTTGCGGCGTCGGTGGCAGCGCGCGGTCATCGACGCCGGGCTCGGTGTCGAACGCCCCGGTGAGGTCCGGTTGCCGGAGCTGATCTCGGTGAACAGCGGGCATGCGGCCGAGGTGGCCCGGATCCGCATGCTGGACGGGCAGACCCCCGCGAACTTCGCTGCCGCGCTACACGGTTTGGCTCGCTCGCTCGGGGTACAGACCGCCCACCTGCGTCTGGTCGCCAACCGGCCCACCCAGATCGACCTCCTCCTCACCCGCACCCGCCGTTGGCCGCGCGCCGAGAAGCTGGCCACGGTGACCGTGCTGGGCCGGGGCGGTGCGGCATGAACGAGTTCGGAATCGTTGGCCTGCTGGCCGGGATCGGTATCGCCTACCTGATCATCGCCACCGCCTACCTGGGGTTCGGCACCGCCGGTGTTGTGGTGATCGCCGTGGTGGCCGTCGTGGTTGCCGTCTCGATCATCGCCGCGAAGCTGTCGGAGAAGATGCGGGAGGCCCGGCTCGAGGCGGCGGCCGCCGCCGCGCATGCTGAATGGCTGGCCGGATTCCCGCGGTCGGTCCAGCACGTGGTGCGGCGCCTGACCGACCCGTGGTCGGCGGTGTCGCTGTGGTCCTCGGTCGGGCTCGGTGTCATGCCGAAAGGCCTTGAGCCCGGCGCGCATCCGACCCTGGAGCCGTCGCTGAACTCCTACCCGCCCGACGAGGGCGTGTGGCCGGTGCCCGTCGGCGCGCGGATCCGGCTGCGGATGCTGCCCGGCCACGCCCCCAAGCAGTACGTCGCCAAGCTCGAAGAGCTGACCGCGGTCCTCGACGTCGACGGCGTGCGCGTGGTCGAGCACAAGGGCCAGCTGATCTGCCTGGACGTACGCACCCGCGACCCGCTCGAAGAGGCGATCCCGGTGCCGATCCCGGCCGAACCGGTCGACCTGACCAAGCTCAACCCCGGCCTGGGCGACGACGGCGAATTCTGGCTGGTCCCGCTGCTGGAACGCAACTGGCTCGGCGTCGGCGTCCCCGGTGCCGGCAAGTCCGGCTTCGTGCACTCCGCGCTGATCGCGACCGCTCCCGCCGCGCGTGACGGCCTGATCGTCAACATCATGATGGATTTCAAGTTCGGCATCGAAGCCGCCAAGGCCAAGGGCTTGCTGCACTACGCCGCGACCAGCGAGAACAACGGCGCCCGGGTGCTGCGCTGGCTGCGCTACGAGGTCGTGGAGAAGCGCGGCCGCGAGATGGAACGCCGCGGCCTGGACAAGCATGTCCCGACCACGGACGCGCCGCTGTACCACTTGATCATCGATGAGCTCGCCGAGCTGCTCGACAACCCCGAAACCCGCAAAGAGCTTCTGCGACTGCTGGTTTCGATCATGCGCCTGGGTCGCGCGATCGGTGTCTCGGTGTCGGCCTACACCCAGCTCGGCAACAAGGCCATCCTCGGGATGCTGCGCGATCTGTTCCAGATCCGGATCGGCATGCGCATGGCCTCCCCCGAGCAGGTCGTCATGACCTACGGCGATCACCACGCCATCGAGCGCGGCGCGCACAACACCTCCATTCCCGACCGCGGCACCCAGGGCATCGCGTTTGTGGTCGATGAGAGCAGCAGCCAGATCGTGCGTGTGCGCGCCTATTACGTCACCCCTGAGGACCTCGCGGCCGCCGCCGCGCGCTACCCGCTGTTCGATCACCGGATCGCCGAACAGGTCGAGGCCTACACCTCCGCGCGGGAGTTCGAGGTCGACGGCGCCGCCGGCGGTGAGGCCGCCGAGAAATTCACCGCCTCTCGTCCACGCCGCACCACCCCGGCGCTGCCCGACGGCGAGGTACCCACACGGCTGCGCGCCCTGCCCTCCAGCGACGACAGCGACGACGCGGATGTGGTCGATGCGGTCTTCGCCGAGGCCGATGCGCTGGCCGAGGCGATCGGCAACGAGCTCGACGACGCGAACGGCGAAGACACCGCCTAGAAACTTCCAGACTGCTAGCAGTCTTGAAGGAAAGAAATCCCTCGAAAGGAAAAAATCATGACCACCACCCTCACCCCCGCCGCTCCCGAGACGCTGCCCGCGCTCGTCGACGCGGTCGCCGAGGCGATGCACGCCGCTTTCGTCCCGACGCAGCTGCGCGAGGAATTCGCCATTCTGCTGCCCCGCGGACGTTGGTGGCGCAAGCTCTCGCTGCGCCTGGCCGACCCGGACGGCCGCTCCCCCAGCGTCTTCCACAGCCGCGAGGCCGCGGAGAACGAGATGTTCGACGTGACCATGCAGGCCCGCACCGTATTCGGGGCGCGCCGGCGCGACTACCGCCTGCGGTTGATGGTGCGCAACGTGCGTCCCGGCCTCACCACCAGCCCCTGGCGCCCGGCCGACCTGGTCGCCGACACCACCAAGACCCGGTGACCACGATGACGCTCCTGCACCCGTTCCGCACCCGCGCCGACGAGGAAACCGCTGCTCTGTGCGACGAGGTCCGCCGCCGGGCCCGGAGTCTGCACACCCGCGCGGACCTCGCGGCCTTCATCGACGACCTGCTTGACGCGTTCACCTCGGTGCCGCCCGCACGAACCCAGACTCCGGGGATCGACCGGTCGCGCGTGGGCCGCGAGCTGGTGGACACCGGCGCACTGCTCAGCCTCTGAAAGAAGGGCGGGTACCAGGGATCGCCTAAATCCCTGGTCCCCGCCTCAATCTTCCCTGGAAGGGACACCTGATGACAAACGTCCGCATTTGTGCCACCCCCAGCACGGCCACCGCCACCGCCGCGGTCAGCGGCCAATTCGCCGCCACGACAACCCGATTCCTTGCCACCCTGGCCGCGCTCGAGGATCCCGAGACGCTGCTGGAGCGGGTCAACGAATTCGCCGACCAGGCCTACGAACTGGGCAGCAGCCTCATCGAATCCGGCGACCATCCTCTCGACCGCGTCCAGCTGTGCGCCCAGATCCGCGCCCAGATCCCGGAAAACCTGCACCACCTGCTGCCCGCCCCGCCCGCCGACGAGTGGGACGGACAGTGAGAACCACGAAAAAGGACGAGGTCGGCACGGTCTACCTGCTGCATTTCGACAGCCCGTTCGCCCACGCCCGCCACTACACCGGCTGGACCCGCGACCTCGATGCCCGCCTCGACGAGCACCGCGCCGGGCGCGGCGCCCGGTTGATGAGCGTGATCGGTCAGCACGGCATCACCTGGCAACTCGCCCGCACCTGGGAAGGCACCCGCGGCCGCGAACGCCAGCTCAAACGTGCAGGCGGTGCATCCCGGCGCTGCCCGCTCTGTGGCATCACCCCGAGGAAGGCCCGCTCATGACCACCTACTACCCCGGCGCCGGACGAACCGAACTCGGTGATCAGGCCGCCCTCGACCTGGCGGCCTGGGCCAAACTCCTGCCCGAAGTCCTCGCTCACGTCGGGCACACCCCGGCAGCCGCGGACCTGGTGTGCTCCTCCGAGGCCGGTGACCGCGTCGCCGACTCGCTCACCGCGCTCGCCGATCTCGGCGGCCCGATCTCGGTCGACCAGCTCCGCGAGCGCCTGCCGATCCTGATCCGGCCGCTACTCGGCGACCAGGCCGGATATCCGCGCCTGACCGATCTGCTCGCCGCGGCCGCCGAACTGATCGCCCGCGCCGATGCCGCCTGGGCCATCAACCTCGCGCTCAACAGCACCACCGAATCCATCCAGGTCGGAGGCAACGTCGGCGCGCACCTGCAATTCGCCGCCAGCGTGCTCCGCCAGGCCCACCACCTCATCGAGAGCCCGGCATCCACCAGCAGCCGAAATCCGCTCTCCACGAAAGGCATGTCATGACCCTGGCCACCACGGCGCGCCGGGCAGAGCTCATCGCCACCATCCGCGAGTCCCTCGCCGAGGCCGCCGTCCTTGCTGACCGCGCGCAGCGTGCCCGCGCCGAACTCCTCGGCGACGGCGAGACGTTCTGCGACCCGCTGTTCCTGTTCGCCCCGCACTTCGGGCGGGCCATCGATGACCTGATCTACGCCGTGCACGTCGCCATGTGCCTTAACCCCGATCAGGAGCCGTGATGACCGGTATCGAGTGGACCGAGCGGACCTGGAACCCGGTCACCGGCTGTACCCGCGTCTCGCCCGGCTGTCTGGACTGCTTCATCGAGCGGCAGCCGCCGATGCGGATGGCGCACAGGTGGTTCGACGGCCCGCAGATCGGCGCGAGCACCGGTGTGGAACTGCACCCGGAGCGCCTCGAGCATCCGCGGCGCTGGCGCAAGCCGCAGATGGTGTTCGTCAACAGCATGTCCGACCTGTTCCATGACGACGTGCCGGACGTGTTCATCGCGCAGGTGTTCACGGCGATGGCCCTCGCGCCGCGGCACACCTTCCAGATCCTCACCAAGCGTCCCGCCCGGATGCGGGCGCTGCTGGCGGACCTGTGGTTCCTCGAGGAGGTCCAGGAGCGCTACGCCGGCAACTACGACGGCGAGTGGACCTTCACCTGGCCGCTGCGCAACGTCTGGCTCGGTGTCAGCACCGAAACCCAGCAGTGGGCGAACCTGCGGATCCCGATCCTGCTCGCCACCCCGGCGGCCGTGCGTTTCGTCTCCGCGGAGCCGCTGCTGGGACCGATCGACCTCACCACGATCCCCGGCACTCTGACCGGGATCGACTGGCTGATCGTCGGCGGTGAGTCCGGCCCGAAAGCCCGTCCGATGCACCCGAATTGGGCGCGTGCTCTGCGTGACCAGTGCACCGAGACCGCGGCGCCTGTGCCGTTCTTCTTCAAACAGCACGGCGAATTCGCCAGTTCCCGCTCCGTGGGTGACCGGTGGGAATGGGCCGATCCCGCCGCGTGGGTGCGCGAAAGCGACGGCCAGATCGGCGACGAACAGACCGCCCTGGCCGGTGGCGGGAGCTGGTGCGCGGTGTGGCGCGTCGGCAAGAAGTCCGCCGGCCGCGAGCTCGATGGCCGCTTCTGGGACGAAATACCCGAACCCGCCGGAGTGCCCCGATGACCACCACAGCCGACCCAAACCGGTTCTCCCAGAAGGGCTCCCCCGCCATGGCCACAACGACCATCTCCGCAGACTGGAACACGCAGCTGCACACCGACCTCGCGCGCATCCGCCGCCTCACCGGTGCACTCGCCGCCGCGGCCGCCGATCACGACCTGGGCGCCGCCGAACTGCACGCGGGCCTGGACCAGATCGAAACGATCCGCGCCGGATGGGAACACCACCGGATCATCGAAGCCCGACAGACCTGGGCACGGCTCGAGCGTGAAGGAGCAGACCGATGAACGCCCTGGCTCCGTTCCTCACCGCACCCGAAGCGCCCGACCCGGGCGAGCAACTGCAGAACTTGATCGAAGCCCGCGACGCCGAGCAAACCGCTCGTGAGCTGCCGATCCTGGCCGCTGGTGACCTCAGCGCGTTGGGAGCCGCGCTGTTGAGGCTGCTGAGCGGCCTGCGATCGACCGGTACCGCCCTTGAATCCGCCCAGAAGGCCGCGCACGCCGCCCACCAACTCGGCACCGCGCTGGAAGGCCTCGAGGAGCAGGCCGTCGACGACGACGGCGAAGGCCTGCGCCGATTTCATGGCTTGGCGCGCGCCGGTCTGCCGCAGGTGCTGCGCCCGTACCTGGACATCACCCACGGGGAAGCCGGCGGGTTCTTGTGGCTGTTCTCGATGCTGGCCCAGCTCGGCGAGCAGCTGGCCCTTGCAGAAACGATCGCCGCGGTGCATTACCGCGTCCACGGCGACGAGGACTTGGGCCACGCCATCAGCGGCGCACTGGGCGCGGCCCGTGTCGCCGTCACCCGCGCCGCCGAGCTCAACGCCGGAGAAGACCGATGAGCCGCCGGCGGCCGCCGCGCCGCCCGGCGCGGGAAGAACGTCGGCCTGGACCACGCGGTCCTACCGTGGCACCCAATCCCGCGGGCCGCCATGACAATCCGCGTGGCGGCGGCCTGATGTGCGTACCTACTGACCCCTGGGATCCGGACTCCGAGGAAAGGGAAGACCGATGACCACCATCGAACACACGCTGTACAAGCAGCCCGTGCCTGACACCAGCGGGCGTGCGTTGTGGATCGGGTCGTGCTCGTGCCAGGCCATGACACCCACTCCGGCCTGGGAAGCCGAAGCTATCGCCGAAGCCCACCAGCTCCACGTCGAACTGGTGGCCGTCCTCGCCCAGCACGCGGCCGCCGCCGAGAACGGGCGGGCGTCGCGATGAACTGGCCGATCCGTTACCGCTGGCGGCGCTGGATCCGCGGCGCCGCCGCGCGCGCCCGCACCGAAGCCGCCGAGCAACAGCTCGGCGCCCAGCTGGTCGCCGACTCGCCGCGCGCCCGCCTGCTCACCGCCCGATCCGATTCCCAGGCCCGCATCCACCGGGCCGCCCGAGCGCAAGGAAAACCACCCTCATGCCTGAGATGACCGCCCTGCTCGACCGACCCGAAACCCTGTCCGTCCCGGATGTTTTCGTCGACGCCATCCCGGTGACCGCGATGTTCGTCGATCCCTCCTATCAGCGCGAGCTCGATCTACCGCGCGTGCGGCACATGGTCAAGAACTGGGATCGCCGCCTGGTCGGTGTTGTCGAGGTTTCCGACCGCGGCCCTCGCCACCCGCAGGGCCGCTATGCGCTGATCAACGGCCAGCATCGCTGGGCCGCCGCTGGACGCCGCGACCCGGGCGCGGTCATGGTCGCCAACGTCCGCACCGGTCTCTCGGTCACCCAGGAAGCGATCCTGTTCCACCAAATCGACGCCAACACCCGCCGATTGACCACCTGGGACCGCTGGCATTCGCGCGAAGCCGCCGGCGAACTGGTCGTGCTCGACATCAAAGCTGTCACCGACAGTGTCGGGCTGAAGATCTCTATGACCCCCACCGACGGCAACATCCGCTGCACCGCGACCCTGGAGCGGGTGTGCCGCCTGGGCGGCACCCTGTTGCTCGGCAACACCTTGCGCCTGATCTTGCAGGCCTGGGGGCGGCGCTTGGACGCGGTCGATGCCCCGCTCGTCACCGGGCTGTCGCTGTTCCTGCACACCTACAGCGACGCCGGCCTGGACTATCGCCGCCTGGTCGACGTCCTCGTCGACTTCCTGCCCGGCACCCTCAAAGGCCGCGCCGTCGCCCTGCGCGAGATCGAAAAGAACGGGCCCGTCGGCAAATACATCGCCCTGGTGGTCCTGGCCGCCTACAACAGCGGCCACAACCCCAAGCTCGCGCGCGAACTGCTCGAGCGCGCCGCCTGAACGCAGACACCTCATGCCGTCGGCGACGACGTCGTGAACCTCGAAATCGTTGCCCGGATGCCGTGGCTGCCGGCCGCACCCGAGTCCATCCCGGTCGGTCACACCAGCCCCTGCCCCTGAGAAGAAAGGGAGAAGAAAGAAATGAGTTACCCCGCCATCCCGCTGCCCGCCCAGATCCTCAACCCCGAGGCGGTCGGCGACCCCGATCATCAGCCGATCGTGCGTGTCGACGCCGAATTCGGAAGCTGGCTCGCCGACCCCGCCAACGGTGGCTGCCTGAGCTGCACGGGCATCAACTGGTGCCACGAACCCGGCTGCCCGACCACCACCGAGGCGGTCCGCTCATGAAGCGCGGCACTGACATCCTGTGCACGAACCCCGACTGCCTGGCGCCGTTGGACGAGGTCGACACCGACCACGGGCCGCAGATGGTGTGTGCCGACTGCGGCCGCCGCGAAGCCGCCGCCGGGCCCACGGTGATCTACCAGCTCGGTGACGTGCGCGAACCGCGGAGGCAAGCGTCATGAGCAGATCGCTGGAACGCCAGCTGCTCAGGGCGACCGCGAGCAGCCTGGCCACAGTGCCCGTGCTCGCCTTGTTCCTGGTCGTCTCGCTGCTGACCGGGCTGATCTGGGTGGTGTTCCTGCTCACCAACCCCGCCGAGCCGGTCTCGCCCAGCTCCCCCACCACGACCCGCAATTGCGCGCCGTTCAGCTGCGGGGTGGGGCGGTGACCAAAGATGCGCGAGATAAATTCTCCGGAAAGTTAGACGGCTAGACTGTTAACAGTCTAATATGGGTTTACCTCGAAACGGGACCGGGCGTCGCCTAAACGCCTGGTCCCCGCCCGAAACTCTCAGAAGGGCACCACAATGCAGGATTTGACCCCCGCCATCACCGCCAACGCCACCCAGCTGCTCGACGCTGTCCTGGCCCTCGCATTCGGCACCCCCAGCACCTCGATGTTCATCTCCATGCGCGACCACACCGAGGACGCCACCACCACCGCCGAGCAGCTACGCGACCTGCTCGAGATTCAGACCCAGGGCGGCCGCGGCCCCGTCGAGGATGGCTACATCCCCGCCGACCCCGCCGCCGTCGCCCACGCCCTGCGCACCCACCTGCTCGCCCAGCTCGCGGCACAGACCGGTCTGACCCTCACCGCCGCGGCCTAGGGCTGGTCCCCAATCCGGTCGGGGCGACGGCCACGGGGTGGTCAGTCGTCGTCGACGATGTCTGCCAGTCGGGCGTGGATCTCGGCCTGGCGTTGGAGCCCGTTGACCCAATGCCATCGCTGGACGAGTTCGGCAGCTGTGCGCGGATCGACATGGGTGCCGTTCGCCACCGCTTCGGACGACACGCGGATCGCTTCTTGCAGTGCGTCATACGCGTCATTCGCAAGCCACTGCGCCCGCCCGGATTGTGATGCCACCACCATCACCTCAACCTACGGGTCCCAAGCGCCGACAGCGCCGAAACCGACAGGGAGACACGGGGAATGACCACTCCGCCGCCGGCCATCGGCCGCATGAGATGGCACAGCTAGGCCATATCCGGACCCCCTGACGGGCTACAGTGGTCGCCGGCGCGCGGCCAGCTCGTCGGATCCTGGTGCATCGGTGTGGCCGAGCCGGATCGAGATGGAGATACCGCGCTTGGCCGACAACGCCACGCGGATCCCTCGATCGAGGACCAGGTACCCGGCCAGGACAATGGCTGACCAGGACGCGCTCTGCTGTACAACCGTGTCCCAGGGTGCGGCCGGGACGGCGGTGAGCACGCTGGCTGCCAGGCCCACACTGGTCCACTGCTGCAGGCGACCGAAGCGCATCACATCGCTGCCGCGCGCTGGGTTCACCGGGGGCATGGACACTTCACCGCACTCCGCAATTGTGGGGGTGACCAGGTATTTTCATCGTGGTGCACGTGGTGGGTGCACACGCGGGAAACCCATTCCTGAGCACAACGTTGTGACTTGGTTACTCTCATACTTGTTCCAATGTTTCCTTCAGACGGGACAGACGGACATCAGCTGGCCTGGCCTGCTACGAACAGGTCAGGTCAGCGCCCTCACCAGCCCTTTTGTGGGCCGGTTCGAGCCGCATTTATTGGAGCAAAACTTTCGACAACTCTCCCGCCCACACGCGCGAACACCCCAAGTTGCGAAGATTGTGGTAGCGACTTCGGCTGTGCGGCTGGACACCTCAACATCTTTGCCGACCACCCGGCTGAAAACTCATATAGAAGTACGAGTTTCGCGCCCAACTACCATCGGCAGTGCCCTCTCTCCGCTGGAGACCGTCGTCAGGGACGGGTGAACGCATATGCCTCCCGGGCTGTTCTGTCGAATGCACCGCCAGCATCGAAGATGGACGGCCCCATCGCCCTTGCCGAGCAACGGTAAACGGACCATAGCGGCGCACCCCCACACTGAGAGCAAGCCGTTGCCCGCCACGACGGCGGGCTTCTCAATCCTTGCGGAGCACTGCCGAGACCAACACCTCAAGAAGCCCCCCAAGTTCTTCTCAAGTTCGCGGCGAAGTTGAGGGGTTGCCATCGACCGCACGTACTGCTAGGCCACTCAGCGCACGCCGAGGTCATGGCCGAGTAATCGCGCCTGAGCAGTGGTCGTGTTTCCACTGGTTCAGCATGCACCGAGACACTGATGGGCAGCACAGCGTCGCACGCATAAGTCGTATGCGTCCGGCGCATACTCCGCGCCGGTGTCGAACAGTGGCAGCGAAGGCGATTCCCCTGGTCCTGATCGACACCGCCGGCGCTTACTGCAACCCTGCTCAGCCGAACACCAGACCCAGCGTTATAAGTCAACTTTTGGGTATGCGTTCGGCGTCGCTCATGCCGAGTGGCGGAACCCGTCGGTGTCGTCGATGAGCAGCACGCTGCCCGGTTCTGTCGTGTGTTGTTCACTGGGTCGGACGAGAGTGGCGGCGTGGCCGTCGAACCGGACCAGCGGGACGTCCTCCTCGGCGTTGTCCACGATGATCAGCACGCCGGGTTCTTTGGGTTGCGGCTGGTGGGCGTCGGCTTTGGCGAGTTCGTCGGCGAAAGACTCGGCGACATCACGCAACTGGTCGAGTACATGTTTGGCCGCTGGTGCGGTGTCGCGTGTATGGCGTTGGGCGCCGGCGTAGTTCGCAATCGCTTCATAAGCTGAGACCAGGAAGCCCTCTGCTCCGGACCCGGTGACTGTGACCACGACGGCGTCGACGCCACAGTCGACGGCACCCGGAGCGGCGGGCCAATCGCTGGCGCCGAAGGTAGCCACCGTCCAGGCGATGTCCATGCCTTGAAGCCGGACTCGGCGGGCGGTGCGGGGTGCGTTGGTGACCATCACGGTCAGCAGATCCCACAGCGCCGTGCTCGGGGGTGTGCACCGCATCTCGCTGTAGCGATCGAAGGCGACATCGAAGCGTGCGGCTAGGCACAGCTTTTCCCCGAGTTCGTGACCGGGTTGGCTGTGTTTCACACAGGCTGGGTCGGTGGACCAGGACTTGATCTGGACCAGGGTGCGCGCCGGCGTCGGTAGCGGCTGGGCGAATTCGGTCATGTCGACATAGACAGGCTCGGGGGCGGTGACCCATTCCTGGGCGAGCATGCGTGCGAAGGCTGCTTTGCCGAATCCTCCTGACCCGAGGATGGCTGTGACCCGGTGCTGACCGTCGATCAGGTATTCATCGAGCTCCGGGCACATGCCGATGTCCGACCCGACAGGCACGCCGCGGGGCTCGCAGGCCTGCGGCTCCAGATCTCGGGATTGGTGGTGCTGCATGTGCTGGCGCAGGTCGAGGATGTGGTCGATCTCGCTATCGGGGGTGCGATTCTGCAGAGCCTGAGCGCCGCGGGTTCCCAGCGAGGACCGTGCGATCAGCTCACGGATGCGGTTCAGGTCCGGGGCACCGGTGTCTTCGGAACGGTTCATGAGAGCCTCCTCGTCGTGCTCAGCCGGTCGACCCATTGGTGTTCCTGCTTGAGCCGCCCCCAGCGGTATTCGATCGCCTTTCTGGTGATGTCGGGGTACAACTCGGCGATCTCGGCGGCGGTGTAGCCGTTGACCTTCGCCCAGACGATGGCGCGCTCGAGCTCGGTCAATCCGCTCAGTTCCTCGCGCAACATCGCATTGGTGATCGCGGTGGCCTCCGGATCCGGGAACGGAGCCAACAGACAGAACTCGCCGTAGCCGCAGTCGGCGAGCTCGAAAGGGTCCAGGTCCCCGTCGCGGGGATATCGGAAATGGTCGCGGCGCCGCCATTTGCGGAACTCGTTGCCTAAGGCGAGTACGCAGGCACCGACGAAATAGCTCGACAGACTCCGGCCGCGGTCGGGATTCCAGCCGCTACCCGCGCGCAGTTCGCGCTGGACCTTGATCAGTGCCGAGGCAACCGATGCCCGGACCAGCTCTTGGCGAAATCGGCCTTCGCTGCCGAGTCGTTGGCGTTCGAGCTGCGTGGCTGGAGGGGTTAACCGGACACCGTGATCGCGCAGGGCCTTGAAGATCCAGCCGCTGCGCGACCATCCGGTCAACACCGAGGCGCCGTGACGGATCAAGGTTTCGGCGAACTCATCCCAGGCCGGCCCGGCGAAGTCGTGCTCGTGCAACGCCAGATACAGCTCCTCATCGACGGCGCTACGTTCGAAGTCCTCGCTCACCACCTCTCGCACGGCGAGATCGAGGCCCAGCCCCGGCTCGGCGGGGTGGGTGCCGTCGAGCACCCAGTCCACCAACGCCGCCGCACACACCTCATAGTCGGCGTCGGACTCGACCTCTGAGCACGGGATCGAAAACTCCTCTGCCCCTGGCTGTTCCGGTGATCGCCGGGCCGGGGTACTCGCATCGTCAGACGATGCCATCGGCTTCCTCCTTGCCGCGTGCTCGACACCGTGCCGGACCGACGTCCGACGCTCGACCCGCCACGACGGCCACGTGCGGATACCAACCCTTATAGGCGACCGATGGATCGCTGTTCCCCACCCGAAATCGAAAAGATCGAATTCCCGATTTCTCCAGGTCATTCGGGAACGACGCGATCCGGACACCGGGCCGCCCGCTACGGCAGCTGCCACCCCGATCCGTTCTACACACCCCGGATCGGCCGATCACGTGGCATGTCCCCGGTACCGGCTTCTCGGCGATGTTCGCCGGCGGGGGCGTGTTCGTGGTGCGCGCCGACGCGGAGGCGGAAGCTTCCGACCCGGACGTCGATGGAGATCCACGACTTCAGTGCGTGCAGGGTATTCCAGCCCGTGCATACCGCGGCGGTAGCGAGCAGGGTCGGCGCGGCGGTGTGCGTGGCCTGCTGGACCGCCTCCAGAGGGACGAAATAGTCGGCGGTCATGTTCAGCACGGCCACTTCGGCGGGGAGGTGCCGGTACCGCGCGAGCTTTCGCCAGTCGACGATGATGAACCTGGTGGTGTTGCTCATGGTGTCCTTCTAGTCCTCAGGGGTGCAACGGAAGCCAGTGCGAAAACACCCTGAAGGATCGGTTCTCCACCACCGGGTCTCGAGGAACGAGCCACCAACCAGCCAGACCGCGGAACGCCCAACAGCGCGGGTACCCCGGCCGTGCCCCGGCGCAGCCGTACACGACCGGTTCTCAACGCTTTGAACTGCGTAAACAGACGTTCCTGTGCCGCCCGCTCGATGCGAGATATGCGCCCCAACTCGTCCATCAAGACATTTGGTAGGTCGCTCGGCAGGGCGACGCCGGACTTGTCGAGAACGCCGATGCGGTGAGCGCCCTGCCCCCGCTAAGCTGGCCAGGCCGCGCTGGCCGACCATTCCCTATTCGTCGAGGAAGCGGTCGGCCAGTTCGACTGGGGCGCGGGTTCGAATAGCCTCGTGCTCCTCGTCGGTGAGGTCGATCGCGAGCTGCATCGCGATCAGGATCTCCTCGAGGGTCTGGACTTTGGGCGGCCGCTAATCCTCGTTCTGGGGCTTCGTCGCGTTGCGCTGGGCGATGACCAACAGCCCTCGCTGATAGATGAGGTCGCCGCGGGCACGCAAGGTGTCCTCATGGTCGCCACCATGCAGGCAAGTGCGTACGTCGAGCAGCTTCTGGAAATCGGCGGCCGCCTCCTCGTGCTCGCCGGCCGATCCACGCGCGCTTGCCAGCATCTCCAAACTTCGCAACGTGTCAGGGTGGTCGGTCCCGAGTGCGCGGACGCGCCCGTCGTAGACCTGCAGGTAATCGACAATCGCCGCGGTGTAATCACCCAGCATGGCGCGGGCGGTACCCAGGTTGGAAAGAGCGATCAGCGTTTCCTCGTGATCGGGGCCGAGAGTCCGTGCGCGGACAGTATGCAACTGCTCGTAGCCGACGATCGCTCCGGCGAAATCGCCACAGTCGTACTGGAATTCGGTCAGCCGTCGCAGGCTGAGCAGAGTGTCGCGGTGATCTGCACCGAGTACGCGGGTTTGGTCGGCAATCAGCTGCTCGTAGTCGGAAACGATGCTCACCGATTCACGGTACGGTCCGAAAGGCGTTGTGCTCAGCGCTTTTCAGGCCTCTGGGGCCGGAACTGGAAGCGAAAGCGATCCCCCTTGCCTCAGCGGTTGGTTGTTCTGAGGGCTACGGCCGCTCGACCACGACCAGCCTGGCCACACCCATGTTGAACGGGTAACAGCCCGGAACGTTCTTCTCCACCGATTCGACGAGCGCATGGCCGGCGCCGTCGAGTTCGAGGACCTCGAAGATCGATATCCCGCTCGGCCCCAGCCGCACTCGGTCACCTACGTTCACCACTGGCAAATCCTCTCTCTGGCAACCGCCCAGTTTGTGCGATTATCGTACACATGTTCGAAGAATGGCGGCCTGTGTACCAGGTTGAAGGTCGCGTCGTCCAGGACGCCGGACGGCTCTATCGAATCCGTAGCGGAGCCTGGGTAGAACCGGCGCCGGTGGCGTGTCCACGCGGGCATCGGCTCGGTCCGGGTCGAGCCCTTGTCGGCTCGCGGGCATGCCAGGCGATCGGCGGCTCGCATCGCCTGCACACCTGTACTGCATGTGGCTACGTCATTCACACGCCGCCGAAGTCCGCCAACTGCAATCACTGAACCTCGGCGATGTTCGCCTGAACGGATCGCTGCCGATCAGCCGATGACTCCGAAGCCGTTCAGTTCGCCAGATCCGGCAGGTTGATCTGCCAGGGGGGTGTCCGGGCGCAAGCCGCGCCAGCTGGGATGCCGCAACCGGTTCTCGCTGGTCCATTCTGTGAAGGCGACTTCTCCGACCAACTCCGGCACCACCCACACCACCCCCGGCCCGGCGCGAGCGTGACCCAGGACCGGGCTGATGCGGTGCAGGGGCCGTAACCGGGTGTACAGCGAAGCCAGTGCCGCAGCACTGAATCCCGTGCCGACGTGGCCGGCGTAGACCAGATTCCCGTGAGGGTCGGGCACGGCCACGGCCAGCGACCCGATCCGCCCCGCCCTCACACCTGTGCCCGGGCTCCAGCCCGCGATGACGACTTCCTGATGGCGGACGTTCTTGAGCTTGGTCCAGTCCGGGCTGCGCTGTTCGGGCAGATAGCGGCAGTCCAGGTGTTTGCAGACAAGTCCCTCGACCCCCAGGCGGGCGGACTCGGCCAGTAGATCGGCGCCGCGACCACGTAGCCGCGGCGATATCCGCCAATGCGGTCCCTGCAATCCGATCTGCTCAAGCAGTTCGCGGCGCTGCCTGTAGGGCAGACCGATCAGCGAGCGGTTTCCGATGTGGAGTAAATCGAAGATGACGTAGGTCGCCGGCGCGGCCGCGGCCAGAGCCGCCACGGCGGCGTGATTGCGCTGGTGGATGCGAGGCTGCAGCGCTGAGAACGAGGGCACGCCGTTGTGCCCGAAGACCACGATCTCGCCGTCGACGACGATGCCGGGATGTACCGGGGCCAGCCCGGCGAGCTCGGGCCACGCGCGCGTGATGTCGTTGGCGTTGCGTGACAGCAACCGCAACTCATCGGCTACGTAGCCGATGGCGCGGATGCTGTCGAACTTCACCTCGTAGCTTCAGGTGGCAATTGTCGGCGAGTCACCGTCTGCGAGCGTGGCGACGACCTCGATGAACTGTTCGACGCGGATTCTGTCGCCGCGGGCCATGGGTTTGGCGCGCAGTGCGGGCCCTCAGCGGGATCGCTCGATGTGTGTCTCTCCGAAGGGGATCGGACACGGCCAGACTCGGGACTAGTGAGCGGACATCGACTGGGAGGACGGGCCTGAGCGACAGTGCTGGCCGCTCCTTGCAGTTGAGCGTGGTGTTCGGCGACCCAGTGATGTGTGCGTTGATGTGGTGAGAGGGCGGGTCGATGCGATTGGACCGACGTTGCAGGTCGCTGGACCAGGACGACAGTTGCGTCGGTTGCTGTCCGCGCTTTGGCGCCGGGGGCGGGGCCAGCGTGTGGAAGGTGCCGTAATCGCGGATTCCGACGTCGCACCGTTCGAACAGGCTGTCGGGGACGGGGAGGGCAGGGGCGGAAACATGATCGGCCAGTTGCCGTCGCGATCGGTGGCTATCAGTCAGCTGCAGCCAGGGCAGAGTCCCTGTTCGCCGACGCTTCCAAGCGAGGAAAACGTCCAGTTCGCGGACCCTGACTTCTAAGCCTGCGGACAGCAACCTTTGCGATCCGTCGCTCAAATCAAATTCCCGCAGCCGGCGCATGGTCCTTGTTCGCTGACGGTTCGAAATGGCTGAAGGGTACAGGTCGTGGATGGTGACTTCCGAGCGATCGGACAGGTAGCTTAGGTCGGATACTCTGACTCCAAACAGCTCTAGCCGCCTCGAACGCAGACTGTGCAGGTTGCGTAGCGCTGTGGCGAATTGGGTGATGGCGGCGCGGTAGGGATTACTGATAGGCACTGGCAACTGTCGGACTGCCAGGTAGTTTCTCCCGCGGCTGTAGTTTGTGCTGCGAGGATCGAACTCTCGTCTACGGGAAGTAACTGCACGATCAGGAGCAGTTGCCATTCCAGCACGGCGTTGGCGATAGCTGCGCTGCTTGCAGGCGTTGCTGCAGTACAGCCGTGGTCGGCCTTGGCTGGTTCCGATCGGACTTTCCTGTTGGGGCACTTCGCATTCGCAGGCGATGCAGCGGGGTTGTCCCCGGAGGTCTACCTCGCCGTGTTGGGAGCAGACAATGCGCGGCAGCTGCAGAGCAGTGAGGCGGCGCTGTAGCTGGGCGTGATCGAAGTCGGTTTCAGGCGCAATCGGGGTCGCCGTAGCTTCGAGTCCAAGTATTTCCCGTAGCCCCAGGCGGATAGCCCGGCGGACGTCGTCGACGACGTCGCGGCGTTCGGCTGCGATCTGCTGGATGGGGGTGCCGGTCAGATACCGGGCCGTGGCGGCTTGGCGGAGGCTGGAGTGTCTGCCGATGTCGTCGAGCCTGCGCTGCATATCGGCATCCAGTTGCGCCAACGCCACCAGTTCGGTGACATGGTCGCCGACTGGATCCCGGTCGGAGAATCGCCTATGCACCGTCGTCGCCGTTCTCGCTTGTGCTGGACTGGATCTCGGAAGGTTCGGTTGAGCCGCCTACATTCTCGCCACCCTCGGAAGCGGTTGGCTCGCCGTCTCTGTTGCTGCCTGGGGTTTGCTCGTGGACATCGGTTGCGTTTGCGTCGGTCACGGCGGGGCGTGGATGGATCCCGAACGCCTCCGCAAACGATCTGAAGACGAGAGGGATGTCTTTTCGATCAGCGCGGAGCAGCGCGATGACGGTGGTGACGCTCACGGCGCCGAAAAACAGGGCCAGCGGCCACAACCCCCCGTTCACCAGGGCTTTGATGATGTCCACGCAACACTCCTTTGATACGAGAAAGGCCCCCGGCGAATGCCAAGGGCCTGGAAGTTAGTCAACTGGGGGCATAAAAAAAGCCCCGGCGATGAAGCCGGAGCTGGTCGGGCACAAGGGTGCCGCTGGGGAGAACGGTAGCACCCGCCGAACCCAAGCTCAATACTAATTAAAACAGCAGGTCAGAGCTGGTATCGGTGGCGTCCGAGGAGATCCTGACTTTCGTAACACCCTGGTGGGTGGCCCCTGAACCGAGCCCGACTGGACCAGATCATCGAGTTGTGGCCAATGCGCCACTCGCTCTTCGGCGGGGGTGCCGACGATCCCGCCCATCGCGGCGGCTATGAAGCAGTCATCGGCTACGCCGCCCAGCAGTCGGTGATCTTGGGGTTTCGCATGGAGGTCACGCCCTCACCCGCTGCTGCGGAGTTCGTGTCCCAGTCGGGCGAGTAGCCGAGGCACCCTTTACGGCCGTAAAGGGTGTCGGGTTCGAACCGGGCAAGCTCGGTGCCTCCCGTACGCAGATGCGCGTCGGTCGAGCCGCACACCCTTTACGGCCGTAAAGGGTGTGCGAAAACGACCCGACACAGCGACCCTTTACGGTCGTAAAGGGTCAGCCTTGTGGTGTGCTCAAGTGCTCGTTGAGCTTCGCGACGAGCTGCTCGAGCTTGCCGCGGTCCATCTCCGACAGGGCGGCAGCGAGAGACTCTGGCTGGGCGTTCCATTTCTTGATTGTTCTGGCCATGGCCGGTATCCCCACGGGCTGCTTGGGCGGCTTCGGTGCCGGTGGTGTTTCGCCCTTGATCTTGGCGAGCTGCTTGGCGACCTCGATTTCCTGCCAGAGTCGCACCTGGTCCTCGGTGGGGATGATCGCCAGTTCTCGTGCCCGCTCGATCGCCAGCTCCCCTGCCCGCACCTTCTCCTGCAGATCGGGATCGAGCTTCAGCAGGCTGAGGCGTTGGGAGACGAAGCCTTCGCTGCGGCCGATGGACCGGGCGGCTTTCGCCTGTGAGCCGAGTTCTTCGGCCTGGGCTTTGAGCGCTTCGGCTTCCTCGATGATGTCGAGGTTCTGGCGGTCGATGTTCTCCCGCAACGCCCACGCGCGCAGGGTCGCGCGGTCCTTCGCCATCTCGTCGTCGACGACGATGTCGATCTTCTCAACGCCGAACTTCTCGCAGGCGAAGTGGCGCCGGTTGCCGAGGATCGCGACGACCTTCGCGTCCCCGATCTGTTCCTCATCCCCCGGGTAGAGCCGTAGGTACGCCTCTCGGGATACGCCGCGGGCGGGCTGGAGTTGCTTCTCGGTGATGGACTCCAGATCGGAGACATCGGGGTTCGGCCGGCGCGGATTGCGAGGGTTGCGCGCAACGTCGGCGACAGCGACCGCGAGCGGGTCCGTGCCGGGCGCCGGGGTGGTGTTGGCGGGGTCGACCACCGAGTTCGAGCCGGTGTCGCCGACGAGGCTGGACAGGTCGGTCCTTCCGCGTGCCATCAGCGGACCCCCACGTTCAGCTCGATGGCCAGCTTGGCGAAGTCGCTGCGGCTTTCCATTCCGGCGCGGTTGCGCGGGTAGGTGGTGACGACCGCGCCCTCGGCCGCGGCTCGGGAATGCAGCTTCCAGCGCCGCAGGACGGTCTTCGCCAGGGGCCAGCCCTGCTTCTGTACGAATAACCTCGTCTGCTCGAGATCGACCTCACCGTCGCGCGGATCCCAGTTGTTGATGACCACGACGAAATCCAGTCCGCGGGGTTCGAGCAGCTTCTCGATCGTGCGGGCGGTGGGATCGAAGCACAGCGATTCCGGCATCATCGGGACGATCACCGTGGTCGACACGTCGAGAACCGCGTGCAGGGCCTTGGCGAAGGGCAGCCCGGCGATCGGGTCGTCGGCGCTGCCGTCGTGGCCCATCCAGCCCGGGGTGTCTACCCAGAAGCTTTTCTCTGTCGGGGATTTCGGCAGTTTGCGCAGCAGGTCCACCTGGTCGTGGCGGGCCTGGACGATGCCGAACGGGAGATCGGGGACGCGATTGCCCCACCAGAGGACCGAGCCCTGGGGGTCGATGCTGACCAGCGAGGTCTGCGAGTCTGCGGTGGGGTCTCCGCCGGTATGTACATCGGCGGTGGTGGCGGCCAGGTTCATCGAGATCGTCGACTTCCCGACCCCGCCCTTCTGGCTCAGCACAGTCCGGACTACGGCATCAGCCATGTATTCCTCCGTACGCTTCACCCACCCACGGTGGGCTACTTCGGATTTGGTGTTGATCTGTCGCCGTAGCGGCGACCGCTTGGGAGCCTACGTGAACTCGCGGAGACTGCGCGTTTGCTTGACTCGGCGCGGCGGGAACCGACTGCATCACACCGCCGACCCTTTACAGCCGTAAAGGGTCGCCTCGGTCCGGGTGCGCCGCCTCCAGGTTGCCGTCACGGTGACAAATTCCCGGAAGGGGGTTGGGCAGGCCAGAAGCGGAGTTTTGGACCGCTGCTCCGCGTTCAGCTTCAGGTCTTTCCCAATGTCGGCGGATTCGGCGCATCGCTGTCCGGCTCTATCGAAACCCGCGAGGGGTGGTTGTAGGAGGCGATGGCGGCCGCCGCGCGGTCACTACCGTCCATGCGCAACCTTTTCTCAAACCTGGCCCAAACTCCGGTCGAGTCCATCTGCGCCTGCCGATCGAGGACGGTCTTGCTGAGCCAGATAGGCATCGGCAGTTCATCGCCAGGGAGCGCATAACCCGGATCGAAGCTGGCTGTGATCACGTCGCAGACCGGAGGAGCCAATGTGGGCAGGCCTTCTAATAAAAGGCTAAACAGCGTAAACGGGTCGCGGGTTTGGAGAAGGACTGCTCGTACGAAGGCAACACCGGATTCGCGGTCGCTCACGAGTGCGTGGAGCAGTCCCTCGATCCGCAGATGGCGGATGAGCAGCATCACCCGCACCACCGCCATCCCAAATCCGCTTCGTTTCAGGGCCAGGTTTTGCACCAGGGCTGTAACCGGAGAATTCGGGGGCTTACCGAGCACTGCGGCACGCATCCGCGAGGTGGCATCGACATCGATCAGCGCGTTGGCGATGCCGCGCAGCGGCGGGAAGTCTTCGATCGGACCCGCTTGATCAGGATCTCTGCTCATCCAGTCGATCACGGCCCGTTCGATCAGCACGCCCGCCGACTCGTCTTTCGAGTCCGCCACGAGGTGGGACCAGAACGCGGCCGTGTTGGGAAGGCACTCGACGAAATGGCCCACGCTGAAATCGGCGTTGGGGGGCAGGCTGGCCACGCCGCGGGCGACATTTGTGAGAACGCGGTCGGTGAGAGCGTAGAGCAAAGCCCTCAGCTCCGAATATGTTGTCAGCCCGTCGATTTCATCGGATAGCCGGGCGTCCGTGCAGATACCCGACACGATCTGCAGTGCAGTCTCGCGCTTCAGATGCTCGAACACCTCCGACGCGGTCTCGCTCAAGCTGAGGTGCATGTACACCTTCGGTAGATCGAACAGTGCCGTCACACAGTGGTCCAAGGACTGGAGGTCTCCGACACCATGAAGAGCGTGCAAGAGTCGGGCCATCACCCGAGCGTCATCGAGGGTGCCGTTGCCGGCTATTCCGTGGATCATGTTGCGAAAAGCTCTGCTGCACGTTGGCCTGGCTCTAGTGTTCCGTTCGCGACGTCGGGCCGCGATTCTGACGGCCGTATCCAGTTTCTGGGCCGCGTGGATGTCCTGCTCGACTTTGATGCGGATCTCCCGCACGACACGACCGACTCCCCGTTCCTGCTTCAGCAGCGAGGCAATCCGTTGGCCGGCCCCGACATCAGGATCGCGATCAGACAGCATCTGCTCGTGCTCGACGGCGATGGCCTTCTCTGCCGCCGCCATGCCGTCGCAGACCTCGGAGATCTCGGCCGCAGCCCGCTTGTCCAGCCCGGTGATCACCCGATGAATCGCTAGCGCCCGGGAGTAATCGGTCTCGGCGAGCGTGTCCAGCAGCAGCGCGACAGCGAACAGGTCGACTTCGCTGAGGTCGATCAGCACCTTTGCCAGCGCCATATCGTCGCCGTGGAACCGGCTGTCGAGCTCGGCGATGGCCTCGGTTTCCATTGCACCGCGCAGCATCTCGAGCAGCCACTTGCTGGCACTCCGCCGATTGACCACCGCGGTCGTGTCGTCGGGCAGCGCTGAAGTGATCACCTTGGCTGGAGCCGGTGAAACACGGGCGGCCGATGATCCATAGACCGCGTCATGCAGCGGTTTCAGTTCGGCATGCAGTTCGGCGTAGGGAATCTGCAGCTGATCGGCGGCGGCCTGCACGATCGCCGTGTACAGGAACGGGGGCGGACCCGAAACCCGGCGGAGTTGCTCGTAGAACTGCTGGGAGGTCAAGGGTCGCTGTAATCCGTTAGCGACTCGAATGCAGGTCAGGCCAGCGCGCTTCAACAGCAGTTTCAGCTCAATGACCAGTGCTTTGACATCGTCAGGCATCTGCGCAGGCAATTTGGCCGGGTCCGTGACCAGCGGCCGCCCTCCTCGTTTCTGGTCCGACACCCGTGTCCTTTTCAGCCCACCCTTGCCCGACAAGACCTTTCAGTGTCACCGAAAACTGGGGATCGCGTCCAGAAAACTCGGTATCGCGGCCCGAAAACCCCGAATTATCGGGAGATGTGCAGCTCAGATGGTTATCGGGATTGACCGAAAACTGGTGCGCAACATTGAATTTCTGGGCGATGTGACCAACCCGGCCCCGCGCCGGAACGGATCGGCAACCAGGTTTCGAAGGTCAGGCCGCCGATCCGCCCGGGATACGCCCACTCGAAAGCGAGCACTTGTGATCGTCCCCTCTCGACCCACCGATCCGGAAGACCTCAACCCGATCGAGATCTCGAATTCCCCAGCAGAGCCCGAACTTCCAGGGCACCACCACGGCGGATCGCGGCACCTGCTGGACGTCCTGGTGCTGCTCGCGATCATCGCCAGCATGCTCGTCCTGGTGGTCGTCGCCGAGGCAGGACCGCAGATCCTCGGCGCCGCAAGCGCATTCATCATCGCGATCTTCGGACTCTGGCTCAAATACCGCCGATAACTCAAAGTAGTGGTGGGGTGTCTACGGTGTTCGATGTCGGGACTCACGCAGTGGGATGCAGTCGAGCACCGTCCCCCGGTGGGGACCGGCCGATGGCGTCGGCCGATCCCCCACCACCACATTCCGCGCCGGGCGCGCTGTCCACGCGGTCAGCCTGGGCCAGTGAGTGGGCGATGAGGTCGCGCCGGAGTTGTTGTGTCATACCGGAGTCGCCTGTCTGTCACAGTGACGAAAACGCGGTGCCCTCCGGTCCGCGGGGGGTGGAGATGCGAAATCAGACTCCTAGACTGATGACAGTTCGGAAGCCTATGATGCTTTCATGGCCTCCGACCTGCTGACCTGGACCCTGAAGATGACCCCGTCGAAAGCGGACGAGTGGGACGAGCTGGTCAAGCGGGCGGCCGGCGCGGCCGGTCGGCGCACCGGCCGCTCGAATGGGGCGGTCACCCGTCGCGACATGGTCGAGACACTCGTCGAGCTCGCGCAGGAAGATCCAGCCGTGTTCGACAAGCTGGTCGAAAAATTCAAGCCGAAGAAGGACGAAGAATAATCGTCCACGAAAGCCCGGAGCTACACGCTCCGGGCTTTTTCTTTTCTTCTCCCAAGTACGGACTGCTGCAAGTCTGAAAGGCTAGACTGTTAGCAGATTTGGACGTCGACACAGGAGAAGGCCATGACGAAACTCAGCACCCCCATCCCCCGCCGGATTCCCCTGGCCTTCGCCGCGCGAGCCACACGCGTTCTGGTCCACCACGCCGGCGACGCTATCGCCTTTCTCCTCCGCACCCCGTTCCTGCTGTTCGCGCTGGCCGCCGTCGCGATCGTGCTACAGGCTTCGGCGCTGCTGACCTACGACCGCGAACCCTCGGTGCCGGCATCGCCCACCGCCAGCGCTTCCGCGCCCCAGACCGACGGCTGCTGGATGTTCTGCGCACCCGCCGATCCCACTCCCGTCGATGCCGAGAACTCCACGGCCACGCACCCGGCCTCCACCTCCCCCACGGCGCTGGCCACCGCGGATGCCACAACCGCACGCTGCTGGATGTTCTGCACCGCCCCCGACCCGCAACCCATCCTCCTCGCCGCCGGCGCCACCAACTGGCACATGGATCTATAGGGGCCCGCACCCGGCGGCGCGACTCGCCGAGTGCGGGTTCGGTAGAGCTGACACCACGAGCGGACCCGAACATCATCAGTTCGACTCGGCCAGAGGTGTTGCGCCACAACAAGATCGATTGCAGAACGCTGTCGGTCGGCGGCTATACCATTTCGACATCGCCTGAGACGGCGAGCACACAAACAGGGAGGGGTGACCCACATGCTGGTCATCAACGGCGACCGCACCAACATTCCAGGAACCGAACGCCGCGTCATCGGCTGGCTACGCAACCACGACGCACCAGGCCTCGTGATCTCGGGATGCCAGATCGAAGACCGCCGCAGCCAGCGCACCTACGAGGCCGACCTGGTCGTTCTCACCCCCGAAACCTGCGCGGTCGTCGAGGTCAAAGGCATGCTCACCGAGGACAGCGGAACGATGAAATGCCCCGCCAACGGCAGATGGAGCATGCCCGGCGTGCCCGGCGACCCCGTGCACGTCCGCACCGGCGACACCTCACCCCTGGACCAGGTCACCGGCCGCATGTACGACCTCAAACACCTCGTCGAAGAGGCCGGCGGGCAGGGCTTGTTCGTCGCAGGGCTGGTGCTGGTGCTCCCGGCTCGCGGCGCCGAGGTCACCCTGGACAAGGGGCCGATGCCGACCGGACGCGACGTACTGGTTGGGCCCGCGGGGATGATGGGCTGGCTACGCGGCACCGCACGCCGCAAGGAAAGCCCCTGGACCGCCGAGGTGGTCCTCGCCGTGCTGCAGCGCCTCGGCGTCACAGCGGTCACCCACGCGCAGCTGCTCGCACACGGCTTTCCGAGCCACACCCCCACCGCGCCACCAACCTCCGGCCGCGACGTCATCGACCCATTCGCCCCCGACTACTCGTTCGCGCGCCGCCCGCCCACCTCATTCCCCAGACCCGAGCCCATCAGCATGCCGACACCACCCGCCCAGAAACCTGAACCGATCGACAACCCTGATCTCGGCCGCACGGACTCCTACAAGCCGGGCGAATACGCCGTGCCATTTCCCCAACTGCTGGCCGAAACCTCCAGCCGCCGTTCCCGGGCCCGCTCTGCGGCAATCGCTGCCGTGGTTTTCGCCATGATCGCCGGTGGCATCTGGGCTGTCACCGACATCAAGGATTCCGAAGCGAGCGACTCCCCGACCCCCGCCACGACCTCGCTCACCGAGCAGCCGACCACATCAGCCGAACAGGCGCCGCCACCGGAAACCGAACCAGTCGTCGTCGAAGCGCCCCCAGCCGCGCCCGCGCCCGCGCCCGTGCCCTCGCGCGGCTGCTTCCCCTTCCAACCGAATTGCTGACCAGATCACCCCCCATTAGAAGGAGATCCGCTGATGCTTCGCCGCAAACAGGTCGACATCAAAGAACCGCAGCGCAGGCCGTCCGCAGCCGCCTGGATGAAGCTGTACACCCGCCGCCGCTGGACCATCCGCGCGATGATGGCGTGCGCGGTGGCCAGCACGGTCGGCATCGGGGTGTGCATCCATCTGGCTGCACCGGACGATGACGAGTTCCGCAGCGGCAACAGCACTGCAGCGGCGGTCATAGCAATCAGTGGCGTGCTGCTCGCGATCTGCATCTTCGGCGTCGACACCCTGATCGAGCACCTCCCCCTCTCACGACTGCTCCAGCTCGCCGGAATCGAAGCCGCCGTCCTTGGCGTCGCCGCACTAGGCCTACTCGGGGCCTGGTCACGCGGGGCCGCGACCACCGAAGAGATCGTGGCGGGCGCAGCATTCTTCGCAATCGCGCTCTGCATCGTCGTCACCTCGTGGGAACTGAGTCGCGTCTACCGCGCAGCGATGAAGCTCGTAGAGCCCTGAGCTCCGTGCACGAAGCGTGGTACTTCCGTGGCCCGGGTCGTGATCGCGTGGCGCTTCCAGCAGGGTTCCGTTACGCCGCATTGCAGTTCGGAGTGGCTTGCCCCACGGACAACACCACGCGGACACTTTCAAGGTCAGAGCTCAGCCGTAGGGATAGCGTTGTTTGCGATCTCCGCGGGAGCGCACGCGCCAGCCATCTTCGAATGGGACGAGATAGCCGCATTCGACCAGCAGCGCAACGGCGTCGGCCAGTTGCTCGACAGTGATCCGACCCCGGCCCGCGATAGCTGGCCTGTAGTAGTCCACGACGCGGCTCTGCTGGGTCAGCAGATACGACAGCATCCCGATGGCGGTCCAGCTGAGGCGACGGTCACGGACCACGATCACCCGCACACTCAGCAACGACAGCGTGGCGGGCCGATCGTAGGCCTTGAAAATCCGCAAATGCGTTGCCGTATCTGGGCCCATGGCCGGAAGGGTACGACCCGGCACCGACAACCTGTACGGTCGCCGCATGAGCGGCGACAAGGTCCAGGCCCTGGCCTTCATCAACGACGTTCCCGGCAGCACCGTCATCGAGGCGCTGTTCGCTCACGGGCTATTCGTTCCGATCGACGCTCCTGCTTGCGCCGCCGAGCTGGACGTGCCGGCCGCGGCCACTGACGACAACCAAGCCCGGCACTTCATCTGCGACCGCGCCGCTGGCCATCATGAGGCGGACGGCACGATCCACCGGCAAGTGACCGACCGCGATGTGGGCAGCGCCGTCGAGTGGGCCGACGACACCGCTGCGCAGATCGCCGCGGCGCTGGCTCAGCAGCCCGAAGATTCACCACCCTGAGCCTGAAGTTCCACGGCACGGCCCCATCCACCGAGGCGGGCCCACTCCGCTCGATTCGGCCGACTGCACTGCGCGGCTTCCGGTTTCGCGCACAGAAATACATCTCCTGAGACCTCACAGCCGACACCCGAGGTGCTACGCCGCGCGCTGTAAGTCGGCCGTGGCGTCAGGCCGCATCGGGTCGCGTTGCACGCCAACGGTTTCGCCGATCTTCTGCACGGATGCCGATACCCTGATCTGCATGGGCCTGGGGGATGTCGATGCGCTCGAGATCGCGCGCGAGCAGCTGACGGCCGCGGTGCAACAAGCCGACAGCACCACGGACTTATCCATGGAGGCGCGGATCCAGTTGGGGCTGCTCGCCGCGCACGTGGCCCTTGCCGAACGGCTCCCGATCGCCGAGTCCGTTCATGTGCGAGCGGCAGAAGGACCAGACATGGTCTGGGATGCCGAGTTGATCACGCGGATCCTCGAGAAAGTAGGGCCATCAAGTATCTGGCTGGTACAGATCCTGGTCGACCACGGTGGATGGGCCACCGTCGAGCAGATCAAGGAGATCACCGGCCACAAATCCCTCGCGAGCATGCGGACACCACTGGTGCGGGCCGCTGGCCGCGTGACCAACCGCCTGCCTGCACCGCGTCTGGTAGAGGAACGTCGGGCACCGGATCCACGCAAGTCGAAGATCGTGGGCTACCGCATGCGGGAGGACCTGCTGCCGCTGGCCGCAGAAGCTTTGGCGCACTTGGACGCCCGCAGCTACGAGGGCCCATCTCGATAGTGGCAGCCTGGCTACCCGCTTCAGGAGCGTTCGGTCAGCTGGGTGGGAGCGGCATTCGCATGTGCACTCCCACGTCGAGCACCTCGAAGAGCCAGCGCAGCGCGCGGTGCCGGCCTGCCTCATCGAGGGGCGCAAGTGCTCTGTAAGCCGAGCGCATGGCTTCCAGCTCCACGGTTGCAACGTCGAAGTTCTCGCTATCGGTCATGGCGGATTCTCCTGCCTGATGTGGGACAGGGTTGAGGGTCGCATGCCGATGTCGCAGTTATGTCGCATCAGGATGGTCGATGACGGGCATGCTGATCTCCACTTCGCGGGTGTGGAGTCAGCTTCGAGGCGCCGGACGTTCTCCGATCCGCGGCAATACCGGACCGTGGGCGTTGAACCAGATCTCGCCCTCGCCGTCAGGCATATAGACCGGGAACCACACCCGGAATCTCAGCAACTCGACACCGAAGGTGCTGTCAGGCATCACTTTCCTCCTCGCGTCAAGCTCAGCCTGTCATCTAGTACACCGCACGACAGCGGTTCAGCGGCTGCGCGATCGTCACCAGAACTGCGGCGTCGCCGATACGCGGCCTGCTTGCAGGCTTTGTCGCAGTATCGCCGCGGCCGTCCCGGTCCGGTATCGATGGGGTGCCGGTCGACCTTGCAGGGGCAGCCTGCGCACCTGTCGCGCTCGGATTTCTCCTGGTCGCACCACTTTTCGTGGCGCTCACACCACACTCGTTGCGGTGTGGAGATGCCGCCCTGGCGGTGTAGTTGCGCCAGTGTCCGGGTGAAGTCGTCATGGAGGTACTCCCGCAGCCCGTCGGCTTCGAAAGCGTTCTCGAGATCGGTCAGCGCTTTGGCGAAGCTCCGCCGGATGCTCTTCTCGGTCATAGCGTTGCTCATGGCGATCGCCGAGAACGGCTTTCCTTCCATGACCTGGCGGACGATAAGGGCATCGACAATGGGCAGTCGGGCGAGGGCCACCTCGAAGAAAGCGGTGAATCGCTCTCCATCGACGCGGTCGGACGCACTGTTCATGACCGGATCGCGATCGGCATAGGCCCGGCCGTGGCGCCGACGGCTCATTCGTCCTCCTCCCGCAAATCCTGCCCGCCCTCATCGTGCTCGCAGGCGGCATCGAGTGGGGCGGGCAGGGTGCCGAGTTCGCAGTCGCGGGAGGGATCTGGGGTATGGCGGTGGATTCCAAACGCGTCCGCGAACGATGCGAACACTTTGGGTACATCGTTGACCTCGGCCCGGCACAAGGCAACAAGGGTCACCACGACGACACCGCCGACGAGCAAGACCAGTGGCCACACGCCGGCCGACAGCATCGACGAAATCTGGGTCATCAACGGCGGCTCTCCTTTTGGGCACAAAAAAGCCCCCAGCGTGCGCTGGGGGCTCGGATGAATAGAGGTGGGAAACAAGAAAACCCAGCCGCAGGGCTGGGTGGTTGCGGACACAAGTGTTGCGTCTGATTGCGAGCGTAACACTGAAACGCCTGACCCGCCCTTATTCCTCTGATCTGCAGGATTACCGCAGATCAGAGGGGCTATTTCAGTGACACTATCCGCCTCGCGGATACCTGGGAAGTCCGATAAGTTACTCGCCAGTATCGCCATAACCGCAGGTCGGCGACTGTAGCGAGCACATCACGGCCGCCGGACAGCCGGATTAATTTCGTAACGGGGCGGGTGACAGGGAGCGAGCTGGTGGCCGGTCTCGAACGGCCGGTCTCGAAACTGCTGGCCGAGCACAATGAACCGACAAGGGAGTGCCGGTGAGCAGCTCGAACGAGGCCACCCCGTTCACGCCAACCCCGCGCGGCCTCGATACAGCCTAGGCCGCATTCGTCCAGGGGCGCCGTCGAGGGCGACTGCGGCGGTGAGTCGAGGGTCTCGGTCATGGCCTGGGCTGTACGAGAAGGGCCCGACAGGACTTGTTGCACATCAATCGTTTTCGACACGTTTGTTGAACAGTGTCCCGGTGTGGTCGACCTGGCGTTCGCCGCCGGCCGGGTCGGTGGCCGACAACCGAACGATTTCCGATACTCGCGCGGGGAGCGCCTACGAAGTCGCACCAGTGTCGAAGTTGGTTCGGAGGACAGCTTGTCAGGACATCGACGCGGCGGGCGGCCAATTCTGTGGTTCGACATTGCCAGGCTTACCGGTGCCATCGTGGGCCCAATCGAACGCTGGCAGCGGTGGCCCCCACTGCTGCGGCGCGGTGAACTTGATCTGGCCAGTCCCGAAGTTGGTGCCTGAGAAGGTGGTCGTGCCCGCGAACGTCACCCTGGCGAATGTTGCTGGGCCGCTGAACTCGGCCCGATAGAACGTGGCGAGGGAGTTGAAGGTCACGTCGGAAAAATCGGCAGTGCCGCGGAACTTTGTCTCGCTGAACCCAGCTGTGCCGCTGCTGAACGCCGCCTTAGCGAAGACGGCCCCCTCGTTGAACGTCGACCTGGTGAACTTGGCGCCGTTACTGAACTTCGCCTCGCCACACGCCGCTTCGACCGCCTCGATGACCAGCTCGGCGTTCAGATCGAGTACCCGCCGACCATTCGGGCCGTCGGCAAGGAGCTGGTCGATCTCGACCGCTGTCACATCGTCAAGATATTCACGGATCGTTGGCAACATGCTGATCAGTCTCGATGGGCATGTTGTGCTGGTCCTTACGACGCGCTGAGCGATGTCCTGATCGGCACGGATCATGCTGGGGTGGCGCCAGATCCGCGCGCCCGCCCAGCAGCGTGGTGAACCCGGTCAGGAGCGGGTCGAGGGCGACCTCGATCGAGAACAGGTCCAGCGGTGCATCCGGGGCGTCCACGCTCACCTCCGGCCTCCCTCGCGATCTCTGGTCCGGCCAGCATCGCAGCAGGTACCGACATGTTCGAGCCGTGCCCGAGCTATTAGCGGCGACGTGCAGCGACCGCGTCGCCGCTAATAGCTTGCTCGGATGGTGGGGTGTGGCTACCGCCCGGAGCCACACCCTGTCGGCGGTCACGGGAGCAGGATGAAGGCGGTGTACATGGCCGCGCACAGCGAGCAGGTTGCGCCGAACGCCACGAAGGCGTGCTGAAGCGACTTCGGCCAGGACGCGCCTTCGTGGCGGGCGATCGCGGTGCCGATCGCGGCGCCGGCCAGCCCGAGCAGGATCACGCTCAGCAGGATCACGAGCTTGGTGGCCATGGTGGAGGTGTTCATGATGTTCCGTTCGGTTGAGTGACCGAGCAGAAACCAGCGTGAATTGCGTTGTGCCGGGTCCTGTTCGGAAGTGGGTAGAACAGGACGCTACGGGTACGAAAATTCGATGTTGCAATCGAAAAATAGCAGGCAGCAACGGTTTTCGATGAGCGGTGCGGCCGCTGGCGGCGGCTTAGTCAAGGTCGTCGAACTCGCCGAAGAAGTCGAACTCATCGAAGGCGTTGAGCTCGTCGGGCTCCTCGGGTTCGGCGGGCTGGGCTGGTTCGGGTTCGTCGTGGGCGTCGTGGCGAACCCAGTCGCCCAGGGCGGTGTCGTCGGGAATGACGATCAAGCCCACGAGGTGCTGATGGGCGAGCTTCTTGCGCAATCTCTTGAGCTGCGAGCGGATCGTGGCCGGCGGTACCCCGATACGCCGGGAGGCCGCGGCCATGGTCGTGCCCTCGGCGACCTGCAGCAGCAGCGCCGCGCGCAGATCGTGCGGAGCCTTGAGAAGCACCCGGCGTGCGAGCCGGACATCTTCGACCCGATCGAACCGATCGGCGGCCTGGCGAGGATCGAGGCACTCGTCCTCACGCAGGTACTCGAGAGGAATCTCCCTGTCCTGGGCGCGCTTTCCGCGCAGGCGCTCGCTGTGTTTGCCGACCGTGCCACCGAGCCGGTTGCGGCAGGCTCCGATGAAGAAAGACGATATCGAGGCCCCGCGGGTGGCGTCGTAGCCGCCGCGATCGAGTTGGCGCAGGAACGGCATCAGCGCCTCACAGAAGGTCTCGACCGCGATTTCCTCGCGCAGCTCGTAATCGGTCCGGGCGCACTCGAGCACCAACGGGTCTTTGCTCCCGAACCGGATCATGGCGCTGGCGGTCCCGCCCTTGAGCCAGTTGGTGATCGCTCCGACAGCGGGGTTGTAGAGCTCGGCAGCGAGAGCTTGACCTGCGGAACTCAGCGTTCCATCAGCGTGAAGGTATTTTGGCATCAACATCCTCGATCGCGCGTTCAGTCGCTCGGTGAGAGCTACCGTTTATCGGTCATACGGCCGTTTCGCGCTGTGCGTTGCACCGACCTTCGGATGCCTCCCGCAAGGGATGATTTGGTCGCTTGACCGGCTCGATGGGTCTGGTCCTGAACTCCGGCCGCGGAGGCCCCCGCTCTCGGCAGATCCTTAACCGTGCAACGAGGCTATGCCGGATCTCGCTGCCGGAACTATCAGTCTTACTGGTAGTTCCGCCTCTCCCGGCTGGGTCGCCCGGGTGGGCGATGGACACTGCCGATGACGTTATGCGCCTCGGAGGAGCGGCGGAACGTAGCATTTTGTAACACTCGACCGGGTGCTCTGCTCATGAGTCGAAAGCTACGCCGGATCCCGCGGTTTGAAGTTCAAAAAAAGTTCAATCTTCGGCCCGCAGCCAGCCCCACCCCGCCGGGGGCAGCCCGGTCGGCGAATGCCACCAATCCCGGCGGGCGTGGCCGCCCAACCACGTCATCCTCGGCCGAGCGCGCTCGACTCAGCCGAGCCACTGATCAAGTCGTTCTTTGCGGTGGTTACTGGCATGTTCAGCTGTGGGTGACTCGTCCTGCATTCGCTGAATCACGCGCTTGGAGAGCCGGATGACCGCTTGCTCGCTGAGCATGCCCAGCTGGTCAGCGAGCTCCGCCGCGCGGGCCTGAGCCGTTTGGTCGTGCACCGACTCGATGTCGCTGAGAATTTCGTCCAGTTCCATTCCCGCCCGCGCCTGTTCCCGGGTCAGTCGGCGTTCAGGCAGCCACGTCAGCCGCCAGCAGCCCGCACTCGCGTCACGGTAGGCCGACTCGGGGGTGACATCGCTGGTCATGAGCCAGCCGGTCTCCTGCACCGATCCGGAATCACCGGAAAGCTCCGCCCGCATCACACCTGTGCGGCCAAGGCCGGCCGAGGCGACCGTCGGGGGCGAGGTCGAGATTCGTTCGAGCGAATCTGTCGTGCCACGTTCCAGGTCGTCGGACCTGGCAACGACTCTCCTGCTACGGACGATCGTGGTGAGTGCACGCAGGTCGCGGGCCTCCTCGGTGCCCAACGAGGAGCGTTCGATCATCGCCGCGACCGCTTCGAGCTTCCTGGCGATCGCGCTGTTGTGCTCGTTGTGGTTGCTCATCGCGTCTCCCTACCCAGCCGGGCGATCCACATGTGCTGCTTCCTCAGCCACGACCAGCGATCCTCGACCGCACGTCCGGATTTCTCACCGAACATCTGCGCGATTTCGTTGTTCGTCATCTGGGACGCCTTCCCCCAGACAATGTTTCGATCTCGCGGTGCCAAGGTGTCCATCAACTCCGTCACCACCGCGTCGTCGACCACCCGTTGCGCGAAGTCCTCGCAGTACCGACCTTGGATGGGGCGTGCGAGCTCCTCTTGGATCGCGGCCAGATCGCTCAGGCGCCGGCGCTCTTCCACACCGCGGTACTTCTTGAACTCCTCAGCGAATGCGTAGACGCACCCGTTGACGAAGTAGGTCGTCAAGCTCGCCGCACCCGTTCGAGACCATGACTGGTTCTTGCGGGAGCGCTGCTTGAACCGGTGCAAAGCCACCGCCACCGCCGTATCAGCCATCCCATCGCGCAGCTCGCCGTCAGTAGCGAACCGGCGGATCTCCTGCTCGGAGGGCCTCAACGGAATCTTCGACCGCACCACCGTGAAGATGTGCCCAGAACTCATCCACGCCAACAACACAGGTATCGCGTAGCGGCACATCTCCTGAGCGAACAACTCCCACACCGGACCCTCGAACCCGGCATCCCACAGCATGTCGAACAGCTCGGCATCGGCATCCAACCGCGCATTGCGTTCGACCTCGATCAGCGCAGGCTCGCTCTCGGCGGCCGGCCAAGGATCATCATCTGATTCGCAAGCCATCCAACCCACCCCTCGAGATGTTGCACATGCTCGCTCCCTGCCCTCGGCGTCGACGATCCCGCTCGTCCGGATAACTCCCCTTATAGGCGAGGACCACTGCCAGTGCCCGGACAGAATCGTCAACCGCCCTACACTCCGGGTGATTTCACGGCGAACCCCCTACAACATCGGCACCAAGCCATCCAGCGGACCGATGCCAGGAGCGCCGATGACCCCCACCCCCTGCCTCGACCAGCCAGATCGAGGCCACCGGGCCCAACTCGCAAAGTTGGTGCGAGTCCAGCCCTCTGGTTCTGCGCAGGTTCTCTGGGCTCGCACAGCATCCGCGCACACCGCGAACCGATCGGAGACCCCGCAATGGATCCTCTAGCCCTGTCCGCCGAGGCCTCACCGCTGCTCGTCAAGAGCTTGCTGGTCCTGGTCTTCGCGCTGATCAGCGTCATCGTCGCCCTCATCGCCGCAGCGCTGGCCAGACACAACACCGGCCGATGGTCCACCGCGGTCATGCACGCCAGCGGCGCTTTCGCCGCCTCGTTCAGCATGCTGCTGATCGGGCTGAACACCTTGTGGCAGAACTGATCTCACCGGTGTCCTTGCTCCTACAGGACTCTGCACACCGGGCGGGACCAGTGACTGGATCGCTTGCGGACGGTTCGACTATTCGTGTTCCGCTTCCTCGTCGGCGAGTTTGGTCATGCCGTCGACCATGGCCAAAAACCCGACCGCCGCGGGATGCCAATCGACGAGTTCTCCGTCTATGCCGGGGAGGCGGAGGGGAGCGGGGGCGGCTCGGCCCATCACGTGACGTATGACAGACCCTCCGATCAGTGCCGCCGCGTTGACCGCGAGTGCGTTGGTATCGACTCCGTCGATCAGGCGGAGTTTGAAGAGCTCCAGCATCTCGGTGTAGTAGTCGGCCATCCGCTTGAGGTTGCGCGAATCCGCCTCTCCGAGAATCTCTTTGGCCCTGCTGTGGTTCTCCGCACTGAGCGAGGACAGCGGCGCGGTCAGGGCGGCGTGGGTGCGCCATGCCAGTGACTCGTGAGTGGAGTCGAAGTTGTAGGCGACCGTCTGGCGGATGAGCTCCCGCAGCACTGCGCGGCGGCCATCGCGGTCGCCCATCCTGTCCTCGTACTGTTTGATGATCGTGTACCCCAAGGCCGTTGTGCCGGGGTCGGGGACTCGCTCGTCCATCCGCTCCGGTGCGACCATGGCCGCGATGAGGTCGAGGTATAACAGCTCGTTGGAGGGCCAGGCCCGGTAGTAGGAGGACCGGGGTATTCCGGTGGCTCGGATGAGTCCTTCCACATTGAGATGGGCCAGAGTGAGGGTGAGTCCGTCGCGGTCGAGGACCTCCAGCGCGGTGGTGAGCAGCTTCTCGCGGAGCTGCTCCGCTTTGAGGCGGGCCCGCCGTTTCCGGATGCTCGGCCTCGTGGTCTCCGGCTCGGCGCTGTCGCGCTTCATCGTCTATCCCTTCCTGGACTTTGGAACTGTCCGTCTCAAGTCTGGTATTTCGCTGCGGGCGCCGAGCAGGGTTTCATCGATGTAGTTCGGATTTTGATCGAATTGTGTTGCGGCACATCCGCTTTCTAGGGCAAGAACAGGGATTCGGTTCGTTTTCTCTTCGATGAGTTTGCGCTGCGGTGTCTCAGCTCTGATACACCGGAAGATGCGCGCGGTGCGCTCCGCTGTGCGAAGTCCGTGCCGGCAGCGATGTTTGAATATTCAAACGAAGTTTGATCTTGCTCTACAGGTGCTAAATGGGCATTTGGTATTTTCGCGCCAAGTTACTGCCGGGTAGGTAAGTGAATTGCATCACACCCGCCCGTGTAAGTCGTCTGAGGGGCCATGCCGTCACATGCAAATGGCCCCGGGTTTCGTTCGAACCCGGGGCCATTCGCTTTGGTTTCGGCGGGTCCGCTGCAACAGATCCCACCTCCGGCTTCGGCTGCAGCCCACTGCAAGAGGAGTCCGGATACGCCGAAGGGATGGGGTGTCCCATCCGCAACGCGTGCAATCGACTTTAGACCACTCGACACTCACGGGGAACCGTTCTTGGACGTTGGATGGCCCACAGATCTCACTGACCTGGGGAAACGGGCCGGGCTAGACACGCCGGAATTGTGTCCAACAGCCTTGTTGGAATTGGTGTTCGGTGCTAGGCGGTCTGTTTGGATTGGGGTGGTGCGGGGGTCGTGCCAGACCATGGTATGGTGCGCGTCCAATTTTTCAACCATCGGTTTCTGCAACTCCCCGGAGATATTTTCGGATGCAAATTTTGGATGCCCGATGGAATGGTGCCCTAACCTAACCCGGAGTTAGCTGAGGCGCTAAGTGCCTGTTGGACATTGATTTCGATCGCGTGCCCGTAACTTTCCCGGCATATGGAAACATGAGGGTGCTTCTGGTTCTTCGGATTCCGAAGCAGGGGCCGGAGTGGACTGCAATCCGCGGAGATGGCCCGTCCTTACGCATCCGATTGCGGTTGCAGCCCAATGAGACACGGAGGCCGCTCCGGTTGTTCGAGGTCGGCAGGGGTGCTGAACCAGCTCGCTGATCAGCACCCTTGTACGAAATCCCGAGCGCCGCAGCTTGTCTCGTGACTCCTTCCTCTGGAGGGAAAAATGTCCGAGCATGTCGGAAGGGCGGAGACGCCTTTCTCTCACCCTTCTGCCGGCGAACCCACCGGCAGCACCCCGTGCGCGCCGCGGCCCTCGGGTACCGCGGTGCCCGATATCGCCTGGCCGTCGCCGATGGCACCAGGATCGATCCCGCTGGCCGCGGGCAGCGTGCCCATCGTCCCGCCGCCGGGCGGAGCCGGCGACGGTGAGGAGCTCACCGAGGACCGCCGGTGGGCCTATCTGATGGTGCTGGTCCTGGTGCCGGTGACCCTGGGCACGGTGATCACCTTGATCCTGATCGGGGTGCCCGCCGTGATCGCGGCGATCATCACATTGCTGGTGGTGACCGGCTTGATCGATTCGCTGCTGCGCAAGCAGGAGGGGGAAGGCCTGTCCACCAAGCTTCTTGGTGCACTGCAGGGTTGGAACAGCCCCAACGGCGGCGGTGAGTCGAAGTGACCGCCACCGCGCCCGCGAAGGCCAGCACCTGCCCCATGGCGGTGAACGCCGCCGGTGAAGCGCTGCGCCTGGAAGCCGCGGATGCCGCGGCGTTCATGTTGTTGCTGCGCAAGCTGGCGGAGTGGTCCGGCCGCTCCAAGGGGCAGATCCACGCCGTGAGCAAGATGCCGAGATCGACCACCTACTGGTGGCTGCACCCGGAAAATGAGTCGCTGCCGAAGTCCCGGCACCGTCTGGAGGACTTCTGCCGAGCCTGCAAGCTCGGCGAAGCCGGCGTTGCCGAGGTGATGCGGATCTGGGAACGATTGAACGCAGCGCAGCAGCGTGTAGCCGCCCCGAACTCCGAGCCCCCCTCGACCGCCCCGGCTGCGGCAGAGACCACCCTCTCCGGGTTCGGCGACAGCGACCCGGCGCCCGACCTCGGCAAGCAGTACATCCGTCCCGTCCTGGCTGTGAAGGTCAATCTTCGCCGCACCGAGGTGGAGCCGCCGGTCGTGCAGCGCTCCTGGCCGCCTCGCGGCGAGGGCCCCACCAACACCATGGAGGTCACCGGCGAGGACGGCCCCTGCGAGCCGGACGCCGGCGACGATCCAACGGAGGTGCCGGTCTTGCCGCCGCCGCGCCGCCGCCGTCGCGGGCCTCAGAGCACCTTGATGTTCTTGATGTTGACGGTGATCGCGATGGCCATCACCATGGTGAGCACGCTGTACCTCATCGAGCCCAGCACCGATGAGCCGCAGCCGGTCTCGCTGGTGCACGCCAACCCCGCGGTGGACTCGGGCGCGGGGTGGTATGACCTCGAACCGCAACCTCGAGAATCCCAGCTCTATGCAGCCACGGACTTCAGCGACGACGCTGGCCACCCCTTCGGAGAGCGCTCTGACCGAGATGGATTGCCAGGCAGCCATATCCGGCTCAGCGTCGCAGCGTGGGAGCTCGCACGAGAAGCGAGGTGCTCGCGACTGTCACTACTCGTGACCGCCAAAGCCTCCTTGGCCGCCGGCAGCGGCACCTCCGAAGGCGAGGCGCAGCTGCTGCAGGTGGTGGGCAACGACCGGCCTATCCTCACCATGATGGCGGCACGGCAGTACGGGGGCGTGCTCGCCGTAGAGCTCAGGGACGACGTGGTGACGGTGAAACTGGTCGACGACGAGCCCGCCGTTGAACAGAGCCCCTGGAGCAACCCGCAGGTCTACTGCGAAGCACCCCCGCGGGGTCCAACCTCCTAACTCGACGCCGAGACGAACAAGGGCCCGGCCAGCTGAAAAGCGGGCCGGGCCCTTGTATTTCAGCGGAGCTCGGCCGCGCGCTGGGTGGTGTCCTGAGCCTCGCACAAGGTCGCCATCCACTCCGAGCGCGGCACCTCGACTTCCTGCTCGGCGTCGACGCGCGCGAGACGCCGCCTCGACGCGACAGCGGCGAGAGCATCCTCCGAACGAGCAGTCCGGGCCCGGTCACTATGGGCCTGAGGTTCCCTCCTGCTTGCCGGCAGGGACACGGCGGACCTCGGCGTTCAGCGCGTCCAGATGGCGGGCCAGATGCTCGGCATCAGCGGGGGTGAGCTGTATCCAGATGTTGTCGTCGTCGGTGGTGTCGTTGGGGACGCGCAGCTCGATGGCGTAGGACTCGACCTCGCCGTCGGGAGTGTCGGATCGGCTCAGCTGAACGGTCAGCTGCTGCAGCCCGTAGATGCTCAGCGTTCGGGTCGATTTCAGTCCGATGTGTTGGCGGTACTCGTCTCCAGGGATAACGGTTTCGAGCTCTTCATAGTGCTCAGCGCACCAGGATGGGCACTTAGGCCGCTCCTCGGTTCGGGCATCACTCATAGGCGCGAGCATAGGTTCAATGTGGTAACCGGAGAGCCGAGTTCGATTGGTGGGTGTTCGGAAACCATCCCGCGTGGGTCTCAGCAGGAGTGACTGCCGGATCAACCCGACGCACTGGCAAAGAATTGGCCAGTAATCGTGCAGCTCCGCTATTCTTTCGCGGGCATGTCTTTTTTCCCTGTCGGTGTGCTTTCACCCGGCAAGCCCCGCCGCAGAACAGCTTCGGACGACCAGTACCAGGCTGCACGATGGGAGCACCGCACCCCGAACAGCGCGTCTGGTCGCGCAGCACGGAGGCCGGCGGTTCACTCGGCGCTACGGCCGCCGGTTCGGGCTGTAACGAAACTGGTTCAGCGGCTGGCGGTTTCGCTGCTTTCGGCGCGCTCGCCACGCCAGGAGCGGCCACCGCTGTCACATTGCGAGGGCGCGGGCTGGGCCGGATGGCCGGGGCCGGGGCCGGGGCCGGGGCCGGGGCCGGGGCCACGATCTCACGCTGAGACGCCGCAGGAAGGACACGTACAGGCGCAGGGGTAGTCGTCGGCGGATCCATGCGCACGGGGCTGCTGGAGGGCTCATCGGCCGCGATCTCGATCGTGATATGTGGGTTGGCGCGGTCGATCTCGACGCGCTGGCGCGTCTCGATCACGTGCTTGGAGTTGTCGTCGGGCAGTACGCCCATGGTGACCAGCGCATCGAGCGCGGCCTTGAGGAATGGGCCCAGGCTGTCGCTGTCGCGGCCACGCGCGTCGGGGGCATGCCAGATCACCGTGACGCGTGCTCGATCCAGCCGCAGTTGCTTCGGTAGCTGGGCGCGGCCATGCCAGCCGACCAGCTCGGCCACTTCGGCTTTGGCCTTGCGCACCGCGGTCCAGTGCGCGCGCCGCTGATCGTTGGAGGTCATCGGCGGGCGCCGCAACGGCAGCTCGATCGCGTACACAGCAGCCCGGCTGTCCGGGCCGAGCTGCTGGGCCGTTCTCATGGCCTATCCCTGATCGTCGCGTCGGGCAGGCGAGGCACCTTCGGCGCCGGGCCAGGGCTCGGCGTTGTCATCCGGCGGAAGATGTTGCCGCCCAGCGAGTTTGTATGCTTCTCGAAGCTCCTTGTGCCAGTAGCGGTTGGTCTCGTTCATTTCGTCGCGGTGCTCGTCCTCGCGCTTTTGGTAGCGCTCGGCGTCGGTACGGCGGTCAGCGCGTTCCTGCTCCAGCTGCTTGCTGAGCTGATCCACCTGTTTGCGCATCTGCTCGGCTTCGCCCTCGGCGCGCTTCTGGGCTGCGTTCGCCGCCGCGACCTCCTGCTGAGCGTGTTTCTGTACCTCGGCGATCTCGCGATTGGCACGCTGCTGCTCGGCTTCCACCTTTTTCTTCGCGGATTCATTCGCAGCAAGCGCTTCCTGCTTCGCGGCAGCGGATTCTTTCTCGGCAGCCTCGATCCCTTTCAGGGACTCCTGCTTCACCGCCTCGGCATTTTTTACCGCTTCGTCAGCTTCTTGCCGAGCCTGATCGCGTTCGGACTCTGCAGCGGACACAGCCTTCTTGGCCTCAGCCCGGGCCTCGTCGCGCTCCGCGGCCATCTTCCGGCGATCTTCCTCGTACCGCTTCGCCTTGGCTTCAGCGGCTTCCCGCTTGATCCGGGCATCGGTGAGGTCATCCTCGGCGTTGGCAACGATCTGGCTGATCTCGATTTCGGCACTCTCGGCAGCGCCAGCGATTTCCAGGGCCTGACGCGCCTCGGGAAGGACGATGCCGGCGGCCTCGGCGGCATCGGACATCCGGCGCGCGGCTTCCTCGAAGCGACCCACCAACTGCTCGAACCGGCTGATTGACTCGGTCACCGGCAGTTCCTGCTCCTCCATTTCTTCAGGTACAGCAGCGGAAGAAATGGAGGGGTCCGTCTTCTGCGGTACCGTAGGGGCGGGGACGGACTGTAACGAAACCTCTCCCTGCTGGATGGAAGAAATGGGGCGGACAGTGGCCTCGACCGGGGCGGGGGAGGTATGAATAGGCGTTGCAGCGTTGAATCCGTGCAGCTTACGAGCCTTTGCGGCATTCTTTCCGTCGTGCCGGATTCCTTCCACGACCTCCTCGCAGTACTTCGGGAGGCGTCCGAGCAGGGACTTCACGTGGACAGGGCGGCCGCACAAGTGGCCCTCACCATCCATCACAAACTGGCAAGGACCTGCCACTTCCCCGATTGCCAGCCTCGGGCCACGCTCGGTCTCGACCATCTCCGACATGCCGATCCTTTCGTTTCGTTTCTTCCTCTGGTACCCTCTCATCTTACCCGGAAAAATACCCCGATGTCAAGAAAGAAAGGAAAGAAAAATGAAAGAAATAAAGAAAGTAAGTAATAAAGAAAC
>NZ_JBFAYL010000012.1:0-1265 GCF_040681285.1 Nocardia sp. NPDC051832
GGCACCCCTTTATTGTCAAGCCGTGGATGCGGGTGCGGGGTTAGCCTGTTGGGTGGGTCCGGGTTGTGGCTTGTCCGAAGGATCGGTGTTCGGGTTGGAGCCGGTCGCGCTGGAGTCAGCAGTCGCCCCCGATTGCCCTCCCGGGCCCGCCAATTCGCGTCGTTGTTGGTCGGCGAGCATGCGAGCGTAGACGACGTTGGATAGTCGCCGTTTCAGTGAGCGCATCGATTCCATCGACGTCTTGCCCGCGGCTTTGCGGGTGTCGAAATAGGCGCGTCCCTGGGTGGGTCGGCGGAGTTGGACCACGGCCATGATGTGCAGGGCGCGGTTGATGCGCCGGTTCCCGGCGCGGGAAAGCCGATGGCGTTGCTGGTCTCCGGAGGAGGCGTCCAGGGGTGCGGTGCCGTTCCAGGAGGCGAATCGGTCCCGGTCGCGGAAGCGGTGGATATCGCCGGTGTCGGCGAGAAGCCGTGCGGCGCTGGAGGGTCCGATGCCGACCAGGTCGGTCAACGTTGAGCCGCGGTCGGCGACGAGCTGGCGCAATTCTTTGTCGGCGGCTTTGATTTTGCGGTCGATGGTTTCGAGTTCACCGATCAGCTCGACAGTCAGCCGGCGTCGGGCTTTGCCGAGCGGATCGCGTGGTTTGATCGTTGCGATCAGCGCGCGTGCCTTGGTGGCGGACAAGTATTTCTCGGCCCCGCCGGGGAAAAGTTCGAGCAGGAACCGGTGGAGCCGGTTGATGGTGTCGGTGCGGGCGCGGCCGAGTTCGTCGCGGCGATCAGCGAGCATGCTCAGCAGGAGCAGGTCCGGGTCTGGTTCGACCCGGCGCAGGTTGGGTGAGTGCAGTGCTGCCATCGCGACCGAGTGCGCGTCGACGGGGTCGGTCTTGCGGCCGTTGCCGGTGGCGAATACTCGCACTTGGGCGGACAGTTTCGCTGGGACATCGAGTACGGTTTCCCCGTCGTGGACCAGGCGGTGGGCGATGTGGCGGCCGATCCCGTTGCAGCCTTCCACCGCCCACACCCTGTCCTTGAATTGCCTGCCAGCGGTGAGCATTTCGGCGTATCCGGTTTTGTCGGTGCCGTATCTTCCGACAGCTCGGATTTTGCCGGTGTGGTCGATGATTTCGATCGTGGCTGAACGTTTGTGTGGATCCATGCCGATGATGACTGCCATCGGTGTCCTCCCTGGTCGACGGGGTGTTGTCGGCGAGGCAGGGCAACGCTACTTCGAGCTCGGGCAGACCCCTTTCCAGCCACTCCTCG